>NZ_JACJGM010000006.1 GCF_015024225.1 Nocardioides lijunqiniae
GGCTGCCGACCGCACGCAGGCGGCGCCCCCGCCCGCAGCCGCGCCCCAGCGCCCCGCCGCGCCGATGCCGCCGCCGCCCTCCGGCGACCTGCCCGTCGTACGTCGTGGCGGCTACGACAAGGCCGCCGTCGACGCCCGCATCACCCAGCTCGCCCGCGACAAGGCCGGCCTCAGCGCCAGCCTGACGCAGTCCGAGCAGCGCCTGATGGAGCTCGAGAACGAGCTCCAGGACGCCCGCCACCAGCTCTCCGAGGTGCAGTCCCCCTCCTACGCCGGACTGGGCGGTCGTGCCAGCGCGATGCTGCGCCTCGCCGAGGAGGAGGCCAACGAGATCCGGACCACCGCGGAGCGTGAGGCCACCGAGATCCGTGAGCAGGCCGCCCGCGACGGCAAGGCGATCCGCGCCGAGGCCACCCGCGAGGCGCAGGACATGCGCACCGTCCAGCTCCAGGAGCTGGAGCAGACCCGCGTGCGGGTGCTCGCCGACGCCGAGCAGGAGCGCAGCATGGCCAAGGCCGAGGCCGAGGACCTCCTCGCCTCGGCGCGCCGCGAGGCCGACCAGGTCCGGCTCGCCGCCCAGCAGGAGACCAGCGAGATGCGCACCTCCGCGACCCGCGAGGTCGAGCAGGCCCGCGCCGCCGCCGACCGCGAGGTGCAGGAGGCCCGCCGCACGCTCGCGGTGGAGAAGGAGCGGCTCGCCCGCGAGGCGACCGACCACCACAACAGCGCCACCGCCGAGACCAAGCGACTCGTGGACGAGGCCGAGCAGCGCGCGGCCGCCGCCGAGAAGCGCGCGAGCGAGGCCAGCAAGCAGGCCGCCGAGGGCCGCGCCGCCGCCCAGGCCGAGGCGGAGGCCCTGCTGGCCCGCGCCCGCCGCGAGGCCGAGCAGGTCGTCGCCACCGCCCGCAGCCAGGCCGAGTCGGTCGAGTCCACGGGCACCGCGGAGATCGAGCGCGAGATCGCGGCGCGCCGTGCCGAGCTCGACCGCCTGACCAAGCGCCGTGACGCCATCACCGCCCAGCTCGCCTCGCTCCGTGACGTCGTCGCCGGCTTCGGCGAGGACGAGAGTTGAGCAAGGAGCACGTCGAGGCAGCGGAGGAGGCCGCCGACCGGGCGGAGGACGCAGCCGACCGGGCGGAGGACACCGCCGCCCAGGTGGAGGCGGTGCACGACGGCGAGCTGGCCGAGCACGACCGCCAGTACGGCGTGCAGGGCCCGCCGTTCGAGCACCGCTCGCCGTTCTACCTCGGGTTCTTCGGCGCGCTCGGCGCGCTGCTGGCCTACTTCCTGTGGTCCGCCCTCATGGGCATCGGCTCGACGCTGCTCCTGATCGTCGTCTCGCTGTTCCTCGCCGCCGGCCTCAACCCGTCGGTCGAGGCGCTGGAGCACCGCGGCCTGCGCCGCAGCTGGGCCGTGACGGCGGTGATCACCGCGTTCCTCGGCGCCGTCGCCCTCTTCGTCGTCGCCATCGTCCCGGTCATCACCGACCAGGTCACCGCCATCTCCAAGAACGCCCCGGAGTGGCTGGAGCGGCTGCAGGAGAACCGCCAGATCCAGAAGCTCGACGACGAGTACGACATCATCTCCAAGGTCCAGGACTACGTCGCCAACGGCGACTTCGTCAGCGGCCTCTTCGGCGGCGTCCTCGGCGTGGGCCTGAAGATCCTGGGCGCGCTGTTCAACGCGTTCATCATCCTGGTCCTGACGCTGTACTTCCTCAGCTCGCTCGAGAAGACCAAGCAGGCCTTCTACCGCCTGGCGCCGGCCTCGCGACGCACCCGCGTGAGCCTGCTCGGCGACCAGATCGTGCGCAACGTCGGCGGCTACGTCTCCGGCGCGTTCATCGTGGCGCTCTGCGCGGGCGTCTCGACCCTGGTGTTCCTCTTCGCGATCGGACTGGGCGACTACGCCGTCGCGCTGGCCTTCGTCGTCGCGCTGCTCGACGTGATCCCGATGATCGGGGCCACCATCGGCGCGGTCGTCGTCACCGCGATCGCCTTCGCCACGGACGTCAAGATGGGCATCCTCTGCGCCATCTTCTTCCTGATCTACCAGCAGGTCGAGAACTACCTGGTCTACCCACGGGTGATGTCGAAGTCCGTCGACCTGCCGGGTGCGGTGATCGTGATCGCGGCGCTCGTCGGGGCGGGCCTGCTGGGCGTCGTGGGCGCGCTGCTGGCGATCCCGACGGCGGCGGCGATCCTGCTGATCATGCGCGAGGTCGTCGTACGCCGCCAGGACGCGCGCTGAGCGCTACGCCTCGTCGCCGAGGAGCGTCGCGTCGGCGACCTCGCGCTCGCCGAGCTTGACCCCGACCACGCCCACGAGGATGAGCAGGCCACCGACGAGCTGCAGCGCCTTCGGCAGCTCGTCGAGCAGCAGCCAGGCCCACAGGACGCCGGCGACCACCTCGGTGAGGGCGACGAACGACGCGAGGCGCGAGCCGAGGCGGCGGATCGCGAAGATGCCGGAGACGTAGGCGACCGCGGCGGTGACGAGCCCGAGCAGGAGCAGCGGCACCCACCAGGCGAAGGTCTCCCCCGCCATCGTCACGTCCTGCGTGGAGGCCGTCATGGGCAGGACCCGGACCAGGCCGAGCAGGCCCAGCGACACCCCGCCCACGACGAGGCCTCCCGCTGCGAGCGCCAGGGCCGGGAGCCCGTTGCCCTCGTCGGCCGAGATCAGGAAGTACGCCGCGCAGCCGACCATGGCCCCGAGCGCCCACAGCACGCCGGGCACGCTGAGGTCGGCGCCGGAGAGCAGGTCCAGCACCAGCACGAGGCCGAGCGCGGCCAGGCCGGCGCCGGCGAGCGTGAGCCGGCCGGGGCGCTCGCCCTTGCGGATCCACAGCCACACCACGACGGCGGCGGGCGCGGTGTACTCGATGAGCAGCGCCGGCCCCACCTGCATGTGGCCGACGGCGGAGAAGTAGCAGAACTGGGCCCCCGCGACGGCCAGCAGCCCGTAGGTGAGCACCAGCCCGAGGTTGGGACGCAGCACGCTCCAGCGCCCGCGCATCGCGTAGGCGCCGAAGGGTGCGACGACCACCGCGGCCAGCGCGATGCGCACGAGGACCACCGAGCCGGGGGTCCAGCCGGTGTCGAGCAGGCCGCGGGCCAGGGCGCCGGAGAGGCCGAAGGTGGCCGCCGAGAGCAGGGCCAGCGCCAGGCCGGTGACCGTGCGCGACGCCCCCGTCGGGGCCAGGGTGTCGTCGTCACGGGTCAAAGTCGTCATGGGTCATGACACTATTCGGGATGCGGTAACCTGTCAACGTGGTTTTCGCCCATGACACCGAGCTGTCCCTCCAGGCCGCCGCGACACTGGTCAACACCGAGGACGACGACGAGGACACCCTGTCCACCGCCGGCGACCTCGAGGCGTTCTTCCACGACTACGGCTACACGGGTCGCCGCGACGGCGACCGGGCCGAGCTGGACGCCGTCCGCGCCCTGCGGCCGCGGCTGCGCGAGCTGCTCACGGCCGAGCGCGACGACGCCGTCGTCCTGGTCAACGAGATGCTGCGCGACGGCCGGGCGCTGCCCCAGCTCGTGCGCCACGACCCCTTCGACTGGCACCTGCACGCCGTCGACGACGACGCCCCGCTGGCGACGCGGATCATCGTCGAGACCGCCATGGCGATGATCGACGTCATCCGCACCGACGAGATGTCGCGGCTCGCGCTGTGTGCCGACGACGACTGCAACGGCGTCGTCCTCGACCTGTCGCGCAACCGCTCGCGACGCTTCTGCTCGACCTCCTGCGGCAACCGCAACGCCGTCGCCGCCTACCGCGCCCGCCAGGCCGCGGGCGGCTGACCAAGGGGGCGCGAGGGTCAGCTCGCGAGGAAGCGCCGGAGCACCTCGGTGAAGACCTCGGGCTGCTCGGAGTGCACCCAGTGGCCGGCGTTCTTCACCGTCACCTTGCGCTTCTGCGGGAACCACCGGTCCATGGCCGCGTCGTAGTCGTCGGTGACGTACGCCGACGTCTGGCCGGCGACCCACAGCACCGGCCCCGGGTAGGGCTCGAGACCCGCGAGGCGGTCGGCCGGCCAGCCACCCAGGGTCGCGAGATCCCGGCCGAGCACCGTCAGGTTGGGCTGCCACGACCAGGAGTCGCCCTCGCGGCGCAGGTTCTGCAGGAGGAAGCTGCGCACGGTGCGGTGGGGCACCGCCCCCGCCAGCGCCTCGTCGGCGTCGCTGCGACGCGTGAGCCCGTCGAGGTCCAGCCCGAGCATGGCCACGATGAAGTCACCGAACTCCGTGAGTCCGTGGTAGTCGACCGGCGAGATGTCCACGACGCACAGGCGCTCGACCAGCTCGGGGTGGCGCAGCGCGAGCACCATGGCCGTCTTGCCGCCCATCGAGTGGCCCACGAGCGCGACGGGGTCCTCGGCGGAGAACAGGGCGGCCACCTCGTCGGCCATGTCGAGGTAGTCGACGCGGTCGTGCCAGTCGGAGCGGCCGTGGTTGGGCATGTCGACGAGCAGGACGCGGTGGTCCTCGGCCAGCGTCTTGGCGATCGAGGTCCAGTTCTTCCCCTGGCCGAAGAGCCCGTGCAGGAACACCACCAGGGGGCCCGACTGCCCCAGGGTCGCGGTGTTCAGCACCACACGCGCACTCCCTTCCGGCTCAGCGCCCGGTCGCGCAGCACCACCGGGACCCGGTCGCCGTGGCGGCGGCAGGCGCGACGGAAGTCGACCCGGCGGTACTCGACCATCAGCACCTGGTCGCCGTAGTGGTCGACGTAGTCACCGCACTCGGCGTAGCGCCCGCACTCCTCGGAGACCGCGAAGTCGAACCCGACGGCCGTCCCGTCGTAGTCGGCGAGGTTCTTCTGCCCGGCGGCCAGACCCTCCGCGTGTGCCCGTCGCACGAGCAGGCGAGCGAAGGCGACGGCGTGACGACGCTTGATCAGCCGCTGGCTGCGGGTGAAGGAGTCGAGGTTGTCGTACTCCACCGCGTCGAACCCGTCGTTGGCGCAGCCGGCGGTCCACCGACCGACGATCCGGGCGAGGGCCTGGCGCTTGCGGGGAGTGCGCAGGTCGAGCAGCCACTCCCCCCATGCCTCGTCGACGACCGGGCGGCCACCGCGCTTGAGGACCAGCGACCAGTGGCGGCGCCAGAAGCGCTTGGCGTCGGGCTGGGTCTGGAAGCCGTTGACGTAGCAGACGTTGTAGCGTCCGGCCGCGGGCCTCTCCGTGCGGTCGCGCACGATGATCCCGACATGGGCCGGGAGCCGCTTAGGCCCGCCGAGCTGGTAGTCGACGTCCGAGCCGGACGGGATCGGCCGCACGTCGGCGTGAGACGGAGCGGCCAGACCGGCCAGGAGCCCGACGAGGACGAGCAGCAGAGCGATTCGGCGCATGGTGCGAGCCTAGGGCGTGTCCTGCGCCTCGCTCCGGCCGCACCAGGTGGTCATGCGGGCCGTCACGTCCCAGCCCAGGCTCGCGTAGAGGGCCTGGCCCTCCGGGGAGGCGGCCAGGAGGCCGGTGCGGGCGCCGTTCTCGCACGCCCAGCGCTCGAGCGCACTCATGACGCGGCTCGCGTGCCCGCGACGCCGGTGGGCCGGCGCCGTCCCGACGCGGTCGACGATCGCGTGCTCGCCCAGCACCGTCACCCAGCCGCTGGCAGCGACCTCGTCACCGGCGCGGACCACCGCCTGCAGCCGCTTGCCGTGCACCTCGAGGTCCACCCCGTCCGGGGCGGGACCATCGACCGCCAGCGCCCGGCTCATGAGCACCTCCCCGTCGAGCCGCATACGCATCCCCTCCGGGGCGGGATGCTCGGAGCGGTCGACGGAGAAGGCGGTCACCCACACGTCGGGGGCCGACGCGGCCCGCGCCGCCGTCGCTCCGAGCAGCTCTCGGGCCGGCTCGGTCAGGACCAGCTCCAACCGCCGGCCGCCGCCGTCGACCTCCACCTCGATCACGTCGCCGTAGCGGGCGTAGGCCACCTGGCGGGATCGGGCGAAGCCCTCGGCCCACCGGTCGACGAGGTGCGGGAGGTCGGGCGTCGTCATGGGGCGATGCTGGCATGATCGCAGCGTGACCGACACCCGACTCGAGGCGGAGCGCCTGATCGCCGCCCCCGCGGCCGACATCTTCGCGCTGCTCTGCGACCCGCACGGTCATGTCGCGATCGACTCCTCCGGCATGCTCCAGGACGCCGAGGGCGAGCCGGTGCGCGCCGCCGGCGACAGCTTCGTGGTGCACATGGACCGCGAGGCGCTGAACGACTACCCCGAGATGGGCCGCTACGACGTCACCGTCACGATCCGCGACTACGAGCCCGACCGGCTGATCTCGTGGACCGTGCTGGGCCGCATCCGGCCGCAGATCGGTCACGTCTACGGCTACCGCCTCGAGCCGGACGAGGAGTCCGGCGGCACCCGCGTCACGTCGTTCTACGACTGGTCCACGATCGCTCCCGAGTGGCGCGACTCGGGGATCTTCCCGGTCCTCACCGAGGGCGCGCTGCGTGGCACGCTCGGGATCCTCGACCGCACCGTCCGGCGCGGCTACCCACGCGGCTGACGTGCGCGTCGACCTCGAGGCCGTCACGGCCCTCCGCTTCGAGGACGGGACACCGGTCCGCGCCGCCTCCGCCGTCGCGCCGCTCGGCGACGGCCTTCTCGTCGCGCAGGACGACGCCACCGTGGGCTGCTGGCTGCGCCCGGGCACCGGGGCCGGCACGCCGGTGCGGCTGCTCCCGCCCGTGGCCGGCCACGACTCGTTCTCCACCGCCCAGGGGACCAAGCACCTCAAGCCCGACCTGGAGGCGGCGGTGGCGGTGGCGCTCGACGACGGGCCCGCGGTCCTGCTGCTGGGCTCGGGGTCCACGCCGGCCCGCACGCGCGCGGTGTTGATGGGGCTGCGGGACGGCTCAACGTGGACGCTCGCCCGTGACCTCTCGCCGCTCTACGCCCGGGTCACGGAGCTGCTCGGCCTCGCGCCCGGTCAGCTGAACCTCGAGGGTGCCTGCTCCCTCGACGGCACGCTGCGGTGGTTCCACCGGGGTCGTCCCGCGGCCGGCCTGCCCAGCAGCAGCGTCGACCTCGACCTGGCCGCGGTGGTGGCCACGGTCGCCGGTCGCGCGGAGCCCGCCGACCTGCAGCCGACCGCCGTACGACGCTATGAGCTGGGGGTGATCGGCGGCGTGGGGCTGGCGGTCACCGACGCCGTGGCGCTGCCCGACGGGTCGCTGCTGGTGAGCGCGGCCGCCGAGGACAGCCCCAACGCCTACGACGACGGCCCGGTGCTCGGCTCGGCCCTGGCCGTCGTCCACGGCGACCGGGTGCGCGCCGTCGCCGCGCTGCCGAGCGTCGGCGGGCGCGTCGCCAAGGTCGAGGGGCTGGCCGTCGCCGACTGGGGCCCGGCGGGCGGCCGCGTGGTCGCCGTGGTCGACGAGGACGACCCGCGGGCCGCCTCGCCGATGCTGACGCTGCGCGTCAGCCTCTAGCGCCGGCTGTAGTCGCGGAAGCCGCGCTTGGTCTTGCGGCCGAGGTAGCCGGCCGTGACCAGGTGCTCGAGCAGTGGAGCGGGCGCGAAGCCCGGCTCGCGGAACTCCAGGTAGAGCTCGCGCTGGATCGCCAGCGAGACGTCGTTGCCGACCACGTCGAGCAGCTCGAAGGGGCCCATCGGGAGCGCGCAGCCCTGCTTCATCGCGAGGTCGATGTCGTCGGCGGTGGCGTAGTGCGCCTCGAGCATCTTGACGGCGTCGTTGAGGTAGGGGAACAGCAGGGCGTTGACGATGAAGCCGGCCCGGTCGCCGCAGGACACCGCGACCTTGCCGACCTTCGCGCACAGGGCCCGGGTCGTCTCGGTGACGTCCTCGGACGTGGCGACCGTCGAGACGACCTCCACCAGCCTCATGACCGTCGCCGGGTTGAAGAAGTGCATCCCGACGACGTCCTGCGGGCGACTGGTCACCTTGGCCATCGCGATGATCGGCAGGCTCGAGGTCGTGGTCGCGAGGATCGCGCCGGGCTTGCAGATCTCGTCGAGGTTCTCGAACAGGGTCGTCTTGACGGCGAGGTCCTCGGCGATCGCCTCGACCACCAGGTCGACCGACGCGAGGTCGTCGAGGCTGGTCGACCCGCTGACGCGCGCCAGCACCTCGGCCTTGGCCTCCTCGGTGGCCTTGCCACGCTGGATCTGCTTGTCGAAGCTCTTGGTGATCGTCGCGGTGACGCCGGCGACCTTGTCGGCGCTGCGGCCGACGTAGAGGACGTCGTAGCCGGCCTTGGCGAAGACCTCCACGATCCCGCTGGCCATCGTGCCGGTGCCGACGACGCCGACCTGCCTGATGTCGTGGCGCAGCTGCGGCTGCTCGTCGGCGGACGGGGTCTTGTCGTCGTCGACGACGACGGGGCTGTCGGGGCCCTCGTAGGTGTAGAAGCCGCGGCCGGTCTTGCGACCGAGCAGGCCGGCCATGACCATCTGCTTCAGGATGGGCGTCGGCGCGTGGAGGCGGTCGCGGCCCTGGCGGTACATGGTCTCGAGGATCTCGTAGGCGGTGTCCAGGCCGATCAGGTCGAGCAGCGCCAGCGGGCCCATCGGGTAGCCGCAGCCGAACCGCATGGCGGCGTCGATGTCCTCGCGTGAGGCGTACCTGCCCTCGAACATCGACGCGGCGTGGTTGAGGTAGCCGAACAGCAGCGTGTTGGCGATGAACCCCGCCTTGTCGCCGCACACGACCGGGCTCTTGCCCAGCTGCGCCACCAGCCCCTTCACGTCGTCGAGCACGGCCGGCTCGGTGACGACGGTGCGCACGATCTCGACGAGGTTCTGCACCGGCGCGGGGTTGAAGAAGTGCACGCCGATGACCCGGCCCGGGGAGGAGTTGGCCGTCGAGATCTCGGTGACCGACAGCGAGGAGGTGTTGGTCGCCAGGATCGCCTCGCCCGAGACGATCGAGTCGAGCTCGGCGAAGATCGCCTTCTTGGTGGCCAGCGACTCCACCACCGCCTCGATGACGAAGTCGGCGTCGCGGAGGTCCTCCAGCGACGTGGTGAACGTGATCCGGCCCAGCAGCTCGGCCTGCTCGGCCTCGGTGAGCTTCTCGCGCTTGACGGCGCGGTCGGTGGAGTTGGCCAGGTGCTGACGGCCCCGCTCGAGACCCTCCTCACCCTGCTCGACCCCCACGACGGCGAAGCCGTGGCGGGCGAAGACCTCGGCGATGCCGGCGCCCATCGTGCCGAGACCGATGACGCCGATCGTCGTGAACGTGCGGGCGGAGGTCTCAGGCGTGCTCGTCATGCGGCGCATCATCGCACGGCCCGGCGGCGCTGGGCTGTGGGCTAACTCACCAGTAACTTAGGGTGCGACCGATCCTCGGAGGCGCGTCGACATGACCACCCGCGGTCCGTGCCGGTCCAGGCCGAGCCGGTGCTCGCGCTCGAGCTGACGGGCCTCGAACGGCTCTGGGCGCGTCTCCTCGGCGAACCCGAGGCCGGCGTAGAACGGCCCGTTGAAAGCCAGGTCGCGGTACGTCGTCAGCGACATGCGTGCGTAGCCCGCGTGCCACGCCTCCCGCATCGCCTCCCGCACCAGCGCCGAGCCGAGGCCCCGGCGCATCCGGCTCGGGTGGACCGACAGCTGCGCCAGGTGGGCCGAGCCGTCGACGTACGTGACGTGGGCGAAGCCGGTCGGCTCCCCCACCTCCCCCGTGACCAGCAGGAAGCCCGGCTCGCCCACCCGGTCGCGCCCGTCGGGGGCCGGCGAGGAGAGCGCGTCGCCGGTCAGGTCGCCGTACGCCTCCTCGAAGAGGGGCACCCCGGCGTCCTCGATCGCGGCGAGGTGGCGCAGGTCGGCGGCGCGGGCGTGCCGGACGGTCACGGCACCCTGGTGGTCGGTCACGGGGACCACTGTAGATTCGTCGCCCGTGAGACTCGTCGTAGCGCGCTGCCAGGTCGACTACGCCGGACGCCTGACGGCGCACCTGCCCATGGCGACGCGGGTGCTGATGATCAAGGCGGACGGCTCGGTCCTCGTCCACTCCGACGGCGGCTCCTACAAGCCGCTCAACTGGATGTCGCCGCCGTGCACGCTGCGCGAGGGCACCACCGAGGACGGGCAGGTGGAGTGGACGGTCACGAACCCCAAGACCGACGACACCCTGCGCATCCTCCTCGCCGAGGTCATCAGCGACTCCTCCCACGACCTCGGGATCGACCCGGGGCTGCAGAAGGACGGCGTCGAGAAGCATCTCCAGGCGCTCCTGGCCGACCACCCGGGCACGCTCGCGGAGGGGCTGACGCTGGTCCGGCGGGAGTACCCCACCGCGATCGGCCCCGTGGACCTGATGTGCCGCGACGCGCTGGGGGTCAGCGTGGCCGTGGAGATCAAGCGCCGCGGCGACATCGACGGCGTCGAGCAGCTCACCCGCTACCTCGAGCTGCTGAACCGCGACCCGCTGCTCACCGGCAACGGCGCGGTGCGCGGGATCTTCGCCGCCCAGGAGATCAAGCCCCAGGCCCGGGTCCTCGCCACCGACCGCGGCATCGCCTGCGCGGTCGTCGACTACGACGCCCTGCGCGGCCTCGACGACCCGAGCCACCGACTCTTCTAGCTGCAGCACCACGATGGAGCTCGTGTCCCTCGACGGACGGTTCGTCGAACTCGCCATCTCCGCGTATCAGTTCGGAGGCGGGCGCTCGACCTCCGAAGAGCGTGACTGGGACGCCAACTGGCTCATGATCCGAGGAAGGGTGTGGGACGGCCATGTTTCGTGGGCTTTCCACGATCCCTGCATGACGACCTGGGAGGCTCGCGAACTGTCCGGCTGGTTGCGGGGGCTCGCCGACTCGAATGCGGCGACGGTCAAGACCGCAGGACCCGACGAACTGCGCATGTGGCTGACTGAGCCCAACCTGACGTTCGAGCTGACGGGGAGTGACCACGGCATGATCAGCCTCGTGGTGCACTTCGACGCCGAGTCACGTCCGCCCAGAGGATCGAGCGACGGAGACCAGGGCCTCGGTCACGAGGTGCGGCTCGAGCTGTCCACGGCCGATCTTGCTCGGGCGGTCGATGACTGGGATCGCGAACTGGTCCGGTTTCCCGAGAGATGAGGTAGCTGCGGGTTCAGCGACCCTTGCTGCACGGAGTCGACGACCCAGCGATCGGTTCCTCCAGGAGTCCGCCCTCGCAGCGCCCTACAACCGAGCTGGCTCGTTGAGCGCCATGAGCCCCGGGTTCTCCGATGCGAAGGCCACCTCGAGGCGGAGGGTCGGCGCGCCGGGCTCCGAGGACTCGATCCAGGACTCCATCTCGACGACGATGTCGGAGGCTGCCGGGAGAAGCGTATTGCCCTCCCAGAGGAAGCACGTGTCGACTGCATCGACGGCGTCGAGCAGCCGACCCGTCACCTCACGCTTCTTCACCGCGGCCGGCTTCTGACCGGCAACGGCCCGGTGCGCGGCACCTTCGGGCCAGCCACCGAGTGTGCTGACGTCCGGCGGACCGCCGGCCCTGGCGTCTCCCTCCGCTCCATCGGGATCCACAGGCGGGCTGGCTTCGCTGGCAGCAGCCGAGGACACGGCATACGGTGACGGTCATGACGAGCGATCCCGATGTGTCACGCACCGTGCCTTCGCTCGGACGACAGGGAGTCGGGCCTTGAGCCCCACGACGTCCTACGCCGCCCTCCAGACCCTCGGTGACAGGCGCAGCGCTGATCCACGGCGCGGCCCCCACGACACCAGTCACCGACTCGTCTGATGCGGATCTTCCACCTCGCCACGGTCGCGGAGTGGGACGCCGCTCGTGACTCCGGCGCCTACACCACCTCGACGACCGGCCGCACGCTCGCTGAGGAGGGTTTCATCCACGCCAGCCGCGCCGACCAGTGGCAGGGCGTGCGCGAGCGCTACTACGCCGACGTCGCCGAGCCGCTCGTGCTCCTGGTGATCGACACCGACCGTCTCACCTCCCCCGTCGTCGAGGAGCGCGTCGGCGAGGGCCCCGAGACCTTCCCCCATGTCTACGGCCCGATCAACCCCGACGCCGTTGTCCAGGCCCTGCCGGTGGGCGGGCCGGTCGGCGAGCCCGGTGGGACGGACGGCGGGACGGACGGCGGGCCGATCGGTGGGCTTGGCGGCTCCGCGGACGGGGTCGGGCCGGCGAGCGAGGCGTCGTTCACGCAGCTGTTCCTGGGCGAGGTCGTGCACCGCATGGTCCTCGCCGTCATCGCCATGACCGTCGCGGTCGCCGGCGCGATCGTCGGCGCCGCCGTCGTACCGGATCCCGGGGCCGCTGTCGGGCTGCTGATCGGCTTCGCGGTCGGCATCGTCCTCGCCGTCGTCGCGCACCGGCGCCGACGCGGCCGGGTCCCTGTCGCGGGCGGGTCACGCTGACCCACGCGTCACGTCCGCCCCAGCGCCTGCACGAAGCTCACGCTTCCGGGGCGAAGCTTCACGCCGGGAGCGTGAGTTTCACCGGGTACCCGGTGAAACTCCCTCCCTCACCCCACCAACGCGACGACGTCGTCGGCACAGCCCCAGCTCAGCGTGACGCCGGCACCGCCGTGGCCGTAGCAGTGGACGACGCGGCCGTCCCGCTCGACCCGCACCGACGGGCGGGCGGGACGCAGCCCGACGCGGTGCCGCAGCACCCGGGCGGAGCCGAGCTCGGGCACCAGCAGTGCCGCGCGGGCCAGGATCGCCTCCGCCGTCTCGGGTGAGGGGGTGCGGCTCCAGTCGCCCTCCTCGTAAGTGCCGCCGACGACGATGTCCTCGGTCCGCGGCACGACGTACAGCGGCGAACCACCAGCCTCCAGCCACCAGCGCTCGAGTCCGTGCTGCTCGACGTGGACGACCTGTCCGCGGACGGGCGTGACCGCGCCGTCGGAGGCGAGCAGCCGCGAGCCGATGCCGGAGCAGTTGACGACCACGTCGCCGCCCTCGGGCAGCACCCGCAGGTTGAGCCGCGTCAGGGTGCCGCCGAGCTCCTCGACCCGACCCGCGAGCCACGGCAGGTAGACCGGCGTCTGCGCCACCGGCGCCACGAGGCTCCACCCGTCGGGCACCCGCGTCAGCGACGGCACGGCGTCGACCCACCACGGGTCCGGCGTGCCGGGTGCGACGACCTCGGTCCCCTCCACCATCCGTACGCCGGTCGCGTCAACGGCGGCCAGCGAGTCGAAGACCTCGTAGGAGCGAGCCGCCCACGCCGCGACCCGGGGGTCGGCGGCCGTGCCGAAGGGGTACCAGAGCGCCGCCGCCACGGCGGAGGTGGTCTCCAGCGGCAGGTCGCGGGCCACGACGTCGACGCGGTGGCCGGCCTCGAGCAGGCGGACCGCGCAGGTCAGTCCGACGACCCCGGCGCCCACGACGATGACTCGGCTCATCCGGCGAGTCTGCCCCACGCGAGGCCGGTGTGGGCGAGGAGCCCGGGGTCAGGCTCCCGCGACGCGCGGCGCGGTCGGGTCGACCTCGCCGGTCTTCTGCTCGCGGGCGACGTACTCCTCGATGTCCTCGATGTCGTTCTGGTTGCGGGTGACGACGGCCAGCAGGTCGCTCATGGTGGCGACCTCCTCGACCTGCTCCTTGATGAACCACTGCATGAACTGCTCGGAGGCGTAGTCGTGCTCCTCGCGCGCGATCCGCAGCAGGCCGTTGATCTGCTCGGTGACCCGCTTCTCCTGCGACAGCGCGAGCGCCACCGGCGCGACGACGTCGGCGAAGGAGGAGACCGGGGCCTCGACGCCGGGGATGACCGCGTCGACGTCGGTGTCCAGGAGGTACTGGACCATCATCATCGCGTGGTCGCGCTCCTCGAGCGCCTGGGCGTAGAAGAACGCCGCCATCTGCGGCATCGTCTTGTCGTCGTAGTAGACGGCGCAGGCGAGGTACTGGTTGTGCGCGGCGAGCTCGTTGCCGATCTGGACGTTGAGCTGCTCGGCGAAGCGGGCTGCGGGCATGGGGATCCTCGGCTTTCGTCGGCGGACCGCCAGTGTGTCAGGCGGCCTTCGCGAGCTTCTTCTTGGTGACCTTCTTGCCGTCCACCGTGACGAGCTTGCGCTTCTTCACCGTGTAGCCCTCGGGCAGCGTGCCCTCCTTGAGCATCCGCAGCGGGCACCGCCCGCACTTGGACTTGGAGACGCAGCACTCGGTCTTCGGGAGCTTCCTCACCGACGACTTGCTCGACGCCTTCTTCTTGGGCACGAAGGGGAGCCTAACAGAGGCAAGCCTTGCCTAGCAGTGAGCCCGCCCACGTCGGAGGGCGTCAGTCCAGGTCGTGCGCGCGCCGGATGACGTCGACGATGCCGCCCATGATCTCGGTCAGCCCGAAGTCCTTCGGCGTGAAGACCGCGGCGACGCCGAGGGAGAGCAGCCGCCGTCCGTCGGAGTCCGGGATGATCCCGCCGACGATGACCGGGACGTCGCCCAGCCCAGCCTCGCGCAGGCCCGTCAGCACGTCGGGGACGAGCTCCATGTGGGAGCCGGACAGGATCGAGAGCCCCACGCAGTGCACGTCCTCGGCGACCGCCGCGGAGACGATCTGCTCGGGGGTCAGCCGGATCCCCTGGTAGATCACCTCGAAGCCGGCGTCGCGGGCCCGCACCGCCACCTGCTCGGCGCCGTTGGAGTGCCCGTCCAGGCCCGGCTTCCCGACCAGCAGCCGCAGCCGGCCGCCCAGCTCGTCACCGGTCTCCCGCACCCGCTCCCGTACGGCGGACAGCTCGGCGCCGGCCTCGGCCGCGCCGACCGCGCCGCTGACGCCCGTGGGCGCGCGGAACTCGCCGAACACCTCGCGCAGGGTGCCGGCCCACTCCCCCGTGGTCGCACCCGCCCGGGCGGCGACCAGGGTGGCCGCCATCAGGTTCTCGGTGGTCTTGGCGGCCTGCGCGAGCGCGGCCAGCGCGTCGGCGACCTCGGTCTCGTCGCGCTGCGCCTTCCACTCCTCGACCGACCTCAGTGCCGACTGCTCGGCCTGCGGGTCGGCGGCCATGATCGCGCCGTCCAGGTCGGCCGTCAGCGGGGACGGCTCGGTCGTCTCGTAGACGTTGACGCCCACGACCTTCTCCTCGCCACTCTCGATGCGGCCGCGACGTGCGGCGTGCGCGGAGACCAGCGCCTGCTTCATGTAGCCGGACTCGACGGCCGTGATGGCGCCGCCCATGGCCTGCACGCGGTCGATCTCGGCGCGGGCGCCGTCGACCAGCTCGGCGACCTTGGCCTCGATCACGTGCGATCCGTCGAAGATGTCGTCGTACTCCAGCAGGTCGGACTCGAAGGCCAGGACCTGCTGCAGCCGCAGCGACCACTGCTGGTCCCACGGCCGGGGCAGCCCGAGTGCCTCGTTCCACGCGGGCAGCTGCACGGCGCGGGCGCGGGCGCTCTTCGAGAGGGTCACGCCCAGCATCTCGAGCACGATCCGCTGGACGTTGTTCTCCGGCTGGGCCTCGGTGAGCCCCAGCGAGTTGACCTGCACGCCGTAGCGGAAGCGACGCATCTTGGGGTCCTGCACGCCGTAGCGCTCCCGGGTGATCTCGTCCCACAGCTCGACGAAGGCGCGCATCTTGCACGTCTCCTCGACGAAGCGGACGCCGGCGTTGACGAAGAACGAGATGCGCCCGACGACCTTCTCGAAGTCGGCCTCCTCGACCTGGCCGGAGGCCTTCACCTGGTCGAGCACGGCGATCGCGGTGCACAGCGCGTAGGCCAGCTCCTGGGTGGGCGTGGCGCCGGCCTCCTGCAGGTGGTAGCTGCAGATGTTGATCGGGTTCCACTTCGGGATCTGGTGGACCGTGTAGGCGATGACGTCGCTGATCAGGCGCAGCGAGTGCTCCGGGGGGAAGACGTAGGTCCCCCGCGAGAGGTACTCCTTGATGATGTCGTTCTGGGTGGTGCCGGCGAGCTGCGCCGCGACGTCCTCGGGCGAGAGGTCGGGGTTCTGCTCCTCCGCGGCGACCTGGTAGAGCGCGAGCAGCCACATGGCTGTGGCGTTGATCGTCATCGAGGTGTTCATCGACGTCAGCGGGATGTCGTCGAAGAGCTTGCGCATCTCACCGAGGTGCGGGACGGGGACGCCGACCTTGCCGACCTCGCCGCGGGCGAGGGGCGAGTCGGGGTCGTAGCCGGTCTGGGTC
Organism: Nocardioides lijunqiniae; assembly: GCF_015024225.1. Classification (GTDB taxonomy): domain Bacteria; phylum Actinomycetota; class Actinomycetes; order Propionibacteriales; family Nocardioidaceae; genus Nocardioides; species Nocardioides lijunqiniae. The sequence continues at coordinate 16,092 of NZ_JACJGM010000006.1, forward strand.
GGCAGGTCGAAGGCGACGGACAGGCCGGTCTGGCCCTTCGCGAGATTGCCGCGGTAGAGCGCGTTGGACGCCGTCGCGGTCGAGTGCCCGGCGTAGGTGCGCATCACCCAGGGGCGGTCCTTCTCGGTCATGGGTCCGAGAGTAGGACGAGACCTACCACGTGGTAACCCGTGGAGCGTGTGGCTTATCCGACACGGGAGCGCGTCCCGGAGGGGCCGATCAGGCGCTCGCGACCTCGCGCTCGAGCTCGACGACACGGATCAGTCGGGAGATGTGGAGCATCCGGCGCACGGCGGGTCCGCAGCCGCGCAACGTCAGGTGGTGGCCGTCGCGGACGGCGAGACGGGTGGCGAAGGCGAGGACCTTCAGGGCGGTGTGGTCGACCGTCGTCACGCCGCTGAGGTCGACCACGACGTCGTCGTAGGTGTGCAGGTGGTCGTGCAGGGCGTTGCGCACCTCCCACGTGCTGCGCACGTCGAAGTCGCCGCTGAGCACCAGCGTGGGTCCATCGAACGCGATGTCCATGCCTGCCTCGTCCTCGGAGCAAAGAACCTCTGTCACCCACTATGACGCGCACCACTCCCCTGAGGTTGCACCCGCAGGGGTGGAAATTTCCGGACCTCGGGCCCGGGCGCGCCGCGAGACCCTCGGAGCCCCCCACTAGGGTCGGCCGCATGGTCAACCTCACGAGGATCTACACCCGCACCGGCGACGGCGGAGAGACCCGGCTCGGCGACATGAGCCTGACATCCAAGAACGACCTCCGCCTGCACGCCTACGCCGACGTCGACGAGGCCAACGCGACCCTCGGCCTGGCGCTCTCGGTCGGGACGCTCGACGACGACGTCGTCGCGGTGCTGACCCACGTGCAGAACGACCTCTTCGACGTCGGCGCCGACTTCTGCACCCCGGTGGTGCCCGACCCGGAGTACCCGCCGCTGCGCATCGAGCAGGACTACGTCGACCGGCTCGAGGCGTGGTGCGACCACTACAACGAGTCGCTGCCGGCGCTGCGGTCCTTCATCCTCAACGGAGGGACGCCCGGCGGCGCGCACCTGCACGTCGCGCGCACCGTCGTACGGCGTGCGGAGCGGTCGGCGTGGGCCGCCTTCGAGCAGCACGGGGACACCATGAACAAGCTCGCGATCACCTACCTCAACCGGCTCTCGGACCTGCTGTTCATCCTGGCCCGACACGCGAACCGGGAGCAGGGGGACGTGCTGTGGGTTCCCGGCGGCGAGCGCGGGGCACCCGCCTCTGCATGAGACCCATCGCCGTCGCCGGCCTCGCGCTGGTCCTCGTCGGGCTGGCGGCGTGCTCCGGAGCCCCTGACACGGGGCGCGCCGAGCAGCGGCTGTCCGGCGTGGACGGCGTGGTCGACGCCGATGCGGCCTGGGTCGGGGGCAGCTTCAAGGTGGCCCCCAGCGCGGCCGTGTCGGTGGCGGTCGGCGACGACCTCACCGCGCAGGAGGCGTCCGGGCTCGCCCCTCGCCTGCTCGACACCCTCGCCGGCCTGGACTGGGAGGCCTCCCCGGCACTGGCCGTCGAGCTCGACGACGATGCCGACGCGACCCCCTTCCTCCCCCGACGCCCCGAAGACGACCCGGGCCCGCGGCCGACGGACGCCTCCACCTACACCTCCGGGCCCGGTGACCTGGACCGCCGTGACCTGGCGGGCGACCTGGCCCTCCTCGTCGGCGCCACCGAGGTGCTCGAGGCCCCGGCCCAGCTCGAGGTGACGGGTGCGGACGAGGTGACGCTCACGGCCGTGCTTCCCACCGACGCGGCCGCCTCGGGCACGCTCGTGCGCGACGCGAGCACCGACCAGGCGCTCACGGCCGCGGGGCTGCGCTGGCGGCTCACCGGACCCGACCTCGCGCTCGAGGTGGAGTCGGGCCTGACGCCCGAGATCGCGGACCTGTGGGCGCTGGTCGCCGAGGACACCGCCGAGCTCGGCGGCCTTCCCCGTGGACGGGTGGTCCTCAGCGTCGACGACGAGCAACCGCTGCGCCTGGTGCGGCTCGAGCTGACCGCCGACTCCCCCGCCGCCCGGGCGGCCGCCGGGGTCACCGGCCCTGCGCGACGGCTCTACGAGCGTCTCGCGGCGGCCGGCGTCGACGAGCTCGAGGTGGTCGTGACCGGCGCGGACACCCAGGTGCGGCGCGCGTTCTCCGCCGACCCCGTCACGACGAGGTGGGAGCCGGGCGCCTGACGGAGGGGCCCACGGCGAGGACGGCGACCGCCGCCGGCGCCATCAGCACCGTCACCGCGAGCAGCGCGTCCAGGGTGCCGACCGCGTCGCCGAGAGCGCCGAGCAGGGGCGGTCCGGTGAGGAACGCGGCGTAGCCGATCGTGGCGACGACGCTGACCCGCGCCGCCGAGCGGACCGGGTCGTCGGCCGCGGCGCTCATGCCGACCGGGAAGCCGAGGGACGCACCGGTGCCCCAGACCAGGATGCCGAGCACCGCGAGCACGGGCCCGCCGAGCACGGTGAGCAGCGTGCCGACCGCCACCGCCGCGACCGAGGCCCACAGCACCGACCGACGGCCGAAGCGGTCCAGGGCCAGCGGGCCGAGCAGCCGTCCGACCGTCATGGCCGTCACGAACAGGGCGTAGCCGCCCACGCCCACCCAGTGCTCGGCGTCGTAGCCGTCGATGATCGCCAGCGAGAGCCAGTCGTTGGCCGAGCCCTCCGCGACCGCGAACGTCAGCACCATGAGGCCGATCGCCAGCGTGCGCGGCTCGGTCCAGGCCGACCGGGGCCGCTCGGTCGGGTGGTCCTCCTCCGCACGCACAGGCAGGAAGTCGCGCACGGCGAGCACGGCGGCGACCAGGGCCAGCACGGACACGACGCCCAGGTGGGCCGGCACGGGGGCGTCCCAAGCCGCCATCGCCACGCCCACCCCAGCCCCTCCGATGTTGCCGAAGGACCAGCCGGCGTGGAAGCGCGGCATGATCGTGCGCCCGAGCAGCCGCTCGACCTCGGCGCCCTCGACGTTCATCGCCACGTCCCAGACGCCGCTCCCGACGCCGAAGAGGAACAGCCCGACCGCGGCCGCGGCCACGGACCCGGCGGTGAACGCACCCACTGCCGTCGTCACCAGGCCGACGGCACCCAGGAGGGCGCCCAGCCGGACGACGCTCGCGGCGCTGCTCCAGGCGATCAGCCGTCCGCTCGCCGGCAGCGACAGGACCGAGCCCAGGGCGATCGCCAGCAGGAGCAGCCCGAGCGCACCGTTGTCGAGGTCGAGCCGCTCGCGCAGCGACGGGATCCGCGAGATCAGCGTCGCCATCATCACGCCGTTGAGCGCGAACGCGGCGGCGACCGCCCGCTTCGAGGCGGGCAGCGGGGTCGTCACCTCGACCAGTCGGTGCCGGGCGGGCGCGCCTCCAGCCAGGACTGGAACCCGGTGAGTGAGGCCTGGCTCAGCGCCAGCTCGATCTCGCCGGCCGCCGTCTGGCAGTGGATCACGACGTGGTCGGGGTAGAGGGAGACCTGCTCGGCGCCCCGCTGCTCGCGGCGCCCGTCGTAGTAGAGGTCGTCACGGGCCCAGGTGCGCTTGGGCCGCGGCGCGAGCGAGAACAGCCGGAACCACTCGAGGTTCTGGCCGGAGTAGCGACCCACCCCGAGGACCCAGCCGCGACCGGCCTTCTGGGGTCGGACCCGGTGGCTGAGCTCGAAGGTGCCGCCGTGCCGCGAGAGCAGCCGGCGGCGTACGACGAGCGCCAGACCGTAGAGCAGGACCAGGAGCAGGAGGACACCGGCGATGTCGATCAGCCACTGCCACCACGCCATTCGGTCCCATCCCCCCTCGGTCCGCAAAGCCTATCGGGTGCCCGCCCGGCGGCCCTCATCGCGGGCCGCCGTTCGTGGATGTGCATCAGTGCTGGTCAGGAGCGCTCCGCGGCCCGGATCCGGGACTCGGCCCGGCGGATGCGCGCCTCGGCGTCGTCCGCGTCGGACGAGCGCGCCTCCTCCAGCTCGCTCTGCGCCGCCGAGACGTCGATGTCGGTCGCCAGGATCGCGCGCTCCGACAGGATCGACACCCGGTTGTTGGCCACCGAGAGGAACCCACCGTCGACCGCGGCGACGACGACGTCGCCCTCCTCGGCCGAGATCTCCACGACCGCGTCGGTGAGCAGCGACAGCAGCGGCGCGTGGTCCTTGAGCACGCCGACGTCACCCTCGACGGTGCGCGCGATGACCATCGTGGCCTGACCGGACCACACGGTCCGGTCGGCCGCGACGAGCTCGACCTGCAGAGCGTCGCCCTCAGAGGCGGCCATCAGAGGTTCTTCTGGATCTCGGCCCACTTCGCCTCGACGTCGTCCAGACCGCCGCACATGAAGAAGGCCTGCTCGGCCACGTGGTCGTACTCGCCGTCGGCGATCTTGTTGAACGCCTCGATGGTGTCCTTGACTGGCACCGTCGAGCCCTCGATGCCGGTGAACTGCTTGGCGACGTAGGTGTTCTGCGACAGGAACCGCTGGATGCGGCGCGCGCGGGACACGATGATCTTGTCCTCTTCGGACAGCTCGTCGACACCGAGGATCGCGATGATGTCCTGGAGCTCCTTGTTGCGCTGCAGGATCTGCTTGATCCGGATCGCGCAGTCGTAGTGCTCCTGCCCGATGTACTGGGCGTCGAGGATCCGCGAGGTCGAGGTCAGCGGGTCCACCGCGGGGTAGATGCCGAGCGACGCGATCTCGCGCGACAGCTCCGTGGTGGCGTCCAGGTGGGCGAACGTCGTGGCCGGCGCGGGGTCGGTGTAGTCGTCCGCGGGCACGTAGATCGCCTGCAGCGAGGTGATCGAGTTGCCTCGCGTCGAGGTGATCCGCTCCTGGAGCTGACCCATCTCGTCGGCCAGGTTGGGCTGGTAGCCCACGGCGGAGGGCATCCGGCCCAGCAGGGTCGACACCTCCGAGCCGGCCTGGGTGAACCGGAAGATGTTGTCGATGAAGAGCAGCACGTCCTGGTTCTGGACGTCGCGGAAGTACTCCGCCATCGTCAGCGCGGACAGGGCGACGCGCAGGCGCGTGCCGGGCGGCTCGTCCATCTGGCCGAACACCAGGGCGGTCTGGCCGATGACGCCGGCCTCGGTCATCTCCTCGATGAGGTCGTTGCCCTCACGGGTGCGCTCACCGACACCCGCGAACACCGACACACCACCGTGGTCCTTGGCGACGCGGGCGATCATCTCCTGGATGAGCACCGTCTTGCCGACGCCGGCACCGCCGAAGAGGCCGATCTTGCCGCCGTTGACATAGGGCGTCAGCAGGTCGATGACCTTGATGCCGGTCTCGAACATCGTGGTCTTGGCCTCGAGCTGGTCGAAGGCCGGGGCCTTGCGGTGGATGCCCCACCGCTCCTTGACCTCGTACTCCTCGCCCTCCTCGAGGTTGAGGACGTCACCGGTCGCGTTGAACACGTGACCCTTGGTGATGTCACCCACGGGGACCGTGATCGGGCCGCCGGTGTTGGTCACCGTGGCGCCGCGCACGAGGCCGTCGGTCGACTGCATCGAGATGGCACGGACCATGCCGTCGCCGATGTGCAGCGCGACCTCGAGGATCAGCGTCTTGGTCTCGCCGTTGAGGTCGAGGTCGACCTCCAGCTTGTTGTACATGTCGGGCATCGCGTCCGCGGGGAACTCGACGTCCACGACGGGGCCGGTCACGCGGGCGACGCGGCCGGTGCTCGTGGCACCCGCGCCCGTCTGGGTCTCTTCAACAGTGGCAGTCATGTCTCTTCACTCACTCTGCTAGTCGTTGCCGGAGTTGGCGTCGGCCAGCGCGTTGACGCCGCCCACGATCTCGCTGATTTCCTGGGTGATGCCGGCCTGGCGGGCCTGGTTGGCGATGCGGGTGTACTTCTTGATGAGCTCGTCGGCGTTGTCCGTGGCGGACTTCATCGCCTTCTGGCGGGCGGCGAGCTCGGAGGCCGCCGCCTGCAGGAGCGCGAAGAAGATCCGGCTCTGGACGTACTGCGGGAGCAGCCCGTCCAGGACCTCGGCCGGGGACGGCTCGAACTCGTAGAGCGGGAGCAGGTCGGCCTGCGGCTGCTCCACGCCCTCCTCGGCCTCGACGACCTCGAGCGGCAGGAGCCGCACCGCGGTGGGCTCCTGGACCAGCATCGAGCGGAACCGCGTGTAGACCACGTGGACCTCGTCGACGTCGCCGTCCTCGCCCTGCTCCTTGAGGAACGCCTCGATCAGCACGCGGCCGATGTCGGCGGCCGTGTCGTACGACGGCTGGTCGGAGGCGCCGGTCCAGGCCTGGATGATCGGGCGCTGGCGGAACTTGAAGTACGCCTCGCCCTTCCGTCCGGCGATGAACCAGTCGATCTCCTTGCCCTCGTCGCGCAGCTTCTCGGCGAGACGCTCGGCCTCCTTGAGCACGCTCGAGGAGTAGGCACCCGCCAGACCGCGGTCGCTGGTCACGATGAGGACGGCGGCCCGCTTGGGGCTCTCCTCCTCCCGCGTCAGGGGGTGGTCGACGTTCGAGAACGTCGCGACGGCCGACACCGCACGCGTCAGCTCGCGGGCGTAAGGCGCTGCCGCCTGAGCCCGTTGCTGCGCCTTGATGATGCGGGACGCAGCGATGAGCTCCATGGCGCGCGTGATCTTCTTCATCGACTCCGTCGACTTGATCCGCGCGCGGTACTCACGCAGCGAGAGGGCCATGCGTCAGCCTCGCTTCTGCTTGACGATCTGCTCCTGCTCGTGCTCCTCGTCCGACAACGCCTCGGCCTGCGCCTCGTGGCCGACCTTGATCGAGCCACCGTCGGAGGTCTCGAACTCGTTGAGGAAGGAGTCGTACGCGTCGGAGAGCGAGGACTCGGTGTCGTCCTCGAACTTCAGGGACTCGCGGATGGCCGAGAGGATCCCGTCGTGGGAGCGGCGCAGGTAGTCGAGGAACTCGCGCTCGAAGCGGAGCACGTCGTCGACCGGCACGCGGTCCAGGCGACCCGAGGTGCCGAGCCACAGGGACACGGTCATCTCGTCGATCGGGTACGGCGAGTAGGCCGGCTGCTTGAGCAGGGCCATCAGGCGCTGCCCGCGGTCCAGCTGCTGGCGCGAGGCCGCGTCGAGGTCGGAGGCGAACATGGCGAACGCCTCCATGGCGCGGAACTGCGCCAGGTCGACCTTGAGCGACCCGGTGACGGCCTTCATGGCCTTCGTCATGGCCGAGCCACCCACGCGCGAGACCGAGACACCCACGTCGATGGCGGGGCGCTGGTTGGCCGCGAACAGGTCCGACTGGAGGAAGATCTGGCCGTCGGTGATCGAGATGACGTTGGTCGGGATGAACGCCGAGACGTCGTTGGCCTTGGTCTCCACCATCGGCAGGCCGGTCATGGAGCCGGAGCCCAGCTCGTCGGACAGCTTGGCGCACCGCTCGAGCAGCCGGCTGTGGAGGTAGAAGACGTCGCCCGGGTAGGCCTCGCGGCCCGGCGGGCGGCGCAGCAGCAGCGACACGGCGCGGTAGGCCTCGGCCTGCTTGGTCAGGTCGTCGAACACGATGAGGACGTGCTTGCCCTGGTACATCCAGTGCTGGCCGATGGCCGAGCCGGTGTAGGGGGCGAGGTACTTGAAGCCGGCGCTGTCGGACGCGGGGGCCGCGACGATGGTGGTGTACTCCAGCGCGCCGGACTCCTCGAGGGCGCCACGCACGGAGGCGATGGTCGAGCCCTTCTGGCCGATGGCGACGTAGATGCAGCGGACCTGCTTGGACGGGTCGCCGGTCTCCCAGTACTGCTTCTGGTTGATGATCGTGTCGATCGCGACGGTCGTCTTGCCCGTGGCGCGGTCGCCGATGATCAGCTGGCGCTGGCCGCGGCCGATCGGGGTCAGGGCGTCGATCGCCTTGATGCCCGTGGCGAGCGGCTCGTGCACCGACTTGCGCTGCATGACGGAGGGCGCCTGGAGCTCGAGAGCACGACGGCCGTCGGTCTCGATGTCGCCCAGGCCGTCGATCGGGTTGCCGAGCGGGTCGACGACGCGGCCGAGGTAGCCCTCGCCGACGGGGACCGAGAGGACCTCGCCCGTGCGGCGCACGGTCTGACCCTCCTCGATCTTGTCGAAGTCACCGAGGACGACGGCGCCGATCTCGCGGGTGTCGAGGTTGAGCGCCAGGCCGAGCGTGCCGTCCTCGAACTCGAGGAGCTCGTTGGCCATGGCCGAGGGCAGACCACTGATCCGCGCGATGCCGTCACCGGCCTCGGCGACCGTGCCGACCTCTTCCTTGCCGGCGGCCTCCGGCTTGTAGTCGGAAACGAACTTCTGGAGCGCGTCCCGGATCTCGTCCGGACGGATCGAAAGCTCCGTCATGTCTGCCTACTCTCTGACTCTGGATGATCTGCTTGGTGGGGGTTGCCGGCGTCAGCCGGCGAGCTTCCGTCGTGCTTCGTCGATCTTGCCTGCCACCGTGCCGTCGATGACGTCGTCACCGATCTCCACCCGCATGCCTCCGAGGAGGGACGGGTCGACGACGACGTTGAGGTGGACCTCACGGCCGTACTGCCGGGTGAGCGCCCGCTGCAGGCGGGTGCGCTCGTCGTCGCTCAGCTCCTGGGCGACGCGGACCTTCGCCACGCTCTCCTCGTGCACCGAGGCGGCGACCTTCTGGTAGTCGGCGAGCGCGAGGCCCACCGTGCGGTAGGCACCCGAGAGCGCCTGCTCCGCCAGCACCAGCGACTCCGGGAGGACCTTGCCCTCCAGGAGGCCCCGCAGCAGCGCGCGCTTGTCGTCGACCGACCGGGCGGGGTCGCCCAGCGCGGAGCGCAGCTCGGGGTTCTCGTTGATGGTCTGGCCGATCACGAACAGCTCGTCGGCCAGGCGGCTGGCCTGGGCCGGCTGGTCACCGGCCGAGCGCACGACCGCGATGACGCCGAGCAGCTCGAGGGCGTCGGCCAGGTCGCGCGTGGCGGTCCACCGTCGCGAGACGGCGTCGGCGACCAGGTCGAGAGCGGCCTGGTCGACCTTGCCCGCGAAGATCGAGCGCACCAGCCCCGACTTGGCGCCGGAGTCGGTGGAGACGTCCGTGGCCAGGCGACGCAGGGCCGGCTCCGAGCGGAGCACCCCTGCGACACCGAAGAGGTCCTGACCCAGGCCGGTGCCGGGGCTCGGGACCCCCGCGAGCTGGTCACGCAGACCAGCCACGGCCTCGGCAGAAGCGCCACGCACGGACATCAGACCGCCCCGTTGCCGCTGGAGCTGCCGGCGCCCGTCGACTCGATGGCCTCGAGGTCGGCGAGGAACCGGTCGACCACGCGCGCGGAGCGGGCGTCGTCCTCCAGGCTCTCCCCGACGATGCGGCCGGCAAGGGTGGTCGCGAGCGCGCCCACCTCGGCACGGAGCGAGGTGACCGCCTGCTGGCGCTCGGCCTCGATCTGGGCCTTGCCGTGCTCGGTGATCCGCGTGGCCTCGGTCTGCGCCTGCTCCCGCATCTCCGCGATGATCTGGGCGCCCTGCTCGCGCGCCTCCTCACGGATGCGCGCCGCCTCGTGACGAGCGTCGGCGAGCTGCTTCTCGAGCTCGGCGAGCTTGGCGTCGGCCTCGGCCTGCTTGGTCTCCGCAGCCGCGAGCCCGCCCTCGATCGCCGTCGTGCGCTCGGCGAAGGTCTGCTCGAACGCCGGCACCACGAACTTCTTCACGAGGAAGAAGAGGATGGCGAAGACGACGAGCGCGAGCCCGAGCTCGGCGAGGTGCGGTACGAGGGGGTTGAGCTCGTGCTCGCCCTCTTCGCCCTCGGCGGTCCTCACGACGAGCGTGGGGATGAGTGTCTGCATGGCAGTCCTTTGTGTTCGGTCGGCCTACGTCGGGAGGACGGAGGTCAGCTCAGGACGAACGCGAGAGCGATACCGATGATGGCGAGGGCCTCGGCGAGCGCGAAGCCGAGGATCGCGATCGACTGCAGGCGCGACTGGGCCTCGGGCTGACGGGCGACGCCGTTGATGTAGGCCGCGAAGATCAGGCCGATGCCGATGCCGGGGCCGATGGCCGCCAGGCCGTAGCCGATCATGTTGACAGAGCCGTTCAGAGTGCCATCCACGGCAATCTTCCTTTCGGTTGTTTCTATCTCAGTTTGTACAGCTGGGGGTTGGTGCGTGGAGCTCAGTGCTCGTCGGCCAGCGCGCCTTGGATGTACATGGCGTTGAGGAGGACGAACACATACGCCTGGAGGAACTGGATCAGGATCTCCAGGAAGGCGACGGCCACGAAGAGCACCCACGCGAGGATGCCGACCGGGGCGTAGGCGAGGCTCATCTCGAAGATGAGGTACTCGCCACCGAGGGCGAACAGGATCAGCAGCAGGTGGCCGGCGAACATGTTGGCGAAGAGTCGCAGCGCCAGCGTGACGGGGCGGACCAGGATGTTGGAGAGGAACTCCAGCGGCACCAGCAGGATCAGGATCGGGCCGGTGATGCCCGCGGGCACCGACTGCAGCTTGAAGTAGCCGACGAAGCCGTGCTTGCGGATGCCGACGATGTTGTAGATCAGCCAGCTCAGGATCGCGAGGGCGTAGACCATGCCGGAGCGCGAGAACGTCGGGAACTGGATGAACGGCACCGACGCGAAGAGGTTGTTGACCAGCAGGAAGAGGAAGAGCGTGAAGAGGTACGGCACGAACTTCATGAAGTCGTGGGCGCCGATGATGTCGCGGCCCAGCGAGTTGCGGACGAAGCCGTAGGCCTCCTCGCCGACGAACTGCATCTTGCCCGGCACCATCGCCCGCTTGCGCGAGGCGAGGTAGAAGAAGCCGAAGATCAGGACGGCCGAGAGCACCAGCTGCAGCATCGGCTTGGTGACGCCGAGGACGAACTCCTGCCCGAAGGCGTGGAACGTCCCGAAGTCGCCGCCGATCGGAGGCAGGTCGAAGTCGGCCGGCCCCGGAGGCGTGAAGCCCTCCGCCCGGATCCCCGCGGCCTGCGGGACAAGTGCGCTGCCGATGCCGCTCAACGTGTCTCCTGTGTCGTCACTGCCAACTCGTGCACTACGTCTGACTCTGGTCGGTGTCGCGATCGCCCCGGAACCGGAAGCGCGCCCAGGTCTGGAAGGTCCCGAGCACGGCACCCAGCAGGATCCCGAGCGCTACCAGGAACGACGTTCCCAGCCAACGATCGAGGAGCCAGCCGACGAACCCGTACAGAAGCACACCGGACACCAGGTACCCAAAGGCGAGCCAGGGGTCTCCGCGAGGTCCGTCGTCGTGCTCCGCAGGGGGAATCTCCTGAGCCATCGCGAACCGGACAATAGCAGTCGTGGTGGGTCATCGCTCACTCGCCTCGGAGGGGAGGTCGTAGACCGGGATGCGCCGGCGGGTGACCAGCAGGACCTGGCTCACGAGCCAGATCGCGACGCCCCCGATGACCGCCGCGGCGAGCCACGACCGGTTCAGCGTGGAGTCCAGCAGGCCCGACGCCGAGAGGGCCGCGAACACCAGCCCCATGAGCACCACCTGCATCGTGTAGGTGAGCAGCGCGAACATCAGCGCCGCGGTGGGCATGATGCCGGCGACCAGGTTGACCACCAGGGAGCTGCCGGCCAGGACCACGACCACCAGGGCCGTCCCGACCAGGGCGCCGAGGGCCGCGGCCGAGCCGGCGGTGAACGCGCCGACCACGCTCAGGACCAGGCCGAGCGCCAGAGCCGCCACGGACGCACCGACCAGCACGCTGACACCGCTGTCGCGGTCAACCTGCGGGGTGCGGGGAGCTTCGGTCGTCATCATCGGCGGCCGTCCTGGTGGGGGTCTCTCGGGTGCTCGTGAAAACTATCACAAAGTCCCGGAGGGCTCCGAATCCGCGGCCTCGCCCTCGTCGGGGGGCGGGGCCTCGGCCGACTCCTGCACGGGCTCGGGGGGCTGCTCGGCCAGGGGCCGGGCGAAGCGCGGCAGCACGAAGGTCAGCGCGACGGTCACGGCCGCCATGGCGCCCAGCGCCAGCCACATCCGGGGGCCGGTGTAGAGGCTGGCCAGGACCGTGCCGAAGGCGATCAGGGCGGCCCACAGCCACATGATCACGACCGCACGACGGTGGGAGTGCCCGATCTCCAGCAGCCGGTGGTGCAGGTGCTGCTTGTCGGGCGCGAACGGCGAGCGGCCCGCCCGCGTGCGGCGTACGACGGCGAGGACGAGGTCGGCCAGCGGCACGATCAGGATCAGCACCGGGAGCCCCAGCGGCAGCAGGAACGGCAGCAGGCTGGCCTGGGACCCGTCGGCGCCCTGGGTGAGCTCGTTGCCGCGGAACTGCGTGGTGATCGTCAGCGCCGTCGTGGACAGCACCAGCCCGATCAGCATGGAGCCGCTGTCGCCCATGAAGAGCCGGGCCGGGTGGAAGTTGTGCACCAGGAAGCCCGCGCAGGCACCGGCGAGCGACGCCGAGAGCAGGGCGGCGGTCGTCGCCAGGGGTGCGGAGTTGAGGTTGGCCAGCTGGTAGCTGAACAGGAAGAACGCCGCCGCGCCGATGCCGACGACGCCCGCGGCCAGGCCGTCGAGGCCGTCGACGAAGTTGACGGCGTTGACGGTCGCCACCACGACCACCACGGTCAGGATCGCGCCCTGGGCGGGGTCCAGGAGGAACTGGTAGCCGTCGGGACGGGGGAAGAAGTAGAACTGCAGGCCGGAGTAGGTGAGCAGCCCCACGGCGAGCACCTGGCCGCCGAACTTGGTGAGCGCGTCCAGGTCGAAGATGTCGTCGAGCACGCCGATGCCGCAGACCATCGCCCCGGCGATGATCACCAGCTTGTAGTCCTCGAAGACGAACGGGCCGGCGTTGGAGAGGAAGGGCAGCTCGCGGGCGACGAGGTAGGCCGCCACGAGCCCGCCGAGCATCGCGATGCCGCCGAGGTAGGGCACCGGCTCGGCGTGCACGTCGCGGTCGCGCACCTTGGCCACCGCACCCGTGCGCAGGGCGATCTCGCGCGCCACCACGGTGAGCAGGGAGGTCACCGCCGCGGCGATGAGGAAGACCAGGATGTACTCGCGCACGCCTCAGCCTTCGTCGGTGAGCGTGGCGCCGTGCGGCTCCAGCACCTCGTTGAGGCGCTCCAGCGAGAGGGCACCGCGGCGCAGGATCCGCCCCTGGGTGCCGGTGACGTCGACGATGGTGGACGCCTCGCCGCCGGGCGACTCCCCCGCGTCGACGATCAGCTCGACCGCGTCGCCCAGCATCTCCTCGGCCTGCTCGGCGTCGGTCGCGGCCGGCATGCCGGTGCGGTTGGCCGAGCTGACCGCGAGCGGGCCGGTGCGCTCGAGCAGCTCGAGGGCGACCGGGTGGTCGGGCATGCGCACCGCGACGGTGCCGCGGGTGTCGCCGAGGTCCCAGCGCAGCGAGGTCTGCATGTGGCACACCAGCGTGAGCGGCCCCGGCCACAGCTCCTCCACGAGGGCCCGGGCGTAGCCGGGCACCCGCACGGCGAGCGCGTCGAGCGTCGAGGCGGCGCTGACCAGGACCGGCGGGGGCATCTCGCGACCGCGGCCCTTGGCGGCGAGCAGGCCCTTGACCGCGTCGGCGTCGAACGCGTCGGCGGCCACGCCGTAGACGGTGTCGGTGGGGATGACCACCAGCCGGCCCTGCTGGATCGCCACGCTCGCCGCGCTCACCGCGGCCTCCAGCTCGTCCGGGCTGCCGGTCGGGTAGCGGGTGCTCACGGCCTCATCGTGCCAGTCGAGCCGTCAGGAAGCGCGCACGCCCGGCCAGATCGGGGTGGTCGCGCACGTCGGTCCAGCGCCCGGTCGCCACGAAGACTGCCGGCGCCGACTCGCCCTGCGCGTCGGCGTGCTCCACCCCGACGACCCCGTCGCGGCGCAGCAGCTCGGCCGCCCGGCGCTCGACCACGCGGATCGCGTCCAGACCGTCGTCACCGGAGAAGAGCGCGAGGTGCGGGTCGTGGTCGCGAGCCTCGAGCGCCACGGACTCCCACGCGTCGAGCGGGATGTAGGGCGGGTTGGACACGACGACGTCGACGGCGCCCAGCAGGTCGTCGAACGCCGTGCCGAGGTCGCCCTGGCGCAGGTCGACGGCCGTGCCGGCAAGGTTGCGCTCGGCCCAGGAGTGCGCGGGCTCGTCGAGCTCCACGGCGTGCACCCGCGCGGCCGGCACCTCGTCGGCGATCGCCTTCGCGATGGCACCCGAGCCGGTGCCGAGGTCGACGACCACGGGATCCTGGCGGGCGGAGGCCTCGGCGACGGCCCAGCCGGCGAGCAGCTCGGTCTCGGGGCGCGGCACGAAGACGCCCGGGCCGACCAGCAGCTCGACGTGGCGGAACGCCGCCGTGCCGGTCAGGTGCTGCAGGGGCTCGCGCGCCGCCCGGCGGGCCAGCACGGCGTCGTACCGCTCGACGACGGCGTCCTCCACGTCGTCGACCAGCATCAGCCGGCCGCGGCTCGTGCCGAGCACGTGCGCCAGCAGCTCGGCCGCATCGTGCTCGGGGCTCGCGACCCCGGCGCCCCGGAGCCGCTCGACCGCGGCGGCCACCAGACGGCGACGCTCGGGCATCAGGACTCCAGCGCGGCGAGCTGCGCGTCGAGGTCCGCCTGGATGCACGAGTCGAGCACCGGCTGGAGGTCGCCGTCAAGCACGCTGTCGAGGTTGTAGGCCTTGTAGCCGGTGCGGTGGTCGGAGATGCGGTTCTCGGGGTAGTTGTAGGTGCGGATCCGCTCGGAGCGGTCGACGGTGCGGATCTGGCTGCGCCGGGCCTCGCTGGCCTCGGCGTCGGCCTCCTCCTGAGCAGCCGCCAGCAGCCGGGCACGCAGGATCCGCATGGCCTGCTCCTTGTTCTGCAGCTGGCTCTTCTCGTTCTGGCAGCTGGCCACGATGCCGGTCGGCACGTGCGTGATCCGCACTGCGGAGTCGGTCGTGTTGACGCTCTGGCCGCCGGGGCCGCTGCTGCGGTAGACGTCGATGCGCAGGTCGTTGTCGTCGATCGTCACGTCGACCTGCTCGGCCTCGGGGAGCACCAGCACCCCGGCGGCACTCGTGTGCACGCGGCCCTGCGACTCCGTGACCGGCACCCGCTGCACCCGGTGGACGCCGCCCTCGAACTTGAGCTGGGCGAACGGCCCCTCCCCCGGCGCCGGCGTGCCCTTGGCCTTCACCGCGAGCGTGGCGGACTTGTAGCCGCCCAGGTCGGACTCGGTGGCGTCGATCATCTCGACCTTCCAGCCGCGCGCCTCGGCGTACCGGGTGTACATCCGCACGAGGTCCCCGGCGAACAGCGCCGACTCCTCGCCGCCCTCACCGGACTTGATCTCGAGCAGCGTGTCCTTGTCGTCCGCGGGGTCGCGCGGGATCAGCAGGTAGCGCAGCCGCTCGGCGGCCGCGGCCTGCTGCTCGACGAGCGCGTCCACCTCCTCGGCGAACGTCGGGTCCTCGGCGGCCAGCTGCCGGGCCGCCTCGATGTCCCCGTCGTACTGCTGCCAGTCGCGCCAGGCCGTGATGATCGAGGTCAGGACGGCGTAGCGCTGGTTCAGCGTCTTCGCCAGCCGCGCGTCGGCATGGGTCTCGGGCGCGCCGAGGCGCGACTCGAGCTCGGCGTGCTCGGCGAGGTAGCCCTCGACGGCCTCGAACATGCGGACTCCTAGGGAGGTGGCGGCGGACAAATCACGAGCGCCGACCCGCTGCATGGAGGCAGGGGGTCGGCGCTGTGGGCTGAGCTACTTGCTGTCGGCCTTCGAGGAGTCGGCCTTCTTGGCGTAGCGGGCCTCGAAGCGGGCGACGCGGCCGCCGGTGTCGAGGATCTTCTGCTTGCCGGTGTAGAACGGGTGGCACTGCGAGCAGACGTCGGACTTGATGTTGCCGCTCGTCATCGTGGAGCGCGTGGTGAACTCGGCGCCACAGGTGCACGTCACCTGGGTCGTCACGTAGTCCGGGTGGATGTCCTTCTTCATGATGTCCTCTCTGTTCCCATCTCTGGGAGAGTCGCCGGGTCGTCCCCACCTCGTGCGGGCACGTGAACCGGAACCGTCGAACAGGATAGAGAACGCCGGATCCCCCCGCCTAATTCCCCGCGTGCGGGGTCGTGCGCCGGGCGGGAGTTTCGCCGGTCGACCGGCGATTCTGGACCTTGACCGCTGAAGCTTCGGCTCGGAAGCGTGAGTTTCGCCCCGCCGCCCGGCGAATCTGGAGCTTCCCTGCTGAAACTTGGGCCCGGAAGCGTGAGTTTCGCCGGTCGACCGGCGAAACTCCCGCGCCGGCGGCGATCCCGGGCCGGCGGGGCTGGGTCAGTCGGTGCCGGCGGAGCGGGTGAGCAGGGCCTCGACCCGGGAGGCGAGCTCGCGGGGGCTGAAGGGCTTGGTGATGTAGTCGTCGGCGCCGGAGTCGAAGCCGGTCTCGACGTCGGACTCCTGGGCGCGAGCCGTGAGCAGGATGACCGGGAGGTCGACGAGCGTCGGGTCGGCCCGGATCAGCCGGATCGCGTCCAGCCCGGACGTGCCGGGCATCATCACGTCGAGCACGGCGAGGTCCGGCCGCTCGGCCTGGCAGGCCGCCACCGCCGCCGCGCCGTCCCCGACGGCCACGATCTGGTGGCCCATCGTCGAGAGCTTGAACTCGACCAGCTCGCGGATGTCCACATCGTCATCCGCGACCACGATCCGTGCCACGTCGTACCTCTCGCTCGGTGAAGACTGCGGCGACAGACTAGCGGTGCCGCCGCTCAGTCGTCCTTCGACGTCGCCGTCGGCGTCGTCTTCTGCACCTGCATGAGGAACTCCAGGTTGGTCTGGGTCTTCTTCAGGCGCTCCAGCAGCAGCTCCAGCGCCTGCTGCCCGTCGAGCCCGGAGAGCACGCGGCGCAGCTTCCAGATGATCGCGAGCTCCTCCTTGCTCATCAGGAGCTCCTCGCGCCGGGTGCCGGACTGCACGGCGTCGATCGCGGGGAAGATGCGCTTGTCGGCGAAGTCGCGGCGCAGCCGGATCTCCATGTTGCCGGTGCCCTTGAACTCCTCGAAGATCACCTCGTCCATCTTCGAGCCGCTCTCGATCAGCGCGGTCGCCAGGATCGTGAGCGAGCCGCCGTTCTCGATGTTGCGCGCGGCCCCGAAGAACTTCTTGGGCGGGTACAGCGCGGCGGAGTCGACGCCACCGGACAGGATCCGGCCGCTGGCAGGGGCCGCGAGGTTGTAGGCGCGACCCAGACGCGTGATGCCGTCGAGCAGCACGACGACGTCGTGCCCCAGCTCCACCAGCCGCTTGGCGCGCTCGATGGCGAGCTCGGCGACCACCGTGTGGTCGGAGGCCGGGCGGTCGAAGGTCGAGGAGATGACCTCGCCCTTGACCGAGCGCTCGAAGTCGGTGACCTCCTCCGGGCGCTCGTCGACCAGCACGACCATCAGGTGGCACTCGGGGTTGTTGGTCGTGATCGAGTTGGCGATGGACTGCATGATCATCGTCTTGCCGGCCTTGGACGGCGACACGATCAGGCCACGCTGCCCCTTGCCGATCGGCGCGGCGATGTCGATGACGCGGCCGATCAGGTTGCCTGGCTCGGTCTCGAGACGCAGCCGCTCCGAGGCGTAGAGCGGGGTGAGCTTCTGGAACTCCACGCGGTGCTTGGCGGTCTCGGGGTCGGCGCCGTTGACGCTGTCGATCCGGACCATCGGGTTGAACTTGGCCTTGCTCTCCCCCTCACGAGGCTGGCGTACGTCGCCGACGATCGCGTCGCCGCGGCGCAGGCCGAACTTGCGCACCATGGACAGCGAGACGTAGACGTCCTCGGTCCCGGGGAGGTAGCCGCTGGTACGGACGAAGGCGTAGTTGTCCAGGACGTCCAGGATGCCCGCCGCCGGCACGAGGACGTCGTCCTCGAGGATCGTGGTGTCCGGCTCGCTGCGCTGGTTGCCGGGGCCGGCCTGACCGGTCGCACCGGCGGGGCGGTTGGTGTTGCGCTCGCGCCCGCGGCGGCGACGGTTGCGACCGCCGCCCTCCTCGGCGTCCCGGTTCTGGTCCCGGTTCTGGTCACGCCCCTGGTCGCGGTCCTGGTCCCGGTTCTGCTCACGCCCCTGGTCGCGCTGCTGACCGCCCTGGTCGCGGTTCTGCTCGCGGTTCTGCTCGCGGTTCTGCTCGCGGTTCTGGTCGCGGTTCTGCTCGCGGTTCTGCTCACGCTTCTGCTCGCGGCTCTGGCCGCCCTGGTCACGGGTCTGGCCGCCCTGGTCGCGGTTCTGGTCGCGGTTCTGGCCGCCCTGGTCGCGGTCCTGGTCGCGGTTGCGCTCGCGCCGGTCGTCGGTGTCACGCGCCTCGGGGCGCTGCTCGCGCGCCGGCTGCTCCTGGGCGGGCTGCTCGCGCGGCGCCTGGTCCTGGACGGGCTGCCCCTGGGCGGGCGCGACGGCGCGGCGCCGGGTGCGCGTCTTGACCTCGGGCGGAGCCGGCTCGCGGCTCTCGGCACGCGGCAGCTCGGGCTGCTCGCTGCGCTCGGTCCGCTGGGTGCGCTCGGGCTGCTGGGTGCGCTCGGGCTGCTCGGTGCGCTCGACCGTGGCGGTCTGGGCCGGACGCGTCCGGGCCGCCGGCTGGTCACCGGACTGGCCACCCGTTTGGGCCGCCTTGATGGCGTCGACCAGCTGCGCCTTCTTCATGCTGCCGGCGCCGGCGATGCCCATGCCGCCGGCCATGGACTTGAGGTCCGCGAGCAGCATGGAGCTCAGTCCGCCGCCGCGCTTCTTGGCGGCCGGGGCGGCCGGCTCGGGAGTGGAGTCGAGGGTGTCGGTCACGTGAGGTCCTTCCCACGATCAGTGCCGGCTGGTGGAACCACCGCGGCTGCTGGTCAGTGCCCCACCTCGGCGTCTTCCCCACAGAGGAGGGAGAGCTTGCGATGCGCGGCACAGCCGCAGATCAAGAGGGAGGGGTGGTGCGCTGGGGGTTCCGACCGACCGAGGGTCGGTGGCCACTGGCGCAGCGTCAATGTATCACTGCGCCAGGCGGCCGGCGCCGCGGTCGCTCAGCCCGCCCGTACGCCGTCGTGGTCGACCGCGAGCGGCAGCGCCGCCCAGCCTTCCGGGGCCCGCGCGAGCAGTGCGTCGTCGTCGCCGTCCTCCACCCGGAAGGCGAGGACGGTCGGCCCGGCGCCGGAGACGACCGCCGCCACCCCGTCGGCGCGCAGCGCGTCGACCAGGGCCAGCGACTCCGGCATGGCCGGACGGCGGTAGTCCTGGTGGAGGTAGTCGCGGGTCGCGCGCCAGAGCTGGTCGGGCCGACCGGCCAGCGCGGCCACGAGCAGGGCCGTGCGGCCCGCGTCGGCGGCGGCCTCGGCGTGCGGCACCTGGGCGGGCAGCAGGCCGCGCGCCACCTCGGTGGACACGGCCGTCGGCGGCACGAAGACCACCACGCCGATCGACGCGTCGACCGGCGAGCCGACGGCGTAGAACTCGCCGTCCTCCTGCCCGGAGATCACGAAGCCGCCGTGCGCGGCCGGCGCGACGTTGTCGGGGTGCCCCTCGAGGCGGGCGGCCAGCCCGAAGAGCGCGTCGTCGTCGAGGAGCCGCTCCCCGTCCACCACGAGCGCCCTCGCCAGGGCGAGCCCACCGACGATGGCGGCCGACGACGAGCCGAGCCCGCGGGCGTGCGGGATGACGTTGGTGCAGGACAGGCGGAGCCCTGACGGCTGGCCGCCGCAGGCGTCGAAGGCGGCACGCATCGACCGCACCACGAGGTGAGACTCGTCGAGGGGTACGTCGTCCGCCCCGGCGCCCTGCACCTCCACGACCAGGCCCTCGGCCAGGACCTCGGCCTCCAGCCGGTCACGCAGGTCGAGGGCCAGGCCCAGCGAGTCGTAGCCGGGTCCCAGGTTGGCCGACGTCGCCGGCACCGAGACGCGCACGGCGCCCTCGACGAAGGCCACCATCAGGCGAGACCGGCGGCGCGGGCCGCGGCGAGCACGTCGGCGTCGATCACCGTGTCGACGATGCTCTGGCCGCCGCTGGTGAAGCCCTCGAGCGCGGTGGCGGTGTCCTTGAGGCCGTGGCCGGTGACGGTGACGGCGACGGTCGCGCCGACGTAGCTCTGGCCCTGCGCCAGCTCCTGCAGGAGCCCGGCGACGCCGGCCGCGGAGGCCGGCTCGACGAAGACCCCGTCGTGCGTGGCGAGGTCGCGCTGGGCGGAGAGGATCTGGTCGTCGGTGACCGAGGCGAAGCTGCCGCCGGACTCGTTGCGCGCCGCCTCGGCGAGCTTCCACGAGGCGGGGTTGCCGATCCGGATGGCGGTGGCCTTAGTCTCGGGGTCCGGGAACGGCTCGCCGGTGACCAGCGGGGCGGCGCCCTCGGCCTGGAAGCCGCGCATCACCGGGGTCCTCGTGGCGAGGCCGAGACGGTGGTACTGCGTGTAGCCCAGCCAGTAGGCCGCGATGTTGCCGGCGTTGCCCACCGGCAGCAGGTGGTAGTCGGGCGCGTCGCCGAGGAAGTCGCAGATCTCGAAGGCGGCGGTCTTCTGCCCCTCGAGCCGAGCGGGGTTGACGGAGTTGACCAGCGCGACGGGGTACTCCCAGGCGAGCTGGCGAGCCAGCGCGAGGCAGTGGTCGAAGTTGCCGCGGACCATGATCACCTGGGCGCCGCACACGATCGCCTGCGCCATCTTGCCGGCCGCGATCTTGCCCTCGGGCACGAGCACGAGCGGCTTGAGGCCGGCCTTGGCGGCGTAGGCGGCCATCGAGGCCGAGGTGTTGCCGGTGGAGGCGCAGACCACGGCCTCGGCGCCGTCGGCCTTGGCCACCGAGATCGCGGTCGTCATGCCGCGGTCCTTGAAGGACCCGGTCGGGTTGTTGCCCTCGACCTTGAGCCAGACCTCGGCGCCGGTGAGCCCGGACAGCCACTCGGAGAAGACCAGGGGCGTGCCGCCCTCGCGCAGCGTGACGGCCGGAGTGCCCTCGGGGATCTCCAGCAGCGGGCGGTACTCCTCGATGACGCCGCGCCACTGGTGGGCGCGGGCGGCGGCCGGCTCGGTGCTCACTCGGACGTCCCCTCGACGCGCATCACGGAGGTGACGTCGCGGACGATGTCCATCTCGCGCAGGTGCTCGACGGTGGCGCTCAGCTGGGCGTCGGTGGCCTCGTGGGAGACCACGACCAGCTGGGCGTCGTCGCCGCGACCCTCCTGGCGGACGGTCTGGATGGACACGTCGTGCTCGGCGAAGGCCAGCGCCACCGAGGCGAGCACGCCGGCGCGGTCGTCGACGTCGATCGCGACGTGGTAGCGGGTGCGGGTCTCCCCCATCGGCAGCACCGCCCGGTCCGCGTACGCCGACTCGCCGGCGCCACGGGTGCCGGCGAGGTGGTTGCGGGCCACCGTCACGAGGTCACCCAGCACGGCCGACGCGGTCGGCGCGCCACCGGCGCCCGGGCCGTAGAACATCAGCTGGCCGGCGGCCTCGGACTCCACGAACACCGCGTTGAAGGCCTCGCGCACGCTGGCGAGCGGGTGGGAGCGCGGGATCATCGCGGGGTGCACGCGCACGGCGACGGCGTCGTCGCCGTCGGGGCCGGGGATCAGCTCGGCGATGGCCAGCAGCTTGACCACGCTGTCCATGTCGCGAGCCGACTGCACGTCGGCGGCCGTGACCTCGGAGATGCCCTCGCGGTGCACGTCGGAGGCGGTCACCCGGGAGTGGAACGCGAGCGAGGCGAGGATCGCGGCCTTGGCCGCCGCGTCGAACCCCTCGACGTCGGCGGTCGGGTCGGCCTCGGCGTAGCCGAGCTCCTGGGCCTCCTCGAGCGCCTCGGCGAAGCCCGCGCCGGAGGTGTCCATCTTGTCGAGGATGAAGTTGGTGGTGCCGTTGACGATGCCCAGCACCCGCGTGACGCGGTCACCGGCGAGCGACTCGCGCAGCGGCCGCAGGATCGGGATCGCGCCGGCGACGGCGGCCTCGTAGTAGAGGTCGCGGCCGGCCTTCTCGGCGGCCTCGAAGAGCGTCGGCCCGTCCTCGGCCAGCAGCGCCTTGTTGGCCGTGACGACCGACGCGCCGTGCTCGAGCGCCGAGAGGATCAGCGTCCGGGCGGGCTCGATGCCGCCGATCACCTCGACGACGAGGTCGACGTCGTCGCGCGCGACCAGGCCCTCCGCGTCGGTCGTGAGGAGGCCCGCAGGCACCTCGACCTCCCGCGGCGCGTCGATCCGGCGCACGGCGACCCCGGCGAGCTCGACGGGCCTGCCGATGCGGGCCGCGAGGTCGCCGGACTGCTCCTGGAGCAGCCGCACCACCTGCGAGCCCACCGAGCCGCAGCCGAGCACGGCCACCTTCAGTGGCTTGTCATTCATGAAGCACCCATGTCCGTTGCCAACAAGTCGTCCTCAGTCTCGCGCCGCACGACCACGCGTGCGACCCCGTCCCGCACCGCGATCACCGGCGGCCGCAGGGCGTGGTTGTAGTTGGACGCCATCGACCGGCAGTAGGCGCCGGTGCCGGGGACGGCCAGTAGATCACCGGGAGCGACGTCCGCGGGCAGGAACTCGTCCTTCACCACGATGTCGCCGGCCTCGCAGTGCTTGCCCACGACCCGCGTCAGGATCGGCGGCGCGTCGGAGGCGCGCGAGGCGAGCGTGCAGGAGTAGTCAGCGTCGTAGAGGGCGGTGCGGATGTTGTCGCTCATCCCGCCGTCGACCGAGACGTAGGTCCGGACCGCTCCCCCGTCGAGCGCGACCGGCTTGACGGTGCCCACGGTGTAGAGGGTGCACATGGCGGGGCCCACGATGGCGCGGCCCGGCTCGATCGAGAGCCGCGGGCGCTCGATCCCGAGCGCGCGGCACTCGTGCGCGACGATCTCGCTCATCTCGGCGGCGAGCGTGGCCGGCTCGGACGGGTCGTCCTGGGTCGTGTAGGCGATGCCGAAGCCGCCGCCGAGGTCCATCTCCGGCATCGTCACACCGAGCTCGCTCCCCACGCGGGCGTGCAGGGCCAGCACCCGTCGGGCGGCGACCTCGAAGCCCGAGGAGTCGAAGATCTGGCTGCCGATGTGGGAGTGCAGGCCGCGCAGCTCGAGCCCGTCGGCGGCGACCACGCGCCGTACGGCCTCGAGGGCGTCGCCGGAGGTGATCGAGAAGCCGAACTTCTGGTCCTCGTGGGCCGTCGCGATGTACTCGTGGGTGTGCGCCTCCACGCCCGCCGTGACCCGCACCATCACGGAGGCGGTCGTGCCGAGGTCGGCGGTGAGCTGGGCGAGCCGCTCGATCTCCACGAAGGAGTCGACCACGATCCGCCCGACACCGGCCGTGACCGCGCGGCGCAGGTCGGGGTAGCTCTTGTTGTTGCCGTGGTAGCCGATGCGGGCCGGGTCGAAGCCCGCGCGCAGCGCGACCGTCAGCTCGCCCGACGAGCACACGTCGAGGCTGAGCCCCTCGTCGGCCACCCACGCGGCGACGGTGGTGCAGAGGAACGCCTTGCCGGCGTAGTAGACGTCGTAGTCCGCGAACGCATCGCGGAAGGCGCGCGCCCGGGCCCGGAAGTCCTCCTCGTCGAGGACGTACGCCGGGGTGTTGAACTCCGCGGCCAGGTCGGCCAGTGCCACCCCGCCCACGGTCAGGTCGCCGTCGGTCTTGGTGGCCGTGCCCGACCACAGCGACGGCACCAGCGCGTTGGGGTCGGCCGGCTCCCGGAGCCACGCTGGCCCGCGCAGGGCGCCGGGCGCGTGCGCCCAGCCGGCTTCGTGGGTCACCGGATCACATCCGCTCGGGCGCCGAGACGCCCAGCAGCGCGAGACCGTTGGCGAACACGACCCGCGTGGCGGCGACCAGCGCCAGCCGTGCGCGGTGCAGCTCGTTGGGCTCCTCGTCGCCCATGGGCAGCACCCGGCAGCTGTCGTAGAAGCGGTGGTAGATGCCCGCGGTGTCCTCGAGGTAGCGCGCCACCCGGTGCGGCTCGCGCAGCTCGGCGGCGCTCGCCACCACGCGTGGGAGCTCGGCGAGGGCGCGCAGCAGCTCGCCCTCCTTCTCGTGGGTGAGCAGCCCCATCTCCGTGCCGGGCTCCAGGCCCAGGTCGGCGGCGTTGCGCAGGATCGAGGCCACGCGCGCGTGGACGTACTGGACGTAGAAGACCGGGTTGTCGCTGGACTGCTTGGTCATCAGCGCGACGTCGAGGGTGAGCGGCGAGTCGGCCGGGTAGCGCCCCAGGGTGTAGCGCAGCGCGTCGACGCCGATCTCGTCGGTGAGCTCCTCCAGCGTGACCATGGTGCCGGCACGCTTGGAGAGCTTCATCTCCTCGCCGTCCTTCATGATCTTCACCAGCTGGCCGATCAGTACCTGGATGTTGGCCTCGGGGTCGTCTCCCGCGCACGCGGCCATGGCCCGCAGCCGCCCGACGTAGCCGTGGTGGTCGGCGCCCAGCAGGTAGACGCACAGGTCGAAGCCGCGCGCCCGCTTGTTCAGGTAGTACGCCGTGTCGCTCGCGAAGTAGGTGAGCTCGCCGTTGGACCGGATGAGCACCCGGTCCTTGTCGTCGCCGAAGTCGGTCGTGCGCATCCACACGGCACCGTCGGCCTCGAAGACGTGGCCCTTCTCGGTCAGCGAGCGCAGGGTGTCGGCGACCGACTCGCTGTCGTGCAGCGAGCGCTCGGAGAACCAGGTCTCGAACTCGGTGCGGAAGGTGCGCAGCTGCTCCTGCTGCTCGGTCAGCTGGGCGGCGTACCCGGCCTCGCGGAACGCGACGAGGCGCTCCCCCTCCGGCAGCTCCACCAGGTGCGGGTCGGCGGCGACCAGGCGCTGGGCCAGGTCGACGACGTAGCCGCCCTGGTAGCCGCCCTCGGGGATCGGCTGTCCGAGCGCGGCGGCCTCCAGGGAGGCCCCGAACAGGTCCATCTGGTTGCCGCGGTCGTTGATGTAGAACTCGCGGTCGACCTGGGCGCCGGCCGCCGCCAGCACCCGGGCCAGGGCGTCGCCCACCGCCGCCCACCGGGTGTGGCCGAGGTGCAGCGGCCCGGTGGGGTTGGCGGAGATGAACTCGACGTTGATGCGCTGTCCGGCGAGCGTCTCGTTGTGCCCGTAGAGGTCGCCGGCGGCGAGGACGTCGAGGGCCACCTGACCCTGTGCGCCGGCCTCGACGCTGATGTTGAGGAAGCCCGGTCCGGCGATCTCGACGCCGCCGACCCCGTCGACCTCCGTCAGCCGCTGGGCCACCAGCTCGGCGAACGCACGCGGGTTCATCCCGGCCTTCTTGCCCAGCTGCATCGCGACGTTCGTGGCGTAGTCGCCGTGCCCCTTCTGCCGGGGTCGCTCCACCGTCACCGTCGTCGGGACGCCGTCCGGGAGGGTGATCGCACCCTCGGTGGACAGCGTCGTCAGCACGTCGACGATCGCGGAGGACAGCTGCTCAGGAGTCACCCCGGAAGCCTATCGGCGCAGGGCGCGCCTCCCCGCATCGATATCTGCGGTGGGACCCGGAGGCCGAGTGCAGTGACGGGGCCCGTCGGTTGTAGGGTGGGCGCCGCCTCGCTCGCGGGGCGACGCCTCCGTAGCTCAGGGGATAGAGCACTGGTTTCCGGTACCAGGTGCCGCAGGTTCGAATCCTGCCGGGGGCACACACTTATCGGCATCGAATCTGGGTCTCTTGCGTGGCTCGGGTGTGGCCCGCGCGCTAGCAGCCCGGGGCCTGCCTATCGGTCACCTACGTCGGCAGTTCGCGCCTGACGCCGACGTCTCCACGCTTGGCGGGCCTGGTGTGGTGACCAACTGCCGACGCTGAGTGCCGTTCGTGGCACCACCAGTCACAGCAGCCCCGATAACCTCACCAGCGGAGGGTGCCGCGCATTGCGCGGGCGGCGCGGCGAAGCCGTGTCCGCCCCGTGCGCCGTCAAGCCGGTCGAGAGAGGCTCCGGGTCAAGGACGGCGAAGCCGCCGCGAAGCGGGCGCCGCAGGCGATCCTTGACGCGGAGACGCGACCGGCTACGCGCGCGGCACCCCAGTCCGGCCCCGAGGAGACAGCCAGAGGTGCGGGGGTCTCGACGGCCGCTCGTCGCTGACGCTCCTCACTGCTCGACCACCGGATGGGTGCGGCGATGTGGTTTCGAGGCTCGCTTCGCTCGCACCTCAACCACCGTGGTGGCGGGGTGGTTTCGAGGCTCGCTGCGCTCGCACCTCAACCACCGACCTGTCAGCACTTGTCGATGGTGGCGTCCTTGCGGGCCTGGTCGCCGTAGCGGCGGGCCTGGTCGACGTAGGGGAGGACGACGCTGGCGCCGCCGACGTCGCCGATGCCGCCCTGGACGACGCAGGAGGTGATCTTGCGGGGGTCGACCTGGGCGACGGCCTGGGCGAGGCGGAAGAGCTCGGAGGGTGGGAGGTCGGTGTGGAGGTGCTTCATCGCCGTGAGGACGCCACGCTCGATGAAGCCGGGACGACGGGCGTTCTTGCGGATGGTGCCGTGGATGCCGCGCAGGACCCGCTGCTGGTTGGCGGAGCGGTCGAAGTCACCGCCGGGCAGCGTCTTGCGGATGCGGGCGAACGCCATCGCGCCGTAGCCGTCGAGGTGGATGCGCCCGGCCTTGAAGCCGTTGGACTTCAGGTTGGAGTCGGAGAAGAAGCGCGGGTTGCGCACGTGGATCCCGCCGATCTCGTCGACCATGTCCTCGAAGAACGGGAAGCGGGTGACGAAGACGTACTCCGGCTGGATGCCGACGAGGTCGCCGACCGTCCTGCCCAGGAGCTGGGGCCCGCCGTAGTAGAGGGCGGCGTTGACGCGGTCCGATCCCCGGCCTGGGATCGGCACGTAGGAGTCGCGCGGGATGCCGATGGTCGTGGCCGCTCCGGTCTTCGTGTCAAGGCCGATCAGCTGGAGGGCGTCGCCGCGGGTGCGCAGCATGTCCTCGCCCGGTCGCGCGTCGGAGCCGACGGCCAGGATCCAGATGACGTCGCCGTAGTCGATGCCCTGGGCCCGGTCGACCTTCACCAGCGCCGCCTGGGTGGCGGCCACCGTGGAGTTGGGGACGACCAGGGCCGCCACCACCAGCACCAGGCCGAGGGTCAGCGTGCGGACGAGGCGCCTCATCGGACCACTCCCCTGTCGACGTCGTAGCCGACGACCTTCCAGGCACCGTCGGCCCGGGTGAGGAAGAGGCGCCCGCGGACGCGGTCGGTGCGCTGCACGTCGCCCTCGAGGTCCATGGCCAGCACGAAGCGCGCGGTGACGGCGACGGCCCGCTTCCGGGTGGCCAGGGCGTCGACGACGACCTGGCGGCGTACGGCGACGACGTCGTCGACGCGGGACCCGACCTGCTGGTTGCTCATCAGCCGCGCGTCCGCGCGGGCGTCGGCGGCGGCACCCTTGGTGAAGCCGGGGTAGGCGCCGGCGAAGTCGGTCCGCGGGAAGTCGCCGAGGTAGGCGGCGTCGATCCAGGCGTCGACCACGCCGGTGACCGTCTCCTGCAGCCGGGCCCGCTCGGGTCGGCCCAGCCTGCCGACGACGGTGCCGAGGCGGGCGGTCGTCTCGAGGGGCGCCGCGGCCTCGGGAGCCGGGCTCGAGGCCGGAGTCGGGTCCGCCTCCGGCTCGTCGTCGCCGGAGCACGCGCTCACCGAGGCGGTCAGCGCGAGGGCGACGGCCACCGCGGAGACGCTCCTGGCGGCCCTGCTGGTGACCCTCCGGTGGGCACGGGGTCGAGGTGTGACCATGGTCGAGACGGGTCCTCTCGGGTCGGTGTCGGGGCTCGGGAAGGCGCCACGACGGTAGAACGTGTCCCAGCCTGCCCGAATGGCAGGCCTCGGTCGGGTATTTGCTGGCCAGTGGGTCTAGCCTTGAGGGCACCCACATCCCCGCCCGCTCATCGGAAGAGGCGAAGCAAGTCGTGCCGCAGTCGTCAGGCAACCAGTCCTCAGGCAGCTCCCCCCAGCCCTCGTCGTCCCTGGGGGCGAACGAGTGGCTCGTCGAGGAGATGAGGGAGCGATACACCGCGGATCCGGGGTCGGTCGACCCCACGTGGGCCGACTACTTCAAGAGCAACGGCGCCGGCGCCCCGGCGAACGGCGCCAGCAACGGCGCCGCGACGAAGGCCCCGGCGAAGCCCGCCGCGGAGAAGCCCTCGGCGCCCGCTCCGCGCCAGCCCTCCGACGAGCCGAAGGACCAGCAGGCCGCGCCTGCGAAGAAGCCGGCCGAGAAGCCCGCTGACAAGCCGGCCGACAAGGGTGGCGAGTCCAAGCCGGCCCCGGTCGCCAAGCCGCGTCCCGACTCCAAGGCCGCCGAGCCCGCCAAGGGCACCAGCGAGCCGATGCCCAAGGAGTCGCGCCCCACCGCGCCCGCCGCGGCCAGCGACGAGCCGACGTACACCGTGCTGCGCGGCGCGCCGGCCCGCACCGCCGCCAACATGGACGCCTCGCTCACCGTCCCGACCGCCACGTCCGTGCGCTCGGTCCCGGTCAAGCTCCTCTGGGACAACCGCACCGTCATCAACAACCACCTCGCCCGCGCCCGCGGCGGCAAGGTCTCCTTCACGCACCTCATCGGCTACGCGCTGGTGCGCGCGGTGCGCTCCATGCCGGAGATGAACAGCGGCTTCGAGACCCGCGACGGCAAGCCCAACCTGATCACCCCCGCCCACATCAACCTCGGTCTCGCCATCGACGTCCCGAAGCCCGACGGCTCCCGTCAGCTGCTCGTGCCCAGCATCAAGGCCACGGAGACGATGGACTTCGCGGCGTTCTGGACCGCCTACGAGGAGGTCGTGCGCAAGGCGCGCGACAACAAGCTCGCCGTCACCGACTTCCAGGGCACCTCGATCTCGCTGACCAACCCCGGCGGCATCGGCACCGTCCACTCCGTGCCGCGACTGATGGCCGGGCAGGGCGCGATCATCGGCGTCGGCGCGATGGAGTTCCCGGCCGAGTGGCAGGGGGCCTCGGACGAGGCGATCGCCCGCAACGGCATCAGCAAGGTCATGACCCTGACCTCGACCTACGACCACCGGGTCATCCAGGGCGCCCAGTCGGGCGAGTTCCTCAAGCGCATGCACCAGCTGCTGCTCGGCGAGGACGACTTCTACGACGACATCTTCCGCTCGCTGCGGATCCCCTACGAGCCGATCCGCTGGGGCAAGGACATCTCGACGTCCCACGACGACGAGATCAGCAAGCAGGCCCGGATCCTCGAGCTGATCCATGCCTACCGCGTGCGCGGCCACATGATGGCCGACACCGACCCGCTCGAGTACCGCCAGCGCAGCCACCCCGACCTCGAGATCGAGTCGCACGGGCTGACCCTGTGGGACCTCGACCGCGAGTTCGCCACGGGCTCCTTCGGGGGCGAGGGTCGCCGCTTCATGAAGCTGCGCCAGATCCTCGGCATCCTGCGTGACTCCTACTGCCGCACCACCGGCATCGAGTACATGCACATCATGGACCCCGAGCAGCGCCGCTGGATCCAGGAGCGCGTGGAGCAGCCGCACACGAAGCCGCCCCGCGAGGAGCAGCTGCGGATCATGCTCAAGCTCAACCAGGCCGAGGCGTTCGAGACGTTCCTGCAGACCAAGTTCGTCGGTCAGAAGCGCTTCAGCCTCGAGGGCGGCGAGACCACGGTCCCGGTCCTCGACGAGATCTGCGAGGCCGCGGCCGAGGCCGACCTCGACGAGGTCACGATCGGGATGGCCCACCGCGGCCGCCTCAACGTGCTGGCCAACATCGTCGGCAAGAAGTACTCCCAGATCTTCCGCGAGTTCGAGGGCAACATCGACCCGCGCACGGTCCAGGGCTCCGGCGACGTGAAGTACCACCTCGGCGCCGAGGGCGAGTTCGAGTCCGGTGGCGGTGCCACCATCAAGGTCTCCGTCGCGGCCAACCCCTCTCACCTCGAGGCCGTCGACCCGGTGCTCGAGGGCATCGCGCGCGCCAAGCAGGACGTGCTCGACCGCGGCGCGGCCTACCCCGTGCTGCCGCTGCTCGTCCACGGCGACGCGGCCTTCGCGGGCCAGGGCGTCGTCGCCGAGACGCTCAACCTCAGCCAGCTGCGCGGCTACCGCACCGGCGGCACGATCCACCTGGTCGTCAACAACCAGGTCGGGTTCACCACCTCCCCCGGCTCGTCGCGCTCCTCGCTCTACTGCACCGACGTCGCGCGGATGGTCCAGGCGCCGATCTTCCACGTCAACGGCGACGACCCGGAGGCGTGCATCCGGGTCGCCCGGCTCGCCTTCGAGTACCGCCAGGCCTTCAACAAGGACGTCGTCATCGACCTCGTCTGCTACCGCCGCCGCGGTCACAACGAGGGCGACGACCCGTCGTACACGCAGCCCCTCATGTACGACCTGATCGAGCAGAAGCGGTCGGTCCGCAAGCTCTACACCGAGTCCCTGATCGGTCGTGGCGACATCACGATCGAGGAGGCCGAGCAGGTCCTGCGCGACTACCAGCAGCAGCTGGAGCGCGTCTTCACCGAGGTGCGCGAGGCCAGCAGCCAGCCCTCGGAGTGGACGACCGTGCCCGACTACCCGGACAAGCCGGCCGGCGAGACCGGGACCGCCATCCCGATGGAGGCGCTCAAGCGCATCGCCGACGCCTACGTCACGCCGCCCGACGGCTTCACCGTGCACCCCAAGGTGATGCCGCAGCTGCAGCGCCGCGCCACCGCGATCACCGAGGGCCCCATCGACTGGGGCACCGGCGAGATCCTCGCGTTCGGCGCGCTGCTCATGGACGGGCGGCCGGTCCGGCTGGCCGGACAGGACTCGCGGCGCGGCACGTTCGTGTCCCGCTTCGCGACGATCATCGACCGCAAGAACGCCGACGAGTGGACCCCGCTCTCCTCGCTGACCGAGGACCAGGGCCGCTTCTACGTCTACGACTCGCTGCTCTCCGAGTACGCCGCCCTCGGCTTCGAGTACGGCTACTCCGTCGCGCGCCCCGAGGCGCTGGTGCTGTGGGAGGCTCAGTTCGGCGACTTCGTCAACGGCGCCCAGACGGTCATCGACGAGTTCATCTCCTCGGGCGAGACCAAGTGGCGCCAGGAGTCGGGCGTGGTGCTGCTGCTGCCCCACGGCTACGAGGGCCAGGGCCCCGACCACTCCTCGGCCCGCATCGAGCGCTTCATGACGATGGCGGCCGACGACGCGTTCGTGGTGGCCCAGCCGTCCACGCCGGCGTCGTACTTCCACCTGCTGCGCAGGCACTCGCTCGGTGAGCGGCACCGCCCACTGATCGTCTTCACGCCGAAGTCGATGCTCAAGCGCAAGGAGGCGGCCTCGCAGCCGTCCGACTTCACCAGCGGGACGTTCCGCCCGTTCATCGGCGACGACGCCGCCGACCCGGAGAAGGTCGACACCCTGCTGCTGTGCTCGGGCCGCGTCACGTGGGACCTCATGGTCGACCGGGCCAAGCGCGAGAACAACGAGCGCTTCGCGATCGCGCGGGTCGAGCAGCTCTACCCGCGTCCCGTCGACGAGATCAAGGCCGAGATCGCGCGCTACCCCCACCTCAAGGAGGTGCGCTGGGTGCAGGACGAGCCGAGCAACATGGGCCCGTGGCCGCACTACGCGCTCAACGTGTGGCACGAGGTCGACGCCCACGTGGTCCCCGTGACCCGCGAGGCGTCCAGCTCGCCGTCCGTCGGCACCGTCAAGCGCCACGCCGCCGAGCAGAAGGACCTGCTCGACAGGGCCTTCGCCTGACGGGTCGTCGATGTACTTCACGGACCGTGGCATCGAGGAGCTCGAGAAGCGCCGGGGTGACGAGGACGTCACCCTGGCGTGGCTCGCCGAGCGCCTGCAGGAGTTCACCGACATCCACCCGGAGTTCGAGACCGCGGTGGAGCGCTTCGCCACGTGGCTGGCGCGCCTCGACGACCCCGACGACTGACCGCGTCACCGGCGACGGGTCGCCTAGGGTGCACCCATGACGGAGCACACCGGCGAGACCCGGCTCTACCCCGCGGCCCCCTGGCACATGGTCGGCTCGCTGTGGCTGACGCTGTTCAAGGTGCGTGAGGACGTCGACGCCTCCCGCCCCGCGGGCGTCTACGGCGCCGCCTTCGTCAGCTACGAGGAGGGCAGCCCGCTGACCTACTCCGAGCTGCTGGTGGCGCGCTCGACGGGCAAGACGCACGGCGGTCGGGTGTCCATCACCGACATCTGGGTCGACTCCCCCGCCTCGGTCGCCGGCGGGCGGGAGCTGTGGGCGATCCCGAAGGACCTGTGCGACTTCACCTTCGAGAGCAGGCACACCGGTCCCCTCTCGCGCACCTCGTGGTCCGCGAGCCTCGAGCGGCGCCCGATCGCGTCGGCGCGCTTCACCGACGTCTCCCGTGCCGCCGTACGGGTGCCCTTCAAGGGCGGCACCTGGCAGCCCGAGCTTCCCGAGGGCGGCGGCGAGAAGACCGCGGACCTGAAGGGCTCAGCCAAGGCCCTGCCGTGCCGCGGACGCTGGGACTTCGCGCCCGACGGTCCGCTCGGCTGGCTGACGGGTGCGCGTCCGCTCGCCTCGGCCCGGATGTCGGGCTTCCGCATGTCCTTCGGCTGAGCCGACGGTCAGCCCGCGGTTGTCACGTCACGCGGGCGGGTCCGCGGTGAAGTGGACGCCGTCGAACTGCGCACGCCAGGCGGTGACCTCGGGGCCGACCGAGGACGGGTCCACCGTGGGGTCGAGGCCGCGGGCGACGAAGCCGGCCAGGTCGGCCATGTCGGCGCCGGTCATGCCGAGCCGGGCGACCTCCGGCGTGCCGAGCCGCAGCCCGTTGGTGTCTCCGGGCACCTCGTCGGTGGGCAGCCCGATGCCGCAGGCCAGCAGGTTGGCCTGCCGCAGCCGCTGGGCCGCGGCCTGCCCGCCGCCGTACGACGCGGCGAGGACGCCGACCATGTGGGAGCGCGTGTGGCCGTCGGCACCGACGAAGACCGGGACACCGCCGGCGGCCAGCCCGTCGGCCAGCGCGGCCGCGGTCTCGACCATCATCGCGGCGTACGCCGGCCCGGCGGCCTGCCAGTCGACCATCGTCGCCGCCAGCGCCGCGGCCTTGCCGGCGTCGAAGTTGGCGGTCAGGCCGGGGTAGGCGACGGCGTCGAGGCGCTGCGCGAGGTCGGCCTCGTTGGTCACGATCAGGCCGCCCGGAGGGCCGCCGAGGCTCTTGTAGGTGCTCATCGTCATCAGGTGCGCGCCCTCGGCGAGCGGGTTGGGCCAGGCACCACCGGCGACGAGCCCACACACGTGCGCGGCGTCGAAGAGCACCTTGGCGCCCACCTCGTCGGCGATCTCGCGCACCGCCGCCACCGGGTGGGGGTAGAGGTTCATGCTCGCGCCGAGCGTGATGAGCGCCGGTCGGGTCTCGTGCGCCAGGTCGCGCAGCCGGTCGACGTCGACGGTGAACCGCGCCGCGTCGACGGGCGCGGACACCGTGCGCAGCCGGTACATGCCGGCCGAGCCGCCGGCGTGGTGCGTCACGTGGCCGCCGATGCTCGGCGGCGGGGCGATGATCGTGTCCCCCGGCTCGCAGGTCACCAGGAAGGCGTAGAGGTTCGCGATCGCGCCCGACGGCACCCGGATCTCGGCGTACGACGCCCCGAAGACCTCCGCCGCGAGCTCGGCCGCCAGCACCTCGATGCGCTCGATCGCCTCGAGGCCGGTCTCGTACTTAGCGCCCGGGTAGCCCAAGGAGGCGCGCGAGCCGAGGCGCGCGGCGAGCATCGCCTCCGCCCGGGGGTTCATCAGGTTCGTCGCAGGGTTGAGGTTGAGCGTCTCCACGTTGTGGATGCGGTCGTTCTCGGCGATGAGGTGGTCGAGCTCGGAGAGCAGGTCGGCCGGCGACGCGGCCGACGTGCGCTCCGCGATGTCGGAGACGAGGGCCTCGCTGGGGGCCGGGACCCAGGGGCGGTGCTGCAGCGCGCGTGTCATGCGCGCCAACCTAGGTCCGGACCCGACGCCCGCGCACCGGGCTCGTGCACGGACCTGCGGCCCGGCTCTCCTACAGTTGTACGAACGACGAGGGGGGCGCGGTGGTCGCGGGAGACGTGCAGGACCGGCTGGACGCGCTCGCCGACGCCCTCGGGCGCAGCCTCACGCTGGACGCCCCCGACGGGAGCCTCCTGGCCCACAGCATCCGCGGCGACGACAGCGACCGGGCCCGGGTCGCGAGCATCCTGCGCCGCAGCGTCGCCGCCGACGTCCACGCGTGGCAGCTGCGCCACGTCGACACGACGACCGACTCCCTCCAGCGCGTGACCGCCAACGAGGCCCTCGAGCTGTCGGCGCGCCGCTGCCTGCCGGTCCGCTCACGCGGCCGCTGCGTCGCCCTGCTCTGGATGGTCGACGACGCCCGGGCGCTCGACGACGGCGACCTGACCGTCCTCCGTCGGGGAGCGGACGACCTGGCCGCCCTGGTCCCCGACCGAGGGGCCGGCAGGGGCGCCCGGGCACGGGCGCGGGTCGTGGCGACCGCGGACGACCGACCGCCGGTCGTCGTCTCCTCCGACGCCGAGCTCGCCGCGGCCCTCGCCGCCGCGCCCCTCGGTACGCCGGTCGGCGTCAGCGAGCAGGGCGCGCCCGGCGAGGGCGCGGGGGCCGCGCTCGTACGCCAGGCCGTGCTCGCGGCGCGCCTCGCACGGGACGATCCCTCGGTGCCGTCCCCCGCCCACTGGTCGGCCCTGGGCGTCTACCGACGCCTCGACACGGTCGGCGGCCCACCGGACCCGGACCCCCTCGCCGTCCTCGACGCGGCGACGTCGGGGCTGATGCTGCTGGAGACGCTGGAGGCCTACCTCGACCTCGCCGGCGACGTGCGGGCCACGGCCGCGCGCCTGCGGCTGCACCGCAGCAGCCTCTACTACCGCCTCGAACGGCTCGCCACGGTGCTCGACGCCGACCTCGGCGACGGGCTGGTCCGGCTGGACCTCCACCTGGCGCTCAAGCAGCGCCGCTGGGACCGCGCGTCGCGCTAGTCCTGCGGGTCCTCGCGGCCCTGCTCCTCGGCGGCCTTCTGGGACGCGTCCTTGATCTCGTACAGCTCGGTGGCGAAGGCGCCGAGCGCGCCCGCGACCTCCTGCACGGCTCGGGAGACGATGGTCGCCACCTCGCCGGCCGCGACGGCGGCGGCCTTGACGGCGGACTCGATCGCGTCCTTGCCGATCTCCTGGTGGGACAGGTGGTCCGGTCGCTGGCTCATGCCGCCCATTGTCACCCGGCCCGCGCGTCCCACCAACGGCACGTGCCGTGACAGTGCACACATGTCCACTGTTAGGTTGGTGGCGTGACCGTCACCCGGGGCGAACGCAAGGAGCGCACACGGCGCGCGATCCTGGACGCCGCGCTGACCCTCTGCGAGGACAGCTCCCTGGTCGCCCTGTCGCTGCGTCAGGTGGCCAAGGAGGTCGGCATCGTCCCGACCGCGTTCTACCGGCACTTCGACTCGATCGAGGACCTCGGGCTGGCGCTGGTCGACGAGTCGTTCGTGTCGCTGCGCGCGATGCTGCTCGACGTACGCCGCAGCGACCCGGCGTTCGACTACACCATCGACTCCTCCATCGACATCCTGGTCGACCACGTGCGGCGCCAGCGCCAGCACTTCCAGTTCATCGTCCGCGAGCGCGGGGCGGGCCCGCTGAGCGTCCGCACGGCGATCAACCGCGAGATCGAGCTCTGCCAGCAGGAGCTCGCCACCGACCTCGCCCGCCTCCCCGGGACGGCGGACTGGTCGCCGGAGGACCTGCGGATCCTGTCCTCGCTGATCGTGACCGCCATGGTCGCGACCGCCGAGGCCGTCGTCCGCTCCCCCGAGACCCCCGAGGTGGAGAAGCAGATCATGGAGGACGCCCGCGTCCAGCTGCGCATGGTGCTGATCGGCGCGCTCAACTGGCGCTCGAAGCCCTGAGCCCCTAGGTCGCCCGCGGGACGACCGGCCGGACGGTCACCTCGGGGATCGTGGCGTCGCCCGGCATGTCGAGCACGTGCAGGATCGTGTCGACGACCGTCTCGGGAGATATCCACCTCGAAGAGTCGTAGGTGCGGCCCTCCTGCTCGTGCACCTTCTCCTGCATCGGCGTGGCCGTGCGACTCGGGAAGACGGTCGTGACGCGCACGCCGTGCTCCACCTCCTCCGCGCGCAGGGAGTCGGCGAAGCCGCGCAGCCCGAACTTCGAAGCGGCGTAGGCCGACCACGAGGCGCTCGCGCTCAGCCCCGCGGAGGAGTTGACGAAGACGAACGTCCCCCGCGCGCGCCGTACGGCGGGCAGGCAGCGGCGGGTCAGCAGCGCGGGGGCCAGGAGGTTGACGTCGACCTGCTCACGGAGGGCCCGCGGGTCCTGGTCCGCGACCGGACCCAGCTCGACGACGCCGGCGACGTGGTGCACCGAGGCCAGCTCGTCGGGCAGCCCGTCCAGCTCCGCGACGGCGTCCAGGTCGGCGAGGTCGACCACGAGCACCGTGCTGCCGGCGTAGCGCGACTCGAGCTCGGCGGCGCGCTCGGTCGAGCGGGCGAGCAGGACGAGGTGGTCGCCGCGGGCGTGCAGCCGGTCGGCCAGGACCGCGCCGATGCCCGATCCGGCGCCGGTGACCAGGTGGGCGGTCATCGGGTGAAGACCACCTTGCCGAACAGGTCGCCGGCGCTCATGGCGGCGAAGCCGTCGCGAGCCTCGGTCATGGGGATCGCCCGGTCGACGAGCGGCCGCACCCCCGTGGCGTCGAGCATCGAGACCAGCGACGCCAGCTCGGCGCGCGTGCCCATGGTCGATCCGATGACGCTGAGCTGCAGGAAGAAGATGCGGGTCAGCTCGGCGTCGTCGAGCTTCGGGCCCGACGTGGTGCCACTGATGACGATCTTCCCGCCGGGGCGCAGCGCCCGGATCGAGTGCGACCACGTCGCGCGGCCCACGGTCTCCATCACCGCGTCCACCTTGACCGGCAGCCGGGCGCCGGACTCGAACACGTCGTGCGCGCCGAGCTCGAGCGCCCGCGAGCGCTTGCCCTCGTCGCGCGACGTGGCCAGCACCCGCAGCCCCGCGGCGCGGCCGAGCATGATCAGCGCGGTGGCCACGCCGCCTCCGGCGCCCTGCACCAGCACGGTGTCGCCGGCCTTGAGGTCGCCGCGCGTGAAGAGCATCCGGTACGCCGTCAGCCACGACGTCGGCAGGCAGGCCGCCTCCTCGAACGACAGCGAGGCCGGCTTCGGCACGACGTTGGCCGACGGCACGACCACGGTGTCCGCGAACGTGCCCTGGTGGCGCTCCGAGAGCAGCGAGCGCTTCGGGTCGAAGGTCTCGTCGCCGCGCCAGGACGGGTCGGAGATCACCGCGTGCACCACGACCTCGTTGCCGTCCTCGTCCAGGCCCGCGGCGTCGCAGCCGAGGATCATCGGCAGCGCCTCCTCACGCAGCCCGACGCCCTGCAGCGACCAGAGGTCGTGGTGGTTCAGCGAGGCCGCCTTGACCCTGACCCGGGTCCAGCCGGCGGGGACCTCCGGCTCGGGGCGCTCCCCCACGACCAGGCCCGCGAGCGGGTCGTCGGAGTCGGCGGCGGCGAAGGAGTCGGCGTAGACGGCGAACATGCTCCGACCCTACTGACGTCACGTCCCCGCGACCCGGATGCCCACCCCGGTGGTCGAGGTGCGGGCGCAGCGAGCCCCGAAACGACGACCCCCCGGTGGTCGAGCAGGGAGGAGCGTCAGCGACGAGCGCCCGTCGAGACCCCGTGAGCCGAACGCCGACCGAACCCACGGTGGTTGAGGTGCGAGCGCCAGCGAGCCTCGAAACCACGCTGTTTGCTGGGGCTGGTGTTGGCCCGAGCGCTAGCAGCCCGGGTCTCGGCGTCAAGGATCGCCTACGGCGGCGCCCGCTTCGCGGCGCCCTGCGGGCGTCCTTGACTCCGAGCCTCTCCCGGGCTGCTTCGGCGGCGCACGGGCGGCGGCGGCTTCGCCGCGCCGCCCGCAAACAGCGCGGGCCCGCCTATCGGTCACCTACGTCGGCAGTTCGAGCTCGGGCTGAGCCTTTCCACGCTTGGCTCGGCCCGGGGTGGGACCAACTGCCGACGCTGAGTGCCGGTTGTCGCCCCACCCGTCACACCAGCCTCAGCAGATGCGCGAACCCCTCACCGGCGGGCGACGCCGTCGCGCCGGGCGGCGGCCGAGACGGCGGCCGCGACGGCCGGACCGACGCGGGGGTCGAACGGCGAGGGGATCACCAGGTCCTCGGACAGGTCATCGCCGACCAGGTCGGCGATGGCCTCGGCGGCGGCCAGCTTCATGCCCTCGGTGATGGCGGTCGCGTGCACGTCGAACGCGCCGCGGAAGATGCCCGGGAACGCCAGGACGTTGTTGATCTGGTTGGGGAAGTCCGAGCGCCCGGTGGCGACGACCCGCGCGTGGCGGCGTGCCACGTCGGGGTGCACCTCGGGGTGGGGGTTCGCCAGGCCGAACACGATCGACTCGGGGGCCATCCGGGCGACGTCCTCCTCCGGCACGGTCCCGCCCGAGACGCCGATGTAGACGTCCGCGCCGTCCAGGACGTCGGCCAGCGAGCCGGTGCGTCCGGTGCGGTCGGCGGTGAGCTCGGCGAGGGCGCGCTTGACCGGCGTCAGGTCGCCGCGCGAGGAGTGCAGGACGCCCTTGCGGTCGGTGACGGCCAGGTCCTCGATGCCGGCCTCCAGCAGGATCTTGGCGACGGCGACGCCGGCCGCTCCGGCGCCGGAGATGACCACGCGGGTCGTGGCCGCCTCACGTCCGGTGAGCCGCAGCGCGTTCTTCAGCGCCGCCAGCGCCACCACGGCGGTGCCGTGCTGGTCGTCGTGGAAGACGGGGATGTCGAGGCGCTCCTTGAGCCGGTCCTCGATCTCGAAGCAGCGCGGGGCCGAGATGTCCTCGAGGTTGATCCCGCCGAAGCTGGGCGCGAGCCGCACGACGGTCTCGATGATCTCCTCGGTGTCGGTGGTGTCCAGGCAGATCGGCACGGCGTCGACGCCGCCGAACTGCTTGAAGAGCACCGCCTTGCCCTCCATCACCGGCATCGCGGCCGACGGCCCGATGTCGCCGAGGCCGAGCACCGCGGTGCCGTCGGTGACGACGGCGACGACGTTGGGCACCCAGGTGTAGTGCTGCGTCATGGTCGGGTCGGCGGCGATGGCCTCGCACACGAGCGCGACGCCCGGCGTGTAGGCCAGGGACAGCTCGGCGGGGCCGGTCAGGGCCGTCGTCGAGACGACCTGCATCTTGCCGCCGACGTGCAGGTCGAAGACCGGGTCGCCGGAGTGCGGGTGCGGGGGGACGTCAGCGGTGGCCACGAGGCGCGATCCTTCCACAGCGCGAGAGGCCGGCCAGGGGCGTCCCAGATGGCGCGTGGGCGTCCTCGCGGCGGCTGTCGCTCAGAGCCGGAGCGTGGGACGCGGCCAGGCCCGCCCCACCACCACGGCCCGCACGTCGTCGTCGGCGACCGTGCCGCGGTGACGCGAGTCGACGCCGACCGCCTGGTTGTCGCTGAGCAGCCACCACCCCGTCGTACGTCGCTCCGCCGCGCGCTTGACGACCAGGATCCCGTCGGGGAACGACGCGACGACGACGTCGCCGACCGATGGCCGCCGGCGGTAGGAGACCAGCAGCCGGTCACCCGGGCGCAGCGTCGGCAGCATCGAGTCGTTGCGGACCAGTGCCCAACCCCAGAACGCCCCTCGTGACCGCCTCCCCATGCGGAGTAGTGTCGCAAGCACACGCTTCACCCACGACGAGAGGACACGCATGCTCGCGCGACTGTTCGCCCCCACGGTCGAGGTCTCGGCCCACTGCGACCTTCCCTGCGGCGTCTACGACCCCGCCCAGGCCCGCATCGAGGCCGAGTCGATCAAGGCCATCATCGCCAAGGTCGCCGACAACGACGACCCCGACTTCCGCACCCGCGCCATCCTGATCAAGGAGCAGCGCTCCGAGCTGGTCAAGCACCACCTGTGGGTGCTGTGGACCGACTACTTCAAGCCCCCGCACTTCGAGAAGTACCCGCAGCTGCACACCCTGGTCAACGAGGCGACCAAGCTGGCCGGCGCCTCGGGCACCAAGGGTGAGCTGGACGCCGGCAAGGCCGACGAGCTGCTCGCCAAGATCGACGAGATCGCCGAGATCTTCTGGGAGACCAAGAAGGCCTGACGTCCTCGGCGGGGCACCGACCCGCCGCGCGACCGACCCGACGCCGCCCCGTCCGTGAGGACCGGGGCGGCGTCGCGGCGTTCGGGGGTCCGGCGTTTGTCCCGTGCACGCTCCGGGTACACGCCGAGTGACCGGCCTCGGCCGGTGCACGCCCTGTCCGCAGTAGGGTCCTCCACGACCTGCCTCGCTTCAACGAAGGACGAAACACATGTCGGTGACGGGCACGCCCCAGCAGGGCGACCACCAGCGCGAGCAGGCCGACGTCGAGCTCCGGCTCCCCGCCGACAGCGCCTACGCCTCGGTCCTGCGCACCACCACCGCCGGACTGGCCGCCCGCCTGGACTTCACCATCGACGACATCGAGGACCTGCGGATCGCCGTGGGCGAGGCGTCCGCCCTGGTGCTGCCGGAGGCCGACGCGGGCACCGACCTGATCTGCCGGTTCTACCTGGCCCCCGGCGAGCTGACGATCTCGGTGGGGGTCACCGCGGCCTCCTCGCCGGAGCCCGACTACGACAGCTTCGCCTGGCAGGTGCTCACCACGCTGGCCACCAGTGCCACGGCGACGTCCGAGGGCGGCCGGTACGTCGTGACGATGACGATGCAGTCGTCGCTCGGGGTCCCCGGACTCTGACATGGACCCCCAGACCTCTCGGGACGAGCCTGTCCCGCCGGAAGGCGAGGCGCCCACGGGCGTCGAGCTGACCCGCCGACGCAGCGCCGAGCTGTTCCTCGAGCTGCACGACGACACCGCCCCGCAGGCGTCCCGCGAGGGTGCGCGGGACTCGCTGGTCCACCTGCACCTGCCGCTGGTGGAGCACTGCGCGCGTCGCTTCCGCAACCGCGGCGAGCCGTTCGAGGACCTCGTCCAGGTGGGCACCATCGGGCTCATCAAGTCGATCGACCGCTTCGACTCCGACCGCGGCGTGGAGTTCTCCACCTACGCCACGCCCACGATCATCGGCG
Organism: Nocardioides lijunqiniae; assembly: GCF_015024225.1. Classification (GTDB taxonomy): domain Bacteria; phylum Actinomycetota; class Actinomycetes; order Propionibacteriales; family Nocardioidaceae; genus Nocardioides; species Nocardioides lijunqiniae. The sequence goes on from NZ_JACJGM010000006.1 coordinate 57,051, forward strand.
AGATCAAGCGCTACTTCCGCGACAAGGGCTGGGCCATCCGGGTGCCGCGGCGCCTCCAGGAGCTGCGCATGCAGATCGGCGCGGCCTCCGCCGAGCTGACGCAGTCGCTGGGTCGCTCCCCCACCGCGCGCGAGCTGGCCGAGAACATCGGCTGCACGGTCGAGGAGATCGTCGAGGGCATCGAGTCCAGCAACGCCTACTCCACCCTCTCGCTGGACGCCAGCGACGACTCCGACGACGGCTCCGCCTCGATGCTCGATGCCATCGGCATCGACGACGCCGGTCTCGAGCACGTCGAGATCCGGGAGTCGATCAAGCCGCTGCTGGACCGGCTCGACCCGCGGGAGAAGAAGATCCTCCTGCTCCGCTTCTTCAAGAACATGACGCAGTCGCAGATCGCCGAGGAGATCGGCGTCTCGCAGATGCACGTGTCGCGCCTCCTCACCCGCACGCTCGACCAGCTGCGGACCTCCTTGGAGGAGGAGGACTAGACCATCAGTCCTCGCGCCGGGACCCGGTGGGGTCGTCGGCGAGGACCGCCATCGAGGCCGGGTGGATGATCCCCGCGATCACGATCGCCGCGACGACGGCCATCGGGACCGCCAGCCCGGGGTAGTCGCGCAGGTTCCAGGCCAGGCCCAGCTGGATCAGCTGGGTCAGCAGCACCGGCCCCCGCGCCCACGACTGCTGGCGCGTCAGCGCCCAGGCACAGCCCACCAGCGCCGCGCCGTACACGGCGAAGAACACGCTGGTCGTGACGCCCAGCGACAGGTGCTCGGCGGACACGTGGGCGACCTCGAGCACGGCCAGCAGCACCAGCAGGACGCCCTGGACCGCCGCCAGCGAGGCGGCGACGACGAGCTGAGGCGGGTTCGGCAGGGGTGTGGTGGGCACCCGGGAAGGGTACGGGGCACCCAGCGGCAGTGCCTGTGACCCACAAGACCACCCGAAAGGCTTGAATCGTGCCGGTTTAGTTGGGAGTCTGGTGGAGCGCTCGTGAAACTCTTCACTTTTGCGTTCACACGCGCGCCCGCAGGCTTGAAAGCCCCTGCCTGCACTCAATGCGAAAGAGAGATCCACACCCCATGGATTGGCGTCACCGTTCCGCGTGCCTCGACGAGGATCCGGAGCTGTTCTTCCCGATCGGCAACACCGGTCCGGCCATCCTCCAGATAGAGGAGGCCAAGCAGGTGTGCCGTCGGTGCGACGTGCGCGAGCAGTGCCTCGCGTGGGCCATCGAGGCCGGCCAGGACCACGGGGTCTGGGGTGGCCTCAGCGAGGACGAGCGCCGCGCGCTCAAGCGCCGCAACGCCCGCTCCCGCGTGCGCACCGCCTGAGTCCCGCTCCTCCGAGCGACCGCCGTCACTCCGCCGGCACGTCGATCTCCGCCCGCGTGCCGGACCCGTGCGGGAGCCTGCCCAGCGCCAGCTGACCGCCCAGCTCCGACTCGACGAGCGTGCGCACGATCGACAGCCCCAGGCTCGAGGACCCGTCCAGGTCGAAGTCCTCGGGCAGCCCGCGCCCGTCGTCGTCCACGGTCACGTGCAGCCGCCCCACGAGCCGGCGCACCGTCACCGTGATCGTGCCGTCGAGGTCGAGGTCCTCGGCGTCGTAGCCGTGCTCGACCGCGTTCTGCAGGACCTCCGTCAGCACCATCGCCAGGGCGGTGGCCGACTCGGAGGCCAGGACGCCGAAGGTCCCGTCGCGGCGCACCCGCACCCGCCCACCTTGGGAGCCGACGTCGGCGACCATGGCGCCCAGCCGGTCGGCGATCTCGTCGAACTCCACGTTCTCCTCGACCGCCTGGCTCAGCGTCTCGTGGACGATCGCGATGGAGCCGACCCGGCGCACCGCCTCCTCCAACGCGAGCTTCGCCTCCTCGGAGTCGATCCGGCGGGCCTGCAGGCGCAGCAGCGCGGCGACCGTCTGCAGGTTGTTCTTCACGCGGTGGTGGATCTCGCGGATCGTGGCGTCCTTCGTCACGAGCTCCCGGTCGCGCCGGCGCAGGTCGGTGACGTCGCGGACCAGGATCAGCCCGCCGATGTGCTCGCCCTGCGGCCGCAGCGGGATCGCGCGCACGATCAGCGACACCGCGTCGGTGCCGATCTCGGTGTCGCGGTGCACGCGGCCGCCGAGCACCGCGCTCAGCGTCTCCTCGTCGGGACGGCGCCGGGGCGGCACCAGGTCGCGCGTCAGGTCGCTCAGCGCAAGGCCGGCCAGGTCACCGGACAGCCCGAGCCGGCGGTAGACCGACAGCGCGTTGGGGCTGGCGTAGACGACCCGCCCCGCCGCGTCGACGCGCAGGAAGCCGTCCCCGACGCGCGGCGAGTCGGCGTGGTCGCTGCGCTGGCCGGCGGAGGGGAAGTGACCCGCGGCGATCATCTGCGTCAGGTCCGCCGCGGTCTGCAGGTAGGACAGCTCGAGCCGGCTCGGGGTGCGCACGCCGAGCAGGTTGGTGTTGCGGGCGATGACGGCGATCACCCGGTCCTGGCGGCGCACCGGGATGGTCTCGACCCGCACGGGCACGTCGTCGCGCCACTCGGGGTCGCCCTCGCGCACCAGACGACCGCGCGACCACGCCTCGTCGAGCATCGCGCGGCGACCGGCCGGCACGAAGGTCCCGACGATGTCGTCGACGTACGCCGTGGGGCCCGTCGTGGGGCGCATCTGGGCGCCCGCCCAGAAGCCGTTGCCGGCCTGGTCGGGCAGCCACAGCACCAGGTCGGCGAAGGACAGGTCGGCGATGATCTGCCAGTCGGCCTGGAGCAGCATGAGCCAGGCGACGTCGGCCTCGTCGAGGTCGGTGTGGCTGCGCACGAGCTCGGTCAGGGAGGGCACGCCGTCACCCTAGAGCGTGGCCCGAGGGCCCTCGGGCCGTGAGACCCCGGGGCGACGCAGCGGCCCCGCTTTGGCACTATGGGTGGCATGTCGGCGGCGTACTGGAGGCAGGTCCACGAGGACGACTTCGCCGTCCCCACCGACCGTCCGCTCGCCGACCTGACCGCCGAGCTGACCCGCCTCCTCGGCGACGTCGACCCCGGGCTGCGCGACGGTCTCGCGCTCCCCGCCCTGGCCACCTGGGTCGAGCGCGGGGTCTACGACGACCTGCTGCGCGGGCTCGGCGACGGCATGGCGGCGGGCCTGCGCGTGGGCCTCGGCGAGCGCGACACCGACACCGTCTTCCGGCGCAGCTTCTCGGCGCTGGTCCTGGGCGAGTGCATCGCCCGCGACAACGAGCGCCCGCTGGTGCCCGGCGGCACGGTGCTCGACTGGGGCGACCGGCTCGCGACCTGGGTCCTGCAGGAGCGCGACCTGCGTGGCTTCGTGCCCGACAAGGGCTGGGCCCACGCCGTCGCCCACGGCGCCGACGCCCTCGGCACGCTCGCCCGGTCCCCGCACGTGGGAGCCGCCGAACTGGTGGTCATCCTCGACGTCGTCGCCGAGCGGCTGGCCGTGCCGGCCGACCGGCTGCTCACGGCCGGTGAGCCGGACCGCCTGGCGCGGACCGCCATGAGCGTCCTGCGCCGCAACCGGGTGCCGTTCGACCTGGTCGAGCCGTGGCTCGAGGCGGTCACCGCGACCGCCGCCCACCAGCGGTCGCCCGACCGCGACCCCTACCTCCGCAGTGGCGACGCCGAGGCCTTCCTGCGCGCGCTGTACCTCCAGCTCGCGCTCGGCCAGCGCCCTCCCGCGATCCGCGCGGACCTGATGCTGCTGCTCGTCGACGCGCTGCGGTCAACCAACGAGCTGGTGCTGGATCCTGAGTAGCCTGCGGGCATGACCCAGGAGCAGACCACGGACGGCACCACCACCGGCGACATCGAGGGACACTCCGGCGAGCTCGCCGTCGCGGTCGCGCGCGCCTACGGCGTGGAGACCATGTTCACGCTGTCGGGCGCCCACGTGTTCCCGATGTACGACGGGGCGGTCAAGGCCGATCCGCCGATGCGCCTGCTCGACGTGCGCCACGAGCAGACCGCGGCGTTCGCGGCCGAGGCCACCGGCAAGCTGACGCGCGTGCCTGGGCTCGCGGTGCTCACGGCCGGACCCGGGGTGACCAACGGCGTCAGCGCCATCGCGCAGGCCCAGTTCGCCGGGTCCCCCATGGTCGTCGTCGGCGGCCGGGCGCCCGCCAACCGGTGGGGCAGCGGCAGCCTGCAGGAGCTGGACCAGCCGCCGATCGTCGAGTCGGTCTCCAAGCTCGCGACCACCCTCCACACCGCCGGCGACATCCTGGGGGGCATGGACACCGCCTTCGCCGCGGCCGGCTCCTCGCACCGCGGCCCGGTCTTCGTCGACGTCCCGATGGACGAGTTCTTCAGCTCCGCCTCCGGCCCGGCGCCCACCCGCTCCTCGACCCGCGGCGCCGAGCCGGACGGCGACGCCGTCGCCCGCATCGCGGCGCTGCTGGCCGGCGCCTCCCGCCCCGTCCTGATCCTCGGCACGGACGTCTGGGCCGACCGGGCCGAGGAGGCGGCGCTGCGCTTCGTCCAGGACGTCGGCGTCCCCGTCATCACCAACGGCATGGGCCGCGGGATCGTCCCCGGCGGCCACCCGTTGCTCGCCACCAAGGCGCGCGGCCAGGCGCTGGGCGACGCGGACCTCGTGGTCGTCGTGGGCACGCCCCTGGACTTCCGGCTCGGCTACGGCATCTTCGGCGGCAAGGACGGCGCGGAGCCCGCCCAGGTCGTCCACGTCGCCGACTCCCCCGGCCAGCTCTCCGGGCACGCGACGCTCGCCGCCTCGGTCTCCGGCGACCTCACCTCCGTCTTCGACCTCCTCCAGGCGGCCCTGGAGCGCGGGTCCAAGCCCGACTGGACGTCGTGGGTCTCCAGCCTCCAGGACACCGCCCGGGCCGCCGCCGCGCGCGACCGGGAGCTGCTCACCGCCGAGGCCGACCCGATCCACCCTGCGCGCATCTACGGCGAGCTGGTGCCGCGGCTGGCCGAGGACGCGGTGGTCATCGGCGACGGCGGCGACTTCGTGAGCTTCGCCGGCAAGTTCGTCGAGCCCCAGCGCCCCGGCGGCTGGCTCGACCCGGGCCCGTACGGCTGCCTGGGCGCCGGACTGGGCGCGGCGATCGCCGCCCGGCTGGCCCGCCCCTCCGCGCAGGTGGTCCTGCTGCTGGGCGACGGCGCGGCCGGCTTCTCGCTGATGGACGTCGACACCCTCGTCCGCCACCAGCTCCCCGTCGTCATGGTGATGGGCAACAACTCCGCGTGGGGCCTGGAGAAGGGGCCGATGCAGATGCTCTACGGCTACGACGTGGTCGCCGACCTGGCGCCCCGGACGGCGTACGACGAGGTGGTGAAGGCCCTCGGCGGCGGCGGCGAGACCGTCACCGACCCGCGCCAGATCGGGGCCGCGCTGGACCGCGCCTTCGCGGCGAACGTGCCCTACCTGGTCAACATCATCACCGACGTCGACGCCGCCTACCCGCGCGCCACCTTCGGGATCTGATGCGGCTGCGACGGGCGGCGCCCGACGACTACGACGCGGTCGGGCGGGCCACCGTGGCGGCGTACGTGCCGTTCCTGGGCGACGACGGCCCCCGGTCCGGCTACGCGCTGCGCCTGGCCGACACCGCCACCCGCGACCGCGACGCCGAGGTGTGGGTAGCCGAGGAAGAGGGCGCCGTCCTGGGCTCGGTCACCATCTGTCCCGAGGGCTCGACGTGGGCGCAGCGCGCCGAGCCCGGCGAGGGTGAGTTCCGGATGCTCGCCGTCGACCCCGCCGCGCACGGTCGCGGCGTCGGCCGGGCCCTGCTCGACCTCACCGTCGAGCGCTTCCGCGCCGACGGCGCCCGCGCGGTCGTGCTCGGCAGCCTGGAGGACATGCACGCCGCGCACCGCCTCTACGAGCGCGCGGGCTTCCGGCGGGTGCCGGAGCGCGACTGGCAGCCCGAGCCGGGCGTCCAGCTGCTGTGCTTCCGTCTCCCCCTGACTCCCGAGGAGCCCTGACATGGACGCCGCCCTGACCTTCACCGTCACCGACGCCGACACCGCGCAGGCCGTCGGCTCCGGCAGCCTCCCGGTGCTGGGCACCCCCCGCCTGCTGGCGTGGATGGAGGCGGCCACGTGCGCCGCCATCGACCCGTCGCTGCCCGAGGGCTCGACCAGCGTCGGCACCCGCGTCGCGCTGGAGCACACGGGCGCCAGCCCCGTGGGGCAGGTGCTCGAGGTGAGCGCCTCGGCGTCGTACGTCGACGGGCGACTGCACCGCTTCACCGTCGCCGCTCGCCACGCCGAGTCGGGGGCTCCCGGCAAGGTCGTGGCCACCGGCGAGGTGACCCGCGTGGTGGTCGACTCCGCGAAGTTCCTGAGCCGGATTTCTCCTGCGGTGTGAAGTCTGGGAAACTGACCCTTGGCCCTCAGCGGGTCGCGACCCGATTCGAGGAGGAACCATGGGCAAGACCGGACGCAAGCGCCGCGCGCGCAAGAAGAAGGCCGCCAACCACGGCAAGCGCCCCAACGCCTGAGCGCACCGCTCGGCAGTTGCACTGAACCCCCCGCCACCGGCCGGGGGTTCGTTGCACTACGGGGCCGCCGCCCCGGTGACGTTTCCCCAAGGTATGCAGCCGACGTGTCACTTCCCGGGCGCTGCAGACCGAGGGAAGTGACGTCTTCCCTGCATACCTTGGTGAAACATCACCGTGCGACGTACGGCCGCAGCGCCTGCACCGACTCGGTGGGCAGCTTGACGGCGATGCCGTCGCCGAGGGCGACGAGTGCCCAGCCGGCACCGTCGCGCACGAGCTTGGCCATGACCATGCCGGTCTCGGGCACGCCGGCGGTGATCCGGAAGCGCGCGAACTCCTCCTCGTGCTCGTCGACGAGCCGCACGTAGGCACGGTCGATCCAGGTGAGGCTGTGGCCCTGGTAGCTGCTGACGAGCAGGATGATCGTGTCGACGGGGCCGTGGACGCGCTCGAGGTCGACCGTGATCACCTCGTCGTCGCCCTCCCCCGAGCCGGTCGTGTTGTCGCCGAGGTGGACCACGGAGCCGTCACGGGTGCGCAGGTTGTTGTAGAAGGCCAGGTCGAAGAGCTGGTCGCCCGCGAACTGCACCGCGGAGGCGTCCAGGTCGACGTCGGGCGCCCCGGTGCCCATCATCCCGGCCGTGGGGATCTTGTCCCAGCCCAGACCCACGTGCAGGCGGGTGCGCGGCCGCCCGTCGTCGGTGGTCAGCGCCAGCTCCTGGCCCTTGGTCAGCTCGATCACGCTCGGGTCCTCACGTCGGTGGTGCCTCCGAACGTACCCGCCACGCCGAGACGTCTAGCCTCGGCTGGTGCCTCCCCGCTCCCCGCTGCCGCCGCGCCACGGGCTCAGCGCCGCCTGGTTGCGGACGCCGGACCGTGAGCCGGCCGGCGACGTCGCGCCGTGGTCGACGATGGGCGACTGGCTGCGGCACCGTCTCGACGGCCGCACGGACGTCGAGGGCATGCTGGAGGACGAGCGGTTCGTGTACGACGACCTGCGGGTCGTGCGCGACGGCGACCCCTACCGGCCGCACACGTTCGTGTGGTTCCACCGCGACCTGCGCGAGGAGGTGGAGGTGCCCGGCACGCTCGACGTGCTGCACCGCGACGAGCGGATCGTGGTGGTGGACAAGCCGGCGTTCCTCTCCACCATCCCCCGCGGCCAGCACGTGCGGCAGAGCGTGGTGGTGCGGCTGCGCGACGAGCTCGGGTTGCCGGAGCTCTCGCCGCTGCACCGCCTCGACCGGGTCACCTCCGGCGTGCTGCTCATGGCCACCGAGCAGCGTTGGCGCGGCGCCTACCAGGTGATGTTCGAGCACGGCACCGTGCGCAAGACCTACCGCGCGCGCTCGCGCCGTGGCGCGTCGACCTCGAGCTGCCCACGACCGTGCGCGACCACGTCCGCAAGACCCGTGGCGAGTGGCGGGCCGAGGTCGTGCCCGACGCGCCGGTGAACGCCGAGACGCTCGTCGAGCTGGAGTCGCGCGCCGGCGACCTGGCGGTCTACCGGCTCACGCCGCGCACGGGCCGGACCCACCAGCTGCGGCTGCACCTGCACGGTCTCGGCATCCCGATCGTCGGCGACCCGCTCTACCCGGTCGTGCGGGAGACCTCCGTCGACGACTTCACCCGACCGCTCCAGCTGCTCGCCGCGGAGCTCGCCTTCACCGATCCCGTCGACGGCACGGCCCGTCGGTTCGTCAGCCGCCGACGCCTGCCGCTGACGCCCGTGGACGCTGGGTAGGCTGCGCGGACCGAGGACAGGGGTAGGACATGGTGGCGAGCCGATCGGCCCGCGAGCGAAAGGCCGCAGCCGAGGCGGGGCCACTGGCGAAGGTCAGGATCGACGTCGACGAGCAGGACCAGTTCGTCTACAAGATCTCCTGCACCGAGTGCACCGTGCGCGGGCACCTGCAGTGGTCGGCGTACCGGCCCGGCGAGGACAACGGCTTCATGGCCTCCATGGACCGCTGGACCTTCCACCTCGTCGAGCGCCACCCCGGCGCCGAGGCGCCGTGCCTGGCCTACCTGGACGCCGCCCAGCAGCGCCTGCACGAGCGCCGCGGCCAGTAGCCGTCCCGGTCAGGCGCTGTCGGCCGCCCGACGGGCGTCCCGCTCGACGGCGGCGAGGTCGCCGCGCCACGGAGCGCCGTGGCCGGGAAGCACCCAGGTGGCGTCCAGGCCCGCGAGCCGTCCGAGCGAGTCGAGCGCCTGGGCGGGGTCGTCGGTGAACGGAGCGGGGCCGAGCCCGGTGCGGCCGGTGAGGACGTGCCGCGTGGTGAGGGCGTCACCGACGAAGACCGCCTGGGCCACCGGCACGTGGATCGCGACGCTGCCCGGCGAGTGCCCGGGCATGCCGATGATGCGCGGAGCACCGGGCAGGTCGAGGACGTCGCCGTCGGCGACCTCGGTCACCTCCGTGAGGTACGTCGTGCGCCAGCCGCCCTTGCTCATCGCGTAGGAGGCGAAGCGCAGCAGCGGCCCCAGGCGCTTCGGGCCCATGGCGGTGGGAGGCTTGTCGCCGGTGCGCGCCCGCTCGGCGTCGGCCGCGTGCACGAAGACCGGGACGCCGTGGTCGCGCCGCAGCCGCTCCGCGAAGCCGATGTGGTCGCCGTCGCCGTGGGTCAGGACGAGTCCGCGGACGTCGTCGAGGGTGCGGCCCATGGCCTTCAGCTCGGCGCGCAGCTCGCGCCAGTGGCCGGGCAGGCCGGCGTCGATGACGGTCACGCCCTCGTCGGTGTCGATCAGGTAGGCCGCGACGACGTCGTTGCCGATGCGGTGCAGGTGCGGGGCGATCTTCATGGTGGGCTCCTCGGAGGGCGTGGTAGACATGGCTACGGTAGTTAGCCATGATGGCTACTGTCAATAGCCTTCCGAGAGGACATTCCATGCCCGCACCCGAACGCACCTCGCTGGCCGACATCGTCGCCGCCGGCTGCGACCTCCTCGAGGGCGGCGGCCGGGCGCACGTGACCATGCAGGCCGTGGCGCAGCGGGTCGGCGTGAGGGCGCCGTCGCTCTACAAGCGCGTCCGCGACCGCGACGCCCTGCTGCGCCTGGTCGCCACCGCTCACATCGACCGCCTCGTGGAGCGCCTCGACCCCGCGGACACCACGATCGCCGGCGTCGCCCGCACCTTCCGCGCCTACGCCCAGGAGCAGCCGGAGGGCTTCCGGCTGATCCTGTCCTCGATCGCCGACGCGGAGTCGCTCGCACGCGCGACCTCCGCGATCCTGCAGGCGGCCGAGGCCCTGGTCGGACCGGCTGAGGCGCTGGACGCGGCCCGACTCGTCACCGCCTGGACCACGGGCTTCATCACGATGGAGCTCGCGGGCGCGTTCCGGCTGGACGGGGACCTGGACCAGGCGTTCGACTACGCGCTGGAGCGGCTGCAGGTCGCGCTCACCCGCTGAGAGGGACGCGACCGCCCTCAGGCGCCGTCGGCCGCTCGCTCGAGCTCGGCGACGTCCAGCTTGCCCATGCCGAGCATGGCCTCCATGGTCCGGCGCGCACGCTCGGGGTCGGGGTCGTCGAGCAGCTCCTCCAGGCGGTGCGGCGTGATCTGCCAGGACAGACCGAAGCGGTCCTTGAGCCAGCCGCACGGACCGGGCTCTCCCCCGTCGGCCGTGAGCGCCTCCCAGAGCCGATCGACCTCCGCCTGGTCGGCGCAGTCGATGACGAAGGACATCGCCTCGTTGAACCTGAAGTCGGGGCCACCGTTGAGCCCCTGGACGCGCTGGCCGGCGATCGTGAAGTCGACGACCAGCACCATGCCCGCCGGTCCCGCGGGGGTCTCCGCCGGGGACCGCCAGACCTTGTCGACGTGGCTGTCGGGCAGCAGGCTCGCGTAGAAGGTGGCCGCCTGCTCGGCGTCGCCGTCGAACCACAGGCAGGGGAAGAACGCGCTCATCGGGTGCTCCTCGGGTCGAGGCCGCGGCGGGTCCGCGGACCGCTACCTGGTGAGACTGCGACCGTCGCAGATTCTCAGCGGTCCCGCATGCTCAGGAGCCTCGCCAGCGACGTGAGGTCGGCCGCGACGTGGTCGAACCTGCGTGCATACGCCGCCATCAGGTCGGGCGAGCTCGACGCCCGGTCGACGTACGCCGTCCGGAAGCCGTGCCGCGCCGCCGCGTCGAGGTCCCACGGGTGAGCGGCGACGAAGACGCACTGCCGGACGTCCAGGTCGAGGGCGCGCACCAGGTGCTCGTACATGCGGGGATCGGGCTTGTAGGCGCCGATGGTCTCCCCGGAGACCAGGCTCGTCCAGCGCAGCCCCGCCGAGCGCGACATGGCGTGCGCCTGGGCGGTCCCGGCGTTGGTGAGCGCGACGAGCGCGAGCGACGGCGCGAGTCGCCGCAGGGTGTCGGCCACCTCGGGGAACGGCTCGAGCTGTCGGCCGGAGCCCACCAGCCGGGCGACCTGGGCTTCGGTGAGCCGCTCGCCCATCTCGGCCGCTGCGGCCGCGACCGCCTCGGCGCTGACCGCCTCCGCGACGGCGTAGGGACGTCGTCGCTCGCGCATCGCGAGGGTCGCCGCCTGCGACAGCTCCTCCCAGCGGGCCACGAGCTGCACGGCGGGGGCGCCCACCACCTCCTCGGCCGCAGCCAGCCGACCGCCGTCCTCGTCGAGCAGCGTGCCGAGGACGTCGAACACCAGGGTGGTCGTGCTCACGACGTCACCCTGCGGGCGGTGCGAGTGATGGGAGAGCCTCAGTGCTCAGTGCTCGGTGATCTGGACCTGGACCTCGCGCAGCCGGAAGAGCACGCGCTCGCGCAGCTCGAGCGGCGCCGTCTCGGAGCAGGACCGGGCGACGACGGACTTCACCGTGCGCTGGAGGTCGTACTTGACCAGGCACGGGTTGCACGTGTCGAGGTGCTCGCGGACCGCGGAGCAGTCGGCCTCGTCGAGCTCGTTGTCGATGAAGTAGACGATCCGCTCGAGGTAGTCGGCACACTCCTCGCGCGAGATCTCGTCGGGGTGCTGGTGCTCGCTCATGACTGGCCTCCGTCGTGGCCGACCCGGAGCAGGTCGTTGGTGCGGACGTAGTCGGACAGCATGTCGCGCAGCTGGCGACGGCCGCGGTGGAGCCGCGACATCACGGTCCCGATGGGGGTGTCCATGATCTCGGCGATCTCCTTGTAGGCGAAGCCCTCGACGTCGGCGAGGTAGACCGCGAGGCGGAACTCCTCGGGGAGCCGCTGCAGAGCGTCCTTCACCTGGGAGTCGGGCAGGTGCTCGAGCGCCTCCATCTCGGCGGACTTCAGGCCGCTCGAGCTGTGAGACTCCGCGCGGGCGAGCTGCCAGTCCTCGACGTCCTCGGACATCGACTGCTGCGGCTGGCGCTGCTTCTTGCGGTAGGTGTTGATGAAGGTGTTCGTCAGGATCCGGTACAGCCACGCCTTGAGGTTGGTGCCCGGGCGGAACTGGTGGAACGACGAGTAGGCCTTCGCGAACGTCTCCTGGACGAGGTCCTCGGCGTCGGCGGGGTTGCGGGTCATGCGCATCGCCGCGGAGTACAGCTGGTCCAGGAACGGCAGCGCGTCGCGCTCGAAGCGCGCGGTGCGGTCGGCGTCGGTCTCGGTGGCGACGTCGATGTCGGCGTCGGCCGGGCCCGTGGCCTCGGGGTCGTTGAGGTCGACGTCAGCGTCGACGGGAGTGTCAGTCATCGTCCCCCAGCCTAGCCGGGGGTCCACCGGGACCGGTCTTTCGAGTAGCGCCATCACGAAGGGCATAACCTCTCATCGGCGCGCGTCATTCCCGGTGATCTCGCGCACGACCCACTCCAGGGTCGCCTCGACCACGATCTCCATGGCCTCCTCCTGGCTGATCGCCCCTCGCGCGGGCACCTTGAGGCCGTGGTCGCCACCGGGCACGACGCACAGGTCGGTGGCGTCGGGGAACTCCTCGGGTCGCCCCATGGCGTCGTTCTCCCCCTGGATCACCAGCGTCGGCAGACGTACGGCGGTCAGCTCGCCGAGGCGGGACCTCTCGGGCCGCCCGGGCGGGTGCAGCGGGAAGGAGAGCGCCAGGCAGCCGGCTGCCCCGAGCGACTGCGCCGACCGGGCCGCGGACCGGGCGCCGGCGGACCGCCCGCCCAGGACCAGCGGCGTGCGGACGCGCATCGCGTCGGCGGCGGCGCGCAGGGCGGCGTCGAGCGTGGCCGGTGGCGTGGCGATCTTGCGGCCGGCCCGACGCCACGGCTGCTCGAAGCGGACGACCGTGATGCCGTGGCGCGGCAGGTGACGGGCCAGGGCCTCGAGGTCGCGCGACTCGATGCCGCCGCCCGCGCCGTGGCCCAGCAGCAGCGTGGCTCGCGGCGAGCGGGCTCGCGCGGTGACCAGGCGGCCCTCGCCGTGCGGGGTGTCGACGACCCGCTCGCTGCTCACTCCAGCACCTCGTCGAGCGGCAGCGGCTCCACGAGCTCGGGGCCGTTGTTGCGGACGTTGGAGACCAGCGTCGACACCGGGAACGCCTCGAGCCGCCCCGGCGCCGCGGGCACCAGCAGATCGAGCAGCGAGTCCTGGGGCGCCGCCGGATCCAGCCAGGACGACCAACGGTCGGCCTCGACCATCATCGGCATCCGGTCGTGGATGTGGCCCAGCGAGTCCTCGGCCTGGGTGGTGATGACGGTGCAGGTCCAGCGGAAGCGCTCGGGGTCGTCGTCCGCACGCGTCGGGTCCCGCCAGATCTCGTAGAGACCCGCCATGGCCAGCGTGCCGCCGTCCTGGGGACGGATGAAGAACGGCTGCTTGCGCGGCTTGCCCTTCGCGGTGAGCTGGGAGGTGGGGTACCACTCGAAGTAGCCGTCGGCGGGCAGCAGGCAGCGGCGGCGGGCGAAGGCGCGCTTGTAGGCCGGCTTCTCCGCGACCGTCTCCATCCGGGCGTTGATCATCCGGTTGCCGATGGCGGGGTCCTTGGCCCACGACGGCACCAGGCCCCACCTGAGCACCCGCAGCTGGCGCTCGGGCGGCTCGTCGCTCTCCTTCGAGGGGGGTCTCTCGACGACGGCGTAGACCTCCTTGGTGGGCGCCACGTTGTAGTCGGGCTCCAGGACCTTGTCGACCCGGCTCTCCACGACCTCGAACTCCTCGATGAGGTCCTCGGGCTTGCGACTGGAGGCATAGCGGCCGCACATGACAGCAATCTAGCCGCCGGGAGCCCTCCTGGGCGTCGGCCGGAGGCGGCGGATCGCGGCCTCACCCCCTGAGGTGGGTGTGGCCGCCCCGGGGTCGGGTAGGAATAGGGGCATGACCGTCAGCCGACTCCTCGCCCGTCCGATGCTCGCCTCCATGTTCGTCGTGGGTGGCGTCAACGCCCTGCGCAACGCCCCCGCCCTCGCGGCGAAGGCCCAGCCGGTCACCGACAGGCTGGTGCCCCAGGTCAAGAAGGCCACGGGCCTGCCGATCCCCGAGGACCCGACCACGCTGGTCCGCATCAACGCCGGAGCGCAGCTGCTCGCGGGCGCCGCCCTCGCCACGGGCCGCGCCCCCCGGCTCTCGGCCCTGGTGCTCGCAGCGTCGCTGCTGCCGACCACGGCCGCCGGCCACCGCTTCTGGGAGGCCGACGACTCCCAGACCAAGACCCAGCAGCAGCTGCACTTCTTCAAGAACGTCTCGATGCTCGGCGGCCTGCTCATCGCCGCCGGCGACACCGACGGCAAGCCCGGGGTCGCCTGGCGCGCCCGTCGTGCCGCCGGCGACGCGAAGCGCGAGGCCAAGCACCTGGCGAAGTCCGCGCGGCGCGAGGCCAAGCTCGCGAAGGCGCAGCTGACCTGACGCGGGGCTGCACGCCCTAGAGTTCCGCCTGTGACCGTCGCCGACCCGTGGCCCGCCCCCCGCGCCCATGACCCCGTCGACGCGGTGGTCTCGCTGCCCGGCAGCAAGTCGCTGACCAACCGTGCGCTGGTGCTCGCGGCGATCTCCGACGGCCCGTCGGTCGTACGGCGTGCGCTGCGCTCGCGCGACACCTCGCTGATGGCGGCCGCCCTGACGTCGTTGGGAGCCGCCGTCGACACCTCCGGTGACGACTGGCGGGTCACCCCCGGCGCGCTCGCCGGGGACGCCGAGGTCGACTGCGGGCTCGCCGGCACGGTGATGCGCTTCGTGCCTCCCGTGGCCGGCCTGTCGACCGGGGTCGTGGCCTTCGACGGCGACCCCCACATGCGCAAGCGCCCCGTCGGGCAGGTCCTCGCGGCGCTCGCCTCGCTCGGCATCCGGGTCGAGGACGAGGGCCGCGGCGCGCTGCCCTTCCGCGTCCACGGCACCGGCCGGGTCCGCGGCGGCAGGGTCGTCGTCGACGCGTCGGGCTCCTCGCAGTTCGTGTCCGCGCTGCTGCTCGCCGGAGCGCGCTACGACGAGGGCGTCGACGTGCGCCACGACGGCAAGCCGGTGCCCTCGCTCCCCCACATCGACATGACCGTCGCGATGCTGCGCCAGCACGGGGTGGCCGTCGACGACTCCGACGCCAACCGCTGGGCCGTCGCCCCGGGGCCCGTCAGGGCGCTCGACCACGACATCGAGCCCGACCTGTCCAACGCCGCCCCGTTCCTCGCGCTCGCGGCGCTCTCCGGCGGGTCCGTCACCGTGCGCGACTGGCCCCGGGAGACCACCCAGGCCGGTGACGCGCTGCGCGAGATCTTGACGCTGATGGGCTGCGAGGTCGACTTCGTCGCGGACGGGCTGCGGGTGCGCGGGCCCGATCGGCTCCAGGGCATCGACCACGACCTGCACGACGTCGGCGAGCTGGCCCCGGCCGTCGCCGCGCTCTGCGCCCTGGCCGACTCGCCGTCCCACCTGCGCGGCATCGCCCACATCCGCGGTCACGAGACCGACCGGCTCGCCGCCCTCGCCACCGAGCTGGGGGCGCTCGGGGCCGACGTCACCGAGCACCCGGACGGTCTCTCGATCCGCCCCGCCCCGCTGCACGGCGGCCTCTTCCACACCTACGCCGATCACCGCATGGCCCACGCCGGCGTGATCGTCGCCGCCGCCGTGGACGGCGTGCTCGTGCAGGACGTCGGCACGACGGCCAAGACCTTCCCCGACTTCGCGACCTTCTGGGCCTCCCTGCTGTGACCAACCGCTACTCCGTCGAGGACCAGGAGCACTACGAGCGGCCACGCCGCCGTACCCGGCCGCGCACGAAGGACCGGCCCACCTACGACGACGCCGTCGAGGGCGTCGTCGTCACCGTCGACCGCGGCCGCTACACGCTGCTCGTCGACGGGCGGAAGGTGATGGCCATGAAGGCCCGGCCGCTGGGACGCAAGGGCGTCGTCGTGGGCGACCGGGTGCGCGTCGTCGGCGACGTCTCCGGCGACGACGGCGCCCTCTCGCGCATCGTCGAGGTCAACGAGCGGGTCACCACGCTGCGGCGCACCGCCGACGACGACGACCCCGTGGAGCGGATCATCGTCGCCAACGCCGAGCAGCTGGTCGTCGTCACCGCGCTCGCCGACCCCGAGCCGCAGCCGCGGCTGATCGACCGGGCCCTCGTGGCGGCGTACGACGCCGGCATGCAGCCGCTGCTGTGCCTGACCAAGGCCGACCTCGCCGACCCCGAGACGCTGCTGGGCACCTACCGCTCGCTGGGGGTGCCGTGGGTGGTGACCAGCCGCGGCGGCGACCTGACCGCCGTACGCGAGAGGCTGGCGGAGCGCACCAGCGTGCTCGTCGGCTCCAGCGGGGTCGGCAAGTCGACGCTGGTCAACGCGCTGGTGCCCGAGGCACACCGCGACGTCGGCATCGTCAACGCCGTCACCGGCCGCGGCCGGCACACCTCGACGTCCGCCTACATGCTGCCGCTGCCCGACGACGACGGCTGGATCATCGACACCCCCGGCATCCGGTCGTTCGGGCTCGCGCACGTGCGGCCCGAGAACCTCATCGAGGCCTTCCCCGACCTCGACGAGATGACCGAGGACTGCCCCCGCGGGTGCACGCACGGGGAGGACGAGCCGGAGTGCGGCCTCGACGTCGCGGTCACCGAGGGCCAGGCCGACCCCGAGCGGGTCGAGTCGTTCCGTCGGCTGCTCGCGGCGCGGAGCGTGCCGGACTACTGACGTGTCTCCCGTCAGCCCTCGATGCCGTACCAGGCGATCTGCGCGCCGGCGTCGCCGGTGAGGTAGACGTAGACGAGGGTGAGGACGGCGGAGACGGCGACCAGACCGCTCAGCACGTGGCGGACCGGGCCGGTGCGGGTGTGCCACCAGGCGGCCACGAACGACAGCACCGCGAAGGCCGTCACCGAGAGCCGCAGGATGTTCGCGCGCTCCTCGTGGGTCTCGACCAGCGCAGCGAGCGGACCGCCGTAGGTGTTGGCCTCCTCGAGGTCCTCGCCCGAGAAGTAGGCGACCCAGATCGCCACGAAGGCGATGGCGACGGTGGCCACCAACGGCCACCGCAACCGGTCGCGCCAGCGCGGCACCAGGGCGTAGAGCAGTCCGGCGAGCGCCGACACGGGCCCGAAGATGACCGCCGCGTGGACGACGAGCGCATGAAGAGGCAGTCCGTTGAACTCCATAGATGAACGCTAAACCACTTTGCTGAAAGTAGCCTGTGCGTGTGGCGACCGATTTCACCGACGACCTCCGTCTCGCTCACGTGCTCGCCGACGACGCCGACTCGCTCACCACCGCGCGTTTCAAGTCGCTCGACCTGCACGTGATGAGCAAGCCAGACCTGACCCCCGTGACCGATGCGGACCAGGCCGTCGAGGACGGGATCCGGCGCACGCTGTCGCGGGTCCGCTCCCGCGACGCGATCACCGGCGAGGAGACCGGCTCCACCGGGCACAGCCAGCGCCGCTGGATCGTCGACCCCATCGACGGCACCAAGAACTTCGTGCGCGGCGTCCCCGTCTGGGCCACGCTGATCTCGCTGGTCGTCGACGACGAGGTCGTGCTCGGCGTGGTCTCCGCGCCGATGCTGCAGCGCCGCTGGTGGGCCTCGGTCGGCAACGGCGCCTGGACCGGCCGCTCGCTGCTGAAGGCCACGCAGTGCCAGGTCTCCGACGTCCGCCGCCTGGAGGACGCGTCGCTCTCCTACGCCTCGCTCCACGGCTGGGACGAGCGCGAGCGCCTCGACGACTTCCTCTCGCTGATGCGCCGCTGCTGGCGCACCCGCGCCTACGGCGACTTCTGGTCCTACATGCTGATCGCCGAGGGCGCCATCGACCTCGCCGCCGAGCCGGAGCTCGAGGTCTACGACATGGCAGCCCTCGACATCATCGTGCGCGAGGCCGGCGGTCGGTTCACCTCCCTCGACGGCTCCGACGGCCCGTGGGGCGGCAACGCCCTGGCCTCCAACGGCCACCTGCACGAGGCTGCGCTGTCGTTCCTCGGGTCGCTGCCCGACCACGCCGACGACCCCGAGTGGCGCGCGCCGGGCTCCGCGTCGGTCTCCGACATCTCCGCCCGCCGCCGCACCGACGGACCGCCCCGCGACTGAGACCCTGGCCAGGGAGTCGCCGCAGCAGTAACGTCCGCGGCATGCATATCGGCGAGATCCTCCAGGCCAAGGCCTCCACCGAGGTCATCACCATCGGACCGGAGGCGGGGGTGCGCGAGCTCCTCGCGCTCCTCGCCGAGCACAACATCGGTGCCGTCATCGTCAGCGCCGACGGCACCAGCCTCGACGGCATCGTCAGCGAGCGCGACGTCGTCCGCCACCTGCACAGCGACGGCACCGTCATCAACAACGTCGTCGGCTCGATCATGACCGGCGACGTCGAGACCTGCGCGCCCGAGGACGACCTCGACGGCGTCATGCAGACGATGACCGAGCGCCGCTTCCGCCACATCCCCGTCTGCGCGGACGGGTCGATCGTCGGGATCATCAGCATCGGCGACGTCGTGAAGCACAAGATCGGGCAGCTCACCTTCGAGCGCGACCAGCTCGACAGCTACGTCCACCAGACCTGAGGCTGTCGGCGGCGGGGCCTAGCGTCGTCGGCCCCGT
Organism: Nocardioides lijunqiniae; assembly: GCF_015024225.1. Lineage (GTDB taxonomy): Bacteria > Actinomycetota > Actinomycetes > Propionibacteriales > Nocardioidaceae > Nocardioides > Nocardioides lijunqiniae. The sequence goes on from NZ_JACJGM010000006.1 coordinate 75,486, forward strand.
CCGATGGAGCCGACCCCCGTGACCGACGCACCCGTGCCACCCGGACCCCCGCGACGCCGCGACCTGGTCTGGTTCGCGCTCACCGTGCTCGTGGTGGTCGGCTCCACCGGAGCGGCCTACGCCGTCACCGCGGTCCAGGGGTGGCCGAGGTGGCTCCTCCTCGCCCTCCACCTGGCGCTCACCGGTCTTGCCTTCGGCGTCCCGCAGGTACGGGCGATGCGAGCCCAGGGCAGGGAGCTGTCGGCCGTGGACCGGGAGGTGCGCGCCCGGGCGGAGACGCGCGCGGCCGTCAACGACGCCCTCGACCCCATCCTGCGGCAGCTCGGCGGCATCTCCGCCGAGCCCGATCGCGCGGTGCGGGAGCAGCTCATCGCTCAGGCCGTCCCCTTCGTGCTCAACGCCGCCTCCAGCCTCATCGGGGAGGAGCGCTCCCGGTCGTGCTGGTTCGAGCTCACGGACGAGACTCCGCCCCGGCTGGTCCCGATCCTGCACGTCGGGAGGACCGGTTCGCCCACGACCACCTTCGTCACCGGCACCCCCGCCGGCGACGCGGCCATCGGGATGGTCCTGGCCGGCGAGAACCTCCTGTGTCGCGACATCGAGGCCGACCCACCACCCGGCTGGGACTTCTCGAAGGCACGGGACTACCGGACGTTCATCTCCGTCTCGGTCATCGCCGGTCAGAACGCCTACGGGATGCTGACGCTGGACGCCCTCGACGCGGGAGCCCTCACGAACGACGACCTGCACCTGCTCAACCTGATGGCGTCGGCCCTGGCCGCCGCCTTGGCGCAATGTGCGTGAGACCTCGGGACGCATGGGCGCCTCAGCCGTGCCCGGAGTGTCGGAGCCGATGCCTAAAGTGTCGCCAGAGCCGTATGGCACAGTGGAACGACCACGAAGGAGGGCGGCATCGATGACGCAGAAGCTCCTCAAGCCTCGCCAGGACGACCGGATCGCGCGGGCCCTCGCCGATCCGAAGACCTACTTCGAGCAGGCCCGCAGACGCGCCCGGCGCGAGGTGGAGGCCGAGGTCGCGCAAGAGCGCGCGGCCTCCGCGCCGCGCCGGCGCAGCGCCCGCTGACGGGACGCGCCGGTCACCGGCGCCGCCCTCCCGCCACGGCCACCCGATCCGCGCGGGCTAGGCTGGTGGACATGGACAAGCCTGAGATCGACTTCTTCGACCCCGAGCCCCCGACCGACCTCGTCGTCACGGACGTGACCCAGGGCGAGGGCGCCGAGGCCACGGCCGGCAGCACCGTCTCGGTGCACTACGTGGGTGTCGCGCACTCCACCGGTGAGGAGTTCGACGCGTCCTACAACCGCGGCGAGCCCCTCCAGTTCCGCCTCGGCGTCGGCCAGGTCATCTCCGGGTGGGACACCGGCGTTCAGGGCATGAAGGTCGGCGGCCGCCGCCAGCTCGTCATCCCCCCGCACCTCGGCTACGGCGACCGCGGCGCCGGCGGCGCCATCAAGCCGGGCGAGACCCTGATCTTCGTGGTCGACCTGCTCGAGGTCCGCTAGCACCGCAGCACCCGATCACCGTCTGACCCCCGAACGACCCCGACCGCCGGTGGCGGCCGGGGTCGTTCTGCGTCGCCAGCGCTACCAGGGCAAGTTGTCGGTGGCCTCGCCGTGGGCGACACGGGCGCTCTGCCCGGCGAGCGTGACGACGTCGCCCTGGGCCAGCTGGCGGCCGCGGCGGGTCTCGACCTCGTCGTTGACCCGCACCATGCCGGACGCGACCAGGGGCTTGGCCTCGGCGCCGCTCTCGACGAGGTTGGCCAGCTTGAGGAACTGGCCGAGCCGGATCGACTCGTCGCTGATGGGGACGTCCTGGGGCTCGCTCATGTCCCTCAGTGAACCAGCACCGAGACGGTGTGGATCAGCACCCCGACCAGACCGCCGACGATCGTGCCGTTGATGCGGATGAACTGCAGGTCGCGTCCGACGTGCAGCTCGATGCGGCGCGCGGCCTCCTTGCCGTCCCAGCGCTCGATCGTGTGGGTGATGACGGCCGTGACCTCCTCGCCGTAGCGCGAGACGGCGAAGACCGCCAGGTCGCTGGCGCGGGCGTCGATGCGCTCCCGCAGCGTGGCGTCGGTCGAGAGCCGGTGCGCGAGCGAGGAGACCTCCTGCTGCAGCCGGCGGCGTACGGCGCCCTGCGGGTCCTCGAGGGAGGAGGTGAGGGCGCGGCGCAGCGCGTCCCACAGCGAGATGCTGGAGGCGAGCACCGACGGGTGGTCCAGCAGCCGCTCCTTGAGCCGCTCGGTGCGCTGCTGGGTGTCGGGGTCCTGGAGCAGGTCCTCGGCCAGCTGGCGCAGCACCGAGTCGAGCGCCTGGCGCGCGCGGTGGTCGGGGTCGGTGCGGATGTCGCCGACCCAGTGCACCATCTCGAGGTGGATGCGCGAGCTGACCCGCTCGTTGATCCGCTCCGGCGCCCACCACGGCGCCCGCTCGAGCAGCACGTCCTGCACCGTGTCGGGGTTGGCCTCGAGCCAGCCGTGCAGCTCCTCCAGCGCGATGTCGACCAGGCCGTGGTGCAGGTCGTCGTTGAGTGCCTCGGTGAGCAGCGAGCCGAGCAGGGGCGAGATCGGCTCCTCGCGGAAGCGCGGCACCAGCGCCTCGTGGATGAGCGCCTCGATGTGGTCGTCGCGCACCTTCGACAGCGCGATGCGGGCCAGGTCGGCGACCTCGTCGACGACGCGCTGGGCGTTCTCCGGCGCGGAGAGCCAGCCGGCGGCCCGCTCCGCCACGCGGGCCGAGGCGATCCGCTCGCGGATGATGTCCTCCTGGAGGAAGTTCTCCCCCACGAACTCCTCCAGCCCCTTGCCGAGGTCGTCCTTGCGCTTGGGGATCAGCGCGGTGTGCGGGATGGGCAGCCCGAGCGGGTGCTTGAAGAGCGCGGTCACCGCGAACCAGTCGGCGATCGCACCCACCATGGACGCCTCGGCCCCGGCGTTGACGAAGCCCAGCCAGCCCTCCTCGTCCAGGGTGAGGACGTAGACGGCGGCGGCGAAGAGCAGCAGCGAGACCGCGACCGTCCGCATGCGCCGCAGCGCGCTGCGGCGCAGGGCGTCGGCGGCGGGGTCGCCGACAGCGAGGGCGGGGGCGGCGGGAGAGCTCATCGACACCATCCTCACCCACGGCCCACGTCCGCGGTGGACGCGCCCCCGCGTGCCAGAATCGCGCCCATGTCTTCCCCGGCACCGCGCACGGTCATCACCTTCGGCACCTTCGACGTCTTCCACGTCGGCCACCTCAAGGTGATCGAGCGCGCCGCCGCCCTCGGCGACCGGCTCGTCGTCGGGGTCTCCGCCGACGAGCTGAACCTGCGCAAGAAGGGCCGCGAGCCCGTCTTCAGCCAGGGTGAGCGGCTGGCCATCGTCGCCGCCCTCAAGCCGGTCGACGAGGTGTTCGTGGAGGAGAGCCTCGAGCTCAAGCGCCACTACATCCAGCAGTACGCCGCCGACGTCCTCGTGATGGGCGACGACTGGGCCGGCAAGTTCGACGAGTTCGGCGACATCTGCGAGGTCGTCTACCTCGCCCGCACCCCCGCGATCTCCACCACGGCCCTCATCGAGAAGATCTCGGGCGGCAGCTGACTGGTTTCGCTCTCCGGCGCGCCGGGGACGCTGATCTCGACCCGTGACCTTCCTCCGCTCACGGGACATCTCGACCGAAGGAACACCGATGCGCCGCTCCCTCGCCGCCGTCCTGGTCACCCTCGCCACCGCCGTCACGGCCATGCCCGTGCTCTCCACGACGGCCGACGCCTCCGCCCCCACCGCGATCCCCCGCACCACCCCGGGTCAGGACGACCCCGCCCACGACGCGCTCCAGCGCGCCGTCCGCGCCTTCGCCCCGGTCAAGCGCGAGCGGACGACCGGCCCCAGCGCGCGTCCCGACGCCACCCTGGCCCTGCGCGACCTCTTCGGCGCCCGTGCCCGCCTCTCCGACGACGACCGGCTCCAGGCTGACCGGCTGCTGGCCCGGCCCACCGACGGCGCGGCCGACCCCTACCAGAACGGCTACACGGTGCCGTCGACCCGCAAGTGCTCGCGCAAGGTGTGCCTGCACTGGGTGAACTCCACCGCCGACGCTCCACCCAGCAAGGCCTGGGCGATGACGTCGCTGCGCATGATGGACAAGGTGTGGAGGTACGAGGTCGGCCGCCTCGGCTACCGCAAGCCGCGCACCGACCGCCGGCACTCCAGCGGGCCCAAGTTCGACGTCTACCTCAAGGAGCTGGGCAACCAGTTCATCTACGGCTACTGCGCGCCGGAGTACCTCGTGCCGGGGACCCGTCGCGTCGCGTCGGGCTTCTGCGTGCTCGACAACGACTTCGCGAAGGCGCAGTTCGGGGCGCCGCCCCTGACCAGCCTGCGCGTGACCGCCGCGCACGAGTTCTTCCACGCCATCCAGTTCGGCTACGACTTCCGCGAGGACACCTGGCTGATGGAGTCGACGGCCACGTGGATGGAGGAGCAGTTCGCCGACTCGGCCAACGACAACCGTCGCTACCTCCCCTACGGCCAGGTGGCGCAGCCCCAGGTGCCCCTGGACCTCTCGCAGCCCAACAGCTCGGCCCAGTACGGCAACTGGGCGTTCTGGGAGTACCTCAGCCGACGTCACGGGCGATCGATCGTGAAGAAGGTCTGGCAGAAGGCCGGCGCCTACCGCGGCGCGGGACGACGAGACTCCACCCCTGCGCTCAAGGCCGTCCTCCGCTCGCGCGGCGGCTTCCCGAAGGTCTTCAGCGCCTACGCCTCGGCCAACACCATCCCCGCACGCACCTACCCCGAGGGCAAGGCCTGGCCGGCCGCCCGCGCCACCCGGATCACCACGCTCGGCCGCAGCACGCGCACCACGAGCCTGCGCACGCGCGTGGACCACATGGCCGCGAAGCACGTCGTGCTCCGCCCCGACTCCACCCTCAAGGGCAAGAAGTGGCGCCTGCGCATCAAGGTCACGGCGCCGCGCCGGGCCGTCGGCGGACGGGCCTACCTGATCGTCAAGACCACCCGCGGGAAGTGGGTCAGGCGCCCGGTCGCCCTCAACCGCAAGGGTCGCGGGGTCACCTCGATCGCGTTCTCCCGGCGCACGACGCGCAGCGCCATCCTCACCCTGGTCAACACCAGCACGCGGTTCCGCTGCCGCCAGAACCAGCCCTACACCTGCGCGGGCACGCCCCGCGCCGACAACCGGCTGTTCACGGTGAAGGCGACCGTCCGGCGCTGACCGTCCGGCGCGCCGATGCATAGCGCACTAAGTGCAGTGGGTTACTCTTCTTTCTCGATGACAGAGCGAGAGGAGGAGACATGGGAGAGCCCACCGCGGTCGACGTGCACCAGCACCTCTGGCCCGAGGAGCTGCTGGACCGACTGCGCGCCCGCACCCGCCCGCCGTACCTGCGCGGGTGGACGCTGCACACGCACGGCGAGCCGGCCTACGAGGTCGACCCGGCGCACCACGACGTGCGGCGCCGGATCGAGCAGGACCTGGAGAGCGAGGTGGCTCTCGCCTGCGTCTCGCTCTCGGCGCCGCTGGGCATCGAGCACCTGCCCCGTGCCGTCGGCGCCCCACTGATCGCCGCCTGGCACGAGGGGGCCCGGCGCCTGCCGGACCACTTCGCGGCCTGGGCCTCGGTCCCCGTCGTCGAGCCCGACCTCGAAGGACTGGCGGGCCTGCTGGCCGAGGGCTTCGTCGGAGTGCAGCTGCCGGCGACCCAGCTGCTGTCCCCCGCCGCCTGGGAGCGCGCGGGTGGCGTCCTGCGCGTCGCCGAGGAGGCGGGGGTGCCGGTGTTCGTGCACCCCGGTCCCGCCTCCGGCGATCCCACCGCGGGGCCCGTCCCCGACTGGTGGGCGCCCGTCGTGGCCTACACCGGCCAGATGCAGGCCGCCTGGTGGGCCTGGCACGCCGTCGGCGGCCGCTCGCTGTTCCCCTCGCTGCGGGTGCTCTTCGGCGCCGGCGCCGGCCTGGCCCCGGTGCACCACGAGCGGCACGTGACCCGCGGCGGGGACCCGCTCACCGTCGACCCCGCCGTCTTCCTCGACACCTCGTCGTACGGCGCGCAGGCGCTGGACGCGCTCGTGCGCGTGCTCGGGATCGACGCGCTCGTGCTCGGCAGCGACCGGCCGTACGGCGCGCCACTCGAGCGGCTCTTCGGCGACGCGGCGACCCACGCCGTGCGCGTCGCCAACCCACGTCGCCTGCTCGGGGTCGACGCGGTGCCCGACCTCACCGCCGTGCAGCACCCAGTGCAGGACCCAGTGCAGCACCCAGTGCAGGACCGAGTGGAGGACCAGCCGTGGCCGCGAGCGATCTGACCATCACCGCCGTACCGGCGGAGCAGGCGAGGGACATCGCCACCGAGGCCGGCCGGGTGACGCTCGGCGCGCTGCCCGACCGCGACCTCGACCCCGACGAGCTGGCGCAACTCGCCGCGACGATCGCCGCCGACCCGGCCTCGTGGGCCCACCACGTCGGGTTCGACGACGACGAGCGCGTCTACGCCTCCCTCCACCGCGACGCCCACGTCGACGTCTGGCTGCTGTGCTGGACCCCGGAGAACGACACCGGCTGGCACGACCACGACTCCTCCTCCGGTGCCGTGGCGGTCGTGGCGGGCGAGCTGGCGGAGAACAACCTCACCCTGGCCTCCGGAGGTGTCGAGACCCGGATCCCGGCGGGGCGGGTCTTCTCCTTCGGCCCCGACCACATCCACCGGCTCAACGGCGCCGAGCGCGGCTCGATCTCGGTGCACGTCTACAGCCCACCGCTGTGGCGCATGGGCCAGTACGCCGTCGGCGACAACGGCGTCCTGCGCCGGGTGTCGATGTCCTACGCGGAGGAGCTGCGCCCGATCGACTGAGCGAGCCGGGCGGCGAGGACGGCCACGGCCTCGCGCAGCTCGGGGCCCTCCTCGACGCGGAACGCGAACGGCACGCCGGCCAGCCACTCCTGCGCGTACATGGTCGGGTTGCGGGTGCTGCCCACGAGCACGCAGCCGTCGGCGTGCGGCCCCAGGTGTCCCATCGGGCCGCGCAGCCAGGGCCTCACCTCGTCCACGGAGGCCTCGAAGACCACCCGGGTGGGGTGCTGCCAGCCCGAGCCGAGGTGGTGCTCCAGCGCGGCGGCCGGGTCGAGGTCCTCGGGCGGGTCGAAGTGCCGCTCGATCGGTCGGACCCCGGCGACCCGGTCGATGCGGAAGGTGCGGACCGCGTCGGCCCGGTGGGAGTGGCACAGCAGGTACCACCGACCGAAGCGGACCACGACCGCCCAGGGGTCCACCTCGCTCTCCCAGGCCTCCCCCGCGTCGCTGCGGTAGGCGAGCACCACCACACGGCGCTCCGCGACCGCGGCGACCAGGGCACTCGTGGTGGCCGCATCGGGTCGTGCGGCGCCCGCGCGCGGCGACGCCGAGGCGTGCTCGCTCAGGGCGGCCGCCTCGCGTCCCACCCCGTCGGGCAGCGCCCGCACCACCTTGCCGAGGGCAGCGCCGACCAGCCCGGTGCTGTCCGAGGACGTCGACTGGCCGTCCAGCACGGCCATCACCAGCACCAGGGCCTCGTCCTGGGTGAAGCTCACCGGGGGCAGCCGGGTGCCCCGGCCGAGGCGGTAGCCGCCGTGCGGACCGCGCTCCGACTCGACCGGGACGCCGGCCTCCCGCAGGATCGCGACGTACCTCCTCGCGGCCCGCTCGGTCACGCCCAACCGGGCGCCCAGCTCGTCGGCCGTGGTCACGGGGCGGGACCGCAGCACCTCGAGCGCCATCAGCGCCCGCGAGGTCGGGCTGCTCTCCGGGGCCATGACCGGCAGCCTAGGTCCGGCCTGCCGCATAGCGGAAGCAGACCGTCCGGATCCCGTTCTACCGTGACGGCATGGACATCATCCTCATCGCCGGCCTCTGGCTCGACGGCTCCGCCTGGGACGACGTCGTCCCGGGCCTCACCTCCCGTGGCCACCGCCCGGTCGCACTCACCCTCCCCGGACAGGGCGACGGCGCGTCCGCCACCCTCGACGACCAGGCCGCCGCGGTGGTGGCGGCCGTGGACGCCGCCGAGGGCAGACCGCTGGTCGTCGGCCACTCCGGGGCCAGCACCCTCGCCTGGATCGCCGCCGACGCCCGGCCGGAGCGGGTCGCGGCAGCGGCGCTGGTCGGTGGGTTCCCAGGCGCCGACGGCGAGGCCTACTTCGGGCACCTCGAGCCCCGCGACGGTGTCCTCGCGTTCCCCGGCTGGGAGCCGTTCGAGGGGCCCGACACCGCCGACCTCGACGCCAACGCGCGCCGCCGGATGGAGGCCGTGGTCGTCGACGTGCCCGAGGCCGTCGTCACGGGCGTCGTCCGCCTCGCCGACGAGCGCCGCTACGACGTCCCGGTCGTCATGGTCTGCCCCGAGTACTCCCCCGACGAGGCCCGCGCCTGGGTCGCGTCGGGCGACCTCCCCGAGCTCGCGAGGGCCACGCACGTCGAGTACGTCGACCTCGACTCGGGCCACTGGCCGATGTACAGCCGCCCCGCCGAGCTCGCCGACGCGCTCGCGACGATCGCCGACGGCCTCAGCTGAGCCGCTTCGCCAGGTACGGCGCCGTCGCGCTCCCCTCGGCGCGCGCGACCTCGGCCGGTGTGCCGGTCGCCACCACGGCGCCACCCGCGTCGCCGCCCCCCGGCCCGAGGTCGATCACCCAGTCGGCGGTGGCGATCGTGTCGAGGTCGTGCTCGACCAGCACCACCGTGTTGCCGGCGTCGACGAGACGGTGCAGCTGGCGCAGCAGCAGCGCGATGTCGGCCGGGTGCAGCCCGGACGTCGGCTCGTCCAGCAGGTAGAGCGCGTGACCGCGCCGGGCCCGCTGCAGCTCGGTCGCGAGCTTGATGCGCTGGGCCTCGCCGCCGCTGAGCTCCGTGGCCGGCTGCCCCAGCCGCAGGTAGCCCAGGCCGACGTCGCGCAGCGTCTCGAGGCTCCGCGCGGCCGCCGGGACGTCGGCGAGGAACTCGGCCGCGTCGTCCACCGACATCGCCAGCACGTCGGCCACGGTGTGGTCGCGGTAGGTGATCTCCAGCGTCTCCGCGTTGTAGCGCGCACCGCCGCAGGTCGGGCAGGGCGCGTAGGTGCCGGGCAGGAACAGCAGCTCGACCGAGACGAAGCCCTCGCCCTGGCAGGTCTCGCACCGGCCCTCGACGACGTTGAAGGAGAACCGTCCGGCGGCGTACCCGCGGGCACGCGCCTCGTCGGTCGCGGCGAAGAGCTTGCGCACCGCGTCGAACATCCCGGTGTACGTCGCCAGGTTGGACCGCGGGGTGCGGCCGATGGGGCGCTGGTCGACGCGCACCAGCCGGTCGAACGCCTCGAGGCCGGAGGCGTCCTCGACGTCGACCTCGAGCTCGGCCTCCTCCTCGTCGTCGGGCGCGAGCCCGAGGTGGCCGCGCACGAGCTCGGACAGCACCTGCGTCACGAGGGTCGACTTGCCGGAGCCGGAGACGCCGGTCACGGCGGTCAGCACGCACAGCGGGACGTCGACCGAGACGTCCTGCAGGTTGTGGCGGGTCACCCCGCGCAGCCGCAGCCAGCCGTGCGGCTCCCGCGGCTCGTGCTCGAGCCGGGGCGCCCGGCCCGAGAGGTACTGCCCGGTCGCCGACTCCTCCACGTCCTCGAGGCCGGCGACCGGACCGGAGTAGAGCACCCGCCCCCCGCCCTCGCCCGCGCCGGGACCGATGTCGACCACCCAGTCCGCACGCCGTACGACGTCGAGGTCGTGCTCGACCACGAACAGCGAGTTGCCCGCTGCCTTGAGCCGGTCCAGCACGTCGAGCAGCGGCTCGGCGTCGGCCGGGTGCAGCCCGGCCGACGGCTCGTCGAGCACGTAGACGACGCCGAACAGCCCCGAGCGCAGCTGCGTCGCGATCCGTAGCCGCTGCGCCTCGCCGGGCGACAGCGTGGTGGAGCCCCGCCCGAGGCTGAGGTAGCCCAGCCCGAGGTCCAGGAGCACCCGGACCCGCGTCACCAGGTCCGCCGAGATCCGGACCGCGACCTCGGTGGTCTCGCCGGAGTCGGCCGAGGAGACCGCGGCGCCGGCGTCGGCCAGCTCGGCCGTCGGTCGCAGGTGCTCGACCAGGTCGACCAGCGAGAGGGCGTTGACCTCGGCGATCGTCAGGCCGGCGAAGGTGACCTCCAGCGCCTCGGGCCGCAGCCCGGTGCCCCGGCAGTCCGGGCAGGGCGTGGACCGCATGAAGCGCAGCACCCGCTCGCGCATGCGCTCGCTCTTGGAGTCCGACAGCACGTGCAGGACGTGCTGGCGGGCGCTCCAGAACTTGCCGTAGTAGCCGTGGTCGATCCGGTCCCGCTCGGGCTTGATGAGCACCGAGGGCTGCTCCTCGGTGAAGAGCAGCCAGTCGCGGTCCTTCTTGCTCAGCCGCCGCCACGGGCGGTCGACGTCGATCCCCAGGCCCATCACGATGCTGCGCAGGTTGGCCCCCTGCCACGCGCCGGGCCAGGCCGCGATCGCGCCCTCGCGGATGCTCAGCTCCTGGTCCGGGACGAGGAGCTCCTCCGCCACGTCGTGCACCACGCCGAGGCCGTGGCAACGCGAGCAGGCGCCCGCCGCGGTGTTGGGCGAGAACGCCTCGGCCCCGAGTCGCTCGGCGCCCGCGGGATAGCTGCCCGCGCGGGAGTAGAGCATGCGCAGCAGGTTGGAGAGCGTGGTGATCGTGCCGACGCTGGAGCGTGACGTCGGTGCGCCGCGACGCTGCTGCAGGGCCACGGCCGGCGGGAGCCCGGTGATCTCCTGCACGTGCGGCGCCCCGACCTGCTGGAGCAGCCGGCGGGCGTACGGCGCGACCGACTCGAAGTAGCGGCGCTGCGCCTCGGCGTAGATGGTGCCGAACGCCAGGGACGACTTGCCGGACCCCGACACCCCGGTGAAGGCGACCATCGCGTCGCGCGGGAGGTCGACGTCGACGTTGCGCAGGTTGTGCTCGGTCGCGCCGCGGACGTGCACGAAGTGGTCGGTCGGGTCATGGCTCACCGACCCCAGTACCCGGCGCCCGGATCCGGACCCGGCTGGCCTGCGAAGGACGTGAAGATCTCCCGGCGCGCCTGTCGTGGCGGCCCGGTCCCGTTCGTGGTGAGGTCGACAGGCACCACCGACCTCACCGAGGAGACCACCATGCGCACCCTGATCATCACCGCCTTCGTCAGCGTCGACGGCGTCATGGAGGCGCCGGGCGGCGGCGAGCACCGCAGCGCCGGCTGGACCTTCAAGGACGTCGAGTTCGACGAGGCCGTCTACGCGCTCAAGGCTCGCGAGGAGCAGGAGGCCGGCGCACTGCTCCTCGGTCGTCGCTCCTACGAGGAGTTCGCCCCGGTCTGGCCGACGATGGAGGAGTTCGCGGGCTACAACGCCATGCCCCGCTACGTCGTCTCGCGCAGCCTCGAGCAGGACGACCCGCGGTGGCCGGCCACGGTGCTGCGCTCGGTGGACGACGTCGCCGAGCTCAAGCGTGCCGACGGCGACCCGCTCCTCGTCCACGGCAGCGCCGAGCTCGGGCAGGCCCTGGCGGACGCCGGCCTGGTGGACCGCTACCACCTCCTGGTCTTCCCGGTGCTCCTCGGCGCGGGCAAGCGGCTCTTCAGCGAGGCCGACCGGGAGCGCACCCAGCTGCGGCTGACGGAGCACGCCACCTACGGCAACGGCGTGCAGATGCAGGTGCTCGAGGTCGCCCGCTGACGGCGTGGGGGGTGGGACCGCGAAGCGCTGGGTCACCGTCAGCCGCGCACCCGGCCCGGACCAGCGACGGGCCGTCCCACCGGTCTCCTTGGAGATGCTGCACCTGATCTCCGTCCCGCCGCCCCGCATCGGCGCCTGAGCCGACGACCCGGCGGCCGGCTACGGGTCGCGGTGGAGGCTGAGCCGGGTGACCCGGTGACCCACCACCTCGGCGACCTCGAGCACGGCCCCGTCGGCCGCCCCGTCGACCGCCACCCTCTCGCCGGGACCGGGGATGTGGCCGAGCACCGCGATCACGTAGCCGGCCACGGTCTCGTAGCCGCCGTCGGGCAGCGTCACGCCCGTGGCCTCGGCGAAGTCCTCGAGGGTGGTGCCGCCGTCCACCTGGGTCGGGTCGTCGGAGGGCAGTGACTCCTGGGTGTCGTACTCGTCGCGGATCTCCCCGACCAGCTCCTCGACGATGTCCTCCAGCGTCACGATGCCGTCGGTGCCGCCGTACTCGTCGACGACGACGGCGAGGTGCACCCGCTCCTGGCGCATCGTCGCCGCGGTGGGCAGGACGAGCTTGCTGCCCGGCAGCATCAGGATCGGTCGCGCCAGGTCAGCCACGGTCCGCGGGTCGTCACGCTCGGTCCCGAGCAGGTCACGGACGTGGAGGAAGCCGACGATGTCGTCGAAGTCCTCCCCCGTGACCGGGTAGCGCGAGTACGGCAGCTCCCGGACCCGCAGCGCGGCCTCGCCGACGGTCATGGCGCCGTCGACGAACGACACGTCGCCGCGCGGGCGCATGACCTCCTTGATGGTGGTCTCGGTGGCGGCGAAGACGTCGCTGAGGATGCGGCGCTCCTGCTCGTCGAGGTCCTCGTGCGTCGAGACCAGGTCGCGCAGCTCCTCCTCGGAGAGCTGCTCGCCGGCGGCGTTCGGGTCGCCTCCCAGCAGGCGGACCAGCGCGTTGGTGGACAGCGACAGCAGCCAGATGACCGGGCGCATCAGCGTGGCGAACCGGTCGAGCACGGGAGCCACCGCGAGCGAGATGCCGGCGGACTTCTGCAGCGCCAGCCGCTTCGGGACCAGCTCCCCCAGCACCAGCGAGAGGTAGGCGATCAGGAGCGTCAGCACGACCAGCGCCGTGGTCTGGGCGGCGTCCTCGCCCATGCCGACGTCCTCGAGGTACGGCGCCAGGTCCGGCGCCAGCGTCGAGCCGCCGTACGCGGCGGAGAAGAAGCCGGCGACCGTGACCCCGATCTGCACGGCCGCCAAGAACCGGTTCGGGTTGCGCGCGACTGACGCGACCCGCGCTCCGCGCCCGCCCTGGCGCTCCATCGCGGTCAGCTGGCTCTCGCGCAGGGAGATCAGGGCGATCTCGGTGGCGGCGAAGACCCCACCGACGAGGACGAACACCAGCACCAGCGCGACGTTCAGCAGCGTCTGGCTGTCCATCAGGCTCCCTCACCCCCGGCCGGCTCCGGCAGCAGCAGGGGGCAACAACATCGGGGGTCGTCCATGCGCCACAGAGTAGGGGGAGGCCGGTCGCGGTCGCCCGCGTCCGTGCTGCTCACGGGTGGACTACGCGCCGACCTCCGGCCGGCCGAGGTCGAGGCTGAGCGACGTCAGGCCCTCGACCGGCGCGAAGCCGAGCCTTCCGTAGAGGCTGAGCGCGGCCTCGTTGTCCGGCTCCGTCACGAGCGAGAGCCGCGTCGCACCTGCCGCGAGTGCAGCGGCACGGACCGCCGTCACCAGCGCGGCCGCCGCCCCCCGTCGACGGAGCCCCGGGGCCACGTAGAGGTCGCGCAGCTGCCAGAACGACCCCATCGCCAGCGAGGCGGGGACCACGTGGCTGGTCGCCAGGCCGATCGGAGCGTCCGCCGAGCCCGCCCACGCCAGGTGCACCGTGAGCAGGCCCGAACCCAGCATCTCGGTGAGCCAGCCGAGCGTGCGGCCGTCCGCCTCGCGCGGCGCGCCGTAGTGGTGCCGGTACTCGTCGAAGAGGCCCACGGCCGCCGCGAGCGAGCCGGGCGTTTCACACGTCGCGACCCGCACCCCGCCCCCAGGAGCATCGCTGTCGCGCATGTCGCCCTCCAGTCCTCGTGCCTGCCCGGACAGGACGTCGGCCCTCACCGTAGGGGAAGCACGCGTCGCCGGGGAACCACCGTGGAACCACCCGCTGGGCGGCGCCGTCGGACCGGCATGGGCGAGCAGATGGGACGGAGACTGGTGGCCCTGGGGCTTGCGTCGGCGTGCGGTCTCGGAGCGGTGGCGCTTGCCTGGCCGCACGGCGCAGGGCCGGTCCCTCCTCCGACCGTGATGGGAGCGGTGAGCTACGAGCTGGCAACGCCTGCTGCCGATGGCCGCGTGCGCCTTGCCGTCACCTACGGCTCGTCGCGTTGCTTCACCGAGTACGAGCCCCGGGTCACGGAGTCCGACGACGTCGTCGACGTCGCCGTGACCGTGACGCACCTGCCCAACCCCGAGCAGCTGTCCTGCGCTGCCGTGGTGGTGGCGGAGACGCAGGAGGTCCTGCTGACCCGGCCACTCGCCGGCCGACGGATCACGACGCTAGGTGAGCCGCTGCCTCGAGGCTCCGACTGAGCTCTGGCCGAGCAAGCGCTACCCGGAGCCGAGCTCCAGCCCGACCCTCCGGAGCAGGTGCTGGTTGAAGGGGTTGACCGGGACGGTGACGTCATCACGGTCGAACCACTCGAGCGCCAGGGTCTCGCCACCGTCCGCCGTGAGCGTGCCGGTGGTCTCGGTCGCCTCGTAGGTGGCGCCCACGACGTAGGCGGAGAACCCGTCGGGGTAGGACACCACGAACTCCGGTCCCGAGTACACGTCGACCAGGACCAGCTCCCCTGCCACGAGTCCGGTCTCCTCCAGCAGCTCTCGCCGGGCGGCCTGCTCCAGAGTCTCGCCCGGGTTCAGCGCGCCGCCGGGGAGACCCCAGGAGCCGTCATCGCCCCGTTTCTGGAGCAGGACGTGTCGGCCGTTCCGCACCAGGACACCGGCGGCCACCAGGACGGGCAGAGTGCCGTCATCCTCGTGCTCCACGCCGACAATCTAGCGGGGGACCGAGCAGATCTGCGCGCGTCACGTGGACCGCCGCTGACTCCCCTCTCACCACGACCACCGGGCTGTACGCCCGACTGGTCACCTCGAGACCGACCGAGCGTCGCCACGTACCGACGAGGCGGCGGTGCCCGCGGCTGCCAAGGACGACCAAGGACGCCTTGCGACTGGCCTCCACGAGCGCCCGACCCGCGGAGGCGACCTCGGTCGCGCCCAGGACGTCGAGACCGGGAACGGCGGCGACGGCCTCGGCCACGCCACGAGCGGTCAGCTCGTCGGCGGCCTCCAGCGCCCCCGGGTCGCGGTGGTGGAGACCGGTGCCGGGAGGGCCGGTCATCCCGGGGTAGTTCGCGGCGTGGAGCACCACCAGGGGCGCGTCGCGACGCGCCGCCTCCTGCGCGGCCCACACCAGGGCGGCGCGGCCGTGCTCCTTGCCGTCGTACCCCGCCACGACCGCGCCGAGCGGATAGGTCCGCCCGGACCAGGCGCCGACGTCGAGGTACGTCACGACGGCCCGGCGGAAACGCGCAACGGCAGCGGTCGGATCGCGGTCGTCCGCCGATCGCCGGTCCGCCCGAGAGAGTGCCAGGAAGGCAAGGACGCAGGCCCCTGCTGCCGCAGCGATGAGCACGACGAGTTGGACGGTGATGCTCACGAGTCCTCATCTCTACGCTCACGCGGCTCGGTGGCCGGGTGTCGTGCGCGCCGACGCTGAGGGAGCAGGTCGGCAGCGGCCAGGGTGCCCACGGTCAGCACCGTGGTGGTCATGACCGCGGTGGCGATGAACCAGATCAGATGGGCGAGTGTCATGGGGGATCTCCTTCCGTTTACATACGCAACGATTCGCGTAGCGTTTATATTCCGCTTCTGGGAATATCTACGCTACGCGCCTCGTTTCGTATCTAGACGGCACCCGATCCCGCCGCCCCGCCCCACCGACCGACCGACGGAGGTACCACGGTGAACGACTTCCTGGCTCTAGCCGCACTCGTCGCCCTCACCGCGACCGGAACCGGCCTCCTCCTTGCGAGCGTCCTCCACCTCATCGTGACCGCCCCGCCGACCAGCGCAGGTCACGAGGTGAAGAAGTCGATGACCCCGTCACCCACGCCTACGAGACTCCCGACCGCGGAGCTCATCGCCCCACCACGTCCCGCTCCCGGCGCGGTCGATGCGGACGACCCGACAGGGCTGGACCTTCCCGAGATCTGGGGGCGCGGATCGTTCCCGGCCAGTGACCCCCCGGCGAACTGGTAGGTGTCACCCGGTCGAGCGTGCGTCCCTCAGCCCCGGTCCGCCATGATCGTCCAGAGCAGCTCCATGCTGCGATCCAGCCGGTCGGGCGCCACCTCACCGTGACGCACGAGCGCGCCCAGGTAGGCGCCGAGCATCAGGCTGACGATGCCGTCCGCGTCGAGGCCGGGCCGAAGCCGTCCGGCATGCGAGTCGTCGTCGATCCGCTGGACGAGCGCCTCGTCGTAGGGCCGTAGCGCGGCACGGAAGAGCTCGGTGAACGCAGGATCGGAGTTCCCGACGATCGCGGCGAGGCCTCCCGGCCCCAGGACGTCGCCCATCTGACGCCACGCCTGCCCCAGCGCGAACCGGATCTTGTCCTGCACCGTGCCCTCGCGCGGCACCTGGGGAACGCCGATCGCGTTCGTCAGGGCCGCGGTCAACAACGCGTCGCGGTTGGCATGACGACGGTAGATCGACGTCTTGGCGACGCCTGACCTCTCCGCCACGCGCTCGACGGTCACCGCACCCGGTCCGGCCTCGTGCAGCAGCGTGAGGACGGCCGCCTCCAACCGCTCATCGAGATCTGCCTGCCGGGGTCGCCCGGCCTTGGCACGGGTGCTGGACGGTTCGAGGGTGCCGGACATTCGACCTCCGTGAAGCGGGTCGCTACTCGTAGCGTTTCGTGACCGGGACGACTGTACTGCCAGGCACTCGAAGCTCGATGGTGGCGCACATGCGAGAGGCCCTCACAGTCAGACTGTGAGGGCCTCTCGGCGTGGTAGCGGGGGCAGGATTTGAACCTGCGACCTCTGGGTTATGAGCCCAGCGAGCTACCGAACTGCTCCACCCCGCGTCGCTGAACAGAACGTTACCGGACGGGGTGGGGCGGTCCAAATCGGGTCACTCCGCGGGCGTCTCCTCGGCGGTCGCGTCGTCGCCGGCGGCGCCCCCGTCGCGCTCGTCGGCGAGCTCGACCGCCTGGTTGACGGCCTCCTGCGCCTTGGTCGTCTCCTCCTCGTAGGTGCCGAGGTCGCCTGCCCTGAGCGCGGCGTCGGCGGCGTCGAAGGCCTCCTGCGCCTCGGTGAGGAGGTCCCGGATCTGCTCCTCGACGGAGCCGGTCGGCGCGGGTGGCTCCTCCGTGTCCGGAGGCGTCTCACCGCCGTCTCCCGGGGCGACGTCGGACTCCGAGGCCCCCAGCGCGTCGGCCAGGGCGCGCGTCATCGTCGTGCCGACGCCCACCTCGCCGCCGTAGGAGACCAGGACGAACCGCAGGATCGGGTAGCCCGAGGTGGACGACCGC
This sequence comes from Nocardioides lijunqiniae, assembly GCF_015024225.1. Classification (GTDB taxonomy): domain Bacteria; phylum Actinomycetota; class Actinomycetes; order Propionibacteriales; family Nocardioidaceae; genus Nocardioides; species Nocardioides lijunqiniae. The sequence continues at coordinate 92,812 of NZ_JACJGM010000006.1, forward strand.
ACGGCGTAGACCGGCTGGACGTAGATGAGCCCCTGGTCGACCGGCAGCGTGAGCAGGTTGCCGAAGCGTGGCGGCGAGTCGCCCGAGGTGTAGGGCAGCAGCGCGTCACGGACGTTCTCGTCGTTGCTGAACTCGTTGGCGATCAGCCCCGGACCCTGGGTGTTCTGGTCTGTCAGCTCGCGCACCGTGATCTTGCCGTAGTCCTCCGACGTCGCATCGGAGTTGACCGACACGAACGACGCGAGGTTCTCCTTGCGGTACGGCACGAAGGTCGACGTCAGCGACCACGTCTCCTGGGCTGCCGCGTCGGCGGCGTCGGCCGGCGTCTCGTCCACGAACAGGCGGTACGGCGGCTGCAGGTTGCGGGTGCTGTCGGGGTCCTCCGGGACCTCCCAGCGGTCGTTGCCCTGGTACCAGTCGTCCGCGTCGGTGATGTGGTAGCGGGCGTACTGGTAGCGCTGCACCTTGAACAGGTCCTCGGGGTAGCGCAGGTGCTCGAGCAGCTCGTCGGAGATCTGCGACTTCTCCATCACGGTGTCGGGGAAGGCGCTCATCCAGGCCTTGAGGATCGGGTCCTCCTCGTCCCACTCGTAGAGCGTGACGGTGCCGTCGTAGGCGTCGACCGTGGCCTTGACCGCGTTGCGCATGTAGTTGATCTCGTCGGTCGGCAGCGTCGCGAGGCCGGTGTCCTCCTGCAGGGAGTCGTCGGTCATCTCCTCGAAGGACTCGCGCTCGGCGCTGGCGTAGCGGTCGGTCGTCGTGTAGCCGTCGAGGATCCACACGACCTTGCCGTCGACGATCGCCGGGTAGGCGTCCTCGTCGACGGTCAGCCACGGCGCGACCTTCTCGACCCGCTCGCGCGGGGTGCGGTTGTAGAGCACCTGGCTGTTGCCGTGCACGCGGCCCGACAGCAGGAAGTTGGGCTCGCCGAACTTGACCGCGTACATCAGCTGGTTGAACGTCGAGCCGATGTCGACGCCGCCCTGGCCGTCGTAGGTGGTGGTGTCGTCCTCGTCCTCGTTGGGTCCGGCGAGGGTCAGCTCGACGTCGCCGGAGTCCGCCTTCGCCTTGCCGACCACGGAGTAGTCGGGGCTGTCCTCACCGAAGTAGATCCGGCTCTCGTAGCCGCCGGTCGCCTGCGTCAGCGCGTCCTGGTCGGCGCCCTGGTTGCCCTCGGCCCACTGGATGTCGGTGCCCGGGCTGTTGTCGTCGGCGCCGCGCTGGTTGGCGTACGCCGCGATGACGCCGTTGCCGTGGGTGTAGACGGTGTGCAGGTTGGACCAGTTCTGGTCGCTGGGGTTGATGCCGTCCTGGTTGAGCTCGCGCACCCCGAGCACCAGCGCGCGCTCGCTGCCGTTCATCTCGTAGCGGTCCACGTCGAGGACGTCGGCCACGGAGTAGTAGTTGCGCCCCTGCTGGTTCTGCTGGAAGGTCGCGCGCACCAGCTTGGGGTCGACGAGCGGCACCGAGGAGGTCTGCTGGCCCAGCGGACCGCCCTGCTTCGGGTCGGCCGCGGCGTTGCTGGTGTAGGGCTCGCTCTCCACGTCGGTCAGGTCGTACGCCGCCCGCGTGGCCTCGATGTTGGCGGCGATGTACTTCGCCTCCTTGTCGGCCTCGGAGGGCTTGACCTGGAACTGCTGGACGATGCCGGGCCAGATCATGCCGAGCAGCACCGCCGAGAGGGCGAGCAGCGCGAGACCGACCGAGGGCAACGTCCAGGTGCGGCGCCAGACGTTGAGGAAGAAGAGGATCGCGCAGATCACGGCGATGCCCATGAGGATGGTCTTGGCCGGCAGGATCGCGTTCTCGTCGGCGTAGGTCATGCCGGTGATCAGACGACCGGACTGGTTGACCAGGTCGAAGCGGTCGAGGTAGTAGTCGCCGGCCTTGACCAGCACGAAGAGCCCGAGCAGCACCGAGAGCTGGACCTGGGCCGCGCCGGAGAGGCGGTCCCGGCTGGCCTGCAGCCGCACGCCGCCGTAGAGGTAGTGGGTGACCGCCGCCGCGAGCAGCGCGATCACGATCGTCGCCATCGTGAAGTCGACCAGGTAGTGCAGGAACGGCAGGTCGAAGACGTAGAAGCCGATGTCGCGGTCGAAGTAGGCGTCCTTGCTGCCGAAGTCCTGGGAGTTGCGCCACAGCATGAAGTTGCGCCACTCCCCCGCTCCGGAGGTGCCGGCGAACAGACCGAGCAGCAGCGCGACGCCCACGACGATCCAGGTGCGGATCGGGGTGACCGCGTCGCGGTAGCGGTCGAGGCCGCCCTGCTCGGGCGACGACGGACGGAACAGCGGCCGGAAGCGGAACGCCAGCACGACGTTGACCGCGACCACGATGCCCATGAACGCGCCGAACGCGACGAAGAGGCCGGCCCGGGTCCAGAACAGGGTGGTGAAGACGCTGCCGTAGCCGGCCGAGCGGTACCAGAGCCGGTCGGTGTAGATCGCCGCGAACGTCGTCAGCCCGAAGAAGCAGACGATGAGCACGACACCCGTGATGACCAGCGCCCGCGAGCGGCGCGAGGCCGGGGGCGGTGCGGGGTCTCGGGGGTCGTCGTCGAACAGCTCACTCACGGGTTCTCCTCGGGTTCTGCGGGTTCGTCGGCGGGCTCGGCGGCCAGCTCGTCGGCGGGATCGTCGTCAAGGGTGGCGCCGAGCAGCGCCAGCAGGCCGGGCACCAGGTCGATGCCTCCGACCACGGACTGGTCGTCGTCGTGGGCGCGCAGGCGCAGCGCGCAGTACGTCGAGCCGTGGCGGGTGGCGCCGGCGACGATGCGCACCTCCTGCCGGTCCGGGTGCTCGCGGGCGTAGCGCTGCGCCTCGGTCTCGTCGTCGGGGATCTGCTCGTCGGCGTCCGGCGGCAGCACCAGGCGCTCCACGACCGCCGCGCAGCCCAGGACCTCGGGCGGCCAGCTGATCGACTCCAGCGCCCGCTCGAGCTCGACCTCGGGGCTGAGCTGGTCCTGCTCGATCGCGGTCAGGGACCCCTGCTCGGAGGAGTTGTCCAGGCCCATCGCCGCGGCGAGGGCCGGCTCGTGGTCGACCAGGCGCGCGGTGTCGACCAGGGCGTAGAGCCGCGCGGGCTGGTCCCAGCCGCCCTGGGCGAGGTGGCTCTCGATCTCGAGGATCGCGGAGGCCAGCGCCGGGTCGGCGTCCAGTGGGTCGGTCAGCGTCATGCGGCGTCCTCGCAGGAGGGAAGGTCGGCGTCCGGGTCGGCGACCCAGTCCTGGATGGCGCCCAGCGCCTCGTGCATGGTCGTGGCCCGCACCAGGCGCATGTCGCCGGGGTCGGCCCCGAGCGCCTCCCGGCAGTTGTCGGGCGGCACCAGGAAGAGCTGCGCGCCGTCCTCGCGGGCGCCCGCGATCTTCTGCGGGATGCCGCCGATCGCGCCCACCGTGCCGTCGGGGGCGATCTCGCCGGTCCCGGCCACCGTCCTGCCACCCGTGAGGGAGCCCGGCGTGAGGGTGTCGTAGATCGCCAGCGAGAACATCAGCCCGGCGCTCGGGCCGCCGATGTCGGGGTCGATGTTGACCCGCACGTCGAACGGGAAGTCGTAGCCGTTGCCCGGGGTGATCCCGATCAGCTTCTGGCCGTCGACGGTGCGTGGCTTCAGCGTCACGTCGAGCACGGTGCGGTCGCGACGGATCTTGAGGTCGAGGCTCTCGCCCGACGGCGTGGACTGCACGGCGTCGTAGATCTGCTGGGCCTTGGTGATCTTCTCGCCGTCGACCTCGAGCAGGATGTCGCGCGGAAGCAGCTTGCCCTCGGCGGGCATGCCCTCCTCCACGAAGCTGACGTCGACGGCGGCGGTGAACTTCAGGCCGAGCTCGCGCATGGCGACGGCGATCGCGGCGTCCTGGGAGGTCACCATCGCCACGGCCCCGTCGCGGTCGTTGGACTCCTGGGTCTCGTCCTCGTCGTAGATCGCGTCATAGGGGTAGACGGCGTCGTCGTGGTCGACCCACGCGGCCATCAGGTCGTAGAGGTTCTTGCGGCACCCGCTCCCGCAGTTGCCCTCGTCGTCCTTGGGCAGGGAGACGAGCACCGTGGTCATCCGCAGCTCCCCGTCGTCGCGGTAGGACTGGTGGCCGTCGACCTGGATGATCTCCGCGCCGTCGGCCTCGGCGAGCACGTCGACGGTGTAGCCGGGCTTGTAGGTGACGTAGTCCAGCGGCAGGAACGCCGCGGAAGCGAGCAGCACGAGCACCAGTGGTCCCGCGATCATCGCGGCCAACAGGCGCTGACTCATGGCGCCACCCTCTCACCCCGGCCAAGGCTCGGCAGCGCCGGATCGGGCTCAGGAGACGCGGCGCTCCGGGGGCTCGACGACGGGACGCACGGGCGTGGCCGGGGGCGTCGCACGCGACGGACGGACGGCGACGCCGGTGCTGCGGTCGCGCTCCGGGGCGGGTGCGGCGTACCTCTGCGTGCGTGCGGGCCGGTCGAGCGCCTCGCCGAGGCGGCGCACGGCGACCTCGCGGTCCACCTCACCCCGGCCCTCGCGGCCGAGCCAGCTCACCCACAGCATCGCCACCACGGTGACGACGGCGGGCGGCACGAGCCACAGCAGGATCTCCACGCGTTCGAGCGTACGGCGCGCGGACGGCCGCGACCGGTCCCGACACGCTCGCCGCGTGGACCGCAGACGAAGGGGTGTGAGAGGGCCTAGGGCGCCCCGACCCACTCGTCCGTGCCGTCGCCGAAGACCTGGTGCTTCCAGATCGGGACCTCGTCCTTGAGCGTGTCGATGAGGTCGCGCGAGGCGTCGAACGCCTGCCCGCGGTGGGCCGCGGCCGCCGCGACGACCACGGCGACGTCGCCGATGTCGAGGTGACCGACGCGGTGCACGGCGGCGATGCCGTGCACCTCGTGCCGTGCCGCCACGAGGTCGCAGACCTCGCGCAGCCGCTCGAGGGCCGTGGGATGGGCGGAGTAGTCGAGGCCGGAGACGCCCTTGCCGCCGTCGTGGTCGCGGACCCGGCCAATGAACACCGTCACTCCCCCGTCGGTCGGGTCGTCGAGCACCCCGGTCACCTCCTCGACGCTCAGCGGCGTGTCACGGAGATCGACCAGGCGGACGGCGGGATGGGTCACACGACGACCATACGACTTGCCGGACGGCGCTACCGTGGGGTCATGAGCACAGGATCCGGAGGCGGCTCCGGCGAGGGCCCCGACGACGGCGCGAACCCCTTCAAGGGCACGCCGTTCGAGCAGTTCTTCAGCGGCGCAGGTGGCTTCGGCGGCGTGGGCGGTCTGGGCGGGCCCGGCGGCGCCGGCATGCCCGACCTCAGCCAGATCCTCGGCCAGATCCAGGCGATGATGCAGCCCTACGACGGCGCCCTCAACTGGGACGTCGCCCAGGACGTCGCCCGCAAGACCGTCGCGCAGCAGCCCGATCCCAGCCCGACGCAGCGCCAGCAGGACGCGGTCGCCGACGCCGTACGGCTGGCCGACCACTGGCTCGACGCCGTCACCGAGATCCCCTCGGCCGTCACCTCGACCGCGGCCTGGAGCCGCGCCGAGTGGATCGTCTCGACGCTCGACTCCTGGAAGGTGCTCGTCGACCCGGTGGCCGAGCAGTCCGTCACCGGTCTGGCGAAGGCCCTCCCGCCCGAGGCCCAGGCCGCAGCCGGTCCGATCGTCGGCATCCTCGGCAAGGCCATGGGCGCGATGCTGGCCAACCAGGTCGGATCCGGCCTGGGCAGCCTCGCCGGCGAGGTCCTCACCGCCTCCGACATCGGCCTGCCGCTCTCGGCGCCGGGCCGCGCCGCCCTGGTCCCCGCCAACGTCACGGCGTTCGCCGAGGGCCTCGACGTCACCGAGGACGACGTGCTCCTCTTCCTCGCCCTCCGCGAGGCCGCCCACCAGCGCCTGTTCGCCCACGCTCCCTGGCTGCGCGAGCACCTCGTCGGCGCGGTCACCGACGTCGCGAGCGGCGTCGAGATCAACGTCGAGGGCCTCCAGGAGCGCATCCAGGAGCAGATGAGCGGCGTCGACCCGCAGAACCCCGAGTCCATGCAGCAGCTGCTCGAGGGCGGGCTGTTCGACATGCCGCCCTCCCCGGCCCAGCGCGCCGCGCTCGAGCGGCTCGAGATCGCCCTCGCGCTCGTGGAGGGCTGGGTCGACGAGGTCGTCAACCAGGCCACCGCCGAGCGGATGCCCGCGGCCCAGCGCCTGCAGGAGGCCGTGCGCCGCCGTCGCGCCGCGGGCGGCCCCGCCGAGGAGACCTTCGCGGCCCTCGTCGGGCTGGAGCTGCGACCGCGCCGACTGCGCGACGCCTCCACGCTGTGGGGCTCGCTGCGTCAGCGTCAGGGCGTCGAGGCTCGCGACGGGGTGTGGCTGCACCCCGACCTGCTGCCGACGTCGGCCGACCTCGACGACCCGCTCGGGTTCCGCGAGGACGCCGGCGCTCCCGAGTCGCTGACCGAGGACGACTTCGACGCCGAGCTGCGCAAGCTGCTCGACGGCGAGTGACGCTCCACGCCGACGCGCTGGCCGCGCTGCGCGGCTGGGCGGCGCCCTCGCCCGTCCAGGAGGCGCTGCGGCTGCGCTACGTCGCGCACCTGGAGGCGCATCCCGACGGGCTCTCCCGCGACTGCCGGCCCGACCACCTCACGGCCAGCACGCTGGTGCTGAGCGCCGATCACACCCAGGTGCTGCTGACGCTGCACGCCAAGGCCCGGCGGTGGTTCCAGCTCGGGGGCCACTGCGAGCCGGGCGACCCGACGCTGGCCGGGGCGGCGCTGCGCGAGGCGACCGAGGAGGGCGGGCTCACCCGACTGCGGCTCGACCCCGTGCCGGTGCAGCTCAGCGAGCACGCGGTGCCGTTCTGCGGGCCCGACGGCGACGTCCACCACCTCGACGTCCGGTTCCTTTCGGTGGCCGCACCCGGCGCCGTACCGGAGGCGAGCGAGGAGTCGCTCGACGTGGCCTGGTGGCCGGTCGCGGCGCTGCCCGACCCGGGCAGCGACCTGGTGGAGCTGGTGGACCTGGCGGTGGCGCGCGCCGCGGGGGCTCAGTCGACGTCGGAGCCGGGCGGCGGGTCGAGCCGCGCCGCCGCCGACCAGCCCTCGAGGTAGCCCTTGGCCTTGTCGGCCTGGGGGTAGCGGTCGACCCAGGCCCAGAAGCCGGCGTCGTGACCGGGCTCGATCAGGTGCGCGAGCTCGTGGACCAGCACGTAGTCGATGACCCAGCTGGGCATGCCCTGCAGCCGCGCGGACAGCCGGATGCTCCGGTCGCCCGGGGTGCAGGAGCCCCACCGGGTGTGCTGGTTCTCCACCCAGCGCACCGACTCGGGAGCCGCGAGCCCGCCGAGGTAGCTGTCGCTGAGACGCATGGCCCGCGACATCAGGTCGTCGTCGCTGAGCTGACGCCGCCGCTCGGCGCGCTCGATCCGCTCGACCATCGTGCGGACCCACTCGGCCTCCTCGTCGGAGGTGAGCGACGCCGGCACGAGCACCACGATGCGATGGCCGTCGCGGTAGGCCGAGACCGTACGGCGGCGCCGCTCGCTGCGGCGTACCTCCACCTCGGGCGCCGGGGACGCCGGAGGTCCCTCGGGCTCCGTCATGGGCCGAATCTACTGGCGCGCCCACTCCAGGAGCCGCTCCCGCGGCCACGTGTTGACGATCCGGTCGGCCTCGATGCCGGCCGCCTCGGCGCGCTCACAGCCCAGGACGAGGAAGTCGAGCTGCCCCGGGGCGTGCGCGTCACTGTCGATCGAGAACAGGCAGCCGCTGTCGCGAGCCACCTCCAGCAGTGCCGTCGGAGGGTCGCGACGCTCCGGCCGGGAGTTGATCTCGACCGCCACGTCGTGCTCGGCGCACGCCTCGAAGACCGCCTTCGCGTCGAACTGCGACTGCGGGCGCGTGCCCCTCCCGCCGGTGACCAGCCGTCCGGTGCAGTGGCCCAGCACGTTGGTGAAGGGGTTGCGCACCGCGCCGATCATGCGGCGCGTCATCGCGGAGGCGTCCATCTTCAGCTTGGAGTGCACGCTGGCGACCCGGACGTCGAGGCGGGCCAGCATGTCGTCGGTCTGGTCGAGCCCGCCGTCGTCGAGGATGTCGACCTCGATGCCCTTCAGCAGGGTGAAGCCGCTGCCGGCGAGGTGCTCGTTGACGGCCTCGACGACCGCGAGCTGGCGGGTCAGCCGCTCGGCGCTCAGCCCGTGGGCGACCTTGAGCCGGGGCGAGTGGTCGGTGAGCACGAGGTAGTCGTGGCCCAGCTCGATGGCGGTGATCGCCATCTCCTCGATCGGGGAGCCGCCGTCGGACCAGTCGGAGTGGGAGTGCAGGTCGCCGCGGAGCAGCGAGCGCAGGTCGGCGCCGCCGTCGGTCAGCGGCCCGGCCAGGTCGGCCTCCGCCGTGGCGAGACGCTCGGGCAGCTCGCCGCGCACCGCGGCCGCGATGACCTTGGCCGAGCTCGCGCCGACTCCGGGCAGGTCGGTGAGCGTGCCCTCCTCGACGTGACGGGCGACCTCGTCGGCGGGCAGCGGCAGGATCGCTGCCGCCGCCCCGCGGAAGGCCTTCACCTTGTAGGTGTCCTCGCGGGCCCGCTCCAGGAGGAAGGCGATCCGGCGCAGGGCGGCGACCGGGCCGGCGGCGTAGGTGCTCATCGAGGTGCCTCTCTCGGCTGTCGGATCGGCGTCCGGTCGGTGCCAGACACCGGGATCTTTTCGTCCACACCCGGTGGACGACCATCGTCCCAGGTCAGGGCCGCGTCCGGGCAGGTCCCGGGCGTGTCCTCCACAGGCCAGTCCCGGCAGATCGCCGTGTTTCCACCGGTGGCAGCCAGTTCTCCACAGAGTTCTCCACAACCTTGTCCACAGGTGGGGATCGACGCCCGTTGACCGCGGGGCCGCGGGTCCCTAGCGTTCGGGACGGACGAGGCCCCCGGGTCGCGGACCGACATGCGCAAGGGGAAGGCGAATGTCGGGAGGCGGCGCGGGGGCCTCTACCTCCGACCCGCAGTCGCGCCGCCGTCGCCCCTACCTCAGCGGCCGGTGAACTCCGGCGCCCGTCGCTCGCGGCTGGCGCGGATGCCCTCCTGCAGGTCGGCCGTGGCGAGGGTGACCGGCTGGGCCAGCGCCTCCCACTGCAGGCAGGACTCGACGTCCGCGTGGCCCCCGTCGGCCAGCGCCAGCTTCGTGAGCCGGCTCGCGATCGGGGCGGTGGCGGCGACCTGGGCGGCCGTGCCCAGCACGTCCTCCAGGAACGTCTCGCGCTCGTGCACGCCGGACACCAGGCCGAGGCGCAGCGCCTCCTCGGCCTCGACGATCCGGCCGGTCAGCAGCAGGTCGCGGGCGACGGCCGGGCCGACGACGTTCGGGAGCAGGTGGGTGGCGGCCATGCCGGGGTGCATCCCCAGCTTGACGAACGGGACCCCCACCTTGGCGCCCGCGGCGGCGTAGCGGAGGTCGCAGGCCAGGGCCACGCACAGCCCGGCGCCGATGGCGGCGCCGTTGATCGCGGCGATCGTGGGCACCTCCAGGCGGCGGATGGAGAGCCAGGCCCGGTAGAAGCCGATCATCCGGGTGCGCAGCCGGTCGACGGTGGCGTCGGGCTCCCCGGCGATCCACGAGGTGTCCCCGCCGGAGCAGAAGGCCGATCCCTCGCCGGTGACCACCACCGCGCGCACGGTCGGGTCGGCGGCGAGCTCGTCGATGGCGGCGACCCAGGAGGAGGTCATCTCCTCCGACATCGCGTTGCGGCGCTCGGGCTGGTCGAGGACGAGGAGCGCGACTCCCGGGGAGGGGCGCTCGAGACGGAGATGGGTGAGATCGGCCATGGCCGCACCCTACTGAGCGGCCTCCCGAGGCCGTCCCAGGCGGTCGCGGCCCGGTCCCGGGCGCGCGGAGCGCCTGCCGCGCCGGCGCGAGGGGGTGCCGTAGGGTCGAATCGGTTCGGCAGCACCGCTGCCGCCCTTCCGGCGGGCTTCCCCACCATCCCCGTCGCGACGACCGAAGTGAGTGACTAGGCAAGGAGGCCGTCATGGCGGAGACCTGGAGCGGCGAGTTCTACTGCGTGAAGTGCAAGGAGAAGCGCGAGGCGGAGGGCGAGGTGAGGGTGAACGACAAGGGCACCCGCATGGCGAAGGCCGTGTGCCCCGTCTGCAGCACCAACCTGAACCGCATCCTCGGCAAGGCGTGATCGACGGCTGACACGCCCCACACGCTGCGCGGCGGCGCCCTCCCCTCGGGGACGGCGCCGCCGTCCGGCATTTCCGGGCCTGTGGACGAGCCCGGCGGCCGACGCCCCCGCGGTGCGAGGCTGGGGCCATGGCTGCCCCTCCCCTCCCCGGCCTCCCCCGCCGGCCCGCCCTGCGCCCCGGGCTCACGGTCGCCCGCCACGACGACGCCCACCTGCGCGTCGGCACCGACGCCCCACACCGGCTGGTGGTCGCGGACCGACCCGTCGTACGCCGCCTGCTCGACGACCTGACCGCCGGCCGGCCCCTGCCCGAGCTCGAGGACTCCGCGTGGCTGGTGCTGCGGGGCCTGCACGACGCCGCGCTGCTGGTCGACGCCGATGCTCTCGACCGGCTGCGCCACGACGACCCCGCCCGCGCCGCGTGGGCGCAGTTCGGTCCCTCGACGGCCGCGCGGATCCAGGCCCGCCAGCGCGTCCGGGTCGGCGTCTGGGCGGGCGCGGCCGTCGCCGACGTCGCGGTCCGGCTGCTGCACCAGGCGGGCGTCGCGGTCTGCGAGCCGGGCTCCGAGGCCGACGTGTGGCTCGTCGCCTCCGAGGGCGAGCTCTCGCGCTCCGCCCTCGACGACCTGGTCCGTGACGGCACCCCGCACCTCGTGCTGGCGACCGGCCTCGGCACCGTGCGCCTGGGCCCCTTCGTCCTGCCCGGCACCACCGCGTGCCTGCGCTGCGTCGACGCCGGCCTGGCCGAGGACGACCCGAGGCGGGCCCTGGTGATCGAGCAGGTCACGCTCGAGCCCCGGGTCCCGGGTCCTCCCGCCGACCCCGTCCTGACCCACCTCGCCACCGCGTGGGCAGTGCGCGACCTGCTCCGCTACGTCGAGGGCGACCAGCCCTCCACCTGGTCGACCACCCTCGAGCTCGGCCCCACCGACACCCCGATCCCCCGCCCCTGGCTCCGCCACCCCCACTGCGGCTGCGCCTGGGACCAGCTGCCTGCGGGTCTGATGCTGGTCTAGGCGTCGGGGCCGTCGCTCACGCCTGCTGGTCGGCGCACGGGGTTTCGAGGCTCGGGCCTGGCGGCCCTCGCACCTCAACCGCCGGAGCGTTGCGACGCCCGCGCGAGCGGCCTACCACCACTCGCTGTCGAGCTTGCCCTCCATGGCCCGCAGGTGCTCGCGGGAGCAGGTGTCGCAGTAGCGGCGGTGGCGGCCGTTCTCCACCGAGGTCGTCCACGTCAGGGTGGCGGCCTCGTCGGGCTCCTGGCGTCCGCAGAAGTCGCACGTGACCATGGCCCGAGGCTAGCGGCCGGGGCGGGAAATGGGAGGGAGCCGGGCACGACGAGGGTTCGTCGTACCCGGCTCCCGGGGTTCACCCGCGATCAGGGTGGAGGTGATCGTGACCGATCACCCGGGTCCTACAGAGCGCGAGCGAGGGCGAGGCGCGCCTGCTGCGCAGCCTTCTCAGCCTTGCGGCTGAGTCGGCGCGCACGGGCCACACGGCTGCCCATGCGCAGCTGGTGCGCCTCTCCCAGGCGCGCGGACATGTGCGCGCGCGCCAGGTCTTCGGTCATGAGGTGGTTCATGTCGGTACTCCGGTTCTGGTTCGAGTTCATGAGTGGTGGGTGGTGCTCTCCGAGAAGGTGCTCCGATGGGCGGGGCAGCCGCTACGCGGCGACCTCGTTCTTGCGGGGTCGGCCGCGCGGACGCTTGCGGGGGATCACTGCTCCCTGCAGGAACAGCTCGCCGCCCCAGACGCCCCAGGGCTCACGCCGGTCGAGGGCTCCGCTGAGGCACATCGCCTGGACGGGGCAGTCCTGGCAGAGGGCCTTGGCGAACTCCACGTCGGACGGGGACTCGGCGAACCACAGCTCAGGGTTGTTGACCCGGCAGGGCAGCCGCTCCGCGTCGACGTGACCGGCCTGGTCGTGCAGCTGTCCCAGGGTGGTCTCCTGGTCCCGCTGCGGCCCGGCGGTGCGGTCGAGAACGCTGATGGTCATCTATCTCACCTCCTGTCGGTGACCTGATCGCGGTGGTGGTGCTGGTGTGGCGGGGGATCAGGGCCTTTGAGAAACACAAAGGCCGCGGATCCCTTGGTGGGAGTCCGCGGCCTGGAGGTGAGCCAGTCTGTTGGTGTCAACAGATGGGCGGACTCCAGGCGTGGGATCCCGGGACGTAGGCGGCGACAGCCACCTCTCCCTTGATGACGACGCGGTCGCGGGCGATCTCCAGACCTCGGAGATCGACGGAGCGCCGGCCCGTCACCGGGGTGCCGAAGGCAGCGTGGCGGCACGCGGGCATGCCAAAGCCGGACGCCATCCCCTGGTTGGTCGGGGTCGTCATCGTGATGGTGTTGGTGATCATGCGGGCCACCTCCTTCGATTCCTTGGGCGCCGGTCTTGTCAGGACCGTGGTGCGCGATTTGCTTGGTGACGGAAAGTTACCGCCACCCCGATGTAATGAGCAAACGATTTTATGAGTATTTCCTGTTTTTCTTCCGAGCCCTCTAGACCAGCAGGTCGAGGAGCTCCTCGCCGTAGCGCTCCAACTTGCCCTCGCCGACACCGCTGATGCGCAGCAAAGCCTGTGGAGACTGGGGTTTGTGCTCGGCGATCAGCTGCAGCGTCGCGTCGGTGAAGATCACGAACGCCGGCACCTCGTCCTCGCCGGCGCGCTCCTTGCGCCACTCGCGCAGCCGGTCGAACAGCGCCTCGTCGTAGGACGCCGGGCAGTCGGTGCAGCGCCCGCGCTTCTTCTCCGCGCCGGTGCGCAAGGGCTTGCCGCACTCGCGACAGCTGGCCACGCGGCTGCGACGCTCCGCGGCGGGCTCGCGGCTCGCGGAGGCCGGCAGGAGGGGGGCGAGGAAGCGCGACGGCTTGCGACGCGCGGCCTGCCCGGGGTTGCGCGCCTGGGCCCAGGAGAGCGCCAGGTCGACGCGGGCGCGGGTCATGCCGACGTAGAGGAGCCGGCGCTCCTCCTCGATCGCGGCGGGGGTGTCGGCGTAGGTGATCGGGAGGGTGCCGTCCTGGAGCCCACACAGGAAGACCGAGTCCCACTCCAGGCCCTTGGCGGCGTGGAACGTCGACAGGGTCACGCCCTCGGCGACCGGCGCGTGCTGCTCGGTCGCGCGGCGGTCGAGGTCGTCGACGAAGGCACCGAGCGTCGCGCCGTCGCCCCGGGCGAACTCCTCGGCCTGGCTGACCAGCGCCTGCCAGGACTCCCACCGGTCGCGGGTCTGGCCGCGGCCGGACGGGGCCTCGGCGGTCCACCCCATGCCGGCCAACGTGGCCTTGACGACGTCGACCAGCTCGCCGCCCTCTCCCCCGTCGACCTCGGAGCTGCCCGACCGGGCGGCCCCGCGGATGCGGGTGACGGCCTCGCGCACCTCGGGCCGGTCGAAGAAGCGCGCGGCGCCGCGGATGACGTAGGGGATCTTCAGGTCGGACAAGGCCTCCTCGTAGGCCTCCGACTGGGCGTTGATGCGGAACAGCACGGCGATCTCCGAGAGCGCCCGGCCCTCGCTGCGCAGGGCCTGGATGCGGCGGGCGATCTGCTGGGCCTCGGCGACCTCGTCGGGCGCGGGCGTGAACGTCACGGCCGGGCCGGCGGGTCGCTGCGCGCGGAGCTGGACGGACTCCGTGCCGGTGCCGGCGAGCAGGGTGTTGGCCGCCTCGACCACCTGCGGGGTGGAGCGGTAGTTGCGGACCAGCTCCACCGACGTCGCGCCGGGGAACTTGGCGGCGAAGCCGGTGAGGTAGTCGGCGTTGGCGCCCGCGAAGGAGTAGATCGTCTGCGCGGGGTCACCGACGACGCAGATCTCGTCACGCCCCCCGAGCCACAGGTCGAGGAGCGCTGACTGCAGCGGCGAGACGTCCTGGAACTCGTCGACGACCAGCCACTTGTACTGGCGGCGCACCTGGGCCGCGACCCGCTCGTCCTCGAGCAGCATCCCGGCGGTGAGGAGCAGCACGTCCTCCATGTCCATGCGGCCCTGGGCGCGCTTGACCTCCTCGTAGGCGGCGAAGACCCGGCCCACGGTCTCGGGATCCTGGCCGGCCACCGAGCGGCCCCGGGCCTCGGCCAGCCGGGGGTAGTCGTCGGGGTGGACGTTGCTGACCTTGGCCCACTCGATCTCCGAGGCGAGGTCGCGCAGGAGGGCCTGGTCGGAGCTCAGCCGCTGGCGCCGGGCGGCGGTGGCCAGCAGCCCGATCTTGGACTCGATCAGCTGCGGCAGCTCGGTGCCGTGCACGTGGGGCCAGAAGTAGCGCAGCTGGCGCAGCGCGGCGGAGTGGAACGTGCGGGCCTGGACCCCGCCGGCGCCGAGGCCGCGCAGCCGCCCGCGCATCTCCCCCGCGGCCCTGGTCGTGAACGTCACGGCCAGCACCTCGGAGGGCGCGTAGACGCCCGTCGCCACGCCGTGGGCGATGCGGTGCGTGATCGCGCGGGTCTTGCCGGTCCCGGCGCCGGCCAGCACGCGGACCGGTCCGCGCAGCGCCTCCGCCACGCGCCGCTGCTCGGGGTCGAGCGCGGCGAGCAGGTCGTGGGCCAAGGAACAACTCCTGGGTCGAGATGGTTGTATCGGGTGCTAACGACGACCCTAGATGGCGGAGGCGACAGTCCCAGATGAGCAGCTTCACGATGTACACGACCCCCTGGTGCGGCTACTGCCACCGGCTGAAGAGCCAGCTGGACCGTGAGGGCATCACCTACGACGTGGTCGACATCGAGCAGCAGCCCGAGGCCGCCCAGATCGTCGAGTCCGCCAACAACGGCAACCAGACGGTCCCCACGCTGGTCTTCGCCGACGGCACCGCCCAGACCAACCCCTCCCTGGCCCAGGTCAAGGAGAAGATCGCCTCCCTGGCGTGACGACGACGGCCGTCCCCGTCCTCGTGACCGTCCCGGTCACCAGGCGCCGGGGAGCGGACGGCCGTACCAGTGCTCGACCAGCGAGCGGCTGATCGAGACGCCGCCCGGGAGCACGAGCGTGCCGGCCTCGGCCTGCTCCCGCATCTCGGCGCGCGTCAGCCACCGGGCGTCCTCGATCTCGTCGGCGTCCACGACGATGTCGGTGGACAGCGCGCGCCCGACCATGCCGAGCATCAGGCTGGCCGGCAGCGGCCACGGCTGGTTGCCGAAGTAGTCGACCTGCCCGACCGGCACGCCGACCTCCTCCGCGACCTCGCGCCGTACGGCGTCCTCGAGGGTCTCGCCCGGCTCGCAGAAGCCGGCCAGCGTCGAGAAGCGGCCCTCGGGCCACACCGCCTGCCGACCGAGCAGGCAGCGCTCGTCGTCGGCGCCCGGCTCGCCGTACGTCACCAGCATGATGACCGCCGGGTCCGTGCGGGGGAACTGCGCGCGACCGCACTGGGTGCACCGCAGCTCGTGCCCCGCCGCCTGCGGCTCGAGCGTGCCGCCGCAGCGGGGGCAGAAGCGCGTGGACCAGTGCCACTCGGCGAGGCCGAGGGCGTGGAAGACCAGCGGCGCCTCGTCGGTGTCCGTCCCGGCGAGGGCCGGGAGCAGCCCGCGGAGCGGCAGCCAGGCGTCCTTCTCCTCGGCCGCGAGTGCGCCGTCGGCGATCACCGCCCACCAGGTCGTGCCGTCGCGCTCGCCGAGCAACACCCGGGTGCCGACGGGCGCCTCGGCGGGCGTCACCCACTCCAGCGCACCGTCGCGGGGGCGGACGCGGGTGCCCGAGACCACCAGCACCCGGCTGGACGGCTCGGCCCAGCGGGCGTCGAGCCAGGCGTCGTCCTTGCGGTGGACGCCCACGCGGTCGTGGGCGGGCTCGGCGAGGCGGAGGTGCGGATATGTCACGGTGTCGAAGTTAGTCCTAGGGTCCATGCCCATGAGCACCCACATCGGCGCCCAGCCCGGCGACATCGCCCCTCTCGTCCTGATGCCCGGCGACCCGCTCCGGGCCCGGTGGATCGCGGAGACGTTCCTCGAGGACGCGCGGTGCTACACCGAGGTGCGCGGGATGTACGGCTACACCGGCACCTGGAAGGGCCAGCGGGTGTCCGTGCAGGGCTCCGGGATGGGGCAGCCGTCGCTCGCGATCTACGTCAACGAGCTGTTCACCGAGTACGACGTCCGGTCGGTCGTGCGGGTCGGCTCCTGCGGCGCGCTGACCGAGCGGCTGGCGGTGCGCGACCTGGTGATCGCGTCGGGGGCCTGCACCGACTCCTCCATGAACCGGATCGCCTTCGAGGGCATCGACTACGCCCCCGTCGCCGACTTCGGGCTGCTGCGCGACGCGGCCGCCGCGGCCGAGGCGCTGGACACCGAGGCGGCCGTGCACGTCGGGCTGATCTTCAGCAGCGACTCGTTCTACGCCGCGCGACCCGAGCTGGCCGCGCGAATGGTCGGCTACGGCGTGCTGGCCGTCGAGATGGAGGCCGCCGCCCTCTACACGCTGGCCGCGAAGCACGGCCGCCGGGCGCTGGCGATCTGCACGGTCTCCGACCACATCGTCACCGGCGAGGAGACGACCGCGCAGGAGCGCGAGGAGACGTTCGGCGACATGGTCGAGGTCGCCCTCGCCGCGGGGCTCGGCGCGCAGTAGCGAGCAATATCCCGCGCCCTCCCGGCGTTGCACCGACATGGACATCCTCGACGCGGTCGTGATCGGCGCCGGCCAGGCCGGGCTGTCCTCGGCCTACCACCTCGGCCGTCGGGGGCTCTCCTACCTGGTCCTCGACGCCGACCAGGGGCCCGGCGGAGCCTGGCAGCACCGCTGGGACTCCCTCACCATGCACGACGTCCACGGCATCGCGGCGCTGCCCGACTCGCAGGCCCCGGCCCTGTCCGAGCGGCGCGCCAGCGAGGCGCTGCCGGCGTACTTCGCGGGCTACGAGCGCGAGCACGCCATCCCCGTGGAGCGTCCGGTGCGCGTGGAGCGGGTCACCGACGAGGAGGGACTGCTGGTCACGCGCGCGGGCGAGCGCACCTGGACCAGCCGGACGCTGGTCAACGCGACCGGGACGTGGAGCCATCCCTTCGTGCCGCGCTACCCCGGCATGGCGACCTTCGCCGGCGAGCAGCTGCACACCGCGGACTATCCCGGCCCCGAGCACTTCCGCGGCCGGCGCACCGTCGTCGTGGGCGGCGGCGCGTCGGCCGTCCAGCTGCTCGGGGAGGTGGCGCTGGTGACCGACACCGTGTGGGTGACGCGCCGTCCCCCGGTGTGGCGCACCGACGACTTCACCCCCGACGCCGGACGCGCCGCGGTCGCGCTGGTCGAGGAGCGGGTGCGCCGCGGTCTGCCGCCGGCCAGCGTCGTGAGCGTGACCGGGCTGGCCCTGCGCGAGCAGGAGCGCGCCGCCGAGGCGCGCGGGGCCTACGCACGGCGCCCGATGTTCTCGTCGGTCGAGCCGGGAGGCGTCCGCTTCCCGGACGGGTCCTTCGAGCGCGCCGACGTCATCCTGTGGGCGACCGGGTTCCGCCCGGCGGTGACGCACCTGGGACCGCTGCGGCTGCGCAGCCCGCAGGGCGGCATCCAGCTCGACGGCACCACCGCCGTCGCCGACCCCCGGGTGCAGCTGGTGGGCTACGGCCCGTCGGCCAGCACGATCGGGGCCAACCGCGCCGGACGGGCCGCCGCGCGCGGCGTCGCCCGCTGGCTGGACACCGCTCGGGCTAGCGCCTGAGCAGCTGCTCGAGCGCGTCGCGTCCCGGCAGGTCGGGCGGCTCGACCAACCGGTCGCTGCGGACGTAGTAGAAGCCCGCCCGGACCCGCTCGGGCGCCACGCCGTGCAGCTCGGCCCAGGCCAGGCGGTAGACGGCGAGCTGGAGCGGGTCGGCGTCGTGGGAGCGGCCGGTCTTCCAGTCGACGACGAGGTAGCCGCCGTCCGGCTCGTCGTAGACGGCGTCGATGCGGCCCCGCACGACCTGGCCGTCCAGGACCAGCGCGAACGCCGGCTCCACGACGTGGGGCACCCGGTCGGCGAAGCTGCCCTTCTCGAAGAGCTCCACGAGCTCCTGCAGCTCGGCGTCGTCGGCGACGTCGGCGTCGCCGCGCCCCGAGAGCTCGTCGGGGTCGAGCAGCGACTGCTGGCCGAACCGCGCCTCGACCCAGGCGTGGAAGCGGGTGCCGAAGCGGGCCGCCGGCGACGGCTGGCGCGGCATCGGCCGCGCGAGCTCGCGGGCGAACGTGTCGGCGTCGTCGCGCAGCCGCGCGAGCGCGGTGGCCGACAGGCTCGAGGGCATCGGGACGGCCACGTCGGCCGCGCGGTCCTGGCGCGCCTCGACGAGCAGCCGGTCGATCTCGGCGTCCCAGTCGGCCACCTGCGCGGCCTGGACCATGTCGAGGCCCTCGTCGTCGGCGTCGGGGTAGGCCGCCCGCACCCGCTCCGCGGCGTCGAGCCGTAGCCGCGCCTCCACCCCCCGCTCGGTGGGCGGCCAGGGGCGGGCCGGGTCGACGGCGTCGTAGGGGTTGGGGTCGCCCTTGACCGGCTTGTCGCGCCAGCCCTCGACCGGCTCGCCCCACTGCTCGAGCTGCTCGCGCACCACCCGCTGGTAGTCGGAGGGCCCGAACGGCGTCGCCCGGGTGCCCCAGCAGTAGGACGTGACCGAGAGCAGGTGGGCCGCGCGGGTGAAGGCGACGTAGCCGAGGCGCAGCTCCTCCTCGGCGTCGTGCTCGCGGGTCGCCGCGCGGTAGGCGTCGAGCGCGGCCTTGTCGGAGCCCGCCAGCTGCGGCAGGTCGGCGGCGTCGCCGCGCAGGGGCGCCGGGAGCACCGACGGCGAGGACGTCCACAGGGTGCGCGAGCGGTTGGACGGGAAGCGCGTCTCGCAGACCCCGACCAGGAACACCGAGTCCCACTCGAGGCCCTTGGCGCGGTGGACCGTCAGCAGCTTGACCGAGTCGGCCTCGCTGGGCGTGGCGATGTCCAGGCCGTTGCCCTGGTCGTCCTCGGCGGTGAGGTAGGCGAGGAGCGCGGGCAGGGTGACGTCGCCGTCGACGGCCTGGAAGTCGGCGACCGCCTTGACGAAGAGGTCGAGGTTGTCGCGGCGGGCGGAGGCGGCGGGGCTCACCGCGGAGGCCAGCTCGACGTCGACGCCGGTGGTCTCCATGATGCGGCGGACGACGTCGAGCAGCGGCTCGCCGACGTGGGTTCGCAGCTGGCGCAGCTCGCCGGCGAGGAGGCCGAAGCGCTCCCGCGCCTCCGGGGAGTACGGCGCGTCGCCCGGGTCGGCCAGCGCGTCGTCGAGCGCCGGGATCTCGGCGGGGTCGATGCCGTCGGCGATCTCGACCAGCTGCTCGCCGATGGACGGGGACTCCGCACGGCTCAGGTGGCGCCCCGCCAGCTCCTGGGCGCGCCGGCTCAGCAGGCGCAGGTCGCGGGGGCCGATCGCCCACCGCGGGCCGGTGAGCAGCGTGAGCATGGCGGCGTTGGAGGTGACGTCGTGCAGCAGGTGCAGGGTGGCGACCACCTCGGCCACCTCGGGCAGGCGCAGCAGACCGGACAGGCCCACGATCTCGACCGGCACGGAGGCGCGGGTCAGCGCATCGAAGACGTCCTCGGCGTGCGCGTTGTCGCGGGTGAGCACCCCGATGTCGGACCAGGCGCCCGTGTGGGCCAGCTGCACCGCCGCCACCAGGTGGTCGAGCTCGTCGGCGTGGGTCTCGAAGACGGCGGTCGTCACCGTGCCGCGCTCGGCGTCGGGCTTGGCGAGCAGCGGCTGCACCTGGTCGTAGGCGTCGTAGAGGGGCGCCGCGAGCCGGTTGGCGACCTCGAGGATGCGCTCGTCGGAGCGGCGGCTCACCGTCAGGTGGTACGTCGGGCAGGTCCCGGTGGCCGCCGGGAAGGTCTGGTCGAAGCCGAGGATGTTGGACACCGAGGCCCCCCGCCAGCCGTAGATCGCCTGGTTGGGGTCGCCCACCGCCATGACGGCGTGACCCAGCCCGGAGGAGGTGTCGGGTCCGGAGAAGAGCCGCGAGAGCATGGTGGCCTGGGCAACCGAGGTGTCCTGGTACTCGTCGAGCAGCACGACCTTGAACTTCGCGCGCTCGGCGGCCCCGACCTCCGGCTGGTCCTCGGCCAGCCGGGCTCCGAGCTCGATCTGGTCGGAGAAGTCCATCAGCCCGAGGTCGCGCTTGAGGCGGCGGTAGCCGGCGACGAGCTGCAGCAGCTCCGCGCGCCGGTCGATCGCCGAGATGGCCTTCTCGCAGGCCTCGCGGTGGCCCTTGCGGTCCCTTCCCGTCCGCTCCTCCACGATCGCCCGCTCGAAGCCGCGGCGCGCCTCAGCGTCGACCGCCGTCACGTCCGCGGCGCTGCGCAGGTGCTCGCTCATCGCGCCGTCGAGGGCGAGGAGGTTCTGGATGGCGGTGGCCGGGTGGTCGGTGAGGTGGTGGACCTCGCCGGTGAACCGGTCGACCACCCGGGCGCCGAGCTGGTAGCGGGCGGCGTCGGTCACCACCCGGGTGTCGGGCTCGTGGCCGATGCGCAGGCCGTGCTCGGTGAGCAGGTTGGCGGCGTAGGCGTTGTAGGTGAGGACCGTGGGCTCGATCGGCTCCTCGTCGCCCTCGCGGACCGTCGCGTCCAGGGCGCCCGCCGCCACCAGCGCCTCGCGGACCTTGCGCCGCAGCTCGCTGGCGGCCTTCGTCGTGAACGTGAGCCCGAGGACCTCCTCGGGGCGGACCTGCCCGGTGACGACGAGGTAGACGACGCGCGCGGCCATCAACGTGGTCTTGCCGGAGCCGGCGCCGGCGATCACGACCGCCGGGCTCAGCGGCGCGGAGATGGCCTCCCACTGCTGGTCGCTGGGGGCGTAGGGGGTGCCCATGACGCGCTGGAGGTCCTGCGGCGTCTCGATGCGGACGGCCTGGGGGGTGGTGGTCACTGGTCGGTCACCGACCCGGCGCTCTTGATGGGGCAGATCGGGACGAACGAGCAGTCGCGGCACTGGGCGCCGGCGACGGCGGGGAAGCGCTCGGTGCGCAGGAGGTCGGCAGCGCGGACGAGGTCGGCGCGCAGGGCACCGCGGTAGGGGCCGTCGTCGGCCTGGGGGTCCTGGGTCTGCACGGCCGCAGCCGTGGAGTCGTCGAGGATGCCGAGCTGCACCAGCTCCGCCCCCCCGGCCCGGACCTCCGTGCCCTCGGGCAGCAGGCCGTCGACGGCCCCGCGGTCCACGGCGTACTGGTAGAGGCCGAGCTGGCGGTGCTGCTCGACCGACTTGTCGCTGGGCTTGCTGCGCCCGGTCTTGAGGTCGACCACCACCACGGAGCCGTCGGAGTCGAGCTCGACCCGGTCGGCGTAGCCGGTGAGCTGGACCTCGACGGGCTCCTCGTCCTCGGCGCCGAGGGTGACCACCGCACTGAACTGCTGCTCGGTCGCCAGCAGCGTGCGGGTGTTGGCGTGGTGCCACTGCAGGAAGCGCGCCAGCGCCGCCCGCACCCGCTCGTGCTCGCGGGCCTTCGACCACGGCGTGCGGAACTCCAGGCGCTCCCACACGTCGTCGACGTGGGTCATCAGCAGGTCAGCGTCGTCGGGGCCGGCGTCGATCTCCCCCGAGGCGACCCGCTCGGCCAAGGCGTGCAGGAGCTGGCCGAGGTTGGCCGACTGGTGGGCCCGGGCCACGCCGCCGGCCTCGCGTTCCAGGAACCACTGCGTGGGGCAGACCATGAGCGAGTCGAGCACGCTGGCCGAGACCGGCACCGGCAGGTCGGGGTCGCGGACCGGCTGGGGCGAGCGCGACGCGGCGCGGGTGCCCCACCAGGACGCGGGGTCGGCCTGCGGCGCCAGCTGCCGGGCACCGGCGGTCTCGCCTGCCAACCGTGCCAGGCGACGGGCGGCGGCGTCGCGCAGCGGCTCGGGCGTCTCGGGGTCGGCGAGGGTGCGGCGCAGCTCGCCGACGAGCCCGCCCATCGAGAGCGGACGCGCCGGCCGGCCGACGACGTGGGCGACGTCGCCGACCCCCAGCTCCTCGAGGAAGCGCGACGGCTGCTCGCCGTCGTCCTCGGGCGAGCGAACCGCCGTGACGACCAGGCGCTCCCGGGCGCGGGTGCAGGCGACGTAGAACAGCCGCCGCTCCTCGAGCAGCAGCTCGCGGGCGGTGACCGGGGGCACCAGCCCGTCGGTGCCGATGCGGTCGGCCTGGAGCAGGGTCGTGCGTCGCCGCAGGTCGGGCCAGGCGTCCTGCTGGACGTGGGCGACCACGACCAGGCGCCACTCGAGGCCCTTGGCGCGGTGGGCGGTGAGCAGCCGGACGGCGGCGCCCCGGGCGCCCCGCTCGGCGAGCGTGTCGGCGGGGATCTGCTGGGCCGTCAGCGTGGCGAGGAGGTCGGCGACGCCCAGGTGGACCCGCTGCTCCTCGGCGCGCGCCACGACCTCGAAGAGCGCGCAGATCGAGTCGAGGTCGCGGTGGGCACGCCGGGCGGCGCCCCCGCCGACCTCGACCGAGCGGCGCAACCGCTGGGGCCAGGAGGTGCCGGCCCACAGGTGCCACAGGACCTCCTCGGCGGACGCGCCCTCGTCGAGCGCGACGCGCGCACCGGCCAGCAGGTCGACGAGCGCGCGGGCGCGCGTGATCTCGGGGCCCGAGAGGCCCTCGAGGCACGACGGGTCGACGACCGCCAGCCGCACGAGCTCGCGCGAGGGAGGCGGCGACGTGCCGTCCGCGTGGGCGCGCTCCTTGGCGCGCACCCGCAGCGCCCGCGCCAGGCGGCGTACGTCGCCGGAGTCGAGGCCGCCGAGCGGGCTCAGGAGCAGCGCCTCGGCGCGCGACGGGTGGAGGAAGTCGACGTGGTCGGGGTCCTCGTTGTCGAGGTTGACCACGGCCTTCATGGCCTCGATCAGCGGCAGGACCGCCGGGTCGCGCACGAGCGGGACCTCGTCGCTCGCGACCTCGACCGGGACGCCGGCGGCGCCGAGCGCGCGGCGCAGCGGTGGGATCGAGGTCCGCCCCGAGCGCACCAGGACGGCCATGTCGTCCCAGGCGATGCCGTCCTCGAGGTGGGCGCGGCGCAGCAGGTCGGCGAGGTGCTCGGCCTCGGCGCGATCGGTGTCGAAGGTGCGGACCACGACCTTGCCGTTGCCGAGGCCGGGGGGGTCGGCGAGCGGCTCGAGGAACGCCAGCTTCGCGGAGTCGGGGATCGAGCCGGGCAGCGCCAGCCGCGACGCGACCCGTTGGGAGGCGAGCAGCAGGTGCGGTCCGAAGCGGCGCGTGGTGCGCAGCGCGACGACCTCCGCGGGTCGGCCGTCGGTGCGGGGGAAGTCGGCCGGGAAGTCGAGGATGCCGCGCACCTCGGCGCCCCGGAAGCCGTAGATGGACTGGTGGGGGTCGCCCACCACCGTGAGGTCGCGGCCGTCGCCGGCGAGCTGGCGCAGCAGCGCGACCTGCCCGGGATCGGTGTCCTGGTACTCGTCGACGAAGACGTGCCGGTAGGCGGCGCGCAGCTCGTCGCGGTGCTCGGCCGCCTCGATCGTGGCCCGCCGGATCAGGTCGGCGTAGTCGGTGGCCCCGACGTAGTCGAGGTTGGTGAGGTACTGCTCGAGGAACAGCCCGGCGGCCATCAGCTCCGGCAGGTCGTGCTCCTCCCCCAGCGCCCGCAGCTCCGCACCGTCCTTGCCCTTCTCGCGGGCCCGGGACAGCACGGCGTTGACCTCGCGCGCGAAGCCGCGGGTGCCCAGCGCCCGCTGCAACGACTCCGGCCAGTCGACGGACTCGGGGTGGTCGCTGAGCAGCTCGCGGAGCACGACGTCCTGCTCCGGCGCCGAGAGCAGGCGCAGCGGGGCGGCGTAGATCTCGGCCGGGGCGTAGCGGCGCACGAGACCGTAGGCGAAGGAGTGGAACGTCGCGCACAGGCTCGTCGCCATCGTGCGCCCGAGGCGGGCGGTGACCCGGTCGCGCAGCTGCTCGGCCGCCTTGCGGGAGAAGGTCAGCGCCAGCACCTCGTCGGGGCGGGCGCCGTCCTCGACGCGGCGCACGATCGCCTCGACCAGGGTCGTGGTCTTGCCCGTGCCCGGTCCGGCGAGGACCAGCAGCGGTCCGCCGGGATGGTCGACGACGCGCTGCTGCTGCTCGTCGAGCTGCGGCACGTCGACACGGACCTCCGGCCGGACGAGGTGGTAGGTCGGCGCGCTCACGGCTCCACCTAACCACCGGGCACCGACAGGTCCGCGACGGCCCACAGCGGCGCCCGGGACCACTGGTCTGGACCACTGCCGGCAACCCCCTTGCCACCTCGCGTTCCGTTACGTTACGTTACGGCACGTAATCAGCTGCGGCTCGACGACGAGCCCCCGACCATCGGAAGACATCATGCGAACCTCTCCCCTCCGCACCACCACCTCGGGCGCCGCCGTCGTCGCCCTCGGTCTCTCCGCCCTCGCGGTCGGCGTCGGCGCCACCGCACCGGCCTCGGCCCACGGCGGCTCGACGGCCGCCCTCATCAAGTCGTTCACCTCGATGGACGCCGAGTTCGGCATCGCCGTCCTCGGCAAGCGGGTGGTCTTCGCGGCCACTGCCGAGACGGGCGGCGACGAGCCGTGGATCACCGACGGCACCGCGGCCGGCACCAAGATGATCAAGGACATCGTCCCTGGCGCCGGGAGCAGCAACCCCCGCGACTTCACCACGGTCGGCTCCAAGGTCTACTTCAAGGCCGAGACCGCCGCGACCGGCGAGGAGCTCTGGGTGACCGACGGCACCGCCGGCGGCACCCACCTGGTCGAGAACATCGGGCCCAACGCCTTCTCGTCCGAGCCCAGCTCGCTCACGGCGGTCGGCAACCGGCTGGTCTTCGTCGCCGACGACAACGTGCACGGTCGCGAGCTGTGGAGCAGCGGGGGCACCGCCGCCACGACGCAGATCCTCGACAACCTCCGTCTCGGCAACCAGTCCTCGTCCCCCCACGACATCACCCTCACCTCGTCCGGTGTCGCGTTCTTCGCGGCGTTCGGCGACAACGTCGCCGCCGAGCTCTACCGCACGGACGGCACCCCGGCGGGCACCACGCTGGTCAAGGACATCGACCCCGGCGGGGTCGGCAGCAACCCGCAGGGGATCACGCCCCTCGCGGCTGGCTCCGTGGTCTTCAGCGCCGAGAACGGCCTCAGCGGTCGCGAGCTGTGGCGCAGCAACGGCACCGCGGCCGGCACGGTCCTGGTCAAGGACGTCACCCCGGGCGCCAGCGACAGCTCGCTGGCGAAGTTCTCCAAGGTCGGCGCCAAGGTGTTCTACTCCTCGAGCTCACCGGGCCAGGACCCCGAGCTCTTCGCGACCGACGGCACCACCGCCGGCACGGGTCTCGTGAAGGACATCGTCCCCGGCAACCAGGGGAGCATCATCGAGTCGATCACCGACATCGCCGGAACGGCGTACTTCACGGCCCAGACAGCGGCCCAGGGCCGCGAGCTCTGGACCTCCAACGGCACGGCGGCCGGCACGCGACTGGTCCGCGACATCAGCCCCGGACCGTCGAGCGGCATCCTCGGACCGCTCGTGGCAAACGGCCGGTTCCTCGCCTTCGGCGCGACCACGCCGGCGACGGGGCGCGAGCCCTGGGTGAGCAACGGGCTCTCGACCGGGACGGCACTCGTGAGGGACACGCTGCCCGGCAACACCGAGATCCAGGCCGTGACCTCCTTCGGCTCCAAGGTGCTCTACCAGGGCACCGTCGAGGGCAAGCCCACGCTGTTCGGCGTGGACGTGCAGCGCTACTTCGACGTCAGGTCGGCCAAGCCCCGCACCAAGGTCGTCAAGGGCGGCAAGGCCCGCGTCGGCAAGCGGCTCAAGGTCGTCACCGGCACCTGGGAGAAGGGCGCCAAGCTGACCGTCCGCTGGCTGCGCGCCGGCAAGCCGATCCCCGGCGCCACCAAGCGCACCTACAAGCTGACCCGCAAGGACCGGGGCAAGCGCGTCAGCGTGCGGGTCACCGGCACCATGGCCGGGCACAACGCGGTGACGGCGACGTCGGTGCCGCGCAAGGTCAAGCGGTCCTGACCCACGAGGTCTGAGATCATCCACCACATGCACCTGTTGCGGTCGGCGCCCCCGGGCCCGGCCGCAACAGGCGCGTCCGGACCCGGACGAAGGAGTGCCCATGGCCCGACCCCGTGACCCCCAGATCGAGGAGCGCATCCTCGGCGCCGCCCAGACCCTCATCGCCGAGACCGGCTACGACGGCCTCACGATGGAGGCGATCGCCGAGCGCGCCGGCGTCGGCAAGCCCACGGTCTACCGCCGCTACGCCAACCGCGACGAGGTGGTCTTCGCGCTCAACGTCGCCGGCTCGGCCCCGGTGGAGCAGGTCGATACCGGCAGCCTGCGCGGCGACATCCGAGCCGTCGTGCGCGCCGTCGTGCCCACCATTGACTCCCCCGCGGCCCGCGCGACGCTGGGCCAGCAGATCGGCAAGGCCATCGCCGAGGACCGCGCCAACCAGGCGTTCCTCGAGACCACGGGCGGCTCCAGCGACGTCTACATGGTGCCGATCTGGGAGCGCGGCCTGGCACGCGGCGAGATCGACCCCGCGCTCGACTACGTCACCGCGCGCACGGCGCTCGGCACCGCCGTGATCTTCTCCCTCGCGCTCTACCGGCTGGACCCCGGCTGCGTCGACCAGATCGCCGACATGTGGGTCGCCGGCGTTCGTCCGGGCGCCACCGACCCGCGGAGCTGACCCGCGGGGCCGACCCGCTCAGTCGCCGAGGTCGACGATGGCGGCCACGGGGCCGCCGCCGTCGGGGCCCTGGTGGGCCGCCGACACGGAGACGAACACGGCGGGGTCGCCCGTGACCGCCGCGGTGACGCCGCCGACGGCCGCCTTGATCTGGCGGTGCCAGTGCACGTCGGAGTCGTCGAGCATCGCGTTGCGGCGTCCGCGCACCTGCCCGTCCTGCGACACCTCGCACTTGAGGAAGACGTTGACCAGGCGGCCGTCGAGGTCCTCCGTGCGCGGGCGCTCGGGCAGGTCGAGGCCGGCGGAGCGGATCGCCTCCCAGATGCCGTCCTGGTCGAGCGCGTCCTTCATCACCGAGTGGCCCACGCGGTAGCGCCCGCCCACGCCGGTCGCGTTGCCGACGACGACCACCTGGGCCTGGTCGAGCTCGACGCCCGAGGAGCAGGAGGCGACCGCCGAGAAGAGCTCGCGGTTGTGCATCACGTCGGCGTCGGTGGGCATCTCGATCTCGCCGAGGGCGACGGCGATGCCGAGCGCGGTGCAGCCGTTGGACAGGTCCATCGACTCGTGGGTGTGCTCGGTCCAGACCGTCTTGCCGCGCGACTTGGCGTCGCGGATGGTGTGGACGGTCAGGAGCGGGGTCTTGGTCTGCACGTAGTGCACGTCGGCGACGTCGGTGATCCCGGCCTTCTCCATCGCCACCCGGACGGCGTCGGCGACCTTCTCGACCATGGCTACACGGCCGATGTCCTCGGGCAGCAGCACCTCGCTCATCGCGAAGCCGACGGTCAGCCGGGGCTCCTCGCTGGGCTCCGCGTCGGTGGTGGCGAAGATCGTCGCGTGCGGGCTGATGACGCCGTCGGTGCCGCCGGACCACACGATCGGGACCTGCTTGACCTGGTCGGCCGGGGCGCCCTTCTCGACCAGGACCTCGCGGAACGCGCGGTCGCTGATGATGCGGGTGTAGTCGTTGACGCCGCCGTTGCCCTCGGTCTTGCCGATGATCGCGATCACGCGGTCGGCCGCCATGACCCCGTCGTCTATCAGCTTCGCGAGCTCGCTCGCGTCCGCGACGGAGTGGATCGGGACCTTGCGTACTTCGATGGCGTCGGGCATGGGGAGTGTCCTTTCGAGACCTACGCGGGCGTGACGACCGTGCCGGCTCCACCGTCCACGGCCTGGGTGATGTTGTCCAGGCTGGTGATCACACCACGACGACCCGTCCGCTCGACGAACCGGCACACCGCGTCGACCTTGGGACCCATCGAGCCGCTCGCGAAGTGACCGTCGGCGGCGTGGCGGCGCAGCGCGGCGACGCTCACCTCCCCCAGCTCCTCGGCGTCCGGCTCGCCGTAGCGCAGCACGGCGTGCGGCACGTCCGTCGCCACGACGAGGACGTCGGCGGCGACGGTCTCGGCGAGCAGCGCGGCGCCGAGGTCCTTGTCGATCACGGCCTCCACCCCGCGCAGACGCCCGTGCTCGCGCACCACCGGGATCCCGCCGCCGCCGTTGGCCACGACCACGAAGCCGGCCTCGATCAGCGCGAGCGCCGCCGGCGCGTCCAGGATCTCGCGCGGCTCCGGGGAGGCCACGACGCGGCGCCAGCCCTTGTGGCCCCGGTCCTCCCACACCTCGCCGTGCCCCTGGAGGAGCGCCGCCTCGTCGGCGGGCAGGTAGCGGCCGATCGGCTTGGTCGGGCTGGCGAAGCCCGGGTCGTCGCCGTCGACGAGCGTGCGCGTGACCACCGTCGCCGTCGAGCGCTCGACACCGCGCGCCGCGAGGGCCGCCTCGAGGGCGTTCATCAGGACGAACCCGAGCGTCGCCTGGGTCTGCGCGCCGCACCAGTCCAGCGGCACGGGCGGCACGACGGCGGCGGCCAGCTCGTTCTTGACCAGCAGGTTGCCCACCTGCGGCCCGTTGCCGTGGGTGACGACCACCTCGACGTCGTGGGCGAGCAGGCCGGCGACCGCCGACATCGCGACCTCGGCGGCGGCGATCTGGTCCTCGGGACGCGCGCGGCCCTCGGCGTTCGTCATGGCGTTGCCGCCCAGCGCGAGCAGGACCCTCATGGGCCGACCCTAGGCGGTGGGAGCCCCGGACGCGCCGAAGCCGGCACCAGCGGATGCTGGTGCCGGCTCCGGCCGTGGTGCGTCGGGCGTCGTCAGCGGACGATGACGACGACCTTGGTGCTGCGGCTGGGCGCCACGCGGCCGCTGCCGGCGAAGACCGCCGTCAGCACGTGCCGGCCCTTGCCCAGGCGGAGGACGACGGCCTTGCGGCCACCGCTCACCGTGACCGTGCGGACGGTGCGGCCCTTGTCCTTGATCTGGACCGTTCCCCGGCCGTTCATGCCGGGGATCGTCAGGGAGACGGTCGCCCGGACCACACGGGCCTGGACCTTCTTGACCGTCAGCCTCGTCGTCGAGGTGGCCTTCGCCACCACGACGTCGACGCTCTCGCTGCTGGCGGACTCGAACCCGCCGCCGGCCGGCGTGTAGACGGCCGTGAAGCTGGACCGGCCGGGCTCGAGGCCCTTGACGACCAGCGTCGCGGCACCCTCGACCAGCGTGGCGGAGGCGACGGTCCTGCCGGCCCGGTCGCGCAGCGCGACGGTGCCGTTGGGCGTGCCCTCGTCGGAGGTCACGGTGACCCCGAACCTGGCGGCCTGCGGGTACCTGATCGACGAGTCCGTCGTCAGCGCCACGGTGGTGCTCGACGGCGCCTGGACGCCGTCACCCGTCGGACCGGCCCAGAAGATCGCCCGGGCGGCCTGGCTCATGCCGCCCTTGACGTGGGTGCGGTAGAAGACCGACGTGCCGAACACGACGGCGCGGGCACCCGAGGCGGCCTCGCCGGCGATGACGGACGGCTGACCCGCGGCGTTGCCCGGGCCGTTCGTGCCGGCACC
The DNA here is from genome assembly GCF_015024225.1 of Nocardioides lijunqiniae. GTDB lineage: Bacteria > Actinomycetota > Actinomycetes > Propionibacteriales > Nocardioidaceae > Nocardioides > Nocardioides lijunqiniae. The sequence goes on from NZ_JACJGM010000006.1 coordinate 122,490, forward strand.
GCTGGGACGCCAGTGACCGGCGAGCAGCGGGTCGGTGCCGTAGGTCTGCAGGACCCGCGTGCCCTCACCCGGGGTGAACCAGGTGGCCGGGTAGATGAACGAGCTCTCCTGGGCGTACGGCGCGAGCACCGAGTCGGCCGGGGTGTCGACGTCCACGATGCCGTTGCCCGAGCCGTTGCCGGCGACCGCGGTGCCGGAGACCAGCCCGAAGGACGACGCGGCGGTGAAGGCGTTGCCGGAGCGGCCGACGATCGACCCGCCGGCGTCCACCCAGCTCTGGACCGCGAGGCGGCCGGGCGAGCCGGCGGCCGGGTTGAACGCGCTGCCCACCCACAGGAGGTCGACGCCCTCGAGGCCCGTGGGGGTCCCGTTGGTGGCGGCGGTGTTGATCGCGGCCGCCGTGATGGGCTTGATGTCGTCGAACCCGAGCTCGATGAGGGACAGGCGGTCGTCCTGGGTGCCGACGTAGGCGATCGTCAGGTCGGTCAGACCCTTAGTCCCCTCGTCGTCCAGGGCGGCGACGTCCTCGGCCGAGGCGGCCTCGAAGGCGATGTCGAACTCGTCGGCGGCCAGCACGGCCGCGTCGAAGTCCTCGGGACCGACGACGGCGGAGCCGTCCTCGAGCATGGAGACCTCGACCCCGTCCTCGAGCAGGGCGTTGAGGCCGCGGAAGTCGCGCACCCCGGCCAGGTCGAAGGTGAGGTAGCCGGCCTCGTCGGGAGCGTCGCCCACGGGGGCGGCGTCGTCGACGGGCGTCGTCGCGGGCAGGGGGCCGTCGCTGGTCAGGCCGACCTTGTCGACGGTCGCGCCCCACAGGTAGGAGTAGCTCCACGCCGAGATGTCGTACATCGACGGCACCTTGGGGGAGATGTCCTCGCCGAGGTCGAGCAGCGCGTTGGCCAGGCCACGCAGCGGCTGGTGCATGTCCACGACGTAGGAGCCGGCCGGGTAGGTCGTACCACCGATCGCGGCAGGAGCGTCGAGCACGCCCACCTCGATGTCGTTGAACAGGAGCTTGTCCACCAGCGCGGAGGCGTCGCTCGCCGAGCGCTGGCTGTCGCCGGCGGGGATCACGTAGGCGCGCGGCAGCGTGACCGGCTCCTGGTTGTCCACGACGTCCCACAGGGGCTTCCACTCCTGGGGGCCCGGCACGTTCGCGATGTTCTCGGTCGTGAGGGCGGTCTTGGCGGCCCCGGCCTCGCCGCGGCGGAACACCTCGATCTGGTTCTCGAGCATGCCGCGCGCGTTGGCGGCCACGTTCATGTACTCGACCATGCTCTTGACGGTCTCGAGCCCGACCGCGGTGTTGACCACGGCTCGTGCCGGCGTCTGCCGACCACCCGCGGCGCCCCGCGTCAGCGGGAGCTCCACGGTGGAGGTCGCGGCGCCGTAGAACGCGGCGTACTGCGCGGTGAAGATCGGCGGGAAGTCGTCCCAGCCGTCGGGGGTGTCGCGGTAGGGGATCTTGATGTGCGCGGTCTCGGGCCCGGTGTTGGCGGGCACGACGGCCCCGGTCGTGGTGTTGAAGTAGGTGTTGTTCGGGATGTTGGCGGCGACGACCTCCTGCTCGACCTTGAGGGCCATCGCGTAGTTGTGCGGCAGGTAGACGTCGTACTCGTAGTTGGAGCCGTGCGGCGGACCGGTGGGCTCGACCTGCAGCACGCTGGTGTAGCCGTGGAGGTCGGCGCTGTAGATCGGCTGGATCGCCTGCGCCTGACGCACGAACGACGTCGACTCGGGCGTCGTGTTCGTGATCATGTCGCGGTTGGGGTCCAGGCCGAGGGCCGTGGCGCGCGTGGCGTTGGTGCGGCCGTCGGGGTTGAGCGACAGCGAGAAGTAGAGGCGGTTGTTGCGCAGGATGCTGCCGACCTCGGCGTCGGAGGCGGTGACGAGCCAGTCGATGTACTGCATGACCGCGTCGGTGCCCTCCCACTCGTTGCCGTGGATGTTGGCGCTGACCCAGACCGGGGTCTTGTACTGCGAGAGCAGCTGGGCGTCGGCCTTGGCCGCGACCGGGTCGCTCTTGATCTTGTCCCGCCAGGCGGCCTGCTGGGCGGTGTCCTCCGGGCGCTCGGGAGCGGTGACGGTGACGAGGTACAGGTCGCGACCCTCGGTCGACTGGCCGATCACCTGCGTCGAGATGCGGTCACTGGCCGCCATCCACTGCTTCAGCTTCGGCGCGAGGTCGGGGTGGCCCAGGAGGGCCGCCGTCTTCGCCGCGTCGTCGGCGTTGTCGCGGTAGAGGCGCAGCTCCGGCTGGTAGGGGTAGGACGACGGCATCTCGATCGGGTCGGCGACCGCGGGCGCGGCCGCGGCGGCCTTCGCCACGCGTGCCTGCTCGAGGGGGTCGACCGTGGCGGCCGTGCCCGGCCCGCGACCCTCCGAGGTGCTCTTGGCCGCAGGGGTGGTCGGTTCCGCCGAGGCGGGCGGGACCAGCAAGACCGAGCCGACGACAGCGAGGCCGCTCAGGCTTGCGAGGAGGCGTGTTTTTCTCACCGATGCTCATTTCCTCAAGGGATGTGGCTTGTCAGACTGTCTGACAACTCCCCCGGGCGCCAGGGGTAACGCATACCTTTCTCGGCATGTGGCGCGTCGAGCGCGTAACGCTCCGTTACGGCTGCGTTAACCCGGGTCAGGCAGCGGCGAGCAGGTCCTGCACCAGGCCGACCGCCGTCGTGGCGCTCTGCTGCGGGTCGCCGTAGGGGGCGCTGGCGTAGAGGCCCTCGAGCACCAGCCAGATGCGCTCGGCGAGCACGTCGGGCTCGGACGTGCCGAGGTCGGCCACCAGCGTGTCGACGCGCTCGCGCAGGCCCTGCACCTCCGCCTCGGCGAGGCGCGCCGGGGCGTGGTCGTCCTCGCGGACCTCGCGCAGGTAGCTGCGGAAGGGGCAGCCGCGGTAGCCGGGATCGGCCACCCAGTCGGCGACCTGGCGGGTCAGCGCCACCAGCGCGGCGGACGGCACCCGGTCGAGCCCGGCCAGCGCGCCGTCCATCGTCGCGTCCAGCCGCGTCGCCATCTGCTGGAGGTAGGCGAGGACGAGCGCCTCCTTGCTCGGGAAGTGGCGGTAGAGCGCGTTCTTTCCGCAGCCGGCGTCCGCCACGATCTCGGCCAGGCCCACCGCACGCACGCCGCGCTCGTAGAACAACGCGGTGGCGGTCCCGACGATCCGGTCGCGCAGGGCGGGGTCGGCGGGGCGGGGCATGCCACCCACCTTACGGACCGCTCGGTCCGACTTCGCGGATCCGGGAATGGACCCGCGTCCGCGACCGCTGCACCCCGGTAACGGACCGATCGGTCCGCAACAACGGAAGGCAGTCCCTTGAGCATCGTCCTCGACCAGTCCACCGTCCTCGTCACCGGCGCCAACCGCGGCCTCGGCAAGGCGTTCACCGAGGCCCTCGTGGCCGCCGGCGCCACCGTGTACGCCGGGGCGCGCGACCCGGGGTCCGTCACGACGCCGGGCGCCACGCCCGTGCGCCTCGACGTGAGCGACGACGCCTCGGTCGCCGAGCTCGCCGCCCGGCTCGGCGACGTGACGGTCGTCGTCAACAACGCCGGCATCGGCCGCAGCGGCTCGCTGCTCTCGACGCCCTCCCTCGACGGCTTCCGCGAGGAGCTGGAGACGAACACCCTGGGCCCGCTGAGGACGACGCGCGCGTTCGCCCCCGTCCTGGCGGCCAACGGCGGTGGCGCGATCGTCAACGTGCTCTCCGCGCTGTCGTGGGCGACGAGCCCCACCCTCGCCGGCTACTCCGCCTCGAAGGCGGCCGCCTGGTCGCTGACGAACGTCACCCGCGGGGAGCTGCGCGACCAGGGCACGCTCGTCGTCGGGGTCCACGTCGGCTTCCTCGACACCGACATGGCCGCCGACGTGGAGGGCCCCAAGCTGGCGCCGGCCGAGCTCGTCCGCCAGGTGCTCGAGGCCCTGCAGCAGGGCGAGGAGGAGGTCCTGGGCGACGACACCAGCCGCTTCGTGAAGTCCGTGCTCTCCGGTCCGCCCGCCCACCTGGTGGTCTGAGCGAGCTCAGGCGAGGGGCCGGACCCGCCGCACGTAGCGGTGGTTGGGCACGACGATCGGGCCGTCCGGCCCCTCGGCGGCGTAGTCGACCAGCCCCTCGTCGGTCCATCCCTGGCGCTCGTAGAAGCGGCGGGCGCGCGCGTTGCCGGCGGCGGCGACCAGCCACGCCTGCCGGTGGCCGGCGGCCGCCACCCGTCGCAGGCCCTCGGCCATCAGCGCTTGCGCGACCCCGGAGCCACGATGGGCCTCGTCGACGTAGACCTGCTCCAGCTCGTCGTGGTGCACGACGACGAAGCCGACCACCCTTCCGGCGACCTCGGCCACGGAGGTCTGCCCGACCCGGTCGGCGGCGCGGGCGCGGAACGTCGCGGCGGTGCGCACGGCGGTCAGCTCGTCGGGCACGTGCCCGTCGTGGCCGTCGTGCCAGCCGCGCTCCCAGATCTCGGCGATCACCGCCACGTCGTCCTCACCGGCGGGGCGCAGCCGTGGATCGCTCATGTGCCGAACCTAGCGGGGCTCCGCTCGGGTCGGTCGACGTGCCAGCCGGCCAGGCGTCCGTGGTCGCTGACCGCGCGCAGACGGCGCTCGACGGCGGGGTGGTCCTCGCGGGCGGCGGCGACCAGGACGTGGTCGCCCACCCGCAGCACGGTGGTCGGCGTCGGCGCCGCGATGGCGCCGTCGCGCAGCAGCAGCGACACCGCCGACCCCGTCGGCAGCCGGAGCTCGGAGACCTCCACCCCGGCCAGGCGGGAGCCCGGTGGCACCGAGAACTGCAGCAGCGTCGCCCCGATCTCCTCCAGCGGGGCCGACTCGATGGGCAGGTCGCGCGGCCGGTCGCCCGTGGCGGCGCCGAGGCGCCGCGCCACCCAAGGCAACGTGGGGCCCTGGACCAGGGTGAAGACCACGACGAGCAGGAAGACCACGTCGAAGACCCGCTCGGCGGCCGGCAGGCCCACGCTCATCGGGATCGTGGCGAGCACGATCGGCACCGCTCCCCGCAGTCCGGCCCAGCTGATGAAGGCCTGGTCGCGCCACGGGACGCCGAAGGGCGTCGCGCACAGGACGACCGACAGCGGCCGCGCCACCAGCGTCAGCACGCCACCGACGAGCAGGGCGGAGGGCAGCGCCTCCCAGAGCCGGGACGGGCTGGCGAGCAGTCCCAGCAGGACGAACAGGCCGATCTGCGAGAGCCAGGCCAGGCCCTCCGCGAAGCTCCCCGTCGCACTGCGGTGCGGTAGGTCCGCGTTGCCGAGCGTGAGCCCCGCGACGTAGATGGCCATCAGCGCGCTGCCGCCGGCCACGCCGGCGACCGCGAAGCCGAGGAAGGCGATCGCGAGGGTCGCGACCGGGTAGAGCCCGGACGCCGGCAGGGCGCTGCGCACCAGCACCCACAGGCCGAGCCGCGCGACGACGTAGCCCAGCACCACGCCGAGCACGAGCTGGTAGCCGATCTGCCCGAGGATGCCCGGGCCGCTGGAGTCGGCCCACGCGCTCGACGTGACGACCGTGACCAGGATGATCACGGGCGGGTCGTTGAAGCCGGACTCGGCCTCGACGGTGGCGCGCAGCCGGCTGCGGATCGGCATCGAGCGCAGCACGGCGAAGACCGCCGCGGCGTCCGTCGAGGAGGCGACCGCGCCCAGGATGATGGCGGTGCGCAGGTCGACGTCGAGCACCAGGTGGACGAGCAACGAGGTGACCGCGACCGAGACGGCGACGCCCACCGTGGCCAGCACCCCGGCCAGCGGGGCGACGGGGCGCACGACCTTCCAGTCGGTGGTGAAGCCGCCCTCGGCGAGGATCACCGCCAGGGCCGCGGTGCCCAGCACCTGCGTCAGGTCGGCGTCCTCGAAGTCCAGGCCGAGCCCGGCCTCCCCGAGCAGCAGCCCCAGGGCCAGGTAGACCAGCAGGCTGGGCAGTCCGGCGCGGGTGGAGATGCGCACGGCGGCGACCGCGGCCAGGAGGACGCCCGCCCCGACCAGCAGGGCGAGGTTCAGGTCAGCCGGGTCCACGGGCCGCCGTGACCGGGAGCTGCGGCACCAGCAGCACGTCGAGCTCGGCGAGCTCCAGGTCGAGCACGCGGACCCCCCGGGGGCGGGTGGCGGCGTCGACGGTCGCGACCAGGGCCGGCCAGGACTGCGTGAGCCCGTCGGCCAGGTCGGCGACCGCCTGACGCCGTACCGCCTCGGCGAGCACCCGCTGCGCCACCAGCTCGGCGGACGCGAGGGGCTCGACGAACCGCTCCAGCGGGGTCGGCGGGACCAGGGTGACGCGCCCCATCACGAGGAGCCGGACGTCGCACCCGTCGGCCGTGTCAGCACGAACGACCAACGGGAGCTCCTGCGGCTCGACCGGGACGACCTCTGCCCGGTCGACGACCGGCCAGCGCCACCGCAGCCCCGCCCCCGTCACGCGGGAGACGATCCCGCGCCGGCTCACCACGAGGACGTGCCCCTCGGGCACCCACCGCAGCGAGACGGTCGCGAGCAGGGCGAGGAGGGGCGCTCCCAGCAGAGCCACCATGGGGACCTGGTAGTCATCCACGCTTCCCTCCTCGCTGTGCTCGTCGACACCTCCAGTGTTCGTCGGGAGGCGGCTGCGCAGAATGGGTGCTACCACCCATCTCCCCCGGCGGCGTGCCCTGGCGTGGACGCGGCGGGGTCGCGTCGGACAGGGTGAGGGAGTGACCTGGCAACCGTCGCTGTACTGGAAGGTCTTCCTCACCAACGGGGCCGTCTTCGTCGTCGGCACGCTCGCCCTGGTGCTCTCGCCCGCGAGCGTCTCGCGCCGGCCGCTGCTCTCCGAGGTGCTGGTGGTCGTCGTCGGGCTCGGGCTGATGCTGCTCGCCGACGCGGTCTTCCTGCGCCGCAGCCTCACCCCCGTGGACCGGGTCGTGCGCCAGATGGAGACCGTCGAGCTGCTCAAGCCGGGGCACCGCCTGGCCCAGCCGACGAGCGGGCCGGGCGCCCAGCTGGTCCGCGGCTACAACGACATGCTGGACCGGCTGGAGGCCGAGCGCAGCGCCAGCAACGCCCAGGCCCTGGCCGCCCAGGAGGCCGAGCGGCACCGCATCGCCCAGGAGCTGCACGACCAGGTCGGGCAGAGCCTCACCGTCGTGCTGCTGGGGCTCAAGCGCGTCCACGACCAGGCGCCGCCGGAGCTGGCCGAGGAGCTGGCGCTGGTCCGCGAGAGCGTGCGCACCAGCCTCGACGACGTACGCCGCGTGGCGCGCGAGCTGCGCCCGGGAGTGCTCGAGGACCTCGGGCTGCACAGCGCCCTCGCCGCGCTGGCCTCGGGCTTCGCCGAGCACGCCGGCCCCCACGTGCGCCGCACGGTCGCCCCCGGGCTGCCCCCGCTGTCGCCGCAGGCGGAGCTGGTCGTCTACCGGGTCGCCCAGGAGGCGCTGACCAACGTGGCGCGCCACGCGGGCGCCGGCTCGGTGTCGCTGTCGCTGACCCGGGTGGGCGACCGCGTCGTGCTCGAGGTGACCGACGACGGGCGCGGCACCGACGGCACCCGGCCCGGCGCCGGGCTCCTGGGCATGCGGGAGCGTGCCCTGCTCGTGGGCGGCGAGGTCTCCGTCACGGGCGGGCCCGGCGCGGGCACCACGGTGCGGCTCGCCGTACCGGTCGCGTCGGACGAGCCGGTCGAGGCGGTGGCTCCGTGATCCGGATCCTGCTGGTCGACGACCACGCCCTGGTGCGGCGCGGGGTCCGGCTGATCCTGGAGCAGGAGCCCGACCTGACCGTCGTGGGCGAGGCCGGCGACGGCGCGGAGGCGGTCGAGGCCCTGCGCGACCTCGAGGTCGACCTGGTGGTGCTCGACATCGCCATGCCGCGCATGACCGGGCTCCAGGCGGCGCGCGAGATCACCCGGCGGCGCGAGCCGCCCCGGCTGATGATGCTCTCGATGCACGACAACGAGCAGTACTTCTTCGAGTCTCTCAGGGTCGGGGCGAGCGGCTACGTGCTGAAGTCGGTCGCCGACGAGGACCTGGTCGGCGCGGTGCGGGCCGCGATGCGCGGCGAGGCCTTCGTCTACCCCGGGGCGATGGGCTCGCTGGCGCGCGACTACCTCGACCGGCTGCGTCGCGGCGAGAGCGTCCCGCAGACCGTGCTCACCGAGCGCGAGGACGAGGTGCTCAAGCTGATCGCCGAGGGCCGGTCGTCGAAGGACATCGCGCGGGACCTGACGATCAGCGTCAAGACCGTCGAGCGCCACCGCGCCAACATCCTGGCCAAGCTGGGGATGCGCGACCGCACCCAGCTCACCCGCTACGCGATCCGGGCCGGGCTGATCGAGCCCTAGGCGCGGTGGGCGGTGACCAGCAGGTACTCCCAGCGCATCACCCCGCCGCCCTCGTCGGCGTCGCGGGCGAGACCGCACAGGGCGTCGTCCAGGGAGGCGGCGCGGTCGTCGTCGAGGCCGCGGTAGACGGCGATCGTCGGGCCGTAGTGCGCCTTGAAGTAGTCGCGGAACGCCTCCGGCGTCGCGAAGCCGTCGACGGTCACGTGCCGGCGGGCGGCGACCAGGTCGACCACCCCGTCCCCGAGCAGGTCACGGACGTGACCCTCGTCCCCCCACAGCGGCGGCGGCTGCGCCCCCGGGGGCGGAGGCGGCGCGTAGGGCCTCATCGTCGCGAGCATCCGGCCGATGAAGCCCTCCGGCGTCCAGCTCAGCAGCCCGATCCGGGCGCCCGGACGCGCGACCCGCAGGAGCTCGCCGGCCGCGACCCGGTGGTCGGGCGCGAACATGACGCCGACGCACGACATCACGACGTCGTACGACGCGTCGGCGTAGGGCAGCGCCTCGGCGTCGGCCACCTCCCAGGTGAGCCGGACGCCGTCGCGCCCGGCTCGGACCCGGCCGGCGTCGAGGAGCTCGGGCGTGAGGTCGCTGGCGACCACGTCGGCGCCGGCGAGGGCGGCGGGCACGCTGGCGTTGCCGGAGCCGGCCGCGACGTCGAGCACCCGGTCCCCCGGGCCGATCCGGCAGGCGTCGACGAGGGCCTGGCCCAGGTCGGGGATGACGCTGGCGGCGACGTCGGGGTAGTCGCCCAGCGCCCACAGGGCCCGGTGTCTCGCCTTGAGGTCGGCGGTGGCGGTGTCGGTCATGGGACGCTCCTGTCGTGGTCGGAGTCCCATGCTGGCCGCGCCACGGCACGCGCTCCAGTGCCGCTTCTGCACCGGCCGCGGTTCAGGATCTGTACTGGCCAGGACACCGTCCATGGGCGTCTACTGGAGGCAGCCCGAGGAGGTCGGCATGTCGACGTACGGACAGTTCTGCCCGGTGGCCAAGGCGATGGAGGTGCTCGACGAGCGGTGGACCCTGCTCGTCGTGCGCGAGCTGCTCGCCGGCAGCAGCCACTTCAACGAGCTGCGGCGCGGGGTGCCGCGGATGTCGCCGGCGCTGCTGTCCAAGCGGCTGCGCACCCTCGAGCGCGCCGGCGTAGTCCGGCGCACCGAGCAGGGCGGCCGCACGTCGTACGCGCTGACCGAGAGCGGACGCGAGCTCCGGGTGGTCGTGGAGGCCCTCGGGGTGTGGGGGGTGCGATGGGTCGGCGAGCTGGGCGCCGAGGACCTCGACCCGCACCTGCTCCTCTGGGACATCCGGCGCACGGTGCCGCTCGACGCGTGGCCGAGGTCGCGCACGGTGCTGGCGATCGAGTTCGACGACGTCGACCCGCGGGCCGCCCGGTGGTGGATCGTCGTGTCCGGCGACGAGGTCGACGTCTGCGACTACGACCCCGGCTTCGAGGTCACCGCGACCCTGCACACCGGGCTGCGGACGCTCACCCGGCTGTGGCGCGGCGACCTCGAGTGGGCGCAGCTCCTCGCCGGCGGCGGGTGCCGGGTGGACGGGCCGAGCGCCGTGCGACGGGAGATCCCGCGCTGGCTCGGCCGGTCCACCCTGGCGGTGGTGCCGCGCCCGGTGACTGCCGTCGGCTAGGCGGCCGGCTGCTGCGTCGCCTCGCACTTCTCCAGGCGCTCGGTGGCCTTCGCGACGCGCTGCACCTGGGCCTTCTTCGCCTTGCGGGACGTGGCGCGCTGCTCCTTCGCCTTGGCGAGGGCCGCCTTGGCCTTGCTGCGCTCGTTGGCCTTGTCCGCGCGGGCGACGGCCTTGCGGGCCTTGACGACCTTGTCCTGCTTCCGCTCGTGGACGGCGGTGACCCGGGCCAGGGCACCCTCGGCCTTCTCCAGCTGCGCGGCCTGCGTGGCGCACTTGTCGGCGGGGGCCTCGTCCGCGGCCGTGGCTGCGGGCACGGTCAGGGCGCCGAAGGACAGGGTGAGACCGGCTACGGCTGCGGCGATCCTGGTGGACTTCGTCATGTGAGCTCCTGAGGTGTAGGCGGTTGTCACCCCCTACCTGTCACAGGGCCCCTCGAGCGTGACAGCCCGCGGTCACACGAGGTCGACGTCGGCGTACGCGGCACCGCCCGCGAGGCTGGCGTAGCCGGCGCCCCGGTCGAAGAACGCCTCGCTCGCCGCGGGCCGCGACGACCGCTCGGCGGCGGTGGCCTCGACGTCGAAGCCGAGGTCGTCGCCCTCCCCGGTGAGGACCACGCCGTACGCCGTGAGGGCGGCCTCCGGCGAGACCTTGTGCCACCGCACGTCACGCGCGACCAGCGCCGGGTCACGCTCCAGCGGGTCGCCCCAGCCGCCGCCGCCGGTGGTGCGGATCCGGATCACCTCGCCCGCGCGCACCGGCTCCGCGTCGGCCAGTGCGTCGACCTCGCGCTCGGCCGGGCCGCCGGGGTCGATGACGACCGAGAACGGCTGTCCGGCCAGTCCCCCGCGCACTCCCCAGCAGGCCAGGATCGAGCGGTCGGCGATCGACATGAAGTGGCCGTCCTTGAGCATCCGGATGTGCTTCTCGTAGCCGAGGCCGCCGCGGAACCGGCCGGCTCCCCCGCTGTCGACTGCGAGGGAGAGCGACTCGACGCGGAACGGGAAGCGCGCCTCGGTGAACTCGCTGGGCAGGTTGCGCGAGTCGGGCACCACGTGGATGGTGTCCTCGCCGTCGGCGTAGTGGCGCCCGCCGGAGCCGCCGCCGAGCACCTCGCGCATCAGGTAGGGCAGGCCGTTGAGGTCCTCGCCGTAGACGCCGGTGTAGCGGATCGTCTCCTGGTCGGCCGGCATCCGGCCGTCGACGGCCTTGGCGAGCACGCCCGCCAGCACGCCGAGCAGCCGCAGGATCACGAAGGTCCGGGCGTTGGTGGGCGCCGGGAAGACCGGCGTCAGCAGCGTGCCGGGCTCGGGGAACCGCATCTCGATCAGCGGGACGATGCCCTCGTTGACGTCGAGCTCGGCCATCCGCTCCGGCGACTCGGCGAGGTTGCGCAGGATCGGCGCCAGCCACTTCTTGAGGAAGACCCCGTCGCTGTAGTCGCCGCAGTGGTTGATCGGTCCCTTCGCCTGCGGCGAGGTGCCGTCGAAGTCGAGGACGATGCGCTCGCCGTCGGGATCGTCGGCGGCCGTGCGGGTCAGCGTGATCCGCTGCGTGTGCAGCTGCGGCTCGTCGACGCCGTCGTGCTCGGCATAGTCCTCCCAGACCCAGCTGCCCACAGGGATCTGACTGAGGATCTCGCGCCGGTACGTCGTGGTCGTGCGGTCGATGATCGCGTCGAAGCACGACTCGACGACGTCGACGCCGTAGCGGTCGAACAGCTCGCCGAGCCGGCGCGCCCCCATGAGGCAGGCGGAGCACTCGGCGTCCAGGTCGGCCGCGAGCGACTCGGGCATCCGGGAGTTGCGGGTCATGATCGCCAGCGCGGCCCGGTTGGGCACCCCGGCGTCCCACAGCTTGATCGGCGGCACCATCAGCCCCTCGGAGAAGACGCTGGTGGCGTTGCTCGGCATCGAGCCGGGCACGGCGCCGCCGATGTCGTCGTGGTGGCCGAACGCCTGCACGAAGGCCACCACGCGGCCCTCGCTGAACACCGGCACGGTGACGCACAGGTCCGGCAGGTGCCCGATCCCGCCCTCGGAGCGGTAGACGTCGTTGTGGAAGAACACGTCCCCCGGCTGCATCTCCTCGATCGGGAAGTCGCGCGCCACCGGGTGCACCAGCGCGGAGTACGAGCGGCCCGTCAGCTTGCGCAGCAGCCGGTCGTGGATGCCCGCGCGGAAGTCGTGCGCGTCGCGGATCATCGGGCTGCGGCTGGTGCGCCCGATGGCGGTCTCGACCTCCATCTCCACGCTGGCCAGGGATCCCTGCACGATCTCGACCAGCACGGGGTCGGCGCTCGCGCCCGCGTCGTCGGTGAGGTGCCCGAACGGGAACTGGGTGGGCGCTCGCCTGCTCATGCCCGTGCTCCTTCGACCCGGGTCACGATGATGTTGAGGTACTCGTCCACGCGCGCGGTGAAGCCGGGGTGGATCGGCACCGTCGAGCCGAACTCCTCGATGATCACCGGCCCCGCCACGACCGACCCGGGTGGCAGCGCGGTCCGCGGCACGACCGGCGTGGCGACGTAGCCCGCGGCGGCGTCGAAGCACACCGGCCGCTCGGCGGTCGAGGTGCGAGCCTCGGCACCACCCTCGACGACGGGGTGCCGCGCGATCTCGGGCCGCTGGATCGGCCCGATGCCGGAGACCCGCAGGTTGACCCACTCGACCTGCTGGGTGGGGTCGGCCGAGAAGTCGTAGCCGTAGAGGCCGCGGTGGGCGGCGTGGAAGGCGCCCGCGACGTCGGCCAGGACGGCGACGTCGACGACCCCGTCGGGCACCGGGACCCGCACCTCGAAGGCCTGCCCGAAGTAGCGCAGGTCGGCGGTGCGCACGAACTGGTGCTGCTCGGGGGCGAACCCCTCGGTCGTGAGCGCCTGCGCGGCCTGCTCGGCGAGGTCGTCGTAGATAGCGGCGACGGTGGCCGCCTCGAGCTGCTCGGCCAGCGCCACGTGGGTCTGCACGTAGTCGTTCTTGACGTCGACCGTCAGCAGCCCGAACGCCGACACGTTGCCGGGGTTCGGCGGCACCAGCACGGTCGGGATCCCGAGCACGTCCATCAGCCGGCACAGCAGCAGCGACCCGGAGCCGCCGAACGTCGTCAGCGTGAAGTCGCGGACGTCGAGGCCGCGCTTGACGGTGACCTGGCGCAGCGCGTTGGCCTGGTTCCACGCGGAGATCTCCAGGACGCCCGCGGCGCAGGCTTCGGGGGTGAGGCCCAGCTCCTCGGCCAGCGCGCGCACGCCGGTCGCGGCGGCGTCGACGTCCAGCGGGATCTCGCCGCCGAGCAGGTGCGGCGGGATCCGGCCGAGGAACACGTGCGCGTCGGTGATCGTCACCTCGCGACCGCCCTTGCCGTAGCAGATCGGGCCCGGGTCGGCGCCCGCCGACTGCGGCCCCACCTTGAGCGTGCCCTCGGGCGAGAGCCAGGCGATCGAGCCGCCGCCCGCGCCGACGGTGACCACGTCGATCATCGGGATCTTGGACGGGAACGCGCCGACCGAGCCCTCGGTCGTGAGCGTGGGCTCGCCGTGGACGACCACCGAGACGTCGGTCGACGTCCCTCCCCCGTCACTGGTGAGCACGTGGTCGAAGCCGGCCACCTTGGCGATCATCGCCGCCCCCAGCGCGCCGGCCGCCGGGCCCGACAGCACGGTGGTGATCGGCTGGTGCACGACCTCGTCGGCCGAGAGGACGCCACCGTTGGACTTCATGACGTAGAACGGCAGGTCGCCGTAGGAGACCAGGCGGCTCTTGATGTTCGTGACGTACGCCGACAGCCGGGGCTTCACCGCCGCGTCGACCAGCGTGGTCATCGCGCGCTCGTACTCGCGGTACTCGCGCAGCACCTGGCTGCTCACCGACACCACGCAGTCGGGGTGCTCCTCGGCGAGGACCCGGCGCATCCGCTCCTCGTGGTCGGCGTTGGCGTAGGAGTGCAGGAAGCAGATCCCGAGGGTGTTGACGTCGTGGTCGCGGAACCAGCGCGCCACCTCGCGGGCCCCCGCCTCGTCGAAGGGCCGCACCTCCGCGCCCGTCACGTCGAGCCGGCCCTCGACGCCCTTCACGAGGTCGCGCGGGACGATCCGGTCGGGCTTGACCCAGAAGTAGGAGTTGCCGTAGCCGTCGGGCACGGACTGGCGCGCGATCTCGAGCATCGCCTCGTAGCCGGTGTTGGTGACGAAGCCCAGCCGGTCGACCTTGCCCTCGAGCAGCTGGTTGGTCGCCACCGTGGTGCCGTGGCTGACGGCCGCGACGTCGGCACCGGTGGCGCCGATCAGGCCGAGGACCCTCTCGATCCCCTCCAGGAACCCGTCGGCCGGGTTGCTCGGCGTCGACGGCGTCTTGGTCGTGACGAGCTCCCCCGACTCCTCGTCGAAGGCCACGACGTCCGTGAAGGTGCCGCCCGTGTCGATCCCGATCCTGATCCGAGGCATGGGTAGATCTAAGTGCACACTGGGTGGATGCGCATCGTCGTGGAGGGTCGCAATCTGCCGGGCCGCTCGTTCGAGGGCAGGGACGACGTCCACGTCGCCCTGCAGGTGGGCCGCGATCCGGAGGCTCCGGTGCCCGGCGACGCCGCGTCCGCGCGGTGGGAGGTCGAGGTCCGCCACGTCGACGGCGACTTCCGCGGGCCCGCCGTCCACGGGCCGCGCGGGCAGCGCTTCCTGTACCTCACGTGGGGCGAGCCGGGCGGTGACGGTGCGTGGGAGATGTTCCGCCGCGCCAAGCTCGTGCTCTCCGGGCTCGACGGCAGCCTCCTCGAGCCGGCCGAGCGGCCGGGCGCGGCGCTGCGGTGCACGGTCGAGCTCACCGACGAGCGCGGCGGGCCCCGGTGCGCGCGCGTGGACCCGCCGGCCATCGCGTGGTCGGTCACGTCGGGCTGAGGCTCACGCCTCAGGCGTCGGCGGCGCGCTCGTTGTAGATGCCGGCCGGCACCTGGCCGGTGAGCTCCTGGATGGCCGCCATGATCTCGTCGGTCACCTCGCGACGGGCGCGGCCGAGCGGCACGCCGTCGTACCTGCCGACCCCCTGGATCGGGGCGCCGAACGAGACCGTCACCGGCACCACCTTGGGACGCGAGGAGCCGACCGGCTGCAGCTTGTCCGTGCCGATCAGACCGACCGGCACGACGGGCACGCCGGCGGTCAGCGCCAGGTGGGCGACGCCGGTGCGGCCGCGGTAGAGGCGGCCGTCGCGGGAGCGGGTGCCCTCGGGGTAGATGCCGAACGCCTCTCCGCGACCCAGGACGCCCAGCGCCGTGTCGAGGCTCTTGATCGCGGCCTTGCTGTCGTCGCGGTCGACCGGGAGCATCCCCATCCCCTCGAACCACATCCTCGACAGCGCGCCCTTGACCCCGCTGCCGGTGAAGTAGTCGGACTTGGCCAGGAACGCCACGCGGCGCGGCGCCACGATCGGGATGACCATCGAGTCGGCGAAGCTCAGGTGGTTGCTGGCCAGGATGACCCCGCCGGTCGCCGGGATGTTCTCCAGCCCGTGCACCGTCGGCCGCCAGACCGCCTTGGCCAGCGGCGGGACGACGGCGTGGAGCACGCGGTAGAGCATGGCCCGATGGTAGGCGTCCCTCGGGGCGCCGGGACCTACAGCGTCCAGATGTACGGCGTGGACGTGGTGACCGCGCGCAGACCCGACCGCTCCAGGATGGGCCGCGACATCTCGGTGCAGTCGCTGTGCAGGTAGCGCACCCCGCGGGCCAGGGCCGAGGCCGCGCGGGCCGCCGTCAGCGCGCGGTAGATCCCGCGGCCGCGCCACTCGGCGACAGTGGCTCCGCCCCAGAGCCCCGCGCACTCCGTGCCGGCCACCACCTCGAGCCGTCCTGCGGAGACGACGACGCCGTCGGCCTCGGCGACCCAGACCTCCGTGCCGCCCTGGTTGCGCTCGACCCGCTCCAGGAGCTCGGCTCCCCCACCTCCGTGGCCGAAGACCCCCGCCTGCATGTCGGCGGCAGCCTCCAGGAGCGCGGCGCGGTCGGGCAGGTCGTCGATGCGGCGGACGACCACGCCCACCGGCGGCGCGGGCGCGTCCACCAGGACCGCCGCCTCGCCGAGCATCACCGTCTCGGCCTCCTCCGGCACGAAGCCCAGCTGCGCGAGCCAGTCCGTGAGCTCGGCCGGCTCGTCGTGGCCCCGCGTCTTCCACTCGAACGACGTGAGCCCCTCCTGCGCCGCGAAGTGCTCGACGGTCTCACCGACCAGGCGCTCCAGGGCGGCCCGCTCGAGACCGGCCAGGGATCGGTACGACACCAGCCCGCTGTCGCCGTACGTCGCGCGCCACAGCGGCCCCGCGCGGTCCCAGGTGCGGGCGCCCGTGACCTCGGCGTGCCCGCGCAGCTGGTCGTCGTAGACGGCGAGGAGGTCGACGGTGATGGCAGCTCCCGGGACTCGGCGGAAATAGGCGAAGGGCCCTCGTGAGTATGAGTCACAAGGGCCCTTCAGGTGACCGGTCCGATGGTGGTCCCGATCGACTGCTCTTCTCCTCCGGCCCCGGCAGCCTCACCATCCGGCTACCGCGGCAGGTCCCCGGCAAGCCGGTTCTCCGCCGTTCGGACCCTCGTCTCCGAGCTGTCCCGCTCTCCCCGGGGGGAGTGCGTGGGTCAGTTCTATGCCCGTCCGCCCCCACCCCGCAAGCCTTTCTCCCACATTCCTCTGGTTCCACCGCGACTCCACAGATCCACCCCCCGTCCTCCACCACAGCCACCCCATTTCCACAGGTTCTCCACCGCCCCCTGTGGACAACCCGGGACCTCGGTGGTCGAGGTGCGAGGGCAGCGAGCCTCGAAACCACCCCACCGGTGGTCGAGCAGCGACGAGCGCCAGCGAGGAGCGCCCGTCGAGACCCCCGCAGCGAAGGCAGGCCGCTGGGGCAGGCTTGGTTTCGAGACGGTTGCTGCGCAACCTCCTCAACCAACGGGGCCTGACCACCCTCGGTGGTCGAGCAGTGACGAGCGTCAGCGCGGAGCGCCCGTCGAGACCCCCGCAGCGAAGGCAGGGCGTTGGGGTGGGGTTGGTTTCGAGACGATTGCTAGCGCAACCTCCTCAACCAACGAGGCCGACCACGACCGGTGGTCGAGCAGCGACGAGCGCCAGCGAGGAGCGCCCGTCGAGACCCCCGCAGCGAAGGCAGGGCGTTGGGGTGGGGTTGGTTTCGAGACGGTTGCTAGCGCAACCTCCTCAACCAACGAGGCAGCCGTCGGTGGTTGAGGTGCGAGCGCAGCGAGCCTCGAAACCACCCCACCGAAAAAGGGATCAAAAATACTCAAAGCCCCTTGTGGATAAGGCCTCCTGACGATCGGTTCAGGCCGTCGACTGTCGGTGGCCAGTGCTTGAGTAGACCCATGAGCAACCCCACCGGACCCGAGGCCAGCGCCGTGCTGGCCCAGGTCCGCGCGGGCAAGGCCGACCAGGCGCGGGCCGAGCTCGACACCCTCCACGGCGTCCTGAAGTGGTGCCTCCTGCACACCACGACCGACGAGGGCGAGGCGTCCTTCGGTGACCGCGGGATCCCGCTCGCCGGCGACGGCGCCCCCTGGGTCAGCGAGTTCGCGGTCATGGAGCTCGGCGCCGCGCTCGGCATGTCCACCGACGCCGCGAAGCGCTACGTCGGGGCCACCCTCGAGGCCCGCTATCGCCTGCCTCGCATCTGGGGACGCGTCGAGGCGATGGAGCTGCCGTTCTACAAGGCCCGCTGGATCGCCGAGCACACCATGGCGTTGTCCGAGGCCGCCGCGGCCTACGTGGACCAGATGGTCGGCTTCTGCGCCCACTCGGTGTCCTACGCCGAGATCGAGCGACAGATCACCACCGCGCAGGCCCGGTTCGACCCCGAGGCCGCCGAGAAGGCCAGACTCCTCGCCGCCGACGGGCGGCGGCTCGAGGTCCACAAGGGCGAGGTCTCGATCAACGGCACCGTCGAGGTCACCGGGACCCTGGACTACGTCGACGCGTGCGACTTCGACGCCGCACTCTCCCGGCGCGCCGCTGAGATCAAGGCCGCCGGCTCCGAGGAGTCGCTGGACGTACGGCGGTCGATCGCGGCCGGCGATCTGGCTCGCGGGTATGACTCGCTGCCGTTCGAGGATGCTGGGCACGCCGCTGAGGGTGGTTGCGAGGCTCGCTGCGCTCGCACCTCAACCACCGGGGGCACCGAGGTGGTGCTCCACGTGCACGAGGACCTCGACGGGGTGGGACGGCTGGGGAACACCCGGACACCGGTGTTGGCCGAGACGATCCGGACCTGGTGCGGCAACCCCGGCACCCGCGTCATCGTCAAGCCAGTCCGCGACCTCGCCGACCACGTCCACGTCGCGGCCTACGAGATCCCCGACCGGCTGCGCGAGCAGGGCGATCTCGTCGACCACACCTGTGTCTTCCCGTGGTGCACCAGACCCGCCACCAGGTGCGACATCGACCACGCCATCCCCCACGCCGAGGGCGGGCCGACCTGCTCGTGCAACACCGCACCGCTGTGCCGTGGGCACCACCGCCTGAAGACGCACGGCCGGTGGACCTACGACGTGCTGGACCGCGGCACCTACCTGTGGCACTCGCCCTTCGGCCACCTCTACCGCCGCGACCACACCGGCACCACCCCGCTCGAGCCCGAACGACGACCCTGACCGCCCCACACCCCGCCCCGGGCGGGGCCATCGGCGCGTCCGCGCGTGAGGGAGCCAGCCGTCGGCCGCTAGCGTGAGCACTCTCCTAGGGACGGGACCTCCATGTACTTCGACAACAAGCCTTGCAGCGTCTGCGGATCGGACGTCGAGCTGCGTGCCCACGACGCCTCCGAGGTGCGCCCGGGGACGAACCCGGACGGCACGGTGGACCTGCGGATCTGCACCAACCCGGACTGCCCGACCAACCGCAGCGACGACGCGGACGCCCCCACGCCCTGACCCAGCCCGAGGGCTGAGGCTGTGACGGTCAGAGCTGGGCGGTGAGCCTGGAGAGCCCCGGACCCGAGAGGGCGGCGAGCCCGGCGGGACGCCCGGACACGGCGAGCAGGAGGTCGCGGTCGGGACCCCGCACCGTCGGCCCGTGACCGTGGGACCAGCCGCTGTCGGAGCCCACGATCCGCAGGCCGCGCAGGCGCTTCGGCGCTCCCATGAACCTGTTCGTCGCCACGAACGCGAGCGACGCGGTGACCACGTCCGGGGGTGAGGAGTGGTCGAGAGCGAGGGGCCGGGCGACGTCCTGGGCGTGGATGACGAGGTCCATGAGCGGGTCCATCGGGCTGCTGCCCGGCATCCGCCGCTGCGAGCCGGCGCTCTCGCGCAGCATCGCGACGAGGTCGGCGGTGGAGTGGGAGGCAGCGCGTCGCGCCGCCCGGTCCACCTCCATCCGGTCGAAGCTGCCCCGGGCGCGCACGGCCGCGACCAGGATCGTGCCCAGGCTGTCGCGCGTGGTGCCACAGAGGTGGGCGATGACGTCGCGGACCGTCCAGGCGCCGCACAGCGACGGCGTGGCCCACTGCCGGTCGTCGAGTCCGGCGACGAGGTCGGCGAGGGCCAGGCGCTCAGCGCCGACTGCGGCGTCGATCGAGGCTCGGTCCAGGGTCGGGTCGGCAGAGGTCGGATCCATGGCCCTCCGACCTCCAGCGGGCGCGTTACTCATCGCCCGTCGAGGAAACCGTGCGAGCGGCCGCGCCGTCATACTGGGATGACCATGGTCCCGCGTCTCCTCGCCCCCGCCCTGCTCGTGCTGGCCCTGCTCGCCGGCTGCTCCGACGAGGACTCCGGGTCGGCGACCGACTCCGGCGGGAGCGGTGAGCCCACCCCCACCGCGACGACCACGCCCACGAAGCCGGACGAGCCGCAGTGCCCCGGCGAGCTGGCCGTGGGCGAGGGCACCGAGCTCGGTCTGGGGACCGACGAGCCGGCCGCCGAGGCGCCACCGGACGTCGACACGCCCGCCGCGGCCTGGGTCTGCCCCTACGACCTCCGGGACACGCAGTCGGGCGGTGAGTCGGGCGCGGAGCCCGACCCGCGCTGGGTGCCGTCGGGGCCGGGCAGGTTCGTGCCCGACGCGCGGCTCGCCGACCTGGCTGCTTCCCTGTCCGAGCTCGAGCCCGCGCCCGTGGACCGCGTCTGCACCGCCGACCTGGGGCGGCGCCTGCTGCTGGTGGTGCCCCGCGAGGACGGCCTGACCGGTGTCGTGATGGACGAGTTCGGCTGCCGCGACGTCCGCATGACCGACGACCCGTTCAGCAGCACCCCTGCCGGCGACGAGGACGGGGAGGGCACGGTCGCCGGAGTGCTCACCGGCCCGGTGTCGCTGCACGCCGTCCTCTCGGTCAACGCCGCTCCGCAGTGAGGGCGCGCTAGGCCTCAGCCGGCCCGCGCCGCCTCGAACGCCGCCGCCACCTCGAGCAGCCGGCGCTCGCTCCCGTGCGGTCCCACGATCTGCACCCCCACTGGCAGCCCGTCGGGCGTGAGCCCGGCAGGCACCGAGATCGCGGGGCAGCCGGTCACGGTGACGAAGTACGCCGAGCGCATCCAGTCGAGGTAGGTGTCCATCTCGACGCCGTTGATCGAGGGGGGGTACTCCTGGTCGGCGGGGAACGGCGGCACCTGCGAGACCGGCAGCACCAGCACGTCGTAGCGCGTGAAGAAGACCCGCATCCGCTCGGCGAGCGTCGTGCGCATCGCGTAGGCCGTCGCCACGTCGGCGCCGGTCAGCGACTCCCCGGCACGGATGTTGTCGGCCAGCGACTGCTTGAACGACGACGGGTTGCGCGCGAGCAGCTCGCCGAAGCGGGCCTGGAAGTGCCACGCGCGCAGCGTCCGGAAGGTCTCGTCGGCCCCGGTCAGGTCCGGGTGGTCGCCGAACACGCGAGCACCCGAGCGCACCATCAGCCGCCCGGCCTCCTCGACGACGGACGCCACGTCGTGGTCGACCTCGAAGGCTCCGCCGAGGTCGCGCGACCAGGCGACGCGCAGCCCTTGCAGGCTCCCCGACACCGGCGGCGCGAACGTCGACCCCGGGTCGCCCAGCGCGAGCGGCGCGCGCGCATCGGGCCCGGCGAGCACGGACAGCAGCAGCGCCACGTCGCCGACGTTGCGCGCCATCGGGCCGCCGACCGACGTCGTCTCCCACTGGTTGTAGAGCGGCCACTCCGGCACCCGGCCGAGCGAGGGGCGCAGCCCCACGACACCGCAGAACGACGCCGGGTTGCGCAACGAGCCGCCCATGTCGGAGCCGTCGGCGAGCGGCACCATGCCGGAGGCGAGCGCGGCCGCCGCTCCCCCGCTGGACCCGCCCGCCGACCGACTGGTGTCGACGGGGTTCAGGGTCGTGCCGAAGACGGTGTTGAAGGTGTGGGAGCCGGCCGCGAACTCCGGCACGTTCGTCCTGCCCAGGAGCACGACGCCCGCCCGGCGGATCCGCTCGACGAGCAGGTCGTCGGCGTCCGGGACGTGGTCGGCGAACAGCGGCGAGCCGTAGGTGGTGCGCCACCCCGCGACCGCGTGGGTGTCCTTGACGGCGAACGGCAGCCCGTGGAGGGGGCCCACGGGTCCGCCCGACGCCAGGTGCTCGTCGGCCGCGGCGGCGCCCGCGCGGGCGCGCTCGACGTCCAGCGAGACGATCGCGTTGAGCTCGTAGTTGCGGCTGCCGATGCGCTGCAGGTGCAGGTCGAGCAGCTCGCGGGCGGAGATGCGCCGCTCGCGGACCGCGGCCGCCATCTCCCGTGCGGTGGACTCGACGGTCAGCTCGCTCATGGGGTCATGATCGCCGACGGCCGAAGAGACCCTGCGCGACGACCCCGAGGAGCACCAGGCCGGCGCCCACCGCGATGCCCCGGACGAAGTCCTCCTGCGACGACGTGCGCGCCGACGCCGCGCCGACGTAGACGGGCTGCGAGGCCGGGTCTCCGGAGGCGACCGCGGGTGACGCCTCGGGGGCCGGCGGGCCGGAGAGCGCGCCGCCGACGTTGTCGAAGAACTCCCCGGCCATCCGCTTCGAGACCGAGGAGAGCATCCGCTGGCCCACGCCGCCGACCATGCCGCCCACGACCGCGTCGGCGTCCCACGCGATGCGGGTGCCCTCGGGGACCTCCTCGAACCGCACGGCCACCGTGGCGTCGACCGTGCCGGGCGCCCCGGCACCCTGGAGGCGCATCGTCAGCGACTCGCGCTCGCCCAGGTCGGTCAGCGAGCACGAGCCGTCGTAGGTGCCCTTGATCGCGGCGACGCCGGCCGTGACCGTCATCGCGTAGGAGTGCTCCCCCACCGTCTCCAGCCGCGAGCAGCCGGGGATGGTCGAGACCAGCACCTGCGGGTCGAGCAGCGCGTCCCAGACCCGGTCCACCGGGTGGGGCAGGACGTTGGCTCCGGTGATCTTCACGAGGTCTCCTCGGCGTGCGCGAGTCGGAGGTGGAAGAGGTCGGACGGCGAGATCGGCATCGCCGTGATCGCCAACCCGGTGGAGGTGAGCCCCTCCGCGTCCTCGATCGCGGACGCGAAGACGGCGGCCGACGGGATGACCCCGGCCTCCCCCGCGCCCTTGATGCCGAGGGGGTTCAGCGGGGAGGGCGTCTCGAGGTGGTCGATGTCGATGCCGTCGGGGACCTCCGTGACGTAGGGCATCAGGAAGTCCATGAACGAGGCGTTGAGCAGCTGGCCGGACTCGTCGTAGACCATCCGCTCGTAGAGCGCGCCGCCCACGCCCTGCGCCACGCCGCCGTGGATCTGGCCCTCCACGATCGTGGGGTTGATGAGCTTGCCGCAGTCGTGGACGACGGCGTACTTGAGCACCGTGATCTCCGCGGTCAGCGGGTCGGTCTCGACGATCACGGCGTGCATCCCGGAGGCGAACGTCGAGCGCTCGGGCGAGTAGAAGTCCGTGCCCTCGAGCCCCGGCTCCTCGTCCTCGGCCACGGGCGGCTTGCTCGCGTCGCCGACGGTGAACTGCGTCGCCGCCTTGGACGCCTCGTCGAAGGCGTAGCGCAGCGGGTTGGAGAGCACCGCGACGGTGCCGAGGTCGATCGCGGAGCCGGGCGATCCCTTCACCGACACCACCCCGTCGACGATCTGCAGGTCGTCGGGCGAGGCCTCGAGCGCCTCGGCGGCGATCTTGAGGGCCTTCTGCTTGGCCTTCCTGGCCGCCAGGTGGATGGCCGAGCCGCTCATCACCGCGGCGCGCGAGGCGAAGGTGCCGACGGCGTAGGGCATCCGCCGGGTGTCGCCGGTGACGACCTCGACGTCCTCGAACCGGCAGCCGAGCTCGTCGGCGACCAGCTGCGCGAAGACCGTGGCGTGCCCCTGGCCCTGGGTGGTGAGGCCGGTGGCGACCTTGACCTTGCCGGAGGTCTCGACGTGCACGTGGGCGCCCTCGTAGGGGCCGACGCCGGTGCCCTCGACGTAGCAGGCCAGCCCGATGCCGACGCGACGGCCCTGGGCGGCCATCTCGGCGCGGTAGGCCGGGAAGTCGTCCCAGCCGATGAGCGCCTTGATCTTCTCCAGCGACGCCGGGTAGTCGCCGCTGTCGTAGGTCAGCTCGCGGCCGTCCTGGAAGACCAGCCCCTGCTCGAAGGGGAACTCGTCGGGCTGGATGAAGTTGGCCGCGCGCACCTCGGTGCGGTCCTTGCCGAGCTCGGCGGCGATCGCGTCCATGGCGCGCTCCATGGCGTAGCAGCCCTGGGGGCGCCCGGCGCCGCGGTAGGGCGTGACCATGACCGTGTTGGTGTAGAGCGACTCGAACACCACGCGGTAAACCTCGGGCTTGTAGGGCCCGAGCAGCTGGGTGGAGGTGATGATCGGGACGATCAGCCCGTACGGCGAGTAGGCGCCGTGGTCGTGCCAGAACATCACGTCCAGCGCGAGCAGCCGCCCGTCGTCGTCGAAGCCCACCTCGATGTGCTGCACCTGGCCGCGCTCGTGGGCCGAGGAGATGAAGTGCTCGCGGCGGTCCTCGGTGAACTTCACGGTCCGCCCCAGCGTGCGCGCCGCCAGCGGGACCAGCAGCTCCTCGGGCCAGGGGTGGTTGATCTTGACGCCGAAGCCGCCGCCCACGTCGGGCGTGATCACGTCGACCTGCCGCAGGTCGAGCCCCAGCTTGACGGCCACCACCGCGCGCACGCCGGTGGCGGTCTGGGTCGACGACCAGACCTGGAGCCGGTCGATGTCGGGGTCCCAGCGCGCGACCGTGCCGCGGCCCTCCAGCGGCATGCAGGCGCTGCGCTCGACGTCGAGGTCGAGGGTCAGCCGGCGGGGCGACGCGGCCAGCGCCGCCTCGACGTCGCCGGTGCTCTGCTCCATGCGGGCGCCGACGTTGCCCGGGACGTCGTCGTGGACCAGCCGGTCGGCGGCGCGCGCCGCCTCGATGCCGACGACGGGCGGGAGCAGGTCGTAGCTGACCCGGATCCGCCCGACGGCGTCCTCGGCGACGTAGCGGTCGTCGGCGACGACGAACGCGATGGCCTCGCCTACGTAGTTGACCTCGTCCTTGGCCAGCGCGTACTGCGTGCGGCCGTGGGTCAGTGCCGGGTGCGGGATCAGCAGGGGCAGCGGCTCGGCCATCGGGCCGGTCAGGTCGTCGTAGGTCCACACCGCGTGCACGCCGTCGACGTCGAGCACGTCGGCCACGTCGATGTCGACGATCCGGGCGTGCGCGTGGGGCGAGCGGAGCACGGCGCAGTGCAGGGTGGAGGCGTCGACGGCGACGTCGTCGGCGTAGCGGCCGTGGCCGCGCAGGAGGCGCTGGTCCTCGACCCGCTGGACGCCGGTGCCCATCAGCTTGGTGGTCACGAGCCCTCCACCTCCTGCTGGGCCCCCAGCTCGGCGGCGCGCTCGACCGCCTTGACGATGTTCTGGTAGCCGGTGCAGCGGCACAGGTTGCCGGCGATCATGTCGCGCGCCTCCTCGTGCGTCGGCTGCGGGTTCTCGCGCAGCCCGGCGGTGATCGTGGTCAGGAACCCCGGCGTGCAGAAGCCGCACTGCAGACCGTGGCACTCCACGAAGGCCTGCTGCACGTTGCTCAGGGTGCCGTCGTCGTCGGCCAGCCCCTCGACCGTGGTGAGCTCGAGCCCGACCGCCGACACGGCGAACATCAGGCACGCCCGCACCGGGCGGCCGTCGGCCAGCACGGTGCACGCGCCGCACACGCCGTGCTCGCAGCCCACGTGGGTGCCGGTCAGGCAGAGGTCGTGGCGCAGCGCGTCGGACAGCAGCCGCCGCGCCGGCAGCCGCAGCTCGTGGAGCACGCCGTTGACGCTCA
Source organism: Nocardioides lijunqiniae (assembly GCF_015024225.1). GTDB lineage: Bacteria > Actinomycetota > Actinomycetes > Propionibacteriales > Nocardioidaceae > Nocardioides > Nocardioides lijunqiniae. The sequence continues at coordinate 147,689 of NZ_JACJGM010000006.1, forward strand.
GCCGCACGTCCAGCAGGGACTCACTCATCGGTCGTCGCCTCTCGCACCACGCGCGCGGTCAGGACCCGCACCAGCTGCGCGCGGTAGGCGGCGGTGGCGTGGATGTCGTCGGTCGGGTCGAGCTGCGCGAGCGCGGCGTCGCCCAGGTCCTCGGTCGCGACGCCGGTCAGGTCCACCACCGTCGGTACGTCGTTCACCGACACGAAGCCGACCCGCACGGTGTCGCCGTCCACCAGCGCGGCGGCCCCCACGAGGGCGTAGTCGCCGTGGCGGCGGGCGATCTCGGCGAACGCCACGCGGGCGCCGGGCGCCAGCGCCGGGAAGAACGCCGACGTCGCGATCTCGTCGTGCGCCAGGCTCGACTCCAGCGGACCGACGTACAGCTCGTCGGCGGGGACCGTGCGGGCGCCACCGGGGCCGGCGACGTCGACGGAGCCACCGAGCAGCCGCAGCACCACCGGCATCTCCGCGGCGGCGTCGGCGTGCACGATCGAGCCGACGGTCGTGCCGCGGTTGCGGATGGTCGCGTGGGCCACGTGGGAGAGCGCCAGCCGCAGCAGCGGCTGCACGCGGGCCGCCTCGTCGTGGGCGAGCACGTCGGCGTGGCGGGCCAGGGCGCCGACGCGCACGCCGTCGTCGGTGACCTCGACCGAGTCGAGCCCGGGCAGGCCGTTGATGTCGACCAGGGTCGAGGGCGCCGCCAGCCTCATGGACAGCAGCGGCACCAGCGACTGCCCGCCCGCGAGCACCTTCGCACCCGGGTCGCCGGACAGCGCGGCCAGCGCGTCGTCCAGCGAGCCCGGGCGGACGTAGTCGAAGGGGGCGGGCTTCACGCGGTGCTATCCCTCCCGGTGGCGGTGGACGGGGTCCTGGCCCTCGGTGTGGGCGCCGGGGGTGCCGACCGCGATCATCGTGCCGTCGTCGTTGCGGCCCACGAGCCGCGCGAGGTGGTAGCCGGCGACGACGACGATCGTGCCGAGGGCGATGCCGCTGAGCACGAAGTCGTCGGTGATCTCGAGCGAGGCGTTGCCGATGGCGAGGATGATGCCGGCGCTGATCGGCACGAGGTTGATCGGCTTGCCGAAGTCCACCCCGTTCTCCTTCCAGATCTTGGCGCCCAGGAGACCGATCATCCCGTAGAGCACCAAGGTGATGCCGCCGAGCACCGCCGGCGGGGTGGCGTTGACCAGGGCGCCGAACTTCGGCACGAAGCCGAGCAGGATCGCCACCACGGCGGCCACGTAGTAGGCGGCGGTGGAGTAGACGCGGGTGGCCGCCATGACGCCGATGTTCTCGGCGTACGTCGTGGTGGGCGAGCCGCCGACAACCGAGGCGACGACGGTGCCGACCCCGTCGGCCGCCACGGCCTTGCCCATCACCGGGTCCAGGTCGACGCCGGTCATCTCGCCGACCGCCTTGACGTGGCCGAGGTTCTCGGCCACGAGGGCGATCACCGCCGGCAGGACGAGGAGGATGAACGCGATCTTGAACGACGGGGCGTGCCAGCCGACGACCTCGAGGAAGTCGGGGCTCGCGTTCTGGTTGCCGACGAGCCCGTCCTTGGTGTGGACCGGGAAGCCGACCCAGTCGGACGCCTTCACGCCGGACCAGTCGACGCGGTGGTGCGGACCGGGCTCGGCGCTGCTCGGCAGCGGCAGGGAGATCTTGCCGAAGGCCAGGTCGGCGAGCCAGGAGATGACGTAGCCCGCGATCAGCCCCAGGAAGATCGCGATCCGGCCCAGGAAGCCCCGCAGCCCGACCGCCATCAGGATGACCAGGGTCATCGTGACGATCGCGATCCAGGGGTCGGAGGGCATGTAGGTGCCGGTGGCGACCGGGGCCAGGTTGAACCCGATCAGCATCACGACCGCCCCGGTCACGACCGGCGGCAGCACCGCGTTGACCGCGGCCGCGCCCAGCACGTGGATCAGCACGCCCACGAGTGCGAGCACGACGCCCGCGACCAGGATCGCGCCGGTCACGTCGGCCGGGCCGCCGGGGCCGCCCGAGCCCGAGTAGGTGTAGATCGCGGTGGCGCCGCCGACGAAGGACGCGGACGTGCCGAGGTAGCTCGGCACCTTGCCCTTGACGATGAGCAGGAAGCAGATGGTCGCGATGCCGCTCATCAGGATCGCCAGGTTGGGGTTGAGCCCCATGACGATCGGGAAGACGAACGTCGCCCCGAACATCGCCACGACGTGCTGCGCGCCGAGTCCCGCGGTCTTGCCCCAGCCGAGCCGCTGGTGCGGCGCGACGGCCTCACCGGGCCCGGGGTCGACCTTCTCCCACGTGAACTGCGACATCAGAACCCTCCTAGATCGTGGCGATGGCCCCCATGCGACCCCTAGGAAACACCCTCCGGGCCTCCTGGCGCTGGAGGAACGCCGCATCGTTGCGGAGTAGCGTCTGGACCGTGACGCAGCGACCTGCCATCCCGGCCAGCGCCCCGGACCGGGTCGCGGCCCGCCTCCGCTCGGCTCCCGACGGGCCCCTGGCCCTCCTCCACACCGGACCGGACGCGGTCTACGTCGACCTCGACGGACGCGCGCTGGGGGTGGTCGGGCGTCGCGCGTGGCAGGTGCCGTGCGCGCTGCGCACCCGCCTCGACGAGCTGCCCGACGTGCGCTCCGCCGCGGTCGTCGGCGGCGTCCTGCACCTCGACGGCGTGCCGGTGCAGGTCGGCCGCGTCGTCAGCACCCGGGTGGCCGTGCGCCCGCTCGGGCTGTCCGGCCGGCGCCTCGACCCGGCGGCGCTCGTGGGCAGCGGCGCCGGCCTCACGCCGTACGGCGACGACGTGCTGTGCGGCTACCTCGCCGCCCACCGTGCCGCCGGCAGCGCCACCGCCGACCTCGACGCGCAGGTGTCCGACCTGCTCCCCCGCACGACCGTCCTGTCCGCCACCCTCCTGGAGTGCGCCATGCGCGGGGAGGTGCTGCCCGAGGTCGGCGACCTGCTCACCGCCTGGGGCACCGGCCGCGCCGCGGACGCGGAGGCCGCGCTGCTGCGCGTCGGCAGCTCGTCCGGGGCGGGCCTGCTCGAGGGCGCCCGTCTGGCGCTCGCCGCATGAGCGCCCACGTCGAGCTCCGACCCGGCGCGTACGCCGACTCGGTGACGCTGCTGCAGGTGAGCCGCACCGTCGCCCAGCTGCCCGGCGTCGCGGCCGCGCAGGTGGCGATGGCGACCCCGCTCAACGTGGAGGTCCTCGAGGGCATGGGCTTCGAGATCCCGCCGGAGGCGGGCGTCAACGACCTCGTCGTCGCCGTGCGCCTGGACGACACCGCCAACGACTCGCCGGCCGAGGCCGTGCTGGCCGACGTGCTGGCCGACGTGCTGGCCGGCGTGGACCGCGCGCTCGCGGACAGCACCCGCCGACCGTCCGGCTCGGCCGAGCTCGCCGCGCACCGCACGACCGCCACCGCGCTGCGCGACGTCCACGACGGTGGCGTCGTCGTGCTGGTCTCGGTGCCCGGTCCGAGCGCCGTGGTCGAGGCCATGGACGCCGTCGAGGCCGGACGCGACGTGATGATCTTCAGCGACAACGTGCCGGTCGAGCACGAGCTCGCGCTCAAGCGGGCCGCCGAGCCCGGAGGGGTCCTGGTCATGGGACCCGACTGCGGCACGGCGATCGTCGACGGCGTGGGCCTCGGCTTCGCGAACGTCGTCTCCCCCGGACCCGTCGGCATCGTCGCCGCCTCCGGCACCGGCTGCCAGCAGCTGCTCGCCCTGCTCGACCACGCCGGCGTCGGCGTCACGTCCGCCCTGGGCGTGGGTGGTCGCGACCTCGGCGCCGACGTCGGCGGGCTCGCCACCCGCGAGGCCCTGCGCCGGCTCGACGCGGAGGAGTCCGTCGAGCTCGTCGTGCTCGTCTCCAAGCCGCCCGCGCCGGAGGTCGCCACCTCCGTGCAGGAGTACGCCGCCGGCCTGGCCACGCCGGTCGAGTTGGCGCTGCTCGGGGCCGGGCAGCCCGACCTGACCGCCGCCGCCGAGCGGGTCCTGGAGCGTCTCGGCCGTCCCGTGCCGACCTGGCCCGTCGCCGAGCCGGCCACGGCGCGAGGCCCGGTCGGCGGCACCATGCTGCGCGGGCTGTTCGTGGGCGGGACGCTCGCCGGGGAGGCCCGACAGCTGGCCGCCGAGGCGCTCGGCGCCGTCGGCGCAGCGCTGGACGACCTGCACGGCGACGGGCACGGCGTCGTCGACTTCGGCGACGACGCCTACACCTCCGGTCGCGCCCACCCGATGATCGACCCGACCCTGCGCCTCGACCACCTCGCCCGGGTCGCCGACGACCCGCGCACCGGCGTGGTGCTGCTCGACGTCGTGCTGGGCCACGGCGCCGAGCCCGACCCCGCCGCGCTGCTGGCACCCGCCCTCGAGGCCGTGACGGCGCCCGTCGTCGTCAGCCTCGTCGGCACCGCCGGGGATCCCCAGGGCCTCGAGCGCCAGCGCGCCGCCCTCGCCGCCGCCGGCGCCGAGGTCCACCTCTCCAACGCGCGCGCCACCCGGCGCGCCCTCGAGCTGCTGGGAGCCACCCGATGAGCACCGCCCGCGTCGCGACCACCGGGGTCGACCTGCTCGCCGACGCCGTCGAGGCCCAGGCCGTCGACGTCACGCGCGTCGACTGGCGTCCGCCGATGCCCGGCACCGAGGCCGACCTCGCGACGGTGGCCGTGGACCCGCGTCGCGCCGCCGCCAACGCGCAGGCCGTCGCCGCCATGCTCGGCGTCACCGCGCACCTCGTCGACGTGGGTCCCGCCTCCGAGGTGCTGGGCCTCGAGCGAGGAGAGTTCCTGCACGCCGGGCCCCCTATCGAGTGGGCCCGCGCCTCCGGTCCGCTGCGCGGCGGTCTGATGGCCGGCGCGGCGCTGGAGGGCCTGGTCGAGGACCCCCAGGACGCCGTCGCGCTGTTCGAGTCCGGGGCCGGCGTCTCGCTGGAGCCCTGCCACCACCGCGGCACGGTCGGTCCGATGGCCGGGGTGGTCACCCCGAGCATGTGGATGTTCGTCCTGGAGGACCGAGCCACCGGGCGGCGCACGCACTGCTCGCTCAACGAGGGCCTCGGCAAGGTGCTGCGCTACGGCGCCTACTCCCCCGACGTCCTCACCCGCCTCCGGTGGATGGGCGACGTCCTGGGCCCCGCCCTGAGGGCCGCGGTGCGCGCCACCGTCGACGCCCAGGGGCCGGTCGACGTGACCGGCATCCTCACCCAGATGCTGCAGATGGGCGACGAGGCCCACAACCGCAACCGCGCCGGCACGCTGATGCTGCTGCGCGACCTCGCCCCGGCCCTGGCCACGAGCGGGCTCCCGGCCACCGACGTCGCCGAGGTGCTGCGCTTCGTCGGCGGCAACGACCACTTCTTCCTCAACCTCGCGATGCCCGCCTGCAAGCTCGCCCTCGACGCCGCCAGGGACGTGCCGGGCTCCACGATGGTCGTCGCGATGGCCCGTAACGGCACCGACTTCGGGATCCAGGTCTCCGGCACCGGCGACGAGTGGTTCACCGGACCGGCCCAGGTCGCCGACGGGCTCTACCTCGGCGACTACGGCCCCGACGACGCCAACCCCGACATCGGCGACTCCGCGATCACCGAGACCGCCGGCATCGGCGGCTTCGCGATGGCCACCGCGCCGGCGATCGTCCGCCTGGTGGGTGGCAGCGTGCCCGACGCCCTCGCCACCACGCGCCGGATGCACGAGATCACGCTCGCCAAGAACCCCCGCTGGTCCGTCCCGGTGCTGGAGTTCCAGGGCACGCCCACCGGCATCGACGTCACCCGGGTCTGCCGCACCGGCATCCTCCCGCAGATCAACACCGGCATGGCCGGCCGGGTCGCGGGCGTCGGGCAGGTCGGCGCCGGACTGGTCACGCCGCCGGCCGAGATCTTCCCGCAGGCCCTGGCCCGGCTCGCCGAGCTGAGCACGCGTACTCAGACCGGTTGAGCGCTGCGGCACGCTCGCGGGGGCGTGCCCCTGGGGCCTACTGGGTCCATGACGCGCTACGCCGACCCGCTCACCTGCCCCGACTGCCGCGCCAACCTGCCCGTCGGCGCCCAGCAGTGCCCCGCCTGCCACCTGCCGCTCGCGCACCCGATCGCCGCGGAGCTGCTCGGCACGCTGACCTACGCCGACACCCTCCTCACCCGGCTGCGCGTCGTCGCCCGCACGCAGGAGTCGCCGCGCCTGGCGTCGTTCGTGCCGCCGGTCGCGCCGCTGCCCCGCCCCGCCGCACCTGAGCGCCGTACGGGCGTGCGGGCGGCGTCCGTGCCGACGATCCTGCTCGGACTCGGCGCGTTCTGCCTGCTCGTCGCCTCCGTCATCTTCCTGGCCGTGGCCTGGTCGTGGCTCGGCGTCGGCGGTCGTACGGCGGTCCTGCTCACCCTCACTGCCGGCGCCGGCGTCCTCGGCCAGTGGCTCGCGCGCCGGGGGCTCCGCGTCGCGGGCGAGGCCCTCACCACGGTGGCGCTGGGCCTGCTGGTGCTGGACGTGGTCGGCGCCGAGAACTCGGGCTGGCTGGGCGCCCTCACCGACGAGGGGCTGTTCCTCGTCGTGGGCGTCGTCGTGGCGGCCGTCTCCCTAAGCCTGGCCCTGACGCCCACGCGCCTCCTGGCCCCGCAGCTGGCCGGCGTCGTGGGGCTCGGCGTCGCCGCCATCGCGGCGTTCGACCTGACCCAGGGCTCCCTGTGGCTGGCCGGCTCCACCGTCGTGGTGTTCACCGCGGTCGTCGAGCTGGCACGACGCGTCGCCCTCCCGGTCCTGCTGTGGTCGGCCGCCACGGGCGGTGCCGTCGCGTGGATGGTCCTGACGACCTACGCACTCGCCGCCACCGACGACGGCCCCATGACCTTCGCGTCCCTCTGGTCCGGCCCCGGGTGGGCGCTGCTGGCCGCCTCGGGGATGCTCCTGCTGCCGCTGGCCTTCCACCGGGGCCGCGAGACCGTCGTGTGCGCCGTCGCCGCGGCGGCGTGCCTCACGTCGCTGACCCTCGCCCTGCCCGCCGGCGACGAGAGCGCGACCGTGCTCGCCACCGTGGCGCTCGGCCTCCTGGTCGCCTGGACCGCCGCGGCGGTCCTGGTGCCGCGGGCGTGGACCGTCGTGGCCCTGGTCCCGGCCTGCGCCGCGGCGCTCCCCGTCCTCGTCGTCTCCGGCAGCCTCTCCCTCCAGGCCACCGTGCGCACGCTGGCCGCCGGGCAGCAGCGGGGTGCCCGGGTGTCCCTGGAGAAGTTCGAGGCCCTCGTGCACCCCGCGCTGCTGCTGCCCTCGCTCGCCGCGCTGCTCGCGCTCGTGGCGGTCGCCCTCCCGACCACGCGCGGCACCGCCGGCCGGGTCGCCGCCGTCTCGTCGCTCGCGGCCGCCGGCGTCGCGACGCTCGCGCTCCACCCGGTGCCGCTGTGGAGCGTCGTCGTCATCCTCGCCCTGGCCGGCACCGCCCTGGTCGCGGACTCGCTGCGCCGCGAGACCGGCATCGCCGAGACCGTCGCGGGGCTGCTGGTCCTGGGGTCGGCGCTGCTCGCCGGGCGCTCCAGCGAGGTCCTCGTGACCGGCGCCCTGGCGCTCGTCACGCTCGCCTCCGTCGCCCTCGTCACCCGCGGCTGGTCCCCCGAGTCGCGCCCGCTCGGCGACCTGCTGCTGCCCGCCGCCCTGACCGGGCTGATCTGGTCGGGCGCCGGCCTGGCCGACGTCGATCCGGTGCTGCGCGGGGTCCCGATCCTGCTCGTCGTGGGCCTGCTGGCGATCGCCAGGTCACGGGTCGAGCTGGAGGCGTCCGCGGTCGTCGCGGGCTCGCTGGCGGCGCTCGCGAGCGTGCTCGCCGCGCAGGACCTCGGCACGGCGGCCAGCGTGCACCTGACGGTCGGCGGTGTGGTCGTGTCCGCCTCGGGGCTGCTGCACCGGCGCCGGGCCACCGTGGTCGCCGGCGGGGCGCTGCTGTTCGCCGCGACCTGGGTCCGCCTGGCCGACCTCGGCGTCGAGGCGCCGGAGGCCTACACGCTGCCGCTCGCGGTGGTCCTCACGCTGGTCGGCCTGCACGCCGTGCTCCGCCGCGACGAGGCCTCCACCTCCGCCCTCACCCCCGGGCTGGTCCTCGCGACGGTCCCGTCGCTGCTGTGGGTGCTGGCCGGCGACCCGGTGTCGGTGCGCGCGGTGCTCCTGGGCGCCACCTGCCTCGTGCTGGTGCTCGCCGGCAGCCGGCTGCGGTGGAGCTCGCCGCTCGTCGTCGGCGCGGCCGCGGGCGGGCTGCTCGTCCTGCGCGAGCTCGCGCCGTACGTCGCCGAGACGCCGCAGTGGGTGCTGCTCGGGCTCGCCGGCACGCTCCTCACGGTCGTCGGCGTCACCTGGGAGCGCCGGCTGGTGGAGCTGCGCTCGGCCGGCGCCTACCTCGAGCGCCTGCGCTGAGCCTTGGGCGACCAGAACGCCGCCACGATGTCCACGTTGCCGGAGGCCCGCATCGGGGTGCCCTCCTCGAGGTAGGCCTGCCGCGCCTCGCCCTCGTGGCTCGGCGGCAGGGACCCGTCGGCGCGCACCACGCGCCACCACGGGACCGGCCCGCCGTCGCGCGACATCACGGCGCCCACCTGCCGTGGGCCTCCCCCGACGACGTCGGCGATCGCGCCGTACGTCGTGACGCGCCCGCGCGGGATCTGCTCGACCAGACCGAGCACGCGCTCGACGTAGTCCTCGCGGTCCGGCATGCGAGCAAGGTACTCCCCTGACGGCGCAGTGGCTCCGTCCGCCGAGGCGGACGGAGCCACGTGCTGCACCCTGCGGTGCCGAGGTGTCAGAGGACCGGTGAGAAGGGCTCGGTGCCCTGCGCGAGGGCCAGGCCGGAGATGGTGCCGTGCTGCTGGGCGTAGGCCAGCTCGCGGCCCAGGTCGCCGACGCCGTTCGAGGCCGGCAGCGGTGCGAGCGCCAGCGTGGACAGGGTGCCGAGCGCCTTGCCCTGGCCGTCGACGAACGCCGAGCCGGAGTCACCGGGGACGCCGGGCGTCACGGTGTAGACCGGGTGGGTCCAGCCGCCACCGTCGGCGCCGAGGCTCACCCCGGTCTTGGGCGAGAGCTGCTCGATGCCGGCGCGGATGCCGGAGTTGCCGAAGCTGTGGACGCGGTCGCCCGCCGCGGTGCCGGAGGTGTTGATGCCGCTCGGACCGCCCCAGAACGGGATGCTCGGGTTGACCTTGGAGACGTCGCCCGCGTCGACCTTGACCAGCGCGAAGTCGTTGTAGGCGCAGGTGTCGGCGTCGGTCTCGCCGCGCGACTGCATGGTGACCCAGGAGCTGTAGACGAGGGTGCCGGCGCCGACCTGCTCGCCGGCGCTCAGCAGGGAGCCGCCGCGGTTGAAGGTGACTCGGGTGCCGAGCGGCAGGGACGCCGCCACGCAGCCGTCGGTGTCGGTGGCCTCGCCGGTGCTCGCGCAGTGGGCGGCCTGACCGAGGTAGACGCCGCCGGCGGCGTCGGAGAAGACGAAGTTGGCGGTGCACTGACCGCTGCCCGCGGTGTTGGTCTGCACCCCCGGGGTGATGGCGGCGCTGCCGGCGGGGGCCCAGGCGACGGTCGCGTCGGCGGCCTGAGCGGTGGGCGCCGTGACGAGCGCGGCCGCGAGCGTCGTGCTGGCGGCGGCGGCGCCCAGCGCGGCGAGGCGCTTGGTCTTCGTGGCGAGCTGCATCGGGGAGGTCCCTCCTGGGTGCGGTCGGCGGTGGTGCCGAGAGCTGGTGTCCCCTGCCCAACGGCACACCCCCCGAACGGGTTACGCCCGAGTAGTCAAATCTGACTACTCGGGCGCAGGTCCCGGACGCTCCAGGAGTCGGTCAGTAGGCGGGCTGGCTTGGGTCGATCTGGTCGACCCACGCCACGACCCCGCCGCCGACGTGCACGGCGTCGGCGTACCCGGCGCCCTTCACGATCGCCAGCGTCTCCGCCGAGCGGACGCCGGACTTGCAGTGCATGACCACCTGCTTGCCAGTGTCGACAGGGGGAAGCTTCGCCAGAGCAGTTCCGTTGAGGAAGTCGCCCTTCGGGATCAGCACCGAGCCGGGGATCCGGTTGATCTCGTACTCGTTGGGCTCGCGCACGTCGACCAGCACGAAGTCGCGGGTGCCCTCCTCGCGCTCCTTGAGCATGTGCTCGAGCTGGACGACCGAGATCGTCGAGCCGGCGGCCGCGTCGGCGGCCTCGGTCGAGATCGCGCCGCAGAAGGCGTCGTAGTCGATGAGCCCGGTGACCGTGGCGTTCTCGCCGCACAGCGCGCAGTTGGGGTCCTTGCGGACCTTGAGCTTGCGCCACTCCAGCTCGAGGGCGTCGTAGATGACGAGCTTGCCGACAGCCGGGTCGCCGATGCCGGTCAGGACCTTGATCGCCTCGTTGACCTGGATCGAGCCGATCTGCGCGCACAGGACGCCGAGCACGCCGCCCTCGGCGCAGCTCGGGACCATGCCCGGCGGCGGCGGCTCGGGGTAGAGGCACCGGTAGCAGGGCGCGTCGACGCTCTCGCCGCTCTCGTCGGTGGCGTGCGGCCAGAAGACCGAGGCCTGGCCGTCGAAGCGGTAGATCGAGCCCCACACGTAGGGGATCTTCAGGAAGTACGCCGCGTCGTTGACCATGTAGCGCGTCGCGAAGTTGTCGGTGCCGTCGACGATGAGGTCGTAGCCCTCGAAGACCTGCATGACGTTGTCGTTGTCGAGGCGCTCCTCGTGCAGCACGACCTCGACGTAGGGGTTGATCTCGGCGATCGACTCCTTCGCCGACTGGGCCTTGGGCTTGTCGATGTCGCTGACGCCGTGGATCACCTGGCGCTGCAGGTTGGACTCGTCGACGGTGTCGAACTCGGCGATGCCGAGCGTGCCGACACCCGCCGCGGCGAGGTAGAGCAGGGCGGGGCTGCCGAGGCCGCCGGCGCCGATGACCAGCACCTTGGCGTTCTTGAGCCGCTTCTGCCCGCTCATGCCCACGTCGGGGATGATCAGGTGCCGGCTGTAGCGCCGGACCTCGTCGATGGTCAGCTCGTCAGCTGGCTCGACCAGCGCGGGAAAGCTCACGGATACTCCTCGGTGCGGGTGGTGGGGATGCTCTGGCCCAACGCCGGGGCCTCCTGCCATGTTCCCTCGGGCGTGGTGGGGCCACCCGACGGCGTCCCGTCATCCGGACCAGGTACCAACGAGTAGGCTCCCAGCGTCAGCAGGGACCGACGTCCGCAGCACCGGCAGCACGAGGGAGCACAGGGTGAGCGCAGGGCAGTACGACGTCGACGCACCTCGCCCGCGCGGCGCCCGGATGCCGCGGCGCGAGCGTCGCGCGCAGCTGCTGTCGTCCGCCCTCGAGGTGTTCGTGGCCCAGGGCTACCACGCCGCGGCCATGGACGACATCGCCGAGCGCGCCGGCGTCTCCAAGCCCGTGCTCTACCAGCACTTCCCGGGCAAGCTCGACCTCTACCTCGCGCTGCTCGACGTCTCCTGCGACCAGATCATCGACAACTGCCGCCTGGCGCTGGAGTCGACGCAGGACAACAAGCTGCGGGTCGGCGCGGCCGTCGACGCCTTCTTCGAGTACGTCGCCAACGACACCGGCGCGTTCCGGCTGGTGTTCGAGTCCGACCTCACCAACGAGCCCGCCGTGCGCGAGCACGTCGACCGCGTGACCACCGAGTGCGCCACCCTGATCGCCCACGTCATCCACGACGACACCGGCCTGCCCGACGCGGCGTCCAAGCTGCTCGCCGTGTCCCTGGTGGGAATGGCCCAGGTGAGCGCGCGGTTCTGGCTCAGCGAGGCGGGCGACATCACCCGCACCGACGCCGCGGCACTGGTGTCGGCCCTCGCCTGGCGCGGCATCCGCGGCTACCCCAAGACCGACGAGCACTGAGAAGCACGAGCAGAAGGAGACGACCTGTGGAGGTCAAGATCGGCGTTCAGTACGCATCCCGCGAGTTGGTCGTGGAGACCGACGAGACCGCGGAGACGGTCGAGAAGCTGGTGGCCGACGCCCTGTCCGGCGACGGCGTGTTCGCCCTCAACGACACCAAGGGCCGCCGCATCATCGTCCCCGGCGCCAAGATCGCCTACGTCGAGCTCGGCCGCGCCACCGGCGGCCACGTGGGCTTCCGGAGCTAGCTCGCGAGCCCGAGGTCGGCCATGCGCTCGGTGTGCCGCTCGGTGAGCCGGGTGAACATCCGGCCGATGCTCGCCAGGTCCAGGCCGGGTCGGTCGACGCCGCCCGCGAGCAGGGCGGTCAGCGCGTCCCGCTCGGCGGCGACGCGCTGGGCCTGGATCAGCGCCTCCCCCATCAGCCGGCGACCCCACAGGGCGAGCCGGCCGCCGAGGCGGTGGTCGGCCACGATGGCCTCGCGCACCCGGTCGACCACGAACGCGGAGTTGCCGGCGGTGTCCACCGACGACACGACCAGGTCCCGGGTCTCCGGGTCGAGGTAGGCCGCGATCTCGCGGTAGAAGTCGTTGGCCAGCCCGTCGCCGACGTAGGCCTTGACCAGGCCCTCGTACCAGTCGGCCGGGGCGGTGTGGGCGTGGAAGAGGTCGATCGCCCCGCGGAACGGCGCCATCGCGGCGAACGGGTCGGCGCCCAGCTCGGCGATGCGGGTGCGCAGGAGCGCCACCTTGCGCAGCTCGGTGGAGGCCATCTCGGCCAGCTCCAGCTTGTCCTCGAGGGAGGGCGCCAGCTTGGAGTCCTCGGCCAGCCGCTCGAACGCCGAGATCTCGCCGTACGCGATGACGCCGAGCAGGTCGACGACCGCCTCGCGGTAGACCGGATCGGCGAACGCGACCGAGAGCTCGGGGTCGGTCGGCTCGACCGGAGATGCGGGCATGGCCGCACCCTACCGATAGACTGAGGGCACTTGTGCCGCCACAGGCGGCCCGTATGTGCGCGGCTACGTGTGAATTAGCCGCAACCGACATCGACTCGGCTGACCGGCTGATCCCACACGAAAGCGAAAGACACTGACTTCCACCACCTTCCGCGAGCTCGGCGTCCTGCCCGAGATCTGCGATGCGCTCGAGCGCGCCGGCATCACCACCCCCTTCGCCATCCAGGAGATGACCCTCTCGGTCGCCCTGATGGGCACCGACCTCATCGGCCAGGCCCGCACGGGCACCGGCAAGACCCTCGCGTTCGGCATCCCGGTGCTGCAGCGCAGCGTCGTGTCGACCGACGCGGCCTACGCCGACCTGCCCCAGGGCAAGCCGCAGGCGCTGATCGTGGCGCCGACGCGCGAGCTCGCGCTCCAGGTCTCCAACGACCTGCACCTCGCCAGCAAGGACCTCGGCCTGCGGGTCCTCACCGTCTACGGCGGCGTCGGCTACGACACCCAGCTCGACACCCTCGAGGCCGGCGTCGACATCGTCGTCGGCACCCCGGGCCGGCTGATCGACCTGGCCAACCGCAAGGCCCTGGACCTCTCCCACGTGCACGCGGTCGTGCTCGACGAGGCCGACGAGATGCTCGACCTGGGCTTCCTGCCCGACGTCCAGCGCCTGCTGAGCATGACCCCCGAGACCCGCCAGACGATGCTCTTCTCGGCAACCATGCCGGCGGCCATCGTGGCGCTCGCGCGCACCCACATGCGCCACCCGATGAACATCCGCGCCGAGTCGTCCTACGACACCACGATGGTGCCCGCGACCGCGCAGTTCATCTACCAGGCCCACGACCTCGACAAGCCCGAGATCATCGGACGCGTGCTGCAGGCCGAGGACGCCGGCAAGATCATCGTCTTCACCCGCACCAAGCGCCAGGCCCAGCGCGTCGCCGACGACCTGGCCGAGCGCGGCTTCAGCGCCAGCCCCCTGCACGGCGACATGGCGCAGGTGGCGCGCGAGAAGGCGCTCGCGAAGTTCCGCGAGGACAAGATCCGGGTACTCGTCGCCACCGACGTCGCCGCCCGCGGCATCGACGTCGCCGGTGTCTCCCACGTCATCAACTACACCTGCCCCGAGGACGACAAGACCTACGTCCACCGGATCGGCCGCACCGGCCGCGCCGGCGCCTCGGGCATCGCGATCACCTTCGTGGACTGGGCCGACCTGCACCGCTGGAAGATGATCAACAAGACGCTCGACCTGCCCTTCGACGAGCCGCAGGAGACGTACTCCACCTCCGAGCACCTCTACCACGACCAGGGCATCCCGCCGGGCACGAAGGGCCGCATCGTCGACCCCGCCCCGGTGGAGCGCAAGCCCCGCGAGGACCGCGGCGACCGCGGCGACCGCGGTGGCGACCGTCGTGGCAGCGGCGAGCGCCCCCCGCGCAACCGCGACCGCAACCGGACCCGCACCCGCAGCGGCGCCGCGTCGGGCGAGGCGTCCTCGAGCACCGAGGCCCCCGCCTCCTCCGACGCCCCGGCCCCTGCCGGCGAGGGCGCCCCGCGCAGCCGCAACCGGCGCCGTCGCTCGCGCGGCGGCAGCGGCGGCGGTGCGACCGGTGGTGGCGGCGACGCCACCCAGCAGCCCGTCTGAACGTCCACCCCCTCGAGTCCCGGGAGCCCCTCATGGCCACGTACGACGCCAACCTCCAGGCCGCGGTCGACGCGACCTCGATCGCCAAGTCCATCGGCGAGACCGACCTCGCCTCCTACCTGCGCGAGCAGCTGGAGGAGCGCGACATCGAGACCAAGGACGAGGCCTGGATCGAGCACATCGTGCAGAAGATCCACGAGGACCCGAACTTCATGATCGACCGCGAGCCCGACGACTACGAGCGTCCCGAGCCGCAGCTCCCCCGTTAGCCCGCGGCGCCGATGCGGGGAGCTCGGCTGACGGCCGTGCTGATGTGGCTGCCCCCGGCGGTCACCGCGATCCTGGTGTGGCTGGTCTACCGCACCGTCCACGACGACGAGTACAGCAGCAACTCGTCGACGGAGGCGGTGCTGGCGGGTCTGGTGATGAGCACGCCGTTCATCTTCCTGATGTGCCTGGAGCTGGCCCTGGCGGCGCTGACCGGCTACGCCGACACCTACCGCGAGCGCACCTGGTGCCTCGGCGTGGCCACGGTCGCCGCGGTGCTGGTGCTCGCCTCCGTGCTGTGGTTCCTGCGCCGCGACCTGGAGGCCCCGGTCGCGGGTCTGCTGGTGACCCTGACGCTGCTGCCCCTCGCCCCGGCGTGGCTGTCCCACGCGCGCGACCCCGCGGCACCTGCAGCCTGAGCTAGCACGCAGGGGGGCCTCGGGCCTTTGCCGGCGCGCAGCCACGTCGTGGCCTAGGGTCGTCCGGTACTGCGACCCAGGAGGGCCCTCCGTGTGCAGCTGACCGGGGCGCCGACCCGCAGCCTGGTCGCCGTCTACCAGGTCCGCGCCGGAGAGAGCCGTCAGCGCCTGGCGGTGGGTCGCGTCGACGCGCGCGGTCGACTCGTGGTCAGGGCCAGGGCCCGCTCCGCCACCACGTTCACCGCCGTCTTCACCGGCAACGCCAGCATCGACTCGGCGACCGACACCGTCCCGATCCGGGTGCGGGCCGCGGTGACGGGACGGATGACCAGGTTCCGCAGCCGAGCGGGCCGGTACGCGATCTATGGGGCACGCCAGACGTTGTGGATGGTGGGCAGGGTCAGCCCGAACCACGCGGGCGACTGTCTCCGCTTCCACCTCCAGTTCAAGGTGGCCGGCCGGTGGGACCGCGGCAGCGGCACGAAGTGCGTGAGGATGTCGCGCTCCAGCAGGGCGCGCGTCTACCTACCCGGTCAGCCACACCTCGTGGGCATCCCGATCCGGGTGCGGGCCGAGTGGGCGGGCGACCGGGTCAACCTCGGGCGCGAGAGCGATTGGCAGTACGCCCGCTTCTCTCGCTGACGGCGTGGGCCGGCTGGTCCGTCAGCCGACCGGGGTCAGCGGGAGCCGGGCCCGGATCGTGAGCGGCGAGGGTGCGCCCGCGCCCCGGGGCGTGACGAGCTGAGCGACGACCAGCTCGCGCGGCTCGGTGTCGGCGTCCACCTGGAAGACCACCCGGCCGTGCGAGTCGAACGTCGACGCCTCCAGCCCCTCGCGGCGCACCGGGTCGGCACCGTCCAGGCTGATGCGCGGGGCGCTCTGACGACGGACGGACCAGTAGCCCCCCGCGGCGTCCTCCACGCTGTCCGCGCCGAACAGCTGGAGACGCACACCCGCCCACACCGAGCCCTCGTCGGCCCAGCCCAGGGTGGCGTCGTAGGGGTAGAGCGTGACGTTCGTGGCGGTGAAGGTGGCGCGTCGCGGCCGGTAGCTCGAGCCCGGCGCGGCGCGCATCGCACACGTGTCCTGGACCTGGGCGCAGCCGGGGCTGAAGTCGTTGTTGTCGTCGTAGAGGGCCTGGGCCACGCCGGCGTCGACCTCGCCCGACCCGATGTGGGCGGTCTGGGTGTGGCCGTCGTACTCGACCTCCACGACGAGGTCGTCGGCGGCCGGGTGCCCGTCGACGCCGACGGCGACCGAGGTCGGGTCGAGGGCGCTCATGGCGTCGCTGGTGTCCCCGACGACCACCGAGTCCAGGTCCACGCGCTGGTCGTCGACGACGAGGCGGATCTCGATCGGGTTCGAGTCGGGCTCGCGGGCGAACCCCCCGAGGGCCTGCACCCTCCAGCTGGCGGTCACCAGGCTGCCGTCCTCGGGCGCCACGAGGTCCTGCTGCTCGTCCCACGTCGGGTCGTCGTACTCCACGTCGAGCAGGTCGTGACCGAGGGTCTGGACCGGGTCGCCGACCCTCACCGTGACGTCGCTCCCGGGCAGCTTGACCGTCACCTCGCGGCCGTAGGGCTGCGAGCGCAGCGGCAGCCTCTCCCCGACGTCCGCCTCCACCGTCGGCTCGCCCGCGGCCGCGTTCCACACGAGGACGCCGAGGACCAGGGCGGCCACGGCGAGCCCCACGGCCAGCAGCAGCGACAGCGCCCGGAGGCGGTCCTGGCGTCGGGCGTCGGTCAAGGAGCTGCTGGTCATGACAGGTCTCCGCCCGCGATCGTCCACTGGAAGTGCACCGGGCGGCGCTCGCTCACGAACGGCTCGCCGTCGGTGGCCTCGCCCCGGTAGTCGATGGTCAGGTCGGCGACCGGCTCGCCCCGGGCGACGTCGAAGACGAGCTGGTCGGGGTCGTCGGGGTCCTGGATGCTGAGGAACCCGGCGTTCAGCTGGTTGACGTTCCCCGCCGGCCGCAGCGGCTCGGCGTCTCCCAGCCGTGCCGAGAGCTCCAGCTCGTCGTCCCAGTACGTCGTGTCGTCCCCGCGCCCGCTGACCAGCGACAGCCGGTGCGGCCGGACGACGTGCACGATGAAGAACTCGCGGCCCTCCTCGGCCCAGCCGAGCCCGTCGACGTAGGGCGTGCGCAGGGTGAACTGGACCCGGCACTCGAGCCCCGGCCGGTAGTCGACCCGCACCTCGCTGTCGTCGAGGCGTCGCGGGGCGCCGCAGGGGGTGTCCGGGGCGTCGCGGATCTCCTCCTGCGACGGGAGCTCGGCGAGGTCGACCGCCTGACCGGCCTCGACGGACCCGTCGGAGGCGTCGACGACCTGGGTGACGCCGTCGACGGTGACGCGCACCTCGAGCTCGGTCGGGTCGCCCTCCACCGCGACCCAGCGCCCGCCTCCCTGCTGGAGGGGACCGTTGGGGTCCAGGACGAGGCCACCACGCCCGGTGACGGGGTAGTCGCGACCGTCGGCGCGCAGCACGACCTCGGTCTCCTGCGCGTAGGGCCGGGCGATCGCGGACAACGGGATCTGGTAGTCCTTCTCGAGCTTGACCTCGACCCGGACGAAGCGCCCGCCCTCGGGCGCCCGCACGTTGGCCGCGGCCCCGAGCAGGTCCGGCAGCTCCTCGCGCACGTCGCCCGCCCCGGCCTTCGTGCGCGCCCACGGCAGCAGCACCTCGCCGTAGTCGGCCAGGTCGTCCTGCTGGAAGGGCGAGTCGAACAGCTGGCCCACCGCGGCCCGGGGCCGGTCGTCGTCGACGCTGCGCACCACGACCAGGGCGACCGCGAGCGCGACGACGAGGACCGTCAGCGCCGCGACGAGGGGCCACAGACTGCGGCGCCTGCGGCTGAGGGTCGGTGCCGCCGGCGCTGTCGGCTCAGCCGCGGCAACCGGCTCGACCGAGCTCTCGTGATCCATGGGCAGCACCGTGCCCCGCGCGGGGGCCACCGAAACTCGGCGACGTATCAGGCGGTGACGACGACCGTGGTGCCGAGGGGGGCGAACTCCCAGAGGCGGATCGCGTCGGAGCGGCGCTGCCGGATGCAGCCGTGGGAGAGCGGCGTGCCGAGCTGCTCGAATGTCTGGACCCGCTTCCCGTCGTCGACGGGGATGTCGTGGAAGCCGATGGCGGCGCCGGCGTCGCCCTCGGTGAACCGGACGAAGTACTTCATGGTGCCGGAGTCGTCGATGCCGACGGCGTCCTCCGAGCGGGAGTAGACCTCGTAGGTGCCGGGGTCGAGGTTGTCGTAGGCGCTGCCGCTGACCAGGTAGGTGCGGACGACCTCGTCGTCGCCGTCGACGAGCCAGACCCGCTGGCGGCCCTCGCTGAAGACCACGCGCCGGCCGTCGCCGGAGCGGGCCGGCAGGGCCTTCTCACGCCGCAGCGCCTGCTTGCGCTCCTGCTCGGCAGCCGCCGTGCCCCCGGTGCTCTTCTCGGCGCCGGCGGCACCCGAGGCGTTGCCGGCGGGAGCGGAGACGGCGTCGGGCTCCTCCAGGGTGCTGGGCGAGGGCGACTCGGAGGGCGTGGTCGAGGTGTCGCGCGCGGCCCCGGCGAGGTCGCTGGCGACGTCGCGCGGGGTGTCGTCGGCGGTGGAGGGCAGCACGCCGGTGCCGCCGAGGACGGCGATCAGCGTCACGGCCAGCGAGGACCCGAGGATGGCCATCCGCCCGTAGCGCGGGCGGACCGGGGCGCGGTGCTTGCTCACGCGCTCACGCCCGCTTGGTGCGCTTCGGGCGGCGGCTGCGCTCGACGAGGTTGGCGGCGACGTCGCGGTAGGCCTTCGCCCCCTTGCTCGAGCGGCTCGTGGACAGGATCGAGCGCCCGGCGGCGGGCGCCTCCGCGAACTTGATCGTCTTGGGGATCGGCGGCTCCACGACGTCGAGGTCGTAGGTCTGGGAGATCGTCTCCAGCACGGTGCGGGAGTGGGTGGTGCGCCCGTCGTAGAGCGTGGGCAGCACGCCCCAGACGGCCAGGCCCTTGTTGGTGAAGCGGCGCACGTCGTGGACGGTGTCGAGCAGCTGGCCCACCCCGCGGTGCGACAGCGTCTCGCACTGCAGCGGGATGAGCACGCCGTCGGCGGCGGTCAGGGCGGCCACCGTGAGGACGCCGAGCGACGGCGGGCAGTCGAGCAGCACCCAGTCGTAGCCGGCGCCCTTCTCGTCGAGGTCCTCGATGACGCCGCGCACGACGTGCTCGCGGCCGGTGCGAGTGAGCAGGTCGGCCTCGGCCCGGGCGAGCTCGATGGTGGCCGGCAGCAGGTCCACGCCGTCCTCGGTCGCCAGGATCACCTCGGTGGGGTCCAGACCCTTGGTCAGCACCTGGTGGACCGACAGCTCGAGGTCCTCGGGGTCGATGCCGAGGGAGAAGGTCAGGCACGCCTGGGGGTCCAGGTCGACCAGCAGCACCTTCTGGCCGAGCTCCGCCAGCGCCGCGCCGATCGAGGCCACCGAGGTCGTCTTGGCGACGCCGCCCTTCTGGTTGGCGACCGCGAGGACGGTGGTGCGCTGCTTGCTCATCGGGGTCCATCATGCCGGACCCGAGCACGCGGGTGGGGCACCCGGTGCGGGTGCGGCTGTTTTACTGACGCCATGTCACGCACCGCGCTCGTCACCGGCCCCACCGCGGGGATCGGCCACTCCTTCGCCCACCAGCTCGCCGCCCGCGGCCACGACCTGGTCCTCGTCGCCCGCGACCAGGTCCGCCTGGAGGCCGTCGCCGCCGAGATCACCCAGCGGTACGGCGTGCTGGTGGAGGTGCTGCCGGCCGACCTCGGCGACCGTGACGACCTGGCGCAGGTCGAGGCGCGGCTGTCCGACCCGGCGCGGCCCGTGGACCTGCTGGTCAACAACGCGGGCTTCGGCCTGAAGGGGCGCTTCCTCGACAACGACGTCGACACCGAGGTCGGCATGCTGGAGGTCCTGGTCACGGCCGTGCTGCGGCTGACCCACGCCGCGCTGGGGCCGATGGCCGAGCGCGGCCACGGCGGGGTGATCAACGTGTCCAGCGTGGCGGCGTTCCTGCCCCGCGGCACCTACGCGGCCGCCAAGGCGTGGGTCAACAGCTTCAGCGAGTGGGCGGCCAACGAGTACCGCCCGCAGGGCGTGACCGTGATGGCGCTCTGCCCCGGCTTCACCAAGACCGAGTTCCACGAGCGGATGGACGTGGGTCGCGGGTCGGCGCCCGGCTTCCTGTGGCTCGACGCGGACTTCCTGGTGGCCAAGGCGCTGCAGGACTTCGACAAGGGTCGCACCTACTCGGTCCCCGGGGCGCAGTACAAGACGATCGTGGCGCTGACCCGGCTCATCCCGAACCGCGCGCTCCAGGCCTACCAGTCGATGGGCCGCCGCTGAGCGGACCGACGCCGGCTCAGCCCTCGCCGTTGATGAACGCGCGGACGGCGTCGGCCACGAGCTGCACCGCGATCGCGGAGAGCAGCAGCCCGGCGATGCGGGTCACCAGGAGGACGCCGCTCTCGCGGATCAGCTTGAGGATCGGCAGCGAGTAGCGCATCGCGGCCCACAGGCTCGCGTGCACGAGGACGACCCCGAGGGCGACGGCGACGAACGTCGGGCCGCTGTCCACCTCGCGGGTGAACAGCATCGTCGCCACGATGGCGCCGGGACCGGCCAGCAGGGGCGTGCCGAGGGGCACCAGCGCGACGTTGGTCCCGACCTGGGCGGTGGGCTCCTTCTCGTTGCCCGTCAGCAGCTCCAGGGCGACCAGGAGCAGCAGCAGGCCGCCGGCGCACTGGAGGGCGGGCAGCGAGATGTGGAGGTAGCCCAGGATCTGCTGGCCGAAGAACGCGAAGACCGTGATCACGAAGAACGACACGGCCACGGCCTGCCAGGCGGCGCGACGGGCCGAGGACGGCGAGCGGCCGCCGGTGAGCGACAGGAAGATCGGCACCGTCCCGACCGGGTCCATGATCACGAAGAGGGTCACGAACACCTCGACGAACAGCACGGTGTCCAGGACGCTGCTCACGGGCGCAGCACCTGCGGAGTGGCCCGACCCGAGCGCTCCGCGGCGGCGGCCGCGAGGTCGAGCAGGCGGGCGTACTCCTCGGGGGCGGTGGTGTTGACGCCCAGGTCGTGGTCGCGCTTGCCGGTGCCGTGGTAGTCGCTCGAGCCCGTCACCACCAGGCCCAGGTTGCGCGCGATGGCGCGCAGCCGGTCGCGGTCGTCGGGTCCGTGGTCCTGGTGGTCGACCTCGAGGCCGGCGAGCCCGGCCTGCGCGAGCGCGGCGATCTCGGCCTCGTCGGGCTGGTCCGGCCCGCGCCGCCCCCAGGGGTGCGCGATCACGCTCACTCCCCCGGCCTCGGCCACCACGGCCATGACGTCGAGCAGCCCGGCGGCGTACCGGTCGACGTACGCCGGGCGGCCGGGGTTGAGCCACTGCCGGAACGCCTCGGTGCGGTCCGACACGACGCCCAGCTCCACCAGCGCGTCGGCGACGTGGGGGCGGCCGGTGGCGGCGGTGCCGGGAGAGACGCGGCGCACGTCCTGGGCCTGGATCGCGATGCCGTGGGTGCGGAGCCGCTCGAGCATCGCGGGCACGCGGGAGTTGCGACCGGCCAGGATCTTGGCCAGCGCCTGCTCGAGGCCGGCGTGCGTGGGGTCGGGGAGGTAGGCCAGCAGGTGCACGCCGGCGCCCTGGTGGCGGGTGCTGACCTCCATGCCGCGCACGAGCTCGATCCCGACCTCCCGGGCGGTCTCCTCGGCCTCGGCCCAGCCGGTGGCGGTGTCGTGGTCGGTGATGGCCACGACGTCCAGTCCGGCCCCGGCGGCCGCGCGCACGAGCTCGGCCGGGGTGTCGGTCCCGTCGCTGGCCCGGGAGTGGGTGTGGAGGTCGATGCGCACCCTAGAAGACTAGGGCGTGAGCGGGCTCACCACGCGGGCGCCGGACCCCCGAACGGCACCGCCAGGAGGCCGGGCCCGAGCGCGGAGAGGTCGCGCAGCACCCAGTCGGGTCGCAGCAGCAGGACCGCCGATGCGGGCCGCAGGACCAGCCACAGCCACCGGCCTCCCGACTCCCCGGCCAGCACCGAGCGGTCCCACTCGCGCGAGCCGTCGCTCGTCGAGACCGGCCACAGCGAGAGCGGCTGGTGCTCGACGCGGATCTTGACCATCGGCGGTCCCTCGCCCACCTCGTGGCCGGGGTCGTCGTGGCGGGTGCCGGCGATCCGGGCGCCGAGGCCCGTGCCGGGCTCCTCGGTCACCACGATCACGTCGACGGGGCCGTCCTGCGCGCTGGTGCCGGAGATGCAGCTTATCGTGCCCCGTGCGCTCCCGGGCTCGGCACCCACGACGGCGAAGTCCGTGATGCTCCACCCGGGGCCCAGCGGCCAGGGGGTCAGGGTCGGGAAGCCGTCGGCGGCGCGCAGATGGTCGCCGAACTCGTCGTACGACGCCTCGAGGGGCCGCCAGAGCGGCGCGACCTCGCCGTGGTCGGGGCACGTCCAGCGGCCGTCCGCCTGCAGCACCGGCGCGGGGCAGCGGGGGCAGCCCGGGGACAGGGACATGCGACCACGGTGCTGGCGATCCTCGCCGTGGTCAAGAGTTCCAGCGCAGGACGACCGGGCTCTCCCGCTCGTGCCCGAGGACCGGCACCCGTGCGGTGTCGAGCCGGAACAGCCGCCCGTCGACGACCGGGAGCCCGAGCCACCGCGCGGTGAGCACCCGCAGCGAGTGCCCGTGGGCGAACACCAGGGTGCGCCCCTCGGCGCCCTCCGCGCGGGCCACGACCCGGTCCAGCCGCGCCCCGACCTCCTCGGCGCTCTCGCCGCCGGGGCAGGGGTGGGTCCACACGGTCCAGTCGGGCACGGTCTCGCGGATCTCGGCGGTCGTCACGCCCTCGTAGTCGCCGTAGGCCCACTCGACGAGGTCCTCGTCGGGCTCGGCGTCGGCGAAGCCCGCGAGCTCCGCCGTACGCCGCGCGCGCTGCCGCGGGCTCGTGAGGACCAGCGCGAACTCCTGCTCCCCCAGCGGCCCGGCGAGGTCGCGGGCCAGCTCCTCGCCGTGCGGGAGGAGCGGCAGGTCGGTGACCGAGGTGTGGCGACCGTTCTCGCTCCACTCGGTGGGTCCGTGCCGGACCAGCCAGAGCTCGTGGGGCATCGGCTCAGGCCTCGGCGAGCACGACGACGCGGTCGCCGTCCTGGACGGTGAAGGTCTGGGACTTCGCGGGGTTCACCACGACACCGAAGCCTGCCACGTCGTCCTCGCCGAGCGACAGCGACCGGTAGCCCAGCGCCGTCTCGCCCCGCGCGGTGGCGCCCGCGACCACCGTCGCGTAGGTGACCTCGCGGCCCGGCTGGACGTACCACTCGGCGGGGCGCAGGTAGATCTCGCTGCCCTGGTCGCCGAGGAGCTGGCCGAAGACCGCCTCCAGCCGGCGGTCCTCGGAGAGCTGGGTGACCAGCAGGCTCACGATCTCGCCGCTGACGACCACGTCGTCGACGTGGGCGACCTGCGCCAGCACCCGGTTGCGGTCGTCGAGCATCTCGGTGACCACCGGCGTGGCCGAGCCGAGGCGGCCGAGGATGTCGCGCACGTGCAGCAGCGTCACCAGCGTGCGGGCGTCGGCCGCCTGGACGCCGAGGTGGTCGGAGTAGCAGAGCACGATGACCTGGTCGAGGCCGTCGACCACGTGGGCCTCGAGGGTCGCGCGGTCGGTGGTGGAGGCCGCGACGACGCTCACCGCGAGGTGCTCGAGCGCCGGGACGGCGGGGGCGCCGAAGGACGTCAGCACGGTCAGCGTCGAGCCGGCCGGCGCGTAGTGGTCGAGCTCGCGCAGCACGATCGGGGCGCGCTCGTTCCAGCCGATCAGGACGCCGTGGGTCGGCTGCTCCTCGGCCGCGACCGCCGTGCCGAGGGCGGAGAGGTCGGGTCCGACCAGCGAGCGGCCCTCGGTCTCGAGCCCGGCGTCGTCCTCAGCGACCACCACGAGGGTGCGGTTGCCCACGACGGTGTCCGCGGGCGGGTTGAGGGTCGGGACGCCGTCCTCGATCAGCCCGATGACCGAGGCCTTCTCGAAGGCCAGCACCGCGTCGCCGTACGTCTGCGCGCCGAGGTCGTGCTGCTCGAGGAAGTAGATCTCGTCGCCGTCGTAGTCGAAGAGCTCGGTGTAGACCGCCGCCGCGCCGGACTGGCGCGAGGTCTGCACGACGAGCTTGGCGACGGTCTCGCGGATGTCGAGCAGGACCGTGCGGTCGGCGCCCACCAGGCGGGCCGCCTCGAGGTTCGTGGGGTTGCGGATCTCGGCCACGATGTTGGGGCCGTCGGCGCCCCCGTGGGTGAGCGCGAGCAGGGTCTTGATGACCTCGCTGTCGGGGTCCTCCGACGACTCGGGCGCCAGCAGGATGACCGAGCGCGCGCTCGTGTGGCTGCTGAGCGCGAGGTCGTCGATGTCCATCGGGGAGCCGGAGCGGCAGATGACGCGGGTGCCGCGCAGGTCCGGGACCTTGGCGGCGACGTCGTCCTCCATCTCCACCTTGTCGCGGTCGGCGAGGATCACGATCACCGGCTTGCGGCGGCTCTCGTTGGCCAGCGTCAGCTCGCTGATGATCGTGTAGATCGAGTCCGACCAGCCCAGGATCACCGTGTGGTCCTGCTCGAGGACGATCGAGCGGCCCCGGCGCAGGTCGGCCAGCTTGGTGTCGATGCCGGCGGCGATGACGCCGATCAGCGCGCTCACGATGAAGAGTCCGGCGACGGTCAGCGCCAGCATCGTGAGCACGAACCGCCAGGAGCTGGGGTCGTCGCCGCCGATGGTCCCGGGGTCGAGGGCGTGGAGCAGGCTGTAGAACATCTCGTGCAGGAAGCCCTCGGGCGCGTCCGACTCCGGGCGCAGGTCGAGCACGGTGACGAACACCGAGAACACGACGATCAGCACGACCGTCGCGACGGTGAGCCAGGCGATCAGCGCGGGGGTGCCGCGCGACATGCTGTTGTCGAACCGGTAGCGCAGCCGGTCCCCCAGGTCGGAGCGCGGCGCGGTCGTCGTGCGCCCGCCCGACCCGCCCTTCGCGATCGCCTTCGCCGTGCGCGCGCGCAGCTGCTGTCCGGTCCGTGCCATCCGCCACCCCAGGTGTCTCCGTGCCGGAGAGCCGGCGCGCCATCGTCGCGCAGAACGGGTGCGCCGCGGGGCGGTTTGCCGACACTCGCGGCGCGTCGCTTGTCACATGGATACTCGGTATGCATACTCCGTATCCATGAGCATCCCCCACGGTCTTCTCGCCCTGCTGCGGCACGGCCCGATGTACGGCTACCAGCTCCGCGCGGAGTTCGAGCACGCGACCGGGTCGACCTGGCCGCTCAACATCGGCCAGGTCTACTCCACGTTGACCCGGCTGGAGCGCGACGGGCTGATCGAGCCCCAGGCCACCGACGACGAGGGGCGCCAGCGCTACGCGCTCACCGCCGCCGGCGTCAGCACGCTGGGTGAGTGGTTCGCCAAGCCGGTCACCCACGCGGACCGGCCTCGCGACGAGCTGGCGATCAAGCTGGCGCTCGCCTCGACGACACCCGGGCTCGACGTGCAGGCCATCGTCCAGACGCAGCGCGTGGCGACGATGCGTCGACTGCAGGACCTCACCCGGCTCAAGCAGGAGCCCGGCGACGTCGGCGGGCTGGCGTGGTCGCTGGTGCTCGACCACCTGCGCTTCTCCGCCGAGGCCGAGCTGCGCTGGCTCGACCACTGCGAGGGGGCACTGCTGAAGGCCGCCTCCGCCGAGCGGACCCGTCCGCCCGTCCTCGAGGACGCCGCCGCGCCCGAGCCGACCGAGGAGCGCGCCCGGTGAACGCCCTCGACCTGCACCAGGTGGACCGCATCCACGGCCAGGGCAACGCCGCCGTGCACGCGCTGCGCGGCCTGACCATCCACGTGGCGGCCGGCGAGCTCGTCGCCGTGATGGGCCCCAGCGGCTCCGGCAAGTCGACCCTGCTCAACCTCGCCGGAGGGCTCGACCGGGCCACCGCCGGCAGCGTCAAGGTGGACGGGGTCGAGCTCGGCGACCTCAGCCCGAAGGAGCTGGCGCGCCTGCGCCGCCACAAGGTCGGCTACGTCTTCCAGGACCTCAACCTGATCCCGGCGCTCACCGCGGCCGAGAACGTCTCGCTGCCCCTCGAGCTGGACGGCGTACGGCGTCGTCCGGCACGGGCCGCGGCGGAGGCGGCGCTGGCCGAGGTGGGCCTGGTCGACCTCGCCGACCGGCTGCCGGCGGACATGTCCGGCGGGCAGCAGCAGCGGGTGGCGATCGCCCGCGCCGTGGTCGGCGATCGCTCGCTCATCCTGGCCGACGAGCCCACCGGAGCCCTCGACTCCGAGACCGGCGAGCAGGTCATGCGGCTGCTGCGCGACCGTTGCGCCGCCGGCGTGGCGACGCTCCTGGTGACGCACGACGCCGCGCACGCGGCCTGGGCCGACCGGATCGTGTTCCTGCGCGACGGCGCCGCGGTGGACGACACGGGCGCACGGCCCGTGGCCGAGTCGCTCCTGACGGGCGCGTGATGGCCCGGCTGGCGCGCTGGCGCCCCGCCCTGCGCATGGCCTGGCGCGACCTGCTGCAGCACCCCCTGCGCACCGTCGTCGTCACGGTGCTCGTCGCGCTGCCGGTCGCGGCGGCCGTCGTGGTCTCGACCGTGACCGCCACCACCGACTACTACTCCCCCAACACGACCGTCCGCTTCCTGGGCGCCGCCGACGCCGCACTGGAGGTCACCCCGCATCCTCGCGTGAGGGTGGCGACGCTGGACCGCGGCCGGTACGTCGAGTGGACCGCCCCTCGCCGTGCCCGCGACGTCGAGCGCGATGCCACGCAGGTGGACGTCGCGGCACTGCTGCCCGAGGGCTCGAGGGTGACCCGCGTCGGTCGGTCGGTCGTGCCGCTCGCGATCGGAGGGCGGCTGGACGCCGACGTCCTCGACCTCGACGACCCCCTGACCCGAGGCCTGGCCGTCCTGGAGTCCGGTCGCGCGCCGACGAGCGGCGGGGAGGTCGCAGTGGATCGGCTGCTCGCCGACGAGCTCGACCTGCTCGACGGCGACCGCCTCGCCGCCGACGCCACGCTGAGCACCCTGCGCGGCGACCTCGAGGTCGTCGGCGTGCTCGAGCCGGACCCGGACGCCGCCAGCGAGGCGGCGCCGCTGGTGCTGCCCCCGGTGCGCCTCGACGCGCGCCCGGACTCCCGGTCCATGGTGCGCTACCTGGTCGACCTCCCCGAGCTCACCAGCGCGCAGGGACAGGCCCTCCAGGCGGACCTGGCCGCCCACGGTGTGTCCGCCCAGCTCCGGGACGCCACCGAGCACCCCGACGCCTGGGGCCTGGAAGAGCCGTTGCCCTCGCCGGTGGAGCCGACCGCCGTCGCCGCCGGTGCGCTGGTCATCGGGATCGGTCTGATCGAGGTGCTGGTCCTCGTGGGCTCCGCCTTCGCCGTCGGCGCCCGTCGTCAGACCCGCACGCTCGGCCTGGTGATGGCCTCCGGCGGGACTCCGGCCGATGTACGGCGCACGGTCCTGGCGCAGGGCCTGTGGATCGGGGTCGCGGCCGCGGCGCTCGGCACCGGCGCCGGTCTGCTCTCACTGCTGCTGGGCCGGGACCCGATCGCGTCCCTCGCCGGTCAGCGGCTCTCCGTCTACTCCTTCTCGCCGGGCACGATCGCGGCCGTCGCGCTGCTCGGCGTGGCGTCCGCCGTCGCGGCGGCGGCCATCCCCGCCTGGGGCGTGGGACGGATGACGGCGGCCGAGTCCCTCGACGGCCACGTCGCGACCGCCTCCCGCGGGCGCCGCGGCGGCCGGCTGCGCGGACCGGCCCTGGCGCTCCTGGGCAGCGGCGGTATTGGGCTCACGCTGAGCGGCTGGTGGATCTCGCGCGAGTTCGCAGCCGACGCGGCGACGCCGTCGACCCTGCCCGTGGCGGCGGGGGGCCTGAGCGCGGTCGTGCTCCTGCTGGGGGCGATCCTGGCGACGCCGTTCCTCGTCGACCTCCTCGGGGCGCGCGCCGACCGGGGCTGGCTGCCGTGGCGCCTTGCCGTGCGCGACGTGGCGCGGCACCGCGGCCGGACGACCGCCGCGGTGCTCGGGATCGGCATCGTGGTGACGGGAGCCGTGTTCGCCGGCTTCGGGGTCTCCGCCAACGCCGCGCTGCAGGAGGTCGACGAGCCGCTGGTGCCCGCCGGGACCGCGGAGCTCTACCTCTCGGCAGGTCAGCTCCGCGACCCCGACGCCCTCGCTCGGGTGCGGACGGCGGCCGCCGAGATCGTCGGGGCCGAGGGCCTCGTCGTCGCGCAGGAGGCACGGATCGGGCGGCGCCCGGTGACCGACAACCGGGGCGGGACCTACTCGATCGTGGACGACCGGTTCCTCGAGGTGATGGGTCTGCCGGACTCGGCTCGCCGCGACCTCGCCGACGGCAAGGCGCTCGTGGTGGGGCCGAGCTCGCTGCGCGACGGCGAGGTGCGCGCCGTGGTGGGCCCGCGCCGCGACCGGGTCCTCGACGAGCGCATCCCCGGCGTGCAGGTGCGACCGGGCTTCCTGGCCATGCCGAGCTCGGTGTGGATCTCAACGGACACCGCGGACCGCCTGGGGATGCGCGGGGTACCGATGAGCGCCTTCCTGCACGCCGACCACGACCTCGACCGGGAGTCGCTGGAACGGCTGGCGTTCCACGGCATTCACGCCGACGGGGACGAGCCCCAGGGACCGGTCGACCCCCGGCTCATCCTGGGCGGCGCAGGTGGCGTCCTGCTCGCGACCTGCCTGGTCGTCGGGATGATCGTGGCCCTCTCCGCCTCCGAGGGCCGCGGCGACACCGCCACGCTCGCGGCGGTGGGCGCCCCTCCGTGGACGCGTCGGGCCACGAGCGCCGGGCAGGCGCTGGCCGTCGGCTCCCTGGGAGCCGGCCTCGGGCTGCTGCTCGGCGCCGCCGGCGGTGCCAGCCTGCTGCAGCTGGTCGGCACGCCGGGGACTCCTGTCCCCTGGGCCGGCCTGGCCGTCGTCGTGGCCGGCGTGCCGCTGCTCTCGACCGCCGTCGGCTGGCTCGTCACCCCGACCCGGCTGTCACTGACGAGGCGCACCGGATGACGGCGGCATGACGGCCGGGTGCAGCCTCTCGCGGTCCTTGCCGTGCCACTATCACCGCGTGGACCTCCGCGCTTCCCGTCTGGCCGTCGCCGCCGCCTTCCTCAGCCAGGGGCTGGTGTTCATCAGCCTGACGACGCGGCTGCCCGACTACCAGGACGTCTGGGACCTCTCCGAGCTGCAGATCTCCCTGCTCCTGCTGATGATCGTGCTGCTGGCGGGCGTCGGGTCGGTCCTCGCCGAGCGGCTCGCCCGGGGCCGTGACTCCGCGTCGCTCCTGCGGCTCGGCCTGGGCCTCACGGTCGTCGCGGTGCCGATCCTGATGCTGGCGCCGGTCGTGGGCGCGTTCGTGGCCGGCCTGGCGGCGTACGGCGTGGCGCTGGGGATCGTCGACGCCACCACCAACATGCAGGCGGTGGCGGTCGAGCACGAGTACGGCCGCCCGATCCTGCCGTCGTTCCACGGCGCCTGGACGCTCGGCGGGATCCTCGGCGCCGCGCTGACGCTCGCCACGTCGCGGCTGCCGGTGGAGGTGGGCGCGGTGGCGGCCGTCGTTCCGCTGCTGGTGCTGTTCGGGCCGCTGCTCCCCCGCGTCGGCGACCCCCTGGCCGCTGCTGCCTCGGCGGCTGGCGCGGTGCCGTGGCGGCCGATCCTGCTGGTGGGGCTCGGGATGGTGCTCTTCTACATGGTCGACACCGCCGCGCAGACCTGGGGCTCGCTCTACCTCGACAACGTGATCGACACCCCCGAGGACCTGGTCGCGCTCGCGACCCTCCCCTACCTCGTGGCCAGCCTCGCGCTGCGCCTCGGCGGCGACCGCCTCGTGGTGTCGTACGGCGCCGTGTCGGTCATCCGCGTGGGCGCGGTCGTCTCGTCGCTGTCGCTGGCCGCCGTCGTCTTCGCCCCCAGCTGGCCGGTGGCGGTGCTCGGCTTCACCGTGCTCGGGGCCGGCGTCGCGGTCATCGCCCCGCTCTCCTACTCCGCCGCGGCGCGCATCGCCGGCGAGGGCCTCGACCCGCTCACGCGCCAGGCGCGCGTCGACGCCGTCATCGGGCGCTTCAACCAGTTCAACTACCTCGGCGCCCTCATGGGCGCCGTGCTCGTCGGCGCCGTCGGCCAGGACAACCTGCGCCTCGGCTTCGCCGTGCCCATGGTCCTGGTGCTGGCCCTGCTCCCGCTCGCTCGGGCGTTCGCGCCGGCGGCGGTCGGCGGCGGGGAGATTCGCCGGTCGACCGGCGAAACTGTCGCTTGACCGCCATTCCTTGATGGCAGTTGGGCCGGCAGCGAGAGGTGGTCGCGCTCAGCGAGTGTCGCTCGGCTGCGAACTGCCGACATCGCGGGCCTGTGGATGAGGTCTGCGGCATCGGGGTCGATGGGGGCACGCTGGACTCATGGACCCGGTCGACGCGCTGCACCGTCTGGGTGGCATCGCGGGCATCGGGGAATGGCGGGCCCTGACCGCGCGGGCCGCCGCCCGGGACGCCCTCGACGACGGCCGCGTCCTGCGGCTGAGAAGACACCAGGTGGCGCTGCCGGGATCCGACCTCGCTCGGCTGCGCGCCGCCGAGCTGGGCGGGACGGTCTCGCACCTCAGCGCGGCGCAGTCGTGGGGGTGGAAGCTGAAGACGGTGCCCGCCTTGCCGACGATCACGGTCCCGCGCGGAGCGCGCGGCGAGTCGACGGGCAGCGTCGAGCTTCGCTGGGGCCGGCTGCAGCCGGACGAGGTGGAGCACGGGGTCACCTCGCCCCTGCGCACCGTGGTCGACTGCAGCCGCGTCTACCCCTTCGACGTCGCGCTCTGCGTCGCCGACTCCGCGCTGCGCTCGCACCTGGTGCACCAGGACGACCTCCTGGCAGCGGCCCGGCGCTCTCCTCGCACGGGACGAGCCAGGGCCGTCCGCGTCGCCGAGGCCGCGTCGGGGCTGGCGGCCAATCCGTTCGAGAGCGTGCTGAGAGCCATCGCGATCGATGTCCGGGGTCTGCGCCCTCGGCCCCAGGGCTGGATCGGCCAAGCCGGGCGCGTTGACCTGGTCGATGACCGGCTGATGATCGCCATGGAGGCCGACTCCTGGGAGCACCACGGCGACCACGACGCGTTCAACCGCGACGTCCGCCGCTACGCGGAGTTCGCGTCACGCGGCTGGGTGGTCGTGCGCTTCCTGTGGGACGACGTCATGCGCAACCCCGAGCGCGTACGCCGCACGCTGACCGCGGTCGCCGCCGTACGCCGCCGCCAGCTGACCGCACCCATGTCGGCAGTTCAGCGCCAGGACTGACGCCCTCACGCTCAGCACCTACCCTGCAGCGCCCAACTGCCGACGAGAAACGGCGGTCAAGGTCCAGTTTCGCCGGTCGACCGGCGAAACTCCCCCGGCGTCAGGCCTCCGCGGGCCCGGGCCAGAACTTGTCGGGCTGGGGGACGGGGCGGCCGGGCTGCTCGCCGCCGCGCTCGGTGAGGTAGCTGTCCTTGGGCACCATCACCTTGCGGCGGAAGATGCACACGACCTTGCCGTCCTGGTTGTATCCGATGGTCTCGACGTGGACGACGCCCCGGTCGTCCTTCGACCTCGACTCCCACTTGTCGAGCACGGTGGTCTCGCCGTAGAGGGTGTCGCCGTGGAAGGTCGGCGCGACGTGGCGCAGCGACTCGATCTCGAGGTTGGCGATCGCCTTGCCCGAGATGTCGGGCACGGACATGCCGAGCAGGATCGAGTAGACGTAGTTGCCGACGACGACGTTCCTGCCGAACTGCGTGGTCGACTCCGCGTAGTTGCTGTCCAGGTGCAGCGGGTGGTGGTTCATCGTGAGCAGGCAGAACATGTGGTCGTCGAACTCGGTGACCGTCTTGCCCGGCCAGTGCTTGTAGGTCGCACCGACCTCGAACTCCTCGTAGCTGCGTCCGAACTGCACGTGTCACTCCTCGGGCTCGACGATGTCGGGCCCGATTCTGGCAGGCCGCCCGCTCAGGCGAGTACGGCGGTCAGGAGCCGCCGCCGCCGGCCTTGCGCCGGTGCATCTTCGGGGCGCCGCCCACGACCTCGGAGCCGTGCGCCTTCTCCGGCGTCGGGCCGTCCTGGTGGACCCCCTTCTCCTTGTCATTCTTCCGCTGCAGGGCCTCGCGCATCTTGGCCTTGATGTCGTCGTTGCTGCTCGCGTCCGTCATGGCTCCACCTTGGCACGCAGGTCCCAGGCCGTCGACCGGATAACGTCGCCGGATGCAACCGCGACGGGGCCTCGCGCGTCGGATCCCCATGCTGCGCACCCTCGTCCCGGTCCTCGCCGCCTCGCTCGTCCTCGTCGGCTGCGGCGCCGAGAACGAGCCCGACACCGCCCCCGACACCGCCTCCGACACCGCCTCGAGCCCGACGTCCGCGACTCCCAGCACGCCCGCCGCTGCGCCCACGGTCGGCACCTACCCCGAGTTCGAGCCCGAGGACTACACGTTCACGCTCGTGGTCTCGTGCTTCTGCGCCGACGCCGGCGTCCCGATGCGCGTCACCGTGGTCGACGACGAGGTCACCGAGGCGGTCTACACGCGGGGCGGGCGCGGCGTGACCGACGGCGGGCCCGTGCCTCGCGCCCGCTGGACGACCCTCGACGACGTCATCGCGGCCGCCAACGACACCGGCGCCGAGAAGGTCGAGGTCGACTGGCCCGCGGGCCAGGACCACCCGAGCTCGGTCAGCGTCGACACCAGCACCCGCATCGCCGACGAGGAGGTCGGCTACGCCGTCTCCGACGTCGTCGTGGGCGGGTAGCGCACCTGGGAGGGCGGGCTCCCGGCTACTCGACGTCCGTGGGCACGCCGTGGCCGACCGAGGTGCCGACGACGCGGCGCTCACCGCCCGGCCAGGTCTCCAGCACCACCAGGAACTCGTGGTCGCTCTCCGGCGTCCGCCGCGTCGGCTCGAGGAACAGGTGGGCGAACGGCGCCGAGTGCGTCGCCCGCTCCCCCAGCGCCTCGATGTCCGCGCGGACCCGGTCCTGCTCCGCGCGCTCGAGGTACTGCCACATCACGCTGTGCCACAGCACCGTCGTGGCACCCTCGGCCGGCTCCAGGCCGGCCACGAAGTCGCCCGCACCCTCACGCCGTACGACGGGCGGGTGCCGGTCGGCGATCGCGAAGGCGCCGCGCAGCCGCTCGTGCCGGTGGGTCTGGTCGGGCCAGACGTAGGCCGTGAGCACCAGGCGCCCCTCGGTCGTGCCCACGTCGACCGGCATCACGTCGCTGCCCAGGCGCTCGACGACCCGAGGCACCTCGCGCAGCGGCGGCTCCCCGGTCCACGCCGGGTCGAGCACGACGGGTGACTCCGCAGGACCCACGGACCCGGCCGGCGTGACGTAGCGGAACCGGTCGGCCAGCAGGTTGAGGCCGCCCGACGAGCCGATCTCGAAGAGCCGCACCGGGTGCGGCCACGGCAGCGCGAGCAGGCCCGCCATCAGCGCGGTGGCGCGGCCGACCTCGTTGGTCTGCGGCGGCCGGTCCAGCCACTCGCGCACGGCGTCCGGCTCGTCCTCCAGCAGCTGCCGCAGGGCGAGCCACCCGGCCTCGGGCGCCCAGGTGCCGCCCACGCTGGGGTAGTACGCCGCCAGCGCGCCGGCCCGGCGCTCCAGGACGAGCCGGTGCACGCTGCCCAGCAGCCGCAGCGCCAGCCCGGAGGGCCCGGGGTCGTCCTCGTGGCCCGCGAGCACAACGGCCGTGGGGCCGCCGGCGGCGACGTCGTCCGCGAGCCGCTCGCACAGCTCGGCGTACATCGGCGAGCCGAGGCTCGCGCAGGCAGGCGCCTGGCGACGCAGCGCGCTCTCGAGGTCCATCCCGGGGAGACTGCCACCACCGGCAGGCGTCCGGCTCACCGGGTCCGGCGCGGTCGGCTCACGCCGGTCGCGGCCTCACGCGCCCCGCGTCACTCGTCGCGCCACTCCTCGCTGTCGATGCCGAGGTCGTCAGCGTAGACGGGCGGGACGAGCCAACGACCGGAGGTGGAGCGCAGGCCACCCGAGCCGCCCCACGAGAAGCCGTGGGTCTCGTCACGCCACTTCATGCCCCAGTTGTCGGCGTAGCGGCGGTAGAGGCTGTTGCTGAAGACGCGGAGGATCAGCTCGTCGCCGTACTGGCCGCCGTTCTGGTAGTTGCTCGACCCGGTGACGACGACCTTCTTGCCACGGTCGCCGCCGTAGTTGCCGTTGATGAGAAGGATCTTCTCGTGGCTGTAGAGGTCGACCTCGCTGTCGTAGTCGGTGTCGAAGCCGGTGCTGCGGGTCGGCATCAGGCCGCGCTTGGTCCGGCTGGCGAACACGTTGCGGACCTTCGCGCCGGCGTAGCCGACCATGATCTTGACGTCGCAGCCCTTCGCGTACAGGTCACGGAACTTGTTGGCGATCATCTTGCCGCGATCGGCGTCCCAGGCGTGCATGTTGACCCGGACGATGGTGCGGCCGCTGTCGGTCTTGGCGCCCGTGCACTTGATCGGGGCCAGCAGGCGCGAGATGGGGTCACGGTTGACCGTGTACTTCGTGCGCTTGGTCGCCGCGCCCTTGCGCGGGAACGGCAGCACGTAGAGGTGGTAGCGGCCGAACTCCTTGCTGATGTAGGCCGGCCGGGCCAGCCGGTCGCGCTTCATCTCCTTGAACACGCCGTGGAGCGTGTCGTAGAGCTTCGGCGAGGAGTTGACCGTCAGCAGGTCGTTCCACTGGTTCTCGGCGCCGTTGAGCTTCATGTTGAGCGAGCCGAGCATGACGACGTTCTTGGCCGCGCCCGTGCGCGAGAAGAGCACGAACTTGCTGTGGTTGACGTCGCCCTGCCCGCGGCAGCTCGCCTTGCACTGGTAGAACCAGCTCTTGCGGTGCCGCTTCTTGCCGAGGTACTTGCGCAGCTTCGACTGGGCGCCGGGCGTCTCGTGGCCGTTGACGATGACCTGGACGTGCACCTTGCGCTTGCGCTTGGCGGCGATCAGCGCGTCGGCGACGGGCATCCGGTCGAAGGAGAACATCGACATCTTGATGGTCGAGCGCGGCTTGGCGTGGCGGATGGCCTCGATGATCTGCTGCTCGAGGCGGAACTGCCGCTCACCACCCACGCGGGGGGTGTTGAACTTGACGCCCGGCGTCGGGTACCACTTCTTGGCCTTGGCCGCGGGCGCGGGCGCACCGGCCGCCTCGACGGGTGCCGCGCCAGGGGCGAGCACCGCTCCGGAGAGGGCGACGGCGGTCACGAGCAGCAGCGCGAGCCGGGCGCGGAGAGCCGTCCTGCCGCGAGGAAGGGACCGAGAGCGTGGGGGGAAGTTCACCTGAGACACAGGCGAAACTTACCTGAGGACCTGCAAGATTTTACGATTACCGGCTCAGTCGCCGCGTCGGCGGCGCAGCACGCGGGCCGCCCTGCGCACCGTCGTCGGCACGGCCGGCCCGCTCTCCTCGCGCAGCCGGTCACGCTGCAGCGTGAGCTCACGCACGTCCTCCAGCAGACCGCCGACGACCTGCGTCGCGGCCTCGAGCAGCTCCGCGTCGGTCACCGAGCCGAGGTCGCGCCCCGGCGCGAGGGCCTCGGGCACGAGCAGCGTCTCGACGTCGCCCACGACCGCGAAGCCGCGCTCGGCGATCAGGTCCACGGCACGCCGGCTGCGCAACCGGCAGTCGGCCAGCAGGTCGTCGTCGAGGGCGAGGCGCTCGCCCGCCTGGTCAGCGAGGTGGCCCTCGGCGAGGTGACCCCGGATCCAGCGACCACGGTCGAGCGCGGACGAGAAGGAGCCGAGGTGGGCGTTGACCCGGCGCAGCAGCTCGACCTGGACCGCGCCCAGCGACGGATTGGCGGCCTCCTCCGGCACCGGGTAGTCCCCGGTGAGGCCGAGCACCCCGGCGAGGTTGCGCCAGTGCCGGTCGGGCGGCTCGGTCCGCGGCGGGACCGGCAGCACGTGCAGCCGCTCGGGGGGCACGACGTCGCCCCAGCGCTCCAGGACGCCGGCGAGGTCCCAGGTGCGCCACCCGAACTCCGAGCGCGTGTCGGCGGCGGCCGCGGCGTGCAGGTCGGTCCGGCTGCCGTTCTTGACCATCTCCTGCCAGCCCGCCGCGAGCATCCCGGCGGAGTGCCGGGCGGTCACGACCACGTGCACCTCGGCGGGGGCGAGCCGCTGGACGGCCCGGCGGGCCTGGGCCGGCCCGGCACCGCAGAAGAACTCGTGCGTCACCACGCCGGTCCCGCCGGGGGTGGCGTCCAGCTCGGCGCAGAGCCGCTCCCACGAGCCGGGCGCGCGCGGGTCGCGGCGCTCGAGGTGCTTGCGCTCCTGCACGTCCAGGGCGGCCCACAGGTGCTCGCGGTGACCCCGCCCGGGCAGCACGACCCCCTCGTCGCGCAGGCGCTCCTTGTTCTCCCACAGGATCCCCTGCAGGTACGTCGTGCCCGTCTTGGGCAGACCGATGTGCAGGAAGACGCGGGCGACCATGCCGATCAGCCCTTGAGGGCGTAGTCCTTGAGGAGGCTGCGGCCGATGATCATCTTCTGGATGTCGGAGGTCCCCTCGCCGATGAGCATGAACGCCGCCTCGCGGTAGAGACGCTCGATCTCGTACTCCTTGGAGTAGCCGTAGCCGCCGTGGATGCGGAAGGAGTCCTGGACGACCTCGTTGCAGTACTCCGCGGCGAGCATCTTGGCCATGCCGGCCTCGACGTCGTTGCGCTCGCCCTTGTCCTTGAGGCGGGCCGCCTTGACCATCATCGCGTGCGACGCCTCGACCTTCGTCGCCATCTCGGCGAGCCGGAAGAGGATCGCCTGGTGGTCGGCGATCTGCTTGCCGAACGTCTCGCGGGTCTGGGCGTAGGCGATGGCCAGCTCGAAGGCCCGGTTGGCGATGCCGCAGGCGCGGGCGGCGACGTTGACGCGGCCCACCTCCACGCCGTCCATCATCTGGTAGAAGCCCTTGCCGGGCCCCCCACCCAGGACCTGCTCGGCGGAGATCCGGTGGCCCTCGAAGATCGCCTCGGTGGTGTCGACGCCCTTGTAGCCCATCTTGTCGATCTTGCCGGGGATGGTCAGCCCGGGCGCGGTCTCGCCGAAGCCGGGCTCCTTCTCCACCAGGAACGTCGTCATGTTCCGGTAGACGCTGTCGCTCCCCTCGTCGGTCTTGACGAGGACCGCGATCAGGTTCGAGGAGCCGCCGTTGGTCAGCCACATCTTCTGGCCGTCGATCGTGTAGCCGTCGTCGGTCCTCGCGGCCTTGGTCTTGATGGCCGCGACGTCCGAGCCCAGGCCCGGCTCCGACATCGAGAACGACCCGCGCACCTCGCCGGTGGCCATCCTGGGCAGGTACTTCTGCTTCTGCTCCTCGGTGCCGTGCCTCATCAGCATGTAGGCCACGATGAAGTGGGTGTTGATGACGCCGGAGACGCTCATCCAGCCGCGGGCGATCTCCTCGACGCAGAGCGCGTAGGTCAGCAGCGACTCCCCGAGGCCGTCGTACTCCTCGGGGATCATCAGGCCGAAGATGCCCAGCTCCTTGAGACCGTCGACGATCTCCTGGGGGTAGGTGTCCGCGTGCTCCAGCTCGGTCGCGACCGGAAGGATCTTCTCGTCGACGAAGGTCCGGACCGCCTTCAGGATCTCGACCTGGTCCTCGGTCAGTCCCTCGGTCTGGCACAAACGACCCATGAAAGCGCTCCTCGTCTCTTGCGGCTGCGACGCCGGAGACGATACCGGCCGGTAGCGGCCCCAGGACGAGACCTTTCCCACGCTCGACCGCAGGGCCGTCGGGGTGCCCGGCCCCCGCCGTCGGCTACCATCGCCTCTCTGCCAGCGGCACTTCGGAGGAGCGGATCGCGTGATGGAGCGTCTGCGCGCCGGCGGCTCCTCCGGTCGCTCGCCCAAGGGCAGGCGTGCCCTGCGCCGGGCCCGGTCCCGGCTGCTGCGGCTCCTCGCGACGCTCGCCGCCGTGAGCGCGATCTCGGCCGCGCTCGTCGTGATGTTCGTGCCGTCCGCGCTCGACGCGGTCACCTCCGCGCAGGAGACCGAGCCCCGGACGCCGTCACCGTCACCGTCACCGGAGACCACGCCGTCCACGACGCCCGAGCCGTCTCCGACCGCGACCCCCACCGCGCCGATCGTGCCGCTGCCGACGGCGGCGCCCCCGATCGTGCAGTACCCGACCGTGGCCCGCCTCGACCAGGCGATGGCGAGGCGCGGGATGGCACGGGTGCCCCAGACCTCGTGGCAGGGCGCCCAGTTCAGCGTGGCGTCGTTCAACGTGCTCGGCGCCAGCCACACCCGCGGCCCCGGCCGGCGCAAGGGCTACGCCAGCGCCGAGGCCCGACTGCCGGCGCAGCTGGACATGCTCGCCGCCAAGGACATCAGCGTGGCCGGGCTCCAGGAGTTCCAGTACCCCCAGGTCAACCAGCTGCGCAACCGCACCGGCGACACCTGGGGCATCTGGCCGGGCACCCAGCTGGGCAACTGGCTGGCGGACAACTCGATCATCTGGCGCACCGACACCTGGACCCTGGTCGAGACGCACACCGTGGACGTCCCCTACTTCCGCGGGAAGATGACCGCGATGCCCTACGTGCTGCTCGAGCACGATGCCTCCGGGCGCCGCGTGTGGTTCGCCAACTTCCACAACCCTGCGAACGTCGCGGGCGACGCCCGCGGGCATCGCGCACGCGCCGTGCAGATCGAGGCCGCCCTGGCGCAGGAGCTCAGCGCCGACGGCACCCCGGTCGTCGTCACCGGCGACATGAACGACCGCGCGGAGTTCGCCTGCCCGTTCGCGAACGCTAGCGGGATGTACTCCCCCAACGGCGCGGAGGCGCGCGAGTCGGGGTGCGCCCTGCCCGCGAAGATGGACGTCGACTGGATCTTCGGCACCCGCGACCTGGAGTTCTCCGCCTACCAGTCCGACGCGAGCGCGCGCGACCGCAAGCTCAGCGACCACCCCCTGATCACCGCGAGCGCCTCCTTGCCCGGCGTGGAGGAGCGTCGCGACTGCAAGGCGAAGATCTCCCGTCGCGGCGTCGCCTGGTACTGCCCCACCGGCTGAGCCAGACCGGCCCGACCGGCTCGACCGGCCCTGCGGTCAGCGGGGAAGCGGGTCGCCGACGTCGGCGCGGTAGCGGTCGAGGAGCTCGCGCACGGCCGCCTCGTCGCGGTCGGCCAGCGGGACCAGCAGCTCGGTGACGACGTCGCACAGCTCGGCGAGGCGCACGTTGAGCTGCCGGCACTCCTGGACCTCGTCCTCGAGCGCCCGGATGCGGGCGAGCATCGTGGACCGTCCGCTGAGGATCTTCTTCATCGACTCCATGAGACCACCATCCTGCACAACGTCGGGTCCCCGCCGGCGGCCGCCCCGGGGATGTCCAGCTCGGCCTCGGTGAGCTCGACGAGCTGCTCGACCCGCCCGCCGCGGGCACGCACCGCCTCGGCCACCCGCGCGTGCGGCACGGGGTGCAGCCCCAGGCCGGCCGAGCGCGGCGTCCTCGCGGTGTGGAACTGCAGGTAGCACCGTCCCGAGTCGCGCGTGACCATGCGGGCGAGCCTCAGGAGCTGCTCCAGGCCGGTGCGGTCGACGGCGTCGACCACGTGGTGGGCGAGCACGACCCGGGGGCCGGGCTCGCGGACCAGCCACGCCCCGACGCCCAGGACCGAGCGCATCTCGTGGAGGTTGAACCACTCGAACCGCGCCGGCAGGTCCCGGCGCTCGGCACGCCGTCGCGCCCGGCGCAGGTCGGGGGCGAAGAAGTCCAGGCCGATCGAGCCGACCCCCGCCCGGCTGAGCCACAGGGCGTCCTGGCCCTCGCCGCAGCCGAGGTCCACGAACGTCGCCGCGTCGGTCTCCTGCCGCCGCACCCAGCGCACGAAGGGGCTGGGCCCGCGTTGCGCGCGCTCCGGCTGGGAGGCCCGGCGGCGCTCCCACCGCTCGTCGAAGCCGACCCGGGTGCCGCGGAACCAGCCGGAGAGCCGGCGCTGGGTGCTGCGGGGCGTCGTGAACTGGTACGCCGGGTCGGGCGTCTGCCAGGTCGGGCCGTACATCGCCTCGAGCAGGTGGCTCGGCTCGGCCGGCGCGGGCAGCTCACGGCCCGCGAGCACGACCGTGCTGCGGGGGTAGAGCCACTCCTCGCGGAAGGGGTGACCCACCTCGCCCATGAGGTAGAGCATGTCGTCGCGCATGAACCCGCCGAACACGTCGAGGCCGCGCGGCGAGCCGTCGGCCTCGCGCGCCACGACCTTGAGGCCCAGTCCGCTGTAGCGGTTGACGGGGAAGCCCATCTCCCGCAGGCGGCGCTGCAGCGCGAAGGACTCGCGGATGACGTCGACCGGGTGGTGGAAGCGGCTGACGTAGCCCAGGTCGGCGTCGGAGTCGTGGCCGATGAAGTCCTGGTCGCGCACCGCGCCGAGCAAGGTGCCGTAGGCGACGAACGGCTCGACGCCGGCCTCTTCCAGGGCACCGAGCACGACGTCGATGGTGTCCAGCAGCGGCAGCATCTGGTCGGCGTCGCGATCGCCGAACAGCCGGGTCAGGCGCAGGCTCTTGTCCAGGGCCAGGGCGTTGCCGTGGCGGTCCTCGACGATCACCGGGCCCTCGCCGCCCCCGAGGCGAGCGGTGGTCGTCTGCCAGACGGTCCCGTCGACCGGGTCGGCGATCGACACCTCGACGGAGCCGTCCAGGAAGCGGCGCAGGGCCGGGGGCCACGGGTAGTGGCGCCGATCGCCCTCGGCCACGGTGTCGCGCTCGAGCCAGAAGGAGAAGATGCGCTGGTCGTCGAACAGGACGTTGGCCGAGACGTCCGCCTCCACGGCCAGCAGCAGGCCGCGGTCGTCGACGGCGAGGTCGGTGACGGGCGCCGTCGTCCGGGGTGGCATGAGCACATGCTAGTCATCGGCGGACCCCGCCGGTCCCCGGCGTCGGACCTGCACCGGCACCCTCGCGCGGTGCTAAGGTCCCGGCGTGATCGTCACCGTGACCACGCTCAAGGACCGGCTGGCGAACGTCGAGCGGTTCGTCCGGGGCAACCTCGCCGGCGGGGTCGACCACATGATCGTCTTCCTCGACGCACCCGACGACGAGGTCGAGCCGTGGCTCGCGAGCCGGCCCGAGGTGACCACCGTCGTCACCGACAAGACCTGGTGGCGCGACCAGCGCCCGCAGCTGCTCAACAAGCGTCAGCGCGTCAACGCCAACCTCGCGCGCGCCGTCCTCACCCAGGTGGACTGGGCGGAGTGGCTCTTCCACATCGACGCCGACGAGATCGCGCAGATCGACCGTGCCGAGCTGGCCGGCGTCCCCCGCCGTCGCCACGCGGTCGGGCTCACCCCGCTCGAGGTCGTCAGCGAGATGCACCCCGCGGGCGAGCCCCGGCTGTTCAAGCCGCTGCTGGAGGACGGCGACCTCGCTCTCCTCCAGTCGCTGGGCGTGCTCGCGGAGGCGACGAACTCCCTGTACTTCCGCAGCCACATCGCCGGCAAGGTGGGTGTGCGGCCCCGCGACGACGTCTGGCTCGGCATCCACAAGGCCACCGACCGCGAGGACAAGCGGTTGCCGCTCGTCCGCACGCCGGGACTGCGGATGCTGCACCTGGAGTCCTACTCCGGCGAGGAGTTCGTCCGGAAGTGGACGGCGATGGTCGGCTCGGGGCCGAGCATGCACTTCGGCACCCACCGGATGCAGCTGGCCACGGCCCTCAAGGCGGTGGTCCACAAGGACCTGCCGCCCGAGCAGCGCGCCCGGGTCTTCGAGATGATCTACGAGCGGCACATGGCCGACCCGGTCGACCTCCTGCGCGACCTGCGGCTGCTGGAGGAGATCGACCCGCTCCAGGGCACCCACTCCCCCGAGCTCCTCCCCGAGGACGAGCGCGAGCGCCTGGTCGGGCGCTTCGAGGCGCTGCGCGACCAGGACAAGTGGCAGTTCCTGCCCGACAGCATGCTCAAGGCGAAGTCCGGTCGCGGCACCGGCGAGGCCGAGCCCGCGAGCGGCTCGGGCGCGGACGAGGCGCCACGTCGCCTCCGGGACCGGCTCCGCTCGCGCCTCTGAGGGTGCGGAGCCCAGTCACACAGATCACACCAATCCCAGCAACATCACCTACCATGAGTCCCGTCGCCTTCCCCGGGAGTCCTGTCATGCGCACATCCAGCCGTCTCGTCGAGCCCTCGGCACCCCGTCCCGGCAGCAGGCGTCCGCGCCGCTCCACGCTCGTGGCGCTGGTCGCCGCGGCCCTCGCCAGCGCGGTCGCTGCGACCCTGGTGCTGACCATCCCGGGAGACGACGACCCCGACCCCGAGCCGCCGACCGCCTCCCAGGCCTCCGCCGAGCGGCGGGCCGGCGTGACGACGTTCCAGGTCGCCAGCCTCAACGTGCTCGGCCACAGCCACACCCGCCCGGGCGGCAACCGCCCCGGCTGGGAGAGCAGCCCCAAGCGCATGGCCTACGCCACCCAGCTCCTGGAGTCCTCGGGCATCGACATCGTGGGCTTCCAGGAGTTCGAGCCGCAGCAGTACACCGCGTTCGTGAAGCTGATGAGCCCGCGCTGGTCCATCGCGCCGGGCCTCGACGCCCCCGGGACCGCGCAGTCGAAGGCGATCGCCTGGCGCAGCTCCGACTGGACGCTGGTCCAGCAGACGACGTTCATGTCGCCCTACTTCGGCGGGCAGATGCAGGCACGTCCCCTCGTCCAGCTGCGCCACAACGTCACCGGCCAGCTGGTGTGGGTGATGAACACCCACAACCCCGCCAACACCCGCGGCAACGCGCAGAAGTACCGCGACCAGGCCGAGCGGATCCAGGCGAACCTCGTCAACACGCTGCGCCGGCAGTCCCCCGACGTGCCGGTCATCTTCGTCGGCGACATGAACGACCGCGAGAAGTTCTACTGCCCCATGACCTACCTCAGCGACCTCGAGTCCGCCAGCGGCGGCTACCACGAGGACGTGCCGGGCGGCGCGTGCCGGCCCACCAAGCCCGTCGAGGTCGACTGGGTCATGGGCACTCCCCCGATCGCCTGGTCGGGCTACTCCACGCTGAAGAAGGGCCTCATCCAGAAGACGACCGACCACCCGCTGGTCTGGGCCACCGCCACCATCCCCGCCGACGCCGCCGCGCGCGCCGGGGTCAAGCGGGTCGTCGTCATCGACGTGCAAGGCCTCCGCTCGCCCGTGGTCAACAAGGCACAGGCCCCCACGCTCGCGTGGATGCGCGAGAACGGCGCCTCCACGCTCCAGGCGCGCACGGTCGAGGAGCGCACGACCTCGCTGCCCAACGCCGTCAGCATGGTCACCGGCCGCCCCGTCGGCCGCAAGTACGGCGGCCACGGCATCTCGCAGGCCTCCGTCCCCCGCAGCACGACGGTCCAGCGCGCCGCGCGAGGCTACGTCGCCAGCATGTTCGACGCGGCGCACGACATCGGCCTGACGACCGCGCTGTACTCCGGCGACGCCAAGGCCGGTCTGATCACGCGCTCGTGGAACAACACGAACGGCGCCGTCGACCGCATCGGCAAGAACAACGGCCGCCGCAAGATCGGCCCGACGGTCGTCTCCGACAACGACGCCACCGCCTACCGCGCGGCTCGCGACCGGCTGCGCAAGGCGGCGCCCGCGCTGACGCTGGTCCAGCTCGACGAGCCGGCCGACGCCGCGGCCGCCCACGGGCCCCGCAGCAAGCAGTACCGCGCGGCCCTCAAGCGCGCCGACATCCGGGTCCGCCGGATCATCAAGACCATCCGCTCCACCGAGCGCACGGCCGGCTCCACGATGGTCGTGGTGACGGCCAGCTCGACCGGTCCGTCGCCGGCGCCCGCCTACAAGGTGCCGTTCCTGGTCTGGGGTCCCGGCGTGGTCCGCTCCGACCTCTACCGGCTCAACCCGCAGTACTCCGCCGGCGTGCCCCTGCGCACGCGGTACTCCGGGACACAGCCGATCCGCTCGAGCGCGGTCGCCAACCTGGTCACCACGCTGCTGAGCCTGCCCCCCGTGAGCGGGAGCCGGGTCAACAGCAAGCAGGACCTCGAGGTCTTCGGCCCCGCCATCACCGGATCGTCGCGCCCCCAGCCGTGAGCAACGCCCCCGCCCGCGTCTACGCGGCCCGGCTGGTCGGGCTGCCGATCTTCGACCCCCAGGGGGACCAGGTCGGCAAGGTCCGCGACCTCGTCGTGGCCGTGCGGTCGCAGGAGAGCCAGCCCCGGGTCCTGGGCATGGTGGCCGAGGTCTTCGGACGGCGCCGGATCTTCGTCCCGATGACGCGCGTCACCAACATCGACAGCGGACAGGTCTACACGACCGGCCTGCTCAACATGCGTCGCTTCGAGCAGCGCTCGACCGAGACCCTGGTGATCGGCCAGCTCCTCGACCGCAGCGTGGTCATCACCGGCAGCAACATCGCCGGCACCGTCTACGACGTGGCGATGGAGCAGGCGCGCAACCGCGACTGGGTCCTGAGCCGGGTGGCCGTGCAAGAGCCCGCCAAGGGCCTGCGCCGGCGCGGTCAGACCCACGTCGTGGAGTGGCGCGACGTCCAGGGGCTCGTCGGCCGCGAGGAGTCGCAGGGCGCGACGCACCTGATCGCGGCGCTCAACGAGATGCGTCCCGCCGACGCCGCCAGCATGAT
This sequence comes from Nocardioides lijunqiniae, assembly GCF_015024225.1. Classification (GTDB taxonomy): domain Bacteria; phylum Actinomycetota; class Actinomycetes; order Propionibacteriales; family Nocardioidaceae; genus Nocardioides; species Nocardioides lijunqiniae. The sequence goes on from NZ_JACJGM010000006.1 coordinate 192,492, forward strand.
CCACGACCTGCCGGTGGAGCGCCGCGCGGCCGTGGTGGCCGCCCTGGACGACGAGCGCCTCGCCGACGTGCTGGAGGAGCTGCCCGAGGAGGACCAGGTGCAGATCCTCGAGGAGCTCGACACCGAGCGCGCCGCCGACGTGCTCGAGGAGATGTCGCCCGACGACGCCGCCGACCTGATCGCCGACCTGCCGCCGGAGACCGCCGAGATCCTGCTGGCGCTGATGGAGCCGGACGAGGCCGAGGACGTGCGGCGCCTCATGTCCTACGTCGAGAACACCGCCGGCGCGATGATGACGCCCGAGCCGGTGATCCTCCCCCCAGACGCGACCATCGCCGACGCGCTCGCCCACGTGCGCAACCCCGACCTCACGCCCGCGCTGGCCGCGCTGGTCTACGTCTGCCGGCAGCCGCTGGAGACCCCGACCGGCAGGTTCCTGGGCATCGCCCACATCCAGCGCCTCCTGCGCGAGCCCCCCTCCACCCTGGTGGCCGGGGCGCTCGACGACTCGATGGAGAGCCTGCGCCCCGAGGCGACGATCGACCAGGTCGCGGCCCACCTGGCGACGTACAACCTCGTCGCGGCGCCCGTCGTCGACGAGAACGGCCACCTGCTCGGCGCCGTCACCGTCGACGACCTGCTCGACCACATGCTCCCCGCCAACTGGCGCGACCGGATGCCCCGCGACGGGGGTCCGCTGGGGGTGAGCCGTGGCTGAGCCGCGCACCCCCCGACTGGACACTCCCCGCAGCACCCGTCGCCAGCTGGTGCGGCGACCGGCGTTCAACAACGACGCGTTCGGCGTCTTCGCCGAGCAGTTCGCCCGCTTCATGGGCACCGCGACGTTCCTGCTCTACATGACCGGGTTCGTGATCCTGTGGGTCGGCTGGAACGCGCTGGCCCCCGCGGACGCCCGCTGGGACGCCTACCCGTTCATCTTCCTGACGCTGATGCTCAGCCTGCAGGCGTCGTACGCCGCCCCGCTGATCCTGCTGGCCCAGAACCGCCAGGAGACCCGCGACAAGGTCATCGCCGAGCAGGACCGGCAGGCCAACGCGCGCGGTCACGCCGACATGGAGTTCCTCTCGCGTGAGGTGGCCTCGCTGCGCATGGCGGTGGGCGAGGTCGCGACCCGCGACTTCCTGCGCTCGGAGCTGCGCTCGCTGCTGGCCGAGCTCGAGGAGCGTGGGCAGTCTCACGAGAGCGCCGACGACGGGCGCGAACCACCTCCCAACTAGAGTGGAGGGCATCATGACGTCTCCCACCCTCGAGCAGGTCAACGCCGCACTGGCGACCGTCAACGACCCCGAGATCAAGCGCCCCATCACCGAGATCGGCATGGTCGACACGGTCGTCGTGGACGACGACGGCCTCGTGCACGTGAAGGTGCTCCTCACGGTCGCGGGCTGCCCGCTCAAGGACACGATCACCCGCGACGTCACCGGTGCCGTGGGCGGCGTGGCGGGCGTGACCGGGGTCGACCTCGAGCTGGGCGTCATGAGCGCCGAGCAGCGCTCGGGCCTCAAGGAGGTCCTCAGCGGCGGCAAGGCCGCCCGCGAGATCCCCTTCGCCCAGCCCGGCTCCCTCACCAAGGTCTACGCGATCGCCAGCGGCAAGGGCGGCGTCGGCAAGTCCTCGGTGACCGTCAACCTCGCGCTCTCCCTGGCCAAGCAGGGCCTCAAGGTCGGGGTGGTCGACGCCGACATCTACGGCCACTCGGTCCCCGCGATGCTCGGCGTGGCCGACCACCGGCCCACCCAGGTCGACGACCTGATCATGCCCGTGCCCACGCCCAGCGGCGTCTCGGTGATCTCGATCGGGATGCTGAAGCCGCGCCGCGACCAGGTCGTCGCCTGGCGCGGCCCGATGCTCGACCGCGCGCTCGTGCAGATGCTGGCCGACGTCTTCTGGGGCGACCTCGACGTGCTCCTGCTCGACCTCCCGCCCGGCACCGGCGACGTCGCGATCTCGCTGGGCCAGCACCTGCCCGGGGCCGAGGTCGTCGTCGTCACCACCCCGCAGGAGGCCGCCGCCGAGGTCGCCGAGCGCGCCGGGACGATGGCCTCGATGATGCACCAGCGCGTCGTCGGCGTCGTCGAGAACATGAGCTACCTCCCCTGCCCCCACTGCACCCCCGAGGGCAAGGACCACCGCCTGGAGATCTTCGGCTCCGGCGGCGGCGACCGGGTCGCGGAGACCCTGTCGGCCCGCTTCGGCTACGAGGTGCCGGTGCTCGGCCGGATCCCGCTGGACGTGTCGCTGCGCGAGGGAGGCGACGCCGGCAAGCCGATCGTCGACTCCGACCCCACGGCGCCCGGCGCCCTGGAGCTGACGGCGATCGCCGACCGCCTCTCGGGTCGCGGCCGCGGCCTGGCGGGGATGCAGCTGGGACTCACGCCGACCAGCAAGTTCTGACCGGTGTTCGACGTCGGGCTGCTCGAGCTGGCCGTGATCGCGCTCGTGGCGATCTTCGTCTTCGGACCCGACAAGCTTCCCGAGCTCGCCAAGCAGGCCGGCGGCATGATTCGCAAGGCCCGCGACTTCGCGAACTCGGCCCGCGACGAGCTGCGTGACGAGCTCGGCCCCGACTACGCCGACCTCGAGCTGCGCGACCTCGATCCCCGCACGATCGTGCGCAAGCACATCATCGAGGCCATGGAGGACGCCGAGTCGGAGCAGGCCGCCGGCCTCACCCGCGGCCAGCGCCCGCTCGACGACGGCGAGCTACCGCCGTACGACTCCGACGCGACGTAGGCCTCCCCCGCCCGTCCCGCTAGTCGCGGCTCTGCACCGCCGCGAGGCCCTCGAAGGCGACCAGGACCGTGCGTCCTGAGGGCCCGACCACCTCGACGAAGTCGCCGCCGACCCGGCTGAGCGCTCCCTCGTGGCGCCGCCCCTCGACCGTGTGCAGCACGCAGCGCTCGCCGGACTCCGCCAGGCGCCGCAGCGGCGAGGCGAGGCCGAGCCGCGACACCGGCGACCACGCGACCTCCGGGACGGCGCGCTCGGAGGCTCCGGTGACCGCCGTCACCGCGGGCAGCGGCACGAGCCAGTCCTGACCGGCGCCGCCCAGGAGGCACCAGCCGGACGCGACGCGACGCAGCGACCCGGTCAGCGTCCCGAGGCCCCGCACGTCCAGCGCGACGTCCCGGTCCAGCGAGGCCATCAGCCGCGCGGCCAGGGTCACCTGCTGGTACTCCGCCCGGCTGCGGTCGGCGAGCTCGGGAGCGCGCTCGGCGTCGTAGAGCGCCGCCGCCTGCTGCTCGAGGTCGTCGAGCACCTCGAAGAGCTCGTCCTCCCAGGGCATGCGCCGAGCCTACGGCGGTGGAGAGCCGCTTGACGATGGCGACGAGTAGACGTCTACTGAAGCAAACGTAGGCAAACGCAAGGATTCGACCATGAACGGTCTCGGGACCGGACGTCGCCTCCGCAGCACCGTGGTCGAGGCGGCCACCACGCTGGGCCTCGCGCTGCTGCTGCGCTGGTGCGCCCCGGACCTGTCCCCCGCCCGCACAGGCGACTTCGAGGCGCTGCTCGTCTCCGGCTGCGCCGCGGCGCTGGCGCTCTGCGGCTGCTGGTGGTGGCTCGTCACCAGCGTGGTCGTCGTCCAGGTGTGGCGCTCGCCCGTGCCGGGACCGACCCCCGGTGTCCCTCGGGCCGCTCGGGGTGCGCTGCTGGCACTGTGCGGGGTGGCGCTGGTCGGCGCGACCGCCGCGCCGTCGGTGGCGAGCCCGGACGCGGCCCACCAGGATCCCGACCGACCCGGCCGATCGACCCTGCAGGGGCTCCCGCTGCCGGACCGGCCCCTGGGCGGCCCGCAGCCCCACCGTACGTCGGCGCCCCGGCCCGGCATCGTCACCGTCGCCCCGGGTGACTCCCTCTGGGCGATCGCGGCCGCGCAGCTGGGCCCCGACGCGCGCGACGCCGCCACGGCGGCCTACTGCGGGCGGCTGTACGAGCTCAACCGCACCACCGTCGGCCCCGACCCGGACCTGCTCCGGCCCGGCCAGCGCCTCGTCCTGCCCGACCGACCCACCCCGTGAGGAGAACCCCATGTCCCGCCACATCACCGAGGTCGTGCCCCTCCGGGTGCCGGTGCCTCTCGCGTCCACCCAGGGCACCCTGGCGCTGGACCTCCTCCCCCGCCGCGAGCCCCCCGTGGCACCGGTAGTCCCGATCGCCGCGGGCCGCCGCCGTGGCGCCGAGGAGTGGGCCCGCCGCTTCGGCCAGGCGATCGTGGAGATCGTCGGCGGCGACCGCCCCTCCACCCAGGTTCTGCGCTGGACCACGCGCGACGTCTTCGCCGACCTCGACCGCCGGGCGGTCCTCGTGGCTCGCGCGGGCGGCCACACCCCCGGCCACGCCCGCGTGCAGCCCACCCGGCCTCGCGTCGTCAGCGTGCACACGTGCTTCCTGCACGACGCGGCGTTCGAGGCCAGCATCCACGTCCGCTACGGCGAGCGCTCGCGCGCCGTCGCCGCTCGCTTCGAGGCGCGCGGGCCCAGGTGGGTGTGCACGGCGTTGGACTGGAGCTAGGGCTGCGCTGGTCTCGGTCGCGGGCTGCGGCGCCGCTGTGGGTTGCGGTCCTGGCAGCTACCGGGAGAGTGGGATGCCTGGTGGGCGGCCGCGTCCGGCGTGCGGTGGTCAGCAATGTCGGCAGTTCGGGCTCACCAGGGTGTCTGGCACGCTCACCGCCGTCGCTGCCGACGCGAACTGCCGACGTGGAGTGTCGGTCTTCGCACCTCCAGTCACACCAGCCCCACCCCAGTCCGGCCCAGAGGAGACAGTCAGAGGTGCAGGGGTCTCGACGGGCGCTCGTCGCTGGCGCTCCTCGCTGCTCGACCACCGGTACGTGGTTTCGAGGCTCGCTGCGCTCGCACCTCAACCACCGTGGGGTCGGCGCTTGGGTCACCGGGTCTCGACGGGCGCTCGACCAACGGCCGAGGGCGGCGACCTGGTGTGGTCGCCGCCCTGGGTGTCGTCTCCTGGTGGCTCAGCCGGAGGCGCGGGCCGTGAGGCCGGTGGGGCCGCCGGGGGCGCCGTGGCACTGCTTGAACTTCTTGCCCGAGCCGCAGGGGCACTTGGCGTTGCGGCCGACGCCGGCGTACTCGTCGTCGGCGCTGGCGGCCGTGACGCCCGTGACCTCGGCCTCGCCGTCCTCGCTCGGGGCGGAGTAGGCGAGATTGGCCGGGGCCGACGGGCGGTCGAGGCCCTTGGCCCGGATGGCCGGCGCGTGCTGCTGCACCGTGCCCTCGGGCTGGAGCAGGGGCTCGTAGACCTCGTCGTCGCCGTGGTCGTGATCGTGGTCGTGACCCTCGTGGTCGTCCTCCTCGACCTGGACCTCCAGGTTGAAGAGGAAGCCGACGGCCTCCTCCTTGATCCCGTCCATCATGGCCGCGAACATGTCGAAGCCCTCACGCTGGTACTCCACGAGCGGGTCGCGCTGGGAGTAGGCGCGCAGGTAGATGCCCTCGCGGAGGTAGTCCATCTCGTAGAGGTGCTCGCGCCACTTGCGGTCCAGGACGGACAGGAGCACGCGCCGCTCCAGCTCACGCATGACCTCCTCGCCCATCTCCGCCTCGCGGGCGTCGTAGGCCGCGTGGGCGTCCTTCTTGAGCACGTCGATCATCTCGTCGCGGTCGAGGTTGGCGCGGCCGCCGGCCTCCTCCTCGAGCTGGTCGAAGTCGACGCCGATCGGCCAGATCTGGCCGAGGTCGGTGCGCAGCTGCTCGAGGTCCCACTCCTCGCCGAACTCGGCGAGCGAGCCGGTGACGTAGCCGGTGACGACGTCGTCGATGAAGGTGCGGATCTGCTCCTCCAGGTCGGCGCCCTCGAGCACCTCGCGACGCTCGGCGTAGATGACCTGGCGCTGGCGGTCCATGACGTCGTCGTACTTGAGGACGTTCTTGCGGGACTCGAAGTTCTGCGACTCGACCTGGCCCTGCGCGTTGGCGATGGCGCCGGTGACGCGCTTGTTCTCGATCGGGACGTCGTCGGGGATCTTCAGCATCTGCAGGACGCGGTCGACCCACTCGGACTTGAAGAGCCGCATCAGCTCGTCCTCGAGCGAGAGGTAGAAGCGGGACTCGCCCGGGTCTCCCTGACGGCCGGAGCGACCACGCAGCTGGTTGTCGATGCGGCGCGACTCGTGGCGCTCGGTGCCGACGACGTAGAGGCCGCCGAGGTCGCGGACCTCGTCGTGCTCGAGGCCGACCTGCTCCTTGATGCGCTCGAGGGTGGCGGGCCACGCGGCCTCGTACTCGTCGGCGGTCTCGCCGGCCGGGGTCAGCCCCTGCTCGCGCAGCGCCTGGTCGGCCAGGAACTCCACCGAGCCACCCAGCATGATGTCGGTGCCTCGACCGGCCATGTTGGTGGCCACCGTGACGGCGCCCTTGTGGCCGGCCATCGCGACGATCTTCGCCTCGTCGGCGTGGACCTTGGCGTTGAGGACGGTGTGCGGGATGCCGCGCTTCTTCAGCAGGTCGGAGAGGTACTCGGACTTCTCGACCGAGACCGTGCCGACCAGGATCGGCTGGCCCTCCTCGTGGCGCTCCGCGATGTCGTCGGCGACCGCGTCGTACTTGGCCTCCTCGGTGCGGTAGACGAGGTCCGCCTGGTCGATGCGACTCATCGGCTTGTTCGTCGGGATGGGGACGACGCCGAGCTTGTAGATCTTGTCGAACTCGGAGGCCTCGGTCATGGCCGTACCGGTCATGCCGGAGAGCTTCTCGTAGAGCCGGAAGTAGTTCTGCAGCGTCACGGTCGCGAGCGTCTGGTACTCCTCGCGGACGGTCACGCCCTCCTTGGCCTCGATCGCCTGGTGCAGCCCGTCGTTGTAGCGGCGGCCCGACAGCATGCGGCCGGTGTGCTCGTCGACGATGAGCACCTCGCCCTGCATGACGACGTACTCCTTGTCGTTGCGGAACAGCTCCTTGGCCTTGATCGAGTTGTGCAGGAAGGAGATGAGCGGGGTGTTGGCCGACTCGTAGAGGTTCTCGATGCCGAGGTGGTCCTCGACCTTGGTGATGCCGGGCTCGAGGACCGAGATCGTGCGCTTCTTCTCGTCGACCTCGTAGTCGGTGTCACGCACCAGCGTCTTGGCGATCTTGGCGAACTCGCCGTACCACTTGACCTCGTCCTGGGTGGGCCCGCTGATGATCAGCGGGGTCCGCGCCTCGTCGATGAGGATGGAGTCGACCTCGTCGACGACGGCGAAGCTGTGGCCGCGCTGCACGCACTCCTCGATCGAGCCCGCCATGTTGTCGCGCAGGTAGTCGAAGCCCAGCTCGTTGTTGGTGCCGTAGGTGATGTCGCAGTTGTAGGCCTCGCGGCGCTCGGCCGGACGCATCTCCGGCAGGATCACGCCGGTGGTCAGGCCCAGGAAGTGGTGGATGCGTCCCATCCACTCCGCGTGGTACTTGGCGAGGTAGTCGTTGACCGTGACGACGTGCACGCCCTTGCCCGAGATGGCGTTGAGGTACGACGGCAGCGTCGCGACCAGGGTCTTGCCCTCACCGGTCTTCATCTCGGCGATGTTGCCGAGGTGGAGCGCGGCCCCGCCCATGATCTGGACGTCGTAGTGGCGCTGGCCGATGACCCGGTTGGCCGCCTCGCGCACGGTGGCGAAGGCCTCCGGCATCAGGTCGTCGAGGGTCTCGCCCTTCTCGTAGCGGGCCTTGAACTCCTCGGTCATGCCGCGCAGCTCGTCGTCGCTCATCGCGACGAAGTCGTCCTCGATCGCGTTGACGGCCTTGGAGATGTTCTGCAGCTGCCGGAGGATCTTTCCTTCGCCGATGCGGAGAAGCTTGTCGATGATGACGGGCACGACGGGATGACTCCTTGGGTTGGCAGCATGCGGGCCGTGGGAGCGGCCCTCACACTCTACCCAGCACCCCGAACCGCAGTCGTGCCGCCAGGTCCCCTCGCGGCTCCACGGCCACGGAGCCCAGGCCCAGCCACCCCGCGAGCACCTCGAGCTCGGCCGACAGCTCCTCGGCGGTCTCCGGCGGCGCGCCCGGCTCGGCGTAGGCGGCCTTGACCACCAGCGTGCCGGTGCGACGGTCCGCCTTGAGGTCGACCCGCGCCACGATGCGCTCGCCGAGGAGGAACGGGAGCACGTAGTAGCCGTGCACCCGCTTGTGCGCCGGGGTGTAGATCTCGATGCGGTAGTGGAAGTCGAAGAGCCGCTCGGTCCGCTCGCGCTCCCACACGACGGGGTCGAAGGGGCTGAGCAGGGCGCGGGCGCCCACCCGTCGCGGGACCCGGGCGTCGCGGTGGAGGTAGCCGGGCCGCTTCCACCCCTCGATCGTGACGGGCAGCAGCTCGCCGGACTCGACCAGCGTCGCCACCGCGGGCCGGACCTGGTCGACGTGCATGCGGTAGTAGTCCTGCAGGCAGCGCACGGTGGCCACCCCGTGCGAGCGCGCCGCCCGGCGCACCAGCTCGAGGTGGGCCTCGGCGGGCGTCGGGGTGGCGCGGGAGAGCACGTCTGGCGGGATCACGCGCTCGGTGAGGTCGTAGCGCACCTCGAACTGGCTCGTCCGGCCCGCGACGGCCACGTCGCCGACGAGGTAGAGGTGGTCGAGCACCTTGCGGGTCTCCGACCAGTTCCAGCCCCAGTGCTCCCTGCTCCGGGGCAGGCCGTCGTCGAGGTCACGGGCCGTGGAGGCGCCCCGCTCGCGCAGCCGGGCGAGCACCGAGGCCTCCAGCCCCGGGTCGGAGCCGACGAACGCCCACTTGCCGCGTCTGGCGCGGTAGTGGTCCATGCGGAACCGGAGGTGGGGCCAGAGCTCCACCGGCACGAACGCCTGGACGTGCGCCCAGTACTCCACCACGCGGCGCGGCCGCTTCTCCGCCGCCCGGCGCAGGAGGTCGACGTCGTAGGGGCCCATCCGCGAGTAGAGCGGCATGTAGTGGGCGCGCTGCAGCACGTTGACCGAGTCGACCTGCAGCACCCCGGTGCGCTCGAGGGTGCGCTGGAAGGTGCGCATCGTCGGCGGCTCGTGGCGCGGGTCGAGGAATCCCTGCGCGGCCAGCGCGATGCGGCGCGCCTGCGACTGCGACAGCGAGGTGGGGCGGGCCTTCACGTCCCGAACTCAACCACGTGCCGCCGACGGGGGCCCCGACGGCGCGACCCCGCCGTCGGCGTTCGTCTCACCGGGTCTCGACGCGCTCGCGCGACCTCGCAAGCTCGGTCGCGTCGCTTGCTCGACCTTCGCTGCTCTCTTAGTCCGAGCGAGCTCGGACTAAGGCAGCTCCAACAGCTTCTCGCGGACGGCGTACATGACGGCCTCCATGCGGGAGTGCAGCTGCAGCTTCTCGAGGATGTTGCGGATGTGGTTCTTGACGGTGTTCTCGGAGATGTAGAGGAACTTCGCGATGTCGCGGTTGTTGAGGCCCTTGGCGACCTGGCTGAGCACCTCGAGCTCGCGCTCGGTGAGCCGCAGGCCGGGCACGTTGTCCCGGGCCGGACGCGTCATCTGCTTGAACTCGTCGATCAGCTTGACCGCCATCGAGGGGCTGATGAGGGACTGGCCGTCGGCGACCACCCGCACGGCCTGGGCGACCTCGTCGATGGAGGAGTCCTTGAGGAGGTAGCCCGAGGCGCCGCTCTTGACCGCCTCGTAGAGATCGGCCTCCTCGTCGGAGACCGTCAGCATGATGATCTTGGCCGACGGGACGGTCTCCTTGATGGCCACGCAGGCCTCGATGCCGGACCGCTTGGGCATCCGGATGTCGAGCAGGACCACGTCCGGTGCGGCCGTCTCGGCCAGCGCCGTGCCCTCGATCCCGTCGCCGGCCTCGCCCACGACCTCGATGCCGTCCTCGACGCCGAGCAGCATCGTCAGGCCGCGCCGGAAGAGCTCCTGGTCGTCGACCACGAGCACACGGATGGGTTCGTCCCTCTCAGCCACCCGCGCATCATGACACGTTCGGGGGGCCTAGGTGGTCCGTCCGTAGCCAGGACGGACCACCTGGCATGACCCGAACGGGTCACTCGGCGGCGACGTCCAGCGAGATCACGCCGTAGTCGTAGCCGCGGCGGCGGTAGACGACCGCCGGTCGGTCGCTGTCCTTGTCGACGTAGAGGTAGAAGTCGTGCCCGACCAGCTCCATCTCGTAGAGGGCCTGGTCCAGGGTCATCGGCGAGGCGGGGTGCGTCTTCTCGCGGACCACGAGCGGTCCGTCACCGGTCACGGTGATGGGGCCGACCTGACGCTCCGTGACGGCGTCGTCGGCGGGCTCCTCGTCCTCGATGACCTCGAGGCCGGCGAGGGCCTGGCCGACGGAGACGGGAGCGTGGCGGCCGCGGTGCACCCGGCGCCGGTCGGCGGCGCGGCGCATCTGCGCGGCCATCTTGTCGAGGGCGAGGTCCAGGGCTCCCATCTTGTCGTCGGCGGCGGCCTCGGCCCGGATGACCGGGCCCTTCGAGAACGCCGTGAGCTCGACGTGGACGGCGCGGTCGTGCTGACGCGGATTGGGCTCGCAGTCGACCTCGACGTGCACCCGGATGATCCGGTGGTCGTGCTTCTCGAGCTTGCTCAGCTTCTCCTCGGCGTGGGCGCGGAATCCCTCCGACAGCTCACAGTTGCGACCGGTGAAGACAGCTTCCATGGTGAACCTCCCGTTGAAACAGTTGGTTGTCGACTCGCGTGCATGAAGTCCGCCCGGCCGACCTGGTCTTCGACCCCACAACCGCCTGCTGAGGCTCTCGCAGCTTGGATGCCACTACTGACCTTCTCCCACCGGCACGCGCATCTGACGCGTGGGGCGAGGCAGGACTTACCTCTAAGCCGCACCGTGATCGGCGGCCCCGAGCGGGCTCGGTGCGCGCCTTACGTGGACCGTTTCGCCTGCGACTGGCATCGGCTAGCCGTCCCGGCACTGCCAGAACGGCGCAACCACGGACCCGGACGGACTCCATGACAAGACGTTAGTCCGTGCCGGGGTGCGGCGAAAGGCAGGGGTCTGAAGTTTCGCTGTGCATCGCCCGGTCGGGCGCGCCCCGCCGTCGGGTCGCGGCCACCGTGGCGACGGCGACCACGACCAGACCGACCGACTCGAGCGCGCGCTGGGCCTCGCGGGCGGTCGAGCCCGTCGTGAGCACGTCGTCGCAGACCACGAAGCGGGCTCGCGGCACCCGGCGAGCCAGGGCCCGCAGCGCGTGGGGGCGACATGCCATGGAGCCCGCCAGGTTGGCCGCGCGCGCCGCCGCGCCCAGGCCCGACTGGTCCAGGACGCCGGGGCGCGAGCGCAGCAGCCGGTACGCCGCCACGTCGGCGCCCCGCGCGCGCAGCCGTGCCGCCGCGAGGCCGGTGACGGTCG
>NZ_JACJGM010000058.1 GCF_015024225.1 Nocardioides lijunqiniae
GAGGCCGACGGGCCGGGCGCGTTCGTGGCGCCCCCGCCCTGGCCGCCCGCCGTACCGCCACCGGAGGACTGGCCCGCACCGCCACCGTTGCCGGCGCTGCCACCGCCGTTGCCGCCGCCGTTGCCGCCACCGCCGGAGCCACCGGGGCTCGGCGCGGGCGCCGGGGAGGGGGCGACCGCGTGCTTGGCCGGGTCGAAGCGGGGCTTCGGGGAGCCGTCGACGGCGTCCCAGGCGAAGGCGACGTAGCCGCCGTTGGGGACCGTCAGGGAGTCGATGCCCTGCGAGGCGTAGACCCAGCCACCGCCGCGGCCGTCGGCCCACCACAGGCCCCAGTAGGAGCTCGCCGGGGGCGTCGTGGCGCAGGACCGCTCCGGCACCCCGGAGACCCGGCACACGAAGCCCGGGGTGTCGGCGACATCGGTCAGGGCGACGCCCGCCGCTCCGAAGAGCCTGCGGGCGTCTCCCCCACTGCCGACGCAGCCGGACTGGACGCCACCGCCGTTGAGGCCGGCGAAGTCCACGACCACGGTCACGCCGCTGCTGCTCGAGCACCCGGCCGCCTGGACGGGCGCGCTGGAGGGCCACACCAGCACAGCCCCGGCCAGGGCGGCCGCAGCGACGAGTCGGGACACGAGGCGCAGCATGATCAGCGGGTGACCCGGAACTTCTTGGCGTTGGACCGGGTCGCCGCGAACTCGCCGCGCACGGAGACCGTGGCCTTGCCGAGCTTGCCGGAGACCTTGAAGCGGCCGACGAAGGCGCCCTTCGCGGTCGCCTTGCCGCCGGCGACCTTCCGGCCGCGGAAGACGATCGTCACGCGCTCGCCTGCGGCGAGACCGGAGACCCGGACGACCTGCTTCCTGCCCCGGTCGACCGCGCTCTTCAGGCTGAAGGGCAGCTTCTTGCGCGCCAGCGTGCGGAGCGCGGTGGCGCCCACGGACGCGGTGCCGTCGACGACCCGGAACGGCGTGGTCGCCGTGCGAGCCGGTGCGGTGACGCGGAAGGTGGCCACGCCCGCGACGGACGCGACGGCGCGCTGCGACCTGGTGCCGACGGTGCCGCAGACGGCGTTGCCCGGCGCGAGGTTGCGCACCGTGACGGTCTGGACCGACCCGGCCCGCACGTAGGACGTGACGCCCGAGACCACCGGGGTGCCGGCGGCGGCAGGCGCGTAGGTGAGCGCCGGGAGGGCCTGGACCGTGGCGCGCTGCCAGCGACCGAGGGCGGCGTCGCCGATCCCGCCGACGCCGGCGGCGAGGTCCTGGTCGTTCAGGGCGATGGCGCCCAGGTCGTCGGCGGCGTAGGCGGCACAGGTGCCGTCGTTGGAGGCCTGGTGCGCGCGGACCCACGTGGCGGTCTTCGCGGCGGGGGCGTCCTGGCCGGTGAGGCCGAGGGCCCAGCCGGCCATGCCGGTGCTGTTGGCGTTGGGCGTGCCGGCGGCGCCGTTGTCGGTGAAGCCGCCGTCGGGGCGCTGCACGGAGGCGAGCCACTGGGTCGCGCTCGTGACCGCGGCCTGGGCCGCGGCGGTGTCCACCCGGTCCAGGGCGAGGACGGCGAGGGCGGTGCCGTCGACGCTGGGGCGGCTGTTGGTGGTGGCCGCGCAGGTCTGGGCGACCTCCTCGGCGGGCAGGTCCTCCTGGAAGGACCCGTCGGCGCACTGCAGGCCGACCAGGTAGGTCGAGGCGCTCAGCGCCTCGGGGCTGGAGGCGTCCGCGAGGCCGCGCACGGCGAAGGCCTGACCGAAGAGGTTGGTGAAGCCGCTGACGGTCGACACTCCGTCCCGCGTCTGCGGGGAGACGGCGCGACCGGCGAGCGCGCCGGAGTCGGGGACGACGCCCTCGAGCTTGGCGACGAGGTCGACGCCGTCGACGTCGGTGGGGTCGATCTCGGCCGTCTGCAGGGAGACGAGCGCCTTGCCGAGGCTGCCGGCGGCGACGCCCTCGATCAGGGGCGTGGTCGCGCACGGCGGCGACTCCACGAACGCCGGGTCGTCGCAGTAGGCGTAGTCGGTGTAGGCGGTGAGGTTGTCCGCGACGCCGGCGCCGATCGCGTCGGCCTCGGCGTCGTGTCCGCCGACGAAGTCGAGCGCCAGCTGCTGGTCGATGGTGTTGCCGGTGGCGAAGCCGTAGACCGGGGCCACCTCGGCGAGGTAGGCCGCGCCGGCCTGGGCGGGCGCGAGGTCGGGCTCGGCGGCGTACGACGGCGCCGAGGGCAGCGCGGCGACGGTGGCCAGCGCGAGGGCCGGCGTGGCCAGGAGGGCTGCCGCGCGCCGGAAGACGGGGTTGTTCATGGGGTTCCTCTCCGCTGCACGCAGCGGAGGCGTCCGGGCCGTTTGCCCGGGGGGCGCCACCGCTGCTGGTCCGCGACAGCGAGTGATCAGGACGCGTCACCCCAGGTGCTCCGGCTCGCGCCCCGGTCTCGGAAGAACGGGGTGCCTACGGTTGCGGGTCAGCGCCGGACTCGGACCGGCTTTCCCTGGTGTGGGCGTGATGAGTGTCCGGGCGGCACCCTACCAACGCCACGCCGTAGCGCCGTTTCGTCGCGTCCCCGGCTCGGCCGCGGGCGTCGCGCATGATTGCTCGATGCCCGCGGCTCCGCACTACCCTTGCGCGTCGTGACTGCCGCCACCGGTGACGCCGTGACCCACGCGCCCCGCGCCGGCTTCCGTCCCGACATCGAGGGCCTGCGCGCGGTGGCCGTGCTGTCGGTGCTGATCTACCACGCCGGGCTGGCGTGGGTGCCCGGCGGCTACGTGGGCGTCGACGTCTTCTTCGTCATCTCCGGCTTCCTCATCACCTCGCTCATGGTGCGCGAGGTGGAGCGCACCGGCCGGCTCAGCCTGGTCGGCTTCTGGGCCCGACGGGCGCGGCGGCTGCTGCCCGCGAGCACCCTGGTGCTGGTCTTCAGCGCGGTCGTCGCGCTGGTGTGCCTGCCGGTCAACACCCGCAAGGAGTTCGGCGGCGACATCGTCGCCGCCGCCGGCTACGTCGTGAACTGGCGGCTGGGTCTGCGGGCCGTGGACTACCTCGCCGAGAACGTCGGCGCCTCCCCCGTGCAGCACTACTGGTCGCTCGCCGTCGAGGAGCAGTTCTACGTCGTCTGGCCGCTTCTGATCGCGGCCCTGGTGGCGCTGTTCCGCGCCCGCTGGCGCGCGGCGCTGCTGGTCGGCATCGCGGTGGTCACCGTGGCGTCGTTCGTCTTCACGCTGTCCTACGCCGTCGAGCAGCCGGGCCTGGCGTTCTTCGTCTCCACCACCCGGGTCTGGGAGCTCGGCGTGGGCGCGCTCCTGGCGCTGGCCCTGCCCACCCTGGTCCTGCTGCCCTCGGCGGCCCGCGGGGTCCTCGGCTGGCTCGGCCTCGCGACGGTCGTCTTCGCCGCGCTCACCCTGGACGAGACGACCAGCTGGCCGGGCGTGGCCACGCTGCTGCCCGTGCTCGGCACGGCCGCCGCGATCCTCGCCGGCGGCGGCGTCGCGGCCTCGTGGGGCGTGGGGCGGCTGCTGGGCGTGCGGCCGGCGGTGTGGGTCGGCGGGCTCTCCTACTCCCTCTACCTGTGGCACTGGCCGTTCCTGGTCGCGGCGGAGGGCCTGTGGGGCGAGCTGCGGGTGCGCGACGGCCTGCTGGTCGTCGCGGCGTCCGCCGTGCCGGCCTGGCTGTCCTACCGCTACGTCGAGGACCCGCTGCGGCGGGCGCCTCGCCTGGCGCTCCCCCGCCCGGCGCTGGTGGCGGGCGCCGGGTCGATGGCGGTGTCCGCCGTGGCCGGGCTGGCCCTGGTGGCGTCGTTCGGGCTCGTCGACACCGTCGAGCAGGCCACCCCCGACGAGGCCATCGGCGCGGCGGCGCTGAGCGACCCCCGCTACGCCGACACGGACTGGGCGGCCATCAGGAGCGTCGATCGGCTGCGCCCCTCCCCTCTCGACGCCTACCGGGACCTCCCCGAGATCTACCGCGGCTCGACCCCCTGCGTCGTCGGCCGCTACGTCGAGGGCTTCGAGACCTGCGAGTTCGGCGACCCGGACGCCGAGCGCACCATCGCGCTCGTCGGCGACTCCAAGGCCGCGCAGTGGTTCGCACCCGTCAGGGAGATCGCCGAGGGCGAGGGCTGGCGCCTCGTCGTGGTCTCCAAGAACGGCTGCGCGTTCGCGGACGTCACCCGGCTCGCGGAGGGTCAGCGCAACCCCTCGTGCGACGCCTGGTCGCCGTGGGCCATGGAGACCGTCGAGGAGCTGGCGCCCGACGTGGTGCTCACCGTCAGCACCTTCCGCGACGCCCTTCCCCCCGACGACACCTCGTCGACCGACCAGCAGCACGCGCCGATGGTCGACGGCCTGGTCACGTACTGGGAGCGGGTCCTGGCGACCGGCGCCACGCTCGTCCCCCTCCTCGACACCCCCGCGCCCCTCAACGGCACCATCCCCGACTGCGTGCAGGACCACCCCGACGACCTCACGCAGTGCGCCGGACCGAGGAAGAAGGGCGTGCGCATCTCGGGAGCGCCGACCCAGCGCGAGGCGGCGGCGCGGGTGCCCGACGCCCGCATCGTCGACATGACGCCGATCCTGTGCCCCGGCGGCGAGCGGTGCCCGGCCGTGATCGGCAACGTGCTGGTCTACCGCGGCGGCGACCACATCACCGACACGTACGCCGAGACCGCGAGGGCGGCGCTGGCCCGCAGGCTCGCGAAGGCGACCGACGGTCGGCTCGGTCGCGGCTGAGCGCCCGACGGCGAGCGTCAGCGGGCGGACAGCCGCTCCCACGGCTGGTCCACGCTGCTGCCGTACGTGACTCCGGGTGGTGTCTCGGCGCTGGGCGTGTCGGCCCACGACCGCACCACCCAGGCGTAGACGCCCATCAGGCTCAGCGAGCAGATGAGCCCGGCCGTGGTCCCCTCGGTGGCGTCGAGCTCGACGAGCCCGATGCTGCCGAGGGCGAACAGCACCCCGTTGACGGCGACGTGCAGACCGATCGCAGCCTCGAGCCCTCCGGTGCGCCAGGTCAGCCAGCCCGCCACGAGCCCGAAGGCGGCGACGTCGATCGTGCCGAGGGTGCCGTAGTCGTGGCCCACCGCGAAGAGCGGCACCGGCAGCACGATCGCCCACGCCGGGTGACGAGCCCAGGCACCGATCGTCTGCATCAGGAGGCCGCGGAAGACGTACTCCTCCGCGGCTGCCTGCAGGGGCACGACGAGCAGGGCCAGGGCCAGGAGAGGCAGGGTCGAGCCATCCACTGCCGCGTGCGTCCAGCGGCGGTCGAGAGCGGCCGACACGAGGACCGCCGGCACCGTGAGGAGCACTGCGAGCCGCAGGCACCGCACGAGCAGCCTGCCCCGCAGGTGCCCGTCCACCGAGGACAGGGTGCCGATCGGTCGGCCTCCGAGCAGACGCACCGCGAGCAGCGTCGCGGGCAGCATCAGGGCGATCATCGCCAGCATGAGCGCCATCGTCAGCGGGTCGGACACGTCGGTGGCGGTGAGGGCCTGGTCGAGCGGTGCCTCCAGCGCGGGGACGGCGACGGCGAGCAGGACCAGAGGCACCACCAGCAGCACCGCTGAGGTGAGGAAGAGGACCGTGGCGAGCACCAGTACGGCGAGTGCCCGCCACCGGCGGCGCCGTGGGACGAGCCGGGCCTGGAGGTGGTAGCCGGGTCGGGAGTGGGAGTCGGTCGGGGTCATGGCTCCACCGTGGCGGCGCTCACGGGGGCCGGGCATCGGCCCGGCGGCTGCGGCTCGCGGGCGAAGGTGTGGTCCGCCTCAGCCTTTCGGTCGATCTGCGCACGTTCGGCTGCGCCTAGGCTCGTGCTCATGCAGCGGCAGCCCGGGTCCGGCGACTCCCGTCCCTTGGTCGCCGGCCGGTGGTCGCGCCGCCTGATGGTCGCCACCTGCTCCGGTGTGGGCGTGCTCGCCGCGCTGGTGACGATGGGCGAGGCGCTGGACCGGCCGGACCCGCCGTCGGACGACCTGATGGCCCTCTGGCTGCTCGCGGAGGTCGCTGCCGCACTCGTCGCGGTCCCGTTGCTGATCTGGGTCCTGGGTCGACGCTCCGTGGTCGCCGGTGTGGCGCTCGCCCTGGTGGCCCCTCTCGGGGCGGCGGCGCCGGCCGCGGTGCTCGCCCTGGTGATGCTGGTGTCGCTGAGGTCGTGGCGGACCGGGGTCCTGGTCGTCGCCGCGTTCGTGGCCTCCACCGGGACGTGGCTCCTCGTCCTGGAGGGCGACGAGGCGCGCGGGCTGCTGGTGGTGCTGGCCGTGGTGACCGCCCTGCTCGTGCTGGTGGGGGTCGTCGTGGGGGCCAGGCGGGCGCTGGCCGAGCAGGCCACGCGCGAGCAGGCGCTGGTGGTCGAGCAGGCCCGTAGCCAGGAGCGCACCCGCATCGCGGGCGAGATGCACGACACGCTCAGCCACCACCTCAGCCTCATCGCGCTGCACGCGGGCGCCCTGGGTCGCCGGGTCGACCTTCCTCCCGAGACCGTGCGCTCGAGCAGCCGCCTGGTCGCCGACCTGTCACGCACCGCCCACAGCGAGCTGCGCGAGGTGCTCGGCGTCCTGCACCAGGGACCGCAGTCCACCGTGCCGCCCCTGGGGGCCTCGAGCCTCCCGGACCTGGTCGACCAGCACCGGGCGGCCGGCGCGCTGGTCCGGGCCGATCTCGACCCGGCCGTGGTGCGGCACGACGGCCGACTGTCCGAGGCCACCTCGCGGCTGCTGGCGCGGGCGGTGCGGGAGCTGCTGGCCAACGCCGCTCGGCACGCCGCAGGCTCGCCCGTCGACCTCGCCGTGACCGCTCATGCCGGCGGCGTCGTGCTCATCTGCCGCAACCGGACGGTCGGGCCCGAGCGCGTGGCGAGCGCGACCGGTCTGGGCCTGGAGGGCATCGCTGAGCGAGTGCGCCTGGCCGGCGGCCGCTACGAGGCCGGCGTGGCGGACGACCACTTCGTCGTGCGGGTGTCCGTGCCTTGGTGAGGGTGCTGATCGTCGACGACGAGCCGCTGGTGCGAGCCGGCCTGCGACTCGTGCTCGACCCTGCTCGGGGCATCGAGATCGTCGGAGAGGCGGCCGACGGCCCCGCCGGGGTGCGAGCGGTGCGGCGGCTCGCACCCGACGTCGTGCTGATGGACGTCCGGATGCCGGGTGGCGACGGGATCGAGGCCGTCCGGGCGATCCGCGCGGCCGGGCTGGCCTGCCGGGTGGTGATGCTGACGGCGTTCGACACCGACGAGTTCGTCCTCGAGGCCCTGCGGGCGGGCGCCGACGGCTTCCTGCTCAAGAGCGAGGACCCCGACCTGATCGAGCAGGCCGTCCTCGGGACCGAGGACGGCGCCGCGATGATGTCCGCGGCCGCGCTGCAGCGGCTGGTCGGTCTCGCGACCCTGCCGGCGGTGCCCCTCGGAGCGCCCTCGGGGGTGACGGTGCGCGAGTGGGACGTCGCCCGGCTCGTGGCGCTGGGCCGGTCCAACGCCGAGATCTCCGCCGCGCTGCACCTCAGCCTGGCGACCGTCAAGACGCACCTGGGCAGCCTCTTCGCCAAGCTCGGTCTCGACAACCGGGTGCAGCTCGCGATCCTCGTGCTCGACCGAGAGCCGCGCGCCTGAGCAGCCGCACCGACGCCAGGGCCTGGCCGTTGGCGCCGGCCGCGACGAGCACTCCCCCCGCACCTGGGCCGGCGGCGCACACCGTGGCGCCGGGGCTGGATCAGGTGAGCTTCTCCAGCACCAGCTCGCGGACCCGGGCCGCGTCGGCCTGGCCGCGCATCTCCTTCATCACCGCACCGATGAGCGCGCCGGCGGCGGCCACCTTGCCGTCCCGGATCTTGTCGGCCACGTCCGGGTTGGCGGCGATGGCGGCGTCCACCGCGGCACCCAGCGCACCGTCGTCGGAGACCACCGCGAGGCCGCGGGCGGCCACGATCTCCTCGGGGGTCCCCTCGCCGGCGATCAGGCCGTCGAACACCTGGCGGGCCAGCTTGTCGTTGACGGTTCCGGCGTCGACGAGCGTCTGCACCGCCGCGACCTGCGCCGGGCTGACGCCGAGGTCGACCACGTCGACGCCCGCGTCGTTGGCACGGCGGGCGAGCTCGGAGCTCCACCACTTGCGCGCGGCCTGCGGGGAGGCGCCGGCGGCGACGGTCTCCTCGATGGGCACGAGCACGCCCGAGGCGACGACGTCGCGCATCTCGAGGTCGGTGTAGCCCCAGTCGGCCTGGAGCCGGGCACGGCGCTCGACGGGGTTCTCCGGCAGGGTGCCGCGCAGCTCCTCGACCCACTCGCGGCTGGGCGCCACGGGCACCAGGTCGGGCTCGGGGAAGTAGCGGTAGTCGTCGGCGTCGGACTTGGCGCGACCGGCGGTGGTCACGCCGGTGTCCTCGTGCCAGTGGCGCGTCTCCTGGAAGATCGAGCCGCCGGCGTCCAGCACCGCCGCGTGACGCTGCATCTCGTAGCGCACGGCCCGCTCGACCGAGCGGAAGGAGTTGACGTTCTTGGTCTCGGTGCGGGTGCCGAGGCCGCCGGTGCCCTGGGGGGCGAGCGACAGGTTGACGTCGGCGCGCAGGTTGCCCTGGTCCATGCGGGCCTCGGAGACGCCGAGGGCCACGATCAGGTGGCGCAGCTGGCTGACGTAGGCGCGCGCGACGGCGGGGGCCTTGGCGCCCGCGCCCATGATCGGCTTGGTGACGATCTCGATCAGGGGGATGCCGGCGCGGTTGTAGTCGACGAGGGAGTAGTCGGCGCCGTGGATGCGACCGGTGGCGCCGCCGACGTGCAGCGACTTGCCGGTGTCCTCCTCCATGTGGGCGCGCTCGATCTCCACGCGGAAGGTCTCACCCTCGACCTCGACGTCGATCCAGCCCTCGAAGCAGATGGGCTCGTCGTACTGGGAGGTCTGGAAGTTCTTCGGCATGTCCGGGTAGAAGTAGTTCTTCCGGGCGAAGCGGCACCACTCGGCGATCTCGCAGTTGAGCGCCAGCCCGATCCGGATGGCCGACTCGACGGCCTTGCCGTTGACGACCGGCATCGCGCCGGGCAGGCCCAGGCACGTCGGGCACACCTGGGTGTTGGGCTCGCCGCCGAACACCGCCGGGCAGCCGCAGAACATCTTGGTGTGGGTGTTGAGCTCGACGTGGACCTCGAGGCCCAGCGCCGGGTCGTACGCCGCCAGGACGTCGTCCCACGGGACGAGGGTGTCGGTCATCAGGATGCTCCGTTCAGGGAGGGGGCACGGTCGAGCAGCGGGCCGCCCCACTGGTCGGCGAGCAGCGTCTCGAGGGCGGCACCCACGCGGTAGACGCGGTCGTCGGCCATCGTCGGCGCGAGGATCTGGACGCCCACCGGCAGCCCGTCCTCGTCTGCGAGGCCGCCGGGCACCGAGATGCCGGGCACGCCGGAGAGGTTGGCGGGGATGGTCGCGAGGTCGTTGAGGTACATCGCGATCGGGTCGTCGAGCTTCTCCCCGAGCTTGAACGCCGTGGTCGGCGCCGTGGGCGAGATCAGCACGTCGGCCTTCTCGAACGCCGCGTCGAAGTCGCGCGAGATCAGCGTGCGGACCTTCTGGGCCTGGCCGTAGTAGGCGTCGTAGTAGCCGCTGGACAGGGCGTAGGTGCCGAGGATGATCCGGCGCTTCACCTCGTCGCCGAAGCCGGCGTCGCGGGTGGCGCGCATGACGTCCTCGGCGCTGGGGCTCTGGACGCCCTCGGGCAGCACCCGCAGGCCGTAGCGCATCGCGTCGAACTTCGCGAGGTTGCTGGACGCCTCGGCCGGCAGGATCAGGTAGTAGGTGGCGAGCGCGTGGACGAACGTCGGGCAGGACACCTCGACGACCTCGGCGCCGGCGCCGACCATCAGGTCGACGGCCTCCTGGAAGCGCGCCTGCACGCCGTCCTGGTAGCCCTCGCCGCCGAGCTCCTTGACCACGCCGACGCGGACGCCGGTCAGGTCGCCGGTCGCGCCGCGGCGCACCGCGTCGGTGAGGTCGGGCACCGACTGGGTGATCGACGTGGAGTCGCGCGGGTCGTGGCCGCCGATGACCTCGTGCAGCAGCGCGGCGTCCATCACCGTGCGGGTGACGGGGCCGACCTGGTCGAGGGAGTTGGCCAGGGCCACGAGGCCGTAGCGCGAGACCGAGCCGTAGGTCGGCTTGACCCCCACGGTGCCGGTGACGGCGCCGGGCTGGCGGATCGAGCCGCCGGTGTCGGTGCCGAGCGCGAGCGGGGCCTCGAAGGCGGCCACGGCCGCGGCCGAGCCGCCGCCGGAGCCGCCGGGGATCCGGTCGAGGTCCCAGGGGTTGTGGGTGGGCCCGTAGGCGGAGTGCTCGGTGGAGGAGCCCATCGCGAACTCGTCCATGTTGGTCTTGCCCAGGATCGGCATCCCGGCGTCGCGGAGCCGGCGTACGACGGTCGCGTCGTAGGGCGGCACCCAGCCCTCGAGGATCTTGGACCCGCACGTGGTGGGCAGACCCTCGGTGGCAAGCACGTCCTTGACCGCGATCGGGACTCCGTCGAGCGCGGAGCTCGGGCCGCCCGCGGCGCGGCGGGCGTCGGACTCGGCGGCCTGGGCGAGCGCGCCCTCGGCGTCGACGTGCAGGAACGCGTGGACGGCGCCGTCGACCTGCCCGATGCGGTCGAGGTGGGCCTGGGTGATCTCCACCGAGGTGGTCTCCCCCGCGGCCAGCGCGTCGGCCAGCTGGGCGGCGGTCTTGCGGATCAGGTCGCTCACTGCTCGTCCCCCAGGATCCGCGGGACCATGAAGCGCTGCTGGTCGCTCGCCGGGGCGCCGGACAGCGCCTGCTCGGCGGTGAGGCTCGGCGTGACGACGTCCTCCCGGAAGACGTTGGTCAGCGGCATCGGGTGCGAGGTGGGCGGCACGTCGTCGCCCGCGACCCCGCTGATCGAGGCCACCGACTCGAGGATGACCGACAGCTGCGGGGCGAGGTGGTCGAGCTCGGCGTCGTCGAGGTCGATCCGGGCGAGGTCGGCGAGGTGCGCCACCTCGTCCCTGGAGATTTCAGGCATGGGGCAATCCTAGGGTGGCCGCCCGCCCGGCCCGTCACCCGTCGGAGGCGTCCGCGGCAGGCGGGGCCGGCGGGCCCTCGGCGAGCAGCTGCTTGAAGCCGTCCTCGTCGAGGATCGGCACCTTGAGCTGCTCGGCCTTGTCGGCCTTGGAGCCGGCGTTGTCGCCGACGACGACGTAGTCGGTCTTCTTCGAGACCGAGCCGGACGCCTTGCCGCCGCGGCTCAGGATCGCCTCCTTGGCGGAGTCGCGGCTGAAGTCGACGAGCGAGCCGGTCACCACGATGCTCAGGCCTTCGAGCGTGCGGTCGACCGAGGCGTCGCGCTCGTCCTCCATGGTGACCCCGGCGGCCTCCCACGTGTCGACGATCTCGCGGTGCCAGCCGACGGAGAACCACTCGATGACGGCCTCGGCGATCGTGGGGCCGACGCCCTCGGCGGCGGCCAGCTCGGCCTCGGACGCGCCGCGGATGGCGGCCATCGAGCCGAACTCCTGGGCCAGCGCGCGGGCGGCGGTGGGCCCGACGTGGCGGATGGAGAGCGCGACCAGGACCCGCCACAGCGGGACGCCGAGGGCCTTGCCGAGGTTGTCGAGCAGGCGGCGGCCGTTGGCCGAGAGGACGCGGCCCTCGACGGCGCCGTCCAGCTCGGTCTTCTTGGCGGCGCGGGTGAAGAGGTCGGTGCGGAGCAGGCGGTCCTCGTCGAGGTCGAACACGTCGCCCTCGTTGCCGATGACCTCCGCCTCGAGCAGCGCCGTCGCCGCCTCGTAGCCGAGGCCCTCGATGTCGAAGGCGCCGCGGCCGGCGACGTGGAAGACGCGCTCGCGCACCTGGGCGGGGCAGAACTGGTGGTTGGGGCAGCGCAGGTCCTTGTCGCCCTCCTTCTGCTCGGCGAGCGGCGTGCCGCAGGTGGGGCACTCGGTGGGCATCACCCACTCGGGCAGCCCGTCGGGGCGCAGCGCGAGCACCGGCCCGAGGATCTCGGGGATCACGTCCCCGGCCTTGCGCAGGATGACGGTGTCGCCGGGGCGGACGTCCTTGCGCTTGACCTCGTGGGCGTTGTGGAGGGTGGCGTTCTCCACCGTGGATCCGGCGACCAGGGTCGGCACCATCACGCCGTAGGGGGTCGCGCGGCCGGTGCGGCCGACGTTGACGCGGATGTCGAGGAGCTCGGCGTTGACCTCCTCCGGCGGGTACTTGAACGCGATCGCCCACCGCGGCGCGCGGCTCGTGGAGCCGAGCCGCCGCTGAAGCGACACGTCGTCGACCTTCACCACGACGCCGTCGATCTCGTAGGGGACGATCGTGTGGCGGTGCTCGCCGGCGTGGGTGATGTAGCCCTGGACGTCCTCGAGCGTGGGCAGGACCTCGACCTGCTCGGAGATGGGCAGGCCCCACTCGCGCAGGGCGTCGTAGGCCATCGACTGCGCCGTCGGCTCGAAGCCCCGCCGGGCGCCGATGCCGTGACAGACCATGCCCAGCGCACGGGTGGCGGTGACGCGGGGGTCCTTCTGGCGCAGGGAGCCTGCAGCGGCGTTGCGCGGGTTGGCGAACATCGCCTTGCCGACCTCGGCCATGGAGGCATTGAGCCGGTCGAAGGCGTCGCGCGGCAGGAAGACCTCGCCGCGCACCTCGACCAGGTCGGGCACGGGGTACGTCGCCGACCTGGCCAGCCGGTGCGGGATGGCGTCGATCGTCTTGACGTTGGGGGTGACGTCCTCGCCGGTGCGGCCGTCACCCCGGGTCAGGGCGCGGACCAGCCGGCCCTTCTCGTAGAGCAGGTTGATGGCCAGGCCGTCCACCTTGAGCTCGCACAGCAGGTCCGGCGACTCGATGCCGTCGCGCGCCAGCCGGGCGTGCCAGGTCTCGAGCTCCTCGAAGGAGAAGGCGTTGTCGAGGCTCTCCATGCGCTCGAGGTGGTCGACGGCGGTGAACTCCGTCGACACCGCTCCCCCGACCTTCTGCGTCGGGGAGTCGGGCGTGCGCAGGTCCGGGAACTCCTCCTCGAGCTCCTCCAGGCGGCGCATCCGGTGGTCGAAGTCGGCGTCCGACAGCGTCGGGTCGTCGAGGACGTAGTAGCGCCAGCGAGCGTCCTCGGCCTCCTCGGTCAGGCGCTGGTGCTCGTCGCGGGCCTCGGGGGTCGCCGGGCCCACGGGGCTGGCGGGCTGCTGAGGCTGCTCGTCGGCGGCGTCGCTCATGGGCACATCCTGCCGCCTCGCGCCGACACCGCGCACACCCCTCCGGGCCAGGTCGGCGGCGGGCCCGCCCCGGCCCGTGCGGAAGTGTTCACCGGCCCGAAAAGAAAAATGGCTTGGTCGGGAATGGGTCGCCTGCCTACGCTGTTCGGCATGAAACGGAACCGTTTCGTTTCATCCAGTAACGGTCGTCACACCGGAGGGAGAGCCGCATGACCAGCACCGATCATGACACCAGCACCTCCAGCGACGTTGCCCACGACACCGGGGCCGACACGGTGCCCGACGCTGTGCCCGACGCTGGGGCTCCTCACCAGCGACCCCGCGTCGAGGGCGACCGCGAGCAGCAGATCCTCGACGCCGCGCTCGAGGCGCTCGCCGAGGTCGGCTACGACCGCCTGACCATGGACGCCGTGGCGACCCGGGCCCGGGCCTCCAAGGCGACCCTCTACCGCCGGTGGAACGACAAGGCGAGCCTCGTCATCGACGCCCTGGTGTCGATGAAGGAGGAGTTCTCCACGCCCGACACCGGCAGCCTGCGGGAGGACCTCATCGCGTCCTTCTGCGGCATGGGCGGGGTGACCGACCCCCGACAGATCGCGATCTTCGCGAGCGTCCTCACCGCGATCAGCCGCGACGCCCAGTTCGCGGACAAGTTCCGCAGCGACTTCATCGGCCCGAAGGCGGCGCTCAGCCGCGTCGTCTACGAGCGGGCCCAGGCCCGCGGCGAGATCGGGCCCGACCTCGACATCGACCTCTTCGCCCCGGCCATCCCGGGGATCGTGCTCCAACGCCTCTTCATGCTCGGCGAGATCCCCGACGCCGACCTCGTCACCCGCGTCATCGACCAGATCATCCTGCCCGCCGCCACCTGTGGCGTGCAGTCCGTGCCCGTTCAGAAAGAAGAATCATGACCGACGTACAAGTCCCCGAGAGTCACGCCTCGGAGCCGCTCGCGGAGCGCAAGCTCCACCTGGGGTGGGCGCTCGTGCTCATCTCGATGGCGCAGCTGATGGTGGTCCTCGACGCCTCCATCGCCAACATCGCCCTGCCGTTCATCGGCGACGACCTCAACATCGCCCAGGCCAACCTCACCTGGATCGTCACCGGCTACGCCCTGGCGTTCGGTGGCCTGCTGCTGCTCGGTGGCCGACTGGGTGACCTCTACGGACGTCGTCGCGTCTTCATGGTCGGCCTGATCATCTTCGCGGTCGCCTCCTTCATCGGCGGCCTCGCGCAGAACGAGGCCATGCTGCTCGCCTCCCGTGGCCTCCAGGGCCTCGGCGCCGCGCTCGCCTCCCCCGCCGCCCTGGCGCTGATCACGACCACCTTCCCGGCCGGTCCGGCCCGCAACCGTGCCTTCGCGGTCTACGCCGCCATGTCCGGTGCCGGCGCGGCCGTCGGCCTGATCCTCGGTGGCTGGCTCACCGGCCTCGACCCGATCCTCGACCTCGAGGGCTGGCGCTGGACCTTCCTGATCAACGTCCCGATCGGCCTGATCGCCGCCTTCCTGTCGCCGCGCTTCCTCAACGAGTCCGAGTCGCACCCGGGCTGGCTCGACGTGCCCGGCGCCATCACCGGCACCCTCGGCCTGCTCGGCCTGGTCTACGGCTTCAGCCGCGCCGGCGAGGAGGCACACGGTTGGGGCGACACCTGGACGATCGCCTCGCTCGCCGCCGGCGTCGTGCTGCTCACGGTCTTCGCGTTCATCGAGTCGCGGGTCAAGCACCCGTTGCTGCCCGTCCGGGTCTTCGCCAACCGCACCCGCGCCACCAGCTTCCTGGTGATGGCGCTCGTGCCGGCCGCGATGTTCGCGATGTTCTACTTCCTGAGCCTCTTCATCCAGCTCGTGGTGGGCTACAGCCCGCTGCGCACGGGCTTCGCGTTCCTGCCGTTCTCCGTCGGCATCGTGATCGGCGCGGGCCTCTCGTCCAACCTGGTCAACCGGGTCAACCCGCGCTACATCGCCGGCATCGGCACGCTGATGGCCGCCGCCGCGCTCGTGGGCTTCTCGTTGCTCGACGTGCCCTCCAGCACCGAGGCGCTCCTGAACGTCGCCCAGGGCGGGGGTGCGCTCGGCCAGGACGTGAACTACTGGGCGTCGATCTTCCCCTACATCATGCTGATGTCGGTCGGCATGGGCATGGTCTTCGTGCCGCTCACGCTGACCGCGGTGCACCACCTGCGCGCCGAGGACTCCGGCATCGGCTCGGGCGTCCTCAACACGATGCAGCAGGTCGGCGGCGCGCTCGGCCTGGCGATCCTGGGCACCGTCTCGCTGCACTACGCCGACGGCACCAAGACCGACCTGGCACGCGACCTGGTCTCCTCGGGCCTGCCCCCGGAGGCGGCGGGCCGACTGGCCTTCGTCGGCTCGTTCACCGAGGGCGCCACGGCGGCCTTCCTGGTCGGCGCGGTCCTGATCGCGCTCGGCTCGGCGGCCATCTGGGCCTTCCTCAACGTCAAGCACGAGGAGCTCGCCACGGACGGCCCCGAGGGCGGCGTCCACGTCGGCTGACCCCGACCCGCACCACCGGCTGAATCGACGGCCCGGTCGCCCCGCACGGGGTGGCCGGGCCGTCGGCCATGTCGGTCTCGGTCGGGGCAACCCGTCTTCGGCCTGCGCGCCGCTGTGGTTGCGTGGTGAGCAGCTATCGGGAGAGCAGATGCCCGGTTGCGGCTGCGTCCGGCTCGCGGTGGTCGGGATTGTCGGCAGTTCGGGCTTCGCGCGGAGGCTGCCCCGCTCACGGTTGCCCTGGGGCCGGCGAACTGCCGACGCTGAGTGTCGGTGGTCGCACCACCAGTCATACCAGCCCCAGCAGGGGTGCCCTCGGAACGAGTGACAGGCGGCGGGGGTTGAGGAAGGCGCGCTAGCTGTGATGTCCAGCCAGGTTGTTCAACCGGGTGATGGGTGTTGCCCGGCCGATTGCTGAGTGGGGCCGGTGGTGGTTGTACTCGTGAATCCATGATGGCAGGGCGGCGAGTCGGGCGGACTC
>NZ_JACJGM010000059.1 GCF_015024225.1 Nocardioides lijunqiniae
GCCGAGCTGGCCGGCTCGCGGCGCGCCGCCGAGGTCGTGGCGATGCTGGCCGAGGACGTGCGCGCGCCCGGCGCCGACCTGGTGGCGGCCCTGCGGGGGCTGCGCCGCGGTGGACCGGACACCGGCGCCTGGAAGGCCGCGGTGCGGCGCCTCGAGGGTGCGGTCACGACCGCCACCGGCCAGCACGGGCTCACCGACGACCTGGCCGTCGGTCTGGTGGTCGCGCTGGCCCACCCCGACCGGGTCGCGCGGCTGCGGCCCAGCGGGTCGTCGTACCTGATGGCCGGCGGCACCGGCGCCACCTTCGCGCGGGGCGAGTCCGGGCTGGCCGGCACCCCGTGGCTGGCGGTGGCCGACGCCGACCGGCCGTCCGGCCGCAGCGACGCGACCATCCGCTCGGCCGCGCCCCTCGACGAGGACCTCGCGCTCGACGCCGCGTCTGCGCTGTGGCGCGAGGACGAGCAGGTCTCGTGGCGCGGAGGACGGGTCGTGGCCCGGCGCACCACCTCGCTGGGCGCGATCGAGCTGACCTCGGCCACGATCGCCGACCCCGCGCCGCACCTGGTGGCGACCGCCGTACGCGAGGGGCTGCGCGTCGACGGGCTGGCCGCACTCCCGTGGGGGGAGGGTGCCACGGCGCTGCGGGCGCGGCTGGCCTTCCTCCGCCGGGCCCTGGGCGAGCCGTGGCCCGACGTCTCCGACGAGGCCCTGGTCGAGACCGTCGAGGGCTGGCTCGGGCCCGACCTCGCCCGGGTGCGCGGCGCGGGGGACCTACGACGCATCGACGTGACCGCAGGGCTGCGCCGGCTCCTGCCGTGGCCCGAGGCCGGCCGGCTCGACGAGCTCGCCCCCGAGCGGGTCACGGTGCCGAGCGGGTCGGCGGTGCGGGTCGACTACGACGGCGACCAGCCGGTGCTGGCGGTCAGGATCCAGGAGGTGTTCGGCTGGCGGTCCGCGCCGGCCCTGGCCGACGGGCGCGTCCCGCTGCTGCTGCACCTGCTCTCCCCGGCGCGCCGTCCGGTGGCGGTGACCGCCGACCTGGAGTCGTTCTGGGCCACCGGCTACCAGCAGGTGCGCGGCGAGCTGCGCGGCCGCTACCCCAAGCACGCCTGGCCGGACGACCCGTGGACCGCGCCGCCCACGCGCGGGGTCAGGCGCCCTCGCTAGGGTCGACGCATGCGGGAAGCCCACGTCCGACTGGTGCTGCCGCACCAGCTCTTCCGCGAGCACCTCGACGCACCGGGCGGCACCCGCTTCGTGCTGGTCGAGCACGACCTGCTGTTCCGCCAGTACGCCTTCCACGCCCAGAAGCTCGTGCTGCACCGCGCCTCGATGCGCCGCTTCGCCGACCTGCTGCGCGAGGCCGGCCGCGAGGTGGACGTCGTCGAGACCTCGTCGACGACCGGCAGCAACGACGCCTTGCGCACGCTGCTGGAGCGGCTGGGCCCCTCGCGCGTCAGCGTCTTCGACGTCGTGGACGACTGGCTCTCCCGCGACCTGCACGAGGTGTGGCCCGACCTCGAGGTGCTCGAGACGCCGAACTTCCTCACGACCCGCCAGCAGGTGCGCGACCACTTCGCGGGGTCGTCGGCGCGGATGCAGACCTTCTACACCTGGCAGCGCCGCCGGCTCGACGTGCTGGTCGAGGCCGACGGCAGCCCCGTGGGGGGACGCTGGTCCTTTGACGAGGACAACCGTCGCAAGCTCCCGCGCGGGCACCCGGTGCCGGAGGTGTCACGCCCGGAGCGCCATCCGGCCGTCGACGAGGCGATCGCCTGGGTGAAGGAGGCGTTCCCCGACGCGCCCGGCGACCCCGACGCCTTCGCCTGGCCGACCTCGCACGCCGAGGCCGCGGCGGCGTACGACGACTTCCTCGCGCAGCGCTTCGCCGAGTTCGGGCCGTTCGAGGACGCGATCTCGGCGACGCACGGGTTCGTCTTCCACTCGCTGCTGACGCCGGGGCTCAACGTCGGGCTGATCTCGCCGGCCGAGGTCCTGCGCGGCGCCCTGGCGCACGCGGACGACGTGCCACTGGCCTCGCTGGAGGGGTTCGTGCGGCAGGTCATCGGCTGGCGCGAGTACATGCGCGCGACGTACCTGCTGTGGGGACGGCGCATGCGCAGCCGCAACCGCCTCGAGCACGCCCGTCCGCTGGACCGGGGCTGGTGGGACGCCACGACCGGCCTCGACCCGGTCGACCACGTGCTGCGCAAGGTGCTGCAGACCGGCTACGCGCACCACATCGAGCGGCTGATGGTCCTCGGCAACGCCCAGTGCCTGCTGCGCACCGACCCCGACGCGGCGTACGAGTGGTTCATGGAGCTGTTCGTCGACGCCTACGACTGGGTGATGGTGCCCAACGTCTACGCGATGAGCCAGTTCGCCGCCGGGCCGGCCATCACGACCAAGCCGTACGTCTCCGGCAGCAACTACCTGCGCAAGATGTCCGACCTCCCGAAGGGCGACTGGACCGCCGACTGGGACGCCCTCTACTGGACCTTCGTGCGCGACCACCACGACGTCTTCGCCGGCAACCCGCGCTCGCGCATGGTCGCCAACCTCTACGACGGCATGGACCCAGCCAAGAAGGCCGCCCACACGCGCCGCGCCGCGACCTGGCTCGCCTGATGCCGCGCCTGCACGCACTGGAGCTGCTGCCGGACGCCGCGGGGGAGGCCGCCGTACGGCGTGACTGGCAGGCCTTGCGCGACGCCGGTCTGCCGTCGATGCTCGACCACACCGGTGCGTCCAACACGCCGCACGTCACCGTCATCGCGGTGCCCGAGATCGAGCCGGCGGACGAGCGGCTGGCTGCGGACCTGCTCGGGCCGGTGCTGCCGGTGGCCGCCCGGCTCTCCGGGCTGGCGCTCCTCGGCGGGCGGCGGGTGAGCGTCGCGCGACTGGTGGACGTGCCCGACGAGCTCGTGACCGCCGTCCTGCGGCTCCGCGCCGGGACCCGGGGCCACCAGCACCCCGGCTGGCTGCCGCACGTCACGCTGGCCCGGCGGGTGGAGCGCGCCGACGTTCCGCGGGTCCTGGAGGCGGTCGCGGGCGACGGGGAGCCGCTGTCGCTGGTGTCGCTGCGGCGCTGGGACCCCGACGAGCTGTCGGTGCACCCGGTGGTGCCCCGATAGGGTCGGAGGCATGGATCTCCCGGTGCTCGACCCGACCGAGCAGCGCGTCCTCGGCAGCCTCCTGGAGAAGGAGCGGACGGTCCCGGCCTCCTACCCGCTGTCACTCAACGCGTTGCGCACCGCCTGCAACCAGACCAGCAGCCGCGACCCGATCACCGACCACGACGAGGCGACCGTCGAGCGGGTCGCGCGCGAGCTCAAGGACCGCGGGCTGGTGCGGATCGTGTGGGCGGCGACCGGACGGCGGACGCTGAAGTACCACCAGACGCTGGCCGAGGAGCTGTCGCTCACCGACGCCGAGCGGGCCCTGGTCACGGTGCTGCTGCTGCGCGGGCCCCAGGCCCCCGGCGAGCTGCGCTCACGCACCGAGCGGCTCCACGCCTTCCCCGACCGCGAGGCCGTCGAGGAGACCCTGCGCCGCATGGCCGCCCGGCCCAGCCCGCTGGTGCGCGAGCTCGAGCGCCGGCCCGGCCAGCACGACAGCCGGTGGGTGCACCTGCTCGGCCCCGTCGACGAGGGCGTCGCCGCGCCCACGTCGGCCGCCGCGGCGGCCGACTTCGAGAGCGTGCTGGCCGAGGGCGCCGACGCGCGCGACGACAACGTGCGGGCGACGTACGGAACGGTGGCGCAGACGTACGCCGACCGGTTCACCGACGAGCTCGGCGGGATGCCGTTCGAGTCGTGGATCCTCGACCGCGTCGCCGCCGAGGCGGGTGACCAGCCGGTGGTCGAGGTGGGCTGCGGTCCGGGCCACGTCACCGCCCGCCTGGCCGCGGCCGGCGCCGACGCGACCGGCATCGACCTCACGCCGGCGATGGTCGAGGAGGCGCGTCGGCGCTTCCCGGAGGGCCGCTACGAGGTGGGCGACCTGCGCCGTCTCATGCGCCCGGCCACCAGCGACGGCTGGGGCGCCGTGCTCGCGTGGTACTCCCTCATCCACCTCGCCGCCTCCGAGCTCCCCGACGCCGTCGCCGCGCTCGCCCGCCCGCTCCGCCCCGGCGGACGGCTGGTGCTCGCGATGCAGGCGGGTGCCGGCGTCCGCCACATGGACTCGTGGTTCGACCTCGACGTCTCGCTCGACTTCGTCCTCCACGACCCGGCCACGGTGCGTGCGGTGGTCGAGGCGGCCGGCTTCGAGGACCTCGAGTGGTACCACCGCGGCCCGTTCACCTGGCGCGGCGAGACCACCGAGCGGTTCTACCTGCTCGCGACCAAGCCGGGCTGAGGTCGCTCAGTCCGCCCCGGTCCGCCCGACCAGCCCGACGACCTCCCACACGAAGTCGCGCGTGGCGGCGACGGCGGGGGCGGCGGCCGGCCGGTGCACGCGCTCCCACGGGTCGGGCCGCGACGCGATCGCGTCGTCGACCAGCGTCGCGAACCGTGCCGGCACGTGGTCCTTGGCCCACCGCGCGGCCGAGGTCTTGTCGGTGACCGCACCCTCCGTGGCGGTGTAGAGCACCCGGCACAGGGTGAGCACGACGAACGGCTGCCCCCAGGCCGTGGCGTACGACGCCGGCTCGTCCTCCCACAGCTCCGCGACGGCCCGCGCCGTGCCGACGGCCTCCGCGCGGAGCATGCCGGAGGATATCTCGGCGACGGACTCCCGTGTGTCGGAGCCTGCGACCAGTCGACCGTGCTCGCGGAGCACCCAGCGTGCGTGGGCGTTGTTGTCGTGGTCCGACAGCACGAGCTCGCGGCTGCCGTTGTCGACGTACCACCAGCGCCGGCCCAGCGTCATGGGGCTGGCGAGGTCACCGACCGGCGCGTAGCTGCCCTCGAGGTGCGAGGCCCACGGGGAGGGGAGGTCGGGCATTCGGGCATGCAGGTCCCGCAGGGCGCCGGGGTCGTCCAGCCGGTCGGCCGTCACCACGAGGAAGTCCACGTCGCTGTGCTCGTCACCGCGCCCCAGGGCGAGGGACCCGACGAGGTGCAGGCCGAGGAAGGAGGCCCCGAGCGCGCGCTGCGCGCCCGTCGCGAGCTCGTCGAGCACGCCCACCAGCTCGGCGGCCGACGCGGCCCCCAGCTGGGGCTCGAGATGGTGCCGCAGTCCGGTGTCCACCGGATCAGTCAAGCGTGAGCACCACGTCGGCCAGCACGGGGGAGCCGTCGCGCTCGCCACCGGCGACGCTCGCCGAGCCGAGGACCCGCGAGCCGTCGCGCCACCCCTGCACGCGGATCGTCTCGCCCGGGAAGACCACACCCGAGAAGCGGCCGCCGAAGCCGCGCACCGCCGCCGCGTCGCCGTCGAGCAGCGCGTCGGTCAGCTCGCGCAGCACGATCGCGTAGGAGCAGAGCCCGTGCAGGATCGGCGCGGGGAAGCCCGCGGCCCTCGCGAACTCCGGGTCGGCGTGCAGGGGGTTGCGGTCGCCGCAGAGGCGGTAGAGCAGCGCCTGCTGCGGTGTGACGTCGTACGTCGTGTCGGCGTCGGGCGCGCGGTCGGGCAGATCGACCTTGTCGGAGGAGCCGCGCTCACCACCCCAGCCGCCCTCGCCCTTGACGAAGATCGACGACCGGACCCTCCACAGCTCCTCGCCCGACGGCGCCGTCGCGACGCCCTCCTGCCAGATGACCGCGGCCTTGCCCTTGTCCCAGACGTCGCTGATGCGGGTGGAGACCGTGGCGGTGCCGGAGGTCGGCAGCGGCCCGGACACCGAGATCGACTGCGACCCGTGCACGACCTGCGCGAGGTTGATGTCGCAGCCGGGCAGGTCGAGCGGCGGCGGGTCGGTCTCGTGGAAGGTCGGCGCGACGACGCCGAACGACGGCAGCACCTGCAGCCCGGCGGTCTCCAGCGTGTACGACAGGTCGGTGGCGCCGACGCCCAGGTGGTAGAGCAGCACGTCGCTCTCGGTCCACGAGAACTCGCGGGCGCCCAGGTCGGCGCCGATCGCGACGGAGGGGTCGATCGGCATCAGGCGCTCTCCGCTCCGTGGCTCTCGTGGGTTGAGGAAGGCGCGCTGGCGCCTGTCTCGAAACCCACCACCGGAGCGGCCGCCGTCGCCGCGATGTCCTCGGCGGCGAGGTAGCCGAACGCCATCGCCGGCCCGATGGTGGCGCCCGGCCCGGCGTAGGTGCGGCCCATGACGGCCGATGAGACGTTGCCGGCGGCGTAGAGGCCGGGGATCGTCGAGCCGTCGGCGCGCAGCACCCGCGCGCGCTCGTCGGTGACCAGCCCGCCCTTGGTCCCGAGGTCGCCGGGCACGATCTTGACGGCGTAGAACGGCCCCTGGTCGATGGTGTGCAGCGAGGGGTTCGGCTTGACCGTGGGATCGGAGTAGTACTTGTCGTAGGCCGACTCCCCGCGGTGGAAGTCCTCGTCGGTGCCGCCGCGCGCGAAGCCGTTGAAGCGCTCCACCGTGGCCGTCAGGCTCTCGGCCGGTACGTCGATCTCGGCGGCGAGCCCCTCGAGGGTGTCGGCCCTGCGGATCACGCCGTGCTTGTACCAGCGGCCCGGGAAGGGCTGGCGCGGCATCAGGCCGGCAAAGAGGTAGCGGTTGCGGTAGCGCTGGTCGATGACCATCCAGCTCGGGACGTGCCCGACGCCGGTGGCCTCGCCGGCGTAGATCTCGTGCACCGCCTCGACGTAGGGGAGCGCCTCGTTCATGAACCGCTCGCCGGCCTGGTTGACGATGATCGAGCCGGGCAGGTTGCGCTCGGCGAGGCAGAACCACGGGCCGCCCGGGAGCGGGATCGTCGGTCCCCACCAGGAGTCGTCGAGCAGGTCGGTCCCCGCTCCCGCCTCGATGCCGGCCAGGATGCCGCCGCCGGTGTTGAACTGCGATCCGGTGGTCCAGTCGACGGACGTGGGCTTCGGCTGGTACCTCTCCCGCATCTCGAGGTTGCGCTCGAAGCCGCCGCTGCCGAGGATCACCCCGCGGCGGGCGCGGACGACGGACTCCCGCCCGCCCTGCGTGACGCGGACGCCGACGACCCGGCCGCCCTCGACCACCAGGCCGGTCAGCTCGGTCTCGTAGTGGACGGGCACGCCCGCGTCGACCAGTCCCTTCCGCAGACCGATCGCGATCGCGTTGCCCATCGCGAACATCCGGCGACCGCGCAGGCCGCTCAGGATCCGGTTGAGCAGCACCTTCGCCATGGTCACCG
The DNA here is from genome assembly GCF_015024225.1 of Nocardioides lijunqiniae. GTDB lineage: Bacteria > Actinomycetota > Actinomycetes > Propionibacteriales > Nocardioidaceae > Nocardioides > Nocardioides lijunqiniae. Next base: position 7,239 of record NZ_JACJGM010000059.1, read on the forward strand.
GGCCGCGCAGGGTGCGCAGGCCGAGGCTGATCTTCCGGAAGTCGGCCTGCGTGACGATCATGTTGGCCGGCGCCTTGGTGTACTGCGGGTGCAGCCGCTTCAGCTCGTCGCCGAGGAAGCGCGCGTCGAGCGGGATCGGCTCGCAGCTGCGGCCGGCGACCCGGCCGCCGGGCGCCTCGGGGTGGTAGTCGGCGTAGTCGGGCACCCAGGTGAAGCGCAGGGGGGTGTGCTCGCGCACGAAGTCGAGGACCTCCGCGCCGCGGTCGACGTAGGTGTCGCGACGGACCTTGGGGACGACGTCGCCGACGATCGAGTCCAGGTAGCGCTTGGACTCCGCCAGCGGGTCGGCCTGGCCGGCCTTCGCGAGCGCGTAGTTGCCCGGCATCCACACGCCGCCGCCGCTGCGTGCGGTGGAGCCGCCGAAGTAGGCGCTCTTCTCGACGAGGACCGTGTCGAGCCCGCGCTTCGCGGCCGCCAGCGCGGCGGTCATGCCGGCCCCTCCGGCGCCCACGACCACGACGTCCACCTCGGGGGGCAGGGGGGTGCTCATGGCGCAAAACTGTAACAGGTTCTACTGTGGACCCGTGACCTCCCACGACTCGATCGAGGCGGCCGTGTCGCGCCTCGCGCAGGCCCAGGCCACGCGGGTTCCGTGTGCCCCCGTGCGCGACCTCATCGGCACCGACGACCTCCCGGCGGCGTACGCCGTGCAGCGGGGGCTGGTCGAGGCCCGGCTGACCGGCGACGTCCGGGTCGTGGGGCGCAAGATCGGCGCGACGTCCGAGGCGGTGCAGCGCCAGCTCGGCGTCGACCAGCCCGACTTCGGCTACCTGCTCTCCGACATGGACGTCAGCCACGGCGCCGACGGGGTGCCGGTCTCGATGCGGACCCTCGTGCAGCCGCGGGTCGAGGGCGAGGTCGCGTTCGTGCTCGCCGGTGACATCGACCCGGCGACCGAGGAGGAGATCACCCTCGAGCTCGTGCGGGCCGCCGTCGACGTGGCGCTGCCGGCGCTGGAGATCGTCGACTCGCGCATCGGCGACTGGGACATCGGGTTCACCGACACCGTCGCCGACAACGCCTCGAGCGGGCTGTTCGTCGTCGGTCGCGACGGACGCCGCCTCGACGACCTCGAGCCGCGCGACGTCACGATGTCGCTGACGATCAACGACGAGGAGCGCTCCTCCGGCACCGGTGCCGCCTGCCTGGGCGACCCGCTCGAGGCGCTGCGCTGGCTGGCCGTGCAGGCCTGGCGCTTCGGCGACCCGCTGCGCGCCGGCCACCTGATCCTGTCCGGGGCCCTGGGCCCGTTCGTGCCGTTCGCCCCGGGTGACCGGGTCGTGGCGACCATCAGCGGCTTCGCGCCGCTGAGCGTGCAGTTCGAGGAGTGACTGTGACAGACAAGCTGACCGCCGCCATCGTGGGGCCGGGCAACATCGGCACCGACCTGATGTTCAAGCTGCTGCGATCCGCCGAGAGCGGGGGGAGGGTCGAGCCGCGCTGGATGATCGGCGTCGACCCGACGTCCGAGGGCCTCCGCCTGGCCGCCGAGAGGGGTCTCGAGGCCAGCCACGAGGGCGTCGACTGGCTCCTCAAGCAGGACGAGCTGCCCGACCTGATCTTCGAGGCCACCTCCGCCTACGTGCACCGCGAGTACGCCCCCCGCTACGAGGAGGCCGGCATCCGCGCCATCGACCTCACCCCCGCCGCAGTCGGGCCCGCGGTGATCCCACCGGTCAACGGCGAGGAGCACGTCGCCGCGATGAACGTCAACATGATCACCTGCGGCGGACAGGCCACGATCCCGATGGTCGCCGCGGTCTCGCGCGCCGCTGGTCCGCAGGGCGTGTCGTACGCCGAGATCGTCGCCTCGGTCTCGTCGGTGTCGGCAGGGCCCGGCACCCGCGCCAACATCGACGAGTTCACCCGCGCCACCGCCGCCGGCGTCGAGACCATCGGCGGCGCGGCCCGCGGCAAGGCGATCATCATCCTCAACCCCGCCGAGCCGCCGATGATCATGCGCGACACCATCTACTGCGCCGTCGCGCCCGACCTGGACGATGAGGGCCGCGACGCCATCATCCAAAGCGTCTTCGCCATGGAGAAGGCGGTCCAGGAGTACGTCCCCGGCTACCGCCTGCTGCAGGAGCCGCAGATCGACGAGCCGTCCGCCGCCACCCAGGGCCAGACCAAGGTGTCGATCTTCGTCGAGGTCGAGGGCGCCGGCGACTTCCTCCCGCCGTACGCCGGCAACCTCGACATCATGACCGCCGCCGCCGCCCGCGTCGGCGAGACCATCGCCAGGTCCCTCGGTGGTTGAGGAGGTCGCGCAGCGACCGTCTCGAGACCCCGGAACCAAAGCTCCGGTGGTTGAGGAGGTCGCGCAGCGACCGTCTCGAAACCCCGGAACCAGAAAGGCAACCTCATGAACGACCGCGACATCCTCACCCGCACCTGGTCGCAGACGGACACCGCCAGCGACCTGGACCTGCGCCTGACCGACACCTGCCTGCGCGACGGCTCGCACCACAAGCGCCACCAGTTCACCGCGCAGGAGGTGCACGACATCGTCGAGGCGCTCGACGACTCCGGCGTCCCGGTCATCGAGGTGACCCACGGTGACGGCCTCGGCGGCTCGTCCTTCAACTACGGCCTCTCCCGCACGCCCGAGCAGGAGCTGATCCGGATCGCGGCCGAGACCGCCAAGCGGGCCAGGATCGCGTTCCTGATGCTCCCCGGCGTCGGCACCAAGGACGACATCCGCGCCGCTCAGGACAACGGCGGCCAGATCTGCCGGATCGCCACCCACTGCACCGAGGCCGACACCTCCATCCAGCACTTCGGCCTGGCCCGCGAGCTCGGTCTGGAGACCGTCGGCTTCCTGATGATGAGCCACACCCAGCCGCCCGAGGTGCTGGCCAGGCAGGCGCGGATCATGGTCGACGCCGGCAACCAGTGCGTCTACGTCGTCGACTCCGCCGGTGCCCTGGTGATGGAGGAGACCGCCGACCGGGTCGCCGCCGTCGTCGCGGAGGTCGGGGGAGAGGCCACGGTCGGCTTCCACGGCCACGAGAACCTCGGCCTCGGCGTCGCCAACACCGTCATCGCCGCCCGCGCGGGCGCCACGCAGATCGACGGCTCGGTCCGTCGCTTCGGCGCCGGCGCCGGCAACACGCCGCTCGAGGCGTTCGTCGGGGTCTGCGACAAGCTCGGCTGGCGCACCGGCATCGACTTCCTCACGATCGTCGACGCCTCCGAGGACGTCATCAAGCCCGCCATGCCCGAGGAGTGCCAGCTCGACCGGATGACGCTGATGATGGGCTACGCCGGCGTCTACTCCTCGTTCCTCAAGCACGCCGGCAACGCCGCCGACCGCTACGGCGTCTCCGGCGCCAAGATCCTGCTGGAGGCGGGCCGGCGCAAGCTGATCGGCGGCCAGGAGGACCAGCTCATCGACATCGCGCTGAAGCTGAAGGCGGAGCAGGACAAGGAAGCCGCCAACAGCTAGGGGTGTGCGTCCGCCTCGACTGATCGGGTGCGGTCGTCGCGGAACCGAGCGCCACTCAGCAGTGCAGACAGTCCGCGCTGCCTGGTGAGGGGCACCGCGACGAAGGCGGCGAGCAGCAGGATGTAGGCGAGGACCTGCGCCGCATCCCCCAGCACGTCGGGGCGCTGCCACGTGGCGCAGAAGACGGCCAGCGCGTAGCCGGCCGGCACGGCCGTGGCCTGCACCAGGCGCCGGCCCACAAGCGCTGGACGGTCCCAGACAGGGGCGAGTCGAACCGCTCGCTGTCCCAGTGATGCTCCGGTCCCGTGCAGGGCGGGCAGCGCGAAGACGCAGACGGCCGGGACCAGCGTGGACAGTGCCGCCTCGGCTACGTGCGGGTGCGGGGGCACCTGGCCCGTGGCGGCGAGCAGGGTGATGCGGTAGCCGATCGTGAGCGCGAGACCGAGGGCGTTGAAGATGGCCAGGTCCAGCGCCATCCCCAACCAGCGCCGCGCGTTCGTGACCGGACGCGGCAGGCCGCGGGTGGAGTCGAAGGAGTGCGGACGAGGCATCCACCACAGCACCCACGGTGCGAGTGCCGCACCGAGGAGCGCACCGAGGGTGTTGGTGAGGAGGTCGTCGACGTCGCCGATGCGGTAGGCGCACTCGTAGATGCCCCACAACCCGCTCAGCTGGCTGGTCTCGATGAGGACGGAGACGAGGAGGCCCGTGCCGGTGGCCGCGACCACCGATCGCCCCCAGTAGCCGCGGATCATCAAGCCCCAGGGGACGAAAAGGACGACGTTGAAGAGCACCTGGAGCGTGACGCGGCTCGTCAGTACGCCGAACGAACCCGTCGCGGCGGCCGCGTCGCCGATGTCGTCGATGAAGTGCAGCGGACGCCACTGCGGGCTGGCGGCAGACGTGGCGCACCATTCGCCGCGGGTGGAGGGAAGTGGCAGCAGCGTGTAGGCGACCAGGGCCGTGGCGTAGAGGCTGACTGCCGCTGCGCCCAATGCGCGCCGCGGGGTGAACTGGCCGTATCGCCTGTACTCGTACGCCAGGATCGGCACCAGCAGGAGCACGAAGGCGACGGTGCCGAGGACGACTGCGACGTACGCCGGCCAGGTCCATGCGTCCACGTCGTCCCTCCTCGTGCCTCATGCCGGCTCACCGCGAGGTCAACGACAACACCGTCAGCACCGTCATGACGACCACGGCGGCCCCGGAGAGCCCGATCAGGACCCGGTGCTCCGTCATGACCGCGATGAACTCGCGCAGGTACGCGCTGGGCCAGTAGTACCAGGCGGTGGGTGAACCGATCGCCTGGGCGTCGATGCGGAGCCGGCGAGCGAGCATCGCTGCTCGCGGGGCGTGGTAGTTGCTGGTGACGATGAGGTAGGGCCCTGGGATGCCCCGCAGGTCCAGGAGGTGGACGCTGTAGAGCAGGTTCTCTCGCGTGGTGCGCGCCCGATCCTCGACGAGGATGTCGTCGGCGGCCACGCCGTGAAGGCGCAGCCAGTCACCCATGGCCTGACCCTCGGGACGCGGCTCGTCTCGTCCTTGGCCGCCACTGGGCACCAGGACCGGGCGGCCGGCGGACCCGCGGCGTGCGGACGCGACGTCCTCGGCGTACCCCAGTCGGGCCGCGAGGAGCGGGGGGACGTCTCCCCTCACCAGCCCGCTGCCCAGCACGATCACGGCGTTGGCCCGGGCTCGACGGGCAACCCGCGCGTAGATGGCGGTGTGCGCCGCGAAGGCCAGGAAGCAGACACTCGCGCACCCCTGGGCAGTGAGCAGGGCGACGGCCAGGCTGCCGGTCACGGGGTTCTCGTGGCGCAGCAGTGTCACGAGCACGAGGGGGAGGAGGAGCAACGCCAGCCCAGCCACCAGTGCGAGTGCGTTGGCGAGAGACCGCCTCTCCCGGCGCATCATCACGATGCCGTCCGCGATCAGCAGCAGAGGAAGCGCCAGCAGGCCGAGCCCGACGACGACGCCGACCCCGAGCGCGGCGATGCCCAGGGACGTCTCGAACACCGTCGAGGTGGAGGCCAGGTAGGCCACCGACCCAAGCAGGTAGTGGACGAGCACGATGACCAGGAAGCCATTGCGCAGGGACCGGGGGTCGCGCTTCAAGGACCACCACCACAGTCCTCCCCAGAAGAGGACGCCTGTGACGGCAGCGAGGCCGTGCGCGGCGGCAGCGCCCCCGGCGTCCAGCTCCATCAGGTGACCTGGCTCGAGCGACCAGGTGCAGCAGGCACGCCCGGTACCGCACCGACCTTCGATCGCTCGGGTCGGCCGGACACCAGCTGTGGCACTGGAGCGGACGCGAGGATTTGAACCTCGACCCCTTCCCTGGAAGGGAAGCGTGCTGCCACTACACCACGTCCGCGCAGCCGGTCTCTGACGAGACTGGCACGCCCTGAGTATGGACCCTCCGTCCTCACAAGCCGAGGATCTCCACGGTCCGCGGGTCGCGCTCACCGGCGAAGAAGGCGTCCAGCACCTGCTGGAAGAGCGGCTGGGAGTCGGCGGCGAGGGCGAACAGCGTCATGGAGGAGCGCAGCTTCGCGTCGTCGGGGGAGCCCATGACCTCGCGTGCGGTCCGATCAGTGTGGGAGAGCAGCGCCGCGGCACACTCGACGAGCCGCTGACCGAGGAGGGGATGATCGAGGTAGGCCCGCGCCTCGTCCAGCGAGCCGACGGCGTAGTGCTGTGACATCGACGAGAGACCCAGGCCGTCGACCTGCGGGAAGACGAACCACATCCAGTGACTCCTCTTGCGGCCGGCGCGGAGCTCGTCCAGCGCCTGGGCGTGGACGCCGTTCGACTGCGCCTCGACGAAGCGCTCCAGGCGGAAGGGGTCGTCACTCACGCAGGCGAGGCTACGCGACGCCGGCTGTCGACCAGATCGCGCGCGGGGAGGTCCGGGTCGCGATCGGGGAAGAGGACCGCGCCCGGCCTTGTTGAGGTGAAGACACCGTCCGAAAGGCTCTTCCTGATGCGCATCCCGCTGTCCGTGCTCGACCTCGCCCCGATCGCGAAGGGGGAGTCCGTCGGCAGCAGCATCGCCGCCAGCGTCGCCCTGGCGCAGCGTGCGGAGCAGCACGGCTACACCCGGGTCTGGTACGCCGAGCACCACAACATGCCCAGCATCGCCTCCTCCGCGACGAGCGTGCTGATCTCGCACGTCGGCGCGCACACCTCCACGATCCGGCTCGGCGCCGGCGGGGTGATGCTGCCCAACCACTCACCGCTGACGATCGCCGAGCAGTTCGGCACCCTGGCCGCGATGTACCCCGGCCGGATCGACCTCGGACTGGGCCGCGCTCCCGGCTCGGACCAGACGACGGCCCACGCTCTGCGTCGCGGCCCGTCCGCCTCCGACAGCTTCCCGCAGGACGTCCAGGAGCTGCAGGCCTTCCTCGGCGAGGAGTCGCTGGTGCCCGGCGTGACGGCGGTGCCCGGCCGCGGCACGAACGTCCCGCTCTACATCCTCGGGTCCTCGATGTTCGGCGCCCACCTCGCCGCGGCGCTGGGCCTCCCGTACGCCTTCGCGAGCCACTTCGCGCCCCAGGCGCTGGAGGCCGCCGTCGCGGCGTACCGCCGCGAGTTCACGCCGTCGGCCCAGCTCGACACGCCGTACGTGATCGCCGGCGTCAACGTCGTCGCCGCCGACACGACCGACGAGGCGCGCGAGAACCTCCAGTCGGCTCGCCGCAGCATCGCCGTCACGCTCTTCGGTCGCGGCGAGAGCCTGAGCGACATGGAGGCGGACGTGCTCCTGCGGCGCGGCGCCGCCGAGCACGTCGACTCGATGTTCACCTACGCGGCGGTGGGCGACGGCCGCGAGGTGGGCGACTACCTCGAGCGCTTCCGCGACCACGTGGGTGCCGACGAGCTGATCACCGCCCACCAGGCGCCGAGCACCGAGGCCCGGCTGCGGTCGGTCACGCTGACCGCCGAGGCCATGGAGTCGGTCGCGGTCTAGGTGTACTGATCACGGACGTTAGGTACGGCGTGCCTGCTGGACGATGACGAAGACCTCCGGGTGAGGTGTGGAGCTACCACGCAACCGCATCTCACAACCGGAGGTCTTCGTGTCCCACGCTAACGCCT
>NZ_JACJGM010000060.1 GCF_015024225.1 Nocardioides lijunqiniae
GCCGGGCACGCCATGCTGCTCGCCCCGCTCGCCGTGCTGCCGCTGGGCGCGCTGGTCGCCGGCCTGCTGCTGCTCGGCGACCTCGCCGGCCTGCCGCCGCTGGCCGTCGCCGTCGTCGCCGTCGGCGCCCTGGCCGCGGGCAGCCGCGCCCTGCACTGGGACGGGCTCTCCGACGTCGCCGACGGGCTCACCGCCTCCTACGACCCGGAGCGCTCGCTCGCCGTCATGAAGTCCGGCACGTCGGGCCCGGCCGGGGTGGTCGCGACCGTGGTCGTGCTCGGCGTCCAGGTGGCCGCGCTGGCGCCGCTGGGCACCACGTCGCGTGGCGCGCTGCTGGCCGGCCTGCTCGTGTGCCTGTCGCGCTGCGCCCTGTGGATCGTGTGCTGCACCGCGGTGCCCGCGGCCCGCTCCAACGGGCTCGGCGTGACCTACACCCGCACCGTCCCGCTGCCGGTCGCCGTGGTCGGCGGGGTGCTGCTGTCGGGCGTCGGCGGGCTCGTCGTCCTGGCGCTCGTACGGCGCACGGTGCGGCGCCTCGGCGGGGTCACCGGCGACGTGTTCGGCGCCGGCATCGAGCTCGCGCTCGCCACCACCCTGCTGGCGTGGTCATGGGTCTGACCCGGCTACAGCCGCAGCACCCGCCCGGCCACGACCAGGTGCACCTCGTCGCAGGCCGCGCCGAACCGCTGGTTGACCGAGCCGAGCAGGTCGCGGAACAGCCGCCCCGACCGGTGCTCCGGCACCACGCCGAGCCCCACCTCGTTGGTGACCAGCACGACCGTGCCGGTCATCGCCGCGACGGCCGCGGCCGTGCGCTCCTCGACCAGCGTGGCGACCTCGTCGGCGGGCGCGTCCCACAGGCCGGCGTCGTCCACGACGCGGGTGAGCCAGGTGCCGAGGCAGTCGACGAGCACCGCGCCCCCGACGCCCCCGGCGCCCAGCGCGGCCGCGAGGTCGCCGGTCTCGAGCGTCGACCACGACGTCGGCCGCCGCTCGCGGTGGGCGGCCACGCGCAGCGCCCAGTCGGCGTCGTCGCGCAGGGGACCCGGCGCCACGTAGGTGACCGCTTCCTCCCGGTCCAGCAGCGTCTCCGCGTGCCGCGACTTTCCGGAGCGCACCCCGCCCGTGACCAGGACCTTCATCGATGACCTCCGGGGGGCTGGTGCTGGGCTACGTCGCCGACGCGGCGCTGGGCGACCCGCGGCGCGGGCACCCGGTGGCGGGCTTCGGGCGCCTGGCCGGCGCGCTGGAGCGCCGGACGTACGCCGACCGGCGGGCGCCCGGTGTGCTGCACGTCGCGCTGCTCGTCGGCGGCGCGGCCGCCCTCGGACGAGTGGCCGGACGCGGCACCCTCGTCACGGCCGCGGCCACCTGGGCGGTCCTGGGCGGGCGGTCGCTGGACCGCGAGGCGGCCGCCGTGCAGGCGCTGCTGGAGGCCGGTCGGCTGCCCGACGCGCGGCAGCGCCTCACCCACCTCGTCGGCCGCGACACCACTGATCTGGACGAGGCCGGCGTGGCCCGCGCGGTCGTCGAGTCGCTGGCCGAGAACAGCTCGGACGCCGTCGTCGCGCCGCTCGTCTGGGGTGCCCTCGCCGGGACGCCCGGGCTGCTCGCCCACCGCGCCGCGAACACCCTGGACGCCATGGTCGGGCACCGCTCGCCGCGCTACGAGCGCTTCGGCTGGGCCGCGGCCCGGTTCGACGACCTCCTCAACCTGCCCGGCTCGCGGCTCACCGCCGCGCTGACCGTCCTGCTCGGCGACGACCACGGCGGCGCCGTGCGCGCGTGGCGGCGCGACGCCGGCGCCCACCCCAGCCCCAACGCCGGACCGGTGGAGGCGGCGTTCGCCGGCGCGCTCGGCGTCCGGCTCGGCGGTCGCACCGTCTACGCCGGCCGGGTCGAGGAGCGTCCGGTGCTCGGCGACGGGCGCGAGGTGGGCGTCCACGACGTCACCCGCGCCCGTCGGCTGGCGCGGCGGGTCGACCTGGCCGCGCTGCTGGTGTGCGCGGCGGCGAGCGCAGCCAGCGCAGCGCTCCGTCGACGTCGCTGACGGTCTCGACGCCGTCGGGGCCGGCAGGCCGTCGCACGACCACGACCGGCACGGCCAGCGCCTGCGCCGCGTCGAGCTTCGCGCGCGTGTGCGCGCCGCCGGAGTCCTTGGTCACCAGCACGTCGGCGCCGTGCCCGCGCAGCAGCGCCAGCTCGCCCTCGAGCTCGTAGGGACCACGGCTGTGCACCACGCTCCAGGTCGCCGGCAGCTCGAGCTCGGGCTCGTCGACCACCCGCGCCAGGACCGCGCGCAGCCGCAGCGCCGGCACGAACCGCGCCAGCGCCTGACGTCCCACCGTCAGCACCGGGCGGTTGCCCAGTCGGCCGGCGACCTCGGCGGCCTCGTCGTGGGTGTCCACCCAGGTCCAGCCCTCGCGCGTCGCCCAGCCGGGCCGGGCCAGCCGCAGCAGCGGGACCTCGACGTGCGCGGCGTGCGCGGAGATCCGGGCGGCGAAGGGGTGGGTCGCGTCGACCACCGCGTCGAACGCCGCGGCGTACGTCCTCAGGGCCTCGGGCCCCCCGAAGCCCCCGATCCGCACCTCCCCCACCGGCAGCCGGGGGCGCGCCACCCGGCCGGCCAGCGACGACACGACCTCGACGCCGTCGTCGACGAGCGCGGCCGCGAGCGCCCGCGCCTCGGCGGTGCCGCCGAGCACCAGCACCCTCATCGCCGCGGCCCTGTCGCCAGCGCGAGCAGGGCGTCCACGTCGAGGTGCTCCTCGACCAGGTCGCCGAGGAGGTCGAGCCGGCGCTCGCGCGCGGCCGGGAACGACGCCCGGCTGGTGACGTCCAGCGCCCGGGAGAGGTACGCCGCCCGGTGGGCGTCGTCCTCGAGCGCGCCGTGCACCATCGTGCCGGTCACGGCGCCCTCGGTCAGCGAGCCGGTGACGCGGCCGTGGTGGATCTCGTAGCCGGCGGGCTCGTGGCGGCGCAGCACCTTGTCGGGCGTGAACTCCGTGACCAGGTCCAGCAGCCCGAGACCCTCGACGGTGGTCGGTGCTCCCTCCACCCCGTCGGGGTCGGCGACGGTGCGCCCCAGCATCTGGCAGCCGCCGCAGATGCCGAGCACCGGGCGGCCCGCGCGCGCGTGGGCGACGACGGCGTCGGCCAGGCCGCGCTCGCGCAGCCACGCGAGGTCGCTGATCGTGGCGCGGGTGCCGGGCAGCACCACCAGGTCGGCGTCTGCGAGGTCGCGCGGGGCGCCCGCGAACACCACGTCGAGGTCGGGCTCGAGGCCGAGGGCGTCGACGTCGGTGAAGTTGCTGATGCGCGGCAGCCGCACGACCGCCACCCGTCGTACGCCGCCGTCGCCGGCGCGGCGCCCCTCCAGGTCGAGGGCGTCCTCGCTGTCGAGCCAGACGTCCGGGTGCCAGGGCAGCACGCCGTGGACCGGTCGCCCCGTGCGGGCCTCGAGGTCGTCGAGACCCGGCCGCAGCAGCGCCAGGTCGCCGCGGAACTTGTTGACGACCCACCCCGCCAGCAGCCGCGCGTCGCTGTCGTCGAGCAGCGCCAGCGTCCCCACGAACGCCGCGAAGACGCCGCCGCGGTCGATGTCGCCGACCACGACGGTCGGCAGGCCGGCGTGCTGGGCGAGGCCCATGTTGACGTAGTCGCCGGCGCGCAGGTTGACCTCGGCCGGGCTGCCGGCGCCCTCCGCAACGACCACGTCGTAGCGCGAGGCCAGGTCGTCGAAGGCGGCGTACGCCGCGCGCGCGAGGTGGGCGCGGCCGTCGGTCCAGTTCGCCGACGAGACCTCGCCGGCCGGCTGTCCCATCACGACCACGTGGCTGCGGCGGTCGCTGCCGGGCTTGAGCAGGACCGGGTTCATGGCGGGCTCGGGCTCGGCCCGCGCGGCCAGCGCCTGCACCCACTGCGCGCGGCCGATCTCGGCTCCCTCGCCGCGCGGCCCCGGCACCACCATCGAGTTGTTGGACATGTTCTGCGCCTTGAAGGGCGCGACCCGCACCCCGCGCCGGGCGAACGCGCGGCAGAGCCCCGTCGTCACGATGCTCTTGCCGGCGTCGGAGGTCGTCCCCGCGACCAGGAGGCCGCTCACGGCGCCCGCAGCAGGAAGAGGTCCATCACCCAGCCGGCCTCGGCCTTCGCGGCGTCCCGGGCGGCGAGGACGTCGTCGCGCACGTCGCCCACCCGGCCGGCCACCAGCGCCTCGCCGGCTGCCCCGAGGTTGGCGCCCCACCAGATGCGCCAGTCGTCGAGGCCGTCCAGGTCCAGCCCGCTGTTGAGCATCACGACCAGGTTGTCCTGGCCGGCCGCGACCGCCTCGCGCAGCCGGCGCCCGGTCGTCACGTGCACCGGGGCGCCGACCTCGTGGAGCACGATCTGGTGCCGGGCGGCGAGCAGCTGCGGGGCGCTGATGCCGGGCACCACGTCGACCTCGACGTCGAGACCGTCGATCAGCCGCAGCGTCGAGTCGTAGAGCGACGGGTCGCCCCAGACCAGGATCCCGACGTCGCCCGGCCGCTCCTCCAGCGCGCCGCGCAGCGCGGCCACGCGTGCCTCGTGCCAGTCGCGCACGGCCGCGGGGTAGTCGGCCGGGTCGGCCCGGTCGCGCGGCGGGTCGGGCACGACGACGACCGGCGGGTCGCCGTACCGGCGCGCGACCTCGGCGCGCACCGCCAGCAGCGGGTCGTCGCGGTCGCCCTTGGCGAAGGCCACCAGGTAGTCGACCGAGCGGATCGCCTCGGCGGCCTCCGGCGTCACGTGCTGCGGCCCCATGCCGAAGCCGATCACGCGCAGCCGTCGGGTCACCGGTCCTCCAGGTCGCCCTCGAGGTCGAGGTAGACCTGCTGCATGGCGGCGAGGACGTCGGGGTCGGGGGACTCCCAGAGCCCGCGGTCGACGGCCTCGTGCAGCTTCTCGACGATGCCGCGCAGCGCCCAGGGGTTCGACTGCCGCATGAACGCCTGGTTGGTCTCGTCGAGGACGTACTCCTTGGCGAGCGTGTCGTACATCCAGTCGTGCACGACGCCGGTCGTCGCGTCGAAGCCGAAGAGGTAGTCGACGGTCGCAGCCAGCTCGAAGGCGCCCTTGTAGCCGTGGCGCTGCATCGCCCCGATCCAGCGCGGGTTGACCACACGCGCGCGGAAGACCCGGTTGGTCTCCTCCTGCAGCGTGCGGGTGCGCACGGCGTCGGGCGTGGTGGAGTCGCCGACGTAGGCCTTGGGGTCGGCGCCCGTCAGCGCGCGCACGGTGGCGACCATCCCGCCGTGGTACTGGAAGTAGTCGTCGCTGTCGGCGATGTCGTGCTCGCGGGTGTCGATGTTCTTGGCGGCGACCTTGATGCGTCGGTAGGCCGTGCGCATGTCGTCGGCCGCGGCCACGCCGTCCAGGTCGCGGCCGTAGGCGAAGCCGCCCCAGGCGGTGTAGACCTCGGCCAGGTCCTGGTCGTCGCGCCAGGTGCCCGACTCGATGACCTGGAGGATGCCCGCGCCGTAGGACCCCGGCTTCGAGCCGAAGATCCGCGTGGTGGCGCGCCGCTCGTCGCCGTGCTCGGCGAGGTCGGCCTGCGCGTGGGCCCGCACGTAGTTCTGCTCGGGCGGCTCGTCGAGCACGGCCACGAGCTGCACCGCGTCGTCGAGCATCGTCACGACGTGCGGGAAGGCGTCGCGGAAGAACCCGCTGATCCGCACGGTCACGTCGATGCGCGGGCGGCCCAGCTCCCCCAGCGGTACGACGGTCAGATCGCGCACGCGCCGCGACGCCTCGTCCCACTCCGGGCGGACCCCGAGCAGCGCCAGCACCTCGGCCACGTCGTCGCCGGAGGTGCGCATCGCGCTGGTGCCCCAGATGCTCAGGCCCACGGACTCGGGGTAGGCGCCGGCCTCCTCGACGTACTTGCGCACCAGTGACTCCGCCATCGCCATGCCGGTCTGCCAGGCCAGCCGGCTCGGGACCGCGCGCGGGTCGACGGTGTAGAAGTTGCGGCCCGTCGGCAGCACGTTGACCAGGCCGCGCAGCGGGCTGCCGGACGGCCCCGCGGCGATGAACCCGCCGTCGAGCGCGTGCAGCACGGCGTCGAGCTCGTCGGTCGTGCGCCCGAGCCGCGGCACCACCTGGGTGGCGGCGAACGCCAGCACCCGCTGGACCTCCGGGTCGTCGTGCATGGTCGAGGCCGCCTCGGGCGCCCAGCCGGCCGCCTCCATGCGCAGGACCAGGTCGCGGGCCTGCTGCTCGATGGCGTCGACGGCGGTCGTGGCCTCGGCGTTCTCCTTGAGGCCGAGCGCGGCGCGCAGACCGGGCACGGCCGCGGTCTCGCCACCCCACACCTGCGAGGCGCGCAGGATCGCGAGCACCAGGTTGACCCGGGCCTCGCCGTCGGGCGCCTGGCCCAGCACGTGCAGGCCGTCGCGGATCTGGGCGTCCTTGATCTCGCAGAGCCAGCCGTCGACGTGCAGGATGAAGTCGTCGAACGCCTCGTCATCGGGGCGCTCGTCGAGGCCGAAATCGCGGTGCATCTCGGCCGCGTGCATCAGCTGCCAGATCTCGCCGCGGATCGCCGGCAGCTTCGCCGGGTCCATGGCCGCGATGTTGGCGTGCTCGTCGAGCAGCTGCTCGAGCCGCGCGATGTCGCCGTACGACTCGGCGCGCGCCATCGGTGGGATCAGGTGGTCGACGATCGTGGCGTGCGCGCGGCGCTTGGCCTGCGCGCCCTCGCCGGGGTCGTTGACGAGGAACGGGTAGATCAGCGGCAGGCTCCCGATCGCGGCGTCGGTCGCACAGTCGGCCGAGAGCGCGGCGTTCTTGCCGGGCAGCCACTCCATCGAGCCGTGCTTGCCGAGGTGGACGACGGCGTGGGCGCCGAAGCCGCCCTGCTCGGTGTGCGCAGCGAGCCAGCGGTAGGCCGCGAGGTAGTGGTGGCTGGGGGCGAGGTCGGGGTCGTGGTAGATCGCGACGGGGTTCTCGCCGAAGCCGCGGGGCGGCTGGATGAGCAGCACGACGTTGCCGGCCTGGATCGTGGCCAGCACGATCTCGCGGTCGTCGTTGACGAAGAGCGTGCCGGGCGACTCGCCCCAGGCGCTCACGATGTCGCCCATCAGGGCCGGCGGCACGTCGGCGGTCCAGGCGTCGTAGTCGGCCTTGGTGATCCGCACGTGCGCGTCCGTGAGCTGGGCGCTGGTCAGCCACTCCTCGTCCTGGCCGCCGGCGGCGATCAGCGCGTGGATCAGGGTGTCGCCGGCGACGGTGTCGTCGTCCTCGTCCAGCCCGGGGATCGCGCCGGGGGCGCCGAGGTCGTAGCCGGCGTCGCGCAGCCGGCGCAGCAGCCGGATCGTGGAGACAGGGGTGTCGAGACCCACGGCGTTGCCGACGCGCGAGTGCTTGGTGGGGTAGGCCGAGAGCATCAGCGCGACCTTGCGCTCGGCGGCCGGGATGTGGCGCAGACGGGCGTGGTTGACCGCGATCCCCGCCACGCGGGCGCAGCGCTCCGCGTCAGGAACATAACGAGGCAGCCCGTCGGGATCGTGGGGGTCGACCTCCTTGAACGAGAACGGCGCGGTGATGATCCGCCCGTCGAACTCCGGGATCGCCACCTGCGTCGCGGAGTCGAGCGGCGTCACCCCGTCGTCGGAGGCCTCCCACTCGGCGCGGCTGCTGGTGAGGCAGAGCCCTTGCAGGACCGGGATGTCGAGGGCCGCCATCCGCTCGACGTCCCAGGCCTCGTCGTCGCCGCCGGCGCTCGCCGTGGCCGGCTTGCTGCCGCCCGCGGCCAGCACGGTGACCACGAGCGCGTCCAGGGTCGCGAACGCCTCGTAGAGGTCGTCGGGGGCCGAGCGCAGCGAGCCCGCGAAGATCGGGACCCCCACTGCCTGGCCCGTCGCGTCGACCGCGTCGGCGAGGGCGTGCACGAACGCGGTGTTGCCGCTGGCCTCGTGCGCCCGGTAGTAGAGGATCCCCACCCGCGGCAGGCTCGCGTCGCCCGCCACCCTCTCGCCGTAGCCCCACTCCGGGAGCGCCACCGGCGCCTCGAAGCCCTCACCGGTGAGCAGCACGGTGTCGGAGAGGAACGCGTGCAGCTGCGCGAGGTTGGCGGGGCCGCCCTCGGCGAGGTAGCGGTGCGCCTCGGCCGCGACGCCGATCGGGACGGTCGAGAGCTCCATGAGCTCCGCGCTCGGCGTCTGCTCCCCGCCGAGCACCACCATCGGCTTGCCGGTCTCGCGGATCCTCGCGAAGCCGGTGCACAGGTCCTGCGGCGAGCCCAGGATCCGCCCGACGACGAGGTCGGCGGCCTCGATCGCGGCGCCCATGGACTGGTGGCCGGGCCGGGACGGGTTGGCCCAGAGGTAGTCGGCGCCGGAGGCCCGGGCCGAGAGGAGGTCGGTGTCGGACGTCGACAGCAGTGCGATGCGCATGGTTCTCCCGGGGTTCTCGCCCCTGTAGGCGGAGGTCCCGTGGCCAGTGTCTGGCTGGTGCCCTCGCGGGCACTCACAGTGGCGGAACCGCCCCGGACTCGCACCGGGTTCCTGCTCCACGAGACGTGTCCCGCCACCCTAGTGGGTGCGGCGGGTCACAGCGGCGCGACCGCCGCCATCGCCTGGTCGAGGAGGCGGGGCAGGGACGTGCCGGGGTGGTCGGTCCAGTGGTCCTGGGCGGCCTCGAGGCAGGCGAGGGCGCTGCCGGTCACGGCGCTCGCCCGTACGCCGGTCGCCGCACCGCGGGCGCGCGGCAGCCGGGCGGCGACGAGCGGTGCCAGCACGTCCTGCCAGCGGCGACGGCGCTCGAGCACGCTGCCGCGCAGCGCCGGCTCGGTGCGGAGCATGACCATGAGCGGGCGGGCCTGGCCGGGGTGCTGCTCCTGCAGCACCACGATCGTCTCGAACGCCGCCCGCAGCGCCGGCCACGCGGCCTCCGCGGCCGGCCGGGCGGCCAGCTCGTCCGCGATCGACTGGCCGGACTCGACGAGCCGCTCGAGGACCAGCTCCTCCTTGCCGGCGAAGTAGCGGAAGAAGGTGCGCCGGGACATCCCGGCCGCCTCGGCGATCTCGTCGACCGTCGTGCCCTCGAAGCCGTGCTCGAGGAACAGCAGCCACGCGCAGCGCATCACCTCGTCGCGCACGGCCCCGCGGGCGTGGTCCCGCAGCGTCATGGCACCCGGGGTCGTCGTACCCGGGGTCGTCGCGGTCGGTCCGTCGGCGGTCATCCCCCGCAACCTAGCCGCTCACGCCCCGAGCGTCATGATTGACACCCAGTGCCACCTGTGGCGTAGCGTGCCAGTCATGCCCGCACCCCACATCGCCGGCGACCCCGACGTCGCCGCTCCGATCTCCTCGCGCACCGCCAACGTCCAGCTCCTCGTCGTCGGCCTCGGCGCCCTCGTCGTGGCGCTGTCGCAGTCGGTCCTCATCCCCGTGCTCGGCACGCTGCCGGCGGAGCTCGACACCTCCGCGAGCAACGTCAGCTGGCTGCTCACGTCCACGCTGCTCGTCGCGGCCGTCTCGGTGCCGATCATGGGGCGGCTCGGCGACATGTTCGGCAAGCGGCTGATGCTGCTGGTCGCCGTCGGGGCGCTCACCCTCGGCTCGCTGCTCACGGCCCTGACGAGCGACATCACGCTGCTGATCGTCGGCCGTGCGATCCAGGGCGCGTCCGCGGCGGCGATCCCGCTCGGCATCAGCCTGCTCGCGAGCACCATGCCCAAGGAGAAGGTCGGCTCCTCGATCGCCCTCATCAGCGCGATGCTCGGCGTCGGCGGCGCGCTCGGGCTCCCGCTGGCGGGCTTCGTCGCGGAGAACGCCGACTTCCACGCCCTCTTCTGGATCACCGCGGTCGCCGGCCTGGTGTCGTTCCTCGGGATCCTCACGGTCGTGCCGGAGTCCGGCTTCCGCAGCGGCGGTCGCGTCGACCTCGTCGGCTCCGCCCTGCTGGCGATCACCCTCGTCACGCTGCTGCTGCCGCTGAGCCAGAGCGCCGCCTGGGGCTGGGACGACCCGCGGGTCGCCATCCTGCTGGTGGTCTCGGCCGTCACGGTCGTGCTGTTCGGCTGGTCGCAGACCCGGATCCAGGACCCGCTGGTCGACCTGACGGCGCTGCGCCGCCGGCCGATCGTCCTCACCAACCTGGCCTCGGTCCTCTTCGGCTTCGCGCTGTTCGCGTCGTTCATCGGCACGGCGGCGTACGTCGAGGCGCCGGAGGCCAGCGGCTACGGCTTCGGCTCCAGCCTGCTCGTCGGCGGCCTGGCGATGCTGCCCAGCGGGCTGGCGATGCTGCTGTTCTCCCCCGTCGCCGCCAAGCTCATCGAGCGGCGCGGCGCCCCGCAGACCCTGGCGCTCGGCGCCGGCGTCGTCGCCCTCGGGTGGGTGATGCGGATCGTCGTCACCGACAGCCTGTGGCAGATCATCGTCGGTGCGACCGTCGTGGGCATCGGCACCGGCATCGGCTACGCGGCGATCCCGTCGCTGATCAACGCGCACACCCCGCCCTCGGAGATCGCGGCGGCCAACGGCCTCAACACGCTCTTCCGCAGCCTCGGCAGCTCACTGGCCTCCGCCGTGGGCGGCAGCATCCTGGCCGCCAACACCGTGATCCTCAGCGGCTTCGCCGTCCCCTCGCTCGACGCCTACCGGGAGCTCTTCGCCCTGTGCGCCGGCGCCTCCGTGCTCACCGCGCTCGTCGTCCTGCTGATCCCGCACCGTCCCGCCGCCTGAGGGTCGTCGCTCCGGCTAGCGTGGGCGGCGATGTGCACGGTCGCGGACTTCCTGGAGCTGGTGAGGCAGCTGCCCGGCGTCGCGCGGAGCGACCACGGGCGCTACGCCCGCTTCCAGGTCGACGCCCACACGTTCGGCTACCTGTGGGAGCCCACCCGGACGGTCGGGCTGAAGCAGCCGCTGGCCGAGCAGCTCGCACTGGTGGCCGAGCGGCCGGAGGTGTTCGAGGTGCAGTTCACCGCCGGGGCCTTCGGGTGGGTGGTGGTCCACCTCGAGGGGGTCGAGCGCGACGAGCTGGCCGAGCTCGCCTTCGAGGCCTGGCGTCTCACGGCACCGGCCGGGCTCGCCGCCGAGCGCGGCGACGAGCTGCCGGCCTGAGCGGCGTACGTCGTCAGACCGCCGGGCCGCCGGTGGCCGGGTGCACCGGCTGCGGGGTCACCAGGGCGACCCGCTCCTCCGAGGGCATCAGGATCCACAGCACCGGGTAGATGAGGAGCTGGCTGCCGGGCACGACCATCAGGATGAGCACGAACAGCAGCCGCGCGGTCCACTCGCCCATCTGGAAGCGGCGGGCGATGCCCGCGCACACGCCACCCAGGAGGCGGCTGCCGCGCGGTCGGACCAGACCCTGTCGGGCGAAGCTCTGCTGGATGTCGTTCATGTCGGTGGTGCTCCTTCGGTCGGCGCCGGGGTGTCTCCCCGACGTCACCAGTCTTGCTCCGACGACGCCTCCGGCCCATCGGGAACAGCCCTGGCCGGACCCCCAGATCCCGGGCCGCGAGACCTCAGGGACGGGCCCCCAGGCGCCGCTCCGCGCCGAGGCGCAGGTCGAGCGTGGCGACGTAGACGACCAGGGCGGCCAGCGCGGCGACCGCCGCGCCGACCACGAGCGGGCCCGGCCCGCCCGGCAGCAGGCGGGCCCCGAGGACCGGCGCGGCTGCGACGCCGACATACATCGCCGTGGAGTTCCAGGCCGTCGACACTCCCGCCACCGCCGGCCGCACCTCGAAGAGCCGGTGCAGCTGCGGCACGACCGCCATCTGCGAGGAGGCGCCCAGCACCAGGAACAGCAGCCAGGTGAGGGGCCCCGAGTGCCACCACACCAGTGCGGTCACGGACCCGAGGAACACCGCGAGCGCCGACACCCCGGCGCGGCCGCTGCCCCACCGGTCGGTGAGGGGGCCGCCCGCGAGGGTGCCGACCAGTCCGCCGACCCCGCACACCGCCAGGAGGCCGGCGAGGCGGGCGCCGCTGCCCTCGGTCACGTCGCCGGCGATCACGGAGCTGAAGGTGTAGACGAGGTTGAAGGCCACCATCAGCAGCAGGTGGGTGAGCATCAGGAGCAGGAGCCGGTGGTCGACCAGCACCACCGCGCTCTCCCGCGTCGTCAGCCGCCGCGCGGGCGGCAGGCCCCGGACGACGAGCACCGCGGCGAGCGTGACCAGCGCGGCCAGCACCGTGACGGCCAGCATCGCGAGCCGCCAGGAGCCGACGTGCGCGAGCACGGTCCCGAGCGGCGCGCCGACGGCGACGGCGAGCGCGAAGCCGAGCTCGACGAGCGCCAGCGCCCGACCGCGACGCGCGGCCGACACCATGCGCGGCACCGCCGCGAAGACCGTGGGCACCAGGGCGGCGCCCCCCACGGCGGCGACGGCACGGCCGCCGATGAAGGTGCCCAGCCCCGGCGCCAGCGCGGCCAGCGCCGTGCCCACGGTCACCAGCGCGAGGCCGCCGCCGACCATCACCTCCCGGGGGACCCACGCGAGGGTCATCCCCATCAGGGGGCCCAGCACGGCGACGGTCCCGGCGTACCAGGCGATGGCGTAGCCGGCCTGACCCGTGGTCACGTCGAACGTCGCGGCGACGTCGGGCAGGACGCCGGCGATCACGAAGGCGTTGGTGCCGACCAGGAACAGCGCGGCGGCCAGGACCAGGAGCCGCGGGTCAGGACGGTCCTCCCCGGCTACGCCAGCACCTCGTCGAGGGTGACCGCGTCGATGCCGACGGCCTCCCCGACGGGGGCGTTGGTCAGCTGACCCGCATGCGTGTTGAGCCCCAGCGCGAGCGAGCGGTCACGGCGACTGGCCTCGGCCCACCCGTGGTCGGCCAGCTTGACGGTGTAGGGCAGCGTCGCATTCGTCAACGCGTACGTCGAGGTGTTCGGCACCGCACCCGGCATGTTCGCCACGCAGTAGAACGTCGAGTCGTGCACCTCATACGTCGGGTCGTCGTGCGTCGTGGCCCGCGTGTCCTCGAAGCACCCACCCTGGTCCACCGCGATGTCGACCAGCACCGAGCCCGGCTTCATCCGCGAGACCAGCTCGTTCGAGACCAGCTTCGGCGCCGCCGCCCCCGGGATCAGCACCGCACCGATCACCATGTCGGCCTCCATCACCTGCTGCTCCACCGCCAGCTTGGACGACGCCAGCCCGTGGACCCGGTTGTTGTAGCGCCAGAACGACATCCGCAGCTTGTCCAGGTCGGTGTCCAGCAACGTCACGTCCGCACCCATGCCCAACGCGATGTTCGCCGCGTTCTG
>NZ_JACJGM010000061.1 GCF_015024225.1 Nocardioides lijunqiniae
TCGACTTGCATGTGTTAAGCACGCCGCCAGCGTTCGTCCTGAGCCAGGATCAAACTCTCCGTAGAAAATTCCAATCACTGACAAAAAACAAAACTGACAATTGCCAGAATCATTAATGCCGAAAAAACAACCCAACACCAAAAGATGAGGGCATACAAACTAATTCATCGACTATGACACACTGTTGAGTTCTCAAGTATCAGACGCACACCTGACACGACCCGGTGAGGGTCAGCCTGGGGCTGATCTGTTGCTGCTTTACTTCGCACACGTCTGCGGCCCGGGATTCCGACTGCGGCTGAGCCACACTCGTTCTCACCCGGCGAGAGTGAAGAAGATGGTCACCGGGGCCGGAAGCCCGACCTCTCGGTCTTGCTTCCCGCCGCACCTGGCGACATCCAGAACATTAGAGGACTCCTGCGGGGAAGCACAAATCGGGTGGGGGTGACCCGGGCCACAATTGTGTTTTCGCAGGTCAGAGGGGGTGTGGGTGCCCAGCCCCGGCGCGGACATGCCCGACGACGGCGGTCGGGGGTCTCCACGCGGCGTTCATCCGGGCGACATCTGCGTGCTCCACGGATGTCATCCGACCTCGACGCCGGCGAACTTCTTCTTGCCGCGGCGCAGGACCAGCCACCCGCCGGCAAGCACGTCGTCGTCGCCGGGGCGCGCGTCGGGGTCCTCGACCCGCTCGTTGTTGAGGTAGGCGCCGCCCTCGGTGATCGTGCGCCGCGCCTCCCCCTTGCTCTTCGCGAGCCCGGACTCGACGAGGAGGTCCACGACCGTGGGCAGCTCCCCGGACGGCACCCGGACGACGCCGGCCTCGCGCAGTGCCGCGGCGAGGGTGCCGCCGCTGAGCGCCCTCAGCTCGCCGCCGCCGAAGAGAGCGGCGGCTGCCGCCTTGGCCTGCTCGGTCTCGTCGGCTCCGTGCACCAGCGTCGTGACCTCGTCGGCCAGCACCTTCTGCCCCTCCCGGAGGAAGGGCTTCTCCGCGTGCCTGGCCTCGAGCGCCTCGATCTCCGCCCGCGGCAGGAAGGTGAACACCCGCAGCAGCTCGCCGACCTTCTCGTCCTCGGCGTTGAGCCAGAACTGGTGGAAGGCGTAGGGCGAGAGCATCTCGGGGTCGAGCCACAGGGCTCCACCGTCGGTCTTGCCGTACTTGGTGCCGTCGGCCTTCGTCATGAGGGGCGTAGCGATCGCGTGCACGCGGCTGCTCTCGGTGCGGCGGATCAGCTCGACGCCGGCGGTGATGTTGCCCCACTGGTCGGACCCGCCGAACTGCAGCGTCACGCCGTGCTGGCGGTGCAGCTCGAGGAAGTCCATGGACTGCAGCAGCACGTAGCTGAACTCGGTGTAGCTGATCCCCGACTCCAGGCGACGCCGCACCGTGTCGCGAGCGAGCATCCGGTTGACCGGGAAGTGCTTGCCGATGTCGCGCAGGAAGTCGATCGTCGACAGCCCCGACGTCCAGTCGAGGTTGTTGACCAAGGTGGCGGCGTTCTCCCCGTCGAAGGAGAGGAAGGGCTCGATCTGCGCGCGGAGGCGCCCCACCCACTCCTGGACGGTCTCCGCGGGGTTCATCACCCGCTCCCCCGTGTCCTTCGGGTCGCCGATCATGCCGGTGGCGCCGCCGACCAGGGCGTACGGCGTGTGGCCCGCCTGCTGCAGGCGCCGCGCGGTGAGCACCTGCACGAGGTGGCCCATGTGCAGGCTCGGCGCGGTGGGGTCGAAGCCGACGTAGAACCGCACGCTCCCGGCGGCGAACGCCTCGCGCAGCGCGTCGAGGTCCGTCGAGTGCGCGATCAGGCCGCGCCACTCGAGGTCGTCGAGAAGAGTGGGGTCGATGCTCACGGTCGGCCTTTCGGTGTCGGGACGGCCGTTCTCGGCCTCCCCCAGCCTGCCGCATCCGTGGGTGAGATGCCCACCGGGTCAATGACTACGCTTGCCGTCGGAGGAGGACGTGTGATCGCAGGCAGATACTCACTCGACCGCGAGATCGGTCGAGGCGGGATGGGCGCGGTGTGGCTCGGTCGCGACGAGGTCCTCGGGCGACCCGTCGCGCTGAAGCGCATCGGCATGGCCCCCGGGGGAAGCAGTCCCGACCTGCTCCGCGCGGAGCGTGAGGCGCGGCTCGCGGCTCGGCTCAACCACCCCCACGTCGTCGCCGTCTTCGACCTCGTCGACGAGGACCAGGCCCAGTGGCTGGTGATGGAGTACGTCGAGGGGAGCACGCTCGCCGAGCTCGTCCGCAGCCGCGGGGCGCTGCCCGTCGACCAGGCCGCGCAGATCGTCGTGCAGGCGGCCGACGCCCTGGCGGCCGCGCACGAGGCCGGGATCGTGCACCGCGACGTCAAGCCGTCGAACATGCTGGTGACGCCCGAGGGACAGGTGAAGCTCTCCGACTTCGGCATCGCCCGGGCCGAGGCCGACGCCTCGTTCACCCAGACCGGCCTGGTCACCGGCTCCCCCGCCTACATCTCCCCCGAGGTCGCCTCGGGGCGGCAGGCCTCCGACCGCAGCGACGTGTGGTCGCTGGGCGCCACCCTGTTCCACGCGCTCGCGGGCCGACCGCCGTACGACATCGGCGACAACGTCATCGGCGGCCTCTACCGGATCGTGCACGAGGATCCGCCTCGGCTGGGTGCGGCGGCGGGGTGGCTGGCCCCGCTGCTGGAGGCGAGCATGACGCTCGACCCGCGGGACCGCTGGTCGATGCGCCAGGTCGTGGAGTTCCTGCGTGCCGGCCCGGGCGCGGCGGTGGCCGCCCCGCGGCCCACCCGGCGGCGTCGGGCAGCAGCGCCTCCCGTCGCGCCGGAGTCCTCGACCCAGGTGATGGCCGCGCCGCCGTCATCGGCCGTCCCCACGGGCGGCTCGCGTGCGGCCCGTCGCCCACCCAGCAGGCTTCTCCCCGTGCTCGTGACGCTGGCCGTGCTCGTCCTGGGCTCCGTGATCGCCCTGGCGGTGGTCTTCGGCAACGGTGACGACGACCAGGGGCGGACACCCGGCCCCGGCGCCGGATCGTCCCCGTCCAGCAGCCCGTCGAGCACCCCGACGGTGACCGCGGCCGGGATGGAGGACTTCGGCCGCAGCTATCCCGGCATCGCCAGCTCGGACCCGGAGGCTGGCTTCGACCTCCTCACGGCCGACTACCAGCAGGCGAGCCCCGACTACCAGGAGTTCTGGGGCAGTGTCAGCGAGCCCGAGGTCGAGGACATCAGGGCTGACCCCGCGAGCATGACCGTGACCTACACCTACCGCTACGAGCGCAACGGGGACGGCATCGAGGAGACTGTCGAGCTCACGTTGGTCGGCACCGACGGCCGCTACAAGATCTCCAGCGCCAGGTCGCTCTGATGGATCCAGAGCTGTACCGCGACA
This sequence comes from Nocardioides lijunqiniae, assembly GCF_015024225.1. Lineage (GTDB taxonomy): Bacteria > Actinomycetota > Actinomycetes > Propionibacteriales > Nocardioidaceae > Nocardioides > Nocardioides lijunqiniae. The sequence continues at coordinate 3,379 of NZ_JACJGM010000061.1, forward strand.
TCGTCGAGACGTCGCCGGACGGCATCTGGGTCTTCGACCTGGACGGGCGCACGGTCTACGCCAACCAGGCCCTGGCGGCGATGTACGGCGTGAGCCGGCGGGAGTTCGTCCGGCTGACGGTGGCCGACACCCTCGACGAGGAGGGGCGCGCGCAGTTCGCCGCGCACCTGGAGGACCTGCGTCGCGGGGTGCTGAACGACGGGCCGGTGGAGAGCCAGTTCATCGCCGCCGACGGCTCGCACACCTGGGTCGAGGTGCTCGAGAGCGGGCTGCGAGCGCCCGACGGCACCCTGACCGCCGTGCTCCACCGGATCTCGGACGTCAGCGAGCGCCGAGCGACGCTGCACGAGCTCATGGCCAGCCGGGCCCGGCTGGACGAGGCGCAGCGCATCGCGCGCATCGGGAGCTGGGAGTGGGACTACGAGCGGCGCGTGCTCGTCGGCTCGACCGGCCTCCAGGAGATCTACGGCTGGACGCCCGACGAGGAGCCGGGCGACTTCGAGGGGTTCCTCGACCGGGTGCATCCCGAGGACCGCGACGAGGTGCTGCAGGCCATCGCTGACGCCGACGGCGGCGACAGCTTCGTGTTCGTCGCGCGGCTGCAGGCCGCGCACGGCTGGGTGTGGACACGCGGACGAGGCGTGATCCGCCGCGACGCCGACGGCACCGCCATCGGTCTCTCCGGCACCCACCAGGACATCACCGAGGTCAAGGACGCGGAGATCGCGCTGGTCGACCAGGTCAACCAGAACACCCTGATGCAGGCCGTGGCCGTGACGGCCAACGAGGCCCACACGCTCAACGACGTGCTGGTCCAGGCCAGGGACCTGGTGATGCTCCACGATGACTGGCGCCGGGGGCGCGCGTTCCGGGTCGTCGACGACGGCACCCGGGTGCAGCCGATCTACCTCACCGACCAGGACCGCCTCGACGACCTCCAGACCCCCGAGGACGCCGCCCTGGAGCTGGCGCTGGCCACCGAGGCGATGCAGCGGCGCGAGTCGGTGTGGAGCGAGGACCACCTCACGATCGCCTTCAACGTCTCGCACGCCGGCCGCCCGATCGCGGTGGTGACGATCATGTCGGACCCGCCGCTGTACCGGCACGAGATGATCCAGGCGATGGTGGAGTCGGTCGCCATCCAGCTCGCCCGCGTCGCCGAGCGCGAGGAGGCGCAGCGCGTCGTCGCCGACGCCCGGGACGCCGCCATGGCGGCGTCCCGGCAGAAGTCGGAGTTCCTGGCGACCATGAGCCACGAGATCCGCACCCCGCTCAACGGCGTCATCGGCCTCAACGACCTGCTGCGGCGCACCCGGCTCGACGAGGAGCAGCAGCGGCTGGCGGCCGGCGTCCAGGTGGCCAGCCAGGCCCTGCTGAGCGTCATCAACGACGTCCTGGACTTCTCCAAGATCGAGGCCGGGAGGCTCGAGCTCGAGCAACGCGACTTCGAGGTGCGCCCCCTGCTGGAGCAGGTGGAGAGCGTCCTGGGTGAGTCGGCGCGCAGCAAGGGCGTCCGGCTCGACATCCGGTGCGAGCCCGAGGTGCCCCTGGCGCTGTGCGGCGACCAGACGCGGCTGGCGCAGGTCCTGTCCAACCTGCTGTCGAACGCCGTGAAGTTCACCGACGCAGGCAGCGTGACGGCGACCGCCGGCGCCCACACGCAGGGTGACCGCACCCAGCTGCGCATCGAGGTGCGCGACACCGGGATCGGCATCGCACCCGACGAGGTCCCCGGCCTCTTCGCGCCCTTCACCCAGGCCGACTCCTCGACGACCCGGCTCTACGGCGGGACCGGGCTCGGCCTGGCCATCTCCAAGGAGATCGTCGAGGCCCTCGGCGGCGAGATCTCCTTCTCGCCCAACGTGCCGCAGGGCAGCGTCTTCACGTTCACCGCGTGGCTCAGCAACGTGCTGATCGGCACCCCGGAGACCACCCCGCTGGTGGGGCCGATGGCTCCGGCCGTCGCCAACCCCCACGGCCGGCGGGTGCTCGTCGTCGAGGACAACGAGGTCAACCAGATGGTCGCGGCCGGGCTGCTCGAGGCGATGGGGTACGCCGTGGAGGTCGCCGGCGACGGCGTCCAGGCCCTCGAGGTGCTCGAGCTCCAGGACTTCGACGCGGTGCTGATGGACGTGCAGATGCCGATCATGGACGGCTACACCGCGACGCGGACGCTGCGCGGCCGGGAAGAGGCCGGGCACCGCGTCCCCGTGATCGCGATGACCGCCGCCGCCATCGACGGCGAGCGCGACCGCTGCCTCGACGCCGGCATGGACGACTTCCTCACCAAGCCCGTCGACCCCGCCGCGCTGGCGCAGACGCTCCTGCGCTGGACCGGCGGCGTTCCGCAGAGCGCGCGCGTGGGCGATGATGACCTCGTGCTCCCCCCCACCTCCCCCATCGACGGACTCGACGTCGAACGCCTCGACATGTTGCGCGACCTGGACGTCGGCAACACCGCCTACCTCGACCGGGCCATCGGCAACTTCAGCCGCAACTCCGTCGCCGCCGTCGACACCATCCGCGGCCACATCGACGACGGCGACGCCGACCTGATGCGACAGGCCGCCCACAAGCTCGCCGGCAGCGCGCTCAACCTGGGCGTGCAGGGCTCCGCCGCCGCCGCCCGGCAGCTCGAGTGGCTCGGCGACGCCGGCACCACGGACGGCGCGCTGGCCCTGCTGCCCGAGCTGGAGCGGGCGCTCGAGGAGGGCCGGACGCTGCTGAGCACCTACCAGGCGACGTACGCGCCTCCGGGGGATCCCGCAGGTCAGCGCTCGGACTAGGGTGACGGCTCGGCCCTCGCATCCGCGGGCTGGGGACACGAGGCTCAGGAGAACGTCATGAAGGGCTTGATCGGCATTCTGCTCGTCGTCTGGCTGGTGATCGGCGCCGCCGCAGCCTTCCAGCGCGGGTACTTCGGGGACGACCGCGAGGTCAACTGCAAGACCTTCGGCGACACGGCGCTCACGATCGTCGCGGGCCCGTTGAACTACGTCGGCGTCAACCCGAAGATCGACTGCAAGACCCCGCAGCCCTCCAAGTAGCGCTGCCGGTCGGGCCGCCTCACGAAGGCCTCTAGCTCCCTCCGGACGCCGGGCGCAGGTCGACGACTCCCCCGCGCTCGACCGTCCGGACCTGCGAGGGGAGCCCGCGCCTGCGGCACGCCTCCAGGAAGTCCGAGCGCGGCGAGCGGAAGACGGTGTAGTCGTCGTGGTGCACCGGCACCGTGACGCCCGGCGACAGCAGCTCGACGAGGTCGGCGCCCTGGTCGCCGTCCATCGTCACCAGGAGCCCCAGCACGCGGGTGCCGCCGAGGTGCACGACGGCGGCGTCCAGCGGACCGGTCCGGTCCACGACCTCGCGCAGCCACGGGCGGAACAACGTGTCGCCCGAGATGTAGAGCCGGAACGGCGGACCGCCGCTGCCGTCGTCGAGCTCGAGCACCGACCCCATCACCGGGGGCAGCACGTGACGGGCCACCTTCGGGGCGTGGGTGCCCGGCACGGAGGTGACGCGCAGCCGCATCCCGTCCTCCTCGAGGTCCACGCTCTCCCAGGTGCTCATGCCGTGGGCGCCCGCGAACCCCCACGTCCCGAGCCTCCTGCTGGCAGCGGGCGTGGTGAGGACGGGCAGGTCCCGGTCGAGCTCGCGCCTCGCGATGCGGTCGAAGTGGTCGCCGTGCAGGTGGGAGAGCACCACGGCGTGCAGGTCGGGAAGCTCGTGCGGCTGCAGCGACGGCTCGGTCAGCCGCTTCGTGACGAGCCCCTTGCCCAGGTAGGCGCGCTGGCCGCGGTGAAGGAAGTTCGGATCGGTCAGCAGCGTGAACGGCCCCAGCCGCAGCAGGGTCGTGGCCGTCCCGATGAACTCGAGCGAGGCAGTCGTCATGGTGTCCTCCCGGTGGCGGACCGCCTGGGTGCCCCTCGCGGGGGACGACCAAACCCGGCATCGCCGGGCGGCGGCCGGGTACCGGACCCCATGGCGGGGCGCGTGCGGGTCGGCATCTCCGGCTGGACCTACGCCGGGTGGCGCGGCGACTTCTACCCGCGAGGGCTCGTCCACCGCCGTGAGCTGGAGTACGCCGCGCAGCGGATGACCTCGATCGAGATCAACGGGTCCTTCTACTCGCTGCAGCGACCCACGTCGTACGCCGCGTGGCGCGACCAGACGCCGGACGACTTCGTCTTCGCGGTCAAGGGCGGGCGCTTCATCACCCACATGAAGAAGCTGCGCGACGTGGAGGCGCCCCTCGCCAACTTCTTCGCCTCCGGCGTGCTCGCGCTCGGGCCCAAGCTCGGGCCCCTGCTGTGGCAGCTGCCCCAGAACCTGCCCTTCGACGCGGAGCGGATGCGGGGATTCTTCGACCAGCTGCCGCGGACCACGACCGAGGCGGCGGCGCTGGCGGCACGCCACGACGAGAAGCTGGCCGAGGACCGGGCCCTCACCGTCACGGACGCGGACCGCCCGCTGCGCCACGCGCTGGAGTTCCGCAGCGCGTCCTTCTGCACGCCGGAGGCCTACGCCCTGTTGCGCGCGAGCACGACGTCGCCTGCGTCGTCGCCGACACCGCCGGGCGCTGGCCCCACGTCGAGGAGCGCACGAGCGACCACCGCTACGTCCGGCTGCACGGCGACGCCGAGCTCTACACGAGCGGCTACAGCGACGCCGCCCTCGACGCGTGGGCGGAGAAGTGCCGCCGCTGGGCCGCCGACGGGGAGGACGTCCACGTCTACTTCGACAACGACGTCAAGGGGTTCGCGCCCCACGACGCCGTCCGGCTCCTCGCGCGCGTCCGCTAGCTCACAGCGTGCGCAGCCACCGGAGCACGATGCGCCGGGTGAGTGGCGCGGAGCGCTCCAGCGGCAGCGCGCTGCCCGCTCCCGCGACCGTGCGCACGGTGACCTCGGGGCTGGCGCGGAACGCCGAGGCAGCCTCCGCGGCCTGCCGGCTCACCCTCGCGTCACGGCTCCCGGACAGCACCAGGACCGGCACCTCGACCCGGCCGGCCGACGCCGTCGAGGACACGATCGCGCGACCGAGGCTGGTCACGTCGCCGCAGGGGGTGGCGTTGCGCTTGCCGGCCGCGGTCGCCTGGACGCGCCTCGGAGCAGTCGCGAACAGCAGCCCGCGGTACTCCGCCACCGAGGCGCCGTACGACGCGTAGCCGGCGCCGCGCGCACACACCGCGCTCTGCCGGCGCGCCTGCTCGCGCGCGGCGGCGGAGGGGTCGGCGCCGGCCCACGAGATCAGGACCAGTCCGTGGACGTCGTCGTAGCGAGCCGCCTCGACCTGCGCGACGGTGGCGCCGACCCCGTGCCCGTGGAGCACGACCTGGCTCGCGTGCGGGGTGGTGGTGCGGCCTCGGGTGAACTCGTAGCGACCGGACCGCAGGTGCTGCACGACCTGGTGGAGCATGGCGACCTGCGCGTCGAGGCAGGTGTCGTCGCCGTCGGCGAGCGGGCTGGTGTCGTAGCCGAGGCGGTCCAGCACGAGCGAGGTCTGCCCGCGACGGGCCAGCTGGGTGGCGTAGTCGTAGCGAGGGTGCTTGCGCAGGTTCCAGAACCAGCCGCCCGTGCCCTCGTCGTGCACCAGCACGTTCATGCGCGTGGAGCCCCCGCGGCCGAGCACGTCGCGCCGCGGACCGACGAGCCGGCCGCGCACCTGGTAGGTCCGGTCGTCCCCCTGGCAGCGCAGCAGCCCGTCCCCGTGGTTGACCAGCTCGAAGACGACCTGCCGCGACGCGAGCCGCGCCGGCCGCTCGGTCTCCCTGGCCGAGGCGGGGGCCTGGACGGTGAGGGTCGTGAGTGCCAGGAGGGCCGCGGGGAGGAGGGCCAGGCGGAAGCCGAGGGTCATCTGTTGAACGTACGTCAATAGGGCCGCCGCTCGACAGACCGTCGGTATGTGACACACACGACGCCCCTCTTCGGAGCAGGGCGCCACGCGCCCGACTGCCCCGCTGCGGCGCCGACCGCCCCGCGTACCCTGACGCCCATGCCTCACGCTGCGCCTGACGACCTGCTCCTGCCCGCAGGCGGGCGCCTGATTCACATCGGTCCGCACAAGACCGGGACGACCGCGATCCAGGTCGCCATGTCCTCGGCGCGCGACGACATGGCGGCCCACGGCGCCTACTACCCGAAGGGCCCTTTCCGCCGCCGCAAGGCCGGCTGGGCCCTGGGCCTTCCCGGCAAGCCCCCGGGCCGGGAGTTCCCGATCCGGCACTGGGAGCAGCTCGTCGCCGAGGTGCGCGAGGCCGGTGCGGCCCGCGTGTGCGTCAGCGACGAGAACTTCGCGCGCGCCAAGCCCGACGTCGTCGCCCGCATCGTCGACGACCTCGGGGGCGAGGAGCCCCGGGTGGTGGCCGTCGCCCGGCGCCTGGACCGCCTGCTGCCCTCGCTGTGGCAGGAGCGGGTCAAGTGGGGAAAGCTCGAGGACTTCGAGCCCTGGCTGGAACGGGTGCTGGGCGACGACCCCGACGACCGCCAGCACCGCGACCTGTGGCAGGGCCACGACTTCGTGGGCCTCGTCGACCGGTGGACCCAGGTCGTGGACCCGGAGCGGTTCACGCTGGTCATCGGCGACGAGTCGGACCGCGACCAGCTCTTCCGGGTGTTCAGCCAGATGCTCGGGCTGCCGCCGGGCGTCCTGAAGCCGGACCTCACGCGCTCGAACCACAGCCTGAGCTGGAGCGAGTCGGAGGTGATCCGCTCCCTGCGCGACCTCTACGAGGACAACGGCTGGTCGGCGCCGTACGCCGCCGCGAACATCCACCACGTCGTGGACGCGCTGCGCGCCAGCGGCGTACGCCCGACCGGGCCGCGCACCCCTCCGATCCCCACGTGGGCACTCGACCGGATGCGCGAGATCAGCGACCAGCGCGTCGCCGCCGTCGCGTCCCTCCCGGTCCCGGTCATCGGCGACGCAGAGTCCCTGCGCCAGACCGACGAGCCCGTGGAGCAGGTGCGCGTCGAGGACCTCTCGCTGCCTCTCGGCCTGGTCACCGCGGTCGTCGAGGGCGCCCTGCGCGGCGAGCGCAGCTTCGACCCGCCCACCCCTGCTCCCCCGGCGCCCGTCCCGGAGCCGCGCGAGCCCAGCGGTCGCGAGTGGCTCCGGATCGGCGCACGCAAGGTCCGCCGGCGGCTGTCGCGGTCGTAGCGGCGCCTCTCCTCCCCTGGTACCGACTTCCTGGACGCAGGTACCGCGTGCTCTCGAACGGCGCGGTCAGGGGCGGACGACCCTCGACGATGGGGACGTGAACGCCACTCCCCGCCGCCTCCTGTCCGCCTCGGCCGTCGTCGGCTGCAGCCTGCTGCTCGGCGGTCTGACCTCGTGGGCGCAGGGCGTGCTGCCGGACGCGCTGGCGTCGTTCGCCAACTCGCCGTCCGGCTGGACGGCCCTGACCGCGCTGCTCGTCGCCGCGGTGCGGCCCTCGCTGCCGTGGGGGGCCGCGCTCGGGGTGGCCTCGTTCGTCGCCCTGGTGCTGGGCTACACGGCGGCCTCCGAGCTGCGAGGGCTCGCCTACGACCCGGTGCTGTGGAGCGTGGTCGGCATCATCGCCGGTCCCTTCGTCGGTGCCGCCGCCGCCGCGGTGGTGGGCAGCCGCCCTGCCCACTCCGCGCTGGGAGCGGGGGCGCTCGCGGGCGTGCTCTTCGCGGACGGCATCTACGGCCTGACCTTCGTCAGCGCCAGCACCAGCCCGGTCTACTGGAGCCTGTGCCTGGCTGCCGGCGCGGTGCTGGTGGCCTTCACGGTGAGACGCCTGCGCGCCACGCCCGAGGTCGCCGCAGGCGTGGTGGCCAGCGCCGTGGCGGCCACCGTGGTGCTGAGCCTGGGGTACGTCGTGCTCACCACCGTGCCGTGAGCCGCGGCATCGTAGGGCGGGTGGGGCTCGAACCCACGACCCAAGGATTATGAGTCCTCTGCTCTGACCGACTGAGCTACCGCCCCTCGCGGGCGAGCCTAGCGGCGGGGCTCGGTGGCGCCCCACGCCACCTCCGGGGACGCGCTAGTCGGAGGCGCTGACGACCTCGCCGGTCGGGTTGTAGGCGCAGGCGTCCTGGGTGTCCTCGTCGGGGATGTCCGTCGACTCGGGGTCGGTGCCGGGGTCCGGCGGGACGGGGGTGCCCGGGCTGCCCGGCCCCTCGGACGTCGGGGGCTTCGGGGTCTTGGGGGGCTTGGGGTGGAGGGCGCGCTGCACGGTCTGGCGCACGTAGTCGTAGTCGGGGTCACCGGAGAAGAACTTGTCGGAGGCCTTGAACACCACCGACTTCACCTTGGCGTTCTTCACCTCCATGGCCAGCTCGACGAACGCCGGGGCGATGTCCAGCGGGATGTCGGTATAGACGATCTCCTTGCCGGCCTTGACCAGGTCGAGGTAGCGGGTGAGGAGGTTGACCGGGTTGGCGGCCTCGACGATCGCGGAGACCATGCAGCGCTGGCGCTCCATGCGCTCGTAGTCGTCGGAGCCCCAGCGTCCGCGCGCGAACCACAGCGCGTGGTAGCCGTCGAGGTGCTGGTCGGGCCCCGGGTCGAGGTAGCCGACCGGCGGGATGCCGGCGTCGGTGTTGCCCTCGATCGCGACCGGCTCGTTGATGTTGACGGTCACCCCGCCCATGGCGTCGACGACCTGCTTGAAGCCGGACAGGTTGGCCAGCAGGTAGTAGTCGACCCGCACGCCCAGGCTTCCAGCGACCGCCTGCTTGATGGCGTCGGCGCCCTCGTTGTCGCTCTTGCCCAGGACCCCGGGGTGGCGCTCGGGGATCTGCCCGTAGACGGCGTTCAGCATGTAGAAGCCGGCCTCCTCCTCCGCGGTCCCGGCGCCGTAGCCCTCGGGGTAGAGCTCGTGGAGGGGGCTGGACTCGGGGAACTGCGCGTACATCATGTTGCGCGGCAGGCTGAACATGACCGTCTTGCCGCTGCGGGTGTCCATGCTGACGAGGATCACGGTGTCGGTGCGCACGCCGGTGCGGCCCTCGCCGCCGTCGCCGCCGAGAAGCAGGACGTTGACCCGCTCGCGACCGCCCCACGGGTCCTTCTCGGTGATGCCCTCCGGCACCGTGGCGCTGGCGTTGTCGTCGAACACGGTCTCGACCAGGTCGGCCTGGGCGAACGCGTAGCGCGACGCCATGCCCGCGGGCACGAGCACCGCGAGGCAGAGCAGCCCCACGGCGGCGTTGCCGACCGTCGTGTGCCAGCGCGGGCGCGCCCGAGGCCGGACCAGTCGGTAGGACGTGAGGACCACGAACACCCAGACCAGCACGCCGAGGGCGAGCACCAGCGCCGCCACCTTGAGCCGGGTGGGGTCGAAGGCGAGGTCGATGGCGGTGCGGACGTCACGCCCGAAGTACCACGCGAAGCCTCCGAGCAGCGCGAGCCAGATCCCCAGGATGACCGCGCCGATCGCCTTGCGTCCGGCGTAGAGGTAGCCCGAGCCGGGGAACACGGCGCCGAGCACGGTCATGCCGAGCGTGCCGGGCAGGCCCTGCGTACGCCGGCGGCGGGGTCGCAGCGCGCGGGACCCACCGGAGCGACGGGCGCCCGTCGGCCGGCTCGACGCCGGGCGTCGCGCACGCCGCCACAGCGGCGGTCGGGTCGCGCGGGTGGCGCGCCGGACACCG
>NZ_JACJGM010000062.1 GCF_015024225.1 Nocardioides lijunqiniae
CCCTGGGCCTTCAACAGCGAGTGCGCACCGACCTGCGGCGCCAGACACCCCGCGACCTCCGACATCGGGTACAGCAACGGCAGCCCACCCGAGGGCAGCTGCACCGTCTCGTAGGCGATCGCCGTGATCCTGCTGGCCAGCAGCGCCTCGGTCAGCGGCTTGTCCGCGGCCAGGTGCAGGTAGGTGAACAGCGTCAGGTCCTCCCGCAGCCGGTGGTACTCCTCCGCGACCGGCTCCTTGACCTTGACCACCATCTCCGCCGAGCCCCACACCTCGTCCGCCGAGTCCAGGATCGTGGCGCCCGCAGCGACGTAGGCGTCGTCCGTGATCGAGGAACCCACCCCGGCGCCCCGCTCCACCACGACCTCGTGACCGTGCGCGGTCAGCTCATGCACCCCGACCGGGGTCATGGCCACGCGGTACTCACGGTTCTTGACTTCCTTCGGGACGCCGACCTTCACCTGCAGCTCCTTCTCCGGGGACGGGGCGCGAGGGCGCCACGCGGCGACACTATCGCCCGCCGCGGGCGTCGCCGGCCAGGCCGCGCGCGTGCGCGAGGAGGACTGCCAGTGCCAGCGGGGCGTCGCGGGCCCGGCCGGTCAGCACGGCGTCGTACAGCTCGGCGAACGGCACCCAGTGCGCCTCCATGTCCGCCTCCTCGTGGTCGGGCTCGAAGTCGCGGTCGACCTCGGTCAGGCCTCGGGCGACGAAGTAGTGGATGAGCTCGTCGGAGATGCCGGGCGAGGAGTACGCCGTGCCGAGGTCGGCCCAGTCCGCGGCCTCGAGGGCCGCCTCCTCGCGCAGCTCGCGGCGCGCGACCTCGACCGGCGCCTCCCCCACCTTGTCGATGAGCCCGGCGGGCAGCTCGACGAAGCGGTGCCGGCCCGGGTGGCGGTACTGCAGCAGCACCAAGACCCGCTCCTCGTCGTCGACCGCGAGCACCACGACCGCTCCCGGGTGCTCGAGCACCACCCGGCCGAAGGTGGGGCCCTCCTCGCTGCCCGGCAGCCGGATCTCGTCGCGTCGCAGCGCGACGACCCAGTCGTCGCGGTGCAGGTCGCGCGTGGCCACGACGGGCCACGTCTCCTCGCGGTCGCCGAGCAGGGAGGTCGCGCCGTGGGGGTCCGTGGGCATGCCTCGGACGCTACCGTGCAGGAATGGGACCGACGAGCCTGACCATGCAGGAGGCTGCCGAGCGGGCGGCCCTGATCGCGGTGGAGCGCTACGACATCGAGGTCGACCTGCGCGGGCTGCTCGAGGGCGAGGTGCTCGCGTCGACCTCGACCGTGACGTTCACCTGCCGCGAGCCCGGGGCGACGACCTTCGTCGACTGCGTCGCGGACGTGCTCAGCGCGACGCTCAACGGCGTCGAGCTGGACGCGTCCTCCGCGAGCGGCGGGCGGATCCCGCTGCCCGGGCTCGCGGAGCGCAACGTCCTGGTGGTCTCCGCGTCCCAGTCCGACACGCGCAGCGGCGCCGGCATGCTGCGCACCGTCGACCCCAGCGACGGGCTCGTCTACTTCTGGACCTCGTTCGAGCCCGACGAGGCGCGCCGTGCCTGGGCCTGCTTCGACCAGCCCGACCTCAAGGCGCCGCACGCCTTCACCGTCCACGCCCCCGAGTCGTGGACGGTGCTCTCCAACTGCGGCCCGGACGCCGTCGAGGAAGCCGTCGAGGTCGCCGGCGGTCGCACCTGGCGCTTCCCCGACACCCCGCCGCTGTCGACGTACGTCGTGGTCGTCAACGCCGGCCCGTTCCACGAGCAGCGCAGCGAGCGCGGCGGACACGACCTCGGCATCTACTGCCGGCAGTCGCTCAGGGCGGTCTACGAGCGCGAGGCCGAGGAGCTCTTCACGGTCACCGCCCAGGGTCTGGCGTTCTTCGCCGAGGCGTTCGGCACGCCGTTCCCCCAGCGCCGCTACGACCACGTGTTCGTCCCCAACATGGGCGGCGCGATGGAGAACTGGGGCTGCGTCACCTGGGGCGACAGCATGGTGCCCGTGACGCCGCCGACGTACCTGGAGCGGATCGACGTCGCCAACGTGCTGCTGCACGAGATGGCGCACCAGTGGTTCGGCGACCTGGTGACGATGCGCTGGTGGGACGACCTCTGGCTCAACGAGGCCTTCGCGTCGTGGGCCGCCGACTGGGCGCTCGAGTCCGCGACCGACTTCGACGACGCGTGGGCGGTCTTCCTGGTCAAGTACGAGATCCTCGGCTACCGCGCCGACATGGGTCCGGGCAGCCACCCGATCCGCTCGGCGGTCGACGACGTCGCGTCGGCGACCGCCAACTTCGACGACATCACCTACCTCAAGGGCCAGGCGGTCCTGCGCCAGCTCGTCGCCTACGCCGGTGAGGAGGCGTTCTTCGAGGGGCTGCGCAGCTACTTCCGCGACCACGCCTACGCCAACACCACCCTCGACGACCTGATGGACGCGATCGGCGCGGCCTCCGGTCGCGACCTGTCCGGCTGGACCCGCGACTGGCTCGACCGCGCCGGCACCGACACCCTCACCCTGGTCGACGGCCGGCTCGAGGCAGCGGGCCCCGACGGCGAGCCCCCGCGCCCGCACCGCCTGGACATCGGCTGCTACGTGCGCGAGGGCGAGGTCCTGCGCCTGGTCGCCTCGGTGCCGGTGGAGGTCACTGACGGCGGCGCGACCGTCACGCTCCCGGACGCCGACCTGGTGGTCGTCAACGACGGCGACCTCACCTTCGCGGCCTCCCGTGCCGGCGACGCGCAGACCCGCGCGCTGCTCGAGGCCGCCCCGGCGCTGCCGACGGCGCTGGCCCGCGCGCTGGCGGTCACCACCGCCTGGGACCGGCTGGTCAAGGGCGAGCTCGCCACCGCCGAGCTCCTCGACTGCGTGCTCGCGCTGCTGGAGCGCGAGTCCTCGCCGGCCCTGGTCGAGCCGTTGCTGTCGCTGGCGCGGCAGGCCGCCGAGCGGTTCACCCCGGACGCCGGCGTCGCCGCCGCCCAGGAGCGGCTGGCCGCCGCCTCCGCCCGGCTCGTCGGCGACCCGGAGCACCGCCGGCCGGCGCTGCGCACGCTCGCGGTGTCGGCCACCACCGACGAGCACCTGGCGCTCCTCGAGGAGGCGGCCGCCGACGACGTCGACCTGGCCTGGCGGCTGCTGGTGCGCCGCGCCGCCCTGGGCATCGACGACGAGGGCGCCGTCGCCGCCCTCCTCGAGCGGGACCCGAACCCGGAGTCGGCGATCTCCGCCCTCGGCGTCACGGCGGCTCGGCCCGACCCGGAGGCGAAGGCCCGGGTCTGGGCGGAGCTCTTCGAGAAGCGCTCGGTCCCGGCCGGCCGGGCCGTCTACGAGCTCGGACGGCAGTTCTGGCAGCCCGGGCAGACCGAGATCCTGCTCCCCTACGTCGACCGGTACCTCGACGAGGCCGAGAGGCTCAGCGGCGGCGGCATGCTCGACCTGATGTCGCTCATGCGCGCGCTGCTGCCCTCACTCGCAGACGCCCGGACCCTGGAGCGAGGCCGCTCGGTCGCCCAGTCCCCCGACGTCCTGCCCGCCGTCCGCTCCACCATCCTCACCGGCTGGGACACTCTCGCGCGCATGCAGCGCGCGAAGGAGCGCTGAGCCGGCCGACGGTCACTCCCCGTCGCGGCGCAGGGTGCTCTCGTCGATCGGGAAGCGGAGCTCCTTCTGGCGCTCGATGGCCGCACCCACCAGGCCCGCGAAGAGCGGGTGGGGCCGGGTCGGGCGCGAGCGCAGCTCGGGGTGCGCCTGGGTCGAGACGTAGTAGGGGTGCACCTCGCGGGGCAGCTCGACGAACTCCACCAGGCCGAGGTCGGTGTTGGTGCCGGAGAAGACCAGCCCGGCTTCCTGAAGCTGGTCGCGGTAGGCGTTGTTGACCTCGTAGCGGTGGCGGTGGCGCTCCTGGATGGAGGCCTCGCCGTAGGCCTCGCGCACGACCGTGCCGGCGGCGAGCTCGGCGGGGTAGAGCCCCAGGCGCATGGTGCCGCCGAGGTCGCCGGCGCCGTCGACGATCGACTTCTGCTCCTCCATCGTCGCGATGACCGGCTCGGGGCACTGGGGGTCGAACTCGGTCGAGGCGGCCTTCGAGAGGCCGGCCACGGACCGGGCGTACTCGATGACCATGCACTGCAGGCCCAGGCACAGGCCGAGCGTCGGGATGCCGTGGGTGCGCGCGAACGTCAGCGCGCCGAGCTTTCCCTCGATGCCGCGGACGCCGAAGCCTCCGGGCACGCAGACGGCGTCGACGTCGTGCAGGTGCTTGTGGGCGCCGGCCGGCGTCTCGCACTCGTCGGAGGCGACCCAGCGCAGGTGCACCTTCGCCTCGTGCGCGAAGCCGCCCGCGCGCAGCGCCTCGGCGACCGAGAGGTAGGCGTCGGGCAGGTCGATGTACTTGCCGACCAGCGCGATGGTCACGTCCTCCTTGGGGTGGTGCACCCGGCGGAGGAGGTCGTCCCACAGCGTCCAGTCGACGTCGCGGAACGGCAGGTCGAGACGTCGCACGACGTAGGCGTCGAGGCCCTCGCGGTGCAGGACCTTGGGGATGTCGTAGATCGAGGGGGCGTCGGCGGCGGTGACCACGGCCTCCTCGTCGACGTCGCACATCATCGAGATCTTCTTCTTGATCGACGACGGCAGCTCGCGGTCGGCGCGGCACACGATCGCGTCGGGCTGGATGCCGACCTGGCGCAGCGCGGCGACGGAGTGCTGGGTCGGCTTGGTCTTCAGCTCGCCCGACGGGCCGATGTAGGGCACCAGCGAGACGTGGAGGAAGAAGCAGTTGTCGCGGCCGATGTCGTGGCGGACCTGGCGCGCGGCCTCGAGGAAGGGCAGCGACTCGATGTCGCCGACGGTGCCGCCGACCTCGGTGATCACCACGTCGACGGCCTGGTCGCCGGTGCCCAGCCCCATGGCCAGGACGCGGTCCTTGATCTCGTTGGTGATGTGCGGGATCACCTGGACGGTGTCGCCGAGGTAGTCGCCGCGGCGCTCCTTGGCGATGACGCTGGAGTAGACCTGCCCCGTGGTGACGTTGGCGATCTGGCCCAGGTCGGTGTCCAGGAAGCGCTCGTAGTGACCGATGTCCAGGTCGGTCTCGGCGCCGTCGTTGGTGACGAACACCTCGCCGTGCTGGAACGGGTTCATCGTCCCGGGGTCGACGTTGAGGTAGGGGTCGAGCTTCTGCATGGTGACGCGCAGGCCGCGCGAGCGGAGCAGGCGACCGAGGCTCGAAGCCGTGAGGCCCTTGCCGAGCGAGGAGGCGACGCCTCCGGTGACGAATACGTGCTTGGTGGGCGTGGGGCTCTTCACGGATGACCAGGCTATCCCAGAAACCGCGAACTACCTGCGTCCACGCGCCGACTGGGCCACGTCGAGCAGCTCGCGGGCATGGGCCAGCGCGGTGTCGGAGTCGGTGAGGCCGGCCAGCATCCGCGACAGCTCGCGCTCGCGGGCGGCGTCGTCGAGCACCGTGAGACCCGAGCTGGTCACCGAGCCGTCGCTGGACTTCTCGACCACGACGTGGCGGTCGGCGTAGGCGGCGACCTGCGGCAGGTGGGTCACGACCAGCACCTGGGCGGTCTGCGCGAGCTGGGCCAGCCGGCGTCCGACCTCCACGGCCGCGGCCCCGCCGACGCCGGCGTCGACCTCGTCGAAGACGAACGTCGGTACCGGGCTGGTGCCCGCGAGCGCGACCTCGATCGCGAGCATGACCCGCGACAGCTCGCCGCCCGAGGCACCCTTGCCGAGCGGCCGGGGCTCGGAGCCGGTGTTGGCCGCCAGCAGCAGCTCGACCTCGTCGATGCCGTGGGCGGCGTAGCGCAGCCACCGGTCGCCGACCCGGAGCGGCGCCCGCCGCCCCTCGGCGGGCTCGGCCTCGGTCTGGGTCACGGCGACGGTGAGCTGCGCGTCGGGCATGGCCAGCAGGGTCAGCTCCTGGCTGACCAGCTTGGCGAGCCGACGGGCGGCGTCCTGGCGCACCTGCGAGAGGGCACCGCCGGCCGTGGCGAGGCCGGCGCGCAGCGTCTCCCGCTCGGCCTTGAGCGTCGAGATGCGCTCGTCGGTGGAGTCCAGGTCGAGCAGCCGCGCGGAGGACTCCTTGGCCCAGGCGAGGACCTCGTCGACGGTGTCGCCGTACTTGCGGGTGAGCGCCGTCAGCGCCGCACGCCGCTCGGAGACCGAGGCCAGCCGCGTGGGGTCGGTGTCGATGCGCGAGGCGTAGGACGCCACGTCGGCGGCGACGTCGGAGAGCAGGTAGGTGACCTCCGCCAGCCGGTCGGCGAGGTCGCCGGCCTCCGCGTCGTGCTCGCGAACGCCGTCGAGGGCGAGCCGGGCGGCCGACGTCGTGGCGAGGGCGTCGGGCGCCTCCTGCTCGCTGCTCAGCGCCTCGCGGGCGGTCTCGGCGGCGGCCCGCAGCGTGTCGGCGAACCCGAGCCGGGACTCCTCGGCGGCGAGCACGGCGTCCTCGCCGGGCTCCGGGGAGACGGCCTCGACCTCCTCGAGCCCGAAGCGCAGCAGGTCGGCCTCGCGCGCCCGCTCGCGGGCGGTCGCGACGACCTCGACCAGCTCGGCCTCGACGGACTCGAGGCGCTCGTGCAGCGCGGCGTAGGCGCTGGCGGCCTTGGCCAGCTTGGCGGCCCCGAACCGGTCGAGGGCCTCGCGCTGCGCGCGCGCCTGGAGCAGGCGGTGCTGGTCGGACTGCCCGTGGACGGCCACCAGCGGCTGCGCCACGTCGGAGAGCGTCGCCACCGGCACGCTGGCGCCGCCGACGAACGCGCGGGAGCGGCCCTCGGCGGAGACGTTGCGGGCGAGCACGACACGGTCGTCCTCGACGACTCCCCCGGCCTGCTCGACCGCCTCGGCCAGGCCGCGGACGTCGCTGACGGTGACGACCCCCTCGACCCGCGCGGTCTTGGCGCCGGTGCGGACGGCGCCGGTGTCGGCCCGCCCGCCCAGGAGCAGCCCCAGGGCGGTGACGATCATGGTCTTGCCGGCGCCGGTCTCGCCGGTGATGACCGTGAGCCCGGGGCCGAGCTCGAGCGCGGAGGCGTCGATGACGCCCAGCGACCCGATCCGGATCTCCTCGATCACGTGTCGTCACCTCGACGGCGGCGCTCGGCGTTGCCGCGCCAGCCCTCGACCGGGAGACCGAACTTCGCCACCAGCCGGTCGGTGAACGGCGCCTCGTGCAGCCGCACCAGCCGCACCGGCTGGGTGCCGCGACGCACCTCGATGCGGGCGCCCGGGGGCAGGTCGACGGTGCGGCGTCCGTCGCACCACAGCACGCCGGCGCCGTCGGTGCGGGCCAGGACCTCGATCGCGATGACCGAGGTCGGCGCGACCACCATCGGGCGGGAGAACAGGGCGTGCGCGCTCAGCGGCACGATGCACATGGCCTCGACGCTGGGCCAGACGATGGGTCCTCCGGCGCTGAAGTTGTAGGCGGTCGACCCGGTGGGCGTCGCGCAGACGACGCCGTCGCAGCCCCAGCGTGAGAGCGGGCGGCCGTCGATGCCGAGGACGACCTCGAGCATCCGCTGCCGCGCGGCCTTCTCGACGCTGGCCTCGTTGACCGCGAAGGTGGTCGTGACGAGCTCGCCGTCGCGGTAGACCCGGACGTCGAGCGTCATCCGGTCCTCGGTGGCGTAGTCGCGCGCGACGATCGCGGCGAGCGTCGAGTCGACGTCGTCCTGCTCGGCCTCGGCGAGGAACCCGACGTGGCCGAGGTTGACCCCCAGCACCGGCGTCCGGCTGGCGTAGGTCAGCTCCACCGCCCGCAGGATGGAGCCGTCCCCGCCGATCACCAGCGTCAGCTCGCAGTCGCGGCTGGCGTCGCTCTCGGACTCGGTGAGCTCGATGCGCGGCTCGTAGTCGTCGGGGTCGAGCTCGAGGTCGGCGGCCTCGCCGGCCAGCAGGCGCACCACGATGCCGTGGCCGGTCAGGCCCTTGCAGAAGTCACGGGCGACCTCGCGGGCCGCGTCCCGCCCGGTGTGGGCGAGCACGAGGACACGTCTCACGGGGGGCTGGTCGGTCACGGGTCCACCCTCTCACCCGGCACCCCCGGAGCAGCCGACGACGCGTCCTGCCGCACGCACGCGTGGATGTCGTCGTCGGTGAGGGTGGCCGGCCCGCGCCGCAGCCACAGGAAGAACTCCACGTTGCCGGAGGGTCCCGGGAGCGGGCTGGTCGCCACCTGCACGGCACCCCACCCGCGGGCGGCGGCGGCCGTGGCCACCCCGATCACGGCCTCGGCGCGCAGCCCCGGGTCGCGCACCACGCCGCCCTTGGGGATCCGGTCCTTGCCGACCTCGAACTGCGGCTTGACCATGAGCGCCAGGTCGCCGTCGGGACGGGTGACCCCCACGAGCGCTTCCAGCACCAGCGGCAACGAGATGAAGGACAGGTCACCCACGACCAGGTCCACCGGGCCGCCGATCAGCTCCGGGGTCAGCTCGCGCACGTTCGTGCGGTCGTGGACGACGACCCGCTCGTCGTTCTGCAGGCGCCACACCAGCTGGCCGTAGCCGACGTCGACCGCCACGACCTGGGCGGCCCCGGCCCGGAGCAGGACGTCGGTGAACCCGCCGGTCGACGCGCCGGCGTCGAGGCACCGACGGCCCTCGACGACCAGGCCGCGCGGACCGAACGCCGCAAGGGCGCCGGCGAGCTTGTGCCCTCCGCGGGAGGCGTAGTCGGGGCGGTCGGGATCGGCGACCACCAGGATCGCGACGTCGGTCGTGACGCCGGTGGCGGGCTTGCCGGCGACGGCGCCGGACACCTTCACGCGGCCTCCGGCGATCAGCTCGCTGGCGTGCTCGCGGCTGCGGGCCAGCCCTCGGCGCACCAGCTCGGCGTCGAGTCGCAGTCGGCGCGGTGGCATGCCGAGGCCTAGGCCGGGTCTTGCGGCGGCACGTCGTCGAGGGCGCGACGCAGCTCGTCGTGCGCCTGCTCGAACGCGGCGACGTGCTCGTCCACCGGGCGGTCGCGCAGCTGCTCGATCGCGGCCACGACGGAGTCGACCCGCTCCTCGCCGGTCCGCACGCGCTCCTCGTCCGGGACGGGGTCCGAGGCGGGGTCCGAGGCGGGCTCGCCGAGGTCGTCGTGGTCCTCGAGGGCTCCGGGGTCCGGCTCCAGCGTCATGGGTCCGAGGCTACCGGGGCGACGAGCCGGCCCCGCCCAGCGGCACGCTCACGGTGCGGTGAGCCCGTCGGTGCCCGGCACCGCTCCCCCGGCGTCCACGTGAGCCCACGCGGCGGTGGCCACGACGGCCCACCAGGCCTCGGCGTCGCCGGACCCGGTCACCTCGAGGTGGTCGTCGACGACGGCCGCCCGCCACCCGCCGAGCTCCCAGCCGCCCTCGGACCCGGTGGGCGCCTCGTGGGGACGCAGCAGACCGGCCAGGTCGCGCGCGAGGTACGTCGGACGCTCGTGCTCGCCGGCCGCGACGAGCTCGGCGAGCCCGCTGACCCCGGTCAGCACCAGGAGGGAGTCGACCCCGGCGTTGCGGGCGCCCTCGATGTCGGTGTCGAGTCGGTCGCCGACCATCAGGGGGCGTCGCCCGCCGACCCGGCGCACGGTCTCGTCCAGCAGCGGGCGCTGGGGCTTGCCCGCCACGACCGGGTCCACGCCGGTGAAGCGGGCCAGCGTCTCGACGAGCACGCCGTGGCCCGGGGCGACGCCGTACGCGGTCGGGATCGTGTAGTCGGCGTTGCTCGCGACCCACCACAGGCCGTCGCGCACGCGCACCGCGGCACGCATGATGTGGCGCCACCGCACCTCGGGCCCGTAGCCGGTCACGAGCGCCTGGGCGTCCTCGTCCTCGACGTCGGTGGCGACCAGGCCCTCGGCCGCCAGCGCCTCCTCGAGCCCCGCGGCCCCGAGCAGGACGACCCGGGCTCCCGCCCCGAGACGCTCCACGAGTACCCGGGCGGCGGCCTGCGCCGAGGTCACGACGTCGTCGGGATCGGCGGTGACGCCCAGCTCGCGCAGGTGGGTCGCCACGGCCGCCGGCGGGCGAGCGGCGTTGTTGGTGACGAAGGCGAGCCGCATGCCGGCCTCGCGCACCGCGTCGAGGTGGGCGGGAGCCCCCGGGACGGCCTCGCCGCCGATGTAGACGACACCGTCGAGGTCCAGCATCGCCAGGTCGTAGGCAGTGGACAGGTCGGTGTCGGACTCGCCGAGCATGGGTGCCTCCTGGCACGGTGGGCTGGCACGTGGGCTGGTGCGGGCACCCTACGATGCCCCGATGGACTCCAGCGCCGTGGTCACCCCTCCCTACGTCGGGGGTCCCCTGCGGCTGTTGCCGTTCCGCGCGATGATGCTGGCCCCGTCACGCATCGGGGCGCCCAGCTCGGCGCGTGCCTTCGCACGTCCCTACCGCGACGTCTCCACGCGGCTCGAGCGGTGGCGCAGCCAGGGCCAGATGACCCAGGACGCCGAGCCCGCGCTGTACCTGCACGAGTACACCGCCGGCGGCATCACCATCCGCGGGCTCGTCGGGCTGCTCGACGTGTCGCGACGGGCCAGCCGGGCCGAGGAGCGCGCGATCCTGCCCCACGAGGGGATCTACCCGGCCCAGGCCGACGACCTGGCCGACCGGATGTCGGAGATGCAGCTGAACCCGGCGCCGATCCTCCTGGTCCACCGGGGCCCGGCCCCGCTGCGCGCCCTCCTGGCCGGGGTGCAGGAGCGCCAGCCGGAGCACGACTTCGTCGACCGCAACCACCAGCAGCACCGGATCTGGCCGATCCGCGCCCGAGAGGAGCTGGCGGCGATCGCCGCCCTGCTCGCCGACGAGACCGCGCTGATCGCCGACGGGCACCACCGCTACGCCGCCTACCTGCGCCAGCACCTGCGCCACCCCGGCACCGGCAGCGACTACGGCCTGGCCATGCTCGTCGACCAGGAGGCGACCCCCCTCTTCCTGGGGGCCATCCACCGGGTGCTCACCGGCACGTCCGTCGACGACGTCGTGGCCGCCGCGCTCGAGGCCGGCATGGGCGTGGACGAGACCAGCGCGAGCGCCGCCGTCGCCGCCCTGGACCCCGACCACCTGGTGGTGACCGACTCCGACCGCTGGGCGGTCGTCTCGCTCGCGGTGCCGCCGGACCGCACCGCCGTCCAGCTCCTGCACGACCAGCTGATCCCGGCGCTGCCCTACGGGCCTCACGGCATCCGCTACCACCACACGGCCGAGGAGGCGCTGGCGCAGGTCGCTCCCGACACGGGAGTCGCGGTGCTGATGCCGGCGCCCCTGGTCGACCGGGTGCTGCGGATCGTGCGCGAGGACCGACTGCTGCCGGAGAAGGCCACCTCCTTCCAGCCCAAGCCGAGCCTCGGCGTCCTCATCCGCTCCCTTCGCGAGGAGTGACGGCGCGCCGGACGAGCCGCCCGGCGCTGACCTCCACCTCGACGCGGGACGCCGCCGAGCCGCCCGCCCGGAAGAACCGTCGCCTCAGGCTGCCCTCGACCGACACCAGGTCGCCGGCGTGCCATCCGGCCACGGAGCGCTTGGCGCGCCCGCTCCAGGCGCAGCACTCCAGCGCGTCCACCGTCTGGTGAGGGCGCGACGCGGCCGGCGTGCGCGGCACCACCAGGCGGAACACCCAGAGGGTGTCCCCGCTGGGCAGCTCCTTGTGCTCCGGCTCCTGGGAGACCCTCCCGACCAGCCGGACCTCGTTGGCGATCTCCACGTCGCCCTCTGTCGTCTGCGCTGACATGCGCATCACCTCCACGAGCAGCCTCGCGGCCCGCGTGGACGGCGCGCGCCGGAGCGCGCGGCCCTTGGGGACGAGGGCTGCCGTACGGGCCAGCTGTGTGCACGAAGCGGCCCACCCATCGCCGAAAGGGCACGCAAATGCAGCAGGGCCACCCACGAATGGATGGCCCTGCTGAGGTGTTTGTCCGGCGGCGTCCTACTCTCCCACAGCCTCTCGGTTGCAGTACCATTGGCGCTGGCAGGCTTAACTTCCGGGTTCGGGATGGGTCCGGGTGTTTCCCTGCCGCTATGGCCGCCGTAACTCTATGACCCCAGTATGCCCGTGTGGGTGTCACCAGACCACCTCCCATGAAGGGGGGGGTGGTGGTGACCACGGGTGGGGTGGTCTTGTAGTGGACGCGAACACGCAGGGTGTCTTGTGGTTTTGGTTGAGGGTTTGTGGGGCAAGCCCTCGGCCTATTAGTACCGGTCGG
>NZ_JACJGM010000063.1 GCF_015024225.1 Nocardioides lijunqiniae
CCACGGTGGTTGAGGTGCGAGCGCAGCGAGCCTCGAAACCACCCCTCGGTAGGTCGAGCAGCGAGGAGCGCCAGCGACGAGCGCCCGTCGAGACCCCGTGAGCCGACCGCGGACCGACCCTACGGTGGTTGAGGTGCGAGCGCCAGCGAGCCTCGAAACCACCCCCACCGGTGGTCGAGCAGCGAGGAGCGCCAGCGACGAGCGCCCGTCGAGACCCTGTGAGCCGACCGCCCAGCGGCGACCCACGGTGGTTGAGGTGCGAGCGCAGCGAGCCTCGAAACCACCTGCTGTGTGCGGGGCTGGTGTTGGCCCGCCCGCGTAGCAGCCCGGGTCTCGGCGTCAAGGAGCTTCGCCCGCTTCGCGGCGGCCTGCGGCCGTCCTTGACTCCGAGCCTCTCCCGGGCTGCTGGGACGGCGCACGGGCGGCGGCGGCTTCGCCGCGCCGCCCGCAAACAGCGCGGGCCCCGCCTATCGGTCACCTATGTCGGCAGTTCGAGCTCCGGGCGGAGGTCTTCACGCTCAGCTGGCCCGGGCTGGTGACCAACTGCCGACGCTGAGTGTCGGTTGCCGCAACACCAGTCACATGCGCCTCAGCAGGGGGTGCCGCGCATTGCGCGGGCGGCGCGGCGAAGCCGTGTCGCCCCGTGCGCCGTCAAGCCGGTCGAGAGAGGCTCCGGGTCAAGGACGCCCGAAGGGCGCCGCGAAGCGGGCGAAGCTCCTTGACGCGGAGACGCGACCGGCTACGCGCGCGGCACCCCAGTCCGGCCCCGAGGCCACCTTCAGAGATGCGGGGGTCTCGACGGGCGCTCGTCGCTGGCGCTCCTCGCTGCTCGACCACCGGTGGAGTGCGGCGGCGTGGTTTCGAGGGTCGCTGCGCTCGCACCTCAACGACCGAGGGCGCGCCTCAAGCCCCGACGGCGGCGGTCATGCGGCGTAGCTGGGCTCCGATCTCGGCGGCGACGGCGACGGCGAGGTCCCGGGCGGACTCGCCGTCGACCTCGGGGACGATGCGCTGGACGGTGCCGCCGGCGAGGAGCTCGGCGGCGCCGACGAGCTGGGCCTCGGCCATCTCGGGGGCGTGACCGGCGTCGCCGTGGACGATGACGCTCGCGCCCTCGGGCGGCAGCGGCGAGAGCCAGGCGTGCTCGGCGGCGATGACGGTGCCGGCCGGCAGCAGCGCGAGCGCGCCCCCGCCCGTGCCCTGGCCGAGCAGCACCGAGAGCGTCGGCACGGTCATCGAGGTGAGAGTGCCGATGCAGCGCGCGATCTCACCGGCGATGGCGCCCTCCTCGGCGCGCTGGGAGAGCTCGGCGCCGGGAGTGTCGATGATGGTCACCAGCGGCAGGCCGAGCTCCTCGGCCAGGCTCATCGCGCGCCGGGCCTCGCGCAGCGCACCCGGGCCCATGGCCTGCTCGGGCGTCTGGCGGGTGCGGTCCTGGCCGACCAGGACGCACGGCTGGCCGTCGATGCGCGTCAGGGCCAGCAGCACCGTGTCGTCGAACTCGCCCTCGTCGGTGCCCTGCAGCCGCAGGGTGCCGGTGGCGCCGTGGCGCAGCAGGTCGCGCACGCCGGCACGGCCCTCGGCGCGGGTGCGCGTGATCGAGTCCCAGACCGGCGTACGGCGTGCGGTCGCGTGGTCCTCGCGCCGGGGCAGCGTGGACTCCCCCGGCCCGTCGACCAGCACGGCGAGCGCGAGGTCGACGAGCGCGGGCAGCTGCTCGGGCGACACGACGGCGTCGATGATGCCCTTGGCGGCGAGGTTCTCGGCGGTCTGCACGCCCTCGGGGAACGGGTCGCCGGTCAGGCCCTCGTAGACCCGCGGGCCGAGGAAGCCGACGAGCGCGCCCGGCTCCGCCACCGTCACGTGGCCCAGCGACCCCCACGACGCGAAGACGCCGCCCGTGGTGGGGTGCCGCAGCTGCACGAGGTAGGGCAGGCCGGCGGCCCGGTGGGCCATCAGCGCGCGGGAGATGTCGACCATCTGCACGAACGCCGGGGTGCCCTCCTGCATGCGGGTGCCGCCCGAGCTGGTCGTGGCCAGCACCGGGATCCCCTCCGCCGTCGCCCGACGCACGGCGGACGCGATGCGGCGGGCGGTGGCTTGGCCGATCGAGCCGCCGAGGAAGCGGAACTCGTTGGCCACCACGGCCACCGGCCGGCCGCTGACCAACCCGCGACCGGTGAGGACGGCCTCGTCGGCACCGGACTTCTCCGCGGCCGCCTCGAGCTCGCGCCGGTAGGGCTCCGCGTGGTGGGAGATGTCGATCGGGCTGTCCCAGGAGACGAACGACCCGTCGTCGAGGACCAGGTCGAGCAGCTCCTGGGCACCCCAGCGGCGACGACTCACGCGTCCTCCTCCAGCCAGGCGCGGATGGAGCCCGCGTGCTCGTCGAGCACCGGCGGCGACACGTGGTCGCGCCGCGTGACCTCCTCGCCGGCCGCGTCGAAGAACCTCAGCGGCGGCCCGGGCAGGGTGACCCGTCCGAGCGTCGGGTGCTCGACGTCGACCAGCAGGCCCTGGCTGGCGGTCTGGTCCCACTCATAGACCTCGTCGAGGGTCCGGACCTTGCCGGCCGGCACGCCCACCTCGGCCAGCCGCGCGAGCAGTGGCTCGGCGTCCCAATCGGCGAAGGCGGCCTCGACGACCTCGATGACGCGCTGGCGCACCGCCACGCGCTCCTCGTTGGTGGCCAGCCCCTCGGCCGCCGGGTCGAGCCCGAAGCCCTCGCAGAAGCGGCGCCAGAGCCCTTCGCTGCCCAGCGCGATCTGCACGGCACCGTCGCGGCAGTGGAAGAGCCCGTAGGGGGCGATGGAGGGGTGGTGGTTGCCCTGGGCCGCGCCGACCTCGCCGGCGACGGTCCAGCGCGTGCCCTGGAAGGCGTGCACGCCGATGACCGAGGCCAGCAGGGAGGTCCGGACGACGGTGCCCCGGCCGGTGCGGTGCCGCTCGTTGAGGGCGGCGAGCACGCCGTAGGCGCCGTACATCCCCGACAGCAGGTCGGCGATCGGCACGCCGACGCGCTGCGGGTCGTCGGGCCGGGAGCCCGTCAGCGACATCAGCCCGGCCTCGCCCTGCGCGATCTGGTCGTAGCCGGCGCGGCCGCCCTCCGGACCGTCGTGGCCGAAGCCGGTGATGGAGAGGACCACCAGACGCGGGTTGCGCTCCTGCAGGGCGGCGATGCCGAGTCCGAGGCGCTCGAGGACGCCGGTGCGGAAGTTCTCGACCAGCACGTCAGCCCGGTCGACGAGGCGCAGCAGGAGCTCGCGGTCGCCGTCGTCCTTGAGGTCGAGGGCGATCGACTCCTTGTTGCGGTTGGCCGAGAGGAAGTACGTCGACTCGCGGTGGTCGGGGTCGCCGACGAACGGCGGCCCCCAGCCCCGGGTGTCGTCGCCGCTTCCGGGCGCCTCGACCTTGATCACGCGGGCGCCCAGGTCGCCCATCATCATCGTGGCGTGAGGCCCGGCGAGGGCGCGGGTCAGGTCGACGACGAGGACGTCGTCCAGTGGTCCGGTCATGGCGCGGTCAGCCTCTCGTTCACCAGCTCGGGAGCACGAGCGCGGCCCAGACCAGGAGCGGTCCGACGATCACCACGATCACGCTGTAGGTCAGGATCTGCTTGTAGAACACCGGCTCCTCGATGGTGTCCGGCCTGTTGGCCAGCATCAGGGCACCGTTGGTCGAGAACGGGCTGACGTCCACGATGGTGGACGAGACGGCGAGCGCGGCGACGAACATCGCCGCGGAGATGCCGCCCTCGGCGATCAGCGGCACCGCGATCGGGATGATGATCGGCAGCAGGGCGGTCGACGACGCGAAGGCCGAGACCACGCCGCCGACGTAGCACAGGACCAGCGCGCCGAGGGCGACCACGCTGAAGCCGGCGGCCCACTTGCCGACGTACTCCGGGGAGCCGGCGGCGGTGAGGATGGCGGCGTAGGTGCTCACACCGGCGACCAGCAGGACGGTGGGCCAGGCGATCTGCTTGACCGCGTCCTTGTGCTCGTTGGGCGAGAGCATCGCGAGGATGACGGCGGCGGTGATGGCGACGAAGCCGATGTTCTTGTCGAAGGCCAGCGCGATCACGGCGACACCGACGAACGCCGTCAGCGTGAGGATCTGGTCGCGGCGCACGCCGAGCGCCTGGGTGCCGGTGGGGGCGCTGGTGCCCATGCCGCGGGCGGGGACGAGCGCGCCGCCGCGGTGCAGGTCCTCGTCGAGGGTGTCGGGGTCGTCGGGGTCGATCCGGCGCGACATCAGCTCGCGGCCGCCGAGCAGGACGAAGAGGATCGCGGCCATGATCGTGTTGACGACGAGGCTGGCGAGGAAGACGGTGACCTCGCTCGTGGGCAGGCCGGCGTCCTCCATCACTGAGTTGGTGATCGTCCCGTAGATGCTGATCGGGGAGAACCCGCCGCCCTGGGCGCCGTGGACCACGAACATGCCCATCATCAGCGGGTTGATCTTGTAGCGGCCGGCGAAGCCGAGCGCGATCGGGCCGATGATGGCGCAGGCGGCCGGGCTGGCCGCGCCGATGGAGGTGAGCAGCGCCGTGACGCCGAACATCACCCACGGGATCAGCGCCACGCGGCCGCCGACGCCGCGCACCGCGGTTCTCACGATGAGGTCGACGGTGCCGTTGTTGCGGGCGATGGCGAACAGGTAGGTGACGCCGATCAGGGTGAGGATCAGGTCACCGCTCACCCCCGCCAGGATCTCCTTCTCGTCGAGGTCGAGCGAGTACATGCCGACCAGCCAGGCCGCGACGTACGCGAGTGCTCCCATGTTGATCGGCAGCACCGTGCCGATCACGAACAGCGCCACGAGGGCGATGATCGCTACCCATTCCGGACCCATGAGTCTCCTCCTGCTGCCGGCGTCGTGGTCGTGGGTGACCGGGCTCACACGCTGGCTCAGTGGCCTAGCCAATAGGTCAATGGGCCGGATGTCAATAGGATCCGGTCATGTCCACCGCTTCTCCAGGACCCTCCGATCCCGTCTTCCCGCAGCGGTTGATGCGGACCCGGCTCTACGAGCAGGTCGCGGAGCAGATCACTGCCTGGATCGCCGACAACGACCTGCGCGCCGGCGACCGGCTGCCGCCCGAGCGCGAGCTCGCGACCCGGCTCGGGGTCAGCCGCGCCACACTCAGCCAGGCGCTGGTCGCGCTCGAGGTGATCGGCGTCGTGGCCGTGCGCCACGGGGACGGGACGATCCTGCGCGACTCCCCCGGGTCGACCCGGATCGTCGAGGCGATCCGCTCGCACGCCGACCGGCTCCCCGAGATCATCGAGACCCGCGACGCCCTCGAGACCAAGATCGCCGCGCTCGCGGCGGTGCGCCGCAGCGAGGAGGACCTGGCGCGGATCGACGACGCCCTCGACGCCATGGAGACCGACATCCGGGCCGGCGGGCGCGGGGTCGAGGGCGACGAGCGCTTCCACGGCGCGGTCACGGCGGCCGCTCACTCGCTGCTGCTGGCCCGACTGATGGACGAGATCGGCGACCTGATCAAGGAGACCCGCATCGAGTCCCTGAGCCAGCCCGGCCGCCCGCGTGACTCGCTCGCCGGGCACCGGGCCATCGCCGACGCGATCCGCGCCGGCGACCCGGCCGCCGCGGCGGACGCGATGCACGCGCACGTCGCGATGGTCAGCGACGTCGCGCTCCTGCGCCCCCTGCAGTGAGCGGGCTCGAGCAGCTGGCGGTCGTGGCCGCCGGGTTCGGGGCGGGCGTCCTCACCTCCACGGTCGGGGTGGCCTCGCTGCTGAGCTTCCCCGTGCTGGTCGCGGTCGGGCTGCCACCCGTGGTCGCCAACGTCAGCAACACCATCGGCATGGTGCCGGCCGGAGCCAGCGGCTCGTTCGGCTACCGGCGCGAGCTGCGCGAGCATCCGCGGGTGACGGCCACCGTGATCGCGACCTGCACCGTCGGGTCGGTCCTCGGCGCGGTGCTGCTGCTCGGTCTTCCCGCCGGCGTCTTCGAGGCCGTGGTGCCCTGGCTGATCCTCTTCACCTGCCTCCTGGTCGGGGCCCAGCCCCGCATCAGCGCGCTCCTGCGCCGCCGACACCCACCGGGCGAGGCTCCGGCGCAGCGCACCCGCATGTCGCCGCTCACGACCGCGTTCTCGACGCTGGTGGGCGTCTACGGCGGCTACTTCGGCGCCGGGTCCGGCGTGATGATGGTCGCCGTCCTCGGGTTCGGGCTCGACCTCGAGCTGCGCATCGTCAACGGCCTCAAGACGCTGGCGATCCTGTGCGGCAACGTGCTCGCCGCCCTGATCTTCATCGCCGTGGCCGACGTCGACTGGCGTGCGGTGGCCCTGCTCGCGTCGGGCTCCGTGGTCGGGGGCTACGTCGGCGCGCGCGTCGGGCGGCGGCTGCCGCCATCGCTGTTCCGCGTGCTGGTCGTCGTCGCCGGCGTCACCGCCGCCGGGTCGATGCTGGTCGGCTGACGCCGGTGGTCAGCGGCGGGCCTCGCGGATCAGCGGCTTGACGGCGTTGATCGAGCGCACCCGCCCCGACACGACGTTCGAGCCGGCCTGGGAGAACGTCGCCGAGGGGATGCCGACGATCTCGGCGTCGTTGTCGATGGCCGCCCCGCCGGAGTTGCCGGGCGCGATCCGGGCGTCGGTGTCGATCTCCGAGCGCCGGCCCAGGGCCGGGTCGTCGACGAAGGTCGAGATCACGCCGCGGGTCACCGAGACGCCCGAGGAGCCCGAGATGCTCGGGAAGCCCAGCACCGTCACGTCGTCGCCGGTGCGCAGCTCGTCGGAGTCGCCCACGGGCAGCGTCGGCAGGTCCAGGGGCCGGTCGAGCTCGCCGCCGTCGATGGTGGCGTAGATCTTGATGACGGAGGCGTCGAGGAAGCCGTCGCTGACCACGACGCGGGCGCGGTACGTCGGTGCCGCGGCCGAGTCGGCAGCGTCCTCGACGAGCGCCACGCGGAGGTAGTCGGGGTTGGTGTCCTGCGTCGGGCCGTACTGCCGGTCGAGACCCTCGGCCTCGGGCTCGGCGACGTGGGCGTTGGTGAGGATGAGGCCCTCGGAGCCGATGATGGTGCCGGAGCCGGACCACGTCACCGTGCCGCCGTCCTCGCTCTCGGACTCCGCCGAGATCAGGACCGTCGCCACCTTGGCCCGGTCGAGCTCCGCGCCGGTGAGCACGTCGGACTCGGCCGTGGGCGTGGCGCCGCCGCCCCCCGACCCGCCGTCGTCGGTCGCCACGACCGCGACCGCGACTCCGGCGGCCACCACGACGACGGCGACCAGCGCCGCGGCACCCGCCTTGAGCCGCCGCGACCAGCGGGCGCGGGCGATGCGGCGCTCCTCCTCGTGCGCCGAGAGCAGCGGCACGACGGTCACCTCGGGTCCGGCGACGGGGTGGCCCAGCCGCAGCGCGACCCGCTCGCGCACCGGGTGGCGGTCGATGCGACGACCGTCGAGGAAGGTGCCCTCCCGGGAGTCGTTGGTGTAGGTCCAGCCGCCGGGCACGGCGTCGAGCCGCCCGTGCACGCGCGAGGCGACCCGGTCGGTGAGCACCACCGAGCTCTCGGGGAGCCGGCCGATGGTGACGGTGGCCGGATGGGCGAAGCGGTGCTCGCGACCCTCCGCGACGACCATCAGGTCCGGGCCGCTGCGCTGCTCGTCGCGCTCCGGTCCGGGGCGCTGGGCGGCCAGCACCACCGTGTGGTCGAGGTCCGCGGCGTCGTCCTCGTCCTCGTCGTCGCCCTCGGGCTCCGGGGACGGGGTGAGCGTGAACGAGCTGCCGGTGTCGGCCGGGCCGCACCGCACCGTGACCGGGCCCGTGAGCCGCAGCTCGGTGACGCGCTCCCCGTCGACGAAGGTGCCGTGGGCGCTGCGCACGTCGACCAGGAGCCAGCCGTCGGCGTCCGGGCGCACCTCCGCGTGGACGCGCGAGACCCCGTCGCCGGTCAGCAGGACGTCCGAGTCGAGCGCGCGTCCCACGCGCAGCACGCGGGGCTCGTCCACCTCGATCGTGCGCGTGCCGACCTCCACGCGGAGTCGCTGCACCTCAGGCCGCCTGCGTGCGAGCGGCCGTGACCACGGAGCTGCCGACGCCCACGCGGACGCCGTCGACGAGCTCCATCGTGCGGTCCGGCTCCAGCCGCACGCGCTGCCCGGCGGCGTACGTCGCCTCCCAGGCGCGGCCCGACAGGTTCTGGAGTCCCCAGCGCCCCTCGACCTGGGGGTGGGGGCGCACGCGCCCGACCACGACCGACTCGTCCGCGCCGGGCGAGAGATGGTCGCTGCGCAGCGTGGCGAGGGCGCTGACCGCCAGGGTGCGACGCCCCACCTGGAGGACGAGGTCGGGGTGCAGCGACCGTCCGCAGGCGCGGCAGGTGCGGCGGGGCTCGGCGGGGTCCCAGAAGCCGGTGGTGCCGCAGCGGCAGCGGACCATCCCGTCGCGCAGCCGGTCCATCGCCTTCATCCACTGCCCCTCGGTCACCCGCTGCCCGGGGCGGTCGACGCCGGCCACGAACGCCTGGACGAAGAGGTCCTGCAGGAAGCGCGGGTAGATCGCCCAGTAGTCCTGCACCACCTGCGAGGGACGGTTGTCGTCGCGGTCGGGGTGCAGGCAGAAGACCGGGTCGGTGCCGAAGTGCTCGAGCAGCCAGGCCGCGTCGCGAAGCCCGTCGTCGGTCCGGTCGCCCTCGAAGGGGTGGCCCAGGAAGAGCGCGTAGAAGAGCAGCACGGCCAGCGAGTGCCGGTCGGTGTCGGTGCTGGGCAGCGTCTGGAACGTCAGGTCCCGCACCACTTCGGGCGCCATGAAGAACGGCGTCCCGAGGACCCGGCTGGTGCCGTCGTCGACCCCGACGTTGTCGTTGTCGCAGATCAGCACGTCACCGGTGGCAGGGTCGAAGAAGACGTTGCCGAAGGAGATGTCGCGGTAGCACAGACCCCGCGCGTGCAACCGCAGGAAGCTCGAGGCCAGCTGGCGGCAGATGCTGATGATCGCGTCGAAGGACACCGCCAGCGGGGTGCCGTCGCGGTCGGTGTTGGCGAGCAGGAAGCTCAGCTCGAGGTAGCGGCGGTCGCGCAGCCGCATCACGTACCCGAACGACGGCTCGCCCGCGACGCGGGCCATGCTGATCGGCCACAGGAACCGCTGGTGCGGCGAGCCCAGCTCGACCAGGCGCTGCATCTCGTGGAACTGCTCGGCCGACGCCGACTCTGGCCGGTACCACTTCAGCGCCAGCGCCTCCCCGTGCGGAAGGCGCACCTCGTGCACGAAGCCCTGCCCGCCCTGGCCGAGCAGCCGCACGACCCGGGCGCGACCGAGTGGGCCGAGGTCCACCTCGGTCCCGTCAGGCAGGCTCATGGCTGCTGAGGGTATATCGTCGCCTCGGCCGAGACCGCGGAGCGGGGTGGACATGACGGATCGCCTGGGCGGCGCCCTCCAGCGCAAGCCGCTGCACTTCATCTTCGTGCTCGACGTCTCGGGCTCGATGCTCCGGGGCGGCCGCATCCAGGCGCTCAACAACGCCATGGCCGAGGTGGTCCCGCACCTGCGCGACGAGGCCCGCGCCAACCCGCACGCCGAGCTGCTCGTGCGGGTGCTGGCGTTCGCCACCGAGACGACCTGGGTGGTCGAGGAGCCGACGCCCATCGAGCAGTTCCACTGGGAGCGGCTGCCGGCGACCCCGAAGGGCTTCACCGAGCTCGGCAGCGCCCTGTCGGTGCTCGCGAAGAGCCTGCGCGAGATGGACACCGGCGCCAGTGGCTATCCCCCTGCGATCATCCTGGTCTCCGACGGGCGTCCCACCGACAGCACCGGCACCAGCTTCGTCGACGGGCTGCAGGAGCTGCTCGACGAGCGCTGGGGCGCGGCCGCCGTCCGGCTCGGCCTCGGCGTCGGCCGCGACGCCGACATGCACGCCCTGCGCCGCTTCATCGGCGACGAGGACGTGCCGCTGCTGCGCGCCGACAACCCTCAGCAGCTCGTCGAGTACATCGTCTGGGCCTCCAAGGCCGCCAGCCGCGGCGCCTCCCGGCCCGTGCTCGGCGCCGGCGGCGTGCCCGTCAACCCGCCGGAGACCACCGGGGGCGACCCGATCTGGAGCACCCAGGGATGAGCGGCGGCTGGACCGCCCTGTCCGGCACGCAGATCGGCTCGGTCCACGTGCGGGAGGACCTGCCGCTCCAGGACGCCCACGAGGTGCGCGTCGACGACGGGGTCGCCGTGGTCGCGGTCGCCGACGGGCACGGCCACCACGTCCACTTCCGCTCCGACGTCGGCGCGGGGCTCGCGGTGCGGATCGTCGCGGACCTCCTGGCCGACGCGGCGCCGCACCTGAGCGCCGTACGCGGTGAGGAGATCTTGGCCGACGTCGGCGCCGCCCTCGTGGAGCGCTGGACCGCCGCGGTGCTCGAGCACCTGCGCGACCACCCGGTGGAGCCCGACGTCGCGGCGCGGGGCGCGCTCCTCCCCTACGGCACGACGGTCATCGCGATGGTCGCCACGGGCGACCTGCTCGGGGTGCTGCAGATCGGGGACGGCGACGCGGTCGTCGTGGGTGCGGACGGGCGCGCCGTACGACCACTGCCGGAGGACCCCGACCTCGACGGCCACCGCACCACCTCGCTCTGCCAGGCCGACCCCCTCGAGTCGCTCCGCGTCGCCGTCGTCGACACCCGCGCCGAGGACGTCGTCCTGGGCTACGTCTGCACCGACGGCTTCAGCGCCGCCCGCGTCGACGCCGACGGCTGGTGGCAGGAGACCGGCGCCCAGCTCGTCGACCTCACCCGCGACCACGGCCTCCCCTGGATCGCCGAGCGCCTCCCCGCCTGGCTCGAGGAGCCCGCCCGCATCGGCGGCGACGACACCACCCTCGCCCTCCTCGCCCGCACCGACCTCCGACCTTGAGAAGCGCCGCCCTCTACGGCGGCTCGGTTTCGAGACGGTTGCTGCGCAACCTCCTCAACCAACGGGGGCCAGCCCGCGGTGGTTGAGGTGCGAGCGAAGCGAGCCTCGAACCCACACACCGGTGGTCGAGCAGCGACGAGCCCCAGCGAGGAGCGCCCGTCGAGACCCCCGCAGCGAAGGCAGGGCGTCCGGGTGCGGAGTTGGGTTCGAGACGGTTGCTAGCGCAACCTCCTCAACCAACGGGGGCCGCCGGCCCGGTGGTTGAGGAGGGGCGAAGTCCCGTCTCGAAACCACCCCAGTAAAGAGCTTGA
>NZ_JACJGM010000064.1 GCF_015024225.1 Nocardioides lijunqiniae
GACCGTGCGGGAGGCGCGGCGCGCCGCGCGCGGCCTCGACCTGGCCCCGCCCGCGGCGGACCCGGCCGACTCGTCGGCGCCGCTGCTGACGGCGCGCGGCGTGACGGTGAGCCACGGCCGCACGGTGGCCGTGCGCGAGCTCGACCTCACGCTCGGGACGGGGCGGGTCACGTCCCTGATGGGACGCAACGGCTCGGGCAAGTCCTCGCTGCTGTGGGCGCTGCAGGGGAGCGGACGGCGCCAGCACGGGTCGGTCGTCGTCGGTGGCGCCGACCCCGCCCGGCTGGAGCCGGCCGAGCGCCGCGCCGTCGTCGGGCTGCTCCCGCAGACCTCGGCGGACCTGCTCTACCTGGAGACCGTCGACGAGGAGTGCGCCGCCGGCGGCGAGGGCACCCGCGAGATCCTCGACCGCCTGGTGCCCGGCATCCCCGGCGACGCTCACCCGCGTGACCTCTCCGAGGGGCAGCGACTGGCCCTGGCCCTGGCGCTGGTGCTCGTCGCCCGCCCGCACGTCGTGCTGCTCGACGAGCCGACGCGCGGGCTCGACTACGCCGCGAAGGGCTCGCTGGCGACGATGCTGCGCGGCCTCGCGGACGACGGTCACGCGGTGCTGGTGGCCACCCACGACGTGGAGTTCACCGCCCTGG
The DNA here is from genome assembly GCF_015024225.1 of Nocardioides lijunqiniae. Lineage (GTDB taxonomy): Bacteria > Actinomycetota > Actinomycetes > Propionibacteriales > Nocardioidaceae > Nocardioides > Nocardioides lijunqiniae. The sequence goes on from NZ_JACJGM010000064.1 coordinate 648, forward strand.
CCGCCGACGACGTGGTCGTCATGGCCGAGGGCGAGGTGGTCTCGGCCGGTCCCGCGCGCCGGGTGGTCGCCGAGTCCCCGGCCTTCGCCCCGCAGGTCACCAAGGTGCTCGGCGCGCCCTGGCTGCGGGTCGACGAGGTCGTCGCCGCCCTGGGGACGCCGTGAGCGCGCCCGCCGTCCCGGTCTCGCTGCGCTCCGCCGCGGTCCTGGGGGTCGCGTCCGTCGCCGGCCTGATGATGCTCTGCTGGCCCCTGCTGCTGCGGGTCTCCGAGGACACCCGCGTCGACCCGCCGTTCCTCTTCCTGGCCCTGCTGCCGATCGTCGTGGCGGTGGTCCTCGCCGAGCTGAGCGAGGGCGGCATGGATGCGCGCGTGCTGGCGGTCCTGGGCGTGCTCAGCGCCGTCAACGCCATCCTGCGCACCGTCTCGGCGGGCACGGCCGGCGTCGAGCTCGTGTTCTTCCTGCTGATCCTCGGGGGGCGGGTCTTCGGCGCGGGCTTCGGGTTCGTGCTCGGCTGCACGTCGCTGTTCGCCTCGGCCCTGATGACCGCGGGGGTCGGGCCGTGGCTGCCGTTCCAGATGATCGTGTCGGCCTGGATCGGCATGGGCGCCGGGCTCCTGCCGCGACGGGTGACCGGTCGCGCGGAGATCGCGATGCTCGCGGTCTACGGCGTGCTGGCGGCGTACGTCTTCGGGCTGCTGATGAACCTCTCGGGGTGGCCCTTCCTCCTGGGCGTGCAGGTGCCCGGCCACGAGGGCTCGCTGTCCTACGTGCCGGGCGCCCCGCTCGCCGACAACCTGGCGACGTTCCTGAAGTACACGCTGATCACGTCCACCGGCAGCTTCGACACCGGCCGCGCCATCACCAACGTCGTGGCGATCGTGGTGCTCGGCCCGGCGATCCTCACGACCCTGCGCCGGGCCGCCAAGCGGGCGACCGTCACGGCCGAGTAGCCCGGGGCGCCGGCGGGTACGGGGCGCGATGCGCATCTTCTTCACCGGCGGCAGCGGGAAGGCCGGCCGACACGTCGCGCCTTACCTCGCCGACCTCGGCCACCACGTCACCAACGCCGACCTCGTGCCCCTGGGGCACCCGGACGTCGCCGACCTCCGCGTCGACCTCACCGACGCCGGCGAGGTCTACTCGGCGCTCGCCGGCCTCGCGACGCTCGACGAGCTGGAGCTGCCGGAGGCGCCTCGCTACGACGCCGTGGTCCACTTCGCCGCCGTGCCGCGCATCGCCCTGACCTCGGACGCGGCGACGTACGCCACCAACGTCCTGAGCACCTTCCACGTGCTGGAGGCCGCCACCCGGCTGGGCGTGCGCAAGGTCGTGTTCGCCTCCTCCGAGACCACCTACGGCGTGTGCTTCGCGCAGGGGGAGCACCGCCCGCTCTACGTCCCGGTCGACGAGGAGCACCCGACGGTCCCCGAGGACGCCTACGCGATGTCGAAGGTGGCCGGTGAGGAGACGGCCCGCTCGTTCCAGGCCCGCACGGGCGCCGACGTCTACGGGCTGCGGATCAACAACGTCATCGAGCCCCACGAGTACGCCGAGCTGTTCCCGCGCTTCCTCGAGGACCCGTCGCCGCGCCGCCGGAACCTGTTCGCCTACATCGACACCCGCGACCTGGGCCAGATGGTGCAGCGCTGCCTGGAGACCGACGGCCTGGGCTACGAGGTCTTCAACGTCGCCAACGCCGACATGTCGGTGGCGGCGACCACCCAGGAGATCCGGGAGCGCTTCTACGCCGGGGTCGAGGTGCGCCGGGAGATGGGCCGGGACGAGACGTTCTACGCCATCGACAAGGCGCGCGACCTCGTCGGCTTCGACCCGACCCACTCCTGGCGTGACGAGCTCGCGGACCCCGGCGCCGGCTGACGCGGGGCTCAGGCGGCGACCGCGAGGTCGGCCAGCTCCTCGGGCGTCGGCAGCAGCTGCCGCGACACGGCGGCCAGCACGAGGATCGCCAGGCCCAGCACCGCCGTCGCGAGCAGTCCTCGCTGGAAGCCGTCGACCAGGGCCGCCTGCGGAGCGGCGCCGCTCGTGAGCGAGGACGTCACGGCGGAGGTCGCCAGGCTGGAGACGACGGCGAGCCCGAGCGCGCCGCCCACCTGGTAGCCGGTGTTGATGATGCCGGAGGCGGCGCCGGCGTCCTCGTGGGCGATCTCCGAGAGTGCGCTGATCTGCGCTGGCACGCCGACGCCCATGATGCCGACGCCGTAGAGGACGAAGCCCGGGAGCAGCTCGGTCACGTAGGAGCCGTCCGCGGTGGCGCGGGTGAGCAGCAGCAGCCCGGCGAGGCCGACGAGCGCCGAGACGACCTGCACCGGACGGGTGCCGAAGCGGGGGAGCAGCTGCGTGGCCACCATCGCGCCGGCGATCGCGGCGACGCCCATCGGCAGGAACTGCAGGCCGGTCTCCAGGGCGGACAGCCCCTTGCCCTGCTGGAGGAAGATCGCGCTGAGGAAGAACATCGCCAGGAACGCGCCGCCGTTGAGCGCGAGCACGAGCGTCGAGCCGCTCAGGCTGCGCGAGCGGAAGAGTCGCAGCGGCACGAGCGGGGCCGCCGAGCGGGCCTCGACCACCAGGAACAGCGCCAGCAGCGACACGCCGGCGACGAGGGAGCCGATCACCTCGGCCGAGCCCCAGCCGAGCGGCTCGGAGCGGATGACGCCGAAGATGATCGCCAGCACGGCGCCCGTGCCGAGCACGGCGCCCGTCAGGTCGAAGGCCCGCGGTCCGTCGCTGACGACGCGGCTGTCGGCGACGGTCGAGGTGGTGAGCGCCAGCAGCGCCAGGCCGATCGGCACGTTGACGAAGAAGACCCATTCCCAGCCCACCGCGTCGACCAGGATCCCGCCCGCCACCACGCCGAGCGTGCCGCCGAGCCCGGCCAGACCGCCCCAGATGCCCATGGCGATGTTGCGCTCGCGCCCGGCGGCGTAGGTGACGGTGAGGATGGACAGCGCCGCGGCCGACAGCAGCGCCCCACCGAGGCCCTGGACCCCGCGGGCCGCGATCAGGAACCACTGGGACGTCGCCAGCCCACCGACCAGGGAGGCGACCGTGAACAGCGACAGCCCGACCAGGAACACCCGGCGCCGCCCCAGCACGTCGGCGAGGCGCCCGCCCAGGAGCAGGAAGCCGCCGAAGGCCAGGGTGTAGGCGCTGATCACCCACTGCAGGTTGTCCTGGCTGAAGCCGAGGTCCACCTGCATCTCGGGCAGCGCGACGTTCACGATCGTCACGTCCAGCACCACCATGAACTGGGCGAGCGCCAGCACCGCCAACGTCCCCCAAGGACTCTTCCGCATGAGCATGACCTTCCGATAGCGATTCACTGGACGGCGTACCTGTACGCCGTACATCTACAGTGAACAGCGGAACATGTACGGTGTATAGTTGTCAAGCATGGCGACCAAGACCGGATCCGCGGGCCCCTCGACCGGGTCCACCAAGGAGCGCCTGAGCCGCGAGGCCGTGGCCCGGGCGGCCATGGAGCTGGCCGACACCGAGGGCATCGAGGCGCTGACGGTGCGCCGGCTGGCCACGACCCTCGGGGTCACGCCGATGGCGCTCTACTGGCACTTCAAGGACAAGGACGCGCTGCTCGACGGCGTCGTCGAGGCGCTGATGGCCGACGTGCGCGCGCCGGCGCACGACGGGTCGGCGCCGTGGGACGAGCGGCTGCGCGCCGAGCTGGCGGCGCTGCTGGAGGGGCTCGCCGCCCATCCGGCGGTCGCCTCGCTGGTCAAGACCCGGATGCTCATCAGTGACCCCGGCCGCGACGTGGCCGAGCGGGTGCTCGCGCTGCTGCGGGAGGGCGGCTTCTCGGCCGAGCGCACCTCCCAGCTGGCGACGTACGCCCTGCTGACGATGACGAGCATCGTGGCCGACATGCCGGGCCTGAGCATCGGCGCGAGCGAGGAGGAGCGCGAGCAGCAGGTCCGCCGGAAGTGGGCGGCCCTCCAGGCGCTCTCACCCAAGCGCTACCCGCACATCATCGAATCGGCCGCCACGCTCACCGACTGCGTCGCCTCCGACCAGTGGCTGGACTTCGGGCTGGACACGATCATGGCCGGCTTCCGCGGTCAGGCGCCCTCGGCCTGAGACGCAGTGCTGCGCTCGGCCCGCCGTCCGGCGACGAGCAGCAGCACGCAGAGCGCGATCAGCACCGGCTCGATGGTGAACGCCCAGGTGAGGCCGACGCTGTCGGCGAGCCTGCCCAGGAGGTACGGCGCCGTGACGACCAGGATCCCGCCGAGCAGCTGGGAGCGGGAGTTGGCCTGGTCCTCGCGGCCGGGCGCGGCGGCGAGGCTGAGGGCCACCGCGAGCGGGTAGAGGTTGGCGATCCCCAGTCCGGCGACGAAGAGCCCGACCACCGCCACCCAGATCGCCGGTGCGAGCCAGAACAGGCCGAAGCCGACGGCGGTGGCTGCCAACGACGCCCACAGCAGGCGGGTCGTGCGACCGGGGCGGCGCGTCGCGACCGAGCCGGCGACCCGGCCGACGAGCAGGCCGACGTAGTGGCTGCTCATCGCGAGCACGGCGGCGCTCGTGGTGAGGCCGGTGTCCTTGAGCTCCTCGGTGCCGAAGTAGGCCAGGCAGAACTCCACCGCCATGCTGGCCGCCGCCAGTCCGGCGTAGAGCCAGCAGGCCGCCGGCAGGGGTCCGGGCCGACCGGACTCGACGCGTGAGGCCGGCGGGAGCGGCAGCCGCCGGAAGCGGACGAACAGGGCGAGGAGCGCAAGGGCCGGGAGGGCGAACGCCGTACGCCAGCCGGCCGGCCCCCCCGCCATGGCGCCGAGCGCGAGAGGCGCGGCGACGGCGCACAGGGCGGCGCCGATGTTGGCCTCCACGAGGGCGCGGTCGCGCTGCTCGCCGTGGGTGTCGGAGAGCAGTGACTGGATCGCGGTGAGCAGCATCGTGCCGCCGACGCCGAGCACGGCGCCGCCGGCCAGGGTCGTGGCGACGCCCCGGCCGAGCACGAAGAGCACCAGGCCGGCCACGGCCAGCAGCGCCGAGCCCCACAGGAGGGTGGCCCGGGGGAGCCTGCGGGCGATCGTGGGGAAGAGCAGCCCCGTCACGACGGTGCCCGCGGACCAGGCAGCGGTGTAGACGCCCAGCATCGTGTAGGAGAAGTGCAGCTCGTCGCGCAGGAGCGAGAGTGCCGGGCCGTAGCCGTAGACCCAGAAGGCGAAGCAGAGCAGGGCGGCGTACGACAGCACGGTGGGGCCGCCGCGCACGAAGGTGGCGGCAGGGGCTCGGGGCGAGGTCGACGCGGTGGGAGTGGGCACTGTGTAACGCTACACATCTAGGATCGAGCCATGCAAACCCCCGCCTCACCCCGCCGGGTCACCATGACCGAGGTCGCCCGCGCCGCGGGGGTGTCGCCGATGACGGTCTCCTACACCTACAACCGACCCGAGCGCGTCTCTCGCGAGAGCCGGGCGAGGGTGCTCGATGCGGCCACCGCGCTCGGCTACGCGGGTCCCGACCCCAGCGCCCGCTCGCTGCGCTACGGCGCCACCCGCACCCTCGGGGTCGTGCTGGGCGAGCACCTCACCTACGCCTTCGACGACGCCCAGGCCGTCGCCTTCCTGGCCGGCGTGGCCGAGGTCTGCGCCGAGCGCGGCTACGGCCTGCTCATCGTGCCGACGGGCACGGGGGAGGAGGACCCGACCCGCGTCGTCTCCGCGGCCGTCGACGCCTACGTCGCCTGGACGACCACGGCCGACGACCCGGTCCTCGAGGCCGCCGTGAGCACCCGTCGTCCGGTGGTCGTCCACGGCGGGCCCGAGCGTGAGGGCACGTCCCTGGTCAGCATCGACAACCGGGCGGCGGCGCGCGCCGTCGCCACCGAGGTCTGGTCGGGCGTGCGTCACCCGGCCGTGCTGAGCATGCCCGTCGACCGGCTCCGCGAGACGTTCGTGGCGCGCGGCCTCGACCCGGACGCGGTCCCCTACCCGGTCACCCGCGACCGGCTCGCCGGCTACCGCGACGCCGCGCGCGACCTCGGTCTGGACTGGTCCGCCGTACCGGTGGGCGTGTGCAGCGGCAACGACGAGGCCGACGCCGAGGCCGTCACGTCGCAGCTGCTGGCCCAGGACCCGAGCCTCGACGGGGTGGCCGCGATGAGCGACCGGCTGGCGGTGGGCGCCATCCGCGCCACCTCGCCGTCGCTGCGCGTCAGCGGATGGGACGACTCCCACCTCGCGCAGCAGCGCGGCCTCACCACCGTCGCCCAGGACATGCGGGCCCAGGGGGCGTCCTGCGCCGCCGCCGCCCTCGGAGGACAGGTCGCCGACCACGGGGACGACTGGCGCGTCGTCACCCGGGCGTCGACCAAGGGCTGACGCGGGTCAGGGTCCGGGTCAGGGCTGGACGAGCAGGATCTTGTCGTCGTCCTCGCCGGGGGAGCCGCGGCCGTCGCGGTTGCTGGTCATCACCCAGAGCCCGCCGTCGGGCGCGGCCGCGACCGTGCGCACCCGGCCGTACTCGCCGATGAAGAAGCCCTCGGGCTCGACCGCGCGGCGCCCGTCGACGCGCACGCGCCACAGCCGCTCGCCCTTGAGCGCGGCCATCCAGAGGTGGCCGTCGAGGTAGGCCAGCCCGGAGGGGGAGGAGTCGTCGGGGTTCCAGACCTGCTGCGGGTCGGTGAAGCCCTGGTCCGCGCCCCCCTCGCCCTCGACCTCGGGCCAGCCGTAGTTGGCGCCGGCGTCGATGCGGTTGAGCTCGTCGAACTCGTCCTGCCCGAACTCCGAGGCCCACAGCGTCCCGGCGTCGTCGAAGGCCAGGCCCTGGACGTTGCGGTGGCCCCAGGACCAGACGGGGGTGTCGAACGGGTTCCCGGGCGCGGGCTGGCCGTCCGGGGTGATCCGCAGGACCTTGCCGGCGAGCCCGTCGCGCTCCTGGGCCAGCGGCCCCTCGCCGATCTCGCCGGTGGAGACGTACAGGTAGCCGTCCGGTCCGAACTGCAGGCGCCCGCCGTCGTGGATGAAGCCGTTGGGGATGCCGGTGAGCATAGGCTCCTGGTCGCCGAGGCGGTCGCCGCTGAGGGGAGCCCGCACGACCCGGTTGTCCTCCGCGGTCGTGACGTAGAGGTAGACCAGCGAGTCCTCGGCGAACGTCGGGGACACGGCGACGCCCAGCAGCCCGGCCTCGCCCTCCGGCGCGGCCGAGTCGATGGTGGCGATCTCCGTGACGGCGTGGTCGGGCCCGCTGATCCGCAGCAGCCGGCGCGTGTCGCGCTCGGTGACGAGCGCGTCGCCGTTCGGGAGGAACGCCAGCCCCCACGGCGCCTCGAGACCGGTGGCGATCTCCTCGACCACCTCGGGCGGGCCTGCGGGCTCGGCCGGCGTGGGAGCCGGGGAGGCGGGCGTGGACGGGGTGGCCGAGGGTGTCGCCTCGGCCGACTCGGTGGCGTTGCCGGTCGTCTCGCGCTCGTCGTCGTCCTGCCCGCAGCCGGCGAGCAGGAGCGCGCCCGCGGCGATGGTCGCCGTCAGCAGCCGCACGTCAGCCCACCTTCGCGAGGAAGTCGAGCAGCAGCCCGTGCACCTGCTCGGGCTGCTCCATCTGGATGAAGTGCGTGCCGCGGATCTCGTCGAACGTCGCGTCGTCGAGCCGCTCGGCGGCCGTCGCCATGTCCCGGGCGCCGGCCAGCACGTCGTACCGGCCGGCGACGAAGGCGCACGGCACGCTCACCTGGCTGAGGGAGACGCGGGAGTGCCGCGAGGTGCTGAGGGCCAGCCGCATGTACCAGCCGATCGGGGTCGTGAGGAACTCGCGCACGGCCGTCGCGGCGAGCTCGGCGTCGGCCACCGGGAGCATGAAGCCGGTGTGGCTCAGCGCGGCGATGGCGCGCGGTCCGATCGGCAGCCGCGACGCCACCGGCGTCAGGGCGAAGCTGCCGAGCAGCAGCGCGCGGGTGAGGCTGACGCTCAGCAGCCGGACAAGCGGGCGCGGCAGGCGCAGCGGCCCGAGCATGGTGGCGAAGGTGTCGCCGGGCACCCCCGCGACGGCGAAGAGGCCGCGCACGCGCTCGGGGTGCCGCACCGCCATCTCGAACATCGTGTTGACGCCCATCGACCAGCCCATCAGCACGGCCCGGTCGATGCCGAAGTGGTCCATGACCGAGAGCCCGTCCTCGACGAAGTGCTCGATCTCGACGTGGCTCGGGTCCGCAGGGCGCTGGGACCCGCCGGTGCCCCGGTGGTTCCAGGACACGATCCGCACGCCGCAGTCGGGCCGCAGCAGCGCCGGCCAGGCGTGCGCACTGGTCCCGAGGCCGTTGCAGAGCACCACGGTGGGCCCCTCGGCCAGCCCGTCGCAGTCGTTGGTCCACGCGCGCAGCACGGTCCCGTCGTCGGAGAGGACGTCGTGGAACGTCAGGTTCGTCGCGCTCGTCGTCCGCGCTGCGGGGGTCGGCATGGACAGATTGTGCCCCAGCCCGGGTTGCCGACCGGGGCACGAAGGCAGTGGAGACGCCGGGCTCACCGGGGAGGGAGGGCGGGGAAGCCCGGTGAGCCCGGCGGAGAGGAGTGGTCAGGCGTGCGCCGTGCGGCGCGCGGTGTCGTCGGCCCTCGGCGCCCGGAGCGCGGCGAAGAAGTCGTCGACCTCCTCGCGCTCGGCGCGCCGCTGCGCGCACTCGGTCGCGGCCACCATGGCGTTGCGCCGCGCCCGCTGCTGGGACTCGACCGACCACCGGTGCAGGCGTCCGCGCGCGGCTCCGAGGACGGCGGGCGGAGCGATCGAGACCTGCATGGCGACTCCCGAGAACGGCTGGCGGCGTGCGGTCGACGCTAGGACCCGGGTGCGACGAGGGCGTCTCCGCCACGTGACATCGAGGTGAACTCACCCGCCCACGGTGGTTGAGGTGCGACCGCAGCGAGCCTCGAAAGCACCCCGCCCCAGCGCACCGGTGGTCGAGCAGTGAGGAGCGCCAGCGACGAGTGGCCGTCGAGACCCCTGCACCTCTGGCTGACTCCTCGGGGCCGGACTGGGGTGCCGCGCGCTTAGCCGGTCGCGTCTCCGGCTCAAGGATCGCCTTCGGCGCCCGCTTCGCGGCGCCCTTCGGGCGTCCTTGACCCGGAGCCTCTCTCGACCGGCTTGACGGCGCACGGGGCGACACGGGCTTCGCCCGCGCCGCCCGCGCAATTGCGCGGCACCCCCCGGCTGATGAGGCTTCTGGGGCTGGTGTGACTGGTGGTGCGACGACCGACACTCAGCGTCGGCAGTTGGTCACCACACCGGGCCGGCCAAGCGTGGAGACGTCGGCGTCGGGCTCGAACTGCCGACGTGGGTGACCGATCGGCGGGGCCCGCGCTGTTTGCGGGCGGCGCGGCGAAGCCGCCGCCGCCCGTGCGCCGTCCCAGCAGCCCGGGAGAGGCTCGGAGTCAAGGACGCCCGAAGGGCGCCGCGAAGCGGGCGAAGCT
>NZ_JACJGM010000065.1 GCF_015024225.1 Nocardioides lijunqiniae
GGCCGCGGCGGGAGCCGCGGACTGAGACTCGCCGGCGGGCGGGAGCGGCACGCCTGCGGTCAGCTCACGGGCCGCCTTGGCGGCCCACGACTCCTCCTGGGGCGCCACGGGCTCCGGAGGCGGCGCGGGAGACTCGGCGGGGCCGCTGGGCACGTCCTGGCGGGCCCGGGGCCGGCGCAGCATGGAGTCGGCGCGGGCGCGCAGCTCGCGCGGGCGGAACGGCTTGACGAGGTAGTCGTCGCCGCCGGCCTCGAAGCCCTGGACGACGTCGATCTCGTCGCCGAGGGAGGTGATGAAGATGAGGTAGGTGTCGCTGAACTCCCGCAGCCGCTTGGCGGTCGCGAAGCCGTCCATGCCGGGCATGTTGACGTCGAGCGTCGTGATCAGCGGGTTGTGCGTGCGCACCGCCTCCACACCGGCGGAGCCGTCGCCCACCACCACCGTGCTGAACCCGGACTGCGTCAGCACGATGTCGATGAGATCGCGGACGTCCGGATCGTCCTCGATGATGACCGCGGTCCACGTGTTGCCCGACATGACCCGCAGCCTATACGGGGTTCACCATCCGGAGGCGGTCGCCATCTCCAGCGCGTGTTGGGGCCAGAACTCACCGGCCGCCGGACCGCCCTGGCACTCGCCGTCGCTCTCGCCCGGAGGCTTCACCCACAGGAAGGCGTCGAGCCCGGTGCCGTCGTCGACGGCCTCCGGTGCCCGGCCGTAGGCACGCCCCGGCGGGTTGCACCACTCCTGCGTGGACCCGCGCCCGTTGCGTCCGCTGTCGATCACGTAGTGGGTGCCGCCCAGCAGCCCGCTGAGCTGCTCGGCGTAGCTGCGCTCGGCGTCGTCCTCCTGGTAGTTCGACACGTTCGTGGCGAACCCCCGCGCCTGGTCGACGCCGGCGCGCTGCAGCACCGGCGCCAGGGAGTCCGGCGAGACCCAGTCGGAGTGTCCCCCGTCCAGGTACGTCGCCGTGCCGGCCGCCGCGAGCCGGCTGACGGCGTCGCTGATCAGCCCGACCCGCTCCTCCAGGTTGTCGCACTCCAGCGCGGAGGCGAGCGCGTCCGGCTCGATGACGACGGCCGACCCGGTCGCGTTGTCGGCGATCTCCTGGACCCAGGGGCCGTACTCCTCGGCCGGCAGGCCACCGCCGGAGAACCCGCCGGTGCAGTCGCGGTCCGGGATGCCGTAGACGACGAACGTGGGGACCTCGTTGCGCGAGGCGGCGTCCGAGACGGTCGCGGCGACCGCCGGGCCGACCTGCCCGGGCGGGAGCGCCTCGGGGGTCAGCCAGATGCCGGCGGGGGTCTCCGCCAGTCGCTGGAAGGCGCGGGCCGAGGCCTCGTCGCCGGCGGTCCGTGCCTGCTCGGCGGCCGTGCCGGCGCGGCTGGCCGGGTCGACGTAGAGCCCGTGGCCCACGAAGGGGTTGCCCTCGACCGGGGCCAGCGTCGCCCCGGAGCCCCCTGCGGGGTCCTCGGGGTCGTCACCGTCGGCTCCGGCGCAGCCGCTGAGCAGCAGCAGACCGAGCACGACGGGCACCCACGCACGCTCCGAGATCACGGCACCATCATGCCCTGCACCCCTCGGCCGCCCCGCAGGGCACGGCCGTCTCAGATCGCCAGGACCAGCACGAGCAGCACGACGGCGACGCTGGCGGCCGCCAGGCCGAGCTGCACCCAGTAGAAGCCACGGTGCACGGCGGCAGGGCTCGGAGCGCCCACGGCCTGCGCGACGGCCGGCAGGTCGTGGCCGACGCCGACCGCCACCCGCCGCTCCGCGCGCACCTGCAGCCACAGCCCCAGCGCGAGCGCCAGGAGCGGTGCGGCGGTCGGCCAGTAGCGCGCGGAGGCGAGGTGGATGAACGGCTGGGTGAGCAGCGCCCCGAGCCCGAGCTTGAGCACGACGCTGAGGATCTGCGACTCGAACGAGCGGCGCGTGGCCAGCAGCAGCACCCACACCAGGACGACCAGCGAGAGGTACCACATGAGGGTCGTGACCAGCGTGACGAACCAGTACGTGAAGGTGTCGCCGTCGGTCTCGGGGTCCATCAGCTGGTCGTTGTAGCCGGCCGGCTCGAGCGCGTAGGCGTAGAAGTTGGCCAGCACGTCGCGCGAGTAGCTCTCGGGCGTCACGTCCTCGCGGGCGTAGGCCGACATCTCCGACTGGATGGCGACCTGGTCGCCGTCGGTGGCGCGGGCCACCTCGCGGGCGTAGCGCAGCGGGGAGAACCAGATCGTGCTGCCGGGGTCGCAGGGGCCGAAGCAGATCCGGTCGTACTCCCCGAAGGTGTTGGCCAGCACCGTCGGCACCGACGTCGTGGTCACCACGCGTCCGCCCAGGCTCTGCGAGGCCGCCACCGACCAGGGCAGCAGCAGCCCCACGAAGACGACGCCGGCCAGGACCATCGCGCCGACCCCGCGCAGGCGCTCCCGGCGCCGCAGCAGCAGCACCAGCGCGACGAGCAGCACCAGGAACATGCCCCCGACCAGCAGGGCCGTGCTCGAGCGCAGGTAGACGATCACGATGCCGAGCAGCCCGAGCGAGGCTCCCTCGCGCAGGGAGAATCCGACGCCCTGGCGGACCCGCCGGAAGATCGACACCATGCGGCAGATCATCACGACGACCAGGAGGCCGGCCAGCAGGTCTCCCCAGGCGCCGTACATGAAGAGCAGGTACATCGGCACCAGGCCGGGGAACACCAGCAGCAGCGCGGCGTAGCGATCACCGAACGTACGGCGCACCGTGCGCACGGTCAGCAGCAGCACGATCGTGGAGACCACGCCGAGGTAGCAGCGGATGACGAACGTCGAGGCGTCCGGGTCGACCAGGAACAGCGGCGTGAGCAGGGCGGACATGCCCGGCATGAACCAGCCGCTGCCGACGACGTGGCGTTCGAGCTCAGCGGTGTCGACCGGGCCCAGACCGACCAGGTCGCGCACCAGGTTGGACAGCGCCTTGCCGCCGTCGACGTAGTAGGCCTCGTCGCCGACGAAGGGCGTGTGGCCGACCTTGGGCAGCAGCGCCAGCTTGAGCAGCACGTGGGCGCCCACCAGCACCGCGAGGATCGTGCCGCCCCGGGGCAGGCGACGGTAGGACCTCTCCAGCTCGTCGATCACGTCGCCGGCTCCCACGACTCGGGGAAGCGCTTGGTGGCGTACGGGTCGTCGCAGATCGGGTCGTCGGAGGCCACCGGGACCGACGGCAGGTCGAGGAGCACCGTGCCGCGCACGGTGGAGTCGTCGGGGATGCCGGAGAGCTGCTCCACCTCGGCGCTGACCGGTCCGGTGTCGGGCCGGGTGAACACCAGTGCGTCGCCCGTGCCGGTCTCCGGGGTGAACCCGGCCTCCACGAAGGAGGCGGTGAGGCGCTCGCGCACCTCGTCGGCGTCGACCAGGTCGTACTGCACGACCAGCTCGCGCCGGGTCTCCCCGTCCGTCTGGCCGTCGACCTCGACGTCACCGTCGGTGCGGACCTGGTGGGCGAAGTCGAGGACGAGCCCCTCGGGCAGCGGGTAGCAGGGCAGCTCCAGCGCCGGGGGGTCGAGCACCGGGCGGTAGCTGCCCTCCGGCTCGGCGCGGCCGAACCGCGGGCTCAGCAGCACCAGCGCGACGGCGAGCAGCAGCACGAGGCCGACGGACACGCGGCGCACGACGGCGTACGCGTCCGGGTTCCTGGGCACGGCGCGAATGCTAAACCAGCCTCTTCGGGTTCACCGAAAGGACGCCGGTCGACCGCGGGCTCAGTCGGGCCGGACCGCCAGCACGTCGCACGGCGCGTCGAGCAGCACCTTCTGGGCGACGCTGCCCATCAGCATCTTGCCGACCTGGGACCGCCTGCGGATGCCGATCACGATCAGCTCGGCGTCCACCTCGGTGGCCACCTCCACGATCGACTCGGCGACGTCGTGACCGAGGGCGTGACGCACCGACGCCGGGATCGCCGCGCCGACCAGGCGCCGCTCGAGCTCGGCCACGCCGGCCTCGCCCAGGTACTTGTTGTCGATCAGCGCGTCGCCACGGCTGGAGTTGACCACGACGAGGTCGCCACCGCGGCGGCGCACCTCCACGATGCCGGCCTCCAGCGCCGCCTCGCCGTACTTGTTGGGGATGTAGCCGACCACGACCGTCATCGCGACACCTCTTCCTTCTCGTTGGTCCCGTCCTGCGCGTCGGCCACCAGCGGCCGGTCGCCGCGCACCCGGTCGATCACGATCGGGACGACGATCGCCAGGACGATGATCACGTAGATCCCGATCGCCAGGCCCTCGTTGAACAGCCCGCTGATCTTGCCGTTGGAGATGTCGAGTGCCTCACGCATCTTGACCTCCATCAGCGGCCCGATGATCACGCCCAGGATCAGCGGCAGGATCGGGATGCCGAAGCGGCGGACGGCGAAGCCGACGGCGCCGAAGACCAGCAGCAGCGCGATGTCGAAGGGGTTCTGGTCGACGGCGTAGGCGCCGAGCGAGGCGAAGAACAAGATGCCGGCGTAGAGCTGGGGGCGCGGGATCTGCAGGAGCTTGGCCCACAGCGGCGCCAGCGGAAGGTTGATGACGAGCAGCAGCGCGTTGCCGATGAGGAGGCTGGCGAGCAGCGTCCAGATGAGGTCGGGCTGGTCGGTCATCAGGGTCGGGCCCGGCACGATGCCGTAGGTGGTCATCGCGGCCAGCAGGATCGAGGCGGTCGCCGTGACCGGGATGCCGAGGGCGAGCAGCGGGACGAACATGCCCGCGGCGCTGGCGTTGTTGGCGGCCTCGGGCCCGGCCACGCCCTCGATGGCGCCGTGCCCGAACTCGTCGCCGTTCTTCGCCAGCTTCTTCTCGGTGATGTAGGACAGGAAGGTCGGGGTCTCCGCACCGCCCGCGGGCAGGGCGCCGAACGGGAACCCGATCGCCGTGCCGCGCAGCCAGGGCTTCCAGGAGCGGGCCCAGTCCTCGCGGCCCATGAACGGGCGCCCGACGGGCACGACCTCGACCGGGTTGCGGCGCAGGTGGGCGGCGATCCACAGGGACTCGCCGATCGCGAACAGCCCGACCGCGACGACGACGATGTCGACGCCGTCGACCAGCTGGGTGATCCCGCCGGTCAGCCGCGCCTGGCCCGTGGAGAGGTCGAGGCCGACGAGCCCGATCGTGAGCCCGATGAAGAGCCCGATGAACCCGCGCAGGCGCGAGGCTCCGAGGACGGCCGAGACCAGGACGAGCGAGAGCAGCATGATCGCGAAGAACGACGGCGCGCCGATCTTGACGGCCTGCTCGGCGATGGTCGGCGCGAAGAACGCCACCAGGAGCGTGCCGATCGTGCCGGCGACGAACGAGCCGATCGCGGCCGTGGCCAGCGCCTGCGCGGCGCGGCCCTTCTTGGCCATCTTGTTGCCCTCGATGGCCGTCATCACCGAGGCCGACTCGCCGGGGGTGTTGAGCAGGATCGAGGTGGTCGAGCCGCCGTACATGCCGCCGTAGTAGATGCCGGCGAACATGATGAGCGACTGCGTGACCTCGAGGCCGTAGGTGATCGGCAGCAGCAGCGCCAGGGCCATGGCCGGCCCGATGCCGGGTAGGACGCCGACGAAGGTGCCGATCAGGACACCGATCGCGGCGTACATGAGGTTCTCGGGCGTGAACGCCGCGCCGAGACCGTCGAAGAGCAGGTTCAGGGTGTCCATCTCAGAGGATCCCGTCCAGGATGCCGGGCGAGAGCGGGACGCCGAGCGCGGTGTAGAAGAAGTACCAGCTGGCCACCGACAGCACCGCCCCCACGAGCAGGTCGCGCAGGAGTGTGCGGCTGCCGAGCGCCCAGGCGCAGCCCGCGAAGAGCAGCGCCCCGGTGATCGCCCAGCCCAGCACGTTCACGAGCAGCAGGTTGAGCACCAGGATGGCGACCAGCTTGCCGACGGTCAGCCAGTCGGCCGAGGAGGTCAGGTCGACGTCCTCGCCGGCCTCACCCTCGCCGACGTCGCCGCGCGCCGTCGCGATCGCGAGCAGCACCGCCAGCACGAGCATCCCGGTGCCGATCACGTAGGGGAACACCCGCGGTCCGACCGGGTCCGCGAAGCCGACGTTCAGCCCGCGCGCGTCCACGAGCGTGTAGGCGCCCACGACCGCCAGCACCGCCGCCAGGCCGTACTGCGCCCGGTCGACCTGGCGCTCCGGGGTCACCGTCTCGTCCTTCACCGTGTCCTTCACAGCAGCCCCAGGTCCTCGAGCGTCCCGCTGACGCGTGCGTCCTGCTCCTCGAGGAACGTCACGAAGTCGTCCCCCGTCTTGAAGTCGTCGGTCCAGCCGTACTGCGCCAGCGCCGCCGCCCACTCCTCGCTGTCGTGCATCTCCTCGAGGTAGCCGATCAGCTCCTCGCGGCGCTCGTCGCCGATGTCGGGCGGCGCGAGCACCCCGCGCCAGTTGAGGAACACCAGGTCGATGTCGCTCTCGGTGAGGGTCGGTACGTCGGTCAGCGCCGGCTGCGGCTGGCGCTCCTCCCCCGAGACCGCGAGGACCCGCAGCTCGCCCTTCTCGATCTGCTTCTCGAACTCGGCGAGCCCCGAGAAGCCGGCCGCGATCTTGGACCCGAGGAGCGCGCTGGTCAAGGGGCCGCCGCCGTCGTAGGAGACGTAGTTGACGTCGTTGGGGTCGATCCCGACGGTGTCGGCGAGCTGCATCGGGAACAGGTGGTCCGGGCCGCCCGGGGACGAGCCGCCGCCCACGGCCAGCTCACCGGGGTCCGCGGCCCACGCCTCGACGAAGTCGTCGATGGTCTGGTAGGGCGAGTCGCCCGGGACGATCACGCCCTCGGGCTCGCTGATCAGCTGCGCGAGCGGGGTCGCGTCGGTGAGGCGGCCCTCGTTGCCGAAGGAGTAGAGCGACCCGACGACGCCGAGGCCCACGGTGATCATCGTGTGCTCGTCGCCGGCGTCGCCGAGCATCTCGGTGAACGCGTTGGTGCCGCCGGCACCCTCGATGTTGTCGACGGTGAAGTCGCCGCCGGTGACGTCGCCGTCCTTCATGATCTTCACCGCCTCGCGGCCGGTCTGGTCGTAGCCGCCGCCCGCCGCGTTCGGGATGATCATCAGGATGTCGCGGCTGTCGTCGCCACGGGTCACCCCGCAGGCGGAGGTCGCTGCGACGAGCGCAGCCAGGGACGTTGCGACCGTCGTACGTCGCCACCGAGAGTCAGGCACTCTCGGGAACCTACTCCAGGCTGTGCCCGGCGTCACTTGGCGCGTCACTCCACGGGCAGGCCGAGCCCCCGCGCGATCAGCATCCGCTGGACCTCCGAGGTGCCCTCGCCGATCTCGAGCACCTTGGCGTCGCGGTAGAAGCGGGTGATCGGGTACTCCTCCATGAAGCCGTAGCCTCCGAACACCTGGGTGGCGATCCGGGTGGCGGTCACGGCCGACTCCGTGGAGTAGAGCTTGGCGACCGAGGCCGCCTGCTTGAAGTCCTTCATGGGTGCGCCGGAGTCCTTGAGCCAGGCGGCGCGGTAGGTCAGCAGCCGGCTGGCGTGGAGCATCGTCTCCAGGTCGGCGATCTGGAACGCGACGCCCTGCTTGCGCCCGATCGGGCCGCCGAACGTCTGCCGCTCGCCGGCGTACTGGACCGCCATGTCGACGCACGCCTGGATGCAGCCGACGGAGAGCGCGGAGATCGCGACGCGGCCGTCGTCGAGGGTCGCGAGGAACTGCGCGTAGCCGCGGCCCTCCGCGCCCAGGAGGTGGTCGGCGGGGACGCGGGCGTCCTCGAAGGACAGCGGGTGGGTGTCGGAGGCGTGCCAGCCGAGCTTGTCGTAGGCCTTCTCGACGGTGAAGCCGGGCGTGCCCGAGGGCAGCATGATCACCGAGATCTCGGGCTTGCCGTCCGCGCGGGTGCCGGTGCGGGCCGTGACGTTGACGAGGCTGGTGATCTCCGAGCCGGAGTTGGTGATGAACTGCTTGGCGCCGTTGACGACCCACTCGCCGTCGTGGAGCTCGGCCTTGGTGCGCGTCGCGCCCGCGTCGGAGCCGGCGCCGGGCTCGGTGAGGCCGAAGCCCGCGAGCTTCTCGCCGGCGACGAGCTCGGGGAGCCAACGCTCCTTCTGCTCCGGCGTGCCGTAGGTCAGGACCGGGTTGATGCCCAAGCCGACGCCGGCCTGGAGCGTGATGCCCATCGACTGGTCGACGCGCCCGATCTCCTCGATCGCCACGCACAGGCTGGTGAAGTCGCCGTCCTCGCCCGCGCCGCCGTACTCCTCGGGGGCGGTGAGGCCGAACAGCCCCAGCTTGCCCATCTTCTGCACGACGTCGACGGGGAAGTGGTGGTCGCGGTCCCACTGCGCGGCGTGCGGCGCGATCTCCGCCTCCGCGAACTCGCGGACGCTGCGGCGGAACTCCTCGTGCTCTTGGCTCAGGTCGAAGCTCATGCCTCTCACTGTAGCGCCCAGGTTAATGCTTGTTAACCACCCGCGGCCCGAAGGTTCTGGGCTTTTCCCGGTGCTTCCGGGGCAGAGTTCTGGCCCAGAACGTCAGGTTTTTCCGCAGCCGCTGAAAAACCTGCTCAGTCGCAGTTGTCGCACACCCCGGTGGCTGGCAACGCCATGAAGCAGCGGTCGCAGACGGTGACGGGTCGGTCGGAGGCGGCGATGCGCGGCTTGACCGGGGGCGCGGGGGGCTTGGCGACGCGGGGCGTGCGCGGCGCGCCGGACCCTCCGGACGCCGCCGCGGCGCGGGGACGCCGTCGGCCGACCGGCTCCGGCACCGGGGC
>NZ_JACJGM010000066.1 GCF_015024225.1 Nocardioides lijunqiniae
TCCCGCCCGCTCCGCGCGAGGAGCCGGTGGCCGTGGGTCGCGCGCCGGAGGTGCCGGTGGCCGCGCCACCGGGGCCCCGGGTGCGGCCGGCGCCGCCGCGGGCCGGGGAGGGCGTCGTACCTCCGAGGAGGAGCGCCGGCGCGAGCGCGAGTTCTACGCCGACGAGGACGGGTGGACCGACGACGACGGCGCCGCCCCCGGTGTGATCGACTGACGCCCGGTGGGGCACCCGCGGGCCGGTAGCATGCGGCTCGCTCGTGAACGACGGCTGCCGCCGTGCCCGCCTGCCGGCTCGCACCGCGACCGTGGCGAAGACCTGAGGGAGAGACGATGAGCCAGGCCCCCACCGCATCCTCGGGACTGGTGCGGGTGACGGTCACGTCGGGTACGCGCCGGGTCGACCTGGTGCTGCCGGGCGCGGTGCCGGTGGCCGAGCTCGTCCCGGAGCTGGCCCGCAGCGTCGGCCTCCTCGACTCCAGCACCGTCTACGGCGGCTACCGCCTGGTCACCTCGGAGGGCCGCCGCCTCGCCCCCGACTCCGGGCTGACCCTGCAGGGGGTCGAGGACGGCGGCACGCTCACGGTGACCGCCGGCATCGACGAGGACCCGCCGCGGGTCTACGACGACGTCGTCGAGGCGATGACCGACGTCGTCGAGCGCGACCTCAAGCCCTGGCAACCGGCGTCCGGACGGCGCGCGGCGCTGACCGCGGCGGCGCTGCTGATGGCGCTGGGCGCCGTGGCCCTGCTGATCCAGGACGGGCAGCAGCTCGCGGCCGTCGCCGCCGCCACGGTGGCCGTCGCGCTCGTGGCCGGGGCGATCGTCCTCTCGCGCGCGCAGCGTGAGGCCGAGGCCGCCGTCGCCGTGGCCTGGATGGGCGCCGGGTACGCCGCGGTCGCAGGGCTGATGCTCGCCCCGGACGGCCCGCTCTTCGACTACCCCGTCGCGTGCGCCGGCGCCGGAGCCCTGATCGCCGGGGTGGTGTGCCTGGTCGGCCTCGGCGAGGGCCGGACCCTGGTGCTGCCGCCCGTCGTGGTCGGTGCCGTCTTCGTGGCCGTCGGCCTGCTGCTGCACGCCACGGACCTCCGGGCCGCCGTCGTCCTGACCGTCGTGCTGACCGTCGTGGTGATGATCGGCAGCGTCTTCCCGTGGCTGGCGCTCGGCGTGACCGGCACGTCGGTCGACCAGCTCTACTCCGACGCCGACATCACCGCCGACCCCGCCGACGTGGACCCCGCGCAGGTCGGCGCCGACGCCCGGGTGGCCCACGAGATCCTCGTCGCCATCTCCGGGACGGTCGGGCTCCTCCTGCTCGCCATCGCGCCGCTGTCGGTGTCGCTCGGTCTCTTCGGGACGCTGCTCGCGGTCGACGCCAGCCTGATCGTCATGCTCCGCACGCGTCAGTACCGCACCGGCTCCGAGGTGCTGGTGGGGCTGGGCTCGGGGGTGGTCGGGCTGCTCTCGACCGCGGTGTCCCTGCTCGTCCTCTTCCCGGAGTGGCACCCGGTCATCGCGGTGGTACTCGCGGCGTCGGGCGGGGTGCTCCTCGCCTCCACCCTGCTGCCCGGCTCGCCGTCGGTGCGCCGGGGTCGGCTCGGCGACGTGCTCGAGAGCGTCGCGCTGCTCACCCTCCTGCCCCTGCTCGTCCTGGCCATCGGCGTCTTCGACGTGGCCCAGTCCGTCACCTCCCCGGGCTAGACGATGGCGACCAAGAAGGACCTCGTCGAGGCCTACTCGTTCAGCCGTCGACGGCTCGTCACCGCGTTCGTCTCCGGCGCCCCCGGTGGGCGCGAGGTCGAGCCCACCAAGCCCGGCCGCACCCTCGTCGGCGGGCTGGCGCTGGCGGTCCTGCTGATGGCGGGCGCCGCGATCGCGGGCGTGCTCAAGCCCAACACCGACGTCAAGTGGGACGAGCCGGGCCTGATCCTGTCGAAGGAGAAGGGCGCCGCCTACGTCATCCTCGAGCCGGACGCCGACGGCAACGACCAGGTGCGCCCGGTCATCAACGTCACCTCCGCGCAGCTGATCCTGGGCGCGGACGTGAAGCCGCAGGTCGTGCCGCAGTCGGAGATCGACACCAAGACGCCCGGCGCCGACATCGGCATCCTGGGCGCTCCCGCGACCGTGCCCGACCCCGACTTCCTGGTGGAGAGCGGCTGGACCGCCTGCACCGGCGACGGTCTGGGGATCAAGCTCGACGTGCGCGACGACCCCGACGCGCAGCCCGCGCAGGGCGGGGGCGTGGTGGTCGAGGCCAGCGACGGCGCGTTCTACGTCATCGGGCAGTCCGCCGTGCAGGGCGAGGAGACCGGTGCCTACCGCTACGCACTCCCGGACACGCCCGGCGTGGACAACCTGCTCGACGAGCTGGGCCTGCCGTTCGTGCGGGAGGCGCCGACGGTGCCCACCGACTGGCTCGACCTGTTCCCCGCCGGTGGGGACCTGGCGTTCGAGAGCTTCGGGCTCACCGGCTTCGGGACGCCCTCGAAGGTGGCCGGCAAGGGCGGTCTGCCCGACGGCGCGAAGGTCGGCGACTACTTCGAGATCGAGGGAGTCCTGACCGTCGTGACGGCGACCAGTCTCGCCGAGTTCAGCCCCTTCGCGCGGGCCGTCTACCTCAGCACCAAGACCCCCCGGCGGCCGACCAACCTCGGGCTCACGGAGCCGCCGGACGTCCAGCGCCAGCGGGCCCCCTACGGCGACGCTCGCTGGCCCGAGACGCTCGTCAGCGAGACCCCGGCCGAGCCCTGCGCGCAGCTGGTGCCGGAGCGCGGCGAGAAGCCCCGCGTGGTGCTGGCGGCCTCGCCCGGCGAGGACGCCAGTGCCGTCGAGGTCGACGCCCGGCAGCACGACGTGACGGTGCAGGAGGGTCGCGGCGCCTACGTCCTCTCGGGCGGCTGGGACTCCCCGGACGTCGGTGAGCCCTTCCTCGTCGACTCCAAGGGTGCGAGCTACGCCCTTCTCGGCACCGACGCGGTGGAGAACCTCGGCTTCGGCAGCTACGACGCGCCGGTCGTGCCCCGCAGCTGGATGCAGCTCTTCGACGCGGGCGCCGCGCTCTCGGTCAACGCCGCGCTGTGCCCGCCCACCCGGCCCGGCGACACCGACGCCGAGGCCCGGGCTGCGGAGGCCGAGTCGGCCGAGGAGGGCCGCTCGTGCGAGTGAGCGCCCCGCTGCGGGGAGCCCTCGTCGCCGGGCTCGCGCTCGGCTCGCTGGTGCTGGGGGCCGGCGCGCCGGCGTACGCCGCGGACACCAGCTGCGAGGACGTCACGCTCGAGCAGACGCCCGCCGTCACCACCACGACGCCCAGCGCGCCCGCCCGTCTGATGCAGGTCGCGGAGGCCCAGCGCCTCGCGGAGCAGGCGGGGTCGAAGCCCGGAGAGGGCGTCACCGTCGCCGTGCTCGACTCGGGCGTCGCGCAGTCCGACCGGCTCCAGCCGGTCCGACGCGGCCAGTCGTCGGGGAAGGCCACCGGCCTCCTCGACCCGCAGGGCACCGCGGTCGCGGGTCTGATCGCGGGTCGCGGCAAGCCCGACCAGCCGATCGGCATCGCCCCGGAGGCCACGATCCTGGACGTGCGCGTCTACGACCGCAACCAGGCCAACGACCCCGCCGCTGAGGCGGAGCCCAGCATGGACCGGCTCCTGGCCGGCCTGCGCCAGGTCGCGGCCCTGCCGAAGGGCGACGTCGACGTCGTCAACGTGTCGCTGGCCCTCGCCCTTCCCGAGCAGCTGCGCGACGACCTGCGCGAGGTGCTGGCCGACCTGGCCGCCAAGGACGTGGTGGTGGTGGCCGCCACGGGCGACCGGCCCGAGGAGGGGCAGCCGCTCTACGCCGACTTCGGCTACGCCGACCGTGAGGGCGAGGACGCCGGGACGCCGCCTCCCGGCGAGGACGCCCGCGGCGGGACGTGGCCGGCCTCCGCCCCCAACGTGGTGGCCGTCAACGCGACCGCCACCGCCCTGGTCGACGACGAGGTCGTGCCGGGCGACGCGGCCACCGACGTCCTGCGCAGCTCCGCGACCGACGTCGCCGCCCCGACGCGCGACGCGGTGTCGCTCGGCATGGACGGCGCCAGCACGTGCCTGATCAGCGACGTGTCGACGGTCTACGCCGCCGCCGAGGTGTCGGGCGTCGTGGCCCTGCTGCGCTCGACGTTCGACGAGACGGCGCCCCAGATCGTCGCGCGCCTGACGAACTCCGCCACCGGGTCGCCGACGTCCTCGAACGTCCTCACCGGGCACGGCGTGGTCCAGCCCGTGGAGGCGCTGACGCTGGCGATGACCCCGGGCAGGAAGGGCGACCTCTCCCGCACGACGATCCTCGACGAGGGCAACGAGCGGGCGCAGGCTCCGCGCGAGAAGGTCGACGTCCTCGCCAGCACCAAGCGCAACGCGGTGTGGTGGGGCCTGCTCGCCGGCGGCGGGCTCATCGTCGCGATGCTCCTGCGCCCGGTGCTCGCGCGCCGGCGCGACTGAGCGCTACGCGTCCGCCCGGTCGCGCAGCAGCGGCAGCAGCCGGTCGCCCTGGCGCCCGATCTCGCTGAGGTAGGGAGTGTCGGACAGGACGAAGTGCGTGATGCCGAGGTCCTGGTAGCGGCGCAGGGACTTCGCGACGTCCTCGGCCGAGCCGACCAGCCACGTGGTGCCGGCGCCGCCCCCGCCGTAGCGCCCGGGCGCGGTGTACAGCCGGTCGTCGATGACGTCGCCCCGCGCCGCGAGCTCCAGCAGGCGCTGCTGCCCCACCGCGCCCGCGCGGATCGGGTCGCGCTCGCCCTGCTCGGCCATCCGCGCGACCTTCGCCTCGGCGTCGGCCCACGCCTCCTCGGTGGTGTCGCGCATCAGCGTGGTGATGCGCAGCCCGAACTCCAGTGGCTCGTGCTCGCGGCCGAGCTCGGCCGAGAGTGCGCGCAGCCGCTCGATCCGCTCGCGCACGCCGTCGAGGGGCTCGCCCCAGAAGAGCTGGACGTCGGCCTCCGTCGCCGCCACCCGCTCGGCGGCCTCGGAGGCGCCGCCGAAGTAGAGCCGGGGGTGGCGGCGCTCTGCGTGGGGCCCGCCGTGGGGCTCGCTGCGGGGCTGGATGCGCGGGACCACGGTGGACCCGGTGACCTGGAAGTGCTCCCCGCGGTAGGTCACGGCCTCCTCGGTCCAGAGCCGGCGGACCAGCTGCATGAACTCCCGGGTCCGCGCGTAGCGGTGGGCCTGGTCGCCCTCGCTGTCGCCGTAGGCGCCCAGGTCGTCCTTGCCCGAGACGACGTTGACCCGGACCCGGCCACCGGAGAGGTGGTCCAGGGTCGCGGCGGCGGAGGCGAAGTTGGCGGGACGCCAGTAGCCCGGCCGGACGGCGATGAGCGGCTCGAACGTCGTCGTCCGCGCAGCCAGGGCCGTGGCGAGGGTGAAGGTGTCGGGCCGGCCCCAGCCGGTGCCGAGGAGCGCGCCGTCCCAGCCGTGGTCCTCCAGTGCCCGGGCGTGCCGGGTCAGCGTGTCCAGGGTGCCGTGGTCGGCCACCGCGTCGTCGCCGCGGTGGCCGGGCTGGACCTGGTTGGGGATGTACCAGAGGAAGTCGAGGGTCATCGGTGCTCCAGACGTCGCGGCGGTGGGGGAGTAAGTAGTTAATCTCAACGCACTTACTCTACTTTAGGAGCGCCCTCGTCGTGCGACACCGTCGGGGTGTGGTCGCGTCGCTAGGGTCGGGGCGTGAGCAGCTCCGACGACGACGGCCCCGGCTCCGAGGCCGCGAGGGACTTCCTGTCGGTCAGCGAAGAGCTCGAGGGCTTCCTGATGCTCTACCGCTTCGGGCTCGAGGAGATGATGACCAAGGTCAACATCCTGAAGCAGGAGCTCACCCACACCGCCAGCTACGACTGCCCGATCGAGCACGTGACGTTCCGGCTCAAGCGCACCACGGCGCTGGCCGAGAAGGCGCGGCGCCTGGGCTGCACCAGTCTCGAGGACGTGCGCGAGCTGGTCTCCGACATCGCCGGGATCCGGGTGGTCTGCAGCTTCGTCAGCGACGCCTACACCGTCCTGGAGATGCTCCAGCGCCAGCCGGACGTCCGGGTGGTGCAGATCAAGGACTACATCGCCGACCCCAAGCCCAGCGGCTACAAGAGCCTGCACCTGATCGTCGAGATCCCGGTGTTCCTGTCCGACCGGACCGAGCACGTGCGCGTGGAGATCCAGATCCGCACCGTCGCCATGGACTTCTGGGCCAGCCTGGAGCACAAGATCCACTACAAGTACCAGCGCGCGGTCCCCGAGCGGCTGCGCGACGAGCTGGCCGGCGTGGCCGCCGCCACCGACCGCCTCGACCAGCAGATGGAGCAGCTGCACCGCGACTCCCGCGGCACCCGTGACCCGGCCACGCGGTAGCGCCGGACCGACGTACGGACGACGAACGGCGCCGCACGAAGGTGCGGCGCCGTCCGGTGGCGGAGGATAGGGGATTCGAACCCCTGAGGGCTTTCACACCCAACCCGCTTTCCAAGCGAGCGCCATAGGCCACTAGGCGAATCCTCCGCCGGAGACCCTACCGGGGCCTCGTCGGCCGGTGAAATCCGCTCCCCCAGGGTCCCGGTTCGCGACCGTCGACGGATCGCCTAGACTCTGGGGCAACCCCCCGTGTGGCGGTATCTCGCTCAACTCCCCCAGGGCCGGAAGGCAGCAAGGGTCGGCGGGCTCTGCCGGGTGCACGGGGGGCCTTTTCACGTCACGCCCCCGCGCCTGAGCCTGCGAAGGCGCGGACGAGGGCGGGAGGTCGAGGAGGGCTCGGCGCGCGACCGAGCGCAGCGAGGTCGGGCGCGACCCGTCTCGAGACCCAGTGCCAGGCGCGGAGACATCGCCCCGCGGCCGGCCGCACGGATCGTGCGCAGACGGCCGCACCCGCCACGCGGACCCCCGCTCCCGCCCCGCTACCGACTGTCGGACCGGGTGGTTAGTGTTCTTGCGTGGAGTCACCCCTGGCGCTGTACCGCCGCTACCGCCCCGAGACCTTCCAGGAGGTCATCGGGCAGGAGCACGTGACCGAGCCGTTGCGGGCGGCGCTGGCCAACAACCGGGTCAACCACGCCTACCTCTTCTCCGGCCCGCGCGGGTGCGGCAAGACGACCTCGGCGCGCATCCTGGCCCGCGCGCTCAACTGCGAGCTGGCGCCGGTCGCCGACCCGTGCGGCGAGTGCGACAGCTGCCGCGACCTGGCGCGCGGCGGGCCGGGCTCCATCGACGTCATCGAGATCGACGCGGCCTCCCACGGCGGCGTCGACGACGCGCGCGACCTGCGGGAGAAGGCGTTCTTCGCGCCGGTGCGCAGCCGCTACAAGGTCTACATCATCGACGAGGCCCACATGGTGACGACGCAGGGCTTCAACGCCCTGCTCAAGCTGGTGGAGGAGCCGCCGCCGCACCTGCGGTTCATCTTCGCGACGACCGAGCCCGACAAGGTCATCCCGACCATCCGCTCGCGCACCCACCACTACCCGTTCCGGCTGATCCCGCCGCGACTGCTGTCCTCCTACCTCACCGAGCTCAGCGGCCAGGAAGGCGTGAGCATCGAGCCGGCCGCCCTGCCGCTGGTGGTGCGGGCCGGCGCCGGGTCGGCGCGCGACACGCTGTCGGTCCTCGACCAGCTGCTCGGCGGCGCCGGCGCCGAGGGCGTCACCTACGCCCTGGCGAGCGGACTGCTCGGCTACACCCCGGACACGCTGCTCGACGAGGTGGTCGACGCGTTCGCCGCCGGCGACGGGTCGGCGGTCTTCGGCGTCGTCGATAAGGTGATCGAGACCGGTCAGGACCCGCGCCGCTTCACCGAGGACCTGCTGCGCCGCCTGCGTGACCTCGTGATCGTCTCGGCAGTGCCCGACGCTCCCGCGAGCGGCCTGATCGACGTCTCCGAGGACCAGGGCGAGCGCCTGGTCTCCCAGGCGGCGCGCTTCGGCGCGGCCGAGCTGACCCGCGCGGCCGACCTCGTGGCGACCGGCCTCACCGAGATGCGGGGCGCCACCGCCCCGCGGCTGCTGCTCGAGCTGATCTGCGCGCGGGTGCTGTTGCCCGGCGCCGACCACTCCACCGACGGCGTCCTCGCCCGCCTCGACCGCCTCGAGCGGCGCGCGGCCATCAGCGGCACGCCCTCCGCCGAGCAGGCGGCGCCGCCCCTCCCGGCGCAGGACCGGCCCGCCCACGCGCGAACGGCGCCGCGCGAGCCCGAGTCGGCCCC
>NZ_JACJGM010000067.1 GCF_015024225.1 Nocardioides lijunqiniae
CCCGCCCCCGCGCGTGCGGCCACACCGCCGCCCGCGCCAGCACCCGCACCTCCGCCGGCCCCCGCCGCGGCCGCCACCCGCATCTCGCAGCTGGGCCCCCCGCTGGTGCCCGACGGGTCCGCGGTGCCGCGCTGGCGGGTCACGTTCGACACCGGCGAGACCTTCGTCGTGGAGGGGCTCGCGCTGGTGGGGCGCCGTCCCGAGGCGCGGCCGGGGGAGTCGGTCAGCCACCTGGTGCCGCTGCGCTCCAGCGACATGTCGCTGTCGAAGACGCACGCGCAGTTCCAGACCACGCCGGCCGGCGCCCTGGTCGTCATGGACCGGGGATCCACCAACGGATCCGTGGTCGTGCGGCAGGGTGTCTCCAAGGCCCTCACCGCGGGCCGCCCCACCACGCTGCTCGCCGGCGACACGGTGCGGTTCGGAGACCGGAGCATGACCGTGGAGCCCGCATGACCTTCCGCTACGAGCGCACCGTCACGACGACCGCCGACCCGGCCGAGATCTGGGCGCTGTGGTCGGACACCGACACCTGGCCCGACTGGGACCCCGCCGTCCAGGCGGTCGCCCTCGACGGGGCCTTCGTCGAGGGCGCCACCGGCACCATGACCCTCACCGGCCCGATCGAGGTCCCGGTGACCCTGGACGTCGTCGTGCCCGGCAGCCGCTACCTCGACCGGCTGACCATGGGCGAGCTGGTGATCCGCATCGACCACGTCGTACGGCCGACGCCCGACGGTGCCGAGGTGACCGTCACGACGACCATCGAGGGACCGGGCGCCGACGACATCGGCCCGATGGTGACCGCCGACGCGCCGGTGGCCATGGAGGCCCTGGTCGTCGCCGCCGAGCGGGCCTGAGCGCCGCACGCGGCGCCGCCGTCAGCCCGCGGGGACGTCCTCGAACACGTCGGGACGGCCGACGAAGTGCGCGCGGCCCGGCGGCCACACGAGGGCGAAGACCTTGCCGACGACGAGGTCGACCGGCACGAACGCCAAGCTGTCGTCGCACTTGGGCCCGCGGTTGACGCACAGCCGGGCCGAGGAGTCGGCCGACTCGTTGCGGTTGTCGCCCATCACGAACATCTCGCCGTCCGGCACCGGGCCGGCCGTCCAGTCGCAGGCGGGACCCGGCATCGGGCCGTCGCACTTCTGCGGCTTGATGAACTCGTCCTCGTCCAGCGCCACGCCGTTGACCTCGAGGCGGCCCTCCTCGTCGCAGCAGACGATGGTGTCGCCCTCGACGCCGATGACGCGCTTCACCAGGTGGCCGCCGCTGGGGTAGAGCCCGATCTTGGTGAGCCCCTTGACCAGCGGGCTGGTCGGCTCGGGCGCGAGACCGTCGAGCCACCCGCCCGGGTCCTCGAAGACCACGACGTCCCCGCGCGAGGGGGAGCCGCCGAACCAGTACGACACCTTCTGCACCAGGATCCGGTCGTTCTCGACCAGGCCGGGCTTCATCGAGGCCGACGGGATGTAGAACGCCTGGACGAACAGCGTCTTGATGACGAGGGCCAGCACGACGGCGACCGTCAGCAGGACCACGGTCTCGAGCCACAGCGGGAGCTTGCGCTTCGCGGGCTCCTCGGGGGCGTCGGCTTCGGGCACGGATGGACCCTACGCCAGCGCTCCACAGCCGTCGGGGACACGCCGGACAGACGGCGCACACGCGGGCGCACACGCTGGAGAAGCAGGCCCCAACCCCGCGGCAACGTCGTTCGTCGTAGGTTCAGGGCATGGAGTCCTACGCCCAGGGAGAGCTCGAGCCGGCGCTGCTCGAGGAGACCATCGGAGCCAGCTTCACCCGCACCGCCACGACGTACGCCGACCGCGAGGCGCTGGTCGAGGTCGCGAGCGGGCGTCGGTGGACCTGGGCGGAGCTGGACCGCGACGTGGACGACCTCGCCCGGGGCCTGGTCGCGGCGGGGATGGGCAAGGGCGACCGGGTCGGCATCTGGGCGCCCAACAGCGCCGAGTGGACGATGGTCCAGTACGCCGCGGCGAAGGCCGGTGTCGTGCTGGTCAACGTCAACCCGGCCTACCGCACCCACGAGCTGGCCTACGCCGTCAACCAGTCCGGGCTGCAGATGCTGGTCGCGGCCTCGCGCTTCAAGACCAGCGACTACCGCGCGATGGTCGACGACGTGCGCGGCCAGTGCCCCGGGCTCGAGCGGGTGGTCTACCTCGACACCGACGACTGGGCCGACCTGGTCGCCGAGGGCACGGCGCTCCCCGACGACGCGCTGGCGGAGCGCGCGGCGATGCTGTCGCCGCAGGACCCGATCAACATCCAGTACACCTCCGGCACCACGGGCTACCCCAAGGGCGCCACGCTGAGCCACCGCAACCTGCTCAACAACGGCTTCTTCACGACCGAGCTGATCAACCTGACGGCCGACGACCGGCTGTGCATCCCGGTGCCCTTCTACCACTGCTTCGGCATGGTGATGGCCAACCTCGGCTGCACGACGCACGGCGCGACGATGGTCATCCCGGGCCCCGGCTTCGACCCCGAGACGACGCTGCGCACCATCGCCGACGAGCGCTGCACGGCGGTCTACGGGGTGCCGACGATGTTCATCGCCATGCAGAGCCACCCCACCTTCGCCGAGCACGACCTGAGCTCGCTGCGCACGGGGATCATGGCCGGCTCGATCTGCCCGGTGGAGGTGATGAAGCGCTGCGTCAACGACATGCACATGGCCGAGGTCTCCATCGCCTACGGCATGACGGAGACCAGCCCGGTGTCGTGCCAGACGCGCGCCGACGACGACCTCGAGCGGCGTACCTCCACGATCGGGCGGGTCCACCCGCACGTCGAGATCAAGGTCGTCGACCCGGTGACCGGGGAGACCGTCGAGCGCGGCGTCACGGGCGAGCTGTGCACCCGCGGCTACTCCGTGATGCTGGGCTACTGGGAGGACCCCGAGAAGACCGCCGAGGCCATCGACGCCGACGGCTGGATGCACACCGGCGACCTGGCGGAGATGCGCGAGGACGGCTACTGCAACATCGTGGGCCGCATCAAGGACATGGTGATCCGCGGCGGGGAGAACATCTACCCCCGCGAGATCGAGGAGTTCCTCTACGCGCACCCCGACATCGAGGACGTGCAGGTGATCGGCGTCCCGGACGAGAAGTACGGCGAGGAGCT
This sequence comes from Nocardioides lijunqiniae, assembly GCF_015024225.1. Taxonomy (GTDB): domain Bacteria; phylum Actinomycetota; class Actinomycetes; order Propionibacteriales; family Nocardioidaceae; genus Nocardioides; species Nocardioides lijunqiniae. The sequence goes on from NZ_JACJGM010000067.1 coordinate 3,154, forward strand.
CTGCGCGTGGGTGAAGATGCGCGCCGGCGCCCAGCCGCTCGACGCGGACGCCGTGCGGGCCTACGCCAGCGGGCGCCTGGCCCACTACAAGATCCCGCGCTACGTGCTTGTGGTCGAGGACTTCCCGATGACCGTCACCGGCAAGATCCGCAAGGTGCAGATGCGCGAGGAGACGGCCCGCGAGCTGGGGCTGTGAGGCTCAGGGCTTGCGGTTGCGGCGCGCACGCGCCTTCTCGACGGCGGACTTGATCTTGGCCTGGTTGTGGGGCTTGCGGGCCTCGTCGTAGACCTTCTTGGCGATCCCGACGGCGGCAGCACCTCGTAGCAGCTTCATGCCGGTCCGGTACCCCCGTCGCCCGCGCGCAACCGCGATCAGCGCAGGACGACGGGGACCCGGGTGGTGGTGCCGCCGGCGCCGCGCCAGACCACGTGCCCGTCGTCGCGGCCGCGGCCGGTGGCGTGCACGGTGTAGGTGCCGGTCTCACCCGGCTCGAGGCGCAGGGCCGCGGGCGTCACCCACACGTGTCGCCTCGAGAACCCCCGTGCCGAGGAGGAGAAGTAGAAGGTGCGCCGGCCGACGTTCGTCACCGTGCGCGTGGTGGTCCGCTCGCCCCGGCGCAGCACCGCCGAGGGCGTGTTGAGGCGGGTACGCCGGTCGGTCCACCAGGGGCGGTAGCGCGACGGGTCGAGCGCGTGGACCAGCCCGGGTCGCTCCGCGGCGCCCGGCCGGAGCAGCCCGGCGCCCGCCCGCGGCACCGACGTACGACGCACGGGTGCGGCCGTCGTCGCGAGGGCCGACCGGACCTCGGTGGCCGACCAGTCGTGGCGGCTGCGCAGCACGGCGGCGGCGCCGCTGACGGCGGCCGTCGCGGCGGACGTGCCGGTCACGAAGTCCCACCGCGCGCCGTCCGAGCGCGGGGGGACCGCCCCCAGCACGCCGGCCCCGGGAGCGACCAGGTCCGGCTTGACGATCCCGGTGGCGGGGTCGCCGGCGCCGGACCAGCCGGCCACGCGCGGCGGCGTGCGGACGGTGCCGGAGGGCCGCAGCACCACGCGGGCAGCGGGATGACCTGCCAGCCACCGCTTCAGCGACCTCGCGGCCGGGCGGTCGAGGTGGACGGTGGGCACCCGGTGGAAGTCGGCGTCGGTCGAGCCGCGGCGCACGTTGGTCAGGACCATGCCGACCCCGCCGGCCAGGGCGACCGCTTGGGACTTGTCGACGCGGCCCACGCCCCCGCGGTCGCAGACGACGATGAGGCCGTCGACGGCTGCGGCGTCGAGGCTGCCGGGCGTGCACCGGCGCGCGGAGCGGCGGTCGGCGTCCGGCGTCCGGGCCCGGGAGCCCAGGACCAGGCGGGCGGCAGGTGAGCGCCGACCGGCGACCATCGCCCCGTCCAGGCGAGGCCCGTCCGGCAGGTCGACGGTGCCGCGGGGTCGCGCGCCGAGCGTTCCGCCGACGGTGGTGACCCACGGGCTCGGGTGCGCGGCGGTGCCGTCGTTGCCGGCCGCGGCGACCACGACGACGTCGGCCTCGGCGGCGCCCAGCAGGGCCAGCTCGACGGTGTCGATGCGGGAGGGGCCGTCGACCGCGAGGTTGAGCACGTCGACGCCGTCGCGCACCGCCTGGTCGACCGCCGCCACGAGGTCGGCGGCCGCACACCCGTCGTCGCGCGGGTCGGGGGCCGTCCAGCACGCCTTGTAGACGGCGAGCCGGGCCTGGGGCGCGGCGCCGCTGTAGCGGCCCAGGCGCAGGTCGTGCACGCGCGCGTCGACGTCGGCGTTGCCCGCGGCGATCGCCGCCATCTGGGTGCCGTGGCCGTCGTCGTCGAGGGCCGAGAGGTGGGCGTCGCTGCGCACGCCGTCGGCGCCGAACCCCTCGACGTACCAGCGGGTGCCGACCAGCTTGCCGGTGCACTCCGGGGCGGCCTCGCCGCCCTCGCAGGCGCCGTCGAAGCCCGGGGCCTGCCGGCCCAGCTGCGGGACGGCCGCGAAGAGGGGGCCCTCCGGGTCGATGCCGCTGTCGACCAGGCCGATGACGACCCCGCGCCCGCCGGACGCACGCCGTGAGGCCGGCGGCGCTGCCGGGGCCGGCGGCGCAGAGGTGAGCCGACGAACGGTGCTGCGCTCGACGAGCGCGACGCGCGGGTCGGCCGCGAGCAGGTCGGCCTGCTCGGAGGTGAGCGTGGCGGCGAAGCCGTTGAGGGCGGTCGTCCAGCGGTAGACCGGCTCGGGCGCGCCGACCGTGCCCAGGACCCGGTCCTGCTCGGCGCGCATCCTGGTCTCGGCGGACGCCACTTCTGCGGGGGCTGCGGCGGCTCCGGCGCTGCCGGGGCCGCGCAGGGTCACGAGGTGGAGCGCGCCGGGGGAGTCCCGCTCGGGGGCCGCGGCCGACGTGCCGGGCGCGGCGAGGACGGCCAGGGTGGTGCCCGCGAGCGCGGCGAGGAGGGCCAGGCGCACGCTGCGCCGGCCTCCGCCTCGTGCTGCTCGTGTCACGGTGCCCCCTGGTCGGACCTGGACAAGGGACCCATTCTGTCCCAGGAACCCCAAACGTGACACCTTGGTGGCGCCACTACCGTGGTCGCGTGCCCGCCTCACCCCTCGTCGTCGGCTTCGACCTCGACATGACGCTCATCGACACCGTGCCCGGGTTCGGGGCGGTGCTGAGCGCCCTGGGCGCCGAGCTCGGCGTCGACTTCCCGGTCGCGGAGATGACTCGACGGCTGGGCCCTCCGCTGGAGACGCTGCTGTCCGGCCACCTGGACCAGGAGGCGATCGGTCCGGCAGGCGACCGGTTCCGCGAGCTCTACCCCGCGCACGCCATCGACTCGGTGCCGGTGCTCCCGGGGGCCCACGAGGCCCTGGCCGCCGTACGTCGTCACGGTGGGCGCACGGTCGTGGTCACCGGCAAGTTCACCCGCAACGCCCAGCTCCACCTCGACCACCTCGACCTCGACGTCGACGTCCTCGAGGGATGGGTGTGGGGCGTCGGCAAGGCCGACGCGCTGCGCCGCGAGGGGGCGTCGGTCTACGTCGGCGACCACGTCCACGACGTCGAGGGCGCCCGGGCTGCCGGCGTCCTCAGCGTCTCGGTCACGACCGGCGGCTGCACCCGCGAGGAGCTGCTGGAGGCCGGCACCGACGTGGTGCTCGACGACCTGCGGGATTTCCCGTCGTGGCTCGACTCCCACATGGCTTAGTCTTCGACGTCGCCCGGATCTGCCGGGCGTGCCCGAGAGAGGTAGGACCGTGCCCAGTGGCAAGGTGAAGTGGTTCGACGCCGGCAAGGGGTTCGGCTTCCTGTCCCAGGAGGACGGTCCGGACGTCTACGTCCACACGGACGCGCTGCCCGAGGGCACCACCAGCCTCAAGCCCGGCACCCGCGTGGAGTTCGGCATCGCCCAGGGCCGGCGCGGCGAGCAGGCCCTGCAGGTCCGGGTGCTCGAGTCGCCCGCCTCGGTCTCGCGCAACCAGCAGCACGCCAAGCGCCGTCCGCCCGAGGACATGGTGACGATCGTCGAGGACCTGATCCGGCTCCTGGACGACGTCGGCGAGGGCTACCGCCACGGTCGCCACCCCGACCCCCGCACCGCCAAGCCCACCGCCAAGCTGCTGCGGGCGCTGGCCGCCGAGCTCGAGCTCTGAGCCCGGGCGGCGCGACGCGTCAGACCGGCGTGGGGGCCGGCTCGGTCTGACCGTGCCGGGGCCTGCTGGCCAGCACGAAGAAGGCCCAGGCGGCCAGGACGACGGCCGCGACCCCGAGCCCCAGCCGCGGCTGGAGCGGCATCGCGATGCCCACGAAGCCGCCCACGACCCAGGCCAGCTGGAGGGTCGTGTCGCTGCGCGCGAAGGCGCTGGCCTGCACCTGCGAGCGCACCCCCGACTGGATCGTGGCGTCCAGCGACACCTTGGCCAGCGACTGCGCGAGGCCGGCCGTGATGCCGATGAGCGCGAGCATGAGGATCCCGTAGAAGACGCCCGCCAGGGCGATCACGATCGCGTCGGCGAGCAGCGCCACCACGACCATGACGGCGGGGTTGATCTTCTTGAGCAGCGACGCGCACAGGATGCCGAGGGTGTTGCCGAGCCCGGCGCCGCCGACCACGATGCCGAGCAGCAGCTCCGGCGCGTAGTCGCCGATCGGGTTGTCGCGGAACAGGAACGCCATGAACATGGTGAGGAAGCCGGACAGCCAGCGCGGCCCGCAGTTGGCCCGCAGCGCGAACGACACCGCGGAGGGGATCCGGGTGCCGCGCCGGCCCTCGCTGTCGGTGCGGCGCATCGTCATGGACTGCTCGCCCGCGCTGGAGTCGACCTCGGCCGGCAGCCGGATCGCGGCGATCGTCCCGAGCACGAAGACCAGGAACGCGAAGCGCAGCGACCACTCCGCGCCCACGGTCGCGGCGAGCCCGGCGAACGGCGCCGCGACCCCGGCCCCGACCACGCCGGCCAGGGAGACCCGTCCGTTGGCCTTGACCAGGGTGAGGTCCTCGGGCAGCAGGCGAGGCACCGCGGCGGCGCGCGTCACGCCGTACGCCTTGGAGGAGACGAGCACGCCGAGGGTGGCGGGGAAGAGCCAGATCGAGTCGTTGGCGACCGCGTCGGCGAGCACCCAGCACAGGAAGCCGCGCAGCGCGAAGGTGCCGCCCATGGCCCAGCGCCGGCCGTGGCTGAACCGGTCCAGGAACGGTCCGATCAGCGGCGCCACGATCGCGAACGGCAGCATCGTGAGGCCGAGGAAGAGCGCGACCTGCCCGCGGGCGTCGCTGGTCGCCCCGGCGAAGAACAGCGTGCCAGCCAGCGAGATCACGACGGCGGCGTCGGCGGCGGCGTTGCACGCGTGCAGCTCGATCAGCCGCGACAGGCCCGACTTGTCGGCGCCCTGCGCGTCCGCGGCGCGGCGCGCCTGCCGCACGGTGAAGGAGCCGGCCCGGCCGGTGACCCGCGCGGCGCCCCGCACGCCGCGGCCGGTCACCCG
>NZ_JACJGM010000007.1 GCF_015024225.1 Nocardioides lijunqiniae
GTCGCTGCCGCTCCTCGCTGCTCGCCCACCGGTGGGGTGGTTTCGAGGCTCGCTGCGCTCGCACCTCAACCACCGCGGGCAACACCTTCGTTGGTCGAGCAGCGAGCGCCAGCGAGCGCCCGTCGAGACCCCCGCACCCGAGCGCCTGCCTCGACTCACCGGGTCTCGACGGGCGTTCGTCGCTGACGCTCCTCACTGCTCGACCACCGGGAACGTGGTTTCGAGGCTCGCTGCGCTCGCGCCTCAACCACCGCGGGCGCCCCGAGGGAGCGGCGTGGCTAGAGGTAGAGGCCGGTGGACTCGTCGGCGAGGCGGTCGGCGGCGACGGCGTGGACGTCGCGCTCGCGCATGACGACGTAGACCTCGCCGTGGACCTCGACCTCGGCCTTGTCCTCGGGGTCGAAGAGGACGCGGTCGCCGGCCTCGACGGCGCGGGCCTGGGGGCCGACGGCGACGACCTGCGACCAGGCCAGGCGGCGTCCGCCCATCGCGGCGGTGGCGGGGATGACGATCCCGCCGGAGGAGCGGCGCTCGCCGGACTCCTGGTCGATCTCGCACAGGATGCGGTCGTGCAGCATCTTGATCGGGCGCTTCTCGGTCATGACGGGCTCTCCGGGTCGTTCAGCGTCAGCTGGCGACCTTGCGGATGACGACGAGCAGGGCGACGAAGCCCACGACGCCGCCGGCGACCTTGAGGATGTTGTCGGTGCGCGGCTGCCCCGTGATCGGGTCGACGAAGTGCGCCTTGAACGACGCGGCCTCGCGGCTCGCGATCGTCTTCGGGCTGGCGCGGTAGAGGAGCTGGTCGATCGTTCCCGCCAGCCGCTCACGGGTCGCTTCGATCTCGGCCTCGAGGTCAGACGGGTTGCTCATCCCGGAAGGCTATCAATGCTGCGCGGGTCGAAGCCGAACGGGAGCTCCAGGCGGTGCGCGCGCATCAGCTCCGCGTCCGTCAACACGTCGTACGTCGTGTCGTCGGCGACCACGTGGCCGTCGCTCAGGACGACCGCGCGGGGGCACAGCTCGAGGGCGTAGGGCAGGTCGTGGGTGACCATCAGGACGGTGACGTCCAACGATCGAAGGATGTCGGCGAGCTCGCGCCGCGACGCGGGGTCGAGGTTGGAGGACGGCTCGTCCAGCACGAGGATCTCGGGCTCCATGGCGAGGACGGTCGCCACCGCGACCCGGCGCCGCTGCCCGAAGGAGAGGTGGTGGGGAGGGCGGTCGGCGAAGTCGGCCATGCCCACCATCTCGAGCGCCGACATCACCCGCGCCTCGAGCGCCGCGCCCTTCAGACCCAGGTTGGCCGGGCCGAACGCCACGTCCTGGCGGACCGTGCCCATGAACAGCTGGTCGTCGGGGTCCTGGAAGACGATGCCCACGCGCCGCCGGATCTCCGCGACGTGGGCCTTCTCGACCGGCAGGCCGCTCACGTGCACCGAGCCCGCACCGGCGGTGAGGATGCCGTTGAGGTGGAGCACCAGGGTGGTCTTGCCGGCGCCGTTGGGGCCGAGCAGCGCCACCCGCTCCCCGCGGTGCACGTGCAGGTCGACGCCGAACAGCGCCTGGTGACCGTCGGGGTAGGCGTAGGCCAGACCACGGACGTCGAGCACCGGCGTGCTCACGGGAGCCGTCCGGTGTAGCCGCGCGACAGCATCGCGAGGTGCACGCGCTCGCCGCGCTCGTAGGACCGGATGAACAGGGCGCCGAGGGTGCGGGCGAGGGTCGGCCAGCTCCGTGGGGAGCGGGGGTTCATCCCTCGGGAGCGCATGGACACCATCATCCGCCCCAGGTCGGCCGTCACCACGTCGAGGTAGCGGATCATGAACCCCATGATCTGCACGACGAGGTCGGGCAGGTGCAGCCGTCGCAGCCCGACCAGGACGTCGGTGGGCTCCGTGGTGGCGGCCAGGGTCAGCGAGGCCATCACGCCGAGCGTCCCCTTGGCGAGCAGGCCCCACGCGGCGAGCAGGCCCGGCTCGGACACGGCGACGCCCAGCACCTCGGTGCGCGGACCCGTCGCGATGAAGGGCACCAGCAGGGCGAAGACGACGAACGGCACCTCGATGACCATCCGCCGCACGACGTAGAGGACCGGCACCCGCGAGAGCAGGACGACCGAGACCACGACGAGCAGGTAGCCGCCGAAGACGGGGTACCAGTCGCGCGGCGTCGCCACCACGGTGAGCATGAAGGCGACCAGCGCCAGGATCTTCAGGTGCGCCGGCGCGCGGTGGACCGCGCTGTGGCCGTGGAAGAACAGCCGGTGGCCGTGACCGGCGCCCACGTCAGTCCGTCGACTCTGAGGAGTCCGGGCTGCCGCGACGGCGTACGGCGTAGGCCAGCCCGCCCGCGAGGACGAGCACGAGCGCGACGCCCACGACCCCGGCGAGGCCACCGCTGAGGCGCTCGTCCTCGACGCCCGAGGTCTGGTAGTCGGCGAACGGGCTGTCGCCGGTCTTGGGCTCGTCGGCGGAGTCGAGGAAGCCGGTCTCCCCCGCGACGAACTCGAGCCCGTCGGGGTGCGAGCTGGCGTAGTAGCTGCCGACCCCCGCGATGAGCAGCGCGGCGAGCAGGCCGATGACGAAGAAGCGCCGGGACCTCATGTGGTGGCCGCCTTGCGGATCTCGAGCTCCCGCGTCTCGACCAGGTGCCGGGCGCCGTGGACGAGGTCGGGGCGCGCCGCGACGACGGAGGCGACGACCAGGCCGGTGACGACCGCCTCGCCGACCCCGATCACGGTGTGCCAGCCGAGCATGGCCGTGAGCACGGCGCCGGTGTCGACCGGCGCGGTGCCGCCGATGGCGAACAGCAGCGTGAAGACGGCCGCGGCGACCGGCACCGACACGAGTGCCCCGACCGCGGCGGCGGGCGCGACGGACGACGTACGGCGCGGCAGCACGGCGGCGACCAGGCGGAACACGGCGTAGCCGGCGAAGCAGCCGACCAGGCCCATCAGGGTGATGTTGGTGCCGAGCGCGGTCACGCCGCCGTCGGCCATGAACAGTGCCTGCACCAGGAGCACCACGCTGAGGCACAGCGCTCCGGTCCAGGGCCCCACGAGCACGGCCGCCAGCGCCCCGCCGAGCAGGTGGCCGCTGGTGCCGGCGCCGACCGGGAAGTTGATCATCTGGCCGGCGAAGATGAACGCCGCCACGAGGCCGGCCATGGGCGCGGTGCGGTCGTCGAGCTCGCCGCGCGCCTTGCGGAGCGCCACCGCCACCCCGCCCGCGGCCACGACGCCGGTCACGACCGACGTGGGCGCGTCGAGGAAGCCGTCGGGCACGTGCATGCGGGGTCTCCCGGGTCGCTAGGTTGGAGTACGACGCCCAGCCTACGTTCTTGCACATCCTTCGCAACAAGGAGTCCGTCGTGACCGAGACCGCCCGCCTCTCCCCCGGCGACGCCGCCCCCGACTTCACCCTCATCGACGACACCGGGAGCGAGGTCTCGCTCTCCGGCCTGCGCGGCCGCAAGGTGATCGTCTACTTCTACCCCGCCGCGATGACGCCGGGCTGCACCAAGCAGGCCTGCGACTTCACCGACTCCCTGGACTCGCTGCAGGCGGCCGGCTACGAGGTGCTGGGCATCTCGCCGGACAAGCCGGAGAAGCTCGCGAAGTTCCGCGAGAAGGACGGCCTCACCATCCCGCTGCTCTCGGACGCGGACAGGGCCGTGATGACCGCCTACGGCGCCTTCGGCGAGAAGAAGCTCTACGGCAAGGTCGTCCAGGGCGTCATCCGCTCCACCTTCGTCGTCGACGACGAGGGCGCGATCGAGAAGGCGCAGTACAACGTCAAGGCGACCGGCCACGTCGCCAAGCTGCGCCGCGATCTCGGGCTCGACTGACGCGCCTGCCGCGCTCTGGCCCCGCCTTCCTAGACTGAGCGCACCCGCCGGAGTGGTGGAATCGGCAGACACGCAGGTTTTAGGTACCTGTGCCTTCGGGCGTGGGGGTTCAAGTCCCCCCTCCGGCACGGGTGAAGCACCACGAGCGACCCCGCAGCACTGCGTACGACCGAACCCTCAGGAAGGTGCCCCATGGAGCTGCACGAGACCCTCCACGAGCTCGGCGTGGCCTCGGGGCGGGGCGTGTTCGACGACGCCGACCTCCTGCGCGCCGCGCTCGACGACTACCTCGACGAGGGCGCCGCCTCCACCGGCGACATCAACCTGCTGGTCGACGCCGTGCGGCTGGGCGCCCTGCGGATGATGCTCGCCACGATCGACAGCGGCGCCGAGCCCGCCCGCGCCGTCGAGGCGGCCGGCGAGATGCTCGCCCGCGACCGCGGCACCTCCGACGTCGCCGCGACCCGCTGGGCCTGCGCCGTGCTGGGCTTCGCCGTCGACCGGGTCGGCGCCGACGACGTGCGCCGCTTCGACCGCCACGCACCGCAGCAGGGACCCGCCAGCGGCCCGGCGCCCTCCAGCCAGCCGCCGGGCTACCCGGCTCCCGCGCCCGTGTGGTCCGGCCAGCCCCCCGCGACCTCGCCGGTGCAGCCGCCGCCGACCTCCCCGCCGTGGCAGCAGCCGCACGCCGCCGCGCCCGGCTACCCGGCGTCGTACCCCGCGGGCCCGCCGCCGAAGAAGAGCCGCACCGGTCTCCTGGTGGCCATCGGCGCCGTGGCGCTCGCGGTCGTCGGCGGTGTACTCACCGTCGTGCTGCTGACCTCGGGCGACGGCGACAAGAGCGACGAGACGGCCACCGACCCCACCAGCGAGGCCACGACGGAGCCCACCGACGAGCCGACGGACGAGCCGACGGACGAGCCCACCGACGAGCCGACCGAGGAGCCCACCGAGGTCCCGGCCGGTGCGGTCGAGGGCACGGGCTACTACTTCGCGCTGCCCGAGGGCTGGACCGACATCACCGACGAGGTGCTCAAGACGGAGGGCGCCGCCCAGACGGACCTGGCCGTGGCCTGGGGCAAGTCGTTCGACGGCGCGCGCGCCAACATGATCGTCGAGACGGCGTTCGCAGGCGGTGAGACCGACCCCGAGGTCCTGCGCTCGACGTGGCAGAACAACATGGCCGGCGCCACCGGCGCGACCCCCGAGGACAACGGCACCACCGTCATCGACGGCGAGGACGCGATCGGTGTGCGCATCGCGCGGGTCAACGAGAACGACGTCGCGATCGAGCAGTTCGGCTACCTCACCATCCACGACGGCGACCTCTACTCGATCATCCTGTCGACGCAGGCCGGCGACCAGAAGTCGCAGGACTTCTACGAGCAGATCCTGGCCGACTGGACCTGGGCGAGCTGAGGCTCAGGCCGGTCCGGCGGACCGGTCCTCCTCGCGCAGCCTCGGCGTCGTCGTGAGCTCGGGGTGGATGCCCGTCACGTCGGCGTAGAAGGCCCGGATCCGGTCCATGTCAGCGACCACGTCGCCGGTGAGGTCGAACGTCGGCCCCCAGCCCACGGTGCGGCTCGGGGCGTCCAGGAAGGCCAGGGTCACGGGGATGCCGGTCTGCCGCGAGATCCGGTAGAAGCCGGACTTCCAGTAGTCCGAGCGGCTGCGGGTGCCCTCCGCGGCGATGCCGAGCAGGAACGCCTCGTCGGTCTCCGCGTCGGCCAGCAGCGCCTTGATCGTCGCGCCCGGGTTGTCCCGGTCCAGCTCCACGGCGCCGGTGGCGCGCATGAAGACGCCGACGGGGCCCTTGAAGAACGACTGCTTGACCAGCAGCCGGATCTGCACGCTGTTGTCCCACGCGAGCAGCATCGTCAGGACCCAGTCCCAGTTGGAGGTGTGCGGTGCGCCGACGAGGATCCCCCGGCTCGGAAACTCCCCCACGGTCTTCCAGCGGGCCGCCCGGAGGGCCACGCGCGCGAAGGTCCTGCGGAGGAGAAAGCGTCTGCCCATCCGGCGAACCTATCGCTAGGTTCGGGTGTGACCGCCCTCACCATCCACTAGGGTCCGCGCATGGACTCCGCGCTGACCGAGATCGGCCTGCCGATCGCCCTCGCCATCATCATGTTCGGACTCGGCCTGGACCTCACCCTCGCCGACTTCCGCCGGGTCGGTCAGCAGCCCAAGGCCGTCGCCGTCGCCCTGGCCTGCCAGCTCCTCCTGCTGCCCGCCGTGTGCTTCGGGCTCGTCGTGCTCTTCGACCTGCCGCCGTTCCTCGGCATCGGCATGCTCCTGCTCGCCGCCTCCCCCGGCGGCACGACCGCCAACCTCTTCAGCCACCTCTTCCGCGGCGACGTCGCGCTCAACATCTCGCTCACGGCCATCAACTCGGTGGTCGCGATCGCGACGCTGCCGCTGATCACCAACCTCGCGATCGACTACTTCGACAAGAGCGAGTCGGTGTCGATGCCCCTCGACGAGGTCGTCAAGGTGTTCGTGCTGATCCTGGTGCCCACCGGGCTCGGGATGCTGGTGCGGGCCCGCAAGGCGTCGTTCGCCACCGCGATGGACAAGCCGGTCCGCGTCGCGTCGGCGATCATCCTCGGCGTCCTGGTGCTCGGCATCCTGCTCGGCGAGAAGGAGCGGGTCGGCGACTACCTCGCCGACGTCGGCCTGGTGGCCGCGCTGTTCTGCGGCATCAGCCTCGTCGTCGGGTACGTCGTGCCCCGCGCGCTCGGCGTCGTGGAGGGCCAGGCCATCGCGTCGTCGTTCGAGATCGGCGTCCACAACGGGACCCTCGCGATCTTCGTCGCCGAGAACATCCTGGAGGTCAACGAGATCGCGGTCCCGGCCGCCGTCTACTCGCTGCTGATGTTCTTCATGGCCGGCGCCTGGGGCGTCGTCATCAGCCGGCGCGTGGGTCAGCGCGCGCCGAGCAGCGTCGCCAGCTGAGGTGCGATCTCGCGCATCGCCCGGCCGCGGTGCGAGATCGCGTCCTTCTCGGCGCGGTCCAGCTCGGCGGTGGTGAGGCCGGGCCGGTCGTCGGCGACGAACAGCACGTCATAGCCGAAGCCGCCGTCGCCCCGCGTCTCCCGGATCACCCGGCCGTCCATGCGGCCCTCGACGACCAGCTCGCGCCCGTCGGGGTGGCAGAACGCGACGGCGCACGCGAAGTGTGCGCCGCGGCGCTCGTCGGGCACGTCGGCCAGCTGGGCGAGCAGCAGCGCGTTGTTGCGCGCGTCCTGCCCCTCCTTCGAGCCGAGCGCGGGGCCGGACCAGCGGGCCGACAGCACGCCCGGCATCCCGTTGAGCGCGTCGACGCACAGCCCGCTGTCGTCCGCGATCGAGGGCAGGCCCGTCACCGACGCCCCGGCGCGCGCCTTGAGCAGCGCGTTGCCGGTGAAGGTGGGCTCGTCCTCGACGGGCTCGTCGTAGGCCGGCACGTCGTCGAGCCCGACGACCTCGACCTCGCCGAGGTGCTGCTCGAGATGCTGGGCGAGGATGCGCTGCATCTCCTCGAGCTTCTTCGCGTTGCGCGAGGCGAGGAAGACGCGGGTCACGCAGGCGTCCCGGCGTCGAGGGCGAGGGCCTCGCGCTGCATGCGGGTCAGGTCGGCGCAGCCCTTCTCCGCCAGCCCCAGCAGCCCGTCGAGCTCGCTGCGGTCGAACGGCGCGCCCTCGGCGGTGCCCTGCACCTCCACGAACCTGCCGTCGCCGGTCATCACGACGTTCATGTCGGTCTCGGCGCGCACGTCCTCGACGTAGGGCAGGTCGAGGCGCGGGGCGCCGTCGATGATGCCGACGCTGATGGCCGCGACCGAGCCGGTGAGGGCCTGCTGAACGCCCAGGTGGGCGCAGGCGTCGACCAGGGCGATGTAGGCGCCGGTGATCGCGGCCGTGCGGGTGCCGCCGTCGGCCTGGAGCACGTCGCAGTCGAGCTGGATCGTGTTCTCCCCGAGCGCCTGGTAGTCGATGACGGCGCGCAGCGAGCGGCCGATCAGCCGGCTGATCTCGTGGGTGCGGCCGCCGATGCGGCCCTTGACCGACTCGCGGTCGGAGCGGGTGTTGGTCGCGGCGGGCAGCATGGCGTACTCGGCCGTGACCCAGCCCAGGCCCGAGCCCTTGCGCCACCGCGGCACCCCGCTGGAGGCCGACGCCGCGCACAGCACCTTGGTCTTGCCGAACTCGATCAGCACCGAGCCGGCCGCGTGGTCGAGCCAGTTGCGGGTGATCGTGACCGAGCGGAGCTCGTCGTCGGCGCGGCCGTCGACGCGGGGCGTGATGGGGAGGGACGTCATGCGCCCGACCCTAGTAGGGGCCGGGCGCACGACGGTGATCGGCTACTTCGGCTCGGAGGACAGCACCCGACGGGTGCCGATGACCAGCGGCGTGACGATCCAGATCAGCACCGTGACCAGGATCCGCAGGCCGTCCATCGTGGTCGCGTCGTCGTCGGGGTCGAGCAGCGGCGTCATGGCGTACTGCAGGTCGATCCACGGGATGATGTCCTGCGCCCAGTCGAAGATCGCGTAGAGCGTCGAGTAGACCAGCAGCGGCAGCATCAGGGCGACGACGTAGAACACCGCGATCGCGGCCGGGCTGCTGAGGAAGACCGTGCCGAAGGCGTAGGCCATCAGGAAGTAGAGCAGCTGCAGCAGGATGGTGAGCAGCAGCGTGTCCAGCTCGAGGTCCCAGACCACGTCCGTGCCGTCCATGGCGGCGGCCACCACGTTGCCGAGCGCGCCCAGGACCAGCGCCACGACGATCGTCGCCAGGGCGAGCAGCACCACGGAGGTGACCTTCGCCAGCAGCACGCGGACCCGGTTGGGCTCGAGGGAGAAGGTCACCAGGCCGGTGCGCTGACCCCACTCGCTGGTCACCGACAGGATCGGGAAGACCGGCAGCAGCAGCGACAGCGGGATCGTCAGGATCTGGGAGAACCCGTTGGCGCCGATCTCGATCGGGTCGTCGTTGAGGGCGACCACGAGCAGGACCAGCCCGACGGTGATCACCAGCAGGATCGCGGTGGCGATCATCAGCCAGAAGCCGCCGCGGGTGTCGAGCATCTTGCGCCACTCGACCCGCACGAGGCGGCTGAACGGCACGGGGGCGGTCTGCGAGATGTCCAGGGTCGGGACCGGCGCGGGGGCCGGCGAGGTGGTGCTCATGCGATGGCTCCTTGCTGGGTCGCGGCCGCGGGGTGGCCCTCGCGCTGCGTGTCGGACGTGAGCTCGAGGAAGAGGTCCTCCAGCCCGGCGGCGCCGGAGCGCAGGTCGGACAGGAGGACGCCCTGCTCGAGGGCGGTGCGGCTGACCTCGACCGGGTCCGTCCCGACGCGCAGGCCGTCGCCGGCCACCTCGACGGAGTACTGCTTGGCGGCCAGGGCCGCGGCGAGCTTCTCGTTGTCGAGCGACGTGACCAGGCTCGAGGCGGCCTGACCGTGGTCGAGCAGGGACTTCTTGTCGCCCTGCGCCACGATCTTGCCGCGACCGATGAGGATCATCTCGTCGGCGATCTGCTCGACCTCGTGCAGCAGGTGGCTGGAGAGCAGCACCGTGCCGCCGCGCTCGGCGTAGCCGCGCAGCAGGCCGCGCATCCAGCGGATGCCGGCGGGGTCCAGGCCGTTGGCCGGCTCGTCGAGGATCAGGACGGACGGGTCGCCGAGCAGCGCGTGGGCGATGCCGAGGCGCTGGCGCATGCCGAGGGAGTAGTTGCGCAACCGGCGACGGGACTCGGCCGCGCTGAGCGAGACGAGGTCGAGCATCTCGTCGACACGCGACGAGGGCAGGCCCATCGTGGTGGCGCCGAGCTGCAGGATCTCGCGGCCGGTGCGGCCGGCGTGCTGGGCGGAGGCGTCCAGCAGGACGCCGACGTGCAGGCCGGGGTTGGGGATGTCCTTGTACAGGTGGCCGCCGATGGTGACGCGGCCCTGGGTCTCGGGGGTGAGGCCGACCATCACCCGCATGGTGGTGGTCTTGCCCGCGCCGTTGGGCCCGAGGAAGCCGGTCACGCGGCCGGGCTGGGCGACGAAGCTGACGTCGTCGACGGCGGTGAACGCGCCGTACCTCTTGGTGAGTCCTTCAACTGAGATCATGGCTCCACCCTGCCGTACCCGAGGGCTCCACGGCATCGGCCACGCGGTGGTGACGCGATGACCAAAGTAGGGGGTACGTCGCGACCGCCGCCGCCTGCGGCGTCCACGCCGCTCCGCCTAGGCTGCGGAGGTGGACAGGCAGGTGGACAGGCCCGCGCCGGAGACCTACCAGCCTCCGGTGACCTGGTGGGGGCAGACCTGGCGACTCCTGCTGACGCTGTCGATCAGCTTCGTCATCTGGGTCTCCTACGCCGAGCTCATGGTCGAGCAGGCGCCGCTGCTCTTCTTCCTGGACATCGCGGCCGGCCTGGTCGCCTACGTCCTGATGTTCTTCCGACGGCGCTGGCCGCTGACGATGGCGCTGCTCACCAACGTCCTGGGTGCGGTGTCGGGCATCGCCCAGGGCCCGGCCACCCTCACGTCGGTCTCCCTCGCGACCCGACGCCGGCTCACGCACGTCGTGCTGGTCGGCGTCGTGGCGCTGGCGGCGTCGACGGTGTTCACCGAGACCGCCCCTGCCGCCGGCAGCGACCCGGCCTGGATCTCCTTCCTGGCGGGGCTCTTCGCGATCGCGGGCAGCATGGGATGGGGCATGTACATCGGCTCGCGGCGCGAGCTGCTGTGGACGCTGCGGCACCGCGCGGAGCGGGCCGAGGCCGAGCAGGAGCTGCGGGTGGCGCAGTCGCGCGGCACCGAGCGCGCCCGCATCGCGCGCGAGATGCACGACGTGCTGGCGCACCGGATCTCCCAGATCTCGATGCACGCCGGGGCGCTGAGCTTCCGCGAGGACCTCAGCGCCGACGAGATGCGCGACAGCGTCGCGGTGATCCGCGACAAGGCCCACGAGGCGCTGACCGACCTGCGCAGCGTGCTGGGCGTCCTGCGCGACGACGAGACCGGCCGGCCGATGAGCACGCCGCAGCCGACGTACGGCGACGTGCCGGTGCTCGTGGCCGAGTGCGTGGCCTCCGGCATGTACGTCACGCTCCACGACGACGTGCCGTGCGGCGAGCCGATGCCCGACGCGGTCGGCCGCACGCTCTACCGCATCGTCCAGGAGGCGCTGACCAACGCCCGCAAGCACGCTCCCGGCGCGCGGGTCACGGTGACGGTGTCGGGCGGCCCCGAGGACGGGATCGACGTGAGCGTGCGCAACCCGCTCGGCTTCGGCCCCACCGCCATGCCGGGGGCCGGCCTCGGCCTCGTCGGCCTGCGGGAGCGAGCGGTCCTGCGGGGCGGACGGCTCGAGCACCACACCGACCACGGCGTCTTCGAGCTGCGGGCCTGGATACCGTGGGCGTCGTGACCTCGTCCGTGCGCGTCCTCATCGTCGACGACGACCCGCTCGTGCGGTCCGCCCTGGGCCTGATGCTCGGAGGTCAGGCCGACGTGGAGGTCGTGGGCGAGGCCGCCGACGGGCGCGCGGGTGTCGCCCTGGCCCGCGACCTCGCGCCCGACGTGGTCCTGATGGACATCAGGATGCCGCGGCTCAACGGTCTCGACGCCACGCAGGTGCTGCGCGACGAGCCGCAGCCGCCGCGCGTGATCGTGCTGACCACCTTCGACGCCGACGAGCACGTGCTGGGCGCGCTGGCGGCGGGGGCCGACGGCTTCCTGCTCAAGGACACCCCGCCGGCGCAGATCCTCGACGCCATCCGCAAGGTGGCCTCCGGCGAGCCGATCCTGTCGCCCTCGGCCACCCGCACCCTCATCGACCGGGTCCGCACCGAGTCGGGCGACGGCCGCGCCGCGGAGGCCGAGCGACGGCTCGCCGTGCTCACCGACCGCGAGCGCGAGGTGGCCCTCGCCGTCGGTGGCGGGCTCAGCAACGCCGAGATCGCGGCGTCCCTGCACCTGTCGGTGCCGACCGTGAAGGCGCACGTGTCGCGGCTCTTCGAGAAGCTCGGCACCACCAACCGGGTGCAGATCGCGATCTGCGTCCACGAGGCCGGGGCGCTCGACGCGGAGTGAGCCTCAGAGCTCGTGGACGGCGCCCGGCTGCGCGAGCTCGACCGGACCGTCGTACGTCGCGCGGGCCTCGGCGAGCGCGACCTGCTTGTCGAACCACGGCGGGATGTGCGTGAGCACGAGCCGCTCGGCGCGAGAGCGGGTCGCGACCTCGCCGCAGTCGGTGCCGGTGAGGTGGAGGTTCGGCGGGTTGTCGTCGCCGGCCCGGAACGACGCCTCTGCCAGCAGCAGCTGAGCGTCGGCGGCGACCCGGTCGAGGCCCTCGCACGGGCCGGTGTCGCCGCTGTAGCCGAGGGTGCGCCCGCCGGCGGTGATCCGCAGGCCGAAGGCCGTGACCGGGTGGTCGACCGGCACCGCCGTCACCGCGAAGGGGCCGATCTCGAAGGTGTCCTCGCCGTAGGCCCGGAAGTCGAACTCCTCGCGCATGCCCGGGTCGAGGGGCAGGTCGTAGGCGCGCGCCATCCGGTCGGCGGTGTCGGGCGGTCCCCACACCGGGATCCGTGGCTGCGGGCCGGTCGGGTGGTACTTGCGCAGGACGTAGTAGCCGCACAGGTCGAGGCAGTGGTCGGCGTGCAGGTGGCTGAGCAGCACGGCGTCGATGCTGAGCGGGTCGACGTAGCGCTGGAGCTGGCCGAGGGCGCCGTTGCCGAGCTCGACCAGGACGCGCCAGGTGCGGTCCCCCACCTCGTGCTCGAGCAGGTAGCAGGACGCGGAGGAGTCGGGGCCGGGGTAGGAGCCGGAGCAGCCGACGACGGTGAGCCTCATGCGAGACCGCCGGCGAACTGGCTGGCCGCGACCATCTCGGGGCCCAGGAAGCGGCGCCCGATGGTCTCGAACTCGTCCGGGGAGCCGGTCGTCACGAACGAGTACGTCGCCTCGCCGGTCTCGCGCATCAGGCCGGTGCCGGTGAGCATCTTGTAGACGTCCTTGGCGCACTCCTCGGCGCTGCTCACGAGCGTGACGTCGTCGCCCATCACGTAGGAGATGACGCCCGTGAGCAGCGGGTAGTGCGTGCAGCCGAGGATCAGGGTGTCGACGCCGGCGGCCGAGAGCGGGTCGAGGTACTCGTGGGCCACGCCCAGCAGGTCGTCACCCGAGGTCACCCCGGCCTCGACGAAGTCGACGAAGCGAGGGCAGGCCCGCGTGGTGAGCTCGACCTGCGGCGCGGCGGCGAACGCGTCGTCGTAGGCCATGGACTCCGCGGTGGCGGCCGTGCAGATGACCCCGATCCGGCCGGTGCGGCTGGCCGCGACCGCGCGCCGCGTCGCGGGGTAGATCACCTCGACCACCGGGACGTCGTAGCGCTCGCGGGCGTCGCGGAGCATCGCGGCGCTGGCGGAGTTGCAGGCGATGACGAGCGCCTTGACGCCCTCGTCGACGAGGTGGTCCAGGCACTCCAGGGCGTACTCGCGGACCTCGCCGATGGGCTTGGGACCGTAGGGCTGGCGGGCGGTGTCGCCGACGTAGCGGATCGACTCGTGCGGCAGCTGGTCGATGACCGAGCGGGCGACCGTCAGGCCACCGAAGCCGGAGTCGAAGATGCCGATGGGCCGCTCGCGCGGGTCGACGTCGATGAGGGGCGGCACAACACCGAAGCGTAGGTGCTGGGACCGGTGGCCGCACGGCGTCGCGACGGACGTCACGTCGTCGCGCTGCGTAGTCTCGGACACATGACCGTCCGTTCGCGGGCCCTCGTGGCCCTCGCCGCGCTGGCCCTCCTGGCGCCGTCGTCCGCGACCGCCTCCCCCGACCGCAGCCCCGAGACGGCCTCGACGGGCGCGGGCAGCCCGAGGAGCGCCGCCGTCGCGCGCGACGACGCACCCCCGGTGCGGGTGCTGGCGGTCTCCGTCGACGCCCTCAACCCCACGGCGATGAGGCGGCTCGGGCGCGAGGCGGTGCCGCACCTGTGGCGCCTGGTCGACGAGGGAGCGGCGACGCTCAACGCGCGTGCGCAGTACGAGCTCACCCTGACGCTGCCAAACCACACGAGCATGGTGACCGGGCGCCGCGTCGCGAAGCGGGCCGGCGGCCACGGCGTCACGTGGAACACCGAGCGTCCGCGGTCGACCGTGCACCGGGCGGCCGGCGAGCGGGTGCGGTCGGTGTTCACCGAGGTCGCCGCGGCGGGCGGGTCGACCGCGCTGTTCTCGACGAAGGCCAAGTTCCGCACCTTCACCCGCTCGTGGCCGAGGGCCATCGACCGGACCGTCATCCGGGTCGGCGACGACGACGCGCTGGTGGGGGCCGCGCGCGCCGACCTGGTGACCCACGACCGGGCGCTGACCTTCGTGCACCTCGGCGTCGCCGACGCCGCCGGGCACGCGCACGGGTTCATGTCGCCGGACTACCTGCGCGCCGTCGAGCACGCAGACGACCTCGTCGGCACGCTGCTCACCGCGATCGACACCGAGCCGACGCTCGACGACGTGGTCGTGGTGCTCACCGCCGACCACGGCGGCGTCGGACGCGACCACGCCCAGGCCGACCAGCTCGGCGACTACCGGATCCCCTTCATGGTCTGGGGTCCCGGCGTCGAGCACGGCGACCTCTACGACATGAACCCCACCTACGTCGACCCCGGCCGCTCCCGCCCGCGCCCCGTCGGCCGCCAGCCGGTCCGCAACAGCGACCTCGCCAACCTGGTCACCACGCTCCTGGGCATGGGTGCCGTCCCCGGCAGCCAGTTCGACGTGCGGCAGCGGCTGCGGGTCACGGGCGGCGGGTGAGTTTCACCGGGTACCCGGTGAAACTCACGCTTCCGGTAGGAAGCTTCGTGCGGGAAGCGTGAGCTTCGTACGGGCGGTGTGGCTGGTGGGACGCACGAGCAACTGCGGCTAGCGCAGCTCCCCCGCCGTCGGCCAGGGGTTGAAGCGGCAGCCGGCGAGTCCCTTGGACTGCTGCATCATCACCGGGGCCAGGCGCCCCGGGCCGGGGCAGCCGGCGTGGCCCTTGCCGAGCCAGTGGCCGGTCTCGTGGTTGACGACCATGTGGCGGTAGCCGCGCAGCGCGCCGCCGGCGCGGTTCCAGCCGGGCGACGCGTGCTTCCAGCGGGTCTGGTTGATGACGACGAAGCGTCCCACGCGGCAGCTCCACTCGCTGCTGCAGATCGGCGAGAAGGACGGCACCCGCGACGCCTCGGAGAGCACCAGCGTGAACGACCCGCCGCGCGCGACCCGGACGAAGCGCACGCCCTTGGCGCGCCAGCCGCGCGGGTCGTCGTAGGTCTCCTGGGCCAGGCGGCGGAAGTCCTTGAGGCTCGTCGTGATCCGGCCGCGGGTCTCGACGTGGTAGGTCACCGTGCGCCGCACGCCGACGCGGTGCCCGACCGCGCCGGTGGCGCGCGAGACGGCCGTCGCCGGCTGGTAGCCGTGGGCCCGCACGGTCACCCGCACGCGCACGCGGCGCCCGACGTCCTGCGGCGCGAGGGTGTAGCGACGCTTCGTGGCGCCGCGGATCGGGCGCGCCCCGCGCAGCCACTGGTACGTCGCCCGGCGTGGCGTCACCGACCAGCGACCCGTCGTCGCGGCGACCGTGCGGCCGTAGCGCTGGGTGCCCGTGACGCCGGGCGGGCGGCGGTTGACCAGGAGCCCGCGCGCCACGCGGGCGGTCGGGGCGGACGTCGCGACGGCCGTGTGGCCGTCGGCATCGGTCGCGGTCGCGCGCACCACGAGCCGGGCGCCCAGGTCGGCGGGGACGAGCCGGTAGGCGGCCGTGGTGGCACCCGGGATCGGGCGGTCGCCGCGCAGCCAGCGGTACGTCACGCCGACCTCCGCCGGCACCCACGTCCCCGGTGTCGCGCGCAGCACGCCGCCGACGACGGCCTCCCCCGACACCGTCGGTGGGGCGGCGTTCACCACCGGGTCCGCCGCCTGCGCGGGGGACGGCGCGAGCAGCGCCAGGGTCGTCAGGAGCGAGAGCAGCGACGCACGGAGGAGCACGCGGCTCACGGTAGCCGGGTCAGGCCCAGAGCTGGCCCTCGAGGCGGTCCTCCGCCTCGCCGACGGTGCCCTCGTAGGCACCGGTCGAGAGGTACTTCCAGCCGCCGTCGCACACGACGAACGCGATGTCGGCGCTCTCGCCGGCCTTGACCGCCTTGGCGGCCTGGCCGAGCGCGGCATGCAGGATCGCGCCGGTCGAGACGCCGGCGAAGATGCCCTCGAGCTCGAGGAGCTCGCGCACCCGGCGTACGGCGTCGCGCGGGCCGACGGAGAAGCGCGAGTCGATCAGCGAGGCGTCGTACAGCTCGGGCACGAAGCCCTCGTCGAGGTTGCGCAGGCCGTAGACGAGCTCGCCGTAGCGCGGCTCGGCGGCGACGATGCGGACGTCGGGCTTGGCCCGGCGGAAGTAGCGGCTGACGCCCATGAGCGTGCCGGTGGTGCCCAGGCCGGCCACGAAGTGGGTGATGCTCGGCAGGTCGGCGAGGAGCTCGGGGCCGGTGCCCTCCTCGTGGGCGAGGGCGTTGGCGTCGTTGCCGTACTGGTAGAGCATCACCCAGTCGGGGTGCTCGGCGGCGACCTGCTTGGCGACGCGCACGGCCTCGTTGGAGCCGCCCGCGGCGGGCGAGGAGATGATCTCGGCGCCCCACATGCGCAGCAGCTGACGGCGCTCCTCGGAGGTGTTCTCCGGCATCACGCAGACGATCCGGTAGCCCTTGAGCTTGGCGGCCATCGCCAGCGAGATGCCGGTGTTGCCCGAGGTCGGCTCGAGGATCGTGCAGCCCGGACGCAGCAGGCCGCCCTTCTCCGCCTCCTCGATCATCTTCAGCGCGGGGCGGTCCTTGATCGAGCCGGTCGGGTTGCGGTCCTCGAGCTTGGCCCACAGGCGTACGTCGGGGCTCGGCGACAGCCGGGGCAGGCCGACCAGCGGCGTGTTGCCGACCGAGGCCAGCAGGTTGTCGTAGCGCATGAGTGTGGAAGCCCTCCGGGTGAGCCCGTCAGCGCAGGAAGCGCTCGGGGTCGAAGTCGTCGAGGTCGATGATGCGGACGCGCGGGAGCGGGACGTTGAACGCCTGCACGTCGTCCTCGAGGTCGTGGATCTCGATGTCGAGGTCGGTGTACTGGATGCTGACGTACTCGTGGAGGCCGACCACGCCGATACGGCGCTCGGTCCCCAGCAGCCGCTGCATGTGGGGCGCGAAGTCGGCGTCGTGGCTGACGAGCAGGACGTCGTCGTCGCGCCCGAGCAGCGCGTCGAGCGTGCGCTGGATGCCGACGTCGACGACCTTCTGGTCACTGCGCCCGGCCAGTGGGATGGGCCGGTAGGACATGGCCAGCAGCGCCTGGATGAAGCTGCCGGGCAGCTGGCCGTTGGTGGCGTTGAGGAAGAACAGCCCGACCACGGGCTGGCCCCACACGGACTCGGCGTACGCCGTGACCCGCTCCCAGCGGGGACGCTCCTCCGGCAGCGGGCGCCGTCCGAGGAGGGAGTTGCCGAGCGTGGCGTCGATGTTCTCGCCGTCGACGAGGACGAACGTGCGCCGGCCCGACACGTCGGTCAGCCGCCCGCGACAGCCGGGAGGACGACGACCTGGTCGCCGTCGGTGAGCTCGGCCTCGAGGCCGCCGATGAAGCGCACGTCCTCGTCGTTGATGTAGACGTTGACGAAGCGGCGTAGGTCGCCGTTGTCGATGAGGCGGTCCTTGATGCCGGGGTGGCTCGCCTCGAGGTCGTCGATCAGCGCGCTCAGGCTCGCACCGTCGCCCGACACGGCCTTCTCGCCGTCGGTGTAGGTGCGCAGGATGGTCGGGATCCGGACCTCGATGGCCATGGGGTGAACTCCTCGGTCGGTGCGGTGGTCGGTGCTGGTGACGCGGTCAGGTGGTGCCGAGCTCGGGGACGACGGCGACCTCTTCCTCGGTCACCTCGCCGTCGACGATCCTGTAGGACCTGAACTCCACAGGGCCGTCGTTATTCCCGTGCTCGCGCGTGCTGACCAGCACGTAGTGCGCGTTCGGCTCCTGCGCGAGCCCGATGTCGGTGCGGCTGGGGTAGGCCTCGGTGGCCGTGTGCGAGTGGTAGATCACCACCGGCTCCTCGTCGCGGTCGTCGAGATCGCGGTAGAGCCCGAGCAGGTCGGTGGAGTCGAACTCGTAGAACGTCGGGCTGCCGGCGGCGTTGACCATATCCACGTGACGCTCGGGACGGTCGCTGCCCTCGGGGCCGGCGACGATCCCGCAGGCCTCCACGGGGTGGTCGCGGCGGGCGTGCGCGACGATCGCGTCGTACGTCGCCTGGTCGATGGTCAGCACGCCTCCAGCGTAGGGGCTGGGGCATCGCGGCGACGCACGCGCCCGACCTCCGGACGGGTGGGCCGCCTAGCGCATCAGCGCGTCGACCAGGGTCTCCTGGAGGTAGCCCACCCACTCGTAGATGTCGTGGGCCTGCCGGCGCGGGTCCTCGTCGGGCAGGTCGTACCAGACCTGCTCGTCGCCCTCCTCGATCCCCAGCCGGCTGGCCAGGGCGAGGCGGACGTCGGTGAACGAGCGCAGCCAGGTCTCGGCCGTCGGCTCGTCGAGCTCGACGTCGATCATCAGCCCGTCCTCCGTGAGCTGCTCGGGCAGGCCGGCGTCCTCGAGGGTGTCGATGATCGAGCAGGCGGCCGCCGCCTTGCCGTCGCGCAGGGCGCCCTCGGTGAAGCGGCGGAACTCCGAGGCGGCCTCCTCGTCGGCGGGGTAGGCCGTGGGGAAGAGCCGCGCCAGGACCGGGTCCTCGGGCTCAGTGGTTGGCCCCGAGAAGTCCATCATCGCCTCGAACGGGTCCTGGTCCTCACGAGGCACGGCCGCCTCGTTGCGCAGCAGCTCGACGAGCTGCGAGGCCAGCGAGCGCAGGAGGTCGGCCTCGAAGCCGGTGAAGTTGGCGATGACCAGCCTGCTGCGCCGGTGTCGCGTGAACGCGCCCACCGCTACTCCGACTTCTGCAGCGTGGCCCACAGGCCGTACTCGTGCATGGCCTGGACGTCGCGCTCCATCTCCTCGCGGGTGCCCGTGCTGACGACCGAGCGGCCGTCCTCGTGGACCTCCATCATGAGCTTCTCTGCCTTCTTCTTGTCGTACCCGAAGTGCTTCTGGAACACGTAGGTGACGTAGGACATCAGGTTGACCGGGTCGTTCCAGACGATGGTCACCCACGGCGTGGCCAGGACCGTGACCTCGTCGGGGACGAGGTCCTTCTCGGTGTCTGGCTCGACCTCGACAGGACTGGGAGCGGACACGGATCCATGGTGGCACACTCCCCGCCATGACCCCGGACACGGACCTCCACGCGCGCCTCGACGACGGCGCGCTCTGGCTCACGCTCGACCGGCCCGAGGTCTTCAACGCGCTGAGCCCGGCGATGGCGGTGGACCTCGCCCGCCACCTTGAGGAGGCCGTCAGCCGCGAGGAGGTGCGGGTCGTGGTGCTCACCGGCACCGGACCGGCGTTCAGCACCGGCGCCGACATCTCCGGCGAGGACGCGCACGAGCAGTTCGACGTGCGGGCCATGGACGCCGCCAACCGGATCATCCGCGCGATCATCGGGCTCGACAAGCCGGTCGTGGCGGCCGTCAACGGGATCGCCGCCGGCGTGGGCTGCTCGGCCGCGCTGGCCGCCGACATCGTCGTCGCCGCGGAGTCCGCGAGCTTCCTGCTGGCCTTCGCGCGGATCGGCTTCATGCCCGACGGCGGCGCCTCGGCCACGGTGGCGGCGTCGATCGGCCGGGCCCGGGCCATGCGGATGGGCCTGCTCGCCGAGCCGATGTCGGCGCAGGAGGCCTACGACGCGGGGCTGGTCACCCACCTCGCCTCCGACGACGACTTCCCGGCGCTCGTGGAGAAGCTCGTACGCCGCCTGGTCGCCGGTCCGCCGCTGGCGTTCGCGGCCACCAAGCGGGCCATCAACGCCGCCACGCTCCCCCAGCTCGAGCCCGCGCTCGAGCGCGAGCGGACCGGCCAGAGCCTCCTCATGCGCACCGCCGACGTCGCCGAGGGGATGCGGGCGTTCGCGGAGCGCCGCCGGCCGGTCTTCCGCGGCGAGTGAGGTCCGCGGCGGCGTACTCGCTGTAACGCGGAGTAATCCGCTCTTCGGCCCCTCTGCAGGGGAGCCGAAGAGCCGCCAGAGGGGCACCAGCGCGGAGCCCTCAGGCGGCGCTGATGACGTACGGCGCCAGGTCGGCGATCGACGTGCCGTAGCGGGCGCGGGTGGCGTCGTACTCGCGGAGCACCCGGCGCTTCGTCGCCTCCCAGCGGTCGGGCTGGACGTCGGCCCAGGTGATCCGGGACATCCCGAGCTGGAAGCCGCAGATCCAGTCCTGGCGCCTCTTCTCGCGCCAGCGGACCAGCTCGGGGTCGACCGTGGCGACGCCGCCCAGCGTGGCCGGGCGGTACTTCAGCCTGCCGTCGAACTCCACGACGTGCCGCCCGACGCGTACGTCGCACCAGGCCACCCGGGACCCGTCGCGGAGCCCGAACTGCGGCTCCACCGGGCCGACCCCGAGCTCGAGGACGAGGAGGCGGGTGAGTGACTCCGCGACGTTGTCGGCGCGGTGGTCGGCGAGCCCGACGGCCTCGCGGGCGAGCGTGACGTAGGGCCAGCAGGTCATGGGCGCGACGGCCTCCCACAGGTCGGCGCGCGACACCCCGAGCCGCAGCGCCGAGTCGCACGCCGCCAGACCATGGCGCAGCCCGTGCTCGCGGGCGATGTCGACGGCGGTGCGCGCCCGGTCGAGGGTCCAGATGCCGTCGATCTCGACCAGCTCCTCGGGGCGGTGCGGGGCGCGGTGGTGCTTGACACCGTGCTTGGTCCGACTGCCGACCACGCCGAAGCGCGTGATGTGGACGAGCTCGGGCGCGGCCGCCAGGATCGGCAGCCCGTGGGCGAGCGCGGCGGAGTCGTGGCTCATGACGTGCGGGACGAGCATGTTGCGGCTGGCGGCGCGCGCCCGCAGCAGCGGCCTGCCGACGTGGACGTCGAGCGACTCCCAGAGGACCGCGGTCGGCGGGGCCAGGGCGCTTGTCACGCTCAGTTATCCGCTCTGGCGCCCCCCTGCAGAGGTGCACCAGCGCGGATAACTCCGCGTTACAGCGGCAGGGACCCGCCACCCCCCAACGAACGCTTGACAGTCGACGTCCCCGTCGGACAGACTCCCCAACGACCATTGGGAGGTTCCATGTCCGACGAGGACGACGTCAAGGCGCTGCGATCGACGGCGCACCCGCTCCGGCTGCGGATCCTGTCGCTGCTGACCGCCTCCGAGCTCAGTGCGGCGGAGGTGGCGCGCGAGCTCGGGGTCACGCACGCCAACGCGTCCTACCACCTGCGGGTGCTGCTGGACGCCGGCGAGGTCGTGGTCGCGGGCGAGGAGCGGATCCGCGGCGGGGTCGCGAAGCGCTACCGGCACCCGTGGCGCCACGAGGACCACGACTACCGGCGCCGCGGGGTCGACATCCGCACGATGGCGCACGAGATGGTGCGCCGCATGGCGCTGCGCGAGACGACCGGAAGCGCCAACTTCACCGACGCCGAGCTGTGGGTCGAGCCCGAGGTGTGGGAGCGCGCCGTCCGGCTCCTGGTCGAGGCCTCCGAGCTGGTGCACGCCGAGGCCCGCCCCTCGCGCACCGAGGGCACCCGCCCGATCAGCCTGACCGTCGCGGCGTTCGGGATGACGTCGTGAGCCGCCCGTCCGCCCTCGCTCCGCTGCGCGAGCAGAACTTCCGCTGGTACTTCCTCGCCCGCATGGTCAACATGGCCGGCAGCACGATGGCCAGCGTCGCCCTGGCGTTCGCGGTGCTCGAGGTCAGCGACTCCCCCAGCGCCCTCGGCACCGTGCTGGCCGCGATGAGCATCCCGATGGTCGTCTTCCTGCTCGTCGGCGGCGTCGTCGCCGACCGGTTCGGGCGCACCCTGGTGATCCAGACCGCCAACGTCGTCTCCGGCCTGTGCCAGCTGTCGATCGCCGCGCTGGTGCTCGGCGGGCACGCGCAGGTCTGGCAGCTGGTGTGCCTGGCCGCCGTCATCGGGACGTCGTCGGCCATGAGCTTCCCCGCGCTCGCCAGCGTGCTGCCGCAGCTGGTGCCGCGCGAGCAGCTGCAGCAGGCCAACGTGCTGATCTCGATGATGCGAGGCACGCTGACGGTGATCGGCCCCTCGCTCGCCGGCATCCTGGTCGTCACGGCCGGACCGGGCTGGGCGCTCGCCGTCGACGGCACGACGTACCTCGTCTCGGCGGCGCTCCTGCTGCGGGTGAGGATCCCCGCTCCCGTACGCCGCCAGGACAAGCCCACGATGCTCGTCGAGCTGCGCGAGGGCTGGACGGTCTTCCGCAGCACGACGTGGCTCTGGGTCGTCGTGCTGGCGTTCATGGCGCTCAACGCCATCCACTCCGGCGCGATCTCCACGCTCGGGCCGGTGCTGGCCAAGACCAGCGACCTCGGCGAGCGCGGCTGGGGGCTGGTGCTGTCGGCGGAGGCGGTCGGCCTCCTGCTGATGACGGTGGTCATGACGCGCGTGCGCCTGGAGCGCCCGCTGCTCTTCGGCATGCTGGGCATCGGCGCGCTGGCGCTGCCGATGATCATGCTCGGGTTGAACCCGCAGGTGGTGCCGGTCATGGCGGTGATGGTCCTGGCCGGCGCGGGCACGGAGGTGTTCAACCTCGGCTGGAACCTCGCGATGCAGGAGAACATCCCCGACGAGATGCTCTCGCGCGCCTACTCCTACGACGCCCTGGGGTCGTTCGTCGCGATCCCGGTCGGGCAGCTGCTGTTCGGACCGCTCGGCATGCACTTCGGCGTGCAGCAGGTGATCCTCGCCGGCGGCATCGCCTACGCGGCGATCGCGGGGATCACGCTGCTGTCGCGGTCGGTGCGCGACCTGCCGCGGGTCAGCACCACTTCCGACGCACCGCGTTGATGACCGTCAGGTTGCGGTTGGTCGCCACGCCGAGCGCCTTCTCCACCGTCGCGTTGGTGGTCATGGAGTCCAG
The DNA here is from genome assembly GCF_015024225.1 of Nocardioides lijunqiniae. GTDB lineage: Bacteria > Actinomycetota > Actinomycetes > Propionibacteriales > Nocardioidaceae > Nocardioides > Nocardioides lijunqiniae. Next base: position 22,870 of record NZ_JACJGM010000007.1, read on the forward strand.
GTAGGTCTCGCCCACCAGCAGGTGCACCGCGCGGCCGCGGACGACGACCCGGTCGTCCGCGGTCGATCGGGCCTCCAGCAGCCGCGTGGTCTCGGGCGCCGGCTTCTCCTTGAGCAGCGACACGTAGTGGCGCCCCTCGTGCCCCTCGCCCAGCTCCGCGGCGTCGTCGGCCACCCGGCACAGCTCGGCCTGCGAGAACACGATCGTCGGCACCGCGAAGCCCTGCGACTCCAGGTAGGCCCGCTCGAGGGCCGCCTCGATCCGGGCCCGCGACCTCATCGACGTGACGAGCCGGACGTTGCCGGTGTTGATGTGGGTCTCGACGTCGCGGAAGCCGGCCGCCTCGGTCGCCGCGACGATCGCCGCCTTGGGGAACTTCCGGGTCGCGCCGAGGTTGATCGCCCGCAGGAACGCCACGTACGTCGCCATGGGCCCATCATGCCGCGGCGACGGCCGCGGCGCTCAGAGGTTGCCGCGGGCGTCCTGCTCGCGCTCGATGGCCTCGAAGAGGGCCTTGAAGTTGCCCTTGCCGAAGCCGAGGGAGCCGTGGCGCTCGATCAGCTCGAAGAAGACGGTGGGCCGGTCGCCGAGGGGCTTGGTGAAGATCTGCAGGAGGTAGCCGTCCTCGTCGCGGTCGACGAGGATGCCGCGCTTCTGCAGCTCCTCGATCGGCACCCGCACGTTGCCGATGCGAGCGCGCAGCTCGGGGTCCTCGTAGTAGGAGTCGGGGGTCACCAGGAACTCCACGCCGTTGGCGCGCAGGGCGTCGACGGAGGCCACGATGTCGTTGGTCGCGACGGCGAGGTGCTGGGCGCCGGCGCCGCGGTAGAACTCGAGGTACTCGTCGATCTGCGACCTCTTCTTCGCGATCGCGGGCTCGTTGAGCGGGAACTTCACCCGGTGGTTGCCGTTGGCGACGACCTTGCTCATCAGGGCGGAGTAGTCGGTGGCGATGTCGTCGCCGATGAACTCCGCCATGTTCACGAAGCCCATGACGCGGTTGTAGAAGCCGACCCACTCGTCCATGTGGCCGAGCTCGACGTTGCCGACGATGTGGTCGAGGGCTTGGAAGAGCCGCTTGGGCTGGCCCTCCGGCTTCACCCACGTGCTCTGCCGGGCGACGTAGCCGGGGAGGTACGGGCCGTCGTAGCGGCTGCGGTCGACGAGGGTGTGGATCGTCTCGCCGTACGTCGCGATGGCCGCGATCCGCACGGTGCCGTGCTCGTCGGTGACGTCCTCGGGCTCGCGCACGACGGTGGCGCCGGCCTTGCGGGCCTGGGCGATGCAGCGGTCGACGTCGGGCACCTCGAGGGCGATGTCGACGACGCCGTCGCCGTGGCGGCGGTGGTGGTCGGCCAGCGCGCTGTCGGGGTCGACGGCACCGTTGACGACGAACTTGATCGAGCCGGAGCGGAGCACGAACGACTTGTGGTCGCGCTGGCCGTTCTCCGGGCCGGAGTAGGCGACCAGCTCCATGCCCCAGGCGGACTGGTAGTAGTGCGCGGCCTGCGTCGCGTTGCCGACGACGAACACGATCGCGTCCCAGCCGGTGACCGGGAAGACGTCGCCGTCCTCGTCGTACTCGACGAGACCCACGAGCTGCCGCAGCTGCTCGAGGGTGAGGTCGGCCTTGAGCTCGTCGGCGGTCAGCGCGCCGCCGGTGGATGCCGTAGTCGTCATGGCCTCAGGGTGCCCAGTGGCGACATTCTGTGCAACAGTTGCCCGCAGCACTGGACAGAGTGTCCAGCATCGGAGGCCGCCGTGGACGATCTCGACCGCAACCTGATCGAGCTGTTCGCCGCCGAGCCGCGCGTGGGCGTGCTCGAGGCGTCGCGGCGGCTGGGCGTGGCCCGGGGCACGGTGCAGGCGCGGCTCGACAAGCTCGAGTCCTCCGGCGTCGTCACCGGCTGGGGGCCCGACCTCGCCCCGGAGGCGCTGGGCTACCCCGTGACGGCGTTCCTGACCCTCGAGATCAGCCAGTCCTCGGGGCACGAGGCCGTGGCCGAGCACCTCGCAGGAGTGCCCGAGGTGCTGGAGGCCTACACGATCACCGGTGCCGGCGACCTGTGGTGCCGCGTGGTCGCCCGCACCAACGCCGACCTGCAGCGCGTCATCGACCGGGTCGTCGCGGTGGCCGGCGTGCAGCGGGCCTCGACCGTGATGGCGCTGGCGACCCAGGTGCCCTACCGCGTGCTGCCGCTGGTCACCTCGACTAGCTGAAGATCATGCAGCTGCTGGTCGCGTGCGCCACCAGCCTGCCGCGGGCGTCGACGACCTGCGCCTCGGCGAGCGCCGTGCGCCGGCCGCGGTGGACGACCCGTCCGACCGCGCGCAGCAGGCCGGAGTCCACCGTCGCCGGGCGCAGGAACTTCACGGTCAGGTCGAGCGAGGTGTAGCCCTCCCCCGCCGCGAGCGTCGAGTGGACCGAGCAGCCGGCCGCGGTGTCGAGCATGGTGGACAGCACCCCGCCGTGCACGGTGCCGAGCGGGTTGTAGTGGCGCAGCTCGGGCACCAGCTCGACCGAGATCTCGCCCCGCTCGCCGCCGAAGTTGACCAGCCCGATGGTCTCCGAGATCGGCGGCGGCGGCAGCCGGCCGTCGATCATGGCCTGGAGCTGCTCGTAGCCGTCCATCGCGCTCGGGTCCACCTGGGTCTGGGTCATGGACCCAGCCTGGCGGTCCTTGCTGGGTCTGTCAACAAGACCTAGGGTGGCGCCATGACCAGCGACTCGGCCGACGCTCCCCCGGCCCTGGCGTTCGCCACCGACAACTGCACCGTGGGCCGCACCATGGAGATCCTCGGCGAGCACGGGACGATCGTGGTGCTGCGCGAGGTCTTCAACGGCGTACGGCGGTTCGACGACATGCGCCGCCACGCCGGCATGCCGCGCCAGGTCCTGACCAACCGGCTGGCCCTCCTCGTCGACCACGGCATCCTGCGCAAGCAGCCCTACCAGGTGCCGGGCGAGCGCGCGCGCCACGAGTACCGCCTCACCCCCAAGGGCCTCGACCTCTACCCCGTGATGGTGGCGCTCGCCGCCTGGGGCGACCGCTACCTCGCCGACCCGGAGGGCCCGCCGGTCGAGTTCGCCCACCGCGACTGCGGGGCCCGGATGACGCCGGTGCTGGAGTGCGACGCCGGCCACCGGGTCGAGGACGTGCGCGAGGTGGCGCCCCGGCCGGGTCCCGGGGTGCGCCCCCTGGCCCAGTCGATCGTTCAGCCGCGCGAGCGGTAGAGCAGGTAGACGAAGTACGGCGCGCCGATCGCGGCGACCACCAGCCCCGCCGGCACCTGCGCCGGCGCGATCGCCGTACGGCCGATGGTGTCGGCCAGGCTCAGCAGCACCGCCCCCAGGAGCACCGCGACGGGCACCACCCGCAGGTGGCGGCCGGAGACCAGCGCGCGGGCGGCGTGCGGCGCGACCAGCCCGATGAAGGCGACCACGCCGACGGCGGAGACGGCCGTCGAGGTCAGGACGGCCGCGCCGAGGAGCGCCACGACCCGCACGCGCTCGAGCCGGATGCCGACCAGGCGCGGGGTGTCGTCGTCCAGCGAGAGGAGGTCGAGCTCGCGGTGGGCGAGCCACACGAGCGGCAGCGCGACCAGCAGCGCGACGAGCACCGGGACGACCTGCGGCCACTGCCGGTCGTAGGTCGAGCCGGACATCCAGGTGAAGAACTTCGGGGTGTCCCACGGGTTGGCCCGCACCAGCAGCAGCGCGGTCACCGCCGCCGTGAGCGAGGCGACGCCGACGCCGACGAGCACGAGGCGGTCGGAGTCCAGGCCCCGGCGCCAGCTCAGGCCGTAGACGACCGCGAAGGCGAGCAGTGCGCCGCCACCGGCCGCGAGCGAGATCGTGGAGGTGGAGGCGAGGCCGGCGGTCGCCGTGACCACGATGACGCCGCCGAGGCCGGCACCGCCGGTGATGCCGAGGATGCCGGGCTCCGCCAGCGGGTTGCGGCAGACCGCCTGGATGACCGTGCCCGACAGCGCGAGCGCCGCTCCGCCGAGCAGCGCGGCAGCGACGCGCGGCGCGCGCTCGTCCATCGCGAACTCCACGACCGGCACGGCGTTGCCGCTCGCCCAATTGACGAGGTCGCCCACCAGCAGCCAGGTGTAGCCGGCCATCAGCCCCAGCAGCAGCGCACCGAGGGTGAGGGCCGCCAGCAGCACGATCACCAGGACCGCGCGCAGTCGCCCGTGGCGTCGACCGGCGCGGGCGGTGGCAGGACGGCGGGTCGGCCCGGCGTCGCGCGCCTGGCGGGCCAGGACGACCAGCACCACCGCGCCGAGGATCGTGGTGGTGACCCCCGTCGGCACGCGCAGGGCCTCCTCGGGCGTCAGCGCGGCGCGCATCAAGGCGTCCGCGAGCAGGACGATCAGCGCACCGGTCAGCCCCGACAGCGGGACCAGGACGGCGTGGCGCTGCACGGACGGCACGACCCGGGCCGTGAGCCGGACGGCCGCCGGGGCGCAGAGGCCGACGAAGCCGATGGGCCCGGCCAGCGACACCGCGCACGCGCAGAGCACGACCGCGACGACGGTGCCCAGCACCCGCGTACGGCGCACGCGCACGCCGAGCACGCTGGCGGTGTCGTCGCCCAGCGCCAGGAGGTCGAGCCGGCGCGACAGCAGCAGGGCGGCGCCCAGCGACACGGCGACCAGGGGCCACATCTGCTGCACGCCCTGCATCCCGAGCTGGGTCAGGGTGCCGTTGCCCCAGGCGTAGAGGCCGGTCGTCTCCTGGTCGAAGAGCAGCAGCATCGCCCCGGCCGCCGCCTGGAGGCCCATGGCCAGGGCGGAGCCGGCGAGGATCAGGCGGGTCGTCGACGCCGCCCCGCCCCCGGCCAGCAGCAGGACCAGCGCGGCCGCGGCCAGCCCGCCCACGAAGACCACGAGGCTGTCGCCGAGGAACGGCAGCGTCAGACCGAGGGCGGCGGCCAGCGTCGCGGCGAAGTAGGCGCCGGCGTTGACCGCCAGCGTGTCCGGCGAGGCCAGGGCGTTGCGCGCCAGCGACTGGAAGAGCGCGCCCGCCGCGCCGAGGGCGACCCCGACCAGCAGCCCGGCGAGCATCCGCGGCAGCCGCGAGGAGACCAGGACGTCCCAGGTGGCGTCGTCGCCCCGGCCCACGGCCAGGCGGGCCAGGTCGCCGGCGCCGATGCCGGAGGTGCCCTGCGTGACGTGCCACCCGGCCACCACGACCAGCGCCGTGGTGACCAGCGCGAGCACGCCGGCCGCCCCGAGCGCGCCACGAGCCCCGACGGTCTCCAGCGGAGAGTCGTCGGGGTCCGTGACGGTGGCGGTGCGGTCGAGCAGCGTCACGTCAGGCGATGCCCTCGACGAACGCGTCGATGATCTGCTCGCCCGAGCGGGGACCGCCGAAGGTCCAGATGCCCTCGGGGAACGCCGCGAGGCGGTCCTGCTTGACGAACTCCGCCGACTCCCAGGCGGCGTTGTCCTTGAGCTTGGGCAGCCAGGTGTCCGACTCCAGCGCGGTGTAGAAGAGGTTGACGTCGCCGGCCTGGGCGATGCCCTCGACGTCGGTGGAGCCCAGACCGTAGGCCGGGTCGACCTCGCCGTCCCAGGCGTTGGTCAGGCCGATGGCCTCGCCGAGCTCACCGACGTAGGAGCCCTGCCCGAACGGGCGGATCGAGATGGTCGAGCCCTGCACGTAGGCGTCGGCGTAGACGAACTCGGTGCTCTCGGGGGCGGCGTCGGCGACGGCCTTCTTGGCCTCCTCGACGCTCTGGTCGAACTCCTCGAGCACGTCGGCGGCCTCGTCGTCCTTGCCCACGGCCTGGCCGATCAGCGTGAAGGTGTCCTTCATCTGCTTGATCGGGTCCTTGGCGTCGGCGCCGAGGAGGGCCAGCACCGGGACGTCGTACTCCTCGAGCTTCTTCACGACCTCGTCGTCGGGGCCGTAGACCTCGAGGACGACCAGGTCGGGGTCGGTCTGGTAGATCGCGTCGTAGTTGGGCTCACCGCGCAGGCCGACGTCGGTGACGGAGTCGCCGAGGTCCTCGGCCGTGTCCCACTGGGAGAAGCCCTTCGGGTCGGCGACGCCGACCGGCTCCACGCCGAGGGTCAGCAGGTCCTCGGTCATCTGCCACTCCAGCGAGACGACCTTGGTCGCCGGACCGGGCAGCTCGACGGTGCGGCCCGCGCCGTCGGTGAGGGTGATCGGACCCGCGTCGGCGCTGGCGGCCGCGTCCTGGTCCTGCTCGTCGGCCTCGTCGGCCGACGGCTGCGAGCTCCCGCAGGCGGCGAGCACGAGCAGCGAGGCCGCGGCCAGGGCGGTGGTGAAGGTCCTTCTCATGAAGCGGTCCTGTCGTCGGTGAGAGCGGGCGCCGCAGGGGTGCGACGCCGGTGGTGGCGCCCGCGCGGCTGGGTGCGCACGAGCCCGGTGGTGGGGTCGAGGGACGTCTCGATGGGCAGTCCGTAGACCTCCGAGAGGAGGTCGCCGGACAGGACGTCGGCAGGGTCGCCGGAGGCGCGCACGCGCCCCCGGTGGAGGAGCACGACCGCGTCGGCGACGGCCGCGGCCTGGTCGAGGTCGTGCAGGACCAGCCCGAGCGCGACACCGTGGTCGTCGGCCAGGTCGCGCACCAGGTCGAGGATCTCGACCTGGTAGCGCAGGTCCAGGTGGTTGGTGGGCTCGTCGAGGAGCAGCACCCCGGTCTCCTGGGCCAGGCAGGTGGCCAGCCACACGCGCTGGATCTCGCCGCCGGACAGCTCGTCGACGGCGCGGTCGGCCATCGACGTGATGCCGGTGACCCCGGTGGCCCAGTCGATCGCCGTGCGGTCGGCGGCGGACAGGGCTCCGAAGCGCTTGCGGTGGGGGTGGCGTCCGAACGCGACGACGTCGCGCACGGTCATCCCCGACGGGTGCGGACGCGACTGCGAGAGCATCGTGACCCGCCGCGCGAAGTCCTTGGCGCTCAGCGCGTGCGCCGAGGCGCCGTCGTCGAGGGTGACGTGGCCGTCCTCCACGCGGTGCAGGCGCGCCATCGCCCGCAGCAGCGTCGACTTGCCGCTGCCGTTGGGCCCGACGAGCGCCGTGACCCGGCCCGGCTCCAGCGCCAGGGAGGCCGCGTGCACGACGGCGACGTCGCGGTAGCCGAGGGTCAGCGCCTCGCCGCTCAGCGCCGGACGGGGGTCGGTGGTCACCGGGTGAGGTTAGCCTTACCTAGCCGTCCTCGACCAGTCGGCCGGATCCGATGAGACGCAGGCCACTCGCCTTGGCCAGTCAGCTCGGACATTCACCCCAGGTGCTGGGCCACGCGGGTGGCCGCCTCGACGACCTGCGGCCCGACCACCGCCTCGTCGAGCTCGCCGAGCGTGACGATGCCGATGCTGGCCTCGAGCCCGGCGACGCCCAGCACGGGAGCGGCGAGACCGCGGGCGCCCGCCTGCAGCTCCCCCGCCGTCACGACGTACGGCGTGCCGTCGCCCGCGCGCCCCGCCAGCAGCGCCCGGCCCGCGGCCCCCTGCTCCAGCGGGTGCCGCGAGCCGACCCGGTAGCTCACGTGGAAGTCGGTCCACGACGGCTCGACGACCGCCAGGGCCAGCGCCTCGTCGCCCTCGGCGACGGTCAGGTGGGCCGTCGAGCCCACCGACTCGGCGAGCTCGCGCAGCACGGGGACGGCGACGTCGCGCACGAGCGGGTGCACCGCGGCCGCGAGGTGCAGCATGCCGAGCCCGACGTGCAGGCGACCTCGCGAGCTGCGGCGCACGAGCGCGTGCTGCTCGAGCGTGCTCACCAAGCGGTAGACGACGGTCCGGTTGACGTCGAGACGCGCCGCCAGCTCGGTGACGGTCAAACCGTCCGGCGCCGACGCCAGCACCGACAGGACGCGCAGGCCCCGGTCCAGGGTCTGGGACGTCTCGACGGGCATGGCGCCCAGCCTAGGGTCGCGCCCTAAGAGGACTTGCGCGACGCCCACTCGCGCAGGCGGTCGATCCGCAGGTGCAGCTGCTCGGCGTTGGCGACGGCGGCCGCCGGGCCGCCGCACTCCTTACGCAGCGCGGCGTGGGTGATCCCGTGGGCCTGACCGGTGCGGTGGAACCACGCGGCGACCAGACCGTTGAGCTCGCGGCGCAGCACGGCCAGCTGCTCGTGGGTCGAGACCTCCGCGACCGTGTCGGGGTCGACCGCCACCCGCTTCTGCTGCCGCGCGCGGTCGCTCTGGCGCTGCTGCAGCAGCTCGCGCATCTGGCCGGGCTCGAGCAGCCCGGGGATGCCGAGGAAGTCCATCTCCTCCTCGGACCCGACGTGCACCTCGCCCTCGTGGCCGAACTCGCCGCCGTCGTAGAGCACCCGGTCGAAGCGCGCCTCGGAGCCGAGCGCCTCGAACGGCAGCCCCTCGTCGTCGCCCTCCGTCTGGGTCGCCTCGGCCTGCGCCATCAGCTCCTTCTCGGCCGCGAAGATGTCGCCCTCGTCGTTGATCTTGCGCCCCAGCACGTGGTCGCGCTCGACCTCCATCTCCGAGGCGAACCCCAGCAGCGCCGGCACCGACGGCACGAAGATCGACGCGCTCTCCGCGCGGTTGCGGGCGCGCACGAAGCGACCGACGGCCTGGGCGAAGAACAGCGGGGTCGAGGTCGTGGTGGCGTAGACGCCGACCGCGAGGCGCGGGACGTCGACACCCTCGGACACCATCCGCACGGCGACCATCCAGCGGGCCTCGCTCGTCGCGAACGTCGAGATCTTCTTCGACGCGGCCTTCTCGTCGGAGAGGACGACGACCGGCGACTCGCCGGTGATGCGCTTGAGCAGCTTGGCGTAGGCGCGCGCCGACTCCTGGTCGGTGGCGATGACCAGCCCGCCGGCGTCCGGCACGTGGCGGCGTACCTCGGAGAGCCGGCGGTCAGCCGCCTCCAGCACCGACGGCACCCACGAGCCCGACGGGTCGAGCGCCGTGCGCAGCGCCTGCGAGGTGAGGTCCTTGGTGAGCGGCTCCCCCAGCCGGGCGGCGATCTCGTCGCCGGCGCGGGTGCGCCAGGTCATCTCGCCGGAGTAGGCGAGGAACAGCACCGGCCGCACCACGTGGTCGGCGAGCGCCTGGGAGTAGCCGTAGGTGAAGTCCGCGACCGAGCGCGGCACCCCGTCCGGCCCCGGCGCGTAGGTGACGAAGGGGATCGGGTTGATGTCGGAGCGGAACGGCGTGCCGGTCAGCGCCAGGCGGCGGGCCGCGGGCTGGAAGGCCTCGCGGACACCCTCGCCCCACGACAGCGCGTCACCCGCGTGGTGCACCTCGTCGAGGATCACCAGCGTCTTGAAGCGCTCGGTGCGGATGCGCATCGCGAGCGGGTTGACCGCCACGCCGGCGTACGTCACCGCGACGCCGAGGAAGTCGCTGGAGATCTTGCCCGAGCCCGCGGAGTACGTCGGGTCGATCGGGATGCCGGCGCGCGCGGCGGCCTCGGCCCACTGGAGCTTGAGGTGCTCGGTGGGCGCGACGACGATGATCCGGTCGACGATGCGGCGCCCGATCAGCTCGGAGGCGACCGACAGCGCGAAGGTCGTCTTGCCGGCGCCGGGCGTCGCGACCGCGAGGAAGTCCTGCGGCGCGCGCTGGAGGTAGTCGGCCATGGCCGCGGTCTGCCAGGCACGCAGCGAGGGCGCGGTGCCCCAGGCCGCACGGTCCGGCCACGCCGGGGTGAGTGCGGGGGTGAGGTGGACGGCGGCTTCGGAGTCGCCGCCCGTCACTCGTCGTCGCCCTTGAAGCTCTCCCAGGCGTCCTTGCACTCGGGGCAGACCGGGAACTTCTCCGGCGCCCGGCTCGGCACCCACACCTTGCCGCACAGCGCGACGACGGGCGTGCCCATCACCATCGCCTCGGTGAGCTTGTCCTTGTCGACGTAGTGCGAGAAGCGCTCGTGGTCACCCTCGTCGGTCGGGACGGTGCGGCGGTCCTGCTCGACGTCGGTGTCCGTCTTGGTCGAGAAGCCGATGGAGGTCACGGCTCCAACTCTAAGCCCTCTCCAGTGGCCCCGATCAATCCGTCGAGCTACCGGTGGAGAGTCAGTTGAGCTCGGGGTCCGAGGGGCGCGTGGAGTGCCACGCCAGGTCCCCCGGCTGGCGCCGCAGCACGTCGCGCCACAGGTCCGAGGGGTCCTCGCGGAACACGTCGTCGGCGGTCGCCGGCACGACGTACCAGCTGCCGGTCTCGATCTCGCCGTCCAGCTGGCCGGCGCCCCACCCGGCGTACCCGGCGAAGATCCGCAGCGAGTCGAGGCTGTCGCCGAGCAGCTCCACGGGGGTCTCGAGGTCGATCAGCCCGAGCTGGCCGGTCACCTCGCGGAAGCCGACGGGACTGTCGGCCGCGGAGGTCAGCAGCGCGACGGCGAGCGCGCCCTCGGTCATCACCGGGCCGCCCTGGAAGAGCACCTCCGGACCGGTCACCACGTCCTGCCAGGCGTCGAGGACGTCGGCGACGGCCAGCCCCGAGGGGCGGTTGAGCACCACGCCCAACGTGCCGCTGTCGTCGGCGTCGAGCACCAGGATCACGGTGTCGGTGAAGTTCGGGTCGTTCAGCGCAGGCGTGGCGACCAGGAGCACTCCTGCCTCCACCGCGGTCACGTCGCCATCATGCAGCACGCCCCGTCCCGGGCGCTGCACCCCGCGGGGTGGCCCTCAGGCGGCGACGACGGACTTGAGGCGCTCGAGCAGGCCGGGACGCTCCTCCGCCACGTGTGCCGGTGCGGCGGCGGGCCGTCCCCGGTGCCGCAGGCGGGCCGCCTCCTCGATCCGGGCGCCGACCGAGGCGGCGGCCGGGTCGTCGACGCTCGAGCGTCCGGCCATGACGGCGAGCATCATGTGCTCCTTCGCCGTGGCCTTGACCATCGCGCGCCCCATCTCCTCGTCGAGCGGCGCGGAGCGGTAGCCGTCGAGGATCATCCGGACGCCGGGAAGCGCGTCCGCCGCGTCCGCCCAGGCGTCCTCGACGGCGGCGGACAGGTCCAGCGGCTCGTCGGCCAGGACCCGGTCGATGCGGCCGGCGAGGTGGGTGTGCCAGCGCAGCTGGAGCGCGGCGAGCAGCGACAGCGCGTCGCCGAAGGTCTCGGTCACACCGTCGAGGTCCAGGGGCAAGGTGGCGTCCCGGCGCTCGTCGGCGGTGCGGATCACGGAGCGAAGGATCTCGCCCCGGCGGTGGAAGGTCGTCCAGGTCATGGTGGTTCCCCCTACTCGGTGGCACTCACATACCGTGAGTACGTACCGAGAGTATGCAACCGACCGCGAGTCTGCCAACCGCTCACCGAGGTGATCCCGGACACGAGAGACGGGCGCCACACGTAAGGTTCGGGGGTGAGCAAGTCCTCGGTGTCCAAGCTGGTGCCCAAGGTGCCCTCCGTGGGTGGCAGCCGGCGGGCGGCGTACTCCGCCTCCACCAAGCGCGCGCTCATCGACGTCGCCCAGACCCTCTTCACCGACCAGGGCTACGCCGCGACCTCGCTCGACCAGATCGTCGCCGGCGCCCGGGTCACCAAGGGTGCGCTCTACCACCACTTCAGCGGCAAGCAAGCGCTCTTCGAGGCCGTCTTCGAGCGGGTCGAGAGCGACTCCGCCCAGTCGGTCAAGAAGGCGCTGCGCGGCCACCGCGACCCCTGGGACAAGGCCCGCGCCGGCCTGCGCGCCCACCTCGAGGTCGTCCAGGAGGCGCGCTACCGCCGGATCGTGATCCAGGAGGGCCCGGCAGTCCTGGGCTACGAGCGCTACCGCGAGCAGGAGGAGCGCTCCACCTTCGCCAACGTCCTCGACATCGTCCAGTCGGTCCTCGCCGCCGGCAAGTGGGAGCTCGACGAGGACATGCAGCAGACCTTCGCGCGGATCTTCTTCGGCGCCATGTCCTCGGCCGGCGAGGCCGTCTCCGGCTCCGAGGACCCCATCGCCGCCGCCGTCCGCGTCGAGACCGCCATCGGCTTCATCCTCGCCGGCTTCCAGATCCTCGTCGAGAACGACGTCCAGCTCCCCAACGCCCTCGCCGACTGACGCGCCGCCTCCGGCGGTCGAGCAGCGACGGCGCCGGTCCCGGTGGTCGAGCAGCGAGGAGCGTCAGCGACGAGCGCCCGTCGAGACCCCGTGAGCCGGACCGCGGACCGACCCCACGGTGGTTGAGGTGCGAGCGCCAGCGAGCCTAGAAACCACACCTCCGGTGGTCGAGCAGCGAGGAGCGTCAGCGACGAGCGCCCGTCGAGACCCCGTGAGCCGAACGCCGACCCAACCTACGGTGGTTGAGGTGCGAGCGCAGCGAGCCTCGAAACCACACCTCCGGTGGTCGAGCAGCGAGGAGCGTCAGCGACGAGCGCCCGTCGAGACCCCGTGAGCCGACCGCGGACCGACCCCACGGTGGTTGAGGTGCGAGCGCAGCGAGCCTCGAAACCACACCGCCGATGCGTGGCTGGAGTGGGCCCGCGCGCTAGCAGCCCGGGTCTCGGCGTCAAGGAGCTTCGCCCGCTTCGCGGCGGCTTCGCCGTCCTTGACTCCGAGCCTCTCCCGGGCTGCTTTGGCGGCGCACGGGCGGCGACGGCTTCGCCGCGCCGCCCGCAAACAGCGCGGGCCCCGCCTATCGGTCACCTATGTCGGCAGTTCGCGCCCCGAGCGGAGGTGTCCACGCTTGGCCCAGCCAGCGCGGTGACCAACTGCCGACGCTGAGTGTCGGTAGACGCACCACCAGTCACACCAGCCCCACCAGAGGGGTGCCGCGCATTGCGCGGGCGGCGCGGGCGAAGCCCGTGTCGCCCCGTGCGCCGTCAAGCCGGTCGAGAGAGGCTCCGGGTCAAGGACGCCCGCAGGGCGCCGCGAAGCGGGCGAAGCTCCTTGAGGCGGAGACGCGACCGGCTAAGCGCGCGGCACCCCAGTCCTGCCCCGAGGAGACAGCCACAGGTGCAGGGGTCTCGACGGGCGCTCGTCGCTGGCGCTCCTCGCTGCTCGACCACCGGTTGGGTGGTTTCGAGGCTCGCTGCGCTCGCACCTCAACCACCGTGGTGGCGGCGACGTGGTTTCGAGGCTCGCTGGCGCTCGCACCTCAACCACCGAACGTGGCGGCTACTGGAAGGTGACGTTGCCGCCGTTGCCCTCGGGGACGAGCTCGATCCAGGTCTTGCCGGCGGGGACGGTGAGCTTGCCGGCCTTGGTGGTGAGCTGGAGGGGGGCCTTGAGGTTCTTCTTGGCCCAGGTGCCGCGGACGAGGCGGCCGTCGTGGAAGAGCAGGGCCGCGCCCTTGCCCTCGAACTTGGTCTCCGGGACCGGGTTGCCGGCGGGGTCGGTGTAGCCGGCGTCGCCGACCTTGACTCGGAGCACCAGCACCGAGTCGGCCGGGAACTCGTCGCCGTCGGCGGCGAAGGTGTTCTCGTTGACGTAGCCCTTGCCGCGGTAGACCCAGTTGGTGGTGTGGCCGCCGGAGAAGCTGGCCGCGATGCTCGTGGCTTTCTGGCCCTTCGGCAGGTCGGCCGCGGTGCCCCACGGCAGGTAGTCGTCGGGTCGCGTGGGCTTGGTCTTGGCCAGGGTGGCGGTCTTGCCCATGTCGGTGAAGAGGTTGTACGGCGCGCTGCGGCCGGAGTCGCGGTAGAAGCCCTTCGCACCCTCCTGGAAGAAGTCGATGCCGGCCCCCTTGATGCGGTCGATCGTCACGCCGGCGGCGCCGCTGGTGACCATGGCGCCGTCGACGGGGGCGACGATGCCGATGTCGCTCGCGCGCATCGAGCGGACGGGACCCGCCTCACCCGGGATCTTGGAGTAGTAGAACGCCGCCAGGCGGGTGACCCCGCCCTCGACGAGCTCCTCGACGACCAGGTCCGCCTTGCCCAGGCCGACCTGCGGCGCGCTGGAGGCGGTGTTGTCCATCTTGAGCACCATCACCGGGTGCTGCTTCTCGACCTTGGTGCCGTCGGGCGCCTGCAGCCCGGTGAGCGGCCAGGTGGCCGGGACCTCGGGGGCGGACGAGGGCGCCGCCTCCGGCTCCTCCGACTTCTTGCCGCCCTCGTCGTCGCCTCCGCAGCCGGCGAGCAGCAGGGACCCGGTCAGGACGATGCCGGCGAGCATGCGGACAGAGCGCATGGCAGAACTCCAAACGTGTAGTGATCGACTCGACTTCAGTGTCGCGTGCGGGCCGCCCCACCTCGGGAGGCGCGCCCGGAGGGCTAGCCGAGCTTGGCGCCGCCGTCGACGTAGAGGGTCTGGCCGGTGATGTAGGACGCCTCGTCGCTGCAGAGGAACGCCGCCGCGGCGGCGATGTCCTCGGGGAAGCCCACGCGACGCACGGGGTTGGCCTCGGCGTTGAGCGCCCGGAACTCGTCGACGTCCATCTTCAGCCGGGCGGCCGTGGCGTCGGTCATCTCGGTGGCGATGAAGCCGGGGGCGATGGCGTTGGCGTTGATGCCGAAGGGGCCGAGCTCGATGCCGAGCGTGCGGGTGAAGCCCTGGACGCCCATCTTGGCGGCGGAGTAGTTGGCCTGGCCGCGGTTGCCCAGCGCGGAGACGCTGGAGAGGTTGAGGATCTTCCCGTACTTCTGCTCGACGAAGTGCTTCTGGGCGGCCTTGGTCATCAGGAAGGCGCCCTTGAGGTGGACGCCCATGACCAGGTCCCAGTCGTCCTCGGTCATCTTGAAGAGCAGGTTGTCGCGGGTGATGCCGGCGTTGTTGACCAGGATGTGGATCCCGCCCAGCTCCTCCACCACGCGCGCGACCGCGGCGTCCACCGACCCGCCGTCGCTGACGTCGGCGCCGATGCCGACGGCCTTTGCGCCCTCGGTCAGCGGCAGCCTCGCCGCGGCGTCGGCGGCGGCGGCCTCGTCGAGGTCGATGATCGCGACCGACGCGCCCTCCTCGGCGAACCGCGTGGCGGTCCCGAAGCCGATGCCGCGTGCGGCCCCGGTGATCACGGCGATGCGTCCGTCGAACCGACCCATGGTGAGCTCTCCTCGTGTGGCGACAGGGCCGTGCGGCCCGGAACGCCCGACACTCTAGAAGGCCTCGGCCTCGCGGCCGTGACGAGGGGCGCCGGACCTGGCGGGCCGTCGTCCCTAGCCGAGCGCGGCGCGCAGGCGCGCGGCGTAGTCGGCGGACTCGGCGTCGGCGTACTTCGTGCGCGGCCAGAAGAACCCTCGCAGCCCGTCGCCCTTGGTGCGCGGCACGACGTGCAGGTGGAGGTGGGGCACGGACTGGCTGACGATGTTGTTCATCGCCACGAAGCTGCCCTGGGCGCCGAGCCCGTCCACGACGGCGGTGGCGATGCGCTGGGCGGCCTCCAGGAAGCCGTCGCGCAGCTCCGCCGGGAGGTCGGGCAGCGTCACGACGTGACGGCGCGGGACCAGCAGGACGTGGCCCTTGAACACCGGGCGGCGGTCGAGGAAGGCCAGGAAGTCGTCGTTGTCGAGGACGACGTCGGCGTCCGCCTCACCGGCGACGATCGCGCAGAAGACACAGTCGGGCATGTCCGCGAGTATCCTTCGCGTGCACAGGGTTTCGCGCGTCTTGGAGGTGGGTTCGACGCGCTGTCGACTCCTACCCTGAGGACCACCGTGTCGCCGCTCGCCTCCTACCGCCGCCTGCTCCACCTGGCCGGCCCCTTCTACGTCCTGGTCGCCTTCCTCGGCCGGCTGCCGCTGAGCATGAGCCAGATCGGCACCCTGCTGCTCGTGTCGAGCGCCACCGACAGCTACGGCGCCGGTGGGCTCGCGGCCGGCGCCCTCGCGGTGGCCAACGCCGTCGGGTCCCCGCTGGCCGGCGAGCTCGCCGACCGCGTGGGCCAGCGCCCCGTCGTGCTGGTGCAGTCGCTGACCGGGTCCGCGGGCCTGGTGCTGCTGGTGGTCCTGACCCGCGCCGACGCGTCGTCCACCGTGCTGACCGCGACCGCCGCGGCGGCCGGGCTCCTGCTCCCCCAGGTGGGCCCGCTCGCGCGCGTCCGGTGGCGACCGATCACCAGCCCCGACCGCGGCCAGGAGCGGCTGATGGACGCGGCCTTCTCCTACGAGGGCGCGGCCGACGAGGCGTCGTTCGTGCTCGGTCCCGCGCTCGTCGGGCTGCTGGTCGCGGCGGTCTCACCGGCGGCCGCGGTGCTGGTGGCAGCCGGACTCCTGGTCGTCTTCGGCTGCGCGTTCGCCGTGCACCCGACCGCGCGCCTGACCGGCCGCGCCGCCGGCCCGCTCGGGGGCCAGGGCCCGCTGCTGAGCGTCGTGTTCGTCGGCCTGCTGCTCGCGCAGCTGTGCATCGGCATGCTCTTCGGCTCGATCCAGACCGGCACCACCGCCCTGACCACCGACGCCGGCGAGCCCGGCCTCGCCGGGATCGTGCACGCCTGCCTGGGCGTGGGCAGCGTGCTGGCGGGGCTGGCCACGGTGGCGCTGCCGCCGTCGTTCGGCCAGGAGCGCCGGGTGCTGCTCTCCGCCGCGCTGCTGGTGGTGCTCGGCGCCCCGCTCCTGCTGGTCGACTCGGTCGGCGCGCTGGTGGCCGCGGTCCTGCTGCTGGGCTTCGGCGTGGCGCCCTACATGATCGGCGTCTTCAGCATCGGCGAGCGCGCGGTGCCCTCGGCCCGGGTCGGCCTGGCGATGACGCTGCTGGCCGGCGCCACCGGCATCGGGTACGCCGTCGGGTCGGCCGTGGCCGGACGGCTGGCCGACGCCGACGGGCACACCGCGGCGTTCGGGGTCACGGTGACGGCCACGGCGCTGGCGCTGGTGCTCGCCGTCGCGGGCCAGCGTCCGAGCCGCCGGATGCTGGCCGCGCGGGCTCAGACGACCGAGGCCGCGTCGCCGGTCTGAACCGCCCACAGGGCGGCGTAGGCACCGCCCTGGGCGACCAGCTCGTCGTGCGTGCCGCTCTCGGTGATCCGTCCGGCGTCCATGACCCAGATCCGGTCGGCGTGCCGCACGGTCGAGAGCCGGTGCGCGACCACGAGCGCGGTGCGGCGGGCGCCGACCTCGGCGAGCGAGCGCTGGATGGCCGCCTCGGTCTCGTTGTCGACGGCGCTGGTGGCCTCGTCCAGGACCAGCACGGCGGGGTCGCGCAGCAGTGCCCGCGCCAGGGCGAGCCGCTGCCGCTGACCGCCCGAGAGCGTCACCCCCCGCTCGCCCACGGGCGTGTCCAGCCCCTCGGGCAGGGCGTCGACCACGTCGAGGGCGGCCGCCTGTGCGGCGGCGGTGCGGATCTCCTCGCGCGAGGCGTGCGGGGCGCCGTAGGCGACGTTGTCGGCGATGGTCCCGGCGAAGAGGAAGACGTCCTGGGCGACGTAGCCCATCGAGCCGCGCAGCGAGTCCCAGTCGAGGTCGCGCATGTCCTGCCCGTCGAGCAGGACGGTCCCGGCGCGGGGGTCGTCGAAGCGCAGCACCAGGCGCAGCAGCGTCGACTTGCCCGAGCCCGTGGGCCCGACCACGGCGTGGGTCTCCCCCGCCGGCACGACCAGGTCGATGCCGTGCAGCACATCGGGTCCGTCGGCGTAGCCCGCCCGGACCCCGCGCAGCTCGAGCCGGCCGCCCACCGGGCGGGACAGCACGGTGCTCCCGGCGGGCACCGTGACCGGCACGGCGAGCAGGGCGAGGATCCGGCCGGCCGAGGCGCGCCCCCGCTGGTAGAGGTCGAGCACGGTGGCGACCTCGGTGAGCGGCCAGAGCAGGCGCTGGGTCATGAAGACCAGCACCGAGTAGAGGCCGACCGCCAGGTCGCCGCGCAGGGTGGCCCAGCCGCCGAGCAGGAGCGTGCAGGTGAAGCCCGCCAGGATCGCCATCCGCACCAGCGGCACGAACGCCGCCGACGACCGGATCGCGCGCGCGTTGGCGTCGCGGTAGGCGCCGGAGACGGCGGTGATGCGGTCGCGCTCGCGGTCCTCGGCGGTGAACGCCTTGATCGTGGCGATGCCGCCCAGGTTGGCCGACAGGGCGCTGGAGAGGTCGGAGACCGCGTCGCGCACCCGGGCGTAGAGGGGCTCCAGGCGGCGCTGGAAGACCAGCGACCCGACGACGATCAGCGGGATCGGCAGGAACGCCAGCACGAGCAGCGTCCACGACGACGCCGCGAACACCGCGCCGACCAGGAGCACGTTGAGCACCGTCTGCAGGATGGCCGGGGCACCGACGTCCAGGAAGCGCTCGAGCTGGTTGACGTCGTCGTTGAGGGTGGCCAGCGTCGAGCCCGCCGGACGGGCCTCGTGCCAGCCGAGGTCGAGGTGCTGGACGTGGTCGTAGGCCTCCACCCTCAGGTCGTGCTCGACGCCCTGCGCGAGCCCGCGCCAGAGCACGTCGGCGACGTACTCCGAGGCCGACTCGACGAGCCAGATGACCGCGTTGATGCCGGCCAGCCAGGCGAGCTGCGCGTAGCGCGACTCGACGCCGAGCACCTCACCGGCCAGCGAGTCGGAGCCCCGGACGACGACGTCGACCGCGGCGCCGATGAGCAGCTCCGGCACGACGTCGGCGACCTTGTTGAGCACCGACATCGACACCGCCCACACGAAGCGGGAGCGGTAGCGGTGGTAGCGGCGCCACAGCTCGCGCAGCGGGGCTTCGGGCAGGGCGGTCGACACCGGGTAAGGCTAGCCTTACCCTTCGCCCCTCTCGTCAGTGGCAGACCTCGGTGACGCAGGCACGCGGGAGGACGACCCGTCCGTGCCGCGCCGCGTCGAAGTGCTGGGTGTCGCCGTTGCCGTAGGTCCAGCGCAGCCCGTGGGCGCGCATGAGGCGCACCACGGGGTGGTTGCCGGAGCGCCACGCGACGAGCGGGTGCGAGCGCGACTGCCACCACGTGTTGGGGACCAGCCCGGTCGCGGAGCGGTAGGGGTTCTCCCACGTGTTGACGTCCAGGGAGCGGCCGTAGGAGTGCGGGGAGCGCACCCCGGGCCGGTTGACCACCTGGCGGCAGTTGAACGCCGAGGTGTTGCCGGCAGCCATCGACTGGTAGTCGTTGCCCCCCTGGAGCCGACCGGACCAGCCGAAGCGGTCGATGCGGTACATCGACCGGATCGGGAAGCCGCGACGGTACATCTCGGCGAGCGCTCCCCCGATCTGCCCGCTCGCGCCGGTGGCCGTGACGACCTCGCCGCGGTGGCGGTAACCGTCGTAGCCCCAGTAGTTGACCCGGACCAGGCGCAGACCGCCGCGGCCGACGGGACAGCCGGGGTGCCAGCTCACGCCGGTCATCTGGTCCCAGATGCCGTCGGGGATGGCGGTCACCCGCAGGTTGGCGCCAGAGCCGACCGCGCGGGCCTGCACCGGGAGCTTCACCCTCGGTGAGGGCGCCCCCTTCGGCAGCCGCACCGGACGACGCGGCGGGACGTTGTCGACCCGCTGCACGCCGCTGACGTCGCCGGACACCCAGTCCAGGGAGGGGACACGCACGCGGTAGCGGGTGTCGACGCGGGGGCGCAGCCGGATGGCCACCCGGCCGTCGGCGCGCGTGGTGAACGACCCCGCGGCTCGCCAGCCACGACCGGGCGTGCGCCGCTGCAGCCGGACGGTGCCGACCACGGGCACCCCGGTGGTGGTCTGCCAGCGCACCCGAGCCGTGACGGCACGCTCGTCGACGACCCGGCGCGGCACGCGGAGCGTCGCGAGGCCGCGGCGGCGGGTCAGCGGCGCCACCACCTCCGGCGAGACTGCCGGCGCGTACGTCGCGTCGCCGGCGTACGTCGCCCGCCAGACGTTGTCGCCGGCCACCCGCCGCAGCACCTGGCCGAGCGGCGCGGCGCCGGCCGCGTCCGTCGCGACCGTGCCGGCCGGCTGCCAGACGCCGGCCACCCGGCGCTCGACGACCACCTGGGCGCCGGCCAGCGGCGAGCCGCCGCTGTGGGCGAGGACCACGGTGAGGGAGGTCGACGCGTCGGCGTACCCGCCCGGCGCGGTGAGGGTCAGCGCCGTGGGCGCGGGCGCCGCGGCGCTCGCCGGCACCGCCGTCACCGCGAGCAGGACCGACACGACTGCGACCACCCAGCGCCCGAACGACATGGGAGGAGTGTCCCCGACGCCGGGGGGCGGCTCGGCCCTCCCCCGGCGTGTCGGTCGCGGCGCACCCCGCATGATGGGCTCATGAGGGTGCTGCTCACGGGCTCGGCCGGCTTCATCGGGAGCGCGATCGCGACCGCGCTCGCCTCGAGCGAGCACGAGGTCGTTCCCGTCGACCTGATGCTGCCCGAGGCGCACGGTCGGTCGGAGGTCCCGGAGGGCACCCATCAACTCGACGTCCGCGACGCGCTCGAGTGGGTCGACCTCCTGCGCGGCGTCGACGCCGTCTGCCACCAGGCCGCCCTGGTCGGCGCCGGGGTCCGGGTGGGCGACCTGCCGTCGTACGCCTCGCACAACGACCTGGGCACGGCCGCGCTGCTGGCCGCCATGCACGAGGCCGGCGTCGGCTCCCTCGTCCTCGCCTCCTCGATGGTCGTCTACGGCGAGGGCCGCTACGAGTGCCCCGACCACGGTCACCAGCAGCCGCCACCGCGCGCCATCGCCGCGCTGGACGCCGGTGACTTCGAGAACCACTGCCCCCGCTGCAACCGCGCCCTGACCTGGGCGCTGGTCGAGGAGAGCGCGCGGCTCGACCCACGCAGCACCTACGCCGCCAGCAAGCTCGCGCAGGAGC
The DNA here is from genome assembly GCF_015024225.1 of Nocardioides lijunqiniae. Classification (GTDB taxonomy): domain Bacteria; phylum Actinomycetota; class Actinomycetes; order Propionibacteriales; family Nocardioidaceae; genus Nocardioides; species Nocardioides lijunqiniae. Next base: position 43,436 of record NZ_JACJGM010000007.1, read on the forward strand.
ACTACGCCGCCACCTGGGCGCGCCAGGCCGACTCCTCGGTCGTCTCGCTGCGCTACCACAACGTCTACGGGCCCGGGATGCCCCGGGACACGCCGTACTCGGGGGTGGCCGCGATGTTCCGCTCCTCGATCGAGCGCGGCCGGGCGCCGCAGGTCTACGAGGACGGCGGCCAGACGCGCGACTTCGTGCACGTCGCCGACGTGGCGGCGGCCAACGTCGCGGCCCTCGAGGCCGTCGTCGGCCAGCGCGCCGGCGAGGCCACGGCCTACAACGTGTGCTCCGGCGAGCCGGTGACGATCGGGCGGGTCGCCGAGCTGGTCGTCGGCGGCACCGGCAGCGACCTCGCCCCCGAGGTCACCGGCCAGTACCGCCCCGGCGACGTGCGCCACGTCGTCGCCTCGCCGGCGCTGGCGCGCGAGGAGCTGGGCTTTCGCGCCGCCGTGTCCCCCACCGAGGGGCTGCCGGCGTTCGCGACCGCGCCGCTGCGTGACTGAGGGCGACTGAGGGCGCCGCTACCAGCTGGTGTGCACCAGGTGCTGGAGCACGAGGGCGGCCACCAGCTGCAGGCCGAGAGCGGACCGGCGCCACCGCTGCGGCAGCGCGCTCGTCGCCACGAGCAGCCACGGGACGAACGGCAGCCAGATCCGCTCCACCTCCGCCTTGCTCATCAGCGACAGGTCGGCGAGCGCGATGGAGGCCACCGCGGCCCCGACGAGCAGCAGGACCGGACGGCCCAGCTCGCCGCGCCGGGCCCAGGTCTGGCCGAGACCGGCGCCGAGCACCGGTCCCGCGCTGAGCACCAGCACGGCGAGGTTGGCCCAGATCCAGTACGCCGTCGGACGGTCGGACGCGACGCCGTCCCAGTAGCGCTCCCGCAGCACCGGGTAGGCCTCCCATAGGGCGTAGCCCTCGACCGCGAACGCCAGCACCACCACGGACGCAGCGGCGGCCGCGACCGGCAGCGGCCGCCAGGAGCGCGCGGCGGCCAGCACCGCCAGGGCGAGCACGCCCAGCAGCGGCAGGCCGTAGGACATCATCACGCAGCTGCCGAGCAGCACCCCGGCGAGCACGGCCCACGGAGCGCTCCCCCGCCACGTCGTGCGGGTGGCGGCGGCCGCCAGCGCCGCGAGGCCCCAGGCGGCCACGGCGGTGAACACGGCGTCGCCCGAGACGCACATCCACAGGGCTGCCGGTCCCAGCACCAGGAACGGCGCCGCCCGACGGGCGGCGGCCTCCTCGCGCAGCGTCCTCAGCGTGGTGAGGACGGCAGCCGGCACGGAGGCGGCGACCAGCGTCACGACCAGGCCCGCGACGCCGGCGCCGCCCAGGCCCAGGCGGTCCAGGACGACGAAGAACAGCAGCGCGCCGGGCGGGTGGCCGGCGACGTGCACGGGCCAGTTGTCCTCGGAGTCGAGCGGGATCCGGCCGATCCACTCCCGCAGCGCTGCGGGGAAGTCACTCGTGGCCCGCGCCGTCTCCAGGTACTCGTAGGAGTGCGCCAGGATCGAGGACACCCCGTCGATCCCGTCGACCAGGGCCAGGCTCAGCAGCCACGCCAGGCCGGCGGCGTACGACACGACGAGCAGGTGGCGCCAGCGCAGCCGCTCCGCCGCCCGGACGGCGTAGCGCCAGCCGAGCAGGGCGAGCAGCACGGCCGGCACGGTGCCCGGGCCGACGCGGGGCTCCCACCGCGCGTGCAGCGGAGCGGCGTCGTCGGGGCCGGGGTGGGCGTAGGCGTAGACCTCCCAGCCGAACACGGGCCTCGCGACGACCGCCGCCACGACCAGCCCGACCGCCACCGCCAGGCCCACCCACATCGCCCGCAGCCGCGTCGGCGCACCCGGGGTGCCCGGCTCGGCGACGTCGGTCTGCATGCCCTCACCGTAGGGGCGGCGTGGGCGGCGCCCCTACGGTGAGGACATGCCTTCCGTGTGCGACCTCGTCCTGCCGTGCCGCGACGAGGCCCTCGCCCTCCCCGGGCTGCTGGCGCTGGTGCCGCCGGAGTTCGCCGTCGTCGTCGTCGACAACGGCTCGCGTGACGACACCGCCGCCGTGGCCGCGAGCCTGGGCGCGACCGTCGTGCACGAGTCCGTGCCCGGCTACGGCGCCGCGGTGCACGCCGGACTGCTGGCCGCCACCCACGAGTACGTCGCGTTCATGGACGGCGACGGCTCCTTCGACCCCGCCGAGCTGCTCCCGATGCTCGAGGACGTGCGCTCCGGGGCCGCCGACCTCGCCGTCGGGCGCCGGCGACCCGTCAACCACCGGGTGTGGCCGTGGCACGCACGGCTCGGCAACCGGCTGATCGTCGCGTGGCTGCGACGCCGCATCGGGATGGACGCGCACGACATCGCCCCGATGCGGCTCAGCCGGCGCCAGGCGCTGCTGGACCTGGGCGTGCAGGACCGCCGGTTCGGCTACCCGGTCGAGCTGCTGCAGCGCGCGACGGACGCGGGCTGGCGCCTGGTCGAGCGGGACGTGACCTACCTGCCGCGCGCGGAGGGCACCCGCTCCAAGGTGTCCGGATCGGTGACCGGCACGCTGCGCACCGCGCGGGACTTCTGGAAGGTGCTGTCGTGAGCCGCGTGCTGGTGGTCGCGAAGGCGCCGGTGGCCGGTCGGGTGAAGACCCGCCTGGGCGCCGACATCGGCCTGGACGCCGCCGCCGAGGTGGCCGCGGCCGCGCTGCTCGACACCCTGCACGCGTGCGCCGAGGCGTTCCCGGAGGGCCGGCGCCACCTGGCGCTCGCGGGCGACCTGGCTCCGGCCGTGCGCAGTGCCGAGCTCCGGGAGGCGCTCGCCGGCTGGGACGTGTTCGCGCAGGAGGGCGACGGCTTCGCCGAGCGCCTGGTCCACGCCCACACCGTCGTGGCCGGACGTGGCGACGGCGCCGTCGTCCAGATCGGCATGGACACGCCCCAGGTGACGCCGACCCTGCTCCTTGACGCGGTCGAGGCGCTGGGTGAGCCCAGCGCCCCGGACGCCCACGACGGCGTGCTCGGCCCGGCGGACGACGGCGGCTGGTGGGTGCTGTGCCTGCGCGACGGCCGGGCCGCGGCGCCGCTGGCGACGGTCCCGATGTCGACGCCGACGACGTACGACGACACCTGGCGCGCCCTGGAGGCTGCCGGCCTGCGGCTGACGACGACCGCCGTCCTGACCGACGTCGACACCGTCACCGAGGCGGAGGACGTGGCCGCGCTCGCCCCGCACGGCCGCTTCGCCGAGGCGTGGGGCCGGCTGAGAGCGACCTAAGAGTTCGGTGTGCGTCGTCACATCGGCAATCCGTTGGGCACCTGGGGACGAATCCCTCCGCGACAGGCACGAACAAGCCACTCGTTAGGACATCCCCAATGCGTACCACCCACAAGCGCTTCATCGGCGGCCTCGCGGCCACGGCCCTGCTCGCCCTCCCCCTGACCGCCTGCGGCAGCGAGGACGAGACCGACGCGCCCGTCAACGGTGGGTCCTCCGCGGCCGCCGAGGCCCCCGAGCCCGTCGCCTCGATCGACGCCCTCACCGGCGAGTCCACCGCCATCGCCCTGGACAAGGGCTTCACCGACGCCCTCACCACGCTGAAGCTGACGCCCGGCGTCACCGGCGACGCCAAGCTCGAGGCCGGCTCCCTGATCTTCCCGATCACCGGCGGCAACGTCTCGGTCTTCGAGCCGGGCTCGGTCCCCAACTACGTCGTCGGCCAGATCCAGCACGAGAACTCCGGCCTCTCCCTCACCGCCGGTGACACCAAGGTCGAGCTGACCAACTTCAACGTCGACCCGGGCGTCTCCCGCGTCTACGGCGACGTCACCGTCAACGGCAAGACCGCCGTCACCAACGCGTTCCTCTTCAACCTCAACGGCAGCACGCTGGAGCCGCTGAAGACCGAGGGCAGCAACGCGATCCTGACCGGCACCCAGGTCGAGATCTCCGACGTGGCCGCCCCGCTGCTCAACGACACCTTCAAGACCGACGCGGTCAAGCCCGGCCTCCTGGTCGGGATCGCCACGATCACGGTCGCCACTTCGTGACCCCCGGTCCCCACGCTCGTGGGGACGCCGTCGAGCGGGCGGCGTCAGGGGGCCCGGCGCTGCAGTGCGCCGAGGCCTTCGACGCCGCCTTCTCCGGGCGGGACTGCGAGGTGCTGCGCGACGACGGCACGTCGCGTCCCCTGGCCACCGGTTCGTGGTTGGGCGAGGCCTCGGACACCGACGTCGCCCTCTTCGTCGAGCCGTGCCACGGCCCGACCCTGGACGTCGGGTGCGGTCCGGGGCGACTCACGGGCGCCCTGGCCTCCCGAGGGGTCGAGGTGCTCGGCATCGACAGCTCCGCCGAGGCCGTCAGCCTCACCCTGGCGCGTGGCGCCATGGCGCTGCACCTGGACGTGTTCTCGCAGCTGTCGATCGGCACCGCCTGGAGCCACGTGCTCCTGGCCGACGGCAACGTCGGCCTGGGCGGCGACCCGGTACTCCTGCTGCGGCGGGTGCGCGCGCTGCTGGACGAGAACGGCACGGTGCTGGTCGAGCTCGCCGCCACCGGCGTACGGTCAGGGCCCGAGCAGCTGCGCCTCAAGGTCGGAGACACCATCAGCACCCCGTTCCCGTGGTCCGTCCTCGGCGTCGACGACGTCGAGCAGGTCGCCGCTGAGGCCGGACTCCTCGTGATGGGGGTTCGCGCCCTCGACGGCCGGGTCGTCGCCACCCTCCGTCCGCTCGGCGCCTGAGCACCCCGTGGCATCGCCGATCCGCTGGCGCAGCCCGCTGCGGGGACCGTGGCTGACCTCGGTCCTCGGCTCGGTGCTGCTGGTGTCGATGCCGATCGTGATCGTCACCGGCCTGCTCTCCTACGTCGCGTACGGCGAGCAGGCCCGGCCCGCCGACGTCGGCTGGCTGCACCTGCCGACGTTCGACTGGCCCACCGACCCCTCGTGGCTGTTCCGGCTCACGCAGGGGCTCCACGTCGGGCTGGGGCTGGTCCTCATGCCGGTCGTGCTGGCCAAGCTCTGGTCGGTGATCCCTCGTCTCTTCGTGTTCCCGCCGGCGCGCTCCGTCGCCCAGGCGCTCGAGAGGCTCACGCTGCTGATGCTCGTGGGCGGGCTGCTCTTCGAGATCGTCACCGGCGTCCTCAACATCCAGTACGACTACGTCTTCGGGTTCAGCTTCTACACCGCCCACTACTACGGCGCCTGGGTGTTCGTCGTCGGCTTCGTCTCCCACGTCGCCCTCAAGCTGCCGACGATGGTGCGCTCGCTGCGCTCCGGCTCGCTGCGCGAGGAGCTGCGCACCCGACGTGCGGACACGACGCCCGAGCCGATCGACCCGGAGGATCCCGACAGCCTCGTGCCCACCGACCCCGACGCCCCCACCATGAGCCGGCGTGGCCTTTTCGCGCTCGTCGGCGGCGGCTCGCTGCTGACCTTCGCCCTCACCGCCGGGCAGACCATCGGCGGGCCCACGCGTCAGCTGGCGCTGCTCCTCCCCCGTGGCCTCGACAGCGGCGACGGGCCGAACGACTTCCCGGTCAACAAGACCGCCGACGCCGCGGCGGTCGACGCCGCCTCGACGGGGTCGTCCTGGCGGCTGTCGCTCGAGGCGGGCGACACGACGGTGACCCTGGACCGCGAGCAGCTCCTGGACCTGGCGCAGCACACCGCCGTGCTCCCGATCGCGTGCGTCGAGGGCTGGTCCACGACGCAGACCTGGACCGGCGTGCGCCTGCGCGACCTGGCCGCCCAGGTCGGGCTCGCAGAGCCCACGGGGGCCTACGTGGAGTCGCTGCAGGAGAAGGGCGCCTTCAAGGCGGCCGACCTCAACGCCGGTCAGGTGACCCACGACGACGCGCTGCTGGCCCTTCAGGTGAACGGCGTCGACCTCTCGCTCGACCACGGCTTCCCGGCCCGGATCATCGTCCCGGCCATGCCCGGGGTCCTCAACACCAAGTGGGTCGCCTCGATCCGCTTCGAGGGGGCGTGATGGCGTCCACTACGGGCACCCGCTGGTCGCGGGCCTACGGCGCCTCCGGGTGGCACCTCGTGCTCATGCTCGCCAGCCTCGCGCTCGTCGGCTACGTCGTCGCGACCGTCGGCCTCGACGCCCTGTGGGACCCCGACGTGTGGTGGCAGTCGATGGCGGTCTGGTTCGTCGGCGCGGTCGTGCTGCACGACCTCGTGCTGTTCCCCGTCTACGCGCTGGCCGACCGGCTGCTCGCGCGCCGACGGGCGGGGAGCACGGCGCGCGTGCCGCTGGTCAACCACGTCCGGGTGCCGACGCTGGCGGCCGCCCTCACGTTCCTGCTGTTCTTCCCCGGCATCCTCCGGCGCGGTGGCGACACCTATGCCAACGCCACCGGCCTCGACCAGGACCAGGACCCGTTCCTCGTCCGCTGGCTGCTGCTCGTGCTGGCCGCCTACCTCCTCAGCGCGACCCTCTACGCCGTCCGGTCCGTCCGCGCTCGTCGCCGACCTCGAGCAGCCACGGACCTGCCGGGGTCGCCGTGACCGTTCTCGGGTACCGGCAGGACGACAGCCGTACCCACGAGGAGTGCCACACGTGATCGACTCTCTGCGCCAGGTCCAGGTCGTCGGCGCTCTGGCCCGACTGGCCGGCAACGGCGGATGGGCCGAGATCCTCGCCGGCGAGCGGCTCCGCACCACCCTGGACGTGGCCGACGCCCGACTCCTGGTCGCGGCCGACGTCCTCCACGAGCACGCCGACGGCCGGCTGGAGCCCGTGGAGCTGCATCCCTGGTACGACGACCCGTCGGTGCTCGCCAGCGGGCTGACCGCCGAGCTGCGGCGGGCGCTGCGTCACGGGACCGGGGACGACCGGCCGAGCGGCGACGACCCGGACGAGATCGTCGCCATGGGCGCGGCCAGCCAGTCCGCAGCCGCGATCCTCGCCGACGCCGTGCTGCCGATGCTCACCCAGACCCGGGAGCGCTTCGACGACGGCACGGCGTGCTTCCTGGACGTGGGCGTCGGCACCGGCGCGATCTCCGAGGCCCTGTGCCGGCGGTTCCCCGGCACGCGCGCCGTCGGCCTCGACGTCTCGCCGGAGGCGCTGACGATGGCCAGGGACCGCGTGGCAGCCGCCGGCCTCGCCGACCGGGTCGACCTGCGCCGGGTCTCGGTCGTGGACCTCGACGACGTGGACCGCTACGACCTCGCGTGGATGCCGCAGGTCTTCCTCGCGCCTGACGACCTGGAGCGCGGCCTCGACCGGGTGCTCGCGTCGCTGCGGCCCGGAGGCTGGCTCGTCATGCCGGTGGCCGCCCCCGACCCCGGCTGCACCCCGCTCGAGGCGGCCGCCGTGGAGCACGACGCGGCGCTGAGAGGCGGCGGGGCGATGTCCGTGGAGTCCGCCCTGAGCCTGCTGACCGATGCCGGGTACGCCGACGCCTGGGACATGCGCGGCGTCTCCCAGTCGCTCACGTTCGCCCGCAAGCCCTGACCTCTTCTGCAGTGGTCGAGCAGCCACCACGGTGGTTGAGGTGCGAGCGCAGCGAGCCTCGAAACCACTCCGCCACGCACGGTGGTTGAGGTGCGAGCGCAGCGAGCCTCGAAACCACGTCGCCGCAACGCACCGGTGGTCGAGCAGCGAGGAGCGCCAGCGACGAGCGTCCGTCGAGACCCCCGCACCTCTGGCTGCCTCCTCAGGGCCGAGCTGGGTGAGGCTGGTGTGACTGGTGGTGCGACTTCCTGCACTCAGCGTCGGCAGTTGGTCGCCGTCCCGGGCCGGCCGAGCGTGGAGACCGCCGCCCCTGGCGCGAACTGCCGACACCAGTGACGTTCGGGCGGAGGGTGAGGCGCTCGACGACGCCTCACAGCTCCTTGCGGAGGTGGACGTCCGCCGCGCCCGGCGTCGGCAGGTCCTCCCAGCGGAAGAGCTCTCGGTAGCCGTGGCGCTCGTAGAAGCCGGGCGCCTGGAAGGTGAACGAGGTGACGAAGACGTGCGTGCAGCCGCGGGCGCGCGCCTCGGCCTCGAACTCCTCCAGCAGCCAGGTGCCGAGGCCGTCGCGGCGGCTCTCCTCGCGCACCCACGTGAGACCGATGCCCGCGGCGACGCCCCAGGTCCAGCCGCTCACCCCGGCCGCGAGCTCGCCCTGGGCGTCGAGGACCTGCACGGTCAGCTCGCGCTGAGGTGGTACGCCGACCGTCGCCTCGGCGTTGACGCGGTCGAGCTCGGCGGAGAGGCGCTCGTCGAGCGCCTCGTCCGCCTCGCCCAGGATCGTGCGGTAGCCGGAGGCTCGGTCGTCGGTCACAGCACCAGATGGTGCCAGGTGCGGGTCAGGCGTCGATGACGATCGGGATGACCAGCGGGCTGCGGCGGAACGTCTTGTGCGCCCACCGGCCGATGTCGCGCGCCAGCATCTGCTCGAGCTGACGGGCGTCGCCGATGCCCTCGCGGGCGGCGTGCGCGAGCGTCTTCTCGATGACCTGGATCGCGGGGTCGAAGGCCTTCGGCTCGTGCACGAAGCCGCGCACCAGGAAGTCCGGCGGGTCCGCCAGCTGACCGGAGTCGGCGTCGACGATCGCGAGGACCGTCACCACGCCCTCCTCGGCCAGGGTGCGGCGGTCCTTGAGGGTCGCCTCGGTGACGCCGCCGACGGTCTGGGCGTCGACGTAGATGTTGCCGGCCTGCACCTTGCCCGTGATCGTGGCCTTGCCCTGCTGCAGGTCGACGACGACGCCGTCCTCGGCGAGCACGACGTTCTTGGGGTCCATGCCGGTGCTGATGGCGAGGTCGGCGTTGGCCCGCAGGTGGCGGTACTCGCCGTGGACCGGCATCACGTTCTTCGGCTTGACGATGTTGTAGCAGTAGACGAGCTCGCCGGCGCTCGCGTGACCGGAGACGTGCACCTTGGCGTTGCCCTTGTGGACGACGTTGGCGCCCCAGCGGGTCAGGCCGTTGATGACGTTGGAGATCGCGTTCTCGTTGCCCGGGATGACCGAGCTCGCCATCAGGATGGTGTCGCCCTCGCCGACGCGGATCTTGTGGTCGCGGTTGGCCATGCGCGACAGCGCGGCCAGCGGCTCGCCCTGCGAGCCGGTGCAGATCAGCGTGACCTTGTTGGGGGCCATCTTCTCCAGCTGCGCGAGCGGGACGATGAGGTTCTGCGGCACCTTGAGGTAGCCGAGGTCCTGGGCCACGCCCATGTTGCGCACCATGGAGCGACCGACGAACGAGACCTTGCGGCCGTGCTCGTGGGCGGTGTCGAGGACCTGCTGGATGCGGTGCACGTGGCTGGCGAAGCTCGACACGATGACGCGGCGCGGGGCCGTGCGGAAGACCTTCTCGATCGCCGGCGCCAGCTCGCGCTCGGAGGTCGTGAAGCCCGGCACCTCGGCGTTGGTGGAGTCGGTGAGGAACAGGTCGACGCCCTCCTCGCCCAGGCGGGCGAAGCCGCGCAGGTCGGTGATGCGCTTGTCCAGCGGGAACTGGTCCATCTTGAAGTCGCCGGTGTGCAGGACCGTGCCGCCCGGGGTGCGGATCGCCACCGCGAGCCCGTCGGGGATCGAGTGGTTGACGGCGAGGAACTCCAGGTCGAACGGGCCGAACGACTTGCGGTCGCCCTCGGCGACCTCGTCGCGCACCGGGCGGATCTGGTGCTCCTTGAGCTTCTCGGTGATCAGGGCCAGCGTCAGGCGCGAGGCGATGACCGGGATGTCGCGACGCTCGCGCAGGAGGTACGGCACGCCGCCGATGTGGTCCTCGTGGCCGTGGGTCAGGACGATGCCGACGATGGACTCGAGGCGGTCCCGGATCCAGCTGAAGTCGGGCAGGATCACGTCGACGCCGGGCTGGTGCTCCTCGGGGAAGAGCACGCCGCAGTCGACGATGAGCAGCTTGCCGTCGAACTCGAAGACGGTCATGTTGCGGCCGATCTCGCCGAGGCCACCGAGCGCGACGACGCGCAGGGCGCCCTTCGCGAGCTTCGGGGGCTTCTGGAGCTCGGGGTGGGGGTGGCTCACGTGTGGGTCCGTTCTGCAGGGGCGGAGCTGGGCTCCATGGTCAGCCACCACTCGCGGGCAGCTGTTCTAGCAAGATGTCCGGGTGGTCGCGCTTCGCGGTGTGCGCGCGCCACTTGTCCGGGAAGAGAGCGAGGTAGGCACCGTCGGAGCGGCGCATCACCTCGACGCCACGCACCGTGCCGAGGGCCTCGATCCCGTCGGCGTCGGTGAGCATGGCGAGCTGGTAGTCGAGCCGCTCGAGCCGGATCGCGGCGCCGTACTCGGACTCCATCCGCGCGCTGACGACCTCGAACTGCATCGGGCCGACGGCTGCCAGCACCGGGGCCTGGTCGCCGCGGAGGTCGGAGCGCAGCACCTGCACCACGCCCTCCTGGTCCATCTGCTCGATGCCGCGGCGGAACTGCTTGTAGCGGCCGGTGTCGGCCGCCCGCGCCGACATGAAGTGCTCCGGCGCGAAGCTGGCGATCGGCGGGTAGCGCACCGGTCGGCCCTCGTAGATCGTGTCGCCCACCCGTAGCGCGGAGGCGTTGACGAGGCCGACGATGTCACCGGGCAGGGCGGTCTCGACGACCGAGCGCTCCCGGCCGAAGACGGCCTGGGCGTACTTGGTCGCGAACGGCTTGCCGGTCTCGCCGTGGTTGACCACCATGCCGCGGTGGAAGACGCCGGAGCAGACCCGGGCGTAGGCGAGGCGGTCGCGGTGGTTGGTGTCCATGCCGGACTGGACCTTGAACACGAAGGCGCTGAAGTCCTCGTCGACGTCGCGGCGGGTGCCGTCGACGGCCTCGGTCGCCGACGGCGGCGGGGCCAGCTCGAGCAGGACCTCGAGGAGCTGGGCGACGCCGAAGTTCTGCAGGGCGGAGGCGAACAGCACCGGAGTGGTGCGGCCGGCGAGGAAGCGGTCCTGGTCGTGGTCGGCGCCGTCCATCTCGAGCAGCTCGTGGCCCTCGAGGGCGGCCGCCCACGCGTCGCCGGCCATCTCCGTGGCCTCGGCGGCGGGCACGTGGCGCTCGGGGGCGCGCGTCGCGCCGCCCGCCGTACGGGTGAAGTGGATGAAGTCACCGCTGCGGCGGTCCAGGACGCCCTGGAACTCCCCGGACTGCCCGACCGGCCAGGTGAGCGGGGTCGGCTTGAGCCCGATCTCCTTCTCGATCTCGTCCATGAGCTCGAGGGCGTCGAGGCCCGGGCGGTCCCACTTGTTGATGACGGTGATGACCGGGATGCCGCGGTGGGCGCAGACCTGGAAGAGCTTGAGCGTCTGCGGCTCCAGGCCCTTGGCCGCGTCGACGAGCATGACGGCGGAGTCGACCGCGGACAGCACGCGGTAGGTGTCCTCGGAGAAGTCGGAGTGGCCGGGGGTGTCGACGAGGTTGACCACGTGGTCGCGGTAGTCGAACTGGAGCGCGGCCGAGGTGATCGAGATCCCGCGCGAGCGCTCCATCTCCATCCAGTCCGAGACGGTGCCCCGGCGGCCCGCCTTGCCGTGCACCGCGCCGGCCTCGGAGATCACCCGGGCGTGCAGCGCCAATGCCTCGGTCAGGGTCGACTTGCCGGCGTCGGGGTGGCTGATCACCGCGAACGTACGGCGCGGGCGGGTGTCGGTGGTGCTGCTCATCGGGTCAAGACTCTCAGGTCGGGCCCAGAAACCCGCAACGGGCGCCGCCTCAAGGCAGCAGGAAGGTGTCGGCGGCGCGCTCGGACGTCGAGTCGAGGATCTCCGGCCACCGCATCCCGGGCAGCAGCGCGACGTCGTAGATCTCCTGGACCGCGGCGTCGAAGCGCAGCCACGCGACGGTGCTGCCCGTCTCGATGTCCACCACCCACACCCCGCACTCCCGCTCCTCGAGCCGGGCGGTCAGGGGCAGGCCCCCGAAGAGGTTGGCCTCGCGCACCTCGCTCAGCCCGACGAAGGCGTAGCGCCCGGCGAAGCTCAGGCCCCGGGTGAAGCCGGGCAGCTCGGCCACCCGTTCGACCCGTCCCGTGGCGACGTCGACCCGCGACAGGGCTCCCTCGCCGGACTCCAGGAACCACAGCTGGTCGCGGTGCCAGGTCGGCGAGTGCGGCATCGAGAGGCCCTCCGCCACGACCTCGTCGGTCTCCACGTCCATGATGATGCCGCCGCGCTCCTTGGTCGCCCGCCAGCCGCCCGCGGTGTCGGTGGTGCCGAGCGCGGTGACGTACCTGACCCGGTCGTCGACGACGGCGAGCCCGTTGAGGTGGCACCGGTCCTCGGCCGCCAGGCCGGAGATGAACGGCGGACGCCAGCGCGGCACGAAGCTGTGCCGGCCGTCGAACGTCGCCAGGCAGGAGAACCTCGTGGCGACCGCCCAGAGCTGCCCCTGGGCCCAGGCGAGGTCGTGCACCCGGATGTCCCCGGTGTGGAGGGTGTGGCGCGGCAGGAAGACGGCGTCGTGGCTGCCCTCGGGCGGCAGGGCCGGCGCCAGCTGTGGGACGTTGGCGTAGGTGACGATGTCCGACTTGGTCCCGACCGTCAGGAGGCCGTCGCGGTAGGCGGTGCCCATCGGGCGGGCCAGGCGCCGGAAGTGCGTGTTGACGCCCTTCTCCTGGGCGCGCGCCAGGACCAGGTAGCCCGACTGGTACGTCGTCATGACGAGGGTGGCGCCGAGGGCCTGCAGCAGCTCGGCGAACGACGCGGTGCTGGTGCTGCGCAGCGTCGAGGCCTGGTCCGGGCCGGCGCCCGACGGGTCCGGCGCGGCCCGCAGCCAGGCGAGGACGTCGCTCAGCGCCTCCTCCGGGGCGCGCTGGAGGTCGCCGACAGCGAGGCGGCCCACCCGGGGGCTCGGCACCTCGGCGAGGTCCTGCTCCAGGATGCGGTGGGCGGTCTCCCACTGGGCCTCCACGGTCTCCGCGACGGAGCGCCCGCGCAGGGCCCGCCAGCCCGGGACGAGGGCGTAGGACCACGGCAGGCCCTCCCAGCCGGGCAGGTCGGGCTGGGTCACGTGGGTGCCGGCCCCCCACCCGTCCACCATGGCGGCGCGCGCCTCGTGCGGGTCCGCCTCGACGTGCACGAACCGGGCGTCCGGCCAGGCGGCGGCCAGGAAGGCGACGTGCTGCGCGATGCCGTCGTAGGTGACGACGACGGTGGAGCGGTCGGCCTCGCGCGCCTCGCGCCCCTGCGGCCAGGCGGCGCCCGACCAGCTGTCGCCCAGGGGCTCCACCCAGCGCGGCTTGGCGTCCTGTCGACCGAGGCGGACGCTGTCCCATCCCCGGCGGTCGGCGCCGAGGGCCGGCACCGAGGTCACCGGGTCGAGGTCGCCGGGCAGCCGTGGCAGGCCGGCCGCGTCCGCCAGCCGCTCCGCGACACCGGCCGTGTCGACCCCGAGGTCGCCCACGACGAAGACCGGTCGGAGCGGGGTGGGCGGGGCGTCCATGTCAGACACTCAAGCACTCCTGGTCGGGCCCCGGGGGACGACGTGGCTCAGCGCTTCTTGGACACCTTGACCGAGACCGACGAGCTGCCCGCGCGGTAGGTGCCGGAGCGGTCGCTCGCGGTCACCGTCAGCGTGAGCGTCTTGGCCCGGTCCTTCTTGGTCACCTTGTACGTGGACCGGGTGCTGACGACCTTGGAGCCGCGCTTCCAGACGTAGGCGTAGGTCACGCCCGCGGTCTCGTTCCACGCCCCGGTGGTGGCCGTGAGGGTCCTGCGCACGGCCGCCGTCCCGCTGATCCGGGGGGCGGTCACCGCCGCGAGCTGGTTGCTCAGGGTGAGGTTGACGCCGGTCACCCGGGCGCCGGACCTGGCCAGCACGCGCGTCGCGCCCGCGACGGTCCACGAGGACTTCCAGAAGCGCTCGATCAGGGGCTGCCTGCTCACGCCGGCGTCGGACTCGTCGAAGGAGTCGTAGGCGTCTCCGTCCGCCGACACGAGGTAGGTGCCCGGGACCACGGCGGCGACGTAGTTGCCGGCCGCGTCCGGCTCGACGCGGTCGACCAGCCGTCCGGTCGCCGACCAGATGTCGACGGTCGTCTCGCTCCTGTCGACGCCCTTGACGCCCGAGACCGCGATCCTGCCCGAGAGCCGGGCATAGCGGGCGTTGAGGCTGGACCCGGCGTTCGCGGAGCCCTTGATCGGGACCGAGAACGTCCTGCCGGACTTGAAGCTCGTACCGCCCACCCACGAGGAGACCAGGTCCTCGCCGTGGACGTTCAGCTTGTACTGGCCCGGGGCGAGCGAGGTCACGGGCGCGGTCCACGTCCCGTCGCGGCGGGTCTCGATGGACCCGACCTGGTTCCCGGTCAGGTCGAAGACACGCACCAGGCCCCGGTGGGCACCACCGGCGTCGTCGGTGACCTTGCCGTACAGCCCGCTCGTCGTGTCGAGGGGCGAACGCGTCATGACCGCGTTGGCGGTCGCCACGTCACTGGCCCCGAGCGTCAGCGTCGACGCGCTCGCGGGGACCGCGCGCTCGTCCTCCGGGTCGGCGGCGACGTTGCCGAAGTAGACGGTGGCGTACTCCCCCGTGCCGGAGGAGTAGTAGTAGTCCTCGCCGTCGCTGAACCGCAGCGTGAACGTGCCGCTGCCGAGGGGCTCGTTCCCGTCGCAGTCGACGTAGTCGCCGTACTCGCCGCCGTCGACGATCTCGCAGTCGGCCGCGCTCGAGAAGCCGAAGGTGCCGTCGGCGCCCGTCTCCGTGCTGGCCACCTCCATCCACGAGTCGCCGACCCGCTCCAGGAGGTCGACGTCGGCGTTGTCGACCCGGACGCCGCCGGCGCCGGTCACGGTCCCGGAGATCCGCTGGGGCCCTGCGTCGCTCTCGGCCGGCAGGCTGGTCGCCGACGCCGTGCTGGTCCTGCCGGCCGTGACGTTGAGGGTGCTGGCGGCCTCCGCGGTGCCGCCCCCCACCCACGTCGTCCGGGAGTAGTCGCAGCCGTAGCCGTCCTCCTCGTCGTAGGAGCAGGACTGGGAGTCGCGGTCGACCACCCGCAGCTTGTAGGAGCCGGGGACCAGGTTGGCCTGCCAGGACTCCGTGACGGTCTTCGCCGGGCCGTCGTCGTACTCGTCCTCGTAGCTGTCCACACGGATCTGGGTCACGTACTGGGCGGTGCCGTCCTCGATGGAGGCGGTCGTCACGGTCGAGCGGTACACCTGCACGTAGGCGTCGAGGTCGCCGTCGGTGAGCTGGGAGACGCTGCCGGCGATCCGGCCGTAGCTGGCGCCGATCGGGGTGAGCTCGATGCCGGCGCCCTGCCAGGGGCTCTCGGCGCTGAGGACCCGCGCGGTGCTGAACCGGTCGACGTGCGCGCCGGAGGGGTCGTGGGCCTTGGCGGTGTACGACCCCAGGTCCAGACCCTCGAAGCGCACCTGGCCGCCGCCCTCGTCCTCCACGGTGGCCGGGTTGTCGACCGGGGTGGTGCTCGTGGTGACCGCCTTGCCCGTGGCGGTGCTGTACAGCGTCACCTGGACCCCGGGCAGCTCGTCGCCGGAGTACTGGTCGCGCACCTGGACGCTCAGCTCCCCGGGTCCCGCGGCCAGGGCGGCGTCCATGGCCGGGATCCATCCCAGCGGCGTCAGCACCAGGCCGGACGCGGCAGCCGTCACGAGCACCTTCGTGCGCTTCATCTGTTCCCCTTGTGGCATGCCCGAGTCGGCGACGTCACTCCCGCCGGCCCCCGCCGGCGGCGTCAAGGTACCCACGCACGAGCCCGCGCGAGGCGGATATGCGAGAACCTCGGCGCCCGGTCCATACCGCCGGGACCGAGCACGGTGGAACCCGGGACGCCGGGCACGGCGACGTGCTAGCGCCACCTCGCGATCGGTGCATCCTCGGCATCGTTTCCGCAGAATTAACGTCCCGAATGACTGTCGCTTCCCCCGCTTCGCGCGGGACTCGCGTGTAATGGGGGTCCACGGGCAGGCTCGACGGGCCGTCCACGGCACGCGTACGCGTCTCGGGAGGTCGCCATGCAGCACCGGCTCGGCACGCTGGGCATCACCCTGGGGACGATGCTGCTGACCGTGGGGACCCTGTCGGGGGGCGCCCAGGCGACGGTGCGCACCGTCGACGCTCCCCGTGTCACCGCGACCGGCGCCCAGGACCTCCGCACGGCCCTGCGCGGCCCCGCGGCGCGCCCGCGGCCCGCCCGCGCACCTGCTCGCAGCGGCTCCGGGATCGTGGCGCTCGACTGGAGCGACCTCGACGACACGCCCCGTCCCGCCCGCGGCGACTACCTGGTCATGCAGCCCTGGGAGTACGCGCGCATCCCGGCCCTCAAGGCGGCCAACCCCCGGCTGCGCGTCCTCATGTACAAGGACGCGGCCGCGACCGTCGTCGAGGCGCACGAGACCGGCCTCTACCCCACGGGCGTCGGCTACCGCGAGGCCTCGACGCACCCGCGGTGGTTCCTCACCGACCGCGCCGGCCGGCGCCTGGAGTGGTCGGACTGGCGTGGCCTGTACCCGATGAACGTCGCCGACGCCGGCTACCAGCGGGCCTGGGGCGACAACGTCCTGGCCGAGCTGCGCGCGCACGACTGGGACGGCGTCTCGATCGACGACACCCTGACCTACCTGAGCCACCCCACCGTCGACGACCGCGTCTCCACGCAGATCCCCGACGACGCCACGATGTACCGCGCCACCGAGTCGTTCCTCGCCACCATCGGGCCCCGGCTGCGGGGCGCCGGCTACCTCGCGGTCCCCAACGTCACCGTCGAGTGGGACACCTGGCGCTCGACCCTCACGGACTGGAGCCGCTACGTCTCCGGCTGGGAGAACGAGTACTTCGTGAAGTGGGGTCTGGACCGCGAGACCCGCTTCCACGACGCCGACTGGGAGTGGAAGATGCGGATGGCCGCCTGGTGCGCGGCGCGCCGGCTCCCGCTGCTGGCGATCACCTACAGCAGCCGCTCGGACCGCGCGACGATGCGCTATCACCGCGCCACCTGGCTGCTGACCTGGAACGGCCGCACCGGCGCGAGCATCTTCGTGCCCGCCGAGGAGGGCGCCAGCCACTGGTCGCCCCGCGCCAACACGCGGCTCGGCGCGCCGCGCGGCAAGCCACGCGAGCGCGACGGCGTGTGGCGGCGGGCCTACGCGCGCGGGCTGGTGCTCGTGAACCCCACGACCCACGCCCGCCGGGTCACGGTGCCCCGCGGCTACCGCACCAGGAGCGGCACGGTCGTGCGCAGCGTGCGCCTCGGGCCGCGCACGGCGCGCCTGCTCCGCCGCTGAGCCGCGCTCAGCGCGGGGCCACCCGGAAGACCGGCCACCCGATCTCGGTGCGCCATGCCGAGGCGTCGGCGGTGTCGCGCGGCCCGACCAGGTAGGTCTCGCGGACCGGCCCGGCGACGGCGAGGACGTTGCCCACCACCCAGCTGCCGACCTCGCCGTAGGTGACGTCGATGTCGTCGTGCTCCCCGACGTGGGTGGTCACGGCCAGCTCGACGGCCGGCAGCGTCACGGGCTGGACGCGCCCGCTGCTCGGCGGGCGGTCGGTCGGCAGGTAGACGAGCATGCGTCCTCGCCCGACCTCGAAGAGAGCGTTGTCGTAGAGCCCGCCCGGGGCGCCGGTCGACCCTGCCACGGTCGCGTCGAGCTCGGCCATCGCGCCGGCGTACCAGGAGAGGACGTGGTCGTGGTCGACGTCGCCCTGGACCGCGGCCACCGTGGTCTGCGGCACGGTGCGCAGCTCCACGTCCACCGGCGCCGGCGCGGGACGCAGCAGCCGCCGCAGCGAGGCCACGGCCGCGCGGGTGCGGTCG
This sequence comes from Nocardioides lijunqiniae, assembly GCF_015024225.1. Lineage (GTDB taxonomy): Bacteria > Actinomycetota > Actinomycetes > Propionibacteriales > Nocardioidaceae > Nocardioides > Nocardioides lijunqiniae. The sequence continues at coordinate 61,124 of NZ_JACJGM010000007.1, forward strand.
AGCTCCGACTCCAGCCGCTCCAGGTGGCCGGCCACCAGCGTGGCCCGGACGTCCGGGTCGGGCGTGCCCACGATCCGGCGTACCTCCGCCAGGGGGACGTCGAGCTCGCGGAGCCGGTGGATGACCTGGGCGGTCGGGATCTGCTCCGCGGCGTAGTAGCGGTAGCCCGTCGCTGGGTCCACCGTCGCGGGCACCAGGAGGTCCGCGTCGTGGTAGCGGCGCAGCGTGCGCACGCTCAGGTGGGTGAGGCGGGAGAACTCCCCGATCGCCAGCATGCGTGAAGTCTGCACTCTCCCCCCCGGGGAGACTCCAGGACTTGACCCTCCCTCGGCGGGACGCCGCAGGGTCCTGGCATGACCACCTCGACGCACATCTCCCCCACGCAGCTCCCCGCCACGATCCGGGCCTACCTCGCCGCGCACGCCGCCGGCGAGACCGACGCCGCGATCCGCACCTTCGCCCCGGACGCCGTCGTCGTCGACGACGGCAGCACCTACCGCGGGACCGACGAGGTCCTGCGGTTCCTGACCAAGGCCGGCGCCGGCTTCACCTACACGACCGAGCTCGTCGGCGCCGAGCGCGTCGACGACGAGCACTGGGTCGCCGTCAACCGCCTGGAGGGCGACTTCCCCGGCGGCCTCGTGGACCTCCGCTACCGCGTCACCCTGGTCGACGACCTCATCGCCGAGCTCGTCATCGCGCCGTGAGCCCAGGGCACCGCGTCACGGCGCCGACGGGTCGACGCCGAGGTTGACCTCACGGTCGTCGCTCTCGTCGGTGGTGCGCTCGCAGGTCCCGGCGAGGTCGCAGCGGACCACCGTCGAGACGTAGACCGTCTCGCCGCGCGCGTCGTCGCCCACGCCGACGCTCACCTCGGCCAGCACGTGCTGGTCGTCCTCGAAGTAGGGAGCCGAGTCCATGTCGACCCACGCGGCGCAGCGCCGGGGACGGCCCGTGCACCGCGAGTAGATCTGCTGCAGGTTGGCGAGCTCGGGGGCGACCGCGAAGGGGATCTTGAGCACGACCTTCTTGTCCGCCACGGTCCTGACCTGCACGAAGTAGCGGTCCTCCCCACCGGCGGCGTCCTCGAACCCGATCGAGACGCGGTGGACGCCGTCCGGGGAGAGCGCGCCGGCGTCGGCCGGCAGCTTCGCCTTCCCGTAGTAGACGTCGAGCGCGGCCTGGTCGGCCGGGTCGAGCCCGGAGGGCTCGACGGGCGACGTCAGCTTCTGCAGCTCCTCACCGGAGCGCACGTCGATCTCCCGGACGACGCGCCGCCCGGTCCCGCGGTCGTCGAAGTTGACCCAGAGGTGACCCGTCTCCTCCACCAGGATCGGCGGGTAGCTGTAGCTCTCGTAGCCGCCCGTGCCCAGCCGTTGCGCGTGGCCGGACTCGTCGACGGCCCAGAAGCTGGTGAGGGAGTCGCCCGGCGCGGCGCCGGTGACCACGACCCGCCCGTCGACGGTGCCCATGATCTGCACGCTCGTCCCGGGCAGGTCCGTCTCGAGCGGGCGCCCGTCGAGGACGAGGGTCGTGCCGACGGCGCGGTCGATCGCCGGCGGCTTGCCCAGGGGCAGCTCGAACGGGTCGACGACGCCCTCGGGCAGCGGGGCGGACTTCGGCGTGAAGGCGGCCTTGGAGGGCGCCGCCGACGCCGGGGCCGACGACGTGGACGACGGGGCGGAGGACGGGCCGTCGGACTCCTCCTCCCCACACGCGGCGAGCGCGCCGGCGAGGGCCGTGACCGTGACGGCGACGAGCGCCAACCGACGTGAGCGGGAGCGGAGCTGCATGGCGTTCTCCTCGGGTGGGGCGGTGGGCGACGGCAGTCGCGTCGAGGTAGGACGCACCGGCGTGGCAGAAGGTTGCCCCGTTCGGGGGCTCCCCACACGCAACGGAGCCGTCCCGACCGAGGTCGGGACGGCTCACATGCTTCAAGAGGGCGAACGAGTGGAGCTGGCGGGAATCGAACCCGCGTCCTCGAGCGTCGAACCAGGTCTTCTCCGGGTGCAGTTCGTGATGTCGCTTTTCTCGGCCCCGGGGCTCGCACGAACACGTCCCCGACAGGCTCAGTCACGGAAAAGTCCCGCTCAACCTCCGCGACGCGGATTGAGCAGCAAGCCTCCTAGATGACGCCAGTACCCGGGACGGAGGCAGGTGCCCGGACTGACGCTTCGATCACTGCTCAGGCAGCGAGAGCGAAGGAACTGCGATTGGTGTTGGCAGTTATAGGTTTCCAACGAGCGTTTACGAGATGACGTTGGCTCCTCGACCCGCTTCTCCTGGAACTAACGTCCCAAGTCGAAACCGATCAGCCCCTCTTGAGTTATGAGGACAGTCTACGGGTCCCACCCCGGGTCGCGAAGCCACACGGCCGGTGGGCGCGCCCACGCCCGTCAGGCGGGGGGCTCTGGAGCACTCGGGACGTCCTCGAAGGCCATGCCCCGCTCCGCGACCGAGGCCGCGTGCGCCCGCCACGCGTCGCGATGAGCGCTCCGGACCGCTTCCCGGGTCGCTTCGTCCGCGTCCTGCGGGAACACGAGGAACTCGGACGGGGCCGGCATCGACTCCGACGTGCCGTCGGGGCGCACCAGCTCCCAGCGCTCGTTGGTCATCCGGTGCGACGCCCGAAACTCCAGGCTCCCGTCGTCGTGCCAGCGCCAACGGACCGTCCACCCGGCCGTCCGCAGGTGCCCGTCCGCGCGCGCCTCGACGGCGCCGGGCGGCAGCTCCAGCCCCCAGTGGGCGAAGTACTGCGCGAACGCCAGGGCGGTCGGCGTCGTCGGGCTCACGGAGCGGCGCCGAACAGGCGGACCCCGTTGTGCCAGCAGACGTCGCGCAGCCAGTCGTCGCCGAGGTCGAGGCGGGCCAGGCCCTCGAGCTGCTCGGCGTAGGGGTACGGGATCGTCGGGAAGTCGCTGCCGAGCAGGACCTTGTGCTGGGCGTCGCGCAGCCGCGGGACCAGCTCGGCGGGGTACTGGCCGAAGAACTCGGTGAACACCATCGTCGTGTCCAGGTGGACCCGCTCGTAGGTCTCGGCCATCTCCAGGAACTCCGCGCACTCCGGGGCGCCCATGTGGGCGACCACCACGCACAGCCGCGGGAAGCGCTCGAGCACGCGGCGCAGCGGGTCGGGCCCCGTGAAGGCGTTGCCGACGGGGCCGGAGCCGGCGTGGATGACGACCGGGGTGCCGGCGTCCTCCAGCGTGCCCCAGACCGCGTCGAGCAGCGGGTCGTCGAGGTGGAACTCCCCCACCTGCACGTGCACCTTGACGACCTCGACGCCGTCGGCGACCAGCTCGGCGACGTACGACGGCGCCTCGGGCTCGGGGTAGAAGGTCGCGGAGCGCAGCACCTCGGGGACGCCGGCGGCGAAGTCGCGCGACCAGTCGTTGAGGTAGCCGGCCACCCCGGGCTTGTGGGCGTAGGGCAGCGTCGAGAAACGGCGTACGCCGAAGCCACGCAGCACCTCGACCCGCTCCTCGTGCGAGACGCGGTAGCGGATCGGCCAGTCGCGGCCGATCTTCGGGCCGGCGGCGTCGAAGACGGCGTAGACCGCGCGCTGGATGTTCTCGGGCAGGAAGTGGACGTGGACGTCGAACAGCCCGGGGAGGCCGAGCTGCTCCCAGAAGTCGCGGACGGCGGGCGTGTCCGGGTGGGGTGGTTTCGAGGCTCGCTCCGCTCGCACCTCAACCACCGGCGGTGCGGCGTCCTCTTCCCGGGAGGGCTCAGTCACGCATGCCCTTCGCGCGGCGGCCGACGGCCTGCTCGACCTCGCGGGTGGCCTGGCGCTCGGCGAGGGAGTGCCGCTTGTCCCAGGACTTCTTGCCCTTGGCGAGGCCGATCTCGACCTTGGCGCGGCCGTCGACGAAGTAGAGCGCCAGCGGGATGACCGTGAGGCCCTTCTCGTTGACCCGGCGCTCGATCTTGTCGATCTCGACCCGGTTGAGCAGCAGCTTGCGCTTGCGGCGGGCGGCGTGGTTGGTCCAGGTGCCCTGGGTGTACTCCGGGATGTGCACGCCGTGCAGCCACGCCTCGTGGCCGTCGATGTCGACGAAGCCGTCGACGAGCGACGCCCGTCCCATCCGCAGCGACTTCACCTCGGTGCCCTGCAGCACCATCCCGGCCTCGTAGGTGTCCTCGATGTGGTAGTCGTGGCGCGCCTTCTTGTTCTGCGCGACGATCTTGCGCCCCTGCTCCTTCGGCATCCGACCAGTGTCTCAGGGTCCGTCAACCGAATGGAGGGCGCGGGCCCGCCTCGGCGTCAGAGGAACTTCATCGGGTCGACAGGGTCGCCGTTGACCAGGATCGTGAAGTGCAGGTGGCAACCCGTGGACCAGCCGGTGTTGCCGGCGTAGCCCACGACGTCGCCGCGCTTGACGCGCTGGCCCTCGGAGGCCTTGTAGCCCTGGAGGTGGTTGTAGACGGCCGTGAGGTTCTTGCCGTTGTACTGCCCGAGGTTGAGGTAGAGGCGGTTGCCGTAGACCGAGGAGTAGTAGGTGTCCATCACGGTGCCGCTGGCCACCGCGCGCAGCGACTGCCCGCAGGAGACGCCGAAGTCCGTGCCGTCGTGCAGGCCCCAGTAGCCGTAGATCGGGTGGGTGCGGTAGCCGAACGGCGAGGTGACGTAGCCGTTGGCCGTGGGGGCGTCGAGGATCCCGTTGGTGGAGCCCTTGTAGCCGCCGTTGCCGGCGCGTGCGGCCGCGGCCAGGATCTGCTCCTTGATGCGTGCCTCGCGCTGCTTCAGCTCGCGCAGGACCCGGGCGTCGCGGGCGCGGGCGCGCACCGCGGTGGCCCGGGCGTCGCGGGTGGTCACCAGCAGGCCGACCACGGCGGTGCGGGCGTCGCGCGCCTTCACGACCAGGTCGCGCACCATGGCGAGGTTGGCGGCGGCGTCGGCGCGCCGGTCCTCCATGTCCTTCTTGGCGCTCTCGACGAGCGTCTCGCGGGCGGCGAGCTGGATCTCGGCCGCGTGCAGGTCGGCGTACTCGCGGTCCTGGCGGCCCACGATCGCGTCGGTCGCGCCCATCTGGCGGACGACGTCCTCAGGCGTCTTGGCGTTCATCAGCGACGACAGCGCCAGCAGGTGCGGGTCGCCGCTCTCGTAGAAGTCGTTGACCGTGTTGACGACCTCGGTGCGCTGGGAGGCCATCGCGGCCTGGCCATCGGCCAGGTCCTGACGCGCCTGGGCCAGGGCCTCCTCGGCCTCGACCAGCTTGGTCTGCATCTCGGCGTCCTTGGCCTGCGCCGTCACCAGGCGCGCCCGGACGTCGGCGAGGTTGGCACGGGCCGTCGAGAGCTGGGCGCGGACGGCGTCCAGGCGGGCGCTCGCGCGCTGCGCGCGCCGGCTGGCCTCGCCGAGGTTCTCCTGGACCTGGTCGATCTGCTTCTCGACCTGCTTCTGCTTGTCCTTGAGCGGGTCGTCGGCGGCGTTGGCCAGAGGGACGACCGCCCCGCCGAGGGCGGCGGCGGTGACGAGAGCGGTCACGACGGCGCGCTGACGCGACGCGCTGGGGAAGTAGCGCACAGGTATTGCCTTCGGCGTTCGGGGAAGTGAACTCCCCAACCGTAGGCGGCGCGGGTCAGACTTTGATGTATTTGCGCGTCAGTAGGAGTGTCGGCAGCACCGTGAGCACCGGACCGAGGATGCCGATCACCGCGACGGCCACGCCGTACTCCGGCCAGCCGATCCACGGGATGAAGGCGAGGTCGCCGCTGAGCCCGTCGAGGATCCCCCACTTGACCAGGGCCGCCAGGGCGCCCGCGGCCAGCGCGACGCCCAGGAAGGCGGTCACCAGAGCCTCCATCAGGAACGGCAGCGCGATGTAGAGGGTCGAGGCTCCGACCAGGCGCATGATGCCGATCTCCTTGCGGCGCGCGAGGGCCGCCAGCCGGATCGTGTTGGCGACCAGGAGCAGCGCGGCGAGGACGAGGAAGCCGGCGATCACCCACGAGGCGAACTTGATCCAGTCGATCGTGCTCAGGATCGGGCCGACGACCTCGCGCAGGTCCTGGACCCCGGCGACGCCCGGCAGGCCGATGACCTGGCTGGTGATGCCGCGGTACTCGTTGGGGTCCTCGAGCGTGATCCAGATCGACTCGGCCATGTCGTCGGCGGTGAGGGGCGCGTCCGGGCCCTCGAACCGCTCGTCGCCGTAGAGGTCCTTGACCTTCTCGAAGGCCTCCTCCTTGGACTCGAGGTACCAGCTGTCGACCTCGGGGCTGTCCTCGACGACGTCCTCGATGGCCTGCTTCTGCGGCTCGGTGACCTCCGCGTCGCAGGACGGGTTGTCGTCACCGTCGCGGCAGAGGTAGACCGTGATCTGGAGCTCGCTGCCCCACTGGTCGGCGGCGGCGACGGCCTGCTGGTTGAGCAGCGCGCCGAAGCCGACCAGGGTCAGCGAGACGAAGAGGGTGAGGACGACCGCGATGTGCATCGAGACGTTGCGGCGGAGCCCCTGGCGGAGCTCGGTGAACGAGTGGCGCAGCTGCATGCTCAGAGCACCTCCGAGCCGTAGGAGCCAGTGGCCTCGTCGCGGGTGACCCGACCGTGGTCGAGCTCGATGACGCGCTTCTGCATCTGGTCGACGACGGAGTTGTCGTGCGTGGCCATGAGCACCGTGGTGCCGGTGGCGTTGATCCGGTCGAGCAGGCTCATGATGCCGGCGGACGTCGTCGGGTCGAGGTTGCCGGTGGGCTCGTCGGCGATCAGGATCATCGGCCGGTTGACGAACGCGCGGGCGATGGCGACGCGCTGCTGCTCGCCGCCCGAGAGCTCGTCGGGCAGGCGGTCGCCCTTGTCCTGCAGGCCGACCAGCTCGAGCGTGCGCGGCACGACGTTGCGGATCTCGTCCTTGGGGCGGCCGATCACCTGCAGCGCGAAGGCGACGTTCTCGCTGACGGTCTTGTTGGAGAGCAGGCGGAAGTCCTGGAACACGGTGCCGATCTGGCGGCGCAGCCGCGGGACCTTCCAGCCGGCGAGCCGGTTGACCTCCTTGCCCGCGACGTGGACGCGCCCGGAGGTGGGACGGGACTCCCGCAGGACCAGGCGCAGCGCGGTCGACTTGCCGGAGCCGGAGGCGCCGACGAGGAAGACGAACTCGCCCTTCTCGATGTCGATCGACACGTTGTCGAGGGCGGGCTTTCCCGGGCCGGGATAGGTCTTGGTGACCTTCTCGAAGCGAATCACTGAATCGACAGTAGCCGAGCGAGCGGTGCCCGTCCGGGACCCCCCGCCACACCTCCTGGGGGTGTGGCGGAGGTCGCTTCCGTATCGTGGCCGCGTGCCCGTCGTCCGTCATCTCGCGCTCGCCCTCGGGGTGACCGCCCTCGCCGTGGGCATCGGCGTCGCCGTCTCCGACGTCCCCGAGGACACCGCGCCGGCCACGGTGGAGCCGAGCGTGCCGCTCACCGACGTCGACACGACCGAGCTGGTGGCGCAGCGGGCGGCCTTCTGCGACGCCCTCCCCGGGGCCGCCGTGACCGAGGCCCTCGGGGGCGATCCCGTCGACGAGGCCTCCTACGGCAGCGGCGACCGCGCCGCGCTGACCGACCGCGTCGAGGACGTGTCCCACGAGTTCAGCTGCTCGTGGCGGGGCGAGGACGGCACGGTGGCCCGCGCCTGGCTGTTCGTGCCCCCGGTGACCCCGGCGACCGCGGACTCGCTGGTCGCCTCGGCCCGCAGGGCCAAGGGCTGCACCCCCGACCCCGGCGCCCCGGCGTACGGCGTGCCCTCGCTGGCGCTCGCCTGCGAGCAGGCCGGCGTGCGGACGCAGTCCTACCGCGGCCTGTTCGGCGACGCGTGGCTCACCTGCGAGCTCTCCGCGCCCACGACCACCCCCGCCGCCGCGAGCCCCGAGGCCCTGACCGACCGGGCCGGCCGGTGGTGCGTCAGCGTGGCGTCGGCCGTCGAGGTCGCCGGCTGACCGGACCTCCTCCGGCCGGGCGGACACGCCCACCTGGCGGGACGGCGTGACTTCTTTGACTTGTATGTGTATTAATTTGCTGGACTTTAGTTACTTCAGCCAAGGAGACACATGCACCCCCGACGCCCCCTGCACCTGCGCGGACCACGCCGACGCACCCGCACGACCGTGGCGCTCGCCTCGGCCCTGCTCCTGGCCCTGACCGCCTGCTCGAGCGAGGACGCCGGGCCGGAGCTGGAGCTCAGCGCCGCCGTGCCCGACGAGGTCCCCGACGGGACCGTGCTCCGGGTCGGGGACCCGGCGACCGAGGTCGCCCTCGAGCTCTCCGGCCTCGACGAGGAGCTGGAGGGCATCGACATCGAGTGGGCCAACATCTCCGGCGGGCCCAAGACCCTCGAGGCGTTCCGCGCCGACGCGCTCGACGTGGGCGCGGTCGCGGACATCCCACCGCTGTTCGCGCAGTGGACGGGCACCGACGTCAAGATCGTGGCCGCCCGCGAGACCGTCGACCCGCTCGAGCACCCGACGTACGAGCTCGGCGTCGCCCCGGGCGTGGACGTGAAGGAGCTGTCCGACCTCGAGGGCAAGACCATCGCCTACTCCCCCGGCCAGGCCCAGGGCGCGCTCGTGCTGCGGGTGCTGGCCGAGGCCGGCCTGACCCAGGACGACGTCGAGCTGGTCGAGATGGCCAGCGTCGACGACGTCTACGTCAACGCGCTCGGCAGCAAGCAGGTCGAGGTCGCCCCGCTCGGGCAGGCGCTGGCGGCGCCGTACCTCGCCAAGTACGGCGACGACGGCGGCACCACCATCGCCCCCGGCGTGCGCGACGACTGGTGGACGCTCTACGCGCCGGTCGAGACCGTCAAGGACGCCGCCAAGGCCGCCGCGCTGAAGAAGTACGTGGCCGTGTGGGCCGAGGCCGCGCAGTGGATCTCCGAGCACCCCGACGAGTTCGCCCAGGGCTACTACGTCGAGCACGAGGGCCTGCCGCTCGAGGACGCGAAGGCGATCGTCGAGGCGCTCGGCACCTACTCGGTCCCGACCAGCTGGGACCAGGTCATCGAGGCCCACCAGGCCACCGCCGACCTCCTGGCCGAGGAGCAGGGCCACGACGAGCTCGACGTCGAGGACCTGTGGGACCGGCGCTACGAGGAGGCCATCGCGGCCGCGGTCGGGGGCACCTCGTGACCGCGGTGCTGACGGCCCCGGCCGAGCTCCCCGCCGTCGACGACGCCCGCGTCGTACGCCGCCGGGTCGGCCCGGGCCGCCGGGTGCCGTTCGCCACCCTGGTGGGTCCGCTGCTGCTCCTCGCCCTGTGGTTTCTCGGCTCGGCGACGGGGCTCATCGCCCCCGAGACGCTCAGCGAGCCGTGGACCGTCGTCACGGCGTTCCAGACGCTGATCGAGGACGGCCGGCTGCAGGAGAACCTGCTCACCTCCGCCACCCGCGCAGGCCTGGGCCTCGCCCTCGGGGTGGCCGTGGGGGCCGGGCTGGCCATCCTGTCGGGCCTGTCCCGCCTGGGCGAGGCCGTCATCGACGGGCCCGTGCAGATCAAGCGGTCCATCCCCAGCCTGGCGCTGATCCCGCTGCTGATCCTGTGGTTCGGGATCGGAGAGCAGATGAAGATCCTCACGATCGCGCTCGGCGTGCTGGTGCCGATCTACATCCACACCCACAACGGCCTGCGCGGCATCGACGGTCGCTACGCCGAGCTGGCCCAGACCGTGGACATCCGGCGCAGCGAGTTCATCCGCAGCGTCGTGCTGCCCGGTGCGCTGCCCGGCTTCCTGCTCGGCCTGCGCTTCGCGGTGACCTCGGCGCTGCTGGCGCTCGTCGTGGTCGAGCAGGTCAACTCCACGAGCGGCATCGGCCACATGATCACTCTCGCCTCGAGCTACGGCCAGACCGACGTCATCGTCGTCGGGCTGGTCCTCTACGCGGTGCTCGGCCTGGTCGCCGACACCACGCTGCGCATCATCGAGCGAAAGGCACTGACATGGCGACGCACCCTGGAGGGCTGACCCCCTCGAGCGCCCCGGACGGCACCGCCGTACGGGTGCGCGACCTCACTCGCAGCTTCAGCGAGGCCGGAGGCGTGCTCGACGGCCTCGACCTCGACATCGCCCAGGGCGAGTTCGTGGCCCTGATCGGCCGCAGCGGGAGCGGCAAGAGCACGCTGCTGCGGGCGCTGGCCGGGCTCGACCGCGACGTCAGCGGCGCGGGCACGGTCGACGTACCCGACAGCGTCTCGGTGGTCTTCCAGGACTCCCGCCTGCTGCCGTGGAAGCGAGTCCTGGACAACGTGACGTTCGGCCTGCGCGGCAAGGGGGCGACCGAGCGGGGGCGTACGGCGCTCGCCGAGGTCGGCCTCGAGGGCCGGGAGCGGGCGTGGCCGCACGAGCTCTCCGGCGGCGAGCAGCAGCGCGCCGCGCTGGCGCGCTCGCTGGTCCGGGAGCCGCGGCTGCTCCTGGCCGACGAGCCCTTCGGCGCCCTCGACGCCCTCACCCGGATCCGGATGCACGTGCTGCTGCGGCGCCTGTGCGAGGCGCACCGGCCCGCCGTGCTGCTGGTCACCCACGACGTCGACGAGGCGATCGTCCTGGCCGACCGGGTGATCGTGCTCGACGACGGCGTCGTCGCCTCCGACATCCGGGTGGAGCTGGCGGGCCGCCGGTCCCAGGCCGACCCCGAGTTCGCGGCGCTGCGCGCCCGGCTGCTCGCCCAGCTCGGCGTCGAGGACGACCACGAGGCGCCGGTCTCCCGGCGCGCCCCCTCCCACCTCGACCGGAGAGCCGCCTCATGACCCTGCACCTCAACCTGTTCATCTACCCCGGCGGGCACCACGAGGCCGCCTGGCGCTACCCCGGCTCGGAGCCCGAGCGGGTGCTCGACGTCGGCTACTACCAGGCGCTGGCCCAGCGGGCGGAGCACGAGAGGCTCGACGGGATCTTCTTCGCCGACGGTCCCGCCCTGGCCGAGAACATCCGCTACGCCGCGCGGATCAAGCCCGAGCCGCTTACCCTGCTCTCGGCCATCGCCGCGGTCACCGAGCGCATCGGGCTGATCGGGACCGCCTCGACGACGTACAACGACCCCTACAACCTGGCACGCCAGTTCTCCTCGCTCGACCACATCAGCGGCGGTCGGGCCGGGTGGAACATCGTGACCACCGGGGCGGCCAGCGCGGCGCAGAACTTCGGGCTCGGCGAGCACCCCGTCCACGCCGAGCGCTACGCCCGCGCCGACGAGTTCCTCGAGGTCGTGACCAAGCTCTGGGACAGCTGGGAGGACGGCGCGCTGGTGGCCGACGCCGGCAGCGGGCTGTTCGCCGACACCGACCGCGTCCACGCGATCGACCACGTCGGCCGGCACTTCTCGGTGTCCGGACCGCTCAACACCTCGCGCTCGCCGCAGGGACGCCCGGTCTACGTCCAGGCCGGCTCGTCCGAGGACGGGCGAGGCCTGGCCGCGCGCTGGGCCGAGGCGATCTTCACGGCCCACCAGACCCTGGACAGCGCGCAGGAGTTCTACGCCGACATCAAGCAGCGCGCCGCCCGGCTGGGCCGCGACCCGCGGCGGCTCAAGGTGCTGCCGGGCATCAGCCCGGTGATCGCGTCCACCACGCGCGAGGCCGAGGAGCTGCACGAGGAGCTGAACGCCCTGACCCAGCCCGAGTACTCGCTGCACCAGCTGCACCGGCTCACCGGGGCCGACCTGTCGTCGTACGACCTGGACGGGCCGTTCCCGCGCCACGTCGTCGACACCTCCGGCGAGCGCGGCGTCAACAGCCGCTCCCGGCTCGTGCTCGACATCGTCGACCGGGAGCAGCCGACCATCCGCCAGCTGCTGCACCGTCTCGCCGGCGCCCGCGGCCACCGCGTCGTGGTCGGGACGCCGGAGCACGTGGCTAACGAGATGCAGCGCTGGCACGAGGCCGGTGCCGCCGACGGCTTCAACGTCATGCCGCCGTGGCAGCCTGGCGGCTTCGAGGTGTTCGCCGACGAGGTGCTGCCGATCCTGCGCGACCGGGGGCTGTTCCGCCGGGAGTACGCCGGCAGCACGCTGCGCGAGCACCTCGGCCTGGACCGTCCTGACAGTCAGTACTCCCCCACCCACCAGCCCCGCCTGCCCCATCAGAAGGAGACGGCATGACCGACCTGACCAGCAGCGACTGGCGCCTGCTCGGCACCACCGGCGTCCGGGTCAGCCCGCTGACGCTGGGCGCCATGATGTTCGGCGCCATCGGCAACCCCGACCACGACGAGTCGATCCGGATCATCCACCGGGCCCTGGACGCCGGCATCAACGTCATCGACACCGCCGACGTCTACTCCCGCGGCGAGTCCGAGGAGATCGTGGGCAAGGCCCTCAAGGGGCGCCGCGACGACGTCGTGCTGGCGACCAAGTTCCACGGCGCCATGCACGACGACGACCCCAACCAGGGCGGCAACTCGCGGCGCTGGATCGTCCGCGAGGTCGAGAGCTCGCTGCGGCGGCTCCAGACCGACCACATCGACCTCTACCAGGTGCACCGGCCGCGCCCGGAGATCGACATCGACGAGACCCTCTCGGCGCTGTCGGACCTGGTCCACCAGGGCAAGATCCGCTACATCGGCACCTCGACGTTCCTGCCCTCGCAGGTCGTCGAGGCGCAGTGGGTCGCCGAGCGGCGCCACCGGGAGCGGCCCGTCACCGAGCAGCCGCCGTACTCGATCCTCGCGCGCGAGGTCGAGCGCGACCTGCTGCCGACGGCGCAGAAGCACGGACTCGGCGTGCTGCCCTGGAGCCCGCTCGCGGGCGGCTGGCTCTCCGGTCGGCACCGTCCCGGCGTCGAGGCCCCGACCTCGTCGCGGCTCCAGCGGCAGCCCGGCCGGCACGACCCCTCGTCGCCGGAGAACGCCCGCAAGCTCGAGGCCGTGCACGCGCTCCAGGAGCTGGCCGACGAGGCCGGCCTCTCGCTGATCCACCTGGCGCTGGCCTTCGTGCTCGAGCACCCGGCGGTCTCGTCCGCGATCATCGGCCCGCGCACCCTCGAGCAGCTCGAGTCGCAGCTCGGCGTCGAGAAGGTGTCGCTGACGCAGGACGTCCTGGACCGGATCGACGAGATCGTGCCTCCGGGCACCACGATCAACGAGGCCGACCGCGGTTACGCACCGCCGGCCCTCACCGAGGCCCGGCAGCGGCGGCGCTCCTCACGCTGAGCGCACCGGCGGTGGAGGGCCGACGACGACCGTCCCGAGACCGCACGAGCCCGCCGACCCCGTGGGGAGTCGGCGGGCTCGTGGCACGTCAGGGGCTAGTTGGCCTCGGCCTTGTCGGACCCGCGGCGCCAGCGGATGCCGGCCTCGAGGAAGCCGTCCAGGTCGCCGTCGAAGACCGCCGTGGGGTTGCCGACCTCGTAGCCCGTGCGCAGGTCCTTGACGACCTGGTAGGGGTTGAGGACGTAGTTGCGCATCTGGTCGCCCCAGCTGGCCTGGACGTCGCCGCGCAGGCCGTCGAGGTGGGCCTTCTCCTCGGCCTTCTTCAGCGCCAGGAGCTTGGCCTTGAGCACGACCATGGCGCTGGCCTTGTTCTGCAGCTGGCTCTTCTCGTTCTGGCAGGACACGACGGTGCCGGTCGGGATGTGCGTCAGCCGGACCGCGGAGTCGGTGGTGTTGACCGACTGACCGCCGGGGCCACCGGAGCGATAGACGTCGACGCGGATCTCCTCGTCGGGGACCTCGATCTCGTCGGTCTGCTCGAGCACCGGGACGACCTCGACCGCGGCGAAGCTGGTCTGGCGCCGGCCCTGGTTGTCGAAGGGGCTGATCCGCACCAGGCGGTGGGTGCCGGCCTCGACGCTCAGCGTGCCGTAGGCGTAGGGCGCGTGGATCGCGAACGTCGCCGACTTGAGGCCGGCTTCCTCGGCGTAGGAGGTCTCGTAGACCTCGACCGGGTAGTCGTGCTGCTCGGCCCAGCGGACATACATCCGCATCAGCGTCTCGGCGAAGTCGGCGGCGTCGACGCCGCCGGCGCCCGCGCGAATGCTGACCAGCGCCTCACGCGGGTCGTACTCGCCGTTGAGCAGCGTGCGGACCTCGAGCCGCTCGACGGCCTGCTTGATCCTGCCGAGCTCGCGCTCGGCGTCGGCCAGGGAGTCGGCGTCACCCTCCTCGGTGGCCAGCTCGACCATGATCTCGAGGTCCTCGATGCGGCTGATCAGCGCGGCGAAGCGGTCGACCTCGCCCTGGAGCGCGGAGAGCCGCCCGGTGACCCGGGTCGCGTTGGCCTGGTCGTCCCACAGGTCGGGCGCCGCCACCTGCTCGCCGAGGTCGGCGATCTCGACGCGCATGTTGTCGATGTCGAGCACCTGCTCGATGGTGTGCATCGTCGCCTGGAGCTGCTTGATCTCGGAGTCGTAATCAGGTCCTGCCACGCTGACCAACATTACGTCACCCAGCCGCAAGGCTAGTCACCGTCGACCGCGACCCCGTCTTGGCGCAGGGAGCGGACCATGCTCGTCAGGCTCCGGAAGGCGTCCGACCGCTCGGTCTCGGTCATCCCGGCCAGCATCCGGTCCTCCACGGAGCGCACCGCCGCACTCGCCTTCGCGAGGCTCCCCCGGCCGCGCGGCGTGAGCCGCGTGGGGAGCACCTTGCCGACCGCCGCCTCGGCGGGCCGGCTCACCTGGCCCTCACGCTCGAGGTGCTGGAGCAGCGTGTTCATCGACTGCCGGGTCACGAAGGCGCCGCGCGCGAGCTCCGAGCCGGACAGTCCCGGGCGTTGGGCCAGCAGCTCGAGGCAGGAGTAGTGCGTGATCGTCATCCCCAGCGGTCTCAGCACGTCCTCCATCGCGGCGCGCAGGGCGCTGGCGGCCTCCTTGAGCAGGTAGCCGAGGGAGGTCTCGAGGTCGATGGCGGTCCCGTCTTGCTCCATGTCAGAAGTCTGACATACTGTCGCCATGTCAGAAACCTGACACACCTTCGACCAGGAGCGCCCATGCCCGTCACCGGCCCCGACTTCATCTCCCTCCAGACGCGCGACCTCGCCGCCTCGCAGGCCTTCTACGAGCAGTACCTCGGTCTCGTCCGCTCACCCGCAGGTCCGCCGCACGCCGTCGTCTTCCAGACCGAGCCGATCGCCTTCGCCCTGCGCGACCTCACGCCCGGCACCGACCTCTCGTCGGTGGCCCAGCCCGGCCTCGGCGCGGCGATCTGGCTGCACGCCACCGACGTCCAGGACATCCACGACGCGCTCGTCGCCGGCGGCCACCCCATCGTCTCGGCGCCGATCGACGGTCCCTTCGGCCGCACCTTCACCCTCGCCGACCCCGATGGCTACCACGTGACCCTCCACGACCGCGCCTGACCGAGCCACCGTGGGTCGAGGCGGGTGCGCCAGCAACCGTCTCGACACCCGCGCCCCGGCGGGGTGGTTTCGAGGCTCGCTGCGCTCGCACCTCAACCACCGGAAGCGATCCCACGGCACCGCTGGTCGAGCAGCGAGCGCCAGCGAGCGCCCGTCGAGACCCCCGCACCCGGGCGGCCGCCTCAAGTCACGGGGTCTCGACGGGCGCTCGACCGCCGGAGCGTGGCTCGCTCGCTCGTTGGTTGAGGAGGTTGCGCAGCAACCGTCTCGAAACCAACCCCAACCGGTGGTCGAGCAGCGAGCGCCCGTCGAGACCCCCGCACCCGACCGCCTGCCCCCGGGCGCTCGACCACCGGAGCGTGGTTTCGAGGCTCGCTGCGCTCGCACCTCGACCACCGAGACCGGCGTCGGAGGTGTCCACGGGTGACGCGGCCCACACCACGAGGGCGCCGGTCCTCATAGGGTGGCGGCCATGTTCTCCAAGGTCCTGGTCGCCAACCGCGGCGAGATCGCCATCCGTGCCTTCCGGGCGGCCTACGAGCTGGGCGCGCGCACCGTCGCGGTGTTCCCGCACGAGGACCGCTGGTCCGAGCACCGGCTGAAGGCCGACGAGGCCTACGAGATCGGCGAGCGGGGGCACCCGGTGCGGGCCTACCTCGACCCCGAGGCCATCGTCGCGGTCGCGGTGAAGGCCGGGGCCGACGCGGTCTACCCCGGCTACGGGTTCCTCTCGGAGAACCCCGCGCTCGCGGAGGCGTGCGCGAACGCCGGGATCACGTTCATCGGCCCGACCTCCGACGTGCTGACCCTGACCGGCAACAAGGCCCGCGCGATCGCCGCGGCCAAGGCCGCCGGGGTGCCGACGCTCGCCAGCGTGGAGCCGTCGACCGACGTCGACGCGCTGGTGGAGTCGGCGCAGCAGCTCCCCTACCCGCTCTTCGTGAAGGCGGTCGCCGGCGGCGGCGGGCGCGGGATGCGCCGCGTCGACGACCCGAAGGACCTGCGCGAGGCCGTCGAGACCTGCATGCGCGAGGGCGAGGGCGCCTTCGGCGACCCCACCGTCTTCATCGAGCAGGCCGTCGTCGAGCCGCGCCACATCGAGGTCCAGATCCTCGCCGACGGCGAGGGGAACGTGATCCACCTCTTCGAGCGCGACTGCTCGGTGCAGCGCCGCCACCAGAAGGTCGTCGAGATCGCGCCCGCGCCCAACCTCGACCCCGCGATCCGCGAGCGGATGTGCGCCGACGCGGTGCGGTTCGCGACCGAGATCGGCTACCGCAACGCCGGCACGGTGGAGTTCCTGCTCGACCCGCACGGCAACTACGTCTTCATCGAGATGAACCCCCGGATCCAGGTCGAGCACACCGTGACCGAGGAGGTCACCGACGTCGACCTGGTGCAGTCGCAGCTGCGCATCGCCTCCGGCGAGACCCTGGCCGACCTCGGTCTGTCCCAGGACTCGATCCAGCTGCGCGGCGCGGCGCTGCAGTGCCGCATCACCACCGAGGACCCCGCCAACAACTTCCGTCCCGACACCGGCGTCATCACCACCTACCGCTCCCCCGGCGGCGGGGGCGTTCGCCTGGACGGCGGTACGACGTACACCGGCGCGGAGGTCTCCGCGCACTTCGACTCGATGCTGGCCAAGCTGACCTGCCGCGGCCGCACGTTCGACATCGCCGTGCAGAAGGCTCGGCGCGCGGTGGCGGAGTTCCGCATCCGCGGAGTGTCCACGAACATCGCCTTCCTGCAGGCGGTGCTGGCCGACCCCGACTTCGCCGGCGGCAACATCACCACCTCGTTCATCGAGACGCACCCCCAGCTCCTCCAGGCGCGCGCCAGCGGCGACCGCGGCACCAAGCTGCTCACCTACCTCGCCGACGTCACGGTCAACCAGCCGCACGGTCCGGCGCCGGTGACGCTCGACCCGGCGAGCAAGCTGCCCGAGGTCAACCTCGACGTGCCCGCCCCCGACGGCACCCGCCAGCTGCTGCTCGAGCTCGGCCCGGAGGCCTTCGCCCGCCGGCTGCGCGAGCAGAGCACCGTGGCCGTCACCGACACGACCTTCCGCGACGCCCACCAGTCGCTGCTGGCCACCCGGGTGCGCACCCGCGACCTGACGGCGGTCGCCGGGCACGTCGCGCGCACGACGCCGCAGCTGTGGTCGGTCGAGGCCTGGGGCGGGGCGACGTACGACGTCGCGCTGCGGTTCCTGTCCGAGGACCCGTGGGAGCGGCTCGACAAGCTGCGCCAGTCGATCCCCAACATCTGCCTGCAGATGCTGCTGCGCGGACGCAACACGGTCGGCTACACGCCGTACCCGACGGCCGTCACGGACGCCTTCGTCCACGAGGCCGCGGCCACGGGCATCGACGTGTTCCGGATCTTCGACGCGCTCAACGACGTGGAGCAGATGCGCCCGGCCATCGAGGCCGTGCGCGCCACCGGCACCACCGTCGCCGAGGTCGCGCTCTGCTACACCGGCGACCTGTCCGACCCGGGCGAGAAGCTCTACACGCTCGACTACTACCTCGAGCTGGCCGGGCGCATCGTCGACGCGGGCGCGCACGTGCTCGCCATCAAGGACATGGCCGGGCTGTTGCGCGCCCCGGCCGCGCGCACGCTGGTGACGGCGCTGCGGCGCGAGTTCGACCTGCCGGTGCACCTGCACACCCACGACACCCCCGGCGGTCAGCTCGGCACGCTGCTGGCCGCGATCGACGCGGGCGTCGACGCGGTGGACGCCGCCAGCGCCTCGATGGCCGGGACGACGTCGCAGCCGCCGCTGTCGGCGCTGGTCTCCGCCACCGACCACTCCGACCGCGAGACCGGGCTGTCGCTGGCCGCGGTCAACGCGCTGGAGCCCTACTGGGAGGCGACCCGTCGCGTCTACGCCCCGTTCGAGTCCGGCCTGCCGGCGCCCACCGGCCGCGTCTACCGCCACGAGATCCCGGGCGGGCAGCTCTCCAACCTGCGCCAGCAGGCGATCGCACTCGGTCTGGGCGAGAAGTTCGAGCAGGTCGAGGACATGTACGCCGCGGCCAACGACATCCTGGGCAACGTCGTCAAGGTGACGCCGTCCTCCAAGGTGGTGGGCGACCTGGCCCTCGCCCTCGTCGGTCTCGGCGCCGACCCGGCGGAGTTCGCCGACGACCCGGGGAGGTTCGACATCCCCGACTCGGTCATCGGCTTCCTCAACGGCGAGCTCGGCGACCCCCCGGGCGGCTGGCCCGAGCCGTTCCGCACCAAGGCGCTCGCCGGCCGCTCCTACACGCCCCCGAGCGAGGAGCTCACCGACGCGCAGGCGGCCGGCCTCGACGGCGCCCAGCCCAGCCGTCGCCAGACGCTCAACGAGCTGCTCTTCCCCGGTCCGACGAAGACCTTCGCCGAGGGCCGCCAGACCTACGGCGACGTGTCGGTCCTGCCGACGCTCGACTACCTCTACGGGCTGCGGCGCGGTGAGGAGCACGAGGTCGAGCTCGAGGAGGGGGTCACCCTGCTCCTGGGCCTGCAGGCGATCGGCGAGCCCGACGAGCGCGGCTACCGCAGCGTCATGGCCACGATCAACGGCCAGATGCGCCCGATCAGCATCCGCGACACCTCCGTGGCCTCCCAGGTCGCGGCCGCCGAGAAGGCCGACACCTCCAAGCCCGGCCACGTCGCGGCGCCGTTCCAGGGCGCGGTGACGATCGTCGTCGAGGAGGGCGCCACGGTCTCGGCCGGCGACACCGTGGCGACCATCGAGGCGATGAAGATGGAGGCCTCGATCACCGCCCCGGTCGACGGGACCGTGCAGCGGGTCGCCCTGAGCGGCACGCAGTCGGTCGAGGGCGGCGACCTGGTGATGGTCCTCGGCTAGGCCACCGGGCCCGGGTCAGGCCCGCAGCGCCACCGGCTCGCCTCGGTAGCGCTCCAGGCTGCGGCGCACGTCGTCCGACAGCGTCCAGGACGACTGGACGCCGTGGTCCCACAGGACCAGCGCGGTCTCGGCGACCAGGGCCGGCTCGTGCCCCGGCTCGACGCGCACCTCGGTCGCGACGCTGAACGACGAGCCCCCCACCCGGCTCACCCAGATCCGCACCAGGAACGGCTGGAACGGCGCGAACCGCATCTCGGCGTGGTAGTCGACGCGCTGCGACCCGACCAGCTCGACGACGCCGCTCGGGACGTCGGCCAGGAGTCCCGGCGTCGTGTCGGGACCGCCACCCAGCGGCGCGAAGCGCAGGAACTGGATCCGCGCCTCGTCGATCAGCCGGATCGCCTCGACGTTGTCGACGTGACCGCCGAGGTTGACGTCGCGGTAGCGCGCCTGGATCTCGCAGTCGAACACCTCAGCCATGGGCGGCATCCTCGCAGCCCCATGCCCGCCGCCGGCCGGCGCCCGACAGTGGCGTCAGCGGGCGGCGACGCGGAAGGTCAGCCAGGTGGAGCGCAGCCCCAGCCGGGAGCGGAAGGTGTCGCCGGAGACGACGACCCTGCCCTTGCTGCCGGTGAGCGTCAGCGAGCGCACGCGCCCGCCCCACTCGCCGTTGCCGTCGCGCCGGGTCACCGCGATGCCGGTCAGGTCGCCGACCGACGGCCACGCGCGCTCGACGGCGGTGTCGGCGAGGCGCAGGCTCCAGTCGTGGACGGGGTTGCCCGCCCAGTCGTCGTAGGGATCCTCCAGCGCGGCGAGATAGGGCATCGAGCCGGCGGAGGTCCAGCCTCCGCTGCTGGAGGCGAACTGGGTGAAGGCCGGCGCGCCGCGGTGGGTCAGCACCTGCCCCGCGGTGGCCGCGATCGCGGCGTTCGATGCCGGGTGCTCCGCCGCGTGACCGCCGTAGACCTGGCAGGAGGTGGTGTCGCACAGCCGCCCGCCCGTCCGGTGCGCCCGCTCGTACGTCGCGTAGGTGCGGGCGGCGACCGCCTGGGCGCGCACGGCCTCGGGGCTCCAGGAGGCCGGCATCTCCAGCGGGACGACCCCGCGCAGGTAGGCCTCCAGGGTGAGGGTGTTGACCGTGTCGCGCGCCTTCGAGCCGCGGGCGACCGCGGTGGCCTGGAGCCGTCCGCGGTAGGAACGCAGGCCTGCGGGGGTGACCAGCGTGATCGGGCGACCGCCCGCGGAGAGCTCGGCCTCCCCGCGCAGGTCGCGCCAGCGCCGCCAGCGGTCCGTCTTGAACAGCACCCGGTTGCGACCGGTCGCGGTGACGACGACGCGCCAGCGCTTCGCGCCGTTGGCCGGCAGCTCGACCGTGCCGCCGGCGGTGTCGCGCAGCCGAAGGCCGCGACGGCTCAGCACCTCGAGGTCGTCGCTGGTGTCGGCACTGATGACGACGCTGACGAGGCCCGCCGCCGTCCCCCAGCGGGTGCCGCGGTAGTAGAAGTCGAGGATCTGTCGGTGCGTGAGGCCGCGGCGGGCCGCGCCCTCGGCGCCGTACTGGGACATCCCGTGGCCGTGCCCGTAGCCGTGCCCGGTCAGCGTCAGCCAGGACCGGGTGGGGACCCGCCAGGAGTCGGCGGCGGTGGCCGCGGGGGCGAGGCCGACCACCAGGGCGAGCGTGAGCAGGCCGGCGGCGAGGCCGGTGGGACGGGTGCGCATGGGGGCTCCGGGACGTGACGGACGTGGCTCGAGATCACGCGAGTGAACGCGTGTGACCCCACATGGCACCACGCGTCCCAGGAGCCTGCAATCGCTCCGTGCGAACTACAGATCGGTAGTTCAGCCGACGCGCAGCGTGAACCAGGTCGAGTAGAGCCCCATGCGGAACCGGAAGTCGTCACCAGACACCACGACGATGCCGGTCGTGCCGCGCAGCGTGACCTTGCCGACCCGGCCGCCCCACTCGCCGTTGCCGTCGCGCTCCGAGGTCTCGATCGACGTCAGCTCGCCCACGCCGGGCCAGGCCTGCTCGATCTTGGCGTCGGTCACCCGGACGGTCCAGTCGTGGTAGTCGTTGCCGGCGAAGGCGTCGTAGGGGTCCTTCTTGGCGGGCAGGTAGGCGAAGGCGCCGCGCGAGGTCCAGCCGCCGCTGCTCGCGGAGAACTGGGCGAAGATCGGTCCTCCGCCCTTGGTCAGCACCTGCCGTCGGGTCGCGTCGATGGCCTTCGACGTCGCGCGCTGCTCGTCGGTCGCGCCGCCGTAGACCTGGCACTGGTCGGTGTCGCACAGCTGGTAGTGCCCGCGGCGCGAGTGCTTGCGCTCGTAGGCCGCGTAGGTGCGAGCGGCGACCGCCTGAGCGCGCAGGGCCTGCGGGTGCCAGTAGGACGGCACCTCGCGCGGCACGACGCCCTTGAGGTAGGAGTCGAGCGGCAGCACGTTGACGGTGTCGCGGTCCAGGCCGCGGCCCGTCGAGGCGGAGCGGAGGACGCCGCGGTAGGCGCGGCTGCCGCCGGCGAAGACCAGGCGGATGGGCTTGCCGCCCGCGGTGAACTCGGCGTCGCCGCGGACGGTGCGCAGCCGGCGCCAGCGTCCGGAGGTCTGGTAGTCCACGGCGCTGCGGCCGCCGGCGACCGGCACGATGCGCCAGCGCTTCGCGCGCGGTCGCGCCTGCGCGAGCCGGGTGGGCTTGCCGGCCTTGACCGGCCGGACGACCAGACCGCCGCGCGCAACGACCACGACGTCGCGGCTGGTGTCGGCGCTGATCAGCACCCGCACCTGGCCGCCGATCTTGCCCCAGCGCGTGCCCGGGTAGTAGAAGCGCGCGATCCTGCGGTAGCCCAGCCCCTTGGTCGCCGCGCGCTGGGCGCCGTACTGCGAGAGGCCGTGACCGTGCCCGTAGCCGTGGCCGACGACCGTGATGGTGGCACCGTCGGGCACCTGCCAGGTCGCGGCCGACGCGGGGCCGGACGGCATCAGGGTGGACAGCACGAGGGCCAGGGCGGCGAGGAGGGAGGTCCGAGAGAGCACCGGGTCACGGTACACGCGGACGCCGCTGCGGTCTGCCCGTCAGATGTGGTGCAGGCGCCGCGCGGCCTCGGCGACCGACCCGCTCATCGACGGGTAGACCGTGAACGCCTGGGCGAGCTGGTCGGCCGTGAGCGACTCCGCCACCGCGATCGAGACCGGGTGGATCAGCTCGCTGGCGCGGGGTCCGACGACCACGCCGCCGACGATGATGCCGGTGCCCGGGCGGCAGAAGAGCTTGACGAAGCCGTCGTGGACGCCCTGCATCTTGGCGCGGGCGTTGCCCGACAGCGGCAGCATCACCACCTCGGCGGTGATCTCGCCGGCGTCGACCGCCTGCTGGCTCCAGCCGACCGTCGCGATCTCCGGGGCGGTGAAGACGTTGGAGGAGACCTTCTTGAGGTCGAGCGGGCTGACCTTGTCGCCGAGGAAGTGCCACATCGCGATCCGGCCCTGCATGGCCGCGACCGAGGCGAGCATCAGCACGCCGGTGCAGTCGCCGGCGGCGTAGACGCCGCGCGCGGAGGTGCGCGAGACCCGGTCGACGTTGACGAAGCCGCCGTCCTTGAGCACGACGCCCGACTCCTCCAGCCCGAGCCCGGCGGTGTTGGGCACCGAGCCGAGGGCCAGGATGCAGTGCGAGCCCTGGATGCTGCGGCCGTCGGTGAGGGTCACGGTGACCACCTCGCCGTCCCGGGTCACCGACTCCATGCGCGACTGCGACAGCACCTTCATGCCGCGGCGCTTGGAGACCTCCTCCAGGACCAGCGAGGCATCGGCGTCCTCGCCGGGCAGCACCCGGTCGCGCGAGGAGACCAGGGTGACCGGGATGCCGAGGGCGAGGTAGGCGCTGGCGAACTCCGCGCCGGTGACGCCGGACCCGACCACGATCAGCTCGGTCGGTACCTCGGTCAGGTCGTAGACCTGCTCCCAGGTGAGGATCCGCTCGCCGTCGGGCTGGGCGCTGGGCAGGGTGCGCGGAGCGGCGCCGGTGGCGATGAGGATCGCGTCGGCCTCGAGGCTCCGGTCGTCCTCGCCGTCGAGGCTGACGGTCACGCGGCCCGGACCGTCGAGCCGCCCGCGTCCGCGCACGACCTGCACGTCCTCCTTGGCCAGGCGGCGCGCGATGTCGGCGGACTGGTCGGCCGCCAGCTGCATGACCCGCTTGTTGACCCGACCGAGGTCGACCGAGACGGCCGTCGCGAGGTCGCCCTCCTGGTCGTGGAAGTTGACGCCCAGCTCGGCGGCGCCGGCGACGTCGGTCATCAGCTCGGCGGTCGCGATCAGCGTCTTGCTGGGCACGCAGTCGGTGAGGACCGCTGAGCCGCCGATGCCGTCGGTGTCGACGACCGTGACCTCCGCGCCGAGCTGCGCCGCGACCAGCGCGGACTCGTAGCCGCCGGGTCCGCCTCCGATGATGACGACCTTGTCGGTCATGGGTCATTCCTCTCAGGTGGCTAGGTCTCGACACGCCGGTCGCGGCTTCGTTCCTCAGCCGCGCGGCTGCTCGACCTGGCCTGGGCTTTTCTCGACCGCGACTGCGTCGCGGTCGAGAAACCGGCTAAAAGTTGATCATGTGGCCGGCGATGCCGTGGATGGCTTCCTTCACAGACTCGCCGAGCGTCGGGTGGGCGAAGATGTTGCGCGCGAGCTCGTCGGCGGTGAGGTCCCAGGTCTGCGCCAGCGTCAGCACCGGCAGCAGTTCGGTCACGTCGGGGCCGATGAGGTGCCCGCCGATGATCTCGTTGTGCTCGGCGTCGGCCACGATCTTGACGAAGCCGGCCGTGTCGCCCAGGCCCTGGGCCTTGCCGTTGGCCGAGAACGGGAACGTCGCGGTCTTGACGTCGTAGCCCAACTCCTTGGCCTGCTCCTCGGAGTAGCCAAAGGAGCCGATCTGCGGCTGGCAGTACGTGGCACGCGGGATCATGTCGAAGTTGATCTCCTGCGTCTCCGCGCCGGCGATCGTCTCGGCCGCCACGATGCCCATGGCCTCCGCGGCGTGGGCCAGCATCATCTTGCCGGTCACGTCGCCGATGGCGTAGACGCCGTCGACGTTGGTGCGCCCGCGGGCGTCGACCGCGATCGCGCCGCGCTCGGTGACCTCGACGCCGGCGGCCTCGAGGCCGTAGCCCTCGACCCGCGGCTGGAAGCCGATCGCCTGCATGACCTTGTCGGCCTCGAGCACCTCGGTGCTGCCGTCCTTGGAGACGGTGACCTTGACCTTGTCGCCGGAGTCGTCGATGCCCTCGACCTTGGTGCCGAGCAGCACCTTCACGCCGAGCTTCTTGTAGTGCTTGGCCAGCTCCTTGGACACGTCGGCGTCCTCGGTGGGGACCATCCGGTCGAGGAACTCCACGATCGTCACGTCGACCCCGAAGTTCTTCATCACGTAGGCGAACTCGACGCCGATGGCACCGGAGCCGGCGATGATGATCGAGCCGGGCAGCTCGGAGTCGAGGATCTGCTCCTCGTAGGTCACGACGCGCTCGCTCAGCGACGTGCCCGGGATCAGCCGGGTCTTGGCGCCGGTGGCGATGATCAGGTCGTCGCACGTGTAGGACGTGACCTCGCCGTCCTTGCCCTTCACGTCCAGCGCCTTCGGGCCGGTGAGGGTGCCCCAGCCGTCGATCTCGGTGATCTTGTTCTTCTTCATCAGGAAGTGGACGCCCTTGACGATGCCGGCGCTCACCTGGCGCGACCGCTTGTGGGTCGGGCCGTAGGACATCGTGGCGTCGCCCTCGATGCCGAACTTGTCCTTCTCGTGCGTCAGCACGTGGGCCAGCTCGGCGTTCTTCAGGAGCGCCTTGGAGGGGATGCAGCCCACGTTGAGGCACACCCCACCCCAGTACTTCTCCTCGACGACCGCCACGGACTTGCCGAGCTGGGCCGCGCGGATGGCGGCGACGTAGCCACCGGGGCCCGCGCCGAGGACGAGAACGTCGAAGTGAGTCACGCTCCCAGCCTAGTGCGGGGCCCGATAGCCTGCAGCCGTGACCCTGTACGCCGCCTACGGGACGAACCTCGACCCCGCTCGCATGAGCGAGCGCTGCCCCCACTCCCCCCTGCACACGACGGGGTGGCTGGAGGGCTGGCGACTGACGTTCGGCGGCGAGGACCACGGCTGGGACGGGTCGCTGTCGACCATCGTCCAGGACCCCTTCGAGCAGGTGTTCGTCGCCGTCTACGACATCACCGAGGCCGACGAGGCCGACCTCGACGGCTGGGAGGCGGCCGACTCCGGCCTCTACCGCAAGACCAAGGTGCGGGTCGCCACCCTCACCGGCGAGCTGGTCGTGTGGACCTACGTCCTGGACGCCTACGAGGGCGGGCTGCCCTCGGCGTCCTACCTCGGGATGCTCGCCGAGGCCGCGGAGGCCGCCAGCGCCCCGGACGACTACGTCGCCGCCCTGCGCCGGCGCCCCTGCCGCACCAACGGCAGCTGACGTCCTCGGTCGCGGCACGACCCGCGGCACGACCTAGAGTGCTGCCGTGATCCCGACGACGCCCGACAGCCCCGACCACTCGCCGTACGACCTGGCGCAGGAGGCGGCCGCGCGGCTCGCCGAGCTGACCGGCGTCGCGTCCCACGACGTCGCGCTCGTGCTCGGCTCCGGCTGGCTGCCCGCCGTCGACGCGCTCGGCGAGGCGACGGCCGAGATCGACACCACCGACCTGCCCGGCTTCTCCGCGGCGGCCGTGGCCGGCCACTCGGGCAAGATCCGCTCGATCCGCGCCGGCGAGCGCAACCTGCTGGTGTTCCTCAGCCGGACGCACTACTACGAGGGCAAGGGCGTCTCCGCGGTCGTGCACGGCGTCCGCACGGCGGCGGCGGCCGGCTGCCGCACCATCGTGCTCACCAACGGCTGCGGCGGGCTGCGCGACACCTGGACCCCCGGCACGCCGGTGCTGATCAGCGACCACATCAACTTGACCGGCCGCTCCCCCATCGTCGGCGCCCGGTTCGTCGACCTCACCGACCTGTACTCCTCGCGCCTGCGCAGCCTGTGCCGCGAGGTGGACGCGAGCCTCGACGAGGCCGTCTACGTGCAGTTCCCCGGCCCGCACTACGAGACGCCCGCCGAGATCGGCATGGTCCGCGCGATCGGCGGTGAGCTCGTCGGCATGAGCACGACCCTCGAGGCGATCGCCGCCCGCGAGGCCGGCATGGAGGTGCTCGGGATCAGCCTCGTGACCAACCTCGCCGCCGGCATCACCGGCGAGCCCCTCAACCACGAGGAGGTCCTGGAGGCCGGCCGCGCGGCCGCGTCGCGGATGGGCGAGCTCCTGGGCCGGATCGTCCCCGCCATCTAGGGCTACCCGGAGCGAGGTCCGTGTCACTCCGCGAACCAAGGTAAGCCTTCCCTAAATAAGAGGTATGCTGACGGTCGACAGCAGCTCCCGCTGTCCTCCATCGAGCACAGAGCGAGACCCGCATGCCGCGCCAGCACCGCCACCCTCTCGGGCGCGCCACGTCCCTCCTGCTCGCGGTCGGGATCCTGACCGCGTGCGGGCCCGTCCTGTCCGCCCCCGGCGACGAGAAGGCCGAGGACGGGGCGACCACGGAGGTCCCCCGCCTGTCCGAGGTCGAGCCGCTCTCCGACCCGCGGAGCTGGGACGGCGTCGTGAGCGTCGACCTGCCGGATCCCGACATCGACCCGGTCTCCGACGACCCGGCCCCGGCACTGCCGGCCACCGTCACCGACAGCCAGGGCACGAAGGTCACCGTCACCGACACCAGCCGGATCCTGGCACTGGACATCTACGGCACCCTCGCGCAGACGGTCTTCCAGCTCGGCCTCGGCGACAGCGTCGTGGGCCGCGACGTCTCCTCGTCCTTCCCCGAGATCGAGGACCGCCCGCTGGTCACCCAGAACGGTCACGAGCTGAGCGCCGAGGCGATCCTGGCCCTCGACCCGACCGTGGTCCTCACCGACACCTCGCTCGGCCCGTGGGACGTGCTGCTGCAGCTGCGTGACGCGGGCGTCCCGGTGGTCGTCACCGACTCCCGCCGCGGGATCGACAACATCTCCTCGCTGACCCAGCAGGTCGCTGACGCCCTCGGCGTGCCCGACGAGGGCACGGTCCTCGGCCAGCGCCTCGAGGCCGAGGCCGACGCCACGGTCGAGGAGATCGCGGACGTCGCCCCCCAGGACGTGACCGGTCAGCTGCGGACGATCTTCCTCTACGTGCGCGGGCAGGCCGGCGTCTACTACATGTTCGGCGAGGGCTCGGGCGCCGACTCCCTGATCACCGCCGCCGGCGGGTACGACGTCAGCGAGGAGATCGGCTGGAAGGGCATGAAGCCGGTCAACGACGAGGGGCTGATCTCCGCCCAGCCCGACGTGATCCTGATGATGTCGAAGGGCCTGGAGTCCGTCGGCGGCGCCGACGGCCTGCTCGAGCGCTTCCCGGCGCTCGCCCAGACCCCGGCGGGCGAGCACGAGCGGATCATCGCCATGGACGACGACCAGGTCCTGAGCTTCGGCCCGCGCACCTCCGACGTCCTGAACGCCCTGGCGGTGGCCTTCTACGCGCCCGACGCCCTGTGAGCTCCGCGCCGTCGGTCCCGGCAGCGATGCCCGCGTCCGGCCCCGCGGACCGGACCGGGTCGTCCCCGCGACCCGCGCGGCTCACCCGGACCACCGCCTTCTTCGTCGTGCTCACCGTGGCGCTCGTCGTGGCCGGTCTCGCCGCCGCCGGGTCCGGGCAGCTGGCGATCCCCTTCCCGCAGGTCGTGGGCTCGTTCCTGCACCACCTCGGGATCGACGTCGGGCCCATGCCCACGCACCCGCGCGGCGACGACACCCTGTGGACCGTCCGGTTCCCCCGGGTCGCGATGGCGATGGTCGTCGGCGCCGCCCTCGCGGTCGCCGGAACCCTGATGCAGGGGGTCTTCGGCAACCCGCTGGCCGAGCCCAGCGTGGTCGGGGTCTCGGCCGGTGCCGCGGTGGGCGCCGCCGCCGCCATCGTCTTCAGCCTCGGCTTCGCCGGCGACTGGACGACCGCCGTGTGCGCCTTCGTGGGAGGCCTGTTCACGACCCTCGTCGTCTACGCGCTGGCCCGCGCCGACGGCCGGACGGAGGTCGTGACCCTGGTCCTGACCGGGATCGCGGTGAACGCCGTCGCCGGGGCGCTCCTGGCGATGCTGATGTTCCTCGGCGACACCCAGGCGCGCGAGCAGATCGTCTTCTGGCAGCTTGGCAGCCTCAACGGCAGCCGCTGGCAGTACGTCGGCGTCGTGGCCCCGCTCGCGCTCGTCGGCGTGGTCTGCGCCCTCGCCTGCGCGCGCAGCCTCGACCTGCTCTCCCTCGGCGAGCGCTCGGCCCGCCACCTCGGCGTCAACGTCGAGGCCCTGCGGATCTTCCTGATCGTGGTGGTCGCGCTGCTCACGGCGGCGGCCGTCAGCTTCTGCGGCATCGTCGCCTTCGTCGGCCTGATCGTCCCGCACCTGGTCCGGATGGTCACGGGACCGGGGCACCGCGCGCTCCTGCCGGCCTCGATGCTGGCCGGCGCGCTGGTCCTCGTCGTCGCCGACCTCGGTGCGCGCACGCTGGTGGCGTATGCCGACCTGCCCCTCGGGATGCTCACCTCCCTGGTGGGCGGCCCCTTCTTCTTCTGGCTCCTGCGCCGCACCCGCCGCTCCTCGGGAGGCTGGGCATGAGCGACGCCGCGCTGAGCGCCCGCGGGGTCGTGGTCCGCCTGGGCGGCACCACGGTGCTGGACGGGGTCGACGTCGACGTCCGACGCGGCGAGATCGTGTCGCTGGTCGGCCCCAACGGCGCCGGCAAGTCGACGCTGCTCGCCGTCCTGGCCGGCGACCTGAGCCCCGCGCAGGGCCGGGTCGAGGTGCTCGGCCGCAGCCTCGACGACTGGCGGCTCCGGGAGCTGGCGCGCGAGCGCGCGGTCCTGACGCAGGAGCACCACATCGCCTTCCCGTTCCCCGCCCAGGACGTCGTCCGCATGGGCAGGTCCCCGTGGCGGGGCCGGCCCGAGGAGGACGACGACCAGGCGGTGGTCACCGAGTCCATGGCGGCCACCGACGTCACGCACCTCGCCGCCCGCCCCTTCGGCGTGCTGTCCGGCGGGGAGAAGGGACGCACGTCGTTCGCCCGGATCCTCGCGCAGCGCACCGGCGTGCTGCTGCTCGACGAGCCGACGGCCGCACTCGACATCGGCCACCAGGAGACCGTGCTGGCCCGTGCCCGTCACGAGGCCGAGCAGGGCGCCGCCGTGCTGGTCGTGCTGCACGACCTCAGCCTCGCCGCCGCGTGGTCGGACCGGGTGGTGCTCCTCCACGGCGGCCGCGTCGCCGGCGAGGGCGCCCCGGGGGAGGTCCTCACCGGCCCGCTGCTCAGCGAGGTCTACGACCACCCCGTGACGGTCACGGCCCACCCCGAGACCGGCGAGCTGCTCGTCCTGCCCGACCGCCGACGCCGTACGCCGCGGCCGTCCGCCAGCGACCTCGAGGTGCGCGCATGAACCGACTGACCTCCCTGCTGGCCGCCGCGGCCCTGGCCCTCGGGACCGTGACCGCGGTGGCGGCGCCGGCCCACGCCGAGGCGCGCCTGACGGTGCGCAACGACCGCGGCGGCGACCAGGCCGACACCCGCTACCGGACCACGCTCACCCTCGACGCGACCGGCTTCCAGTCGGTCAAGGGCGGCTTCGGCGGCGTCTACGTGATGTTCGGCTGGGTGCGCGACCCCGGCAGCGACTCGTGGCGTCCGTCGAAGGGCGGTCTGACCGGCAAGGACTACCGCTACATCCCCGACTCCGAGAACGCCGCCGACAACCGCGGCTACCTCCGGTTCGTCTCGTTCCCGGGCGGTTCGACCGCCGGCGAGGCCAACGCCGTCATGTCGGGCTCGGGCGGCTTCCGCGTGACGATGACCGTGCCCGGTCCGGAGTTCCAGAGCGTCGACCGCGACGGCAAGCTGAGCACGGTCGACTGCCGGACGATGACCTGCGGCGTCATCACGATCGGCGCGCACGGCGTCAAGAACCCCGCCAACGAGACCTTCACGCCGGTGAGCTTCGGCGAGGTCTACGACCAGGCGCCGTCCTCCGCGCCCTCCCAGTCCGGCTCCCAGTCCGGCTCCCAGCCCTCGGGCGCCGGCCAGAGCGCCCCGCCCGCCGCCGAGGCGTCGCCCCCTGCCGCCGGTGGCGTCCCGCGGACCGCCCGCGCCGGCCGGCCCGTGGTGACCGCGGACCGCGCGACCGCGGTCGCGGGCAACGCCCTGGCGTTCACCGGCCGCGGCTTCGCGCCGGGCGAGCAGGTGCTCGCCATCCTCGACAACGGCCTGGCCGCGCTCGGACCGATGGTGGCCGGCACGTCGGGCGAGGTCGCCGGCGTCCTGCCACTGCCTGCCGACATCCCGCCCGGCACCCACGAGCTCCGCCTCTCGGGCGCCGCCTCCGGCACCGAGGTCTCGGAGCGCTTCCCGGTCAGCGCCGGCCCGGAGGTCACCGCAGCCGCGAGCACGCAGACGGCCGACGACGACGAGGCGCTGCCCGCCTCGCGCCTGTTCCTGGCCCTCGCGGCAGCCGTGTTCCTCGCCTCGCTGCTGCTCCTCCTGCTGCGCCGGCGCCGCACCCGGCCGACGCCCGCCGGGGTGGTGTGACCGTGCTGCGCACCTCGGCAGGGCGGGCCGTCGCCGCCGTCCTCGTGCTCGTCCTCGCCGTGGCCGCGACCGCGCTGGTGGCCACCTCCGGCTCGGCCGCGCCCGCCGGGACGACGGCCGCCGACGAGCCCGCACCCACCTCCACGAGCCCCACGGCCACCGCGGACCCGACGGAGACGACGAGCCCGACGGACGCGCCGTCGGAGACCCCGACCGACGACCCGACCCCCACCCCGACCCCCACCGCCCCGACGCCCACGCCGACCGACGACCCGACGAGCGGGCCCTTCACCGTGGACGACGCCCAGCTGCGGTGGGGCGTCAACGACGAGAGCAACAACGCGGCGTTCGCGCCGGGCACCTTCAACTTCTTCTCCGCCGGCGAGGTGCGCGACCCCGGCGCCGGCGGCCAGCGGCTGCCGCTGCGCAGCGGCGGCGCCACCTGGAGCAACGGCAAGCCGGCCCGCTGGTCGGCCCGCGCGGGCGAGGTGCGCATCGAGAAGCGCCGCCCCGACGGGAGCTACGCGCTCGCGGCGTTCGACGGCACCTCGACCGACGTCGCGGGCAGCCGGCTCACCACGGGCGGCGGCTCGTTCTCCGACCACCAGGTCGTGATCGACGGCGGCACCGGCACGGTCGACCCCGCCGCCGGCCGCGCCACCGTGAGCTGGAAGGGCACGTTCACCGTCCTCTACTACTCCGGCATGACCTTCTTCACGGTCAGCGACCCCCAGCTCGTCGTGACGCCCACGACGGCACGGCTCAGCGGGACCCTCGGGGGCTACGCCTCCGACATGAACGACACCAGCACGTGGGTCAAGGTGCCCGGACGTCGGGTCGTCCTCGCGGACCTGCCGCGCGCGGGACTGCGGCTACCGACCACCGGTGGGATCACCGGCACGCCCTCCTACCTGCGCGTGCGCCACGACGCCCCGAGCGCCGGCGTCACCCAGGTGCGCACCGGTCCCTCCTGGGGTGCGTTCCCGGCGTCGTTCCTCACGGCGATGCACCGCCTGGGGTCCGCGGCCTACTGGTACTCCTCCGGCGGCAGCGCCGACGCGCACAAGGTGCCGCTGCCCCTCACCGTGAGCTACTCCGCCGGCAGCCCGGTCACCGCGCCGGTCGACCCCCAGCCGACCGCCGAGCCGACCGCCGAGCCCACGCAGCCGAGCGCCCCGGTGGCGCCGGCGCCCCCGGCGCCCCTCCCGCCCGCCGGGCCGGGCCTCCCGGCGCAGGCGCCGGCGGTCCTGCCCCCGGGCGCCGCCCCTGCGGGCGCCACGCCCCCGATCTTCGACCCCCGCCTCCCGGCGGTCCCGGTCGTGAACGCCCAGACGCTGCCCGCAGCGTCGCGGGCGACCAGCTCCGGCCACCCATGGGAGTGGTGGACCGGTTCGCTGCTGCTGCTCGGAGCAGCCGCACTCACCATCCTCGGCAACGTCAGCAGTCGTGTGAAAGGAAAGTCATGACCATCACCACAGCGGGGGGCACCTCCGCTGCTCGTCGGGGCACGCGAGGAGTGGCCGCGCTGCTCTCGACCGCGGTCGCCTCGGCCGGCCTCGTCGCGCTCGGCGTCGCCGCCGCGCCGTCGGCCTCGGCCGCGCCGATCTCCGTCAGCAACGCCACGTTCACCTGGGACATCAACAACGAGGTCCAGGCCGGCGCCTTCGCGCCCGGCACCTGGAACCTGATGTCGGCCGGCAAGATCGGCAACCCCGGGGCGGGCGGGCAGACCTTGAGGCTCGCCGACAACGGCGCCACCTGGTCCAACAACGCCACCGCCGGGTGGAAGAGCACCGCGGGCAACGTGACGATCGAGGACAAGGGCGCCGACGGCACCTACGCCCCGGCCACGTTCGACGGAACGCGCCGCACCAGCGCGGGGGTCCTCACGTCCGGCTTCTCCCAGACGAACCTCGCCGAGACGCGGATGGTCGTGAAGAAGGGCACCGGCACCCTCGACCCCGACGCCGAGAACGCGCAGATCACCTGGGACGGTGACGCCACCGTCCTGTTCTACTCCGGCATGACGTACTTCCACCTCTCGGACCCCGAGCTGGTCGTGACCGACGGCGTCGGCACGCTGTCGGCCACGCTGGGCGGCTACGCCACCTCCATGGACGACATGGAGGCCTGGACGCCCGTCGCCGACACCAAGATCACCCTCGCGACGATGACGGGCGTCGACGTGACGCCGACCGGGATCGCCGGCGCGCCGCAGTACAAGGGCGTGACCTACGCCGCCGCCGAGGGCTCCACCGAGCAGGTCCGGACCGGCGACAACTGGGGCGCGTTCCCGCAGGCCTTCGTCGACTTCCAGCAGGTGCTCGGCCAGGGTCCCTACTGGTACTCCACCGGTGGCAGCGCCGACCCGCGCAAGATCGCGAACCCCTTCTCGGTGGCCTACAGCGAGCAGCTGACGCCGGAGGTCACGGTCAGCAGGACCACGTTCCTGCCGAACGGCGCCCAGGAGATCACCGTCCAGGGCACGGGCTTCGACCCGTCCGCCGCGACCGGCGCCCGTCCGCCGCTGGCGGGCCGACCCGCCGGCACGTACGTCGCGTTCGGCAAGTTCCCCGAGGCCTGGCGTCCCTCCGCCGGCGTCGCCTCCGCCAACCGCAAGAACAGCTCGCAGCAGTGGGCCGTCCTCGCCGAGGACATGGCGACCATCGGCGGCCCGGACGCAGGCGCCATCGAGCTCACCCCGGCCGGCACCTTCACCGCCACGCTGACGGTCGACAAGGCCGCCGCCGACACCGCCGCCGCCGCGGTGCCCACCGCCGCCAACTACGGCATCTACACCTACGCCGGCAGCGGCGCCACGGCCCCGTCGTACGAGACCTACACGCCCCTGACCTTCGCCAAGGCGCCCTCGGCCGCGACCATCTCGGCGCCGGCCCGCACCTACGGCCAGGCCTCGACCGCCACGGTCACGGTCACCGGTGAGGGCGCCGAGGGCGCGGTCACGCTCAAGCGCGGCGCCACGGTCGTCGGCACGGCGGACCTGGTGTCCGGCGCGGCGACGTTCGCCCTCGGCACGCTGGGGGCCGGCCGGCACCCGCTCAGCGCCACCTACGACGGCACGCCGAACGTCGAGGGCGCCACGGCCACCGCCACCGTCACGGTCGCCAAGGCGGCCAGCCGCACGACGGCCACGCTGGTCAAGAAGCCCGCTCCCCGCAAGGCCGGCAAGGTCCGTGCGAAGGTCACCACCACCCCGGCCGGCTCCGCCGCGGGCACGGTCAAGGTCGTCGTCCGCAACGCCAAGGGCAAGGTCGTCCGCACGCTCCAGGCCCGCCTGACGCGCGCCGGTGTCGCGACCGCCAAGCTGCCCCGCCTTGCGAAGGGCACCTACCGGGTGGTCCTGACCTACACCGGCGACGCCAACGTGAAGGCCTCCTCCAAGAGCCTGCCCTTCCGGGTCCGCTGACCGC
This sequence comes from Nocardioides lijunqiniae, assembly GCF_015024225.1. Lineage (GTDB taxonomy): Bacteria > Actinomycetota > Actinomycetes > Propionibacteriales > Nocardioidaceae > Nocardioides > Nocardioides lijunqiniae. The sequence goes on from NZ_JACJGM010000007.1 coordinate 95,331, forward strand.
GGCACGCACCGCACCACCCGTGGCGCCCCTCCCCGTGGTGGGAGGGGCGCCTCGGCGTCCCGGGAGCCGTGGCCGCGCTGGTACTACAGTGCCGGGCGTGCCGAAGATCAACGCCGAGACCGTCGCCGAGCACCGCGACCAGGTGCAGCGACGCGTCTTCGACTCCTTCGCCTCGCTCATGGGCGAGCGCAGCTTCGACGCGATCTCGATGGCCCAGATCGCCGCCGGGGCCGGCCTGGGACGCACCTCGATCTACCACCACTTCCCCGACAAGGAGGCGGTGGTGGTGGCGTTCGCGTCCCACGAGACCGAGCGCTACCTCCACGAGCTGCGCGCGGAGCTCGACGCGGTGGTCGACCCCGTCGAGCGCATGCACGTCTACATCCGCCACCAGCTCACCGCCGGCGAGCAGTTCCACATGGGCCTGGGCATGCAGCTCGTGGGCGTGCTGTCGCCCGCAGCCGTGCAGCAGGTCCGCGAGCACGTCGTCGCGGTCGAGGACGTGCTGCGCGACCTGCTGGTCTCCGGCGCGGCCTCGGGTGCCTTCTCGGTGCCCGACGTGGGCGCCGCCATGTCGCTGGTCCACGCGTGCCTGGCCCCGCGCCACGTGCCGGCCGAGCAGGTCGAGCGGTTCATCCTGCGAGCGCTCACCACGGACGAGCGCCGACCGGAGTAGGCTAGGTAAGCCTCACCTAATCTGAGACAGGTAGTTGACAAGTCGTCGAGATCTTGTCGACACTGTGTCTGCATCCTTCCGCGCCTCCGAAAGGCCCGCTCATGACCGTCCTCGACCGCAGCGCCGTCGACCTCCCACTCTCCGCCGCCATGCGCGTGGGGTCGATGGCCGAGCACGAGGCGGCCGAGCACTCGTCGTACATGTCGGAGCTGCTGGGCGGGCGCGTCAACGAGACCGGCTACGCCGACTACCTGCTCCGCCTGCGCGTCGTCTACGACGCCATGGAGACGACCGTGCGCGCGCGGCTCGACGACCCGGCCGTCGCCGCCGTGCACGACACCGCCCTGGAGCGGCTCGCCGCCATCGACAGCGACCTCGAGCACTGGGCACCCGGCCGCGACCGCGAGGTCGTCTCGCCCGCCGCCGACGCCTACCGCGAGCGGCTCGCGGCGGCCGGCTCCTGGGGCGGGCTGCTGGTGGCCCACCACTACACGCGCTACCTCGGCGACCTCTCGGGCGGCCAGGCCATCGGCCGGATCCTCGACCGCACCTTCGAGCTCGACGGCGCCGGCACGGCGTTCTACGCGTTCCCCGAGATCCCCAAGCCCAAGCCCTACAAGGACGCCTACCGGGCCCGGCTCGACGCGCTCGAGCTGTCCGTCGAGGACGTCGCACGCGTGGTGGACGAGGTGAAGGTAGCCTTCCGGCTCAACCAGGCCCTCTTCACCGAGTTGGGACAGAACATCGATGGGTACCGCCGCTGACCTGAGGTCCCCGACCTCCTGCCCACGCCCGTGAGGGTCCTGCTGACCGGCGCGGCCGGGTCCATCGGACAGGTGCTCACCCTCGGCCTCGCCGACCGCGGTCACGAGGTCGTCGGGCTCGACCGGGTCCCCCGGCCCGACGCCATCGACGTCCGCTGGCACGTCGCCGACTGCGCCGACCCGGACGCCGTGCACGCGGTCTTCGAGGAGCAGCCGCTCGACGCCGTGGTCCACGCCGCCGGACTGCCCGACGAGGCCTCGCTGCCCGACTCGCTGGCCTCGCACGTCGTCACCACCGGCGCGCTGCTCGACGCCGCCGTCGCCCACGACGTCCGCCGGGTCGTCTACGCCGGCTCCAACCACGCCGTCGGCCGCACCCCCCGCGCCGCGGTGGCGCCCCCGGGGGTCCTGGGGGTCGACGCACGGCCCCGGCCCGACACCTTCTACGGCGTCGCCAAGGTCGCCGCCGAGGCGCTCCTCTCGCTCTACGTCGACCGCTACGGGCTCGACGCCGTCTCCTGCCGCATCGGGTCGTTCGGTCCCCGGCCGGAGTCGCTGCGCCAGCTCGCCACCTGGCTCTCCCCCGACGACTGCGTCCGCATGGTCGACGCCTGCCTCACGGCCCCGGCGCCGGGCTTCGCCGTGGTCTACGGCATCTCGGCCAACACCCGGGCCTGGTGGGACCTCCAGCCCGGTCGCGACCTCGGCTACGAGCCGCTCGACGACGCGGAGGAGTTCGCCTCGAGCATCGAGGCCGGCCCCGACGACGAGGCCGAGGTCGGCGTCGTCGGCGGCCCGTTCGCGGGCGAGGCCTTCCACCGCCCGGCCCTGGACCGCCTGGAGCCTTGACCTGGAGCGCACTCCAAGGTCCATGCTGAGGTCATGCCGCCCACCCCTGGCCTGACCATCGCCCAGGCCGCCGTCCACACCGGTCTGACCGCCGACACGCTGCGCTACTACGAGCGCGACGGCCTCATGCTCCAGCCGGTCGGCCGCTCGGCGACCGGGCACCGTCGCTACCTCGACCGCGACCTGCGCTGGATCGAGATGGTGACCCGGCTGCGCGCGACCGGTATGCCGATCCGCGACGTACGCCGCTACGCCGACCTGGTCCGCGGCGGCGAGGGCAACGAGGCCGAGCGCCTCGAGCTGCTCCGGTGCCACCGCCAGACGGTGCTCCAGCAGCTGTCCGAGGTGCAGGAGCACCTCGGCGCGATCGACCGCAAGATCGGCATCTACACCGACGCGGTCGAGCAGCGACTTGACCTGGAGCGCGCTCCAAGGCATTGAGTGAGGTCATGAGCATCCGACGACGCGCCCTCGGCACCACCTCGCCCCTCGACGTCTCCGCCCTCGGCCTCGGCTGCATGGGGATGTCGGAGTTCTACGGCACCGGGCAGGAGGCCGACGGCATCGCGACCATCCACCGCGCCCTCGACCTGGGCGTGACCTTCCTGGACACCGCCGACATGTACGGCCCGTTCACCAACGAGCGGCTCGTCGGCAAGGCGATCGCCGGCCGCCGCGACGAGGTCCAGCTGGCCACCAAGTTCGGCAACGTCCGCGGCGAGGACGGCGCCCGGCTCGGCATCGACGGCAGCCCGGAGTACGTCCGCAGCGCCTGCGACGCCTCCCTGCAGCGGCTCGGCGTCGACCACATCGACCTCTACTACCAGCACCGCGTCGACCGCACCGTGCCGATCGAGGAGACCGTCGGGGCGATGAAGGAGCTCGTCGAGGCCGGCAAGGTGCGGCACCTGGGCCTCTCGGAGGCCTCGGCCGACACCATCCGGCGCGCGCACGCCGTCCACCCCATTACCGCGCTGCAGACCGAGTACTCGCTGTTCACCCGCGACCTCGAGGACGAGGTGCTGCCGACGATCCGCGAGCTGGGCATCGGCCTGGTCCCCTACTCCCCGCTCGGCCGCGGCCTGCTCACGGGCGCCATCACCTCGTCGGGCGCGCTCGAGGAGGGCGACTCCCGCCGCTCCGCCTACTTCCCCCGCTTCCAGGGCGAGGCGCTCGAGACCAACCTGGCCCTGGTGGCCCGGATCCAGGAGCTGGCCGATCGTCTCGGCTGCACCCCCGGCCAGCTGGCCCTCGCGTGGGTGCTGGCCCAGGGCGACGACGTCGCGCCGATCCCCGGCACCAAGCGCGTGCGCTACCTCGAGGAGAACGTCGCCGCCGCCGACGTCGAGCTCAGCGCCGACGACCTCGCCGCGCTCGAGGCGGCGGTGCCGCGCGGCGCGGTCGCGGGCGAGCGCTACGGCGACATGAGCACCATCGACGCCTGAGCCTCGCGTCGCGCGGCGGCAACGAGGTCATCAGCGTCGGCAGTTCGCGCCGCGGCCCGGCATCGTCACGCTCGGCGGGGCCGGTGCGGCGCCCAACTGCCGACGCCGAGTATCGGTAGACGCACCACCAGTCACACCAGTCACACCAGAGAGGTGCCGCGCGATTGCGCGGGCGGCGCGGGCGAAGCCGCGACCGGCTGAGCGCGCGGCACCCCAGCTCGGCCCGAGGAGGCAGCCAGAGGTGCAGGGGTCTCGACGGCCGCTCGTCGCTGGCGCTCCTCGCTGCTCGACCACCGGTGGAGTGCGGCGGCGTGGTTTCGAGGCTCGCTACGCTCGCACCTCCACCACCGCCGGGGCAGCTCCCCCGGCGGGGACAGGACACCGATCCGAGGAACGCTACGGTGCCGTCATGACGTCCGACCTCTCCCCGCTCCTCGACCGTGCACGCGCCTGGGCAGCCGAGGACCCCGACGACGTGACCCGCGCCGAGCTCGCGCGGGTGGTCGACGAGGTCGAGGCCGGCGGCGACCCCACCGACCTGGCCGACCGGTTCGACGGGACGCTGGAGTTCGGCACGGCCGGGCTGCGCGGCGCGCTCGGCGCCGGCCCCAACCGGATGAACCGGGTCGTCGTGATGCGCGCCGCGGCCGGCCTGGCGGCGTACCTGCGCGAGCAGGGGACGGTGGGCCCGGTCGTGATCGGCTACGACGCCCGCCACAACTCCGACGTCTTCGCGCGCGACACCGCCGAGGTGATGAACGGCGCCGGCATGACCGCGTGGCTGCTGCCCCGCCCCCTGCCGACGCCGATCCTGGCCTTCGCGATCCGCGAGCTCGGCTGCGTGGCCGGCGTGATGGTGACCGCGAGCCACAACCCGCCGCAGGACAACGGCTACAAGGTCTACCTCGGCGACGGGTCGCAGATCGTGCCGCCCGCGGACACCGGCATCGCCGGGCACATCGCGGCCGTCGGCCCCGTCGCGGACATCCCGCGGGGCCGCGCCGGGAAGGTGCTCACCGAGGACGTCGTCGACCGCTACCTCGACACCGTCGCCGGCCTGGCCGTCGACGGCCCGCGCGACCTCGACCTCGTCTACACGCCCCTGCACGGCGTCGGCGGCACCTCGGTCGTGCAGGTGCTCGAGACCGCCGGCTTCGCCCAGCCGCGCATCGTCGCGCAGCAGGAGGAGCCCGACGCCGACTTCCCGACGGTCGCCTTCCCCAACCCGGAGGAGCCGGGCGCCATGGACCTGGCGATGGAGCTGGCCGCACGCCACGGCGTGGACCTGGTCGTCGCCAACGACCCCGATGCCGACCGCTGCGCCGCCGCGGTGCCCGGACTGCAGGGCTGGCGGATGCTGCGCGGCGACGAGGTCGGCGCGCTGCTCGCCCACCACCTGCTGACGTCGGGCAAGCAGGGCACCTACGCGACGTCGATCGTGTCCTCGTCCCTGCTGGGCAAGATGGCCGCGGCCGCCGGTCAGCCGTACGTCGAGACGCTCACCGGCTTCAAGTGGATCGGCCGCGTCGACGGGCTCGCGTTCGGCTACGAGGAGGCGCTGGGCTACTGCGTCGACCCCGAGCACGTGCGGGACAAGGACGGCATCTCCGCGCTGCTGCTCCTGTGCGAGATCGCCGCCCACGCCAAGGCCGCCGGCCGCTCGCTGACCGACGTCCTCGAAGACATCGCGCTCGAGCACGGGCTGCACGCGACCGACCAGGTGTCCGCGCGCGTGGAGGACCTCACCGAGATCGGCGCCGCCATGACCCGGCTGCGCACCACCCCGCCCACGACGCTCGGCGGTCTCGCCGTCCTCGGGGTCGACGACCTGGCGCAGGGCTCGGCCGCGCTGCCCCCGACCGAGGGTCTGCGCTACACCCTGGCCGAGGGCGCGCGGGTGATCGTCCGCCCGAGCGGCACCGAGCCGAAGATCAAGTGCTACCTCGAGGTCGTCGTGCCCGTCGACCCGGCCGACGGGGCGGAGGCCGCGCGGATCTCCGCCGCCGGTCGCCTCGACGCGCTGGGCAACGACATCCGGGCCGCGGCCGGGATCTGAGCGCTACCTCACGACCCGGAAGGCCGCCGCGTCCCGGCCGGGCCGGAAGCCGCTGTCCGCCTCGGGGGTGAACACGGCGGTCACCCGGTAGCGGCCGGTCTTCCTCAGCCGGGGGGTCCGCACCGTGATCCTGCCGGTGTAGGCGCGCGTGCGCGTCCAGGTGAGGCCCCCGCCGACGCGCTTGACGGTGATCGCGACCGTGCCGGTCGGCCGGGCGGCACCGCTCAGGTAGCGGACCATGATCCTGACCCTGGCTCGGGTCGTCCGCTCCACCGTGGTGGGCACGACGACGTTGACGCTGGCGGCGTTCTCGCAGGGCACGTAGTCGCACCGGGACGCGGCGGGGCCGGCCGACACGGGCCCGGCCGTCGCGAGCAGCACCGGGAGCAGGGCCAGCGTCACGAGCGCGACGAGCAGTCGACAGGTCACCGGGTCATCAGAGCAGGGTCACGACCAGCGCAGTCGACAGCACCAGCACCCCGACCACCTCCGGCCAGGCGGGCGAGCGGCGTACCTCCGAGGCGAGGGCGACCTGCTCCTGCGAGCTCGGGCGGATGCCGCGCGCGGCGCGGGCGTCCTCCATGCGCTGGCGGATCCGGTTCTCCACGAAGTCGGTGTAGTCGACGTCGTGGATGCGGTCGGGCGAGGTGGGCGTGCGCCCCACGCGCGCGGCGCCCCCGCCGGCCGGCCGTCGCAGCGCGCGCCGGGACTTGCCCAGCGCCGGGGAGACGTAGCGCCGGTCCCCCGCCCGCACGGCGAGCAGCTGGCGCACGGCGAGCTCCTCGACCGCCGCCAGTGGGATCGTCACCGTCTCCAGCATGTTGCGCAGCACCAGGTCGTCGCCGACCAGCGAGACCCGCGGCCGCAGCATGGCCGCCCAGAAGAGCAGGGCCAGCAGCGCGCAGGCGGCGATCACCCAGTCGGCGATGCCGTCGCGGTCGACCAGCCCGATCCCCACGACGCCCAGCGAGAGGGTCAGACCGAGAAGGCCCATGACCCGTCCGCTGGTCGGCGCGAACCGCTCCGGCCGCTCCTCGCCCACGTCTCTCCTCGGCTCCTCGTCGGTTGCCCCCCGGCTCCACGCCAACCCTATGCTGGGGGGATGCCTCCCTCCCCCACCACCGCGACCGCCGAGGATGCCGCCGCGCAGTTCTCGGACGTCACGCGGTCCGACGCGTCGCTGCGGGGCTTCCTCCACGGCCTGCCGGGCGTCGACCAGGTCGGCGCCGACGCTCGGGCCGCCGCCCTCGGCACCCGGTCGATCAAGACGACCGCCAAGGCCTACGCCCTCGACCTCGCCATCCGCATGGTCGACCTCACCACGCTCGAGGGCCAGGACACCCACGGCAAGGTGCGCGCCCTGGCGGCGAAGGCCATGCGGCCGGACCCCGCCGACGCGACGTGCCCGGCGACCGCCGCGGTGTGCGTCTACCCCGACATGGTGGCCACCGCCAAGGAGGTCCTCGGCGAGAGCGGCGTCCACGTGGCGGCCGTCGCGACGGCGTTCCCGAGCGGCCGCGCGGCCCTGGACATCAAGCTCGCCGACACCCGCGACGCCGTCGAGGCCGGCGCCGACGAGATCGACATGGTCATCGACCGCGGCGCGTTCCTCTCCGGTCGCTACCTCCAGGTCTTCGAGGAGATCGTCGCCGTCCGGGAGGCCTGCGCCCGCGCCGACGGCAGCAGCGCCCACCTCAAGGTGATCTTCGAGACCGGCGAGCTGCAGACCTACGACAACGTCCGCCGCGCGTCGTGGCTGGCGATGATGGCCGGCGGCCACTTCATCAAGACCTCGACCGGCAAGGTGCAGCCCGCGGCCACGCTGCCGGTCACCATGATCATGCTCCAGGCGGTCCGCGACTTCCGCGAGACCACGGGCCAGATGGTCGGCGTCAAGCCGGCCGGCGGCATCCGCACGGCCAAGGACGCCATCAAGTACCTCGTGCTCGTCAACGAGGTCGCCGGGCCCGACTGGCTCGACCCCGACTGGTTCCGCTTCGGCGCCTCCACGCTCCTCAACGAGCTGCTCATGCAGCGCACCAAGATGACGACCGGGCGCTACTCCGGTCCCGACTACTTCACGTTGGACTGATGACCATGACCAGCAACGTCTTCGAGTACGCCCCTGCTCCCGAGTCGCGGAGCATCGTCGACATCAAGCCGTCCTACGGCCTGTTCGTCGACGGTGAGTTCGTCGACGGCCACGGCACGTCGTTCAAGACGATCAGCCCCGCCACCGAGGAGGTCCTCTCCGAGGTGGCCGAGGCCGACCAGGCCGACATCGACCTCGCGGTCAAGGCCGCCCGCCGCGCGCACACCCGCGTGTGGTCGCGGATGCCGGGACGCGAGCGCGCCAAGTACCTCTACCGCATCGCGCGGATCATCCAGGAGCGCGGCCGCGAGCTCGCGGTGCTGGAGTCGATCGACAACGGCAAGCCGATCAAGGAGTCGCGCGACGTCGACGTCCCCGTCGCCGCGGCCCACTTCTTCTACTACGCCGGCTGGGCCGACAAGCTCGAGTACTCCGGCTACGGCGACCGCTCGCTGGGCGTGGCTGCGCAGGTCATCCCGTGGAACTTCCCGCTGCTGATGCTCGCGTGGAAGATCGCGCCCGCGCTCGCCTGCGGCAACACGGTCGTGCTCAAGCCCGCCGAGACCACCCCGCTCACGGCGCTGCTGTTCGCGGAGATCTGCCAGCAGGCCGACCTGCCCCCCGGCGTCGTCAACATCGTCACCGGCGCCGGCGCCACGGGCCAGGCGCTCGTCGGCCACACCGACGTCGACAAGGTCGCCTTCACCGGCTCCACCGAGGTCGGCAAGGCGATCGCGCGCGCGGTCGCGGGCACGGACAAGAAGGTCACCCTCGAGCTGGGCGGGAAGGCGGCCAACATCGTCTTCGACGACGCGCCGCTCGACCAGGCCATCGAGGGCATCGTCGACGGGATCTTCTTCAACCAGGGTCACGTCTGCTGCGCCGGCTCCCGCCTGCTCGTGCAGGAGTCGGTGGCCGACGACGTGCTGGAGCGGCTCAAGCGCCGCATGGCGACGCTCCGGCTCGGCGACCCGCTCGACAAGAACACCGACGTGGGCGCCATCAACTCCGCCGAGCAGCTGGCCCGCATCCGCGAGCTCTCCGACATCGGCGAGGCCGAGGGCGCCGGGCGCTGGTCGGCGCCGTGCGAGCTGCCGACCACCGGGTTCTGGTTCCCCCCGACGATCTTCACCGGCGTCACCCAGGCCCACCGGATCGCGCGCGAGGAGGTGTTCGGGCCGGTGCTCTCGGTGCTGACCTTCCGCACCCCCGCCGAGGCGATCGAGAAGGCCAACAACACGCCGTACGGGCTGTCGGCCGGCGTCTGGACCGACAAGGGCTCGCTGATCCTCAAGATGGCCGGCTCGCTGCGCGCGGGCGTGGTCTGGGCCAACACGTTCAACAAGTTCGACCCGACGAGCCCGTTCGGCGGCTTCAAGGAGTCCGGCTACGGCCGCGAGGGCGGCCGTCACGGCCTCGCGGGCTACCTGAAGGGGGGCGAGTGACCATGTCGCGCGTCGACGTCCGCAAGACCTACAAGCTGTTCATCGGCGGCGCCTTCCCGCGCTCGGAGTCGGGCTACTCCTACGTCGTGCACGACTCGAAGGGGGCCTTCGTGGCCAACGCCGCGCTCGCCTCGCGCAAGGACGCCCGGGACGCGGTCGTCGCCGCGCGCAAGGCCTTCGGCGGGTGGGCGGGCAAGACCGCCTACAACCGCGCGCAGATCCTCTACCGGATCGCCGAGATCATGGAGGACCGCCGACCCCAGCTCGTGCAGGCCGTCCGCCAGTCCGAGGGGCTGTCGGGCTCGCGGGCCGAGAAGGTGCTCGACGAGTCGATCGACCGGCTGGTCTGGTACGCCGGCTGGGCCGACAAGCTGACCCAGGTCGTCGGCAACGCCAACCCGGTCGCCGGCCCGTACTTCAACCTGTCCACCCCCGAGCCCACCGGCGTCGTCGGCGTCCTCGCACCCCAGGAGTCCTCGCTCCTCGGCCTGGTCAGCGCGGTCGCCCCCGTCATCGTCACGGGCAACACCGCGGTGGTGGTGTCGTCCTACCGGCGTCCGCTCCCCGCGGTGACGTTCGCGGAGTGCCTGGCGACGTCCGACGTCCCGGGCGGCGTGGTCAACATCCTCACCGGGGACGCCACCACGATCGCGCCGTGGCTCGCGGGCCACATGGACGTCAACGCCATCGACCTCCTCGGGGTCGCCGGCGACACCGAGCTCGCGACCTCGCTCGAGGTCGCCGCGGCCGACAACCTCAAGCGGGTGCGCCGCGCTCCCGCGGCCGAGCCCGACTTCGCCGCCGACCCCGGCCTGGAGGCCATGACGGCGTTCGTGGAGACCAAGACCGTGTGGCACCCGATCGGCGTCTGAGCGCCGACTCGATGGCCAAGCCCCGCCGCGCCAGCACCCAAGCCCCTCACCTCGACCCGGTCCACCACGGCACGCTGCGGCCGGGGACGCCCGACCTGCTCGTCGACGACGCCGACCTCGAGGGGCTCGCCTTCGCCGACCTCGACGTGCCCCTGCTGTCCCTCGGCGGGGCCTCGCTGGACGGCTGCGCCCTCACCGGCGTCGTCGCCGCCGAGGCCGACTGGCGCTCCACGCAGCTGCGCGAGACGACGTTCGAGCGCCTCAACGTGCCGGTCATGCGGGCCCCGCGCGGGGTGTGGCGCGACGTCGTCCTGACCGGCGCCCGCCTCGGCTCCGTCGAGGCCTACGAGACGGCCTGGCAGTCGGTGCACTTCGTGGGCTGCAAGCTCAGCTTCGTCAACCTGCGCGGCGCGGAGCTGCTCGACGTGGCCTTCACCGACTGCGTCGTCGAGGAGCTGGACCTGCTGTCCACGTCGGCGCGCCGCGTGGCGTTCCGCGGCACCCGGATCGGTCGGCTCAACCTCCAGCAGGCCCGGCTCGAGCACGTCGACCTGCGCGGCTGCGAGCTCGAGGAGCTCGACGGCCTCGACGGCCTGCGCGGCGTCACCGTCAGCCCCGCCCAGCTCGACCTCCTCGCCCCGCTCCTCGCCCGCGACAAGGGGCTCAAGGTCGAGGGCGACTGAGCCGGCCCGGTGAGTTTCACCGGGTACCCGGTGAAACTCACGCTTCCGGGAGGAAGCTTCGTGCCGGAAGCGTGAGTTTCGTGCGGGTGGTGTGACCGGAGTGACGGGCCCACCCACCCCACCACGCCTCATGCCTGCGACGCGGAGAAGCGCTGCCGGTACGACGTCGGGGTGGTCGAGTACGTCGCCGCGAAGTTCTGGCGGAAGGTGACGGCCCCGCTGAAGCCGCACTCCTGGGCGATCCGGTCGACCGACCACGTCGTCGTCTCCAGGAGACCGCGGGCCCGGTCGAGGCGCCTGGCCAGCACCCAGCGGGCGGGGGTGGTGCCGGTCGCCTCGGCGAAGCGGCGGGTGAAGTTGCGCCGGCTCATCCGGGCGCGGGCCGCGAGGTCGTCGACGGAGAGCCGCTGGTCGAGGTGTCCCAGGGCCCAGTCGAGGGTGGGACCGAGGTGTCCCACGCCACCGGGCTCGGGCATGGGTCGGTGGATGTACTGCGCCTGGTCGCCCTCGCGGTGCGGCGCCACCACCAGCTGCCGCGCGACGGTGGCGGCCGCGGTGGCGCCGAGGTGGGTCCGCACCAGGTGCAGGCAGGCGTCGATCGCGGACGCCGTCCCCGCCGAGGTGAGCACGTCGCCGTGGTCGCGGTAGAGCGCGGCCGGGTCGATCCGGACGGCCGGCCGCCGTCGTGCGAGCTCGTCCGCGGCGCCCCAGTGGGTGACCGCGTCACGTCCGTCGAGCAGTCCGCTGTCGACGACGGGGAACGCCCCCAGGCACAGTCCTGCGACCCGGCCGCCGCGCGCCTGCACCGCCCGGATCCTCGCGAGCAGCGCCTCTCCTGTGGGCGGCAGGTCGGTCGGCCACGACGGAAGGACGAGGAGGTCGGCCTCGTCGGCCGCCTCGGGTCCGGCCACGTCGTCCACCCGGGGGCCCTCCGCCGTCCGGATGCCGCGTCCGTCGTCAGTCCAGACCACCGGGTCCCAGCCCTCGGCGAGGCCCTGCCGTCCCACCTCGCCGAACACCAGCAGCGGCGCGGCGAGGTGGAACATCGTGATGCCGTCGAAGGCGTGCACTGCGATGCGCATGTCTGGCCCGATCCCATCGAAAGTCGTCTTCCGTGCCACTCACGAGCGTACGCACCCGTGAGTCAGGCTGGTCGTCGTACCGTCCGACCACCTTTCAGGAGACACCATGTCCGCCCCTCGCCGAGCACTCGTCGTCGTCGACGTCCAGCAGGAGTACTTCGACGGGATCCTGCAGATCCAGGCCCCGTCGCGCGACCGGACGCTCGACAACGTCGTCACCGCCCTCGACCACGCCCGCGAGCACGACCTGCCGGTCGTCGTCGTGCAGCACCAGATGCCGGAGGGGGCGCCGGTCTTCGCCGTGGGCAGCGACAGCTGGTCCCTGCACCCCGAGGTCGAGCGCCGGCTGCAGCCGTCCTGGAAGCGCGCGACGAAGGACAAGGGCAGCGTCTTCGCCGGCACCGACGTCGCCGCCTGGCTGGCCGAGCAGGACGTCGACACCATCACGATCGTCGGCTACATGACCAACAACTGCGACCTCGCCACCGCCGTCGGCGCCGAGGAGCTCGGCCTGGCCGCGGAGGTCCTCTCCGACGCCAGCGGCGCGATCCACCTCGCCAACGAGGCCGGCAAGGTCTCCGCGGGCCAGCTGCACGAAACCCTGCTGGTCCTGCTGCACTCCAACTTCGCCGCCGTCGCGACCACGCAGGCCTGGGCGGCCGCCGTCACCGCGGGCGAGGCGCTGCCCAAGAGCGACCTCGGCACCTCAGCCACGCAGGGCCGCGCCGCCTTCGGCGGCTGAGCGCGGCCCTCGGCTACGCCAGCAGCCCTCGTACGACGCGCAGGCCCACCGACATCCGAGCCAGGTCGGCCGCGTCGTCGGTGCAGATCTCCTGCAGCGTCGTCGCGGCGCGGGCGACGACGACGGCGTCCCCCTCCTCCCACTGCGCGATGCGCAGGGGGGCGGGGTCGTCGGCGGACGTGGCGACCAGCACCTGGTGCGTGAGCTGGGCGTGCACGGCGTGCAGGTCGTCGCGCAGGGCCGCGCGGGCCATCGTCTGCCACCGGTCGTTGCGCGGCAGCCCGAGGATCCGCTGCACCAGCGACGGCAGACCGAGCCGCTCGCCGAGCGCGAAGTGCACGCGGGCCACGACGGTGGGGTCGTAGGACTCGCGCTGCGCGATCTCGATGATGTTGAGCAGCATGTACGACGGCGGCAGCACCGCCACGCGTGAGGCCAGCTCCTCGGGGACGCCCTTGTCGACGAGCGCGTCGCGTCGCGTCCCGTAGGCCGTGAGCTCGCGGCCGGTCATCAGGTCGGGCAGCAGCGCCATCGTCTGCTGCACCGCTCCGGCGAACAGCTCGACGGTCGCCTGGCTGTCCAGCGGCGGGCGGCGGTTGCTGACGAGCCAGCGCGAGGCCCGCTCGACGAGTGTGCGCATCTCCAGGCGCATCCGGGTCTGGACCGACGCGTCGAGCCGGGTGTCGAGCGCCTTGATCTCGTCGCGCAGCGGCAGCGACGCGAAGATCTCCCGGGCGACGAAGTTGGCCCGCACGAGGTCGGCGGCGTCCGCGCCGGTCTCACCGGCCAGCCGCGGCCAGTAGGTCATCCCGGCGCCGTTGACGAGGTCGTTGACGACCTGGGTCACGATGATCTCGCGACGCAGGGGGTGCTCCTTGAGCGGTCCCTCGAAGCCCTCGCGGATCTGGCGGGGGAAGTAGGCCTTGAGGTCCAGGTCGAGGTAGGGGTCGTCCGGCAGCTCGGACTCGATCAGCTCGTCGGCGAGCACGATCTTGGTCCACGCCATCAGCACCGACAGCTCGGGCACGGTCAGCCCCTCGCGGCGCTCCAGCCGGCGGCGCACCTCGCGGCGCGACGGCAGGCCCTCGATCTCGCGGTGGAGCCGGCCGTCGCTCTCGAGCTTCTTCATCCAGAACTCGTGGACGTGCAGCAACGGCACGGCGTTCGCCGCCGCGTTGGCCAGGGCGAGGTTCTGCTCGTAGTTGTCACGCAGTACCAGCTCGGCGACCTCGTCGGTCATCTCGACGAGCACCTTGTTGCGCTGCTTCTCCGTCAGGTCACCGGCCTGGACCACGCGGTCGAGGAGGATCTTGAGGTTCACCTCGTGGTCGGAGGTGTCCACGCCCGCGGAGTTGTCGATGAAGTCGGTGTTCATCCGACCGCCGGACTGGGCGTACTCGATCCGCCCGGCCTGCGTGAACCCGAGGTTGCCGCCCTCGCCGACGCACCTCACCCGCAGGTCACCGCCGTCGACGCGGATCGCGTCGTTCGCCTTGTCGCCGGCCGCGGCGTGGTCCTCGTCCGCGCCCTTCACGTAGGTGCCGATGCCGCCGTTCCACAGCAGGTCGGCAGGCGCGAGGAGGATGGCCCGCATCAGCTCGGCCGGCGTCATCGCGACGACGCCCTCGTCGATGCCGAGCGCGGCACGGATCTGGTCGTTGAGCCGGATCGACTTCGCCGAGCGCGGGAACACGCCGCCGCCCTCGGAGATGAGGGCCCGGTCGTAGTCGCGCCACGACGAGCGCGGCAGCTCGAACAGGCGCCGCCGCTCGGCGTACGACGTGGCCGCGTCGGGCGAGGGGTCGATGAAGATGTCGCGGTGGTCGAACGCCGCCAGCAGCCGGGTGTGCTCGGAGCACAGCAGCCCGTTGCCGAACACGTCGCCGGACATGTCGCCGACGCCCACGCAGGTGTGGTCCTCGGTCTGGCAGTCGACGCCCATCTCGCGGAAGTGTCGGCGCACCGAGACCCAGGCACCGCGCGCGGTGATGCCCATCGCCTTGTGGTCATAGCCGACCGAGCCGCCGCTGGCGAAGGCGTCGCCGAGCCAGAACCCGTAGTCCTTCGCCACGCCGTTGGCGATGTCGGAGAACGTCGCCGTGCCCTTGTCGGCGGCGACCACCAGGTAGGAGTCGTCGCCGTCGTGGCGCACGACCTCGCGCGGAGGCACGGTCTCGCCGTCGACGAGGTTGTCGGTGATGTCGAGCAGCCCGGAGATGAAGGTCCGGTAGCAGGCGATGCCCTCGGCCATCCAGGCGTCGCGGTCGGAGGAGTCGGGCAGCTGCTTGCAGAAGAAGCCGCCCTTGGCGCCGACCGGCACGATGACGGTGTTCTTGACCATCTGCGCCTTGACCAGCCCGAGCACCTCGGTGCGGAAGTCGTCGCGACGGTCCGACCAGCGCAGACCTCCGCGCGCGACGGCGCCGAAGCGCAGGTGCACGCCCTCGACGCGCGGCGAGTAGACGAAGATCTCGAAGCGCGGTCGCGGCTCGGGCAGGTCCGGGATCGCCGACGGCTCGAGCTTGAAGGACATGTAGGGGTGCGGCCCGCCGTCGACGGTCTGGAAGTAGTTGGTGCGCAGCGTCGCCAGCACGTGCGTCAGGTAGGAGCGCAGGATCCGGTCGTGGTCGAGGCTGGCCACGTCGTCGAGGGCGCGGTGGATGCGCTGCCGGACGTCCTCGACCTCGGCCGTGCGCCGCTCGGAGTCGGCCTCGTCGTCGTCGCCCGGCTCGAAGCGGGCCTCGAACAGCCGCACCAGCAGCCGCGTGATCTCGACGTTGCTGCCGAGCGCGTCCTCGATGTAGTCGAGGGCGAACGGCGAGCCGCCCTGCCGCATGTACTTGGCGTAGGCGCGCAGCACCGTAGCCTGGCGCCAGGTCAGGCCGGCGCCCAGCACCAGCGCGTTGAACCCGTCGATCTCGTTGAACCCGTCCCACACCGCGCGCAGCGCGTCCTGGAACGGCTCGCGGGCACCCGCGGGCAGGGCGCGGCCGTAGCGCAGCCCGAACTCGTAGACGTACGACGGGCGCTCCAGGCCGGCGAGGGCGTAGGGACGCTCGTCGACGACCTCGACCCCCATCGACGACAGCATCGGCAGGATCTCCGAGAGCGACAGCGGCTCGCCGATGCGGAAGACCTTGAGGCGGGCCTCGCCGCGACCGGCATCCAGCTCCTCGTAGAGCGCCAGGTCGATGCCCTGCTCGCCCTGGATCGCCTCGAGGCGGCCGAGGTCGACCGCGGCGGTGCGGGCGAGGAAGTCCTCCTTGTAGGCCTCCGGGAACGAGTCGGCGTAGCGGCGGCCCAGGATCGAGCCGGCCTCCTCGCCGTACTCGGCGACCACGGCGGAGTGGAAGTCGTCGCGCCAGGAGCGCGACGCCTCCCCCAGCCGGCGCTCGAGCTCCTGGGTGTCCACGTCGGGGATCGCCTCGCCCTTGGGCACCCGGACCACGAAGTGGACCCTCGCCGTCGTGGACTCGTTGATGCGCACGGTGAACTCCACGGACTCGCCGCCGAAGCGGTCCTGGAGGATCTTCGCGAACCGCTCGCGGACGCTGGTGTTGTAGCGGTCGCGCGGCAGGTAGACGAGCACGGAGGCGTAGCGGCCGTAGGTGTCGCGGCGCACGACCAGCCGCAGCGCGCGGCGCTCCCGCGCGACCATCGCGGCCTCCACCATCGGCGAGAGCTCGTCGACCGGCGTGTGGAACAGCTCGTCGCGCGGGTAGGTCTCGAGGGTGTCCATCAGGGCCTTGCCCGCGTGGCTGCGGGCGTCGAAGCCGCTGCGGCGCAGCACCGCCTCGGCCTTCTCGCGGATCAGCGGGATCCGCAGCAGCGACTCGGTGTAGGCCGCGCTCGAGAAGAGGCCGAGGAAGCGACGCTCGCCGGTGACCTCGCCGTCGGCGCCGAACGTCTTGACCCCGACGTAGTCGAGGTAGGCCGGGCGGTGCACGGTGGCTCGAGAGTTGGCCTTGGCCAGCACCAGCAGCGTCTTCTCGCGGGCCTTGGCCTTGACCAGCTCGGGCAGGCGCCCGAACGAGTCGGACATCTCCTGGTCGGCACGCAGGATGCCGAGCCCGGTGCCGGGCACGGCGCGCAGGAAGTCGTCCTCGTCCTGGCGCTCCAGCGCGTACTCGCGGTAGCCGAGGAACGTGAAGTGCTCGTCGGACAGCCACGACAGCAGGTCGGCGGCCTGCCGAACCTCGTCGGGGTCCAGCGGCGGCGGGTCGGCGTGGAGGCCGTCGACGATGTCCTTGATCTGGGCGTGCATCCGCTCCCAGTCCTCGACCGACTCGCGCACGTCGCGCAGCACCCGCTGCACCGCGTCGACGATGTCGGCGGGGTCGTCGTCCTCGCGGATCCGGTCGATCTCCACGTGCATCCAGGACTCGCGCACGGCGTCGTCCTCAGGGGCGCTCGACCCGTCGTCGACCGGCCGCACCTCCTGGAGCACGCCGGTGATGTCGCGCACGACGTCGTAGTTGGGGTGGATCACCAGGTGCACGTCGCGCAGCTGGCGCGAGAGCTCCATGGTCAGGGAGTCCACGAGGAACGGCATGTCGTCCACGACGACCTCGACGACCGAGTGGCCGCCGGCCGACCAGCCCTGCTCGCTCAGCGTCGGGGTCAGCACCCGCACCCGGGCGGTGCCCTGGGGGCGCTCCTCGGCGAGCCGGTAGTGCGAGACCAGCGCGCCGTAGACGTCGACGTCGCTGCGCTCCAGGAGGTCCTCGGGCGCCACGTGGCGGTAGTAGGCCCTCAGCAGCGCGTCCACCCGGGCCTGCGGCGGCCCCCCGGTCCCCTTCTTCTTCAGGGCCAGGTCGATCGCCTGGTCGAGGAGCTCGGCCTTGTCCACATCCTGCGTCGTCGTTGACACGCTCCGACAGTAGGACCTCGGGTGCGCCATGTCACAACGAGGGGTGCGGGTCGCGCTACAGCTCGCTGCGAAGGTCCCAGAGGAGGGGGTAGTACTGCAGCGGGAGCCGGCTGCGCAGGTACGTCGAGCCGCTCGAGCCGCCGGTGCCGGACTTCGATCCGATCATCCGCTCGACCATGACGACGTGCCGCGCGCGCCAGCTGGCGGCCAGCTCGTCGTGCTGCAGCAGCGCCTCCGCGAGCGCCCAGACGGCGGCGTACCGGGAGCGGTCGTGCGCGACCGTGCGCAGCGACGCCGAGACCTCCTCGTCGGTGCCCGCCGCCAGACCCTGCGCCCGCAGGACCTCCAGGAGGGCGTCCCACAGCGTGGGCTCCTCGAGGCGCTGCCCGAGCCGGCGCTGCTCCTCGGCGGTCAGCCCGCGGAAGCGCTCGACGTACGCCGCGTCCTTCGCCCCGGAGAGGAACTCCAGCTCGCGGAACTGCACCGACTGGAAGCCGCTCGCGGGGGCGAGCTGCTGGCGGAACTGCAGGAAGTCCTGCGGGGTCATCGTCTCGAGCACGTCGACCTGCTGCACGAGCACCCGCTCGATCACGTGCACCCGCTGCAGCAGGTGCTGGGCCCACCACAGGTTGCCGGCGCTCATCGCGTCGCGAGCGGCCACCGCCTCGTGGAGGAGCTGCTTGAACCACAGCTCGTAGACCTGGTGGATGGTGATGAACAGCAGCTCGTCGTGCGCCGGCGGGTCGGACTCCAGGTGCTGGGAGTCCAGCAGCTGGGGCAGGCGCAGGTAGCTGCCGTAGGTCAGCTGGGCCCCCTGCTCGCCGAAGGACACGAAGCTCTCGTCGGGCTGCTGCTCACGGGTCGTCACAAACGCCCACCTAACCACGGACCGGTGGGGGCGGGTGCATGATGTCGGCCATGAAGCTGCACACCGAGCTGTCCTACGACGCTCCCCCCGCCGACGTCTTCGCCATGCTGTCCGACCCGGCCTTCCGGGAGAAGGTCGCCGAGGCCCAGCACGCGGTGTCCCACCAGGTGACGACCGACGTGGCGGGCGCCGGCCTGACGGTGCGCGTGGAGACCGAGCAGAACACCTCGGGCCTGCCGTCGATCGCGAAGAAGTTCGTGGGCGAGACCACGACCGCGATCCTCACCGAGACCTGGAAGGACGGCTCCGGCGGCGACGTCGAGATCACGGCCCCGGGCAAGCCGACCAAGATCACGGGGACCGTGGCCCTGCGCGAGGCCGGCGGCGGCACGGTGCAGACCGTCGACCTGGACGCGAAGGTCAAGGTGCCGCTGATCGGCGGCAAGCTCGAGCAGCTCCTCGTGGACAGCCTCGAGCAGGGCTACGCCAAGGAGCACGAGGTCGGCGTCGAGTGGCTGGCGGGCCGACGATGAGCCGCCAGGTCACGCACCGGCTGACCTACGACGCGCCCCCGGAGCGGGTGGCCGCGATGCTGCGCGACGCCGACTTCCGCCGCGAGGTGTGCGCCGCGATCGGCATGACCCGCGCCGAGGTCTCGGTCTCGGAGGACGGGGAGAACGCCGAGATCGTGCTGGACCAGTGGCAGCCGACGGCCGGCCTGCCGTCGTTCGCGAAGAAGTTCGTCGGCGAGGAGACCAACATCGTCCAGGCCGAGTCCTGGACCGGCCCGACGCAGGGCGACATCGTGGTGACGATCCCCGGCAAGCCCGGCGACATGACCGGCACCGCCGTCCTCACCGAGCACGCTGGCGTGACCACCGAGGCCGTCACCATGACGATCAAGGTCGGCATCCCGCTCGTCGGCGGCAAGATCGAGAAGATGATCGGCGAGATGCTCCTGGCTGCCCTGGAGACCGAGAACCGGCTGGGGCGCGACTACCTCTCGCGCTGAGGGTCGGCCGCAGGCTCCGCCTCGGCGGCGTCCTCCGCCGCCTCGCGCCGCCGGCGTACGGCGATCACGACGCCCAGCACCGCGAACGGCCCGAACGCGAGCACGATCGTCAGCGCCTGCTCCACGGGGTGGAGCGCGCCGAGGTGCAGCGGCGTGAGGGGCGGAGGGGTGATGTTCATCGCGGTCGATTCTCCACCCGGGGCGGAATGCGCGGCACCTCCACCCCGGTTGAACCAGGCATGCCCGATCTCTTCGACGACCTGACCATGCAGTCCTGGACGCTCCCCAACCGTCTGGTGATGGCACCGCTGACCCGCAACCGCGCCGAGCCGGGCGGAGTGCCCGGCGACCTGGCCGTGGAGTACTACGCGCAGCGGGCGAGCGCCGGACTGATCATCACCGAGGGCAGCCAGCCCAGCGCCCGCGGCCAGGGCTACCTGGACACGCCGGGCTTCCACTCCCCCGAGCAGCTCGCCGGATGGCGCCGCGTCGCCGACGCCGTGCACGGCAAGGGCGGTCGCATCGTGGCCCAGCTGATGCACGTCGGCCGGATCTCCCACCCCGACAACACCGGCGGCCAGGAGATCATCGCCCCCAGCGCGATCGCGGCCCCCGACACCATCGTCACCGCCAGCGGACCGCAGCCCTACCCCGTCCCCCGCGCGCTCGAGACCGACGAGGTCGCCGGAGCCGTCGAGGAGTACGTCACCGCCGCCCGCAACGCCGTCGAGGCCGGCCTCGACGGGGTCGAGGTCCATGCGGCCAACGGCTACCTGATCCACCAGTTCCTCGCGCCCGGCGCCAACGAGCGCACGGACGAGTACGGCGGCTCGCCCGCCAACCGCGCCCGCTTCGCCATCGAGGTGACCCGTGCGGTCGCCGAGGCCATCGGCCCGGAGCGCGTGGGCATCCGGATCTCCCCCGCCCACAACATCCAGGGCTGCACCGAGGAGGACCCGGCCGACGTCGCCGCGACCTACTCCGCGCTGGTCGAGGCCATCGCGCCGCTCGGCCTGGCCTACCTCAGCGTGCTCGCCGAGCCCCGTCAGGACCTCGTGCAGGACCTGCGCAAGGCCTTCGGCGGCGTGCTGGTCGCCAACGACGGCTTCGGCGAGGTCACCACCCGCGAGTCGGCCCAGGAGATCCTCGACAAGGACCTCGCCGACGCCGTCGCGGTCGGTCGCCTCTTCCTGGCCAACCCCGACCTCCCCCGCCGCTGGCAGACCGGCGCCGACCTCAACGAGCCCAACCCCGACACCTTCTACGGTGGCGGCGCCGAGGGCTACACCGACTACCCCGCCCTCGACGCCTGACGCTCGACGACCACGCAGGGCGGTGACCGAACCGGTCACCGCCCTGCGCCGTCCCAGGCACGCCCCTCGGTGGTTGAGGTGCGAGCGCCAGCGAGCCTCGAAACCACCCCGCCGGTGGTCGAGCAGCGAGGAGCGCCAGCGACGAGCGGCCGTCGAGACCCCCGCACCTCTGGTTGTCTCCTCGGGGCCGGACTGGGGTGCCGCGCGCGTAGCCGGTCGCGTCTCCGCCCCAAGGAGCTTCGCCCGCTTCGCGGCGGCTTCGCCGTCCTTGACCCGGAGCCTCTCTCGACCGGCTTGACGGCGCACGGGGCGACACGGGCTTCGCCCGCGCCGCCCGCGCAAAGCGCGGCACCCCTCCCCGTGGGGCTGGTGTGACTGGTGGTGCGTCTACCGACACTCAGCGTCGGCAGTTGGGCGCGGTGCCGGCCCGGCTGAGCGTGAAGTGGCTCAGCCCGAGCTCGAACTGCCGACATAGGTGACCGATCGGCGGGGCCCGCGCTGTTAGCGGGCGGCGCGGCGAAGCCGCCGCCGCCCATGCGCCGCCTCAGCAGCCCGGGAGAGGCTCGGAGTCAAGGACGCCCGAAGGGCGCCGCGAAGCGGGCGAAGCTCCTTGACGCCGAGACCCGGGCTGCTAGCGCGCGGGCCCACACCAGCCACGCATCGGCGGTGTGGTTTCGAGGCTCGCTGCGCTCGCACCTCAACCACCGTGAGGTCGGTCCGCAGCCGGCTCACCGGGTCTCGACGGGCGCTCGTCGCTGACGCTCCTCACTGCTCGACCACCAGCGGTGTGGTTTCGAGGCTCGCTGGCGCTCGCACCTCAACCACCGGAGGGTCGGTCCGCAGCCGGCTCACAGGGTCTCGACGGGCGCTCGACCACCGGCGCCCGGTCGACAGGTCAGCCCATGTACGGGTAGCGGTAGTCCTTGGGCGGGACGAAGGTCTCCTTGATGGAGCGGGGGCTGGTCCAGCGCTGGAGGTTCACCGCGGCGCCGGCCTTGTCGTTGGTGCCGGAGGCGCGACCACCACCGAAGGGCTGCTGGCCGACGACGGCGCCGGTGGGCTTGTCGTTGATGTAGAAGTTCCCCGCGGCGAAGCGGAGCTCCTCGCTGGCCCATGCGATGGCCGCGCGGTCGCGGGCGATGACCGCGCCGGTGAGGGCGTACGGCGCGAAGCCCTCGAGCTGCCGGGCGACCTTCTCGAAGTCGCCGTCCTCGTAGACGTGCACGACCAGGATCGGGCCGAAGTACTCGGTGGAGAACATCTCGTCGGTCGGGTCGCCGCCCTCGATGACGGTCGGGCGGACGAAGTAGCCGACGGAGTCGTCGGTCTGGCCGCCGGCGAGCACGGTGAGGCCGCGTTGACCGCGGGCGCGCGCGATCGCCTTCTCGTGCTTGGCGAACGCGCGGTCGTCGATGACGGCGCCCATGAAGTGCGAGAGGTCGGTGACGTCGCCCATCGAGATCGCCTCCACCTCGGCGATCAGGTCGTCCTTGATGCGCTTCCAGACCGAGCGGGCGACGTAGGCCCGCGAGGCGGCCGAGCACTTCTGGCCCTGGAACTCGAAGGCGCCGCGGACCATCGCGACCCGGACGACGTCGGGGTCGGCGGAGGGGTGGGCGAGGATGAAGTCCTTGCCGCCGGTCTCGCCGACGATGCGCGGGTAGGCGCGGTAGCCGGTGATGTTCTCGCCCACGGTGCGCCACAGGTGCTGGAAGGTCGGCGTGGAGCCGGTGAAGTGGATGCCGGCCAGGTCGGGGTGGGCCAGGGTCACCTTGGAGACGTCCAGGCCGTCGCCGGGCAGCATGTTGATGACGCCCGGCGGCATCCCGGCCTCCTCGAGCAGCTCCATCGTCAGCGACGCCGCGACCTGCTGGGTCGGCGAGGGCTTCCACACCACGGTGTTGCCCATGAGAGCGGGCGCGGTGGGCAGGTTGCCGGCGATGGCGGTGAAGTTGAACGGCGTGATCGCGTAGACGAAGCCCTCGAGGGGGCGGTGGTCGGTGCGGTTCCAGACGCCGGGGCTGTTGGCGATCGGCTGGTCGGTGAGGATCTGCTTGGCGTAGTGGACGTTGTAGCGCCAGAAGTCGATCAGCTCGCAGGCCGCGTCGATCTCGGCCTGGAACGCCGTCTTCGACTGGCCCAGCATCGTGGCGGCGTTGACGCGCTGGCGCCACGGGCCGGCCAGCAGGTCGGCGGCCTTGAGCAGGATGGCGCCGCGGTCGTCCATCGACATCGCCCGCCACTCCGGGGCAGCCTTGGCCGCGGCCTTGACCGCCGCCTGGGCGTCGGCCTCCGTGGAGTTCTTCATGACCCCGAGCACGTGCTGGTGGTCGTGCGGCTGCACGACCGCGATCTCCTCACCGCCGCCGGACCGCTTGCGCCCGCCGATGTGGGCCCGGAGGGTGACCTGCTTGCGCTCCTGCCGCTCGAGCTCGGCGACCAGCTCCGCGCGCTCCGGGCTACCGGGGGCGTAGGTCAGGTTGGGCTCGTTGGTGGGAGCCGGAGGGAAGGTGATGGCGTCCATGCTCGGATGTTGTCACCCGGCGGTCGGGCTTGTCGAAGCGGCCTCAGGCGCCGGCGAGCAGGTCCGGGATCTCCTGGGTGGCGAACCACGCGAGGTCGTCGTCGACGTCGGCGAAGTCGGCCAGGTCGGCGTGCGCCGCGACGACGCGACGCAGGGGGACCGGGTGCCCCTCGGAGGCCACCTCCGCGACCAGGACCACCCTGCGGCCCGCGCCGCCGATCAGCTCGACGGAGGCGTCGGCCGCGGTCATCAGCGCGGCGTACTCGGACTCCTCGTCGTCTCCCTCCGGCGAGATCGGGTCGGCCGGCCACGGCACCGCGTCGGCCGCGACCCACTCGGCGAGCAGCTCGAGCGAGCCGGGGAGGTAGAGGCGCGGCATCAGGCGTCCTTCGTCGGGCGGGCGGTCCGCGTGCGTCCGCGCGGCGCCCGGGACCGGGAGCCGCTGGAGGCCTCGAGCAGCTCGTCGAGGGCCTCGACGATGCAGGTGCCGAGCAGGTCGGCGTCGGGGATCTGCACCCGGTCGGCGGTGATGCCGAAGAACACCCGCCCGTCGTACGACGTCACGCCGATCGCCAGCGGGTGGCCGGCCAGCAGCGGCGGGACGGGGTAGCTGCTCACCATCCGCGCGCCGGCGGCGTAGAGCGGCGACTGCGGTCCCGGCACGTTGGTGACGTTGAGGTGGTAGCCGCGGCGCTCGGCGGCGGCCACGCGGGAGCCGATGGCGTGAAAGGTGGTGGGCGCGAAGCCGGCGATCCCGGCGAGCCGGTTGGCGGCGACGCCGCGGCCGGTCTCCTTGTGCGCCTGGAACGAGTAGCTCACCTGGTGCAGCCGCACGAGGGGGCTGGCCTCACCTACTGGAAGGTCGACGAAGTGGGGCGCGATCTGGCTGCCCAGCGAGGTGGCCTCCAGCTCGGCGTCGATGACCGAGACCGGGACGACCGCACGCACCTGCCGGAGACCCTTGAGCGACTCGGCGCGCGTCATGAGCCAGGCGCGGAGCCCGCCCGCCACCGTGGCGAGGATGACGTCGTTGACGGTGCCGCCGTGCGCCGCGCGGATCGTGCGGTAGTCGGCCAGCGGGGTGTCCAGCGTGACGACGCGCCGCTGCTGGGAGAGGTGGCCGGCGATCGGCGACTCGCCCGCGGGGGCGCGGCCGCTGAGCGCGTGGGCGACCTCCCGCGAGCGCGAGGCGGCGCCGGCCGCGGTGCGCAGCGCGGAGCCGGAGCGACTGCGCACGGTGTCGACCAGCGTCTCGGGGGCGGTGAGCGAGTCGCGGACGGCGCCGGTGAGCAGGCCGAGCGGCGACGGCGCGCGGCGCGCCTGCCACTCGTCGGCCTCGAGCTCCTTGGGCGTCGCGCTCGCGTCGAGCAGCACCTGGCCGAGGTCGACCGTGTGGACGCCGTCGACGAGGACCTGGTGCGTCTTGGACAGCAGCGCCACCCGGCCCTCCTCGAGGCCCTCCACGAAGTAGACCTCCCACAGCGGCCGGGCGCGGTCGAGGGGGCGGGAGACGATGCGGGCGACGAGGTCGCGCAGCTGGTCCATGGACCCCGGTCGCGGCAGCGCGGAGCGGCGTACGTGGTAGGTCAGGTCGAAGTGGTCGTCGTCGACCCACACCGGGTTGGCCAGGCGCCCGGGCACCGCCTGCACCCGCTGGCGGTAGCGCGGGACGAACGAGATCCGGTCCTGGATGAGGCGCAGCAGCCGGTCGTAGTCGAAGCCGGAGTCGGCCGGGTCGAAGATCTCCACCGTGGCGTTGTGCATCGGCGCCTGCGGGGTCTCCTCGGTCAGGAACGCGAGGTCGCGCGGACGCAGTCGCTCGCTCATGTGGCGCTCCTCTCCCCGTCGGTCGCCCCCCACGGACCCCGATCATCCGGGTTTGCCCCCCATGGGATTCTGACAGAGGTGTGCCATCGTCGTGGCACCTGTACCCCGAACCGGAGGAATCCACCATGCGCCGGAGCCTGGCGGCCGCAGCCGTGCTCGTCTCGACCCTGGGCGGCCTGACCGCGTGTGGCGGCGACGACGAGCCCGCCGCCAGCTCGGAGCCGAAGACGATCGAGATCACCTTCGACGGCGACTCGGTGACCCCCAACGGCGAGCGGGTCGAGGTCGGGGTCGACCAGCCGATCGACCTGGTGGTCCAGGCCGACGCACCGGGCGAGATCCACGTCCACTCCGAGCCGGAGCAGGAGTTCCCCTTCGAGGAGGGGGAGACCACGATCGAGATGCAGATCGACAAGCCGGGGGTCGTCGAGGTCGAGTCGCACGACCTCGACGTCGTGATCGTCCAGCTCGAGGTGCGCTGACGGCGTGACCGACGTACGCGACACCCCGCTGGCCCACGGCATCGGCGGCTCCGCCGACCTGCCCATCTCTCCGTCACTGGCGATCGCCGGCGCCGTCGCCGCGCTCGTCGTGTCCTTCACCGTCCTGGCGCTCGCGTGGCGCACGCCCCGCTACGACGGCGCGACCAGCGGCCGACCCGCCTGGCCGTTCCTCGACCGGCTCGTGCGCTCCACGGCCTGGTACGTCGCGCTGCGGGTCTTCGGCTTCGTCGTCTTCGCGTACGCCGTCATGGTGGCGGTCCTCGGCGAGGACCTGCTGACCAACCCGATCTTCGGCATCGTCTTCGTGTGGTGGTGGGTCGGCCTGGTCCCACTGTCGTTCTTCCTCGGCCCCGTGTGGAAGCACATCAGCCCGGTGCGCACGATCAACCTCGCCTTCGCCAAGATCTCCGGCAGCGACCCCGAGGTGGGCGTCTTCGAGTACCCGCGGTGGCTCGGCCACTGGCCGGCGGCGCTCGGGCTCTTCGCCTTCACCTGGATGGAGCTGGTCTACCCCTTCATGACCGAGCTCGGTCCGGTGCGGCTCTGGTGCGCGATCTACGTCGCGGTGATGCTGCTCGGCGGCGCGCTCTTCGGCAACGCCTTCTACGAGAACGCCGACCCGTTCGAGGTCTACTCCACCCTCGTGGGGAAGATGTCGGTCTGGGGCATGCGCGACGGCCACCTGATCGTGCGCAGCCCGCTGGCCAACCTCGACACCGTCGTCGTCCGCCCCGGCCTGGTCGGGGTCGTGGCCGTGCTCTTCGGCAGCACGGCGTTCGACTCGTTCGCCGACTCCTCGGTGTGGGTGCGCTACATCCAGTCGACCGACACCTCGTCCTACCTGCTCAACAACCTGGCCATCGTGGCCTTCTGCGTCGGCGTGGGGGCGATCTTCGCCCTCGGGACGATGCTCACCGGCGTCGAGCCCGGCACGCGGCGGCGCACCTTGCCGAACCTCTTCGCGCACTCGGTCGTGCCGATCGTCGTGGGCTACATCGTGGCCCACTACCTGACCTACCTGGTGGAGTTCGGCCAGAAGACGCTGATCCAGGCGAGCGACCCGTTCGGCAACGGCTCCGACATCCTCGGCACCGGTGACTGGTCGGTGAACTACTGGCTGTCCTACCACCCGACCCTGCTGGCCAACGTCAAGGTGCTCGCGGTCGTCATCGGCCACGTGCTCGGCGTGATCGCCGCCCACGACCGGGCCATCAAGCTGCTCCCCCGTCGCCACCAGCTCACCGGACAGCTGTCGCTGCTCTTCGCGATGGTGGCGTTCACCGTCGGCGGGCTCTACCTGCTCTTCGCCGCCTGACCTCAGCCGCCGACGGCGCTCCCGCTGTCCTTGGACGCCTGGATCGACGACAGCACCTGGGTGCGACACGCGATGAAGGCCGGGTCGGCCTTGGTGGTCAGCTGGTCGCGGACCCCGCTGATCGGCACCTCGACGATCTCGCGCACCAGGGCCGGACGGCCGCCCACGACGACGACCCGGTCGGACAGGTAGACCGACTCGTCGACGTCGTGCGTGACCAGGACGACGGTGATGCCCAGGTCGCGCTGGAGCGTGAGCAGAAGATCCTCCAGCTCCGCTCGCGTCTGGGCGTCCACCGAGGCGAACGGCTCGTCCATCAGCAGCACCTGCGGCCGGTAGGCGAGCGCGCGGGCGATCGCCACCCGCTGCTGCATGCCGCCGGAGAGCTGCCAGGGGTAGGACCGGGCGGCCTCGACCAGGCCGACCACCGAGAGCGCCTCGGCCACCCGCTCGTCCTGCACCGCGCGCGCCAGCCCCACTCCCCGGAGCGGCAGGCGCACGTTCTCGCCGACGCGCAGCCACGGCATCAGGGTGCGGCCGTAGTCCTGTGACACGAGGGCGAGCGTGGCGGGCGGGGCCGTGATGGCCGTGCCCCCGATGAGCACCTCCCCGGTGGTGGGACGTTGCAGCCCCGCGATGCACCGGATCAGGGTGCTCTTGCCGATGCCGGAGTGCCCGACGATGCAGACGATCTCGTTCGGCGCGATCGACAGGTCGATCCCGCGCAGCACCTCGCGGCCCGTCGCGCCGCCGTAGGTGACGCCGAGGTCGCGCAGCTGGACTGCAGGCGTGGCGTTCATGGTCTGGGTGCCTTTCACTTCGAGCCCGACGTGCTGCGGGGCTGCCACCGGAGCAGCCACCGCTCGATCACGCCGTAGCCGACGTTGAGGGCGTAGCCGATGACGCCCAGGAGGAGGATGCCGGACCACATGTCGGCGAGCGCGAAGGTCTGCTGCGCCACGACCACGAAGTGCCCGATGCCGGCCGTGGACACGTACATCTCGCTGCCGACCATGATCACGACGCCGATGGCGAGGCTGGTCCGGATGCCCACGGTGATCTGCGGCATGGCCCCGGGCAGCAGCACGTTGGTCACCAGGAGGTACGGCCGGATCCGGTAGCTGCGCGCCACGAGCCGGACGCTGGGATGGATGGACCGGATGCCGTCGAGGGTGTTCAGCAGGATCGGCCACACGGCGCCGAACGCGATGGCGGCGACGTTGCCGGTGGATCCGGTGCCGAACAGGATGAACAGCGCCGGGAGGACGGCGAGTGCGGGGATCGCCCGGAAGAACTGCAGGAACGGTTCCGCGATCTCGCCGGCGAGCGGGAACAGCGCCAGCAGCAGCCCGGCCCCGACCCCGACGACCAGCGCGAACGCCAGCCCGAGGGCCAGGTTCGTCATGCTGGGGACGACGTCCACGCGGAACGAGGGGCCGAACCAGTTCTCCACGAACGCCTCCCAGATCCGCGAGAGCGGCGGGAAGTACGGCGAGGTGCTGGACGCGGACACGAACCACCACACCACGACGAGCGCCACGGGAAGCCACAGCTCCCACAGGAGCAGTCGGAGGCCGGCGAGCACCCTCATGCCGCCGCCCTCGGGACGTGGTGCCAGGCCAGCAGCCGCGACTCGATGGCCGTCACGGCGAACGCCAGCGCCATGCCCAGCACGCCGGCCACCGTGATCAGCGCGAACATGCGGTCCGGCACCGACTGGCTCAACAGGATCTCCTTGCCGAGGCCGGGGACGCCGGCGATGAGCTCGGCGCCGATGGTGAGCAGGAGGCTCAACGTCGCCGAGATGCGGATGCCGGTGAAGACGTAGGGCATCGACGCCGGCCCGACCACGAACAGCAGCCGTCGCCACAGCGGGAGCCCGAACGACCTCGCCGTGGAGAGCAGCTCGGGGTCGACGTTGCGCACCCCGTGGATCGTCTGCAGCAGGATCGGCCACACGCTCACCGCGATGATCAGCGAGACCGCCATCCGCTGGGTGGGCCCCATGAGGAGCAGGAACAGCGGGATGACGGCCAGCGGCGGCACGGTGCGGCAGAAGTCGATCACGAAGCGCGACGAGATGGTCAGTGCGGGGTGTGCCGCCAGGATCAGCCCGGCCGGGATGCCGACGAGCAGGCACAGCACCAGGCCCAGGGCTGTGGTCGTCAGGGTCTCCCCCAGTGCCGTCGCCAGGGCGGAGGTGCCGAGCTCGTCGCCCAGGGCGGCCAGCACGGCGCTGAGCTTCGGCACCGCCTTGACGTCGGCGTCCGGGGAGGAGCCGAGGACCTGCCAGCCGGCGGCCAACGCGAGCAGCGTCAGCAGCCGGCCGAGCAGGACCTGGCGACGACGGGTCCTCAGCACGGAGGCCTCACTCGGTCGAGGTCAGCATGTCGTCGGCGTCCACCGAGTCCTCCAGCACGCCGTACTCGACCAGCAGCTCGATCAGCGTGGTCAGGGCACCGGGGTCCACGACCGCGGTGTACGTCGGGTTCTTGCTGTCGGCGAGCATCTCGAGCGGGATCTTCGCCTGCTCGGAGAGCGCCGCGGTGACCTTCTCGGGGTTCTCGTTGGCGTAGGCGGCGGCCTTCTCCAGGGCGCTGGCGAACTTCTCCATGGTCTCGGGGTTCTGCTTGACGAAGGACACCGAGCCGACCAGCGAGGTGCCGGGGACGCCGGGCGCCGCGAGCGGGAAGGGGTGGCCCAGGACCTTCAGTCCCGAGCTGGTGGCCATGCTCAGGAACGGGTCGATCAGGAAGGCCGCGTCGGCACCGCCGCTCGAGACCAGGTCGGCCAGGTTGGGCATCGGCGCCTGGATGAACTCGACCTCGTCCGCGGAGCCGCCCGACTCCTCGACCGCGGCGGAGATGACGGCCTCGCTGACGGACTTCAGGCCGCTGATGGCGACCTTCTTGCCCTCGAGGTCCTCGAAGCCGGCGATGCTGCTGTCCTCGGCGACGACCAGCCCGGACTGGTCGGTCTCGTCGGTCTCGGCGAAGTTGGTGAGGCCGCCGACGATCGTCACGGCCATGCTCTGGCTCTGCGCCTGGATCGCCGCGGTCGCCGTGGTGGCGGCGAGGTCCGCGTTGTCGCTGAGCAGCAGCGGCACCTGCGCGGCCGAGGTCGCCCCACCCTCGACGAGCTCGATGGTCAGGCCCTCGTCCTCGAAGAAGCCCTCCTCCATGCCGAGCCAGATGGGGGCGAAGTCCGCGATGGGCTGGGGAGCGATGCGGATCGTCGTCGCCTGCTCGCCGTCGCCGCCTCCACCGCCGCCGTCGGAGTCGCTGCCGCACGAGGTCAGTGCCAGCGAGGCGACGCTGAGCGCGGCGACCGCCGCGACCCGGAGCCGCGCCGCCGACCGAAGGGAATGTCCAACCGTCATGTTCGAACCTCTCGCTGGAGTGACTGCCACCCGGCCGGGGTCCGGCTGGACGATGAACGTACCGCAGAGTTTCCTATGACGGAACGATTATTGCGACTACAGTAATCTTTCTCAGACGAACGACGGGACCTCCAGCCTGGTGGAGACTCGGACGCTCACACCGGCACGCGGAGGGAGATCGAATGACGAAGGGCTCTGCGTCGGCCGTCGACAAGGCGCTCGACCTGCTCGAGGCCATCGCCCAGGCGAGGTCGCCGATGACGCTCAGCGAGCTGGCCGAGGAGGTCGGGATGCTGCGTCCCACCGCGCACCGCGTGCTCGCCGAGCTGACCCACCGGGGCTGGGTCTTCCGCCACGACGGCCGGTACCTCCCGGGCCCCTCGGCGCTGCACGTCTCCCACGAGGCGGCGGCGAACTCGCTGGCCGCCCTGTGCCTGCCGACGATGCGCGAGCTCTCCGAGAGCACCGACATGATGGTGAACCTCCAGGTGCTGGAGCGCGACGGCACCCGCATCATCGCCGCCCTGCGTCCCGAGCGCCTCAAGATGATCACCCGCATGGTCGGGGACCTCCTGCCGCCGCACCGCTTCGCCGGCCCGCTGGCGCTCGTCGCGGCCCTCGAGGACACCGCGCGCGCGCCGTACCTGGCGATGGTGGAGCAGAGCGGCTACCCCCTCGAGGGGCCGCAGGGCTTCCTGGCCGACGTCGAGGAGACCCGCACCACCGGCTTCGCGGTGGTCCACCGACGCTCCCAGGACATCATCGGCTCCGTCTCGCGCGCCGTGCTGTCCCGCAAGGGATCACCGCTGTGCGCCCTCACGGTGATCGGCTTCGACTCCGACTTCGACGACGCCACGACCCGGACGGTCGAGGACCACCTCCTGCGCGCCACCGACGAGGTCCAGGCGCTGCTCACCCACCACACCTCGGGCAAGCGTCCGACCGACTCAGGAGAAGACGCATGATCGAGCGCACCGAAGGCTTCCTCACCGCCTCCGACGGGGAGCGGATCTGGTACGAGACGGCGGGCTCCGGGCCCGACCTGGTCCTCACCCACGGCCTGGGCGGCAACGCCGCCGTGTGGTACCAGCAGGTCCCCTACTTCGCCCACCACTACCGGGTGATCACCTGGGACCAGCGTGGGTTCGGGAGGTCGACCAACGAGCACGGTCGGCACGGACCGGCCGCCGGGACCTCGGACCTCGTGGAGATCCTGGACCACCTCGACGTCGAGCGGGCCCACGTGGTGGGCCAGTCGATGGGGGGCTGGGCCGCGCTGGGCAGCGCGATCGCGGCACCGGGCCGTGTCGCGTCCGTGGTCCTCGCCTGCACCACCGGCGGCGTGCCCGTCGGCTTCGGTCCGGACGTCGCGCCGCCGCTGACGGACGCACCCGTGAGCGCCCGCCCCCTCGGCGAGCACCCGGCCGTGGGCGGGCGGCTGCCCTCCCTGGACATGGCGCGGGCCTACCTCTACCAGGCGCTGGGCACGTTCGGCCACCGGCCGCCGGACAACGAGTTCTTCCGCATCCTCAAGGACCACACGCACGACCCGTCGGTGCTCGCGGAGCTGGCGATCCCCGTGCTGCTCATCGCCGGCGAGCTCGACGACCTGATGACCCCCGAGCGGATCCGCAGCGCCGCCGCGCTGCTGCCCCGCGCCGAGGTCGTCGAGCTGGCCGACCGCGGCCACTCGCCGTACTTCGAGGACCCGCACGAGTGGAACGAGCTGGTCGCGCACTTCCTCGCCGGCGTCCAGGCCGCCGAGACCCGCTAGCCCCCTCCCCCACCCCCGCCACCAGGAGCTCCCCGTGAACGAGTCGCAGACCATCGAGTTCATCCCCCCGACGTTCGACACCCCCTTCTCCACCGGGGTGCGCATCGACGACGTCCTCTACCTCTCCGGACAGATCGGCATGCTGCCCGACGGCACGCTCGCCGAGGGGTTCGAGGCGCAGGCCCGGCAGACCATGGACAACATCGCGGGGTCGCTGGCCGCCTACGGGTTCGGCATGGACGCGGTGTTCAAGTGCACGGTGATGCTGGACGACATGTCGCGGTGGCAGGAGTTCAACAAGGTCTACCTGGAGTACTTCCCGGCCACCCGCCTCCCGGCCCGCAGCGCCTTCGGGACCGACGGGCTGGCCCTGGGGGCGCACATGGAGGTCGAGTGCATGGCGCACACGCCGCGCCGATGACGCCCGCGTGAGGTCGGACGTCCGGCCCGGTCACCTCACCCGGTCAGACGAGGGCGTCCGCCAGTGACGACAGCGCCCTCAGCAGCGGCGAGTCTCCCGACTCCACGAGCGTGCGGCCGGCCACCAGGGCGCGGTCGACGGCCGGCCGGTCGTCGGGCAGGAAGTGCAGGCCCGAGAGCCGCGTGAAGCCGCCCACCATGCCGGCGATGTCCTTCTCCGACCAGCCCAGGCTGGGGCGCATCCGGTTGACGACGACCCGCACCGGCGCACCGGCGACGTGCTCGCGGACGTCGACCAGGGCGCGCGCCAGTCGCGACAGGCCGACCGGGTCGGCCGCCCCGACCACCAGGACCTCGTCGGCGGCGTCGAGCGCGGCCAGCGTGAGCTGGTTGCGGGCCGGCCGGGTGCCGAAGTCCTGACCCGGGTCCTCCTCGAGGCTGAAGCCGGTGTCGACCACGACCTCGGCGTGCTCGCGGGCGACGTCGAGGAGGTGCTCCAGCGCGCCGGGACGCACCTCCACCCAGCGGTCCGCGCGAGGCAGCCCGGTGACCACCGACAGGTGCGGGCCGACGGCGCGCTGGACCGAGGCGAACCGCTCCTCGAGCAGGCCGCCGGTCGCCAGCCGCGCCGCCGAGAGCAGGCCGGACACCTCGTCGAGGATCCCGAGCTGCTGCGCGACGCTGCCACCGTAGGGATCGGCGTCCACGAGGACCGTGCGCGAGCGACGCCGGGCCAGCTCGGCGGCGAGCCCGGCCGCGACCGTCGTCCGGCCCGGTGCACCGGCGGGGCCCCAGACGGCGGTCACCCGGCCGCCCGCGGCTGCCGGGACGGCCGCCGCCGCGCCGCCACCGGGCAGCGGCGTGGGGAGCTCGGGCGGCGGAAGGGTGTCACCGTCGAGGACCGCACCGGGCAGGGCCTCGAGGTCGTCGTCGGCGACGAGGGCGGCGATGCCGATGCGGGCGGCGCGCAGCCGTCCGGCCTCGAGCGCCGGGGCGGGCACGACCGCCACCGGGCGGACGGCGTAGCGGCGCAGGTGCTCCACGACGGCCACGTCCAGACCGGGCGTGTCCAGCCCCAGCACGGCCACGTCGGCCTGGCCGGCCGAGGCGGACGCGACGAGGTCGTCGACGTCGACGCACCGCTTGAGCACGACGATCTCGCGGTGCTCGGTGAGCAGCCCGAGCGCCGCCGACTCCCAGGCGGCGCCCGAGGCGACGACCAGGACGACGATCATCAGCCCCGCCGCACCACGGTCAGCACCGGGCCGTCGAAGGAGTTGAGCAGCTCGAAGAACGCCTGGGCGTCGTCCTCGGGGACCGCCAGGTCGAGCTGCCGCTCGCCCGCGGCGCCGAAGGTGTCGTCGCCGGCCGGAGCCGCCACCACCGTCACCGCGCGCAGTGCCGGCTCACCAGGACCGCCAGGAGCGGGGCCCTGCGGGTCGGTGGGACGCGCGACGATGAAGACGTCGACCACGGAGCCCGCGCCCACGGACTCCGGCACCCGCTCGACAGCGACCGAGATCGGGACCTGCAGGGTGTCGGTGTCCTCGGCCGAGCCCACCGCGGCCCGCGGCAGCAGCTCGCCCTCGCCCACCCCGCGGAGGAGCTCGAGGTCGCCGGGGAGCGGGTCGTCACCGGCGAAGTAGCGGTTGAGCTGCGCGTCGTCGGCGAAGCGCACCCGATGGGCCACCAGGTCCTCCTCGGTGACCTGGTCGCCGGCGCCCATGTCGGCGGCCACGGCCCACACCGTCACCGTGTCGTCGGCCGACGCGAGCAGCCGCGCGCCGCCCACGACCGAGGCCGCGACGATCGCGATCCCGATCCACAGGCGGGGGTCACGCCAGCCAGGGGTCGCCGTGCGCACCGCAGGGGGTGGCGCCGGTGGCCCCGGACTCCCGAGATTCCTGGACACGAGGCCATCATGCATTCTGCGCGGCCTGCGGTCACCTGCTCCTCCACAGGAGTACGGCGGTCCGGTGACACCCCTGGGGCGGGAGGTGCGACGATGGGCCCATGTCCGCGACGCCCCGCTTCCTCACGCTGGCCGACGTGGCCGAGGTGCTCAACACCTCCAGCGCGCAGGTCTACGCGCTGGTGCGCCGCGGCGACCTGCCCGCGATCAAGATCGGCGGGCGCGGCCAGTGGCGTGTGGAGTCGAGCAAGCTCGAGGACTACATCGCCCGGATGTACAAGCAGGCCGAGGACTTCGTGGCCCAGCACCCGTTCGTCGAGGCCGACACCACGGAGTGAGGCTCAGCCCTGCTCGGCGCCGAGCTCGACCTGCGCGCTGCGCTCCTCGCCGTCGCGCTCGTAGGTGAACTCGATCGTCTCCCCCGGCTGGTGCGTGCGGATCGCGACGATGAGGCCGATGCCGTCGGTGACACGGTCGCCGTCGACCTCGACGATGACGTCGCCCTCCTCGAGGCCGGCGTCGGCGGCCGGGCTGCCGTCGTTGACCTTGTCGATCCGGGCGCCCGAGCCGTCCCGGACCCCGGTCTGCACCTGCGCACCGATCACGGGATAGCTGGACTCGCCGGTCTTGAGGATCTGGTCGGCGGTGACGACGACCTGCTCGACGGGGATGGCGAAGCCGACCCCGATGTTGCCGGCCTGCCCGCTGATGGTCCCGCCGCCGTTGGTGGCGATGGCGGAGTTGACGCCCACGACCTGCCCGCGCAGGTCGACGAGCGGCCCGCCGGAGTTGCCGGGGTTGATGGCGGCGTCGGTCTGGACGGCGTTGATGTAGGAGGAGTCGTCGGAGGACTCTCCGGTGGTGACCGGGCGGTTGAGCGAGCTCACGATGCCGGCCGTGACCGTGGAGCTCAGGCCGAGCGGCGAGCCGATCGCGACGACACCCTCGCCGACCCGCAGGCGCTGCGAGCGGCCCAGCGAGGCGGGCGGCAGCTCGTCGGCGTCCTCGGCGAAGAGCACGGCCAGGTCGTAGACCGGGCTGCGGCCGACGACGCTGGCGTCGTAGCGGTTGCCCTCCTGGTCGACGATCTGGATCTTGCCGTCCTCCTTGGCCGCGGACTCGACGACGTGGTTGTTCGTGATGATGTGGCCCTGCTTGTCGAGGACGAAGCCGGAGCCCGTGGCGCCACCCTCCTCGCCGTCGAGCGACGCGATGATCTGGACGGTGCTGGGAAGCACCTGCTCGGCCACGGCGGCGACCGATCCCTCCTGCTCCGCCGAGAGCGGGGGCAGGCTCACGGTGTCGACGTCGTCGAGGCCACCGCTGACCGTGCCGGGGGCGTCGGAGTCGCTGAGCTCGTCATAGGCCACGCTTCCGGCCACGCCACCGAGGACGCCGACGACGAGGGCGACCGCGGCCAGGACGGGCCACACCCATCCGCTGACCCGGGCGCGTGGGCCCGCGGACGCGCGGTGCGCCGGGGGCTCGGTGGGCATCGGCTGGGTGCCCGGCGGCGGGTACCCGCCCCACGGGTCCGGGGGGCCGGCGGGTGGCGACGACGGCGGGAGCCAGGAGGCGCCGGGCTGGACAACCCCCGGCTGGGGAGCGCCCGCGGGCGGAGCCTCGCTCCGCGGCCCGTCGTACCGGGGCTCGTCGGCCTGCGCCGCGTCGGCGGGCGGACGGGGACTCTGCTCGTCGGGACGGAGGGGACCGAGGGACAACGGCTGGGTGAGCTCGTCGTCCCGGTACCCCTCGTCCGGGCTCGAGGGCTGCTCCGGCTCGTTCACCCGGTCATCATCCCCCGGGCCGGCAAACGCCGGTCACGGGAGGGTGGCGCGACGCGGCTGGCCGCCGACCGGCGACGGCGCCGGGTTGGTGACCTGCGTCGTCGGCGTGCGCCGGTCGATGGTCGGCGCGTCCGCGGGCGCGGCGCCCAGCGCGAGGACCCCCATCACCGCGGCGCCGACGGCCCCGCCGCCGATCGCGGCCAGCCCGAGGTTGCGCCGGGTGCGGTGGGGATCCTCCTGGGCGATCGCGAGGTAGAGCTCGCTCGGGGTGACGCCCAGCAGCGAGCCCTTGAGCCGCTCGGGCGCCGAGCCGCAGTCGAAGGAGAGGCTGGAGAGACGGGTCTTGACCCAGCCCTCGCGCTCCACGAGGTCGCGGCAGGCGTGGCAGGTGTGCACGTGGGCCCAGGCACGCTCGCTCTCCTCCGGCGAGAGCTGCCCGTCGAGGAGGGCGCTGACGCGGGTGCCGAGGTGACCGATCACGACGCGCTCCACGCGGCTGCCTGGTCCGCGGCGGGACCGGAGTAGCGCGCGCGGCCGGCCGCCGGCGCGCGGTGGGCGAGCGCCGTACGGAGCATGGCGCGGCCGCGGTGGATGCGCGAGCGCACGGTGCCGAGCTTGGCGCCGAGGATCTCAGCGATCTCCTCGTAGGTGAGGCCCTCGACGTCGCAGAGCACCACCGCGGCGCGGAAGTCGGGCGGCAGGGTCGCCAGCGCGCGCTCGATGTCGTCGTCGAAGGTCTGGTCGGCGTAGGCGGTGTCCGGGGCAGGCGAGGCGCTGGTCAGCCGGTCGGCCCGCTCGTCGGAGAGCGCGTCGAAGCGGATGCGCTGCTTGCGGCGGGCGCCGTCGAGGAAGAGGTTGGTGGTGATGCGGTGCAGCCAGCCCTCGAACGTCCCCGGCGTGTAGGTCGACAGCGAGCGGAAGACGCGGACGAAGACCTCCTGCGTGAGGTCCTCGGCGTCGTGGCGGTTGCCGGTCAGCCGGTAGGCGAGGCGGTAGACGCGGTCGGAGTGGCGCTCGACGATCTCGTCCCAGGTGGGGACTCCCTCGGTCTGCTCCATCGTCGCTCCTCGCGTCGGCACTGCTGAAGTGGGCACCACGCTAGGTGCCCTGCCTGAACGTTCCCTGTGAAGAGCCATCACTTCTCGCAACGATCGGCACCGGTGCGGTGTTCCCACCGCGCGTCCGTCGCGGCGGGCCCCGGTGGCGATACGGTGGACGCCTCCGAGACCCGCCCACCAGGAGGACGTCATTCCCACCCCGATCAAGCCCGCGAGCTGGACCTACGCCGAGTCCTTCGTCCCCGAGGACGAGGTGCTCGCCGCCGCCCGGGCGCGCGCCGAGGAGGTCGGCGTGGCGCCGATCGGCTCCGGCGGCGGAGCCGCCCTGCGCTTCCTCGCCTCGGCCATCGACGCCCGCGCCGTCGTCGAGATCGGCACCGGCACCGGCGTCTCCGGCATCTGGCTCCTGCGCGGGATGCGCTCCGACGGCGTCCTCACCAGCGTCGACATCGAGGCCGAGCACCAGCGCCTGGCCCGCGAGACCTTCGCCGACGCCGGCATCCCCAGCCAGCGGGTCCGCACGATCGCCGGCGCCGCCCTCGACGTCCTGCCGCGCCTCACCGACGGCCACTACGACCTGGTGTTCTGCGACGGCGACAAGGCCGAGTACGCCGCCTACCTCACCGAGGCGCTGCGCCTGCTGCGTCCCGGCGGCGTCGTCGTCTTCGACAACGCCCTGTGGCACGACCGGGTCGCCGACCCGGCCCAGCGCGACGAGGAGACCGTCACCATCCGCGACCTCGGCCGCGCCGTCATCGAGCACGAGGGCCTGGTCTCCGTCCTGCTGCCCGTCGGCGACGGCCTGCTCGTCGCCAAGAAGGAATGGCTCGCCGAGACGGAGTAGGCGAGCCTCTACCCCACGCCGGTGTCCGGTGGTTGAGGTGCGAGCGCAGCGAGCCTCGAAACCACATCGCCGCACCCATCCGGTGCGGTTCGGTGGTTGAGGTGCGAGCGCCAGCGAGCCTCGAAACCACATCGCCGCACTCCACCGGTGGTCGAGCAGTGAGGAGCGCCAGCGACGAGCGTCCGTCGAGACCCCCGCACCTCTGGCTGCCTCCTCGGGCCGAGCTGGGGTGCCGCGCGCATAGCCGGTCGCGTCTCCGCGTCAAGGATCGCCTGCGGCGCCCGCTTCGCGGCGCCCTTCGGGCGTCCTTGACCCGGAGCCTCTCTCGACCGGCTTGACGGCGCACGGGGCGACACGGGCTTCGCCCGCGCCGCCCGCGCAATGCGCGGCACCCCTCCCCGTGAGGCTGGTGTGACTGGTGGTGCGTCTACCGACACTCAGCGTCGGCAGTTGGTCACCGCGCTGGCTGGGCCAAGCGTGAAGACCTCCGCCCGGAGCTCGAACTGCCGACATAGGTGACCGATCGGCGGGGCCCGCGCTGTTAGCGGGCGGCGCGGCGAAGCCGCCGCCGCCCGTGCGCCGCCCCAGCAGCCCGGGAGAGGCTCGGAGTCAAGGACGGCGAAGCCGCCGCGAAGCGGGCGAAGCTCCTTGACGCCGAGACCCGGGCTGCTAGCGCGCGGGCCAACACCAGCCCCGCACAGGCGAGGTGGTTTCGAGGCTCGCTGGCGCTCGCACCTCAACCACCGTGGTTCAGCTCGGCGTTAGGCTCACGGGGTCTCGACGGGCGCTCGTCGCTGACGCTCCTCACTGCTCGACCACCGGCGGGGTGGTTTCGAGGCTCGCTGCGCTCGCACCTCAACCACCGGTGGGGTCAGCTCGGCGTTCGGCTCACCGGGTCTCGACAGGCGCTCGTCGCTGGCGCTCCTCGCTGCTCGACCACCGGTGGGTGGTGTCGAGGCTCGCTGCGCTCGCACCTCAACCACCGGGGGCGAGGGTCAGGCGCGGGGGGTGGCTTCGAAGCCGTCCCAGCCCTCGGCGACGGCGACGATGTCGCACGGCTCGACCAGGACCGGCCGGGAGCCGATGATGCGGGTGCCGGGGGCGTCCGCGACGCCTTCGACGAACTCCGCCTGGAAGGCGGCGCGGGCCTCGTCGGTGGCGAAGACGTAGGAGCCCTCGAACCACTCACCCTCGCGCACCCGCCAGGTCTTGTGGTGCAGGCCGGACATCCCGGTGAAGCGGCCGTGGGAGGTCTCGGCGACGAAGTCGCGCAGCTGGTCGACGACGCCGTCGGGCGCGCCCTCGAGGGACCAGCGGATCGTCAGGCCCTTCACCCGATCCCCGCCAGCGGGTCCTCCCGGCCGAGCCAGGCGAGCAGCGCCCGGGCGCCGAAGCCGGTCGGCCCCTTGGTCCACTCGTGGCGGTCCTCCGGGGCGTCGCCCACCGACGCGATGTCGAGGTGCGCCCAGGGGACGCCGCCGACGAAGT
Organism: Nocardioides lijunqiniae; assembly: GCF_015024225.1. Lineage (GTDB taxonomy): Bacteria > Actinomycetota > Actinomycetes > Propionibacteriales > Nocardioidaceae > Nocardioides > Nocardioides lijunqiniae. The sequence continues at coordinate 134,931 of NZ_JACJGM010000007.1, forward strand.
GCTGCAGGAAGAGCGCGGCGGTGATGGCGCCAGGACCGCCCGGCGCGTTGTCGGCGTCGGCGATCTTGGAGGCCAGCTTGTCCTCGTAGCCGGCGTGCAGCGGGAAGCGCCACAGCTGCTCGCCCGCCTGCTCGCCGGACTCGGCCAGCGCGGTGGCCAGCGCGTCGTCGTTGGCGAAGTAGCCGCCGACGGTCTGGCCGAGCGCGACCTTCATCGCGCCGGTCAGGGTGGCGACGTCGACGATGACGGCCGGTGACAGCTGCTCGACGGCGTACGCCAGCGCGTCGGCGAGCACGAGGCGGCCCTCGGCGTCGGTGTTGGTGACCTCGCTGGTGCGACCGCCGTAGTGACGCACGACGTCGCCGGGGCGCATCGCGTTGCCGGAGACGGCGTTCTCGGCGGCGGCCACGAGCCCGACCACGCGCACCGGGCAGCCGACCTCGGCCAGCGCGGCCATGGTGGCGAGCACCACGGCGCCGCCGGTCATGTCGCGCTTCATGTTGACCATCGCCTCGCCGGGCTTGATCGAGAGACCGCCGGTGTCGAAGGTGATGCCCTTGCCGACCAGCACGACGGTGGGGGTGCGGCGGTTGGCCTTGCGAGGCGCGTAGTCGAGGCGGATCAGCCGCGGCGGGGTCGCCGAGGCCTTGCCGACACCCACGATGCCGCCGAAGCCACCCGCCTCGAGCTCGCGCTCGTCCCAGACCCTGATGTCGAGTCCGGCCGCGCCCGCGATCTCGCGGGCCTGGTCGGCCAGCCACTCGGGGTTCTTCAGGTTGGAGGGCACCGACGCGAGGGTGCGGGAGCGCCAGCCGGCACCGCCGGCGGCCAGGGCGCGACCGAGGGTCGCGCGCTGGGACGCGCTCTCGTCGAGGTCGGCCAGCACCACCCGGGGCACGGGCACGGTCTCCGGAGGCGTCGAGCGCCAGTGGAAGGCGAACGACCCGAGCATGACCCCGACCACGAAGGCCTCGAGCCCGGCCTCGGGGTCGAGTGCGGCGATGGTGGTGGCCACGGCGTGACGGTCGTGCGCCGCCCGCGCCAGAGCCGCCCCGGCCCGCCGGAAGTCGACCGGTCGCTGCGCCCCGACCCCGACCAGCAGGACCAGCCGCAGACCGGAGTTGTCGGGGGCGCCGGAGGGCACCGGCAGCGCCACGACCTCGCCCGCGGCGCCGGTGGCGCGACCCGCCTCCAGCACGCCGACCAGGTCCAGGCCCAGTGCCTCGCCGAGCTCGGCGCCGCCGGGCCCGAGGAGCACGGCGCCGCCGGCCTCGTCCTCCGGCAGCACCGGCAGGGCGACGACGTCCACCCCGAGGATCACGTGGGGCCGGAGCCCGCTGATCGCGAACTCCGGTGGCGAGACCTGGCTGGGGAAGGACAGAGCGGTGGACGTGTCGGTCACCCGACGACGTTCTTGAGTGCCTCGCCCAGGGCTCCGGCCTCCTCGGCGTTGAGCTCGACCACGAGTCGGCCACCACCTTCGAGGGGGACGCGCATCACGATGCCGCGCCCTTCCTTGGTCACCTCGAGCGGACCGTCACCCGTCCGCGGCTTCATTGCCGCCATGCGGCACCTCGTTCCTGTTCCCGATCCAAGAGCAGCCGGGGACCCCCGTGCTCGCTACGCACCGACCATTATCCCCCATCACCCAGGTGATCGGGACCACAGCCCTGCGCGACCCGCGTCGGCGCGTCCCCCCGGCGCGTCCGGACGCCGTCGGCGACGGCCCGGACGAGCACCGGCGACGGGGCGGGGTCGCCGCCCTCGTGCGCCGCCCCTCGCGACTGACAGACTGCCGCCATGACGACCTCCCCCGACTCCGCGGTCCGGCTCGAGCTGAGCGACGGCGTCGCGACGATCACGATCAACCGACCCGACGCGATGAACAGCCTCGACGTGGCGACCAAGGTGCTCCTGCTGGAGACGGTACGCACCGTGGCCGACGACCCCGCCGCGCGCTGCGTCGTCCTCACCGGCACGGGCCGGGCGTTCTGCACCGGCCAGGACCTCAAGGAGCACATCCAGCTGCTCCACAACGGCGGCAGCGACCAGCTCTTCAGCACCGTCGACGACCACTACAACCCGATCGTCACAGCGCTGGCCGGGATGGAGAAGCCGGTCATCGCCGCGCTCAACGGCGTCGCCGCGGGAGCCGGCGCGAGCCTGGCCTTCGCCTGCGACCTGCGCGTCGTCGCCGACACCGCCGGCTTCAACCTCGCGTTCGCGAACGTCGCGCTGTCGTGCGACACCGGCGCCAGCTACCACCTGCCCCAGCTCGTCGGCCGGGCCAAGGCGATCGAGCTCCTCTACTTCCCGCGCACGATCAAGGCCGACGAGGCGCTCGAGCTGGGCCTGGCCACCACCGTGGTCCCGGCCGACGAGCTCGCCACCGAGGTCGGGGCCCTGGCCGCCCGCCTGGCGGCCGGCCCCACGGTCGCGCTCGGCGCCATGCGCCAGTCGGTCGCCTACGCCTCGGGCCACACCTTCGAGGAGGCTGTGGCCTTCGAGAGCGCGATGATGCAGCGCACCGGAGCCACCGCCGACCACGCGGCCGCGGTGGCGGCGTTCGTGGCGAAGGAGAAGCCGGTGTTCGAGGGCCGCTAGCCCGAGGTCGGGGCCGGATCGATCGCGACCGGGACACGTCGCCGGGCGCCGAAGATCGAGAGCACCTGGCGCGGAGCGACCCGCGACATCGTGCGGCGCGACGGGTGGGCGCCGTACTCCACCGTGAGCGCGGCGCCGTCGAACCGGTGGTTGAACCAGCCGGTCATGGTGCCGTGGCAGACGCCGCCGCAGGTGAGACTGCGGCGTGGCAGGTGCAGCTTGCGCGCCACCCGGCGCGCGAACGCCGGCTTCTTGGTGTCGGTGTCGACGGCGTACAGCGGCTGGTGGAAGCTCAGCACGCGGTCGGGTCGGACCGTGCGGAGGAACCTCATGACCGCGCGCGTCTCCGGCTCGGACCGGGGCTTGGGCCCGGACTCGTAGTTGCCGTCGAGATCGGCCCACTTGTAGGGGAAGTTGCGGTTGAGGTCGACGCCGTGGGCGTTCTTGCGGGTCCCCCGCGCCAGCCCGTCCGGGTTGTACGTCGGGATGACCCACAGGTTGATCCCCTCGACGGGCGCACCGTCGCGCAGCGACTCCAGGATCCGGCGGGTGGCCGGCTCGTTGCCGTGCATCGTGGAGATGAGGACGACGGTCCTGACCCGGGGGCCGGCCGGCTCGCCGAGGCGCCAGGCGACGATCTTGCGGCCGCGGACCGACGTGCCCAGGACCCGCCGTCCCACGACGGCCGGGCGGCCGGCGGCGGGTGCCGAGGCGGCCGCTGCCGAGGAGACGGAGCCGGCGGGCGCCGGGGAGGCACCGCTGGATCCGGGGGTGCCGGCGAGCAGCGCGGCCACGAGGCCGGCGCCGCCGATCAGGGCCGTCGCGCGCCGCACCTCAGACCACGCTGCTCAGGTAGGCCCAGGTGAAGACCGCCACGCCGGCCGCCATCCCGACGTGTGCGAGCACCGACAGTCCCGGACCGTCGGACCACGTGTCCTGCGTGCCGCCGGCGGAGTGCCGGCCGCGGCTGGGCAGCCACCGCACGAGGATGAGCAGGCCCGCGAGGGCCACCAGCCACCACAGCGCCAGGGCCGCGATGCCGATCAGGTTCTCCGTGCCCTCGCTGACGACGTCGCCGCCGAGCAGGAAGACGAGCCAGACCGCCAGCGCCAGCCCGCCGGAGACGGTGTGCAGGGTGAGCAGCGCCCGTCCGACGTAGACGCGGCCCGCGCCCCCCTCGTCACGCCCCAGCCGCAGGCGCGTCAGGACCACGACCAGGGCCGCCAGGGCGGTCAGGACGTAGACGATGATCTGCTCGGTCGACACGCTCGGCAGTGTGCCCTAACGGGCCGGGTCGCCGCCACGAGCCTCGCGCTCGCGGACGTCGCGGTCGGCGAACGACTCCTGCTCGGTCGCCAGCCGGTCCAGCAGGGCGTCGACCTCGGACATCCGGTAACCGCGGAAGGCGAGCGAGAACCGCACGCTGCGCAGGTCGCGCGCCTCGACCGGGCGGTCGGCCGGGACGAGCGCGTCGGGGCGGTCGTCGTAGACCTCCGCCATCGGGGTGCCGTGGCCGGCGGCGAGCATCGCCACGCCGCCCATCGCCAGGACGATGAGCACCGCGAAGAGCCACATCACCCTGCGGCCCTCGCGGACGTCATCAGCGCGACCGCCTCGTCGACGTCGTCGGTGAGCGTCAGCCGGTCGAGGTCGGCCTGGGCGATCTTGCCGTCCTCGAGCACGGTGTCGCGCAGCCAGGCGATCAGCCCGGACCAGTACGCCGTACCGATGAGGACCACCGGGAAGGCCGAGACCTTCTGGGTCTGGGCGAGCGTCAGCGCCTCGAACAGCTCGTCGAGCGTGCCGAGGCCGCCGGGCAGGACGATGAAGCCCTGGGAGTACTTCACGAACATGGTCTTGCGCACGAAGAAGTACCGGAAGTTGATGCCGACGTCGACCCACTCGTTGAGGCCGGACTCGAAGGGCAGCTCGATGCCGAGCCCGACGCTCAGCCCGCCCGCCTCGCTGGCGCCCTTGTTGGCGGCCTCCATCGCGCCGGGGCCGCCGCCGGTCATGACCGCGAAGCCCTCCTCGACCAGCCGTCGGCCGACCTGCTCCCCCACGGCGTACGACGGGTGGTCGACCGGCGTGCGCGCGGAGCCGAACACGCACACCGCGGGCCCGAGCTCGGCGAGCGCCCCGAAGCCCTCCACGAACTCCGCCTGGATGCGCAGCACGCGCCACGGGTCGGCGTGCACCCAGTCGGCCGCGCCCCGCGAGTCGAGCAGGCGCTGGTCGGTCGTGGTGCCGTCGACCTGATCGCGACGCTGCATCACCGGTCCCTTCATCTTGAACTTCACGACGCTCCCCCCAGCCAGTCGGTGAGGACGCGCGCACAGCTGCGGATCTGGTCGACGGCCACGTGCTCCTCCTGCTTGTGCGCCAGCATCGGGTCGCCGGGGCCGAAGTTGACGGCCGGGACGCCCAGGGCGGTGAACCGGGCGACGTCGGTCCAGCCGAACTTGGGGTTGACCTCACCGCCGACCGCCTCGATGAACGCCTTGGCCGCGGGACGGTCGAGGCCCGGCAGGGCGCCCGGCGAGGTGTCGGTGAGCGTCACCTCGAAGCCCTCGAAGAACTCGCGCACGAAGGCCTCGGCCTCGGCCTCGGAGCGGTCGGGGGCGAAGCGGAAGTTGACCTCGACCACGCACTCGTCGGGCAGGACGTTGCCGGCGACGCCGCCGCGCACGAAGACGGCGTTGAGCCCCTCGTGGTACTCCAGCCCGTCGATGACCGGCAGCCGCGCCTCGTAGGAGTTGAGCCGGGCCAGGATCTCGGCCGCCTTGTGGATGGCGTTGACGCCCTTCCAGCTGCGGGCGGAGTGGGCCCGCTCGCCCGTCGTACGGACGTCCACGCGCAGCGTGCCCTGGCAGCCGGCCTCGACGACGGCGTTCGAGGGCTCCATCAGGATGGCGAAGTCGGCGGCGAGGAGCTCGGGGTGGCGCTGGCTCAGCAGGTGCAGCCCGTTGTACTCCGCGTCGATCTCCTCACCCTCGTAGAGCACGAAGGTGAGGTCGCGGTTGGGTGCTGTGACGGTCGCCGCCAGCTGGAGGATGACCGCGTCGCCGCCCTTCATGTCGCAGGTGCCGAGCCCGTGCAGCAGCCCGGTGGCCTCGTCGAGGCGGCTGGGGAGGTTGTCGTTGAGGGGCACGGTGTCGAGGTGGCCGGCGATGACCACGCGCTCGCCGAGGCCGAGGTCGGTGCGCGCGACGACGGTGTTGCCGAGCCGGGTCACGGTGAGGTGGGTCAGCGGCGTCAGCGCCGCCTCCACGACGTCGGCGATCGCCTGCTCGTCCCGGCTCACCGACTCGATGTCGACGAGCTGCCGGGTGAGGGTGACGACGTCGCCTGTCAGGTCGAGCTGCATGGCGCCAGTCAACCAGCCCGACGGTGCCGGCCGGTGGCCCGCGGGGCGACTTCCCTGAAACTGGAACACGTTCTAGTGTACGGACCATGCGCAACGGACTCGTCCTGTTCACCTCCGACCGCGGCATCCGGCCGGCCACCCTCGGCGCGGCCGCGGAGGAGCGCGGGTTCGACACGTTCTACGTGCCCGAGCACACCCACATCCCGGTGAAGCGGCAGGCCGCGCACCCCGGCACCGGGGACGAGTCGCTGCCCGACGACCGCTACCTGCGCACGCTGGATCCATGGGTCTCCCTGGCGACGGTCGCGCAGGCCACCTCGCGGATCCGGCTCTCCACCGCGGTCGCGCTGCCCGTGGAGTCCGACCCGATCACGCTGGCCAAGCAGATCGCCACGCTCGACCACCTCTCCGGCGGTCGCGTCGAGATCGGCGCCGGGTTCGGCTGGAACACCGACGAGCTCGCCGACCACCACGTCCCGGCCGGGCGCCGGCGCACGGTGCTGCGGGAGTACGTCGAGGCGATGCGCGCACTGTGGACGCAGGAGGAGGCGTCGTACGACGGCGAGTACGTCTCGTTCGGGCCGTCGTGGGCCTACCCCAAGCCGGCCGCCCACATCCCCCTGATCATCGGCGCCGGCGGCGGACCCAAGACGTTCGCGTGGATCTCCGCGCACGCCGACGGCTGGATGACGACCCCCACCCAGCAGGACATCTCGGGCCAGATCGAGGCGCTCAAGACCGCCTGGGCCGAGGCGGGGCGCGAGGGTGCGCCGGAGATCCGGATCCTGATCGCCTTCCGGCCGGACCCCGCGGACCTGGCCGCCTGGGCCGAGCAGGGCGCCACCGAGCTGATCTGGGGAGTGCCCGACAAGGAGGAGGCGGAGGTGCTGGGCTCGCTCGACCGCCTCGCCGGACGGCTCGGTCTGGGCTGACCCCTACGTCCTGCGGCGACGCGAGTTGAGGGATCACCCCTCATGCCCCGGCGTCGCCGCGCAAGGAGTGTGGCGGGACCGGCCGCGACGGAGCGGCCCCCAGCCAAAGGACAGCACCATGCTCCGCAACACCCGGGCCCTGCCCGCCGCGCTCGTCGTGGCCGTCGTCCTGCTCGTCGCCGTGGCCGGCGGCGCCACCGCCGCCAAGCTCATCACCGGCAAGCAGATCAAGAACGGCACGGTCACCAGCGCCGACCTGAGGAACAACAACGTCTCCGGCACCGACCTCAAGAACGGCAGCGTCGGCAGCGCCGACCTCGCCAACGGTGGCGTCGCCCTGGCCGACCTCGCCCCCCAGGCGCGCACGTCGCTCAAGTCTGACTCCCACGACGGCCTGCTCATCGCGGTCCCGACGTGCAACGACAACACCCTGGTGACCTGCGAAAACCTCCTCACCGTGCCGGTCGTGCCGGGCACCCAGCTGGTCACCGCGAGCGGCGACTTCGACAACATGGACGCCGACAACGCCATCAACAACACCTGCGGCCTGGTCCAGGGCGGCGTGCTGCTGAACGTGACCCGCTTCGTCCTCACGCCCAACTTCCAGCCCGGCGAGGTCGAGAACTTCACCCTGCAGCAGGTGATCACGGTGCCGGACGCCTCGCAGCCCGTGCACCTGCGCTGCAGCGAGGGCGACGACGACACGCTGCGCCTGGTGCGCCCCCGCCTGACCTCGATCAAGGTCAGCTGACCGCTCCGAGGAGCGCCGGCCCGTTCCGTCCGGGGCGGGCCGGCGGCATGTCCCCGCCGGCACCCCCAGGCACCCCCAGACACCCCCAGGCACCCCCCAGCCGGAACTTGGGGGTCCGACCCTCATGCCCCGGGGGTGCCGACACCAGCAGGCTTGCCACATCGGCCGCAACGGAGCGGCCCCGTCGAAGGAAAGAACCATGCTTCGCAACGTCCGGGCGCTGCCCGCAGCCATCCTCGTCGCCGTCGCGCTGATCGTCGCCGTGGCCGGCGGCGCCACCGCCGCCAAGCTCATCACCGGCAAGCAGATCAAGAACGGCACCGTCACCACCCAGGACGTCAGGAACGACAGCCTCACCACCCAGGACGTCCGCAACCAGTCCCTCACCGGAGGCGACGTCCAGGACGGCTCCGTCACCGGCGTCGACGTCGCCAACGGCTCGGTCCGGGGCGCCGACCTCGCCGCCGACGCCAGGAACCAGGCGAAGGTGACCGTGGGCACCAACACGTTCGTCCCGTCCTGCGCAGGCCAGGAGCTCGTCGGGTGCGAGCCCCTCGTCGACATGCCCCTGACGGCGGGCACCTGGCTGGTCAGCGCCACCCTGACGGTGAACAACATCCACGGACAGCCCACCTCCGACGGCAACCGCTGCGGCCTGCTCGAGCTCGACGCGCTTCTCGGCTACGCGTCCCACGCGCTCGCGCCCAACAACACGCCGCACGAGGGCGAGACGCTCGCGTTCACCCAGGTCGTGACCGCGACCCAGCCCACCGGCGTGACGGTCAGGTGCACCGAGCAGCCCGGCGAGGCCCTGCGCGCGATCAGCCCGACGGTCTCCGCGGTCAAGGTCAGCTGACCCCTTCCCACCCGCCCCCAGCCCTCACCGAACTGAGGGTCCGCCCCTCATGCGTGCGGGGTGCCCCTCGACAAGTCTCCTCACATCGGCCGCAACGGTGCGGCCCTCATCAGAAGGAACAGAACCATGATTCGCAACCTCCGAGCCCTCCCCGCCGCACTCCTGGTCGCCGTCGTGCTCGTCGCCGCGATGGCCGGCGGCGCCACGGCCGCCAAGATGATCACCGGCAAGCAGATCAAGAACAACACCGTCACGACCAAGGACATCAAGAACAACAACCTGACGTCCAAGGACGTGCGCAACAGCACCCTGACCGGCGGCGACGTCAAGGACAACAGCCTGTCCGGCGCCGACGTCGCCAACGGCAGCGTGAGCGCCGCCGACCTCGCCGCCGACGCCAAGAACGAGGTGCGCACCAGCGACCTCGGCGACTCCAACCTGGTCACCTGCGCCGACAACGGTCTCAGCAACTGCCTCGCCATCACCGGGCTCTCGCTTCCCGCGGGCACCTGGCTGGTGACCGGCACGATGACCCTGCTGAACCTCGACAACGCCCCGACGGACGACTTCAACCGTTGCGGTCTGGTCAGCGCCAGCACCCTGCTGGCCGAGGCGAGCACGCCGCTGGCCGCGGAGGGCGGTCCGGGCGAGTCCGAGACGGTCGCGTTCACCCAGGTCGTCCAGGCCGCGGGCACCGTCGGCGTCTCCCTGCGCTGCAGCGAGCAGGTCGGCGAGAACATGCGCGCCGGCAGCCCGACCCTCACCGCGGTGAAGATCAGCTGATCGCGCTCACGCGCTGACGTTTCACCAAGGTATGTCGCTGGAGCGTCACTTCCCTCGGGCTGCAGACAGAGGGAAGTGACGTCGTCCCTGCATACCTTGGGGAAACAGCGCCGCTCACCTCCACCGCTGGCCCGTCGGACCACCTCCGACGGGTCAGCGGTTCTTCGCGTCCAGGTGGGCCAGCAGGCCGTCGACGATGCGGGCCAGCCCGAACTCCAGCTCCCGACCCGGGTCGCTCGCCGCCTGGTAGGCCTCCCCGGCCGCCTGCCCCACGCGGCCGGCGAGCGGGTAGGAGCGGTGGGCCATCACCTCGCCGAGGGTCTCCGCGTTGGCCTGCCACCACTCGAGGTCGGTCATCCCGGACTCGCGCTGCGCCTGGCGTACGGCGTGCTCGGCGCGCGCGATGTTGCTGGCGAAGCCGACCAGGAGCGAGACCGCCTGGTCCATCTCCAGGTCGTCGAGGCCGACGCCCTCGAGCGCCGAGAGCTGCCACTCGTAGCGGTCGGCCATGTGGGGGCCCAGCCACGGCCGCACGCCCGACACGTCCAGCAGCCACGGGTGCGCCCGCACGTCGGCGTACTGGGTGAGCGCAACCAGCTCGAGCCGCCCGCGCAGGTCGTCGGCGGGCAGGGCGGGCAGCTCCGTGCGCCCGAGCGCCTGGTCGACCATCAGGACGACGAGCTCGTTGCGCCCCGGCACGTAGGTGTAGAGGGTCATGGCACCCAACCCCACCGCGGCGGCGAGCCGGCGCATGGACAGCGCGCCCAGCCCGTCGCGGTCCGCGATCTCGATCGCCGCGTCGACGACCTCGTCGACGCTGAGGCGCTGCTGGGGTCCCCGCCGCGTCGTGGGCGCGTCGCCGGACGGCACGACGTGGCGCCACAGCAGCCTCAGGGACGGGTCGGGATCGGCGGGCACGCCCTCAGCCTAACTTCTTCGTACGGCGTACGGCATAAATGCTAGGGTGTGCCGGTTCGTCATCTCCGTACGTCGTACGAAGTAGAAGGAGCCCCATGCCCACCACCACCCCACCCCCTGGTCCCACCGCCGCCGTGTCCGCGCGCGGCCTGCGCAAGCGCTACGGCGACACCGTCGCCCTCGACGGCTTCGACCTCGAGGTCCGGGCGGGGACGGTGCACGCCCTCCTGGGCCCGAACGGCGCCGGGAAGAGCACGGCCGTCCACACGCTCGCGACCCTGACCCGCTGCGACGACGGCGAGGCCACCGTGGCAGGGCACGACGTACGTCGCGAGCCGCACCGGGTGCGTGCGGCGATCGGCCTGGTCGGCCAGGCCGCGGCCCTCGACGAGGTGCTGCACGGTCGGGAGAACCTCGTGATGTTCGGCCGGCTGCACGACCTGTCGATCGGCGAGGCCCGGGCACGGGCCGACGAGCTCCTCGTGACGTTCGGCCTGGCCGACGCCGCCGACCGCAAGGTCTCGACGTACTCCGGGGGGATGCGGCGGCGGCTCGACATCGCGTGCGGCCTGGTGCTGCGCCCGAGGGTGCTGTTCCTGGACGAGCCGACGACCGGCCTCGACCCGCGGGCGCGGCACGAGGTCTGGGAGACCGTACGGCGCGTGGTCGCCGCCGGGACGACCGTGCTCCTGACCACGCAGTACCTCGACGAGGCCGACCAGCTGGCACACCGGATCACCGTGATGGGGGCCGGGCGGGTCATCGCCGAGGGCACGGCGAGCGAGCTCAAGGGCCGCCTCGGCGGGGACCGGGTGATCGTCACGGCCGCCGCGGACGTCGACCTGGAGCGACTGCGGGCCGTCCTGGGCGGGACGGCCGACGCCGAGCGGCACCAGGTGAGCGTCGAGGCAGGCGCCGCCGGCGGGGGCGCGGCCCTGAGCGCCGCCGTGCGCGCGATGGACTCCGCGGGGCTCGCCTTCGACGACGTCCTGCTGCGGCGACCGACGCTCGACGAGGTGTTCCTGCACCTCACCGAGCCCAGCACCAGCACCAGCACCAGCACCACCGCCCCCAGCACCGGAGGAGACCGATGACCGGCACCCCGACCCACACCCTGGCTCGCACGGCACGGCACAGCTGGGTCGTCACCCAGCGCGACCTGCGGCACTGGGTCCGCGAGCCGTGGGGACCGATCTTCGGCATCGCCTTCTCGATCATGCTGCTGCTGGTCTTCGGCTACCTCTTCGGCGGTGCCATCGCGCTGCCCGGCGGCGGCGACTACCTGCCGTACCTGCTGCCCGGCATGTTCGCCCTGACCATGCTCTTCGGCATCGAGACCACGATGGCCGCGGTCACGACCGACTCCAAGCGCGGCATCACCGACCGCTTCCGCTCCCTGCCGATGAGCAGCGTCGCCGTGCCGCTGGGTCGCGCGGGCGCCGACCTCGCCAACTCCGCGATCGCGCTGGCGGTGCTGATGGTGGGCGGGCTGTTCGTGGGCTGGCGCATCGACGGCGGCGCCGGCCAGGCGCTGCTCGCGGTCGGGCTGCTGCTCTGGCTGCGCTTCGCGATGCTGTGGCTGGGGATCTACCTCGGGCTGACCTTCCGCGGCGAGGGCTCGATGGCCGCCGTGCAGGTGCTCGTGTGGCCGATCGGCTTCCTGTCCAACCTGTTCGTCGCCCCGGAGACGATGCCGGGCTGGTTGGCGTTCCTCGCCCAGTGGAACCCGGTCTCCGCCACGGCGGCCGCCTGCCGCGAGCTCTTCGGCAACCCGACCGGCATCACCGACGGCGTCCTCGCCGACCACGCGCTGCTGCTGGCGCTCGCCTGGCCCGCGGTGCTGGTCGCGGTGCTGGTGCCGCTCTCGGCGCGGGCGTACCGCGGGCTCGCGCGCTGACGTTTCACCAAGGTATGTCGCCAAAACGTCACTTCCCTCGGGCTGCAGCCCGAGGGAAGTGACGCTTTCCCTGCATACCTTGGTGAAACGGCGCCGCTAGGCCTTGGCCACCGTCACGACCGGCTCGCCGTCGGGCCCCTGCTCCACGACGTACGACGTCGCGAGGGTCTCGTTGGTGATCAGCTGCTCGTGGGCGCGGGCGGCGGCCTGCACCTCGGCGGAGCCGGCCACGGTCAGCGAGATCCGGTCCGACACGTCGAGGCCGGCGTCGCGGCGCGCCTGCTGGACCGCGCGCACGAGGTCGCGCGCCAGACCCTCGGCGGCGAGCTCGGCGGTCACCGCGGTGTCGAGGACGACGAAGCCGCCTCCCGGCAGCACGCCGGTCGCGGTGTCGGCGTCGGCGGACCCGGCGACGGTGTCGAGGGTGAACTCCCCCTCCACCAGCTCCAGGCCGCCTGAGGTGACGGTGCCGTCGTCGGACACCGACCAGTCACCGGACTTGGAGCCCTTGATGGCCCGCTGCACGTCCTTGCCGAGCCGCGGTCCGGCCGCGCGGGCGTTGACGGTCAGCCGTCGCTCCACGCCGTACGACGCCGCCTCGGACGAGTCGGCCGCGAGCAGGCGCACCTGCTTGACGTTGACCTCGTCGGCGACGATCCCCTCGAAGCCGGCGAGCGCGGCGGGGTCGTCGACGACCACGGTCAGCGTCGCCAGCGGCAGCCGGTTGCGCAGGCTGCCGGCCTTGCGCAGGGCCGACGTCGCCGAGCAGACCTCGCGCACCTGGTCCATCGCGGCCACGAGCGCGTCGTCGGCCGGGAGCGCGGAGGCGTCGGGCCAGTCGGCGAGGTGCACCGAGCGCTCGCCGGTGAGCCCGCGCCAGATCTCCTCCGTGGTCAGCGGCAGCAGCGGGGCCGTGACCCGGCAGACGACCTCGAGCACGGTGTAGAGCGTGTCGAACGCCTCGGTGCTGTCACCCCAGAAGCGGTCGCGCGAGCGCCGGATGTACCAGTTGGTCAGCACGTCCAGGAACGACCGCGTCGAGTCGCACGCGTCGGCGACGGCGTAGTCGTCCATCTGACGCGTCATCTGCTCGACGTACTGACGGCACTTGGCCAGCAGGTAGCGGTCGAGCGGGTCCGTGGACGACGTCGACCACTGCGCCTCGTGGCCCTGCCCGCCGCCCGCGGCGTTGGCGTACATCTGGAAGAAGTACCAGCTGTTCCACAGGGGGATCATCACCTGGCGCACCGAGTCGCGGATGCCCTGCTCGGTGACGATCAGGTTGCCGCCGCGCAGGATCGGCGACGACATCAGGAACCACCGCATCGCGTCGGCGCCGTCGCGGTCGAAGACCTCGGTGACGTCGGGGTAGTTGCGCAGCGACTTCGACATCTTGTTGCCGTCGGAGCCGAGCACGATGCCGTGGCTGATGCAGGAGCTGAACGCCGGCCGGTCGAAGATCGCGGTCGCCAGCACGTGCAGCGTGTAGAACCAGCCGCGGGTCTGGCCGATGTACTCGACGATGAAGTCGCCGGGGAAGTGCCCCCCGGCGGAGCCGGACGAGTCGGGACCGTCGAACCACTCGGCGTTCTCGAACGGGTAGTGGACCTGGGCGAACGGCATCGAGCCCGAGTCGAACCACACGTCGAGCACGTCGCTCACGCGGCGCATCAGCGACTTGCCCGTCGGGTCGTCGGGGTTGGGGCGCACGAGCTCGTCGACGTAGGGCCGGTGCAGGTCCGGCACGCCGTCGCCCTTGCCGGGCAGGCGCCCGAAGTCGCGCTCGATCTCCTCGAAGCTGCCGTAGACGTCCAGGCGCGGGTACGCCGGGTCGTCGCTCTTCCACACCGGGACCGGCGAGCCCCAGAAGCGGTTGCGGGTGATCGACCAGTCGCGGGCGTTCTCCAGCCACTTGCCGAACTGGCCGTCCTGGATGTGGTCGGGCACCCAGCGGATCTCCTGGTTGAGCTCGAGCATCCGCTGCTTGACCGCGGTCACCTCGACGAACCACGACGAGACGCCCTTGTAGATCAGCGGCTCGCGGCAGCGCCAGCAGTGCGGGTAGGAGTGGTCGTAGGTCTCGCGGCGCAGCAGCACCGTGCCCGGCGAGACCGCGCCGGTCTCTCCCGAGCCCGCTGTCGCGGCCTTGAGGTGGTCGATGATCTGCAGGTTGGCGTCGAAGACCAGCAGGCCCTCGTAGTCGACGACGGGGAAGGTGAACCTCCCGTCCTTGCCGACCGGCATGACGGCCTCGATGCCCTCGCGGTCGGTGACGACCTTGTCGTCCTCGCCGAACGCGCCGGCGGTGTGCACGAGCCCGGTGCCGTCGGTGGTCGTCACGAACTCCGCCGGCACCACGCGGAACGCGTTGTCGTGCCCGGCGTAGTAGCTGAACGGCGGGGTGTAGGTGAGCCCGACGAGCTCCTCGCCCTTGCCGCGCCAGGTGACCTCGGGGTCCTCGCCCAGCTCGCGGGCGTACGACGCCACGCGGGCCTCGGCCAGCAGGTAGCGCGTCCCCTCGACCTGGACGACGACGTAGTCGATGTCGGCGCCGACCATCACCGCGAGGTTGGAGGGCAGCGTCCACGGCGTCGTGGTCCAGACGAGGACCTTGACGCCGAGGAAGTCACCCGGGGTGGTGACGTCGTAGCCGACGGTCACGGCCGGGTCCTGCCGGTTCTGGTAGACGTCGTCGTCCATGCGCAGCTCGTGGTTGGACAGCGGCGTCTCGTCGTTCCAGCAGTAGGGCAGCACCCGGAAGCCCTCGTAGATGAGGCCCTTCTCGTGCAGCTGCTTGAACGCCCACATGACCGACTCCATGTAGTCGGGGTTCATGGTGCGGTAGTCGTGGTCGAAGTCGACCCAGCGCGCCTGGCGGGTGACGTACTCGCGCCACTCGCCGGTGTACTTCATGACCGACTCGCGACAGGCCTCGTTGAACTTGTCGATGCCCATCTCGACGATCTCGTCGGTGGTCTTGATGCCGTTGAGGCGCATCGCCTCCAGCTCGGCCGGCAGCCCGTGGGTGTCCCAGCCGAAGCGGCGCTCGACCTTGCGCCCGCGCATCGTCTGGTAGCGCGGGATCAGGTCCTTGACGTAGCCGGTCAGCAGGTGGCCGTAGTGCGGCAGCCCGTTGGCGAACGGCGGACCGTCGTAGAAGACGAACTCGTTGGCGCCGTCCTGACCCGCGTCGCGCTGGTCGATGCTGGCCTGGAAGGTGCCGTCGGCATCCCAGTAGGCGAGCACCCGCTCCTCGATCGCGGGGAACTTCGGGCTCGAGGGGACACCGTCGCCGGTGGTGGAGACCTTCGGATAGGCCATGGTTCGCTCCTGCTGGTACGTCGGTCGGCTCGGGCTGCTGCCACGAGGACGACGCCCTGACTGCTGGGCCGCGGTACCACCTCGCTTGCCGCCCCGTCTCCGGGACGACCGCTTCGTTCACGGCTGTGACGGGCCTACCCGTCCGGCTCTACTGCGCACTCGAGCTGGGCACTCGCGTGCTGTTCTTCCGGAGGCTCGCCGCTGATGACGGCTCGAACGCCTGTGGGCCCAGCCTACGGCGGCCCCGGCGCGGCGTGCGAATCGGTTGCCTCCTCCAGCCAGGAGAGGATCCGCTCGGCGGCCTGCCCCGGGCTGAGGGCGCGGTTGTCGAGGCGCAGGTGCGGCAGGTCGCGCAGCACGTCGTCGGCCGGCGACGGGTGATCCGGGTCCGTGACCATGCGCTGCGCCTCGAGCTCGCGCACGTGCGCGTCCGACCGGGCTCGGCGGCCACGGAGCTCGCCGCTCGCCGCTCGCCCCGCCGTCGCGACCCGGCTGGGCGGGATGTCTGAGAAACTTGACATCGGTCGGGTCCGCGTCGCAGGGTGATGTCAAAGAAGTCATACATCGAGAGGTGCCCCATGAGCGCGACCCGGACCGACCTTCCCGCCCCCACCCGCCTGGCGATCGCCGTCGGCTGCGGGCTCGTCGCGGCCGCGGCCGTCGGCGCCGTGGCGGCCTGGGCGCGCGACGACGCCTCGGACGGCATCACGTTCGCGGTGTTCGCCCTGCTGACGCTGCCGTTCGTGACGGCGCTCGTGGCCCTCCTGCTCGACCGCACGCCGTACCCCGAGCGCGACGAGGACTCCATCGAGTCCCAGTGGACGACCCGCGCCAGCAGCGGCGCCTTCTACGACACGATCGTCGCCATGAGCCTGGCGACCGTGGTCACCTCGGTCCTCGACACCCAGTCCGTGCCGGTGTGGGTCTTCGTGGCGCTCGGACTGGTGGACATGAGCCTGCGGCTGGTGCTCCTCGGTCGTCGGGAGGGCTGATGCAGAACCGGCTCCGGGTGCTGCGCGAGCAGGCCGGGCTGTCGCAGGGCGAGTGCGCCGAGGCCCTGGGGGTGTCGCGCCAGACCGTGATCTCGATCGAGAAGGGTCACTTCGACCCCCGGCTCTCGCTCGCCTTCCGGATCGGCCGGCTCTTCGAGGTGCCGGTCGACGAGGTGTTCCTCCCCGACTGACTCGGCTCACCCGGCTGGTCCTTGACCAGGTGGAGCAGCCAGTCGCGGCCGGTGTCGATCAGCGCGTAGCGGCGGACGAAGGCTGTGCCGTGGAGGTCGAAGACGAACCGGCGCTCGTTGCGGTCCACGAGCTCCCACCAGCCGTGGTCGGCGATGGACTTGTGCTCGTCGGTGTACGTCGCATGGTCCAGGTCGTGGTCGGGCACGGCCACCGCCAGCCGGTCGTGGCGGCTGTCAATGGGCAGCCCCTTGGGGACCGCCCATGAGCGCAGCGTGCCGTCCTGCTCGAGCCGCAGGTCGAAGTGGTGGCGCGGCTGCTCGTGCTCGTGGAGCACCCACACCGGCCGCGACATGGCGCCATTCTTCCCCGCCCGGCCCGGCAGGCCTTTGCCTGCCCTTGATGTTCGGTTGACGCGCCGTTAGCGGCCCGTGGCGGAGGTTGGTGTCACCGTCCCGGCACGACCGTGCCCACCCCGACCACAGGAGATCCCATGTCTGTCCGCCGCACCCGCCGCACGCGCCTCAGCGCCGCCCTCGTGGCGGCACCGCTCGCCCTCACCCTCGTCGCCTGCGGTGGTGACGACGACACGGACACCGACACCCGCTCCGACGACGCCCCCGCCTCCGGCACCGCCTCCCCCGCGGACGAGACGCCCCAGGACGACCAGGCGGGCTCGACGTCCCAGCCCGCCGGCGACACCGACGGCCTCCTGGCGGCCGCGACGACCGCACTGGGCGAGGTCTCGGGCGCCACGGTCTTCTCCGTCGACGCCGAGCCGACCGGGTGGGAGGTCACCCTCGTGGCCGCCGACGGCACCGAGAGCGAGGTGGCCGTCGCGGCCGACGGGACCGTCGCCCGCGGCCCCGTGACCGACCCGGACGACAGCGGCGCCGACGAGGCCGACGACCTGGCCGAGCGCCGGCAGCTGCTGAAGGACGCCACCGTCGACCACGCCGCCGCCGTCGCGGCCGCCCAGTCGTCCAACCCGGGAGCGGTGGTGACCGGCGTCGACCTCGACCTGGACGCCGGCCGCGCGACCTGGGACGTCCAGCTCGGCGAGGACACCCCCGACGAGCTGACCGTCACCGTCGACGCGACGACCGGCGAGGTCATCGGCACCGAGCGCGACGACTGATCCCGCTCAGCGGCCCACCCGCCTCGCGGTGAACGTGTCCACCGCGAAGCAGCGGTCGGGGCCGGAGTAGGTGAAGCGCCCGCTGGTGGCCCGTCGCCCGGCGATCTTGACCTGCAGGGTGACGCCGTACAGCCGGGCGCGCTGCGTGCGGTCGACCACCCCGTCGAGGCCGATCCTCGATCTCGGGAAGCTGTAGGTGTTCATCGTGTACGTCGGGAAGCCGTCGGGGTAGCCGCCGCACTGCGTGCGGGTGTAGCTCCGGAAGCCGGTGAGCCGGCGGCCCGAGGTGACCCGGAAGGTGATGGTGCCGCTCCGGTTGGCGTACTTCCCGGGGGCCGGACGTGCGGCGGCTCGCACCGGCCTCGTGCGCACGGCGCGGCGGGCGGACGGAGCGTCGACCGACGTGACGGTCAGCCGGAGCGGGCCCGTCCTGGCGCTCGTCCGTCGGACCTGGATCCGCGCACTCGAGCTGCCGGTCTCGTAGACCCTCTCGATCCGCGCGCCCCTCACCCGCAGTCCCCTCCCCGCGCCGGTCACCCGCACGCCGGTGGCATCGACCCGGCCGCGGTTGACGACCGGCACCGTGACCGCGGTCCAGTTGCCGCGGACCAGCGGGAGCCGGCGGACCGGGCGGTCGAGGACCTCCGGAGCGCCCAGCGACAGCTGGGGGCGCGCCGGGACGTCCACCAGACCCCCCAGCAGCACGGACCGCACGGTGTTGTCGTCGGGCGGCAGGTTGGTGTCGAGGTCCAGCACGGCGAAGGCGCAGTCCCAGGTCTCGTAGCCGGCCTGGTCGTCGGCGATGCTCATCGTGATCGTGCGCCCGGCTCGCGAGAAGCCGGCAGCCATCGTGCCCCACGTGATGGTGGTGAGCTGCAGGTCGCCGTAGCAGGTGCTGTCGGCCACGTGACCGAAGGCGACCGTGAGGTAGGACTCCGTGCCGATGCCGGTGGGCTCGGCGTCCAGCACGACGGTGGCGCTGACGCGGTCGCGGAGGAGGTCCTGACGCACCGAGGCGGAGGTGAGCCGGCGAGCGCCGCTGCCCAGGGGCCCGTCGGGGCGGACGGTCAGGTTGCCGACCCGAGCGTCCAGGGGGACGCGGGAGGCCGGCGCGGCGCGCAGTCTCGGTGACGAGAACGCGCTCGCCGACCGGTCGTCCTGCGTCACGGCCCGCGTGGCTTCGGCCGCCTCGGCCGGGGCGACCAGCCCGCCGGCGAGCATCGCGAGACCGGCAGTCAGGACAGCGACGCGCATAGGGACCTCCGAGGCCGTGGGGCGTGGGACCGAAGGTAACCCGGGATCGGCCGCATGGACACCCTGTTCGCCACACCTAGGGTGTGCCGGTGACCTCCCGAGGACCCCGGCTCCTGCGCTGGCTGCTGTGGCTCGGCTGCCTGCTCGTGGCCTGCTACGGGCTGTGGCTGCTCGCGCGGACCGGCTCCCAGGAGACCTACGACCGGCCGATCTTCACGCTGCTGGCGGCCGACGCGGCGATGGGGCTGGTCCTGTTCGCCTCGGCCGACTGCCTCGACCCGCGCCGCTTCCCGTCCCGGATGTCGGCGGCCCTCGTGCCCGCCGTCAGCGCCGTGCTGATCCAGCTCCTGGTCGGGTTCCTGCTGTTCCCGGCGACGCTGGAGGAGGGCCAGGACCCGGACCGGTCCTGGTTCGGCGTGGTCGCCCTGCTGGTGCTGGCCCTGGGGCTCGGCGCGTTCCTGCTCGCCGTCCTGGTCTTCGCCCTCGTGATCGGCCCGATCGGCACGATCGCCACGCGCTCGCGGGCGGCGCTGCGCGGCGAGCCGGACGCCCGCTACGCCGTGCTGCTCAGCGCGCTGCTCCTGCTGATCGTGACCCTGGCGGTCTGCGTGGTGACGATCGACCCCGTCGGCGGGCGCGGCGGCCTCCTCACCCGGGGCCTGCTCCTGCTGCTCGGCGTCAGCGAGCCGGACGAGGGCCGCTACGCGGTGGCGTGGCTCGGGCGCGCCGCGCTCGCCGCGCTGGTGCCCGTCGTCGTCCTGAACGTCCGGGCGCGGCGGCGGCTCCAGGCCACCGGCGTCGACCCGGACGCGCCGCCGCCCACGACGCGACGGCCCCTAGGCTGGTGGCCGTGAGTGACGCGACGACTGCCCACGGCCACGGCCTCGCCACCCTCGACGCCCAGGGGGCGGTGCTCGACGTGTGGTTCCCCGCGCCGGCGCTCGGCGTCGCCACCGGCGACGAGGCGCCCGCGAGCCTGACCGCGCTCGAGGGCACCGACGACGCGCGCGGCGTACGGCGCGAGGTGCGTCTCGTCGAGATCGCCGACCTGGCCGCGGCCCCGGCCAGCACGGAGGACGCCTGGCTGCGCCTGCACCTGCTCTCGACCCGGCTCGCGACGCCGCACTCGATCTCCATGGACGGCATCTTCGGTCTGCTCACCAACGTGGTGTGGACCTCGGCCGGGCCCTGCGCCGTCGCCGGCTTCGAGGAGACCCGGGCCCGGCTGCGGGCGACCGGCCAGCACGTCACCGTCTTCGGCATCGACAAGTTCCCCCGCCTGGTCGACTACGTGATCCCCTCCGGCGTCCGCATCGCCGACGCCGACCGGGTGCGCCTGGGCGCCCACCTCGCCGAGGGCACCACCGTCATGCACGAGGGCTTCGTCAACTACAACGCCGGCACGCTGGGCGCGTCCATGGTCGAGGGCCGCATCTCGGCCGGCGTGGTGGTCGGCGACGGCTCCGACGTCGGCGGCGGCGCCTCGATCATGGGCACGCTCTCGGGCGGCGGCAAGCAGGTCATCTCGATCGGCGAGCGCTGCCTGCTCGGCGCCAACGCCGGCCTGGGCATCTCCCTCGGCGACGACTGCGTCGTGGAGGCCGGCTGCTACGTCACCGCCGGCACCAAGGTCACCATGAAGGACATCGAGGGCAAGCCCAAGGTGGTCAAGGCCCTCGAGCTCTCCGGCGCCAGCAACGTGCTCTTCCGCCGCAACTCCGTGTCCGGCGCCATCGAGGCCGTGCCGTGGCACGGCGACGGCATCGTCCTCAACGCCGACCTGCACGCCAACTGAGGCCCGCCGGTCCGTGAGTTTCACCGGGTACCCGGTGAAACTCGTGCTTCCCGCACGAAGCTTCATGCCGGAAGCGTGAGTTTCTTGCGGGGAGCTCGGCCGTGACGGCGGTGGCGACGGTCCCCGGACGCGCTCGACGGGCGCCCTGCCCGGCGAGTTGGCACGCCCCAGGACAATGGGGCGCATGGGACGAGCAGCGGCGGTCGTGGGACTCGCGGCGGTGGGCGTGGTGGCCGCCGTCGGCTACGGCGTGCTGCACGACGGCGACCCCCTCGGGATCGGCGGATCGGCGGACACCTGCACCGCCACGGTCGACGGGCACACCGTCGAGCTCGAGGTCGAGCAGGCGGAGAACGCCGCGCTGATCACCGCCATCTCGGTGCGCCGCGGGCTGCCCGCCCGCGCGGCGTCGATCGCGCTGGCCACGGCCTACCAGGAGTCCGACCTCTACAACCTCGACTACGGCGACCGCGACTCCGTGGGGCTCTTCCAGCAGCGCCCCTCGCAGGGCTGGGGCAGCGTCGAGGAGATCCTCGACCCGGTCTACTCCACCAACGCCTTCTACGACGGGCTGGTCGAGGTCGACGGCTACGAGCGGCTGGAGATCACCGACGCCGCCCAGGAGGTGCAGCGCTCGGGCTTCCCCGACGCCTACGCCGACCACGAGGCCGACGCACGGGCGCTCGCCTCGGCGCTGACCGGCAACTCCCGGCGTGCCTTCACCTGCGACATCGACGACGACAGCGACGACACCGACCCGGCGCTGCTCGAGACCGGGCTCACGGCCCGTGCCGACACCGTCCGCGAGGAGGTCGCCAGCGTCTTCGGCGACGTGCCGCTGGGCGGCTTCGCCCCCGGCGGCGTGCGCGACGGGCACATGAAGGGCTCCACGCACTACGACGGCCGGGCCGTCGACATCTTCGTGCGGCCGATCAACGCCGACAACAAGAAGCGCGGGTGGGCCATCGCGCACTACCTCGTGGCGCAGGCGCAGCGGCTCGACGTGCAGACGGTCATCTTCGACGCCCGGATCTGGAAGGCCGGCTCCGACGAGGGCTGGCGCGACTACGACCCGCCCGCCCGCAGCGGGGACCGCAAGATCCTCGAGCACCGCGACCACGTGCACGTCGACGTCTTCGAGTAGCGACGGCGCCCAGCGAGGGTCGGGTGGGGCTCAGCCACCCAGGCGGGACACGGCGGCCGCGACCCGCTCGTCGGTGGCGGTGAAGGCCACCCGGACGTGCCGCGCGCCCGCCGCGCCGTAGAACGCGCCGGGAGCGACCAGGATGCCGCGCTCGGCCAGCCAGGCGACGGTGTCCCAGCAGTCCTCGTCGCCCGCGTCCGTCTGACGCCGCGCCCAGAGGTAGAGGGACGCCTCGGAGTGGTCGATGCGGAAGCCCACGCCCTCGAGCGCCGAGCGGAGGGCGGACCGGCGGGCGGCGTAGCGCGCGTGCTGCTCGGCCACGTGCTCGTCGTCGTCGAGCGCGGCGGCCATCGCACGCTGCTGGGGTCCGGGCATCATCAGCCCGAGGTTCTTGCGCACGGCGAGCAGCTCGCCGACCAGCGCGGGGTCACCGGCCACGAAGGCGCACCGGTAGCCCGCGAGGTTGGAGCGCTTCGACAGCGAGTGGACGCTGAGGATCCCCTCGGTGGAGCCGCCACAGACGTCGGGGTGCAGCACCGACATCGGCGAGGACTCCCACGCGCACTCGAGGTAGCACTCGTCCGAGACCAGGATCGTGCCGCGCTGGCGGCACCAGTCGACGACCTTGCGCAGGTGCTCGAGGGGCAGTACCCGGCCGGTGGGGTTCGACGGTGAGTTGAGCCACAGCAGGGCCGGCACCTCCGGCCCCAGCGACGTGAGCGAGTCGGTGGCCACCGCGCGAGCGCCCGCCAGGGCTGCGCCGACCTCGTAGGTGGGGTAGGCGAGCTCGGGGTGGACGATCAGGTCGCCGGGCCCGAGCCCGAGGTGCACCGGCATGGAGCCGATGAGCTCCTTGGAGCCGACGACCGGGAGCACCTGGTCCAGCCCGAGCCCGGTGACGCCGTGGCGTCGGGCGAGCCAGTCCAGGCAGGCCTGCCGCGTCGCGGGCAGCCCCAGCGTCGTCGGGTAGCCCGGCGAGTCGGCCGCGTCCCGCAGCGCCTGCTGCACGACCTGCGGGGTGGGGTCGACGGGCGTGCCGACCGACAGGTCGACGATGCCGTCAGCGTGTGCGCGCGCCTGCGCGGCGTACTGCGTGAGGTGGTCCCACGGGAAGTCGGGGAGCCGGGTGCTGACCTGCGTCCGGGGGGCTCGAGACGGTCGCTGCGCGACCTCCTCAACCACCGGCTGTCACTCGTCGTGCTCTTGCGGAGGCAGCGCGGAGACGAGCGGGTGGTCCTTGTCGATCTCCCCCATCTTGGCGGCGCCACCGGGCGAGCCGAGGTCGTCGAAGAACCCGACGTTGGCGGTGTAGTAGTCCTTCCACTGCTCCGGCACGTCGTCCTCGTAGAAGATCGCCTCGACGGGGCAGACCGGCTCGCAGGCACCGCAGTCGACGCACTCGTCGGGGTGGATGTAGAGCATCCGCTTGCCCTCGTAGATGCAGTCGACGGGGCACTCGTCGACGCAGGCACGGTCCTTGAGGTCGACGCAGGGCTGGGAGATGACGTAGGTCACCGGGTCCTCCTCAGGACGGTTGGTGCGGGTGTGCGAGAGCAGCCTCAGCCTAGTATCCCGGTGTGGTCGACGCGCGGGAACCCCACCATGTGGGCGAGGCAGCAGCCCTGGAGGAGACGGGCCGGCACACGCTCGGGCCCCACGTCGTGGGGCAGCGGATCGTGGTCCGCCGAGTGGTCCGCGGCGAGACCGGGCCCTCCGGCGGGCCGGCGCTGACCGACCTGCTCGGGGTCTGCACGGCCTGGGGCGACGGCACCTGCGTGGTCCGCCCCGAGTCCGGCGAGCCGGTGCGCATCCCGATCGCCGACATCGTCTCCGGCAAGCCGGTGCCGCCCCGGCCGTCGGTGCGCCAGCGCGTGCCCGCCCGGGAGGCCCAGGAGCGCGGCTTCTCGTTGTTCGCCGACCTCCGGACCCGCCCCCTCGGCGGCTGGGTGCTGCGCCACTCCCCCACGGCCACGGCGCGCCGGGCCAACTCGGTGCTGGCCTTCGAGCCGGCGGGCGTGCCGGAGGCCTACGAGCAGGTGGTGGCCCACTACGCCGCCACGACCGGGCGCCCGATCGCGGCGGTGCTGCCGGGCTCGGCCGAGGACGAGCTCTTCCGGGGCCACGGCTGGGCCCTCGAGAGCCACGACGCCGACACCGTCTTCCAGCTCACCTCGGTCAGCCAGGCCTTGCGCGCGCTCGCGGCCTCGACCCGCGCCGTCCCAGACGCGGGGGTCCGGGTCGAGCTCGACGTCGTGGGCGACCAGGCCACCGCCCGGCTGCTGCTCGACACCGGCGAGCGCATTGGGGGCGGCGTGGCGGCGTACGACCGCGACTGGGTGGGCTTCCGCACCATCGAGGTCGATCCCGAGCACCGCCGTCGCGGCCTGGGCCTGGCGATCATGGCCGAGCTGCTCGACTGGGGCGCGGAGCGTGGTGCGACGACGGCCTACCTGCAGGTGCTCGGCGACAACGAGCCGGCGCTCGCGCTCTACGCCCGCCTGGGGTTCCGCGAGCACCACCGCTACCGCTACCTCGCGGCGACCGCGGGGCGTTAGCGCGTCAGCCGGGGCTCAGCGCCCCGGCTTGGGCTTCGGCGGCGGCTTGCAGATGACGGTGTCGGACGGCGTGTAGACGGTGTGGAACTTCTCCTCGTGGTCCAGCGCGGAGGAGCCCGGCTTCTTGAAGTAGCGCCAGACGTCGACCTGGAAGCCGGAGTAGCCGGTGTTGGGGTAGCAGTCGGGCGTGTCGAGCGTGCGGGTCTTCGGCGGGACCGACGCGTAGCGACCACTGGTCTTGGTGGTGATGTCCCAGACCTTGGTGGAGTACATCGAGACCGTCACCACGCCCTGCGTGCCGGGGCCGGCCGGGTCGACGTTGGCCTTGATGAGCACGCCGTGGGGCGTGTCGTTCTGGAACCGCAGGTCGACGGCGCCCCAGGCCACCGTGGCCTCGCGGCCCACCGGGTAGCGGTCGATGTAGAACGAGTGCGGCTTGTGCTCGATGTCCTTGAGCCCGGCGAAGAACATCGCGTTGAACACCGTCGTCGCCATCTGCGAGACGCCGCCGCCGAGGTCCTCCTTGAAGATGCCGTTGCTGATGATGAAGCCCTCGGTGAAGCCGTTCTCGCGGGTCCGCTCCCCCACCACGTCGTTGAGGGAGAACGTGTCGCCCGGCTGCAGCACGGTGCCGTCGACCAGCTCGGCGGCGCGGCCGATGTTGATGTTGCGGTACTCCGCGTAGGGGTAGTTCGTCGTGAAGGTCGACACGCGCTCCTTGATGTTCAGCGCGCGGGCCTCCTTGGTGGTGATCTCGGGCTCGTCGACCGTGGCCTCGACCTTCATCCGCCGCTCGCCCTCGGTCTCGGTCACGAGGGTGAGGAAGGCGTCGGTGACGTCGGCGGGCTCGTAGGTGACGCCCGGCTTGGCCGGCACCACCCGCGGCTTGCCGCCGACGACCTCGAACGACGCGTCCACGGGCGCACCGGCGCGGCCGACGGCGTCGGCGACCAGGGCCGTGAGCCGGTCGGTGTCGAGCTCGGGCACCAGCTCGCCGCCCTCGGCCTTCATGCCCAGCACCGGCGCGAAGTCGCGGGGCTGCAGGCGGACCGGGGACTTGCCGAACACCAGCGTCACCGGGCCCGACAGCGCCGGGTTGGCGAACCCGTCGAGCGCGGCCTGCACGTCGGCCTCGTCGATGTCGGGCTTCGCGGTGGAGAGGGACAGCTCGGCCACGTCGTCCGCGTCGTCGGAGAGGTACGCCGCCACGAGCGCCTCGCGGGCGGCGTCGGGGTCGATCGCCTCGCCGTCGACCGGGTCGGTGACCACGATCTCGCCCTGCTCGAAGGAGACCGCACCGTCCTTGGGCTCCGAGCCCAGGTCGGTGCCGAGTCGCTCCAGCAGGCTGTCCATGGCGGTGTCGTCGACCTCGACGACGGCGTCGAGGTCGTCGCCGCCGGTGTAGTAGTCCCAGAGCCGCTGCGGCTCCCAGCTCTGCTCGCCGCCCGCGGCCTGGACGGAGGCGTCGTAGTCGACCGTGAGGCCCGCGTCCTGCGGGGTGACGGCCTCGGTCCGGTCGCCGACGGTGACGTCGATGGGCGCGTCGATGCGGTCGGCCAGCCCGGCCTCCAGCGCCTCCGAGGCCTCGGCCTGGGTGCGGCCGCCGATGTCGACGCCCGCGACGGTGGTGCCACGCGGGACCTTGTCGCCGGCGACAAGGTAAGCGGCGGTGTAGCCACCGGCCAGCAGCAGGACCAGGGCGACGACGAGGAAGAAGACGAGTCGTCCGCCCTCACGCTCGCGGCGCGGCTCGGACTCGGTCGCGCTCTTCTCGTCCCACAGGGTCACGTCCGCATCCTATGAAGCCGACGGGCCTTTCCCGGCATCTGCCCGTCCAGGGCGAGGCAGCGTCGCCAGCGACACCGTCAGGACCACCAGCGCCCCGCCCAGCAGCAGGTAGCCGGGGAGGTTCGCGGAGACCAGGTAGTCGCCCTCGCCGAGGCGCACCGAGAAGTAGCCCACGGTGACCGCCCAGGCCAGCCCGAACGCCGTCCGCGCCCACCACCCGGGGGGCAGGGCGGCCAACGACGCCGCGGTCGCCGCCACGCCCAGCATCAGGCCCCACCAGGCCGAGTGGAGCACGACCGTCGCCAGCCCCGTCGCCGCGCCGAGGACGAGCAGGCCGAGCGCGACGAGGGCCCTCACG
Source organism: Nocardioides lijunqiniae (assembly GCF_015024225.1). Lineage (GTDB taxonomy): Bacteria > Actinomycetota > Actinomycetes > Propionibacteriales > Nocardioidaceae > Nocardioides > Nocardioides lijunqiniae. The sequence goes on from NZ_JACJGM010000007.1 coordinate 161,573, forward strand.
TCTCAGACGCCGGCGAAGAGGTCGGTCTCGAGACCGTCCTCGCCCAGCTCGCCGCGGGTGCCCTTGGCGAGCCGGTAGTACTCGATCCCCCACGCGGTCGAGCCGACGTTGTTGGACAGCGCGAAGAACGGGCCGTCGGTGGTGATCTGCGTCTTGTGCGCGCCCAGCGCCCGCATCTTCTGCTCGTGGAAGTCCTGCGCGTCGACGGCGGCGGCGAGGTTCTCGTCGCTGGTGACGAACGGCGGCAGCTTGCCATCGGGGTCCATGCCCTCGAACGTCGTGGTGTCGCCGGCGTCGCGCAGCGACCGCAGCCCGGCGCGCATCCGGGTCTCGGACATGGCGCCCCAGTAGATCTTGGCGATGTCCCAGGCCTCGCCGAGGTCGCGCCGGTACGACGGCACGGCGGCCAGCGCGGCGCCGTACGTCGCGACGCGGTGGGCCTGGATGTGGTCGGGGTGGCCGTAGCCGCCGAACTCGTCGTAGGTGACCAGCACCTGCGGGCGGACCTCGCGGATCACCTCGACCAGGTGCGTCGCCGCCTCGGTCAGGTCGGCGCTCCAGAAGGCGTTGGGGCTGAGGTCGTCCGCCGCGACGGCATGGCCGTCCTCGTGCCACTTCATGCCGGAGTCGCGGTAGGTGCCGAACCCGCCGAGGTAGCGGTGGTCGGTGACGCCGAGCGCCGCCATGGCGTCGGCCAGCTCGCCGCGGCGGTGCTCGCCGAGGGTGTCGTCGCGGTCGGCCGCGAGGTGCTCGAGCTCGGGCACGAGGATCTCGCCCATCTCACCGCCCGTGCAGGTGACGAGCGTGACGCCCCGGCCCTCGGCGACGTACTGGGCCATCGTGGCGCCCTGACCGATGGACTCGTCGTCGGGGTGGGCGTGGACGAGGAGCATCCGGTGTCGCGGCGTCTCGGTCATGACTCGAAGCGTAATGATGGTGCCCATGCGCCGCGCCCCCGTGTCAGCCCTCAGCCTCGTCGCGGTCTCCTCGCTGGTCGCGTCCCTGGCCGGCTGCAGCCTGATCCCGGGCAACGACTCGGACCTCGAGGACGCGCTGGAGGTGATCCCCTCGGACGCCACGACGGTCACGTTCGTCGGCCGCGCGGCCGCGGCGGAGCGGCTGGGCGTCGAGGTCGAGCGCGACGCCGACGACGGCGAGATCGGCCGCTACCTCGACGCCATGGACGCCGCGGGAGCCTCGACCCGGCTCACGCCGTTCCTCGGCGTCATGGGCGAGGCCGCGCTCAGCGACGCCGACGTCGTCTGGGAGGTCAGCGGCCGCGTCGAGGCCGACGGCGTGCCCTGGACGGTCTGGAAGACCGACGACGACCTGGACCTGGACGAGGTGGGCGACGACCTGGCCGACGCCGGATACGAGGAGTCCGAGCGCGACGGCGAGCGTCGCTTCCGCGCCGACCTGTCCGCCGCCGACCCCGAGACGTCGCTGGTGGGCGGCCGCTACCCCGTCGCGGTCATGGCCGACGTGGTGCTGGTGCCCGACGAGCACCTGGTCCTCACCGGCCCGGACGTCGAGGCCACGCTCGAGGTCGTCCAGGACGACGCGGACTCGCTGGTCGACGCGCAGGAGCTCGAGGCGGCCGCCGGCGCCGTCGACGACGTGGAGCTCGCCCACCTGCGTCGCGACATCGACTGCGCCGAGGCCTTCAGGCTCGGGCCGGTGAACCCGCAGCAGGCCGCCGAGACGGCGGACCGGCTGCGGCTGGAGGGGCTCGCCCGACCCGACAGCACCGGCTTCCTCGTGCACGGCGACGACGCCGAGACGACCACGGTCCTGGAGCTCGCGGACGACGAGGCGGCCGAGGCCGACGCCGAGGCCCGGGGCGCCTGGCTCGAGACGGTCATGTCGATGCCGCCGGGGCAGCAGTCACTGGTGGAGGACGTCACGTGGGAGGTCGAGACGGACGGCCCCCTGGTGCGGATCGACCACCGGTTCGGGGAGGTCTCCCCGACCACCGCCTTCGCGACGGGCAGGACGGCGGACGTCTTCGCCCTGTGCGACCCCGAGGCCGGAGGTTGAGGAGGTTCCGCTAGGAACCGACTGCCCCGGAGGTCGAGGAGGTTCCGCTAGGAACCGTCTCGAAACCGGCGCTTCGGCTGCGTCGGCAGCTCCACCGGCGCCGGCCCGGCCGGCCCCGCGGGCGGGTCGGGCGAGTCGCGGTCCAGCCAGCCGTCGTACTCGTCGACGAGCACCTCGACCACGAACGCCGGGGCGTCGCTGAGCACCGCCCACGGGTGGTCCTCGTCGTCGTCCTCGCCCTGGAGCCGCTCGCGCACGACGCTGGCCTCGAACCCGTCGCGGGTGAGCCGGTCGGCCATCGCCCGGGCGTGCTCCTCCTCGAACAGGATGGCCCTGAGCAGCGGCTCGGGCGACCCGAGCCTCGCTGCGAGCTCGGAGAGGAAGGGCCGGTCGGGCTCGAGCCAGTCGACGTCGGCGAGCTCGTCGCGCGTCAGCCAGCGCACCTCGTCGTGCTCGGTCGGCTCGGGCTCGCCCGCGACGAGTCGCACCAGCGCGACCGTCAGCTCGTGGGTCGGCCCGATCGGCACCCGTCCCGCGAGCCAGTCGGTGACCTCGACCGTGCACCCCAGCTCCTCGGCGACCTCGCGCACCAGCGCGTCCCCGGGCAGCTCGCCGTCCTCGACCTTGCCGCCGGGCAGCTCCCAGCGGCCGGCCGCCTCGGGCGGGGACGTACGGCGTGCGGCCAGCACCCGCGCGTGGCGCACGAGGGCGGCTCCGACGACCTGCTTCACGCGCCCGAGCCTAGGCCGTGGCAGCGCGGGCGCCGATGGGTACCGTCCCGTCATGACCGCCCTCGGCGTCCACCTCACCCGCACCGACGAGAACGTCGACGAGATCGACGCGCTCGCGCGACTGCTCGGCGGACGCGTGCCGATGGCCGGCGTGCTCGACGACCTCGACCGCAACGGCCGCCGCACGTGGGCGCCCGGGCGCGCGGTCCACCGGGCCTTCACCTTCGACGCGCACGACCGGCGCGACAAGCGGTGGTGGCCCCAGGGCGTGACGACGTCGGCGGACGCCTCCGAGAGCGGCGAGGTCGCGGGCCGGCGGCTGGTCGTCGTGGCGTGGTACGCCAAACAGCTGCCCGGCGACACGGCCGGCAACCACGGCGTGCGGATCACGCTCTTCGACCTCGACAGCCGCGACTACCGGCACGTGCTCCTCGTCGTGCCGGAGATGAAGGACGGCGTGCTGGGGCTGTCCCCGCTGCGGGTGCACGCCGGCGGGATCGTGTGGTTCGGCGACCACCTCCACGTCGCCGCCACCGCCAAGGGGTTCATGACCTGCCGGATGAGCGACCTGATGCGGGTGCCCGACGAGGTCGCCGGCGAGCGCACGTCGTTCGGCATCGAGGGCGACCGGGTGGCGTCGTTCGGCTACCGCTACGTGCTGCCCGTGCGCTTCTCCTACCGCGCCCTGGCCGACGAGGGCCAGGAGCGGCTGCGCTACTCGTTCATGTCGCTGGACCGCGCGGCCTCGCCGCCCGAGCTCGTCGCCGGCGAGTACGCCGGTCGCGGGCGAACGCGGCGGCTCGCGCGGTTCTCGCTGGACCCCGAGACCACCCTGCTGGCGACCGCCGACGACGGCCGGTCGACGCCGATGACGCTCGACGAGGGCGTCTACCGCATGCAGGGCGCGGCCGTGGCCCGCGGGCGCTACCACGTGACGGTGTCGCGGACGCCGCACTGGCCGGGCTCGGTCTACGCCGGCACCCCCGGAGACATGCGCCGGTTCCAGTTCGCGACGCCCATGGGGCCCGAGGACCTCGCCTACTGGCCGCAGACCGACCTGCTGTGGTCGGTCACCGAGCACCCCCACCGCCGCTGGATCTTCGCGATGAAGCGGTCCTGGTTCGACCGCTAGTCAGGGGCGGGGCAGCAGCGCGAGCTGGCGGCTCTGCGCGACCAGGCGCCCCGCGGAGTCCCAGACCTCGCAGTCCTCCTCGAACATCCCGCCCGCGACGTTGCGGCTCTCGTGGCGCACGCGCAGCCACCCGGGCGCGGGCTTGGCGCGCACGTGGGCGGTGAGCTCCAGGGTCGGCGCCCAGCCGGGGCCGCCGATGTTGAACGTCACGGGCGGCAGCGAGTCCAGCACCATCAGCAGCGAGACCGGGTCGGGCTCGCGGCCGTCCTCGAGCCTGAACCAGGCGCTCATCACGGCCTCGCCGCTCGGCTGGCCGACCGCCCACCCGACCTGGTCGGGGTGGAACCGCATGTCGAAGCGGCCCATCAGCGGCGCGATGCGGCGAACCTCCGGCGGTGCCATCGAGCTCGGCACGCAGTCCTCCACCGGCGGCAGAACGAAGGGCCGCGCGGTGGTGCGGACGTCGTCGGCGCTGCGGTCGAGGTCGCCGTACGTCGCCAGCACGGTGATCCGGTCCTGGCCGTCCTGACGCAGGTCGGCGGCGACCGTCGAGGTGCTGCCACCGGACCGCCGTACGGTCACGTCGACGGTGGCGGGGCCGGGGGTCGCGGCGGAGAGGAAGTAGGCGCTCACCACCAGCGGGTCGGGCTTGTCGGGCAGGGCCGCGCGCAGAGCGTTGCCGACGACCGCGAGCAGGTAGCCGCCGTTGACGCCGCCGCCGACCACCCACCCGGCGTCGAGCTCGGCGGCGTAGCGCCTGTCCCCGTCGGGAGTCACCGCTGTGGTCCTGTCGAACACCGAAGGCATGCCCGCGAGCCTAGGACCGCCCCGGTGCGCGGGCATGGGCGCATGGGTGTCTACGACGTCGGCGACGAGCCCGACCCGCGCTACACGCTCGCCAACGAGCGCACCTTCCTGGCGTGGGTGCGCACCACCCTCGCCCTGCTCGCGGGCTCGGTCGCGCTGCACTCGCTCGGCATCCCCACCGCCGACTGGCTGCGCAACACGCTCGTCGTCGGGCTGGCGGTGCTCGGCGCCCTGATGAGCGCCCTGGCCTACCGGCGCTGGGCAGCGGTCGAGCGGGCGATGCGACTGCGCGAGCCGCTGCCCCGCTTCGGCCTCGGGCTCGTCGTCACCGTGGCCCTGGTGCTCGTCTCGGTGCTGCTCGCCGTCACGCTGGTCCTCTGATCACGTCGGAGGTCTCGAGGCGCTGCCCTGCCTCCTCAGCGTCCTCGACCCACGGGACGCCGGTCCCCCTGGTCCTCACTCCTCCGACGTGACGGAGACGGTGTGGGGCTCCGTCGCGGTCGTGCGCAGCTCGCCGAGCGGCCCGACGGCCGCGATGACGTCGAGGTAGTGCTGGTTGAGCATGATGCCCAGGACGTTGCCGAACGGGTCGCGCACCGACGCCGTGACGAAGCCCGGGCCGCGCTCGAGCGGCGGCTGGTACGGCGTCGCGCCGAGGTCGATCAGGCGCTGGTAGGCCGCGTGGACGTCGTCGACGGCCCAGTGGGTGGTGGCGCGGTCGTTGCCCTCGCCGAGCCCGGGAGGGGCGTAGGCGGCGTTGACGAAGCCGAGCTCGTGCAGCAGGTCGCCGATGCGGAACTCGACGTATGCCGGGACGCCGTCGACCTCGTGGCGGTAGTAGGGCGCGATGCCGAGCAGGTCGGCGTACCAGGCGGCCGCGGCGTCCAGGTCGTCGGCGTAGAAGGTGACGGTGGTGAGTCCTCGCAGCATGGTGGTGCTCCTTCGGTAGTGGATGTGGACCACGCTTCCGCATGAAGTGCTCACCTCCTGAGCACTTCTCCTGGCAGGATCGTCCGCATGCGCGCGGACCGTCTCGTCGCCGCCCTGCTGCTGCTGCAGTCCCGGGGCCGCCTGACCGCGGCCCAGCTCGCCGACGAGCTCGAGGTGTCCGTGGCCACCGCGCGCCGCGACCTCGAGGCGATGTCGGCCGCGGGCATCCCGGTCTACCCGCAGCCCGGCCGGGGCGGCGGCTGGGCGCTGGTCGGCGGCGCGCGCACCGACCTCAGCGGGCTCTCGGCCCCCGAGGCGCAGGCGCTCTTCCTGCTGGTGGGTCCGGCTGCGGCGGTCTCGGGAGAGGCGAAGACCGCGCTGCGCAAGCTGGTGCAGGCACTGCCGACGACGTTTCGCGCCGACGCCGAGGCGGCGGCCGGCGCCACCATGATCGACCCCACGCGCTGGGGCGAGCGCGACCGCGCGCGGCCGCCGCTGGTCGACCGCCTGCAGGAGTCCGTCGTACGGCGGACCATGGTGCGGCTGGTCTACGCGGACGCGCGTGGCCGGGAGTCCGAGCGCGTGGTCGAGCCCTGGGGGCTCGTCGACAAGGACGAGGTCTGGTACCTCGTCGCCGGCACCGAACACGGCCGCCGCACCTTCCGCCTCGACCGCGTCGTGACGTCGGAGCCGACCGAGGAGACGTTCGAGCGGCCGGCCGACTTCGAGCTCGAGCAGGCTTGGGCCGAGGTCGTGGGCGAGGTCGAGGAGCGCCGCTCGCAGACCTGGGCGACGGTGGTCGTCGAGACCCGCCTCGTGCACGTGCTGCGCGACCACTTCGGCCGCCACTGCCACGTCGAGGAGGACACCGACGACGGCCGGTCGCGGGTGCGCGTCGGCGCCCCCACCGCGCTCGACCTCGCCCGCCAGCTCGCCGGGTGGGGCGGCGACGTCGACGTGCCGCACCCCCCCGCCGTACGCGAGCACCTGGCGCGGATCGGTGCGGAGCTGGCCGCCCGCTACCCCTGAGGTTCTGGGCAAAGACTGTCGCTTCTGGGCCGTTACTTCACCCCAGAACCTCTGGTTTTTCAGCAGATGCTGAAAAACCTGCTGCCGCTACACGACCTCGTCGCCGGTGATCGCCAGCCCACCACCGGACTCCTCGACGAACAGCCGCCGCACCTCGGTCTGCGAGGACCCGTCGGTGGTGTAGGTGAGCGTGACGTCGACGACGCCGGGCTCGACCTCCTGGGCGCCGTCGACCGCGACCGAGTCGATCCCGGCCCAGAAGCCGTCGAAGGAGTCGCGGCCCACCTCGTCCTGGAACGACGGCGCGAGCCGCTGCCAGGCGGCGTCGGTGTCACCGGGCAGCAGGCCGTAGTAGTCCTGCGCGAACGCCGTGGCGCCCGAGGTGGCGGGCGGCTCCGGCTCCTCCTCGGGCGACTGCTCGGCTGTCTCCTCCGGCGCCTCCTCCGGCGAGCTCTCGGGGGGCGGCTCCGGCGACTCCTGCTGGCCGCCGTCGCGACCCGACGGCGAGCTCGAGGCGGGCTCGTCCGAGGCCGTGCCGGCGTCGTCGTCGTCCCCCTGCAGCAGCAGGTAGGCGATCCCCGCGACGAGGAGCACCAGCGCCACCACCCCCGCCACGAGGAGCCCACCGCGACGGCGCGGAGGCTCCTCCACCGGAGGGGCAGACGCCACGACCGGCTCTTGCACGACCGTGGCGGGACCGGGGTCCGCAGCGGGACGCGCCGCCGTCGTCGTCGGGCCCGACGAGGTGCGGTGCAGCGCGGCCGCGCAGTCGGCCATCGTCGGGCGCGCGGCGGGATCGGTGTCCATCATCCGCGAGATCGGGCGCCGCAGCGGTCCGGCCGTCTGCGGCGCGGGCGGCGGCTCGTGGGCGATCAGGGCCATGAGCGCGAGGGGGTTCGACTGCGACGGGTACGGCGAGTGTCCCTCCACCGCCGCGAACAGCGTGGCGCCCAGGCCCCACACGTCCGAGGCGGGGGTGGCGTCGGAGCCGCGCGCCAGCTCGGGCGCGAAGTACGCCGGCGTGCCGGTCATCAGGCCGGTCTGGGTGAGCTTGTCGTCGCCGGCGCTGCGGGCGATGCCGAAGTCGCTGATCTTGGCGGTGTCGCCCTCGCCGACCAGCACGTTGCCGGGCTTCACGTCCCGGTGGACCGTGCCGAGGGCGTGCGCCGCGGCGAGGCCGTCGGCGACCTGGGCGCCGATCCGGGCCACGCGCTCGGGCGACAGCGGCCCCTCGTCGGCGACCAGCTCGGCCAGGGTGCGGCCGGGGACGTACTCCATCACCAGCCAGAGGTGCTCGCCCTCCTCCACCGCGTCGTAGACGGAGACGACGTTCGGGTGGTTCAGCGCGGCCGACGAGCGAGCTTCGCGCATCGCGCGGGCCAGGTGGGGCAGCGACTCGCCGGGCATCCGGCCGACGCGCTTGATCGCGACGGCCCGGCCCAGGCGCTCGTCGTGGGCCAGCCACACGCTGCCCATGCCACCGCGGCCGACCTCACGCTCGACGCGGTAGCGCCCCCCGATGGGCTCCGTGGGCAGGGCGTTTCCTGAAGAGTCCATTACGCCCACTACCCACGAGTGCCGCAGGCCAGTACGACCTGCGGCGGTTCAGGCGGGAGAGCGGGTCAGGCGGCGCGGCGCTGCAGCGGCAGCAGGTGGGTCTTGCCCTCGCGCTGGGCCACCATCAGGGTCGCCTCGGCGTCGTAGCCGGCGGCCAGCTCGTCCACGGTCGCCTGGTCGTCGGACTCCACCGCGGAGTTGATGGCGCGCACGTAGCGGGCGTGCAGCTCGTTCAGGTCGTCGATCAGTCGTGTCGTCATGTCTGGTTCAGCGTCCACGCCGGCCCGTTCGTTCCCGGATCCGGCCCGATGTGACCAACCTCAAGGGCGCTACCGTCGCAGCGTGAGCGACAGCGCCGACCTGGAGCGCCGCCAGCTGCGCCGGGCCGTGGAGGCCGTGCTGCGCAACGAGGTGGCCGTCGTGGCCGTCCAGCAGGTCTGCGCCCGGTGTGGCGGGTCCGACCACGGCCGGCCACGGGTGCGGGTCCGCGACGGCGCGCCGCCGTACGTGAGCTGGTCCTACGCCCCGGGCTGCGCCGCGGTCGCGTGGACGTGGGCGGGCGAGATCGGCATCGACCTCGAGGCCGCCGGCCCCGACGTGGCCGGCATCGGCCCCCGCGAGAGCTGGACCCGTGCCGAGGCCGTGCTCAAGGCCGCGGGCGAGGGGCTGGCCCGCTCACCGCAGGACGTCACCGAGGACGAAGCCTGGACCCTGCGGCTGCCCCTCTCCCCCGCGTACGTCGGTCACGTCGCGGTGGCGGGGCGGCACGCGGCGCCCCCGGCGGTCAGCTGGCGTCTGGTAGGTCCGGGAGCGCCGTCTCGTTGAGCCAGGCGTCGAACAGCGCGCCGAGGTCGGCGTCGGTGTGCCGCGCGGCGAAGGCGATCAGCTCCGCGGTCGACACGCTGCCACCGCGGTGCTCGGCGACCCAGGCGCGCAGCAGCGAGAAGAACGCCTCGTCGCCGACGGTGAGCCGCACGGCGTGCAGGGTCAGGGCGCCCCGCTTGTAGACCCGGTCGTCGAACATCAGCTCCGGGCCCGGGTCCGACAGCACCAGGTCCTGCTCGAGCTCCGCGAGCCGCTCGTGGTGACGTCGCGCCCAGGTCTCGGCCGACTCCCCGCCGGAGGCCTCGGACCACAGCCACTCGCTGTAGCAGGCGAAGCCCTCGTGCAGCCAGATGTCGCGCCACGACCCGAGCGTGACCGCGTTGCCGAACCACTGGTGCGCGAGCTCGTGGGCCACCAGCCGCACGCAGTCCCAGTCGTCGGTGAGGAAGTTGCGTCCGAACGTCGACAGCGACTGCGACTCGAGCGGGATCTCCAGGTCGTCGGCGGTCACGACCACGGCGTACGAGCCGAACGGGTAGGGCCCGAACAGCTCGACGAAGGTCGACATCATCTCGGCCTGGCGCCCGAACGCCGCCTCGAAGCCGCTGCCGGCGTCGGCGGGCACGGCGGCCGTCATCGGCACCGGCGACTCGAGCTCGCGGACGTCGTAGCGCCCGATCTGCACGGTCGCCAGGTAGGTGGCCATCGGCTCGTCCTGCTCGTAGGACCAGCTCACGGTGCTGCCGCGGCGCTGCCTCGAGCGCAGCCGGCCGTTGGAGACCACCGTGTAGTCCGGGTGCGTCCGCACGACGATCTCGTACGTCGCCTTGTCGCTCGGCCGGTCGTTGCAGGGGAACCACGTCGGCGCACCGTGCGGCTGGCCCGCCACGATGACCCCGTCCTCGAGCTCCTCCCAGCCGGCGTCGCCGAGGTGCTTGTCGTCCACGGGCTTCGGGCGTCCGTCGTACTTCACCAGCAGGCGGAACGTCGCGCCGGCCGGCAGCGCGTCGCGCAGGGTGACGACGAGCCGGCCCTGGCGGGTGACGTACTTGGCGGGCGCCCTGCCGTCGATGCTCACCTTGGAGACGTCGAGGTGCGCGAGGTCGAGCACGACCCGCTCGATCTCCTCCTCGGCGGTGGCGTCGATGACCGCCTGGCCCTGCAGGCGGTTGCCCGCCAGGTCGTAGGTGAGGTCCAGCGCGTAGTGCGTGGCACTCCACGACGGGTCCCCGTGTCCGGGGACGTAGGCGTCGGCGGTGGGGAGGTCGGAGCTGCGGGCGAGCTTCACGAGGTGGTGTTCCACGGGCCGATGGGGTTGCCGATCCAGATCGTCTTGTCCGGCACGGACTCGCCCCTCATCACCAGTGACACAGGGCCGACCGTAGCGTGCCGGCCGAGCGTCGCGGCGGGCAGGATGACGCTGTTGGGTCCCAGCGTCGCGCCCCGCCTCAGCACCACCCGGTCCATGCTCAGGGTGCGGTCGTGGAACAGGTGGGTCTGCACCACGCTGCCGCGGTTGACGGTGGCGCCGTCGCCCAGCTCGACCAGGTCCGTCTCGGGCAGCCAGTAGGTCTCGCACCAGACACCGCGCCCGATGTGGGCGCCCATCGAGCGGAACCAGACGTTGAGCAGCGGGCTGCCCGCGACCGACCGGGCGAACCACGGTGCGGCCACCACCTCGACGAAGGTGTCGGCCAGCTCGTTGCGCCAGACCAGCGAGCTCCACAGGGGATGCCCGCCGACCCGGTGCCGGCCGACCAGGACCCACTTCGCGACCGTCGTGACGGCCGCCGCGACCACCCCGGCCAGCGCCAGGACGCCTCCGGCGAGCACCAGTGCCACCAGCGCGCCCGCCCGGTCCAGCAGCGACGTGAGGGTCACCGCGACCACCACGGCGATCGCCGCCCCGACGGCCACGGGGACGAGCCGGCAGAGCTCCACGGCGGCGCGAGCCACCCGCAGCCGCGTCGGCGGCTCGTAGGTGCGGCCGACGTCGCCGGCCTGCGCCGTACGTCGCAGCGCGGTCGGCGGGCTGCCGAGCCAGGACTCCCCCGACTGCGCGCCCTTGCGCCGCGGGGCGGCGGAGAGCACCGCCACCAGCGAGGCCTTCGGCACGCGGCGCCCGGGGGCGGCCATGCCGGAGTTGCCGACGAACGCGCGCTTGCCGATCTTGACCCGCTCGACGCGCAGCCAGCCGCCACCGAGCTCGTAGCCGCCGAGCAGCGTGTCGTCGGCGAGGAACGCCTGGTCGTTGACCTGGGTGAGCTTGGGCACGAGCAGCACGGTCGAGGCCTCGACGTCGGCACCGACCCGGGCGCCCAGCAGCCGGAGCCAGACGGGCGTCAGGCTGGAGGAGTAGAGCGGGAAGAGCCATGTGCGGGCCTCGTCGAGCACCCGCATCGTCGCCCACACCGCGAGGGCGGGCCGGCTGCGCACCGGGTGCACGCCGGGCTCGATCGACAGTCCCGCCAGGCGCACCACGGCGAGCACGAGCGCCGCCAGCACGACCAGCGTGACGACGGTGCTCACGGGCAGCCACGCCAGCAGGCCGAGCACGTCGGCGTACCCGCTCGGCTCGGCGACCAGCAGCGGAACTGCCGCCCCGGCGGCGGCGGCGACCACGGGCAGCAGCGCGAGGCCCACCGCGACCAGCCCGTAGGCGGCCACCCACGAGCGGCTCGCCTCGGGTCGCGACGACCACGGCCCGCGGGCGCGGCGGGTCACGAGCGCCGCCGGCGACCCGGACCAGTACTCGCCCTCCGGCACGGCGCCGAACGTCGCCGAGCCCGGCGCGACCTCGGCGTCGGCGCCGATGTCGGTGCCGGGGCACAGCATGCTGCGCGCGCCCACCCGGGCCCGGGGACCGACCCGGATGCCGCCGACGTGGACGACGTCGCCGTCGACCCAGTAGCCGGTGAGGTCGACCTCGGGCTCGACCGAGCAGCCGCGCCCCAGCCGGAGCATCCCGGTCACGGGCGGCACGCTGTGCAGGTCGACGTCGCGACCGACACGGCAGCCGAGGAGCCGGGCGTACCACGTCATCCACGGCGCCCCGGCGAGGGTGATCGGGCCGAGCTGGTCGGCGGCGTGCTGCGCCAGCCAGAGCCGGAGGTGGAGCCGCCCGCCGCGGGGGTGGTCGCCCTCCGTCACCGGTCGGAGCAGGGCGCGCGCGAGGCCGGCGGCCAGGACCATGCGCCCGGGAGGGCTGACGAAGACCAGCCAGCCGACCCCGAGCAGGACCCACGAGGGGGTGGGCAGCCAGTCGAGGCCGAGGAGCGCCGCGAGCACGTGGCAGCCGATGCCGAGCAGGACCAGCCAGCGCGGACCGGCGAGCGCCCGCAGCAGCACGGTCGCCACCACCTGCGCCGCCTGGGTCTTGAGCGGCGTCGGCGGCACGGTGCGGTCGGAGGCGGGGCCGGCGGCGGCCTGCTGGTCGAGGTAGGTCGCGAGCGCGCCGAGCGTCGGGTGCTCGTAGACGTCGGCCACGACGACCTCGGGGTAGGTGCCGCGCAGCCGCGACACCAGCTGCGCCGCGGTCAGGCTGCCTCCGCCCAGGTCGAAGAAGTCGTCGGCGACGGACGTGGCGTCCGCGGCGAGGACGTCGCGCCACAGCTCGGCGACGTGGGCCGCCGTGCCCACGAGGCGGCCGGACGCGCTGGGCGCGGCGGCCAGCGGCCACGGCAGCGCGTCGCGGTCGACCTTGCCGGAGGTCTTGGTGGGCAGCGTCTCCACGACGGCCACCCGAGGCACCAGCGCGGCCGGCATCGACCGTCGCAGGGACTCCTTGGCGCTGGCCTGGTCGAAGCCGCCGTCGACGGTCACGTAGCCCACGAGCACGCTCGTGCCGGCCCCCGTGCGCCGCACGGCCGCGGCCGCGGAGGTCACGCCCGGGAGCGCGAGCAGGCTGCTGTCGATCTCGCCCAGCTCGATCCGCCGCCCGCCGAGCTTGACCTGGTCGTCGGCGCGGCCGCCGAAGAGCAGCCCGTCGGGCTCGAACACGACCAGGTCGCCGCTGCGGTAGGCCCGCTCCCAGCCGAGAGTCGGCATCGCGGCGTACTTCTCGGCGTCCTTGACCGGGTCGAGGTAGCGGGCCAGGCCGACGCCGCCGATGATCAGCTCGCCGGTCTCCCCCACCGCCACGTGCTCGCCGGCCTCGTCGACGACGGCGAGGTCCCAGCCGTCCAGGGGCAGCCCGATCGGGACCGGTCCCTCGCCCGTCAGCCGGGCGGCGCAGGCCACGACGGTGGCCTCGGTGGGGCCGTAGGTGTTCCACACCTCGCGGTCCGGGGCGACCAGCCGCGCGGCCAGCTCGGGCGGGCAGGCCTCGCCGCCCATGATCAGCAGACGCACGCCGGTCAGCGACTCGGCCGGCCAGAGGGCGACCAGCGTCGGCACGGTCGAGACCACGCTGACCCGGTTGGCCACCAGCCACTGCCCGACGTCGATCCCGCTGCGCACCAGCGCCCGTGGCGCCGGGACCAGGCACGCGCCGTAGCGCCAGGCCAGCCACATCTCCTCGCAGGACGCGTCGAAGGCCACCGAGAGGCCGGCCATCACCCGGTCGCCCACGCCGAGCGGCTCGTCCTGCAGGAAGAGCCGGGCCTCCGCGTCGACGAACGCCGCCGCCGACCGGTGCGTGACCGCCACACCCTTCGGCGTGCCGGTCGAGCCCGACGTGAAGATCACCCAGGCGTCGTCGTCCGGGCCCGGGGGCTCGGGCTGGACGGCCGTGCGCTTGCGCCGCACGACCACGGCGAGGTCGTTGCCGACGATCGCGACGACCCCGGCCTCGTCGAAGACGACGCGGGCCCGCTCGTCGGGGTCGTCCACGTCGACCGGCACGTACGCCGCCCCGGCGAGGAGGATGCCGAGCACGGCGACGTAGAGGTCGGTCGTGCCCGAGCTGACGCGGACCCCGACCTTGTCACCGGGCCCGACCCCGTGCTCGTGCAGCTCGAGTGCGAGGGCGTCCGCCGCCTGCTCGAGCTCGGCGTAGGTCAGCATCCCTGCGCCGGCGTCGACCGCGGGCTCGTCGCCCGCCCGCTCGACCGTCGTCCGGAAGACGTCGACCAGCGTCCGGGCCCGTGGAGCACGGTCCCCTCGCAGCAGTGGGGAGGTCGTGGGGGCGGTCGTCACCCCGGTACGTTGTCGGATCGACGTGAACGGCAGGTGTCCTGTCTCAGCCGCGGCGCCGGTCCACCGTGCTCGGCCCGTCTCGGTCGGTGTACGTCGCCAGCGGCCAGCCGCCGGCGGCCAGCTGCGCCGAGACTCGCCGGACGTCCTCGTCCGTGGCGCTCTGCAGCGCCTGGGTGCGCACCATGTCGTGGATGTCCTGCTCGGTGACCGCGCCACCGTCCGCATCGGCCTGGGCGGCCAGCTGGCCCGCGATCAGGTCGACGTCCTCATCGGTGAGCTGGCGGCGCAGCACGCCCAGCAGGGCGACGTAGTCACGGGCGGGGATGCCCTGCGGGTAGCCGGCGCGCAGCCAGGCGAGCACCCGGGTGCGCAGGGGCTCCTGCTCCGCGCCGCTCACGACTTGTCCGTCAGGGTCGGGATCCCGGACCCGAAGTCCAGCTCCTTGCCGAAGCCCGAGGCCAGGATGAAGGTGAGGCCCAGGACGATGCCCACGACGACGACGAGGAAGCAGACGCCGGCGAGCACCGTCCCGAGCGGGCGCGCGGCCGCCGGGCCCTCCGAGCCCCCCGGGTCCGACGTGGTCGCGGACCCGCCGCCGGCGTAGGCCAGCGACCGGATGCCGACGGCGAAGACCGCCGGCAGCCCGGCGCCCAGCAGCACGCCGATCAGCACCACCTGCCAGCCCGCCGTGAACGCGAAGCCGAAGTTCTCCATGGTCCGTGCCTCCTCAGGCCGCCGCCGGCACGGGCCGGCTCGGCTCGTGCCAGTCGTCGTTGACGTTGTGGGCGCCGACCGGCTCGTGGTGGGCGCGCCACCACATCCCGGCTGCGGCGAGGACGAGCAGCAGCGTCACCGCGACCGCGCCGAGCCCGCCGCCGAGCAGGTCGGCGAGGTACCAGGTGGCGGCGCCGACGGCCGCCGCCGCGGGCAGCGTGACCACCCAGGCGACGAGCATCCGACCTGCGACCCTCCACCGCACCTGGGCGCCGGGCCGACCGAGGCCGGTGCCGAGGATGGAGCCCGTGGCGACGTGAGTCGTGGACAGCGCCATGCCGAGGTGGCTGGAGGCCAGGATGATGGCGGCCGAGCTGCTCTCCGCGGCGAGACCCTGCGGCGACTCGATCTCCACGAGGCCCTTGCCGAGGGTGCGGATGATCCGCCAGCCGCCCAGCCAGGTGCCGGCCGCGATGGCGATGGCGCAGCAGGCCTTGACCCAGAACGGCACGGACGCGGTGTCGGACCAGTGGCCCGAGGCCAGGAGGGCGAGCGTGATCACGCCCATCGTCTTCTGGGCGTCGTTGGTGCCGTGCGCCAAGGAGACCAGCGAGGCGGTGGTGATCTGGCCCCAGCGGAAGCCGCGCTCGGTGAACCGCTCGGCGACCCCGCGGGTGATCCGGTAGATCATCCAGGTGCCGAGCGCCGCCACCAGCGCGGCGATGACCGGCGACATCAGCGCCGGCAGCACGACCTTGCCGAGCACCCCGTCGAGCTCCTTGCCGTTGCCCAGCCAGTTGACCCCGCCCCACCCG
The DNA here is from genome assembly GCF_015024225.1 of Nocardioides lijunqiniae. Lineage (GTDB taxonomy): Bacteria > Actinomycetota > Actinomycetes > Propionibacteriales > Nocardioidaceae > Nocardioides > Nocardioides lijunqiniae. The sequence goes on from NZ_JACJGM010000007.1 coordinate 177,286, forward strand.
AGGCCGGCGATCGCGGCGCCGATGAGGCCGCCGAAGAGGGCGTGGGAGGAGCTGGACGGCAGCCCGAGCAGCCAGGTGAGCAGGTTCCACGCGATGCCGCCGACGAGGCCGGCCAGGACGATCAGCAGGAGTGGCGACCCGCCGTCGGTGAGGTACTCCGACCGCGGCGCCCCCGAGGAGTCCTGGATCTCGACCACCGCGTTGGTGACGGTGAGCGCCACCTCGATGGAGAGGAACGCGCCGACCAGGTTGAGCACCGCCGACAGCATGACCGCCGTCCGCGGGGCGAGCGCGCCGGTCGAGATGGAGGTGGCCATCGCGTTGCCGGTGTCGTGGAAGCCGTTGGTGAAGTCGAACGCCAGAGCCACGGCGACGACCAGGAGGAGGATGACCAGTGATTCGCTCACGCCTCCACGCTTCGCCCCTCGCGGCTCGGTGGAAACCCCTGCGCGAGGTGTTCAGCGGGTGTTCGTCCGGACGACACCCACGCCGATGATCAGACGGAGACGACGGTCGCCGACAGCGTGACGCCGCGGCGGGGCTTGTAGCTCACGGTGTCGCCGACGGACGCGCCGACGATGGCGCTGCCGAGCGGGCTCGACGGGGTGACGACGTCGACGCCGGCGGCGGCGGACTCGACCGATCCGACCAGGTACTGCTCGGGGCCGTCGCCCAGGTCGATCGTGACCACGTCGCCCACGGAGACGACGCCGTCGGTGTGCTGGCGGCGTCCACTCTCCTCGATCTCGGTCTGCAGCGCGTCGATCCGCTCGTCCAGCAGCTGCACCCGGATGGTGGCCTCGACATTGGTGGCGCGGTCGGCGGCATCGCCGGTGGCCACGATCAGGCTGTCGGCCTGGACCGCCTCGCGCTCGGCGCGGAGGACGGCAAGACGCTCGCGGAGGATCTCGACGGAGGCGGGGGCGGTGGTGACGGTCATGGGTGACTCTTTTCGCGCGAGGGTGGGTCCGGGGATCGCCCGGTGGTGCCTCAACCGCAGAGGCTCCGCCGTTATGCCCCAGCAGATGAAACAGTCGGTGGAACGGCACGTGAACAGGCCGTGATCGCCTGAGGCGGGCCGAGCCGGGGTTACGGCCCGCTTCAGTGCCAGCCCAGTTCCCCTCGGCCCGGCCCCCATGCGCGTCGCGCGACGAGAAGGCTCGGCCACGGGCACTCCGTCGCTCAGCGAGCCACCCTGGTCTTGGCCGAGATTTCGGTCAGGGTGGTGTAGCCCGTCGCGGTGTAGATGACCCTGACCATGATCCTCTTGCCCCGCACGGACTTGGTCAGCTTCAGCCTGGCCGTCGTCCGGCCGCGCAGGACCTTGCCGTTGGCGAGCCACTGGTACCTGACCGTGGCCGCCACCGACGGCTTGGCCGCCTTCGCGGTCACGGTCCTGCCGACCTTCGCCTTGCCGTTGATCTTCGGCCTGCCCGCCACCATCGTGCCCTTGGCGATCGCCGCGGTCTGCGCCGAGACGGTGGTCAGATCGGGGTAGCCCGCAGCCGAGGCTGTGACGCGCAGGCTGATCCTCCTGCCGTGGAGTCGGCCCACCAGCTTCAGCTTCGTGCTGGTGGCCCCCGCGATCGCCGTGCCGTCGGCCAGCCACTGGTAGCGGCGCGTCACCTCAGCCGGGGAGAAGGTGCCGCCCGTGCCGGTCAGGGTCGAGCCGACCTTCGTCGTCCCGGCGATGACCGGGGCCGCGACCTGCACGATCGTGCTGGGAGCAGCCTCGCCTGGGAGGGTGCCCGCCCGGAGCGAGTAGCCGTCGGTGTCGCCGTCGTCGGCCCAGATGACCTCGACCGAACCGTCGGTGGCGGAGCTGAACGGCGCGATGGCCATGCCCTCGTTGTTGAGGTTCGGCATGCCCGCCGGACGGTGGTAGGACGCCGTCACCGCGAAGTCGCCGCCCCCGTCGACCTTCAGGACGTGGTGGACCCCGCCGCAGCTGTCGTCGCACAGCGCCCAGAGCTGCTGCCGGTCGGCGTCGTAGGCGACGTCCATCGCGAAGGGAAAGCCCGACGACTCGACCTTGACCTCGACCGGCGCGGCACCGGTCGCCAGCGAGAAGAAGTGCACCATGCCGGTGCCCTCGACGGCGGCCGCGAACAGACCGGGGGTGGGCCGGGCAGCAGCCGAGTACGCCGTACCACCGACCTTCCAGCCCGAGTCGACCAGGAAGGCGTCGGGAACGTAGGTGATGCCCTCGAGGCCGACGTTGGAGCCGGTCGGGACGAACGAGTGCACATCCCACTGGTGGGTCGCCGCGAGCTCGCCCGTGGACGCGGTCACCGTGGTGACGTCGTAGCGCAGGACGACGTTCCACGAGCTGCTCTTGTTGCGCTCGTTGTCACGCTCCGAGGTGATGTAGAGGGCGCCGTCGGGGCCGACCGTCACCCCCTCGGAGTCCGGCTGACCGTCGCCGTCGGCGAACGCCAGCGGGATGCCACCTTCCCAGGCGGCGTCGTAGCTGTCGTAGGTGCCGGCGTCGGTCTTCTTCAGCTTGAACAGGCGGCCCTTGTTCATGACCGCCCACAGGACGTCACCGTCCTCGGCGAAGGTGACGCCGGAGACGTCGCCCTCGCCGTTGGTGCCACCCTGCGGGGAGTCGATGTCGGTGAACAGGTCGGCGCCGGCGTCGGCGACGGTGACCTCGGCTCCGCCCGGCCAGGGCTGGGCCGCCAACGTGGGGCAGAGGTTGGCCGCACCCCAGGTGGCCGACGGCGTCTCCACGTAGGCCACTCGACCGAAGGACTCGCAGCGGCTGTAGGACGCCACGCCGGACTCCGTCCAGGCGTGGCCGAGGAACGACGCGCCGTCGCCGGGCCGCGTCACGGTCAGCGAGTCCTCGGCGCCCAGCCCCGTGATGCCCTCGGCGAGGAAGTAGCCCCCAGCGGCAAGGGTGGTGGCCCCCGGGACGGTGAAGAGGACGGCGCCCGCAGCGTTGCTGAGGGTCCAGCCGGAGATGTCGACGGCGGCCGCGCCGGTGTTGAGCAGCTCCACCTTGCCGGCGACGTCGGAGACCTCGTTGAGCACGACGGTGGTGACCAGCGGGGTGCCGAGACGGTGCTTGGTCGCACAGGAGCCGGTGTTGTCCTGCCCGAAGCTGTGCGCCGTGACCCGCCAGAGCTCGTCGGAGCCGTCGGGGCAGGCGGCGAAGGACTTGGCACCGGTGTTGGCTGCCGTCGTGTCGGAGAGCCCGGCGTCACCGTCGCCGTACGACGCCTCGTCGACCAGCTGGCGCTCGGCCGCGGTGGCCCCCGGGCCGTAGACCTTGACCGCGTCACCTTCGCCGGACAGGCCCTTCTTCGACGAGAGGGCGACGTAGCCACCCGCCGGGACGGTCATCGCGGTGGCGGGCACGAGAGCCGTGCCGTTCCACACCCGGATGTCGGCGAGCGTCAACGCTGCAGCACCGCTCGCCGCACCGCTGTCGGTCTGCCACCAGCCCTCGAGGCTGACCGCGGTGGACCCGGTGTTGACGAGCTCCACCGCATCGGCGATCGGCGTGCCCTCCTGCCCGTTGTTGAGCGAGGAGATCTCGTTGATCTCGATGTCGTCCCAGTGGACGTCGAGCTCCGGCGGCGGCGGCGGCGCGTCGCAGTTGTTGGCGGCGCCCTTGGTGGGGATCGTCGCCTGGAAGCCACCGGTTCCGTCCGGGCACCGGCCCCACGCGGTCGCGTGGGTGTCCACCGGCCACGTGGTCTGGTCTGCCCGCGTCACGCGGTCGGGAAGGTAGAGGTTGGCCTGGTCGCCCTTGCCGAGGCCCGCCGCGGTGTAGTCCACCGCGAGGAACCCGCCGGGGGCGAGCGTCGTACCGGAGGCGATCGCCTGCAGGTGGGTCGGGTCGGTCGTGCCGGCGTCGTCGCTGAGGAGCCAGCCCGAGACGTCGACAGGCGCCGTGCCGACGTTCGTCAGCTCGATCCAGTCGGTCGGGTCGGAGCTGGCCTCGTTGATCTTGATGTCAGCGGCCCCGGGCGGGAGCGGGCACGCGTTCGCGGCGCCGGGCGTGGCGGCCGTGGTCGTGACGAAGGCACCCGTGCCGTCGGGGCACCGGCCGTGCGAGGGCGTGGCGTGCGCGCCGCTGGCGACGTAGCTGTAGCTGTCGACGACCGTGGTGCCGTCCGCCTCGAAGATGGTGATGCCGTCGCCGGAGCCCAGGCCGAAGTGGCCCGCGAACGCGACGTCGTTGGGGTCGAACGTGAAGTACTCACCCGGGTCGAGCACGGTGCCGGCCGGGGCGAAGGTGATGTTGGCGTGGGTCGGGTCGGTGTCGACGGCCTGCCATCCGGAGATGTCTGCCGGCACCCCGCCCACGTTGAGGAGCTCGACCATGTCGGGGTTCGGGTTCGAGGCGACCTCGTTGAGCACCACGTCCGGCTGGGGGCAGTCGTTCGCCTGTCCCGGCGTCGCCGAGACCTGCGCCACCATGCCGCTCGCGCCCTCGCACAGGCCGTGGGACGGCGTGGCGTGGGTGCCGACGGGCCAGGTGTAGGAGTCGACCTGGGTGCCGGCCGAGGCGATGGTGACCGTGTCGCCCTTGCCCAGTCCGGGCCCACCGACCGAGGCCATCGTGAACGAGTAGATGTCCCCCGGCTGGAGGATCGTCGCCGTCGTGACGATGGTGAACGGCGCGGACGCCGAGTCGGCGACGGTCAGACCGGCGAGGTCGACGGGCTCCCCACCGGTGTTGACCAGCTCGACGAAGTCGTTCGGGTCGGAGCTGACCTCGTTGATCCGGATGTCGGACACGGCGGCCTGCGCCGGTGCCATGAGGAGCACCACCGGCGCGGTGGCCCCGACGACGAGGGCGGCGAGCAGGCCGGAGGTTCTGCGGTGTGGGCGCACGGAGATGTTCCTCGAGGAGTCGTGCCGGGGCCCGATACCGCGGCGTGTTGTTGCGAACGCCCCACCCTCTGCGTCCCGCGCGAACGCGAGGCGAACGCGGCAACAACACGGCGGAACCTTCAGGCACCCAATCGCCTCGGACCTCCGGCGTCACGCGTTGGGACGGAACTCCACCGCATCACGCCGTGCGACAACCTCAGCAGTCAGAGCCGCCCTCATCTCGTCGTGCGCTGGTCCGAGCGCTGTTGCCGGAGCCCGCCAGTTGCCGACGTCGTACAGCCAGACGGGCCTGCCGACGATCTCAGGCGACTCCCATTCGTACCGCGGCCAGATATGGCAGTGAAGAAAGGCGTCCGTGTTGCCGAGGATCTCGATGTTGAGCCGCCGGTAATCCGGGTCGAGACGCCGGCAGACGGTCTCGACCGCATCCGCGAGCAGGTCGACATCGGCGAGGTAGCGCAAGCGTTCGACGCGGGGTAGGTCCGACAGGCGGTCGATCCCAGGCGTCTTGGTCAGGGCGAGCGAGTAGCCAGGCAGGAACTGGACGTCGCCGATGACGGCGTACGCGGCGGACAGCTCCGCCAGCACCGTCGGGTTGCGCCCGTCGATCGCCGACTCGATGCGCTCGTCGCGCCAGTCTCGTAGCTCGGTCATGACCGTGACGCTACGGGGCTCACCGCAGATCGCGATGCTGCCTCAGGTCGAAGGCCACTAGACGTCGAAGCGGAACGCCACCACGCTCTGGCACAGATCATGGTGTGGCATAGACGTACTCATCTCCTCCCGTGCCCGCCGCAGACCTCGTTTCAGTCGCCGACGCAGTTGCAGCTCTTCACAAGGCCGCCGAGACACGCCAGATCTGCCTGGGAGCAGAGGGCTTCTGGCTGGACTCTGATGGCCATCGGCCAAGCCTTGAACACGTCCTCGATCTGTCGGACATTGCCCCGAGGAACCCACGAACCAACGCGTCGATCGCGCTTGAGGCTATTGAACGGTGGCCCGATGATCCTGCACGATTCGCAGTCGAGCTTGTCCTCGTATCGACCGCTCACCCGTGCGCCTGCTGCGGCCACGTGGTCTTCAACGAACCTCCGGGGTCGTACGAGATCTGCCCGGTGTGCTTCTGGGAAGACGACGCTGTGCAGCTTCGGTGGCCGACCTACGAAGGCGGAGCGAACGGGCCGAGCTTGATCGACTCACAGCGCGCGTACGCAACCGACGGCGCAATGGAGTGCAGGTTCACCGATATCGTTCGGCCCCCGACGGAGGGCGAACCGCTCGACCCGAACTGGCGACCGATCGATCCCGAATCGGACTCGTTCGAAGGCAGTGACGAACGGCAGGCCGACTGGCCCGCGGACCTCACGACTCTCTACTGGTGGCGCGCGACGTTCTGGCGGTCAGATGAGCAGCAAGCCTGAGGTTGGACCGAAACGCAGCTACACGTTGAACCTGAACTCCACGACGTCCCCGTCGGCCATCACGTAGTCCTTGCCCTCCATGCGCACCTTGCCGGCCTCCTTGGCCTTCTGCATGGAGCCGGCGGCCATCAGGTCGTCGAAGGAGACGATCTCGGCCTTGATGAAGCCGCGCTGGAAGTCGGTGTGGATCACGCCGGCGGCCTCCGGGGCGGTCGCGCCCTTGGGGATCGTCCAGGCGCGCGACTCCTTGGGACCGGCGGTGAGGTAGGTCTGCAGGCCGAGGGTGTCGAAGCCGACGCGGGCCAGCGTGTCGAGGCCCGGCTCGGTGACGCCCATCTCGGCCAGCATCGCGCGGGCCTCCTCGTCGTCGCCGAGCTCGACGAGCTCGGACTCGAACTTGGCGTCGAGGAAGATCGCCTCTGCCGGCGCGACCAGCGCGCGCATCTCGTCCTTCAGCGGCTCGTCGGCCAGCTCGTCGGCGTCGCAGTTGAAGACGTAGATGAACGGCTTGGCCGTCAGGAGCGAGAGCTCGCGGACCAGGCTGCGGTCGACCGAGGTGCTGATGATCGGGGTGCCGGCCTCGAGGTGACCCAGGGCCTCCTTGGTGGCCTCGAGGTTGGCGAGAACCGCCTTGTTCCCGCGGGCCTCCTTCTCCAGGCGCGGGATGGCCTTCTCGACCGTCTGCAGGTCGGCGAGGATCAGCTCGGTCTGGATGGTGGAGATGTCGTTGGAGGGGTTGACCTCACCGTCGACGTGGGTGACGTCCTCGTCGCGGAACACCCGGGTCACCTGGCAGATGGCCGACGACTCGCGGATGTGCGAGAGGAACTTGTTGCCCAGTCCCTCGCCCTCGGAGGCGCCCTTGACGATGCCGGCGATGTCGACGAACTCCACGGTGGCCGGCAGGATCTTGGCCGAGCCGAAGACCTCCGCGAGCTTCGGGAGCCGCTCGTCGGGGACCCCGACGACACCGACGTTGGGCTCGATCGTCGCGAACGGGTAGTTCGCCGCGAGCACGTCGTTCTTGGTGAGCGCGTTGAAGAGCGTTGACTTGCCCGCGTTGGGGAGACCGACGATGCCGATGGTGAGTGCCACGGGCGGCGAGTCTACGAGCGCGCACGACGACGCTCCCAATCAGCGGACCGGCCCGCGTCCTAGGGTCGAGTGGTGACCGACCTCGATCTCGGCCGCGTGCGCGCGGCCTTCCCCTCCCTCAGCCTGGGCACCGCCCACTTCGACGGACCCGGCGGCTCGCAGGTGCCGGCCGTGGTCGCCCGCGCGGTCGCCGACGCCATGACCTCGGGGCTCTGCCAGCGCGGGGCGCTGTCGGCGACCGAGCGCCGTACGGACGCGGTGGTGGCCGAGGCCCGCCAGGCGGTCGCCGACCTGGTCGGCGGCGACCCCGCCGGGGTGGTGTTCGGCCGGTCGATGACGCAGCTGACCTTCGACATGGCACGCACGCTGTCCGCCGGGTGGGGCCCGGGCGACGAGGTCGTGGTGACGCGGCTGGACCACGACGCCGACATCCGGCCGTGGGTCGTCGCCGCCGAGCGTGCGGGCGCGACGGTGCGCTGGCTGGGGTTCGACCCGGTCACCGCCGAGCTCGACGACGTCGCGCCGCTGCTCTCCGAGCACACCCGGCTCGTGGCGGTCACCGCCGCCTCCAACCTCTTCGGCACGCGACCCGACGTCGCCGCCGTCGCGGCGCAGGCGCACGCCGTGGGCGCGCTCGTCTACGTCGACGCCGTGCACCTCGCGCCGCACGCCCCGGTGGACCTGGCGGCGACCGGAGCGGACTTCCTCGTGCTCTCCCCCTACAAGCTCTTCGGTCCCCACCTGGGTGCGCTGGTCGCGGACCCGGCCCTGCTCGAGGGGCTGCGCCCCGACAAGCTGCTGCCCTCCAGCGACGCGGTGCCGGAGCGGTTCGAGCTCGGGACCCTGCCCTACGAGGTGCTCGCCGGCGTGACGGCCGCGGTCGACTTCATCGCCTCGCTGGTGCCCGGCCAGGGCTCTCGCCGCGAGCGGGTCGTGGCGTCGATGACCGCGGTGGAGCAGCACGAGGCCGGGCTGCTGCGCCGGCTGCTCGACGGGCTGGCGGACATCGCGGGCGTGACGGTGCACGGACGCGCCGCACGGCGCACCCCGACGGTGCTGCTCACCGTCGAGGGGCACGCGCCGCGCGACGTGCACGCCCACCTGGGCGCCCAGGACGTCAACGCGCCGTCGGGCCACTTCTACGCGCTCGAGGCCTCGCGGCACGCCGGGCTCGGGGACGCCGGCGGCGTGCGCGTCGGCCTGGCGGCGTACTCCTCGCCCGACGACGTCGACCGCCTGCTGGCCGGTCTGCGCGCGCTCCTAGGCTGACGCGATGCGCCTCGCCACCTGGAACGTCAACTCGCTCCGCTCCCGCATCGACCGGGTCGAGAAGCTCCTGGAGCGCCACGACCTCGACGTCCTCGCGCTGCAGGAGACCAAGGCGCGCGAGGACCAGCTGCCGCTGATGGGGCTGCAGTCGATGGGCTACGAGGTCGCCACGGCCGGCTACAACCAGTGGAACGGCGTCGCGATCATCAGCCGGGTCGGGCTCGACGACGTGCAGGTCGGCTTCGACGGCATGCCCGGCTTCGGCGACCCGCTCACCGCCGAGGCCCGCGCCATCGGCGCGACGTGCGGCGGGGTGCGGGTGTGGTCGCTCTACGTCCCCAACGGCCGCAAGGTCGACGACCCGCACTACCTCTACAAGCTCGAGTGGCTCGCCGCCCTCCGCGAGGCGGCGCTGACCTGGCGCGACGGGCCCACCGCGCTCGTCGGCGACTGGAACATCGCCCCGCTGGACGAGGACGTGTTCGACATCAGGCAGTTCGCGACGTCCACCCACGTCACGCCGCGCGAGCGGGCGGCGTTCCAGCGCTTCCTCGACGACGGCTACGTCGACGTCGTGCGCCCGCACACGCCGGGCCCGGAGGTCTACACCTACTGGGACTACTACCGGCAGCGCTACGAGCGCAACCGCGGCCTGCGCATCGACTTCGTGCTCGGCTCCGCGCCGTTCGCCGAGCGCGTCACCGGGGCGTTCATCGACCGCGAGGAGCGCGCCGGTCAGGGTGCGTCCGACCACGCGCCGGTCGTCGTCGACCTCGCGGACTGAGCCGGGTGTCGGTGGTCGCGTCCATGCTGCTGCCATGGACCCGACCACACTGCTCGCCCTGATCGTCTGCCTCGCCGCGGGCGCGGGGCTCGGCTACGCCGCCGGGCTGCTGCGGGGCCGCGACCCGGCGCCCCACGAGGACCGCACCGTGGCGGCGCTCGACCAGCGCGCCGCCGACCAGGCCGTCGTCAAGGAGGGGCTGGAGCGGCTCCAGGACCAGATGCGCGACCTGGAGCACAACCGGGTCGCGTGGCAGAGCCAGCTGCACCAGCAGGTCCTGGACATGCGCCAGTCCAACGACCTGCTGCGCCGCGAGACCCAGTCGCTGTCGACGGCGCTGCGCAAGCCGCAGGTGCGCGGTCGCTGGGGCGAGCTCCACCTGCGTCGGGCCGTCGAGCTGGCCGGGCTCGTCGACCGCTGCGACTTCTCCGAGCAGGTGCGCCTCGACGACGGCGCGCGCCGTCCCGACCTCGTGGTGCACCTCGTCGGCGACCGTCAGCTGGTGGTCGACGCCAAGGTGCCGCTGGACGCCTACCTCGACGCCACCACCAGCGACGACGACGACGTCCGCGACGGGCACCTCGCCCGTCACGCACGCCAGGTGCGCGCCCACGTGGACACCCTCGCCGGCAAGGCCTACTGGCGCTCGCTCGAGGAGAGCCCGGAGTTCGTGGTGCTGTTCATGCCGGCCGAGTCCTTCCTCGCGGCCGCGCTGGAGAGCGACGGCGACCTGATCGACTACGCCGCGGCGCGGCAGGTCGTGCTGGCCACCCCCACGACGCTGATCGCGCTGCTCCGCACGGTCGCCCACGGCTGGAGCCACGAGGCGCTGGCCGACCAGGCCCGTGAGATCCACCGGCTGGGCCGCGACCTGCACTCCCGTCTCGGCACCCTCGGCTCCCACGTCGACCAGCTCGGTCGCTCGCTCAACGCCGCCGTCGGCCACTACAACCAGACGGTCGGCTCCCTGGAGTCGCGGGTGCTCGTCGCGGCCCGGCGGTTCTCCGACCTGTCGGTCACCGACGACGAGCTGCCGGTCCCCCGGGCTGTCGAGCTGCGCGCCGTCTCCCGGCGCGGCGCACCGGACGAGCCGGGGCCGGACCATACGGTGGCCCTGTGACAGCAGTGGCGAGAGCCTCATGAGCCACGCCCCGACGATCTGGGACGAGGGCCGTCAGCCGGGCCGTGAGGTCGTCGCGCTCGGCGTGGCCGCCTCGCTCACCGCCGTCGTGCTCGACCTGCTCGTCGGCCGGGGCATCGGGCTGCTCTTCGACCTGTCGTTCGTCGCGCTGTGCGTGGCGCTCGCACTGAGCGTGCGCCCCTCCGACTTCTTCTCGGTCGGCGTGCTGCCGCCCCTGCTCATGGTCGGCGTCTTCGTGCTCATCGGCATCAGCCGCCGCGACGTGCTCGGCCACCCCGAGGACGGCACCGTCCAGGCCGTCATCACCGGCCTGTCCGAGCACAGCGTCGCCCTCGTCGTCGGCTACCTGCTCTGCCTGGCGGTCCTGTTCATCCGCCAGCGCCGCCTCTCCCCCGTCGACGAGACCCGCAGCACCTCGCTGGGCTGAGGCACCGGTCAGGCGAAGCGGTCGGGGTCGCCCGCGCCGCGGCGTACGACCTCCGGGGAGCCCGACGACCAGTCGACGACCGTCGTCGGCTCGGACGTGGTCTCGCCGGCCTCGATGACCAGGTCGACCTCGTGGTCGAGCTCCTCCTTGATCTCCCAGCCCATCGTGCGGGCCTCGGTCTCGCCGGGGAGGATCAGCGTGCTGGTGAGCAGCGGCTCGCCCAGCAGGTCCAGCAGCGCCTGCACCACGGTGTGGTCGGGGATGCGGACGCCGACGGTGCGCTTCTTGGGGTGCATCAGGCGCCGCGGCACCTCGGGCATCGCCGGCAGGATGAACGTGTAGGGCCCCGGCGTGGCGGAGCGGATGGCGCGGAACGCCGAGTTGTCGACGTGGACCAGCTGGCCGAGCTGCGAGAAGTCCTTGCAGACGAGCGTGAAGTGGTGGCGGTCGTCGAGCCCGCGGATGCGCAGGATCCGGTCGCGGCCGTCGCGGTTGCCCACGCGGGACCCGAGGGCGTAGCCGGAGTCGGTGGGGTAGGCGATGAGCGCGTCGTCGCGCAGCGCGTCCACGACCTGCTGCAGGAGCCGCGGCTGCGGGTTGTCGGGGTGGATGTCGACGAACCGGGCCATGGCGCCACCCTACGACGTGCGCGGGCCCCGGGTTTCCCGGTCGGGACGCGCCGAGCCGTAGCATCGGCAGGGCTGATCCACAGCGTCGCCCCAGGCGCGCCGGGTAGGAACGCCGGTACGCCCCTCCGCAGCCGAGCGCCGCGGACCGACCGAGGACCTGAGAGCGAACCGATGTCTGACCAGCACGAGCCCCCGCACGAGCCCCGCCAGGGGCCCCACCAGCGGACCGACCGCACGTCGGCCGTCACGCTCGACGGCGCCGAGCGGGCGAAGGTCACCTACGTCCTGCCCGTCTACAACGAGGCGGAGAACATCGGGGTCTTCCACGACGCCCTGCTGCAGGCGACGAAGACCCGGTCCGACCTCGACTTCGAGTACGTCTACGTCGACGACGGCAGCCGCGACGACTCCCTGGCCCGGCTCCTCGAGCTGCGCGACGCCGACGCCCGCGTGACCGTGCTCAGCTTCTCGCGCAACTACGGACACCAGATCGCGGTGACCGCCGGCCTCGACGCCGCCACGGACGCCGACGCCGTGATCGTCATGGACACCGACCTCCAGGACCCCCCGCAGGTCAGCGTCGACATGATCACGATGTGGGAGGACGGCGTCGACGTCGTCTACGCCCAGCGCCGCTCGCGCCAGGACTCCTTCTTCAAGCGCACCACCGCCTACGGCTTCTACTGGATCCTGGACCGGCTGGCCGACATCGAGATCCCGCGCAACGTCGGCGACTTCCGGCTCATGGACCGCAAGGTCGTTGCGGAGGTGTCGCGCTACCGCGAGCACGAGCGCTTCCTGCGGGGCATCGTCGCGCACGTGGGCTTCCGGCAGGAGGCGCTGCTGTTCGACCGCGACCCGCGCCACGCCGGCGAGACGGGCTACCCCTTCCGCAAGATGGTCGCGTTCGCCGCGAACGGCATCCTCGGCTTCTCCACCGCGCCGCTGCGCTGGATCTCCCGGCTCGGCTACGCCATCTCGATCATCAGCATCATGCTGGCGGCGTACGTCCTGGTGGTGCGGCTGTTCGTCCCGGAGCAGGCGGTGCCCGGATGGGCGTTCCTCGGCGTCGGCATGTTCCTGCTGAGCGGGCTGCAGCTGATCATGATGGGCGTCATCGGCAGCTACCTCGGTCGCGTCTACGTCGAGACCCAGGACCGGCCGCTCTACTCGCTGGCCCTCGCCGCTCGCGGTGAGCGCGCCGCCGGCGCGACGCCGGGTCGCGCGCCGCACGGCCGCCGCGACCACGTCGCCGCCCGCCTGGACGGTGCGTCCTGAGCGAGTTCGCCCCGCGTCGCGGCGCCGTGCTGGCGCGCTTCGCGGGCGTCGGCGTGGCCAACACCCTCATCGACGTCGGCCTGTTCATGCTGCTGCACGACCGGTTGGGCATCCTGGCGGCCAACTTCGTGTCGACCGTCGCCGGCATGACGTTCAGCTTCGTGGTCAACGGCCTGTTCACGTTCCGCGCGCAGCGGCTGACGCTGCGCCACGCCGTGCTCTTCCTGGCGACCAACGGCCTGACCCTGTGGGTGCTCCAGCCGCTGGTGATCCACGCGCTGCTGGCGCTGGCGCCCGGCGGTGACGACGCCGGCGACCTGCTCGTCCTCGTGGTGAAGGTGGCCGCGATCGGCGTCAGCTTCGTGCTGAACTTCGTGGCCTACCGCTGGGTCGTGTGGCCGGCGGTCGGACAGGACGAGCCCGTCACGGACGGTGGGACGATCAGCTCCGACCCGCGGCCTTGAGGTCGCGACGCAGCTCCTTGGGGAGCGAGAAGATGAGCGACTCCTCGGCGCTGTGCACGGCCTTGGCGTCGGGGAAGCCGCGCTCGGCGAGGTAGGCCAGCACGCCGTCGACCAGCGCCTCGGGCACGCTCGCGCCGGAGGTGACGCTGACGTTGCGCACGCCGACGAGCCACGCCTCGTCGATCTCCGAGGCGTCGTCCACGCGGTAGGAGGTCTTGGCCCCGGCCTCCAGGGCAACCTCGACCAGGCGGACCGAGTTGGAGGAGTTGCCCGAGCCCACGACGATCAGCAGGTCGGCGTCCTGCGCGATCTCCTTCACGGCCAGCTGGCGGTTCTGGGTGGCGTAGCAGATGTCGTCGCTGGGCGGGTCGAGGAGCAGCGGGAAGCGCTCGCGGATCGCCGCCACCGTCTCGAGAGTCTCATCGACCGAGAGCGTCGTCTGCGAGAGCCAGGCCACGCGGGCCGGGTCGCGCACGACGATGCCGGCGACGTCGGCGGGGCTCTGGACGAGCTGGATGTGCTCCGGCGCCTCGCCCGCCGTGCCCTCGACCTCCTCGTGGCCCTCGTGGCCGATCAGCAGGATGTCGTAGTCGTCGTCGGCGAAGCGACGCGCCTCGTGGTGGACCTTGGTCACCAGCGGGCAGGTCGCGTCGATCGTCTTCAGGTCGCGCACCTCGGCCTGGCGGTGCACCTCGGGCGACACGCCGTGGGCGGAGAAGACGACGGTCTTCCCGGCCGGCACCTCGTCGAGCTCCTCGACGAACACCGCGCCTCGGGCCTCGAGGTCGGCCACGACGTGCTTGTTGTGGACGATCTGCTTGCGGACGTAGACGGGCGCGCCGTACAGCTCCAGCGCCTTCTCGACCGTCACGACGGCCCGGTCGACCCCGGCGCAGTAGCCGCGCGGGGCCGCGAGCAGGACCGCCTTGTCGGCGTCCTCGGGCGAGAGCAGGCGCGGCGTGCCGAGGTCGATCGTCATGCTCCCAGTCTACGGGCGGGTCGAGGCGCCGCCGATTCGTGCGGGGGGCGCCGGCCGCGGTGAGAAACGCCGGTCGACCGGCGAAACTCACGCTTCCCGCACCGAACCTGCGGCGGAACCGCCAGTTTCGCCGGTCGACCGGCGAAACTCCCCCGGCGGCGCGGCCGGCCG
>NZ_JACJGM010000068.1 GCF_015024225.1 Nocardioides lijunqiniae
GAGGTGTTTGTCCGGCGGCGTCCTACTCTCCCACAGCCTCTCGGTTGCAGTACCATTGGCGCTGGCAGGCTTAACTTCCGGGTTCGGGATGGGTCCGGGTGTTTCCCTGCCGCTATGGCCGCCGTAACTCTATGACCCCAGTATGCCCGTGTGGGTGTCACCAGACCACCTCCCATGAAGGGGGGGGTGGTGGTGACCACGGGTGGGGTGGTCTTGTAGTGGACGCGAACACGCAGGGTGTCTTGTGGTTTTGGTTGAGGGTTTGTGGGGCAAGCCCTCGGCCTATTAGTACCGGTCGGCTAGGCATTGCTGCTGTATACCTCCGGCCTATCAACCCAATAGTCTGTTGGGGGCCTTAACCCACAAGGGGTGGGAAACCTCATCTTGAAATGTGCTTCCCGCTTAGATGCATTCAGCGGTTATCACTTCCGAACGTAGCTAACCAGCCGTGCCCCTGGCGGGACAACTGGCACACCAGAGGTTCGTCCATCCCGGTCCTCTCGTACTAGGGACAGATTTTCTCAAGTTTCCTACGCGCGCGGCGGATAGGGACCGAACTGTCTCACGACGTTCTAAACCCAGCTCGCGTGCCGCTTTAATGGGCGAACAGCCCAACCCTTGGGACCTACTCCAGCCCCAGGATGCGACGAGCCGACATCGAGGTGCCAAACCATCCCGTCGATATGGACTCTTGGGGAAGATCAGCCTGTTATCCCCGGGGTACCTTTTATCCGTTGAGCGACGTCGCTTCCACATGCCGACGCCGGATCACTAGTTCCGACTTTCGTCCCTGCTCGACATGTCTGTCTCACAGTCAAGCTCCCTTGTGCACTTACACTCGCCACCTGATTGCCAACCAGGCTGAGGGAACCTTTGAGCGCCTCCGTTACATTTTAGGAGGCAACCGCCCCAGTTAAACTACCCATCAGGCACTGTCCCTGATCCAGATCATGGACCTAGGTTAGATATCTAGTACGACCAGAGTGGTATTTCAACGATGACTCCACAACCACTGGCGTGGCCGCTTCACAGTCTCCCACCTATCCTACACAAGCCGAACCAAACACCAATACCAAACTATAGTAAAGGTCCCGGGGTCTTTCCGTCCTGCCGCGCGTAACGAGCATCTTTACTCGTAGTGCAATTTCGCCGAGTCCACGGTTGAGACAGCGCCCAAGTCGTTACTCCATTCGTGCAGGTCGGAACTTACCCGACAAGGAATTTCGCTACCTTAGGATGGTTATAGTTACCACCGCCGTTTACTGGGGCTTAAGTTCTCCGCTTCGACCCAAAGGTCTAACAGGTCCCCTTAACCTTCCAGCACCGGGCAGGAGTCAGTCCGTATACATCGTCTTACAACTTCGCACGGACCTGTGTTTTTAGTAAACAGTCGCTTGGGCCTGGTCTCTGCGGCCCTCATCGCTTCCCCCAGCAAGTGGGTTCACGAATCGGGCCCCCCTTCTCCCGAAGTTACGGGGGCATTTTGCCGAGTTCCTTAACCATGGTTCGCTCGATCGCCTTGGTATTCTCTACCTGATCACCTGAGTCGGTTTGGGGTACGGGCGGCGTATAGCTCGCTAGAGGTTTTTCTCGACAGCATAGGATCACCCACTTCCCCCATACGGGGTCGGCGTCACGTCTCAGGTCCGTCATCAAAGACAGTGTCCCGGATTTGCCTAGGACACACCCTACCTGCTTACCCGTGGACAACCATCGCCACGGTTGGGCTACCTTCCTGCGTCACCCCATCGCTTGACTACTACCGGTTCGGATCCCACGCTACGCTCACCCGTCTCGCCCCGAAGGGTCCGATCAGATGAGTTTCAGATGGTTAGCATCACCGGGCTCGTCATGGGCGCTACTTTGCCGGTACGGGAATATCAACCCGTTGTCCATCGACTACGCCTGTCGGCCTCGCCTTAGGTCCCGACTTACCCAGGGCAGATTAGCTTGACCCTGGAACCCTTGATCATTCGGCGGAAGAGTTTCTCACTCTTCATTCGCTACTCATGCCTGCATTCTCACTCGTGTCGCATCCACCACTGGATCACTCCGTGGCTTCACCCGCGACACGACGCTCCCCTACCCATCCACACACCTGAACCAACCGAGCAAGTCGGCGGCTTAGCTTACATGTGAATGCCATAGCTTCGGCGGATGACTTGAGCCCCGCTACATTGTCGGCGCGGAATCACTTGACCAGTGAGCTATTACGCACTCTTTCAAGGGTGGCTGCTTCCAAGCCAACCTCCTGGTTGTCACTGCGACTCCACATCCTTTTCCACTTAGTCACCGCTTAGGGGCCTTAGCTGATGGTCTGGGCTGTTTCCCTCTCGACAATGGAGCTTATCCCCCACTGTCTCACTGCCGCGCTCTCACTTACCGGCATTCGGAGTTTGGCTAACGTCAGTAACCTTGTAGGGCCCATTAGCTATCCAGTGCTCTACCTCCGGCAAGAAACACGCGACGCTGCACCTAAATGCATTTCGGGGAGAACCAGCTATCACGAAGTTTGATTGGCCTTTCACCCCTATCCACAGGTCATCCCCTCAGTTTTCAACCTAAGTGGGTTCGGTCCTCCACGCGGTCTTACCCGCGCTTCAACCTGCCCATGGATAGATCACTTCGCTTCGGGTCTTGATCGTGCTACTGCGTCGCCCTATTCAGACTCGCTTTCGCTACGGCTACCCCACACGGGTTAACCTCGCAACACAACGCAAACTCGCAGGCTCATTCTTCAAAAGGCACGCCATCACCACACCACAAGGGTGAAGCTCTGACGGATTGTAGGCACACGGTTTCAGGTACTATTTCACTCCCCGCCAGGGGTACTTTTCACCTTTCCCTCACGGTACTTGTCCGCTATCGGTCATCGAGAAGTATTTAGGCTTAACGGGTGGTCCCGCCAGATTCACACGGAATTTCAGGAGTTCCGTGTTACTTGGGAAATCACTCAGCAGACTAGGCCTTACGCTTACGGGGCTATCACCCTCTACGGCGCCGCTTTCCAACGGACTTCAACTTCAACCTAATTTTCTTACTGCTTGAAAAGCCGGCAGACTCTTCCAAGTGCTCCCACAACCCCACCTGCGCAACCCCTGCCGGGTATCACACGCAAATGGTTTAGCCTCATCCGATTTCGCTCGCCACTACTCTCGGAATCACTTTTGTTTTCTCTTCCTATGGGTACTGAGATGTTTCACTTCCCCACGTTCCCTCCACACACCCTATTTCATTCAGGCGCGGGTAACTGGACATGACTCCAGCTGGGTTTCCCCATTCGGACACCCCCGGATCACAGCTCGGTTGCCAACTCCCCAGGGCTTATCGCAGGCTCCAACGTCCTTCATCGGCTCTCGATGCCAAGGCATCCACCATGTGCCCTTCACAGCTTGCCACACAAACACTCAACAAAAACAACAAAGACACACACTACATAAAACATCCACAACAAACACCGACACTCACCCACCCCCACACCATCATCGACCCGGCCGTAACCAGTCCGACCCCGGCAAGGGGCGCATTCGTGCGAGTTCATCATGGGATGCTCGCGTCCACTATCAAGTAATCAAACACCAAGAAAACACCAACCCAACCAGGAACATCACGTTCCTCTCGGCCTGATCCTTCAGGGCCCAACAGTGTGCCAAACCAACCCGATACCGCTGAGCACTCGATTTCCACACACACCAACCCCCCGAAGGAAGCTGAGTGCCGTACTCAGAGAACGTCAACGCCACCGTGTGAGCGTTCATCGATGATTCCACTAGTGAACACCACCAGTGCCGCCCGAACGAATGTCGGACGCGCGGGGCATGTGCTCCTTAGAAAGGAGGTGATCCAGCCGCACCTTCCGGTACGGCTACCTTGTTACGACTTCGTCCCAATCGCCAGCCCCACCTTCGACGGCTCCCTCCACAAGGGTTGGGCCACCGGCTTCGGGTGTTGCCGACTTTCGTGACGTGACGGGCGGTGTGTACAAGGCCCGGGAACGTATTCACCGCAGCGTTGCTGATCTGCGATTACTAGCGACTCCGACTTCATGGGGTCGAGTTGCAGACCCCAATCCGAACTGAGACCGGCTTTTTGGGATTCGCTCCGCCTTACAGCATCGCAGCCCTTTGTACCGGCCATTGTAGCATGCGTGAAGCCCTGGACATAAGGGGCATGATGACTTGACGTCATCCCCACCTTCCTCCGAGTTGACCCCGGCAGTCTCCTATGAGTCCCCACCACCCCGAAGGGCGTGCTGGCAACATAGAACGAGGGTTGCGCTCGTTGCGGGACTTAACCCAACATCTCACGACACGAGCTGACGACAGCCATGCACCACCTGTACACCGACTAAAAGGGGCTACATCTCTGCAGCTTTCCGGTGTATGTCAAACCCAGGTAAGGTTCTTCGCGTTGCATCGAATTAATCCGCATGCTCCGCCGCTTGTGCGGGCCCCCGTCAATTCCTTTGAGTTTTAGCCTTGCGGCCGTACTCCCCAGGCGGGGCGCTTAATGCGTTAGCTGCGGCACGGAACCCATGGAATAGGCCCCACACCTAGCGCCCAACGTTTACGGTGTGGACTACCAGGGTATCTAATCCTGTTCGCTCCCCACACTTTCGCTCCTCAGCGTCAGGTAATGCCCAGAGAACCGCCTTCGCCACCGGTGTTCCTCCTGATATCTGCGCATTTCACCGCTACACCAGGAATTCCGTTCTCCCCTGCATACCTCTAGTCTGCCCGTATCGAAAGCAAGCACCGAGTTAAGCCCGGTGTTTTCACTCCCGACGCGACAAACCGCCTACGAGCCCTTTACGCCCAATAATTCCGGACAACGCTCGCACCCTACGTATTACCGCGGCTGCTGGCACGTAGTTGGCCGGTGCTTCTTCTGTACCTACCGTCACCACCCACAACGGGCGCTTCGTCGGTACTGAAAGAGGTTTACAACCCGAAGGCCGTCATCCCTCACGCGGCGTTGCTGGATCAGGCTTCCGCCCATTGTCCAATATTCCCCACTGCTGCCTCCCGTAGGAGTCTGGGCCGTGTCTCAGTCCCAGTGTGGCCGGTCACCCTCTCAGGCCGGCTACCCGTCGAAGCCTTGGTAGGCCATTACCCCACCAACAAGCTGATAGGCCGCGAGCACATCCTCCACCGAAAAAACTTTCCACAACCACCACATGCATGGAGTTGTCGTATCAGGTATTAGACCCCGTTTCCGAAGCTTATCCCCAAGTGAAGGGCAGATTACTCACGTGTTACTCACCCGTTCGCCGCTCGTGTACCCCCGAAAGGGCCTTACCGCTCGACTTGCATGTGTTAAGCACGCCGCCAGCGTTCGTCCTGAGCCAGGATCAAACTCTCCGTAGAAAATTCCAATCACTGACAAAAAACAAAACTGACAATTGCCAGAATCATTAATGCCGAAAAAA
>NZ_JACJGM010000069.1 GCF_015024225.1 Nocardioides lijunqiniae
GGCCGCCACGGCCGCCTCGGACTCGGCGGCCCGCGCCCGCTCCAGCTGGGCGGCGCGCGCCTCGGCCTGCGCCGCGCGGTCGCGGCGGCTGCGCGTCGCCTCGCCCAGCAGCCACGCCGTCGACATCAGGAGCACCGAGACGCTCAGGTCCTCCGCGTCCCACTGCGGCCAGTCGACCACGAAGACGGCGGCGACCCCGGCGACCGCGAAGGCACCGGCTCCGTTGGCCCAGGCGCGCGGCGCGTAGGCGGCCACGGTGTAGAGCGAGACCAGCGCCGCGTAGGGCACGGGCGGGTCCGGGAGGTCGGTGATTCCGTAGACCATGGTGGCCACGCCCGTCGCCAGGGGGGCCACGAAGGGGAACAGCCGCCGCACCGCGAGCGGGGCGCACTGAGCCGCGACGATCCCGTAGGCCCACCACCCGGCCGGGGGGCACCCGCACCCGTCGTCCATGCGGAGCAGCGGCAGCAGCGACAGGACGCCCACGACCGTGGCGACGAACGGGTCCAGCAGCGGGTCCAGCCGCCGGCGCCACGGGTCGAGGTCGATCGTCACCCGGGCAGTCTGGCAGCCCACCGCCCCTGCGCGACTCCCTCGCGCGAGGGATCCTCGGCGCTCAGGCGAGGAACTGGCGCACCACGTGGGGGAGCGTCTCGGCGGCCAGGGCGACGGCGAGCGGCTCGGGGACGTCGATCACGGTGACCGACTGGGGCCCGCCCGCGGTGGTCGCGACCAGCGAGGTCAGCCCCAGGCGGCGCTGGAACCACGTGGCACGCAGGTTCCACCCGATGACGTGGTCGACCTCGAGGTGGTCGCGGCGGCGGGCGAGCGTGCCCGACCGGGCGACGACGTGGCCGTCGGCGAGCGCGTGGCCGAGACCGCGGGCGCGGTCGGCGGCCAGAGGGAGGGCGAGCAGCGGCAGCACCAGGACGGGCAGCACCGACCACCACGGCGCCCCGAGGGCGAGCGGCACCGCGGCCACCGCGGCGGCGAGCACGACCGCCGTACCGACGGCACGGGTGTAGCGGCGCCGCGAGGCGGCGGGACCGTGGCGGGTCAGCTCCGCGCGCACCGGGGCGTCGGTGCCGAGCACGGCCGCCCCGGCGCGCTGCACCACGGCGAGCGGCGCCGGCGGCACCAGCGTGGAGCTGCCCGACGCGGAGCCGAGCCCGGTGACGATCGCGGTGAGCCGGCCGCCGCCGGCCAGGCGGAGGCCGAGCGGCTCGCCGACCGTGACGCCGGCGACGCGCTCCTCGTCGAGGCTCGTCTCGCGGGTGGTGACCAGGCCGCGACGCAGGTGCCAGGACCCGCGCGCGCGGGTGAGGGCGAAGCCCCAGTTGGTGACGAGGTAGCCGAGGACCGAGACGGCGACGACGAGGACGGCGAGCACGACGAGGCCCAGCGCCACGGCGGTCCAGCCGGGGAGGCCGATGTGCCAGGAGGTCGGGTCGATCTCGTCCCACAGGGGGACGTTGCTCAGGACCTGGCCGCCGAGGCCCAGGATGCCGGCGGTCACGACCAGTCCACTGGTGGTGAGCGGCGCGTAGCGCAGCCAGGCGAGGTCGAGCTCGACCACGGGCCGCTCGGGAGCGGGTGGGACGCCGTCCGGCGTCGTCGCGGGGTCCTCGGCGTGGGCGGTCCGCAGCAGGTCCGAGCGCAGCTGCTGGGCGCGGGCGACGGGCAGTCCGTCGAGGTCGAGGTCGTCGTCCTCCCCGCTGGCGCCGGTGCCGGTGCCGATCCGCAGCGTGGTCAGCCCGAGGACCCGGTGGATCGGGGAGGCCGTGAGGTCGACGGTGCGCACGCGGTCGAGCGGCGTCGACAGCACGTGGCGGCTCAGCAGGCCGCGCTTGAGCTCGACGCGGCCGGCGGCGACGCGGAAGCTGGTGGTGAGGTAGCGGAACAGGCCGAGGACCACGGGCACGACGATGCCGAGGAACTGCCACGGCTGGCCGCCGGAGGCGGCGCCCGCGAGGAACAGCCCGATCAGCGGCGGCAGGAAGCGCACGACCTCGCGAACCGGGTGGACCAGCAGCATCCGCGGGTCCAGCCGCTGCCAGTCGTCGGGCGCGGCCGGGGGAGCGGGGTGGCTCACGTCGCGTCGCCCTCCACGGCGTCGGCCTTGAGCGTGAGCTCGTCGACGAGCTGCTGGGCGCGGTGCCGGGCGAGGCCGGCGATCTGCAGCGCGCCGGCCGCGGACGCGGTGGTGACGGTGACGGTGGCCAGCCCGAACAGCCGCGCCACCGGGGTCTCGGCGTAGTCGACGGTCTGGATGCGCGACATCGGCGCGATCCGCCGCTCCCGCGCCCACCAGCCGGTCTGGGTGTAGACGGCGGTGTCGGTGACCTCCCAGCGGTGCACCAGGTAGCGCCACTGCGGCACCACGGCGGCGTACGCCACCACGGCGAGCAGGCCGAGCGCGACCATCCACCAGGTGAGGTCGACGGCGTCCCACATGCCCGCGGCGACGGCGAGGACGGCGACGGTGACGACGCCCTCGACCAGGTTCGACACCTGCCACATCAGGCGGGCCTTGGTGCTGACCCGCTCGCGGGGCTCTCGCAGGGTCGGCTGGTGCACGCAGCCGAGGCTAGCGGTCAGTCCTTGAGCTCACAGATGACGGCACCGTTGGTGACGGTGGCGCCGACCTCGGCCTGCAGCCCGGTGACGGTGCCGGCCTTGTGGGCCTTGAGCGGCTGCTCCATCTTCATGGCCTCCATGACCACGATGACGTCGCCCTCGGCGACCTCCTGGCCCTCGGTGACGGAGACCTTGACGATCGTTCCCTGCATCGGGCTCGTCACGGAGTCGCCGCTGGCCGCGGCGCCGGCCTTCTTGCCGGAGGCGCGCTGGGGCTTCTTGGCGCCGCCCCCGGCGGAGATTCCGCCCAGGCCCGCCGGGAGGACCACCTCGAGCCGGCGACCGTCGACCTCGACGACGACCTTCTGGGTCTCCACCGGCTCGTCGGCCTCGGCGACCTCGCCGCCGTAGGGAGTGATCTGGTTGTCGAAGTCCGTCTCGATCCACTGCGTGTAGACGGTGAACTCGCCCTCGCCGGACGGCGTGGAGGAGCCGACGTACGCCGGGTCGGAGACCACCGCGCGGTGGAAGGGGATCACGGTCGGCATGCCGTCGACGACGAACTCGTCGAGGGCGCGGCGCGAGCGCTCGAGGGCCTGGGTGCGGTCGCGGCCGGTGACGATGAGCTTGGCGATCAGCGAGTCGAACGAGCCCGGGATGGTCTCGCCGTTCTCGTAGCCGCCGTCGACGCGGACTCCCGGACCGCTCGGCGGGCTCCAGGCCGACAGGGTGCCGGGGGCCGGCATGAAGTTGCGCCCGCCGTCCTCGGCGTTGATGCGGAACTCGATCGAGTGCCCGCGGATCTCCGGGTCGCCGTAGCCGAGCTCCTCGCCGGCCGCGATGCGGAACATCTCGCGGACCAGGTCGATGCCGGTGACCTCCTCGGACACGCAGTGCTCGACCTGCAGGCGGGTGTTGACCTCGAGGAACGAGATCGTGCCGTCCTGGGCGACGAGGAACTCGCAGGTGCCGGCGCCGTAGTAGCCGGCCTCGAGGAGGATCCGCTTGGAGGACTCGTAGAGCTCGGCGACCTGGTCGTCGGTCAGGAACGGCGCGGGCGCCTCCTCGACGAGCTTCTGGTTGCGGCGCTGCAGCGAGCAGTCGCGGGTGGAGACGACCACGACGTTGCCGTGCTGGTCGGCGAGGCACTGGGTCTCGACGTGGCGGGGCTTGTCCAGGAACTTCTCGACCAGGCACTCGCCGCGGCCGAACGCCGTGACGGCCTCGCGGACCGCCGACTCGTAGGCGTCGGGGATCTCCTCGAGCGTGCGGGCGACCTTGAGGCCACGCCCGCCGCCGCCGAAGACGGCCTTGATCGCGACGGGCAGCCCGTTGGCCTTCGCGAACTCCACGACCTCGTCGGCGTCCTTGACGGGGTCCTTGGTGCCGGGGGCGAGCGGCGCCTTCGCCTTGTCGGCGATGTGCTTGGCCTTGGCCTTGTCGCCGAGCGCCTCGATCGCGGCGGGCGGGGGACCGATCCAGGTGAGCCCGGCGTCGATCACGGCCTGGGCGAAGTCGGCGTTCTCGGCGAGGAAGCCGTAGCCGGGGTGGATCGAGTCGGCGCCGGACTTCTGCGCGACAGCGACGATCTTCGTGATGTCGAGGTAGGAGTCGGCCGGGGTCGCGCCCCCGAGCGAGTGGGCCTCGTCGGCCAGCCGCACGAACAGCGCGTCGCGGTCGGGCTCGGCGTAGACCGCCACGCTGCCGATGCCGGCGTCCTTGCAGGCGCGGATGACGCGGACGGCGATCTCGCCGCGGTTGGCGACGAGCACCTTCTGCAGCGGCTTGATGTGGGCCGAGTCGGGCACGTGGCGCTCCTGGGGTCGTGGGTCTCCGCCCGGCAGGGTATCGCCCGACCGGGCCCCGGGGACGTGAGGTACATCTCGGCGGGGCCGCGCGTGACTCGGACCCGGTGCTTAGAGTGGGGCGGTGGCGCAACGACAGGGCTTCTGGCGAGAACCGTCCGGCACCCCCACCTCGGAGGCGATCGCCCTCGAGGCCTGGGTGCGCGAGGCGTACGGCGTGCTGGTCGAGGTCGCGGGCGACTACCGCGCGACGATCACGACCACCGACCTCGGCGAGCGCGTGCAGGAGGCGAGCGAGATCCGCACCAGCCGCCCGGTCACCCAGTGGCTGCCCAAGGTGCTGGTCCCCGTCGCGCACCTGTGCCGCCACGAGGGCACGCCGCCGCTGCCCGCGCTGGTCGTGGACCCCCACACGCGGTGGGTGGGCGAGGCCTACGACGACGTCCTGCGCGTCGACGACCGGCTCCCGATCCTCGACCCCCACAAGCGCGAGGCGCACGCCTCGGCGGCCCGCCTCGAGTGCTACCGCTGGGCCGGCTCCGCTCCCGCCGACGCCGTGCCCGCCCCGGTGCCGGAGCCGGTCGGCCGACGGCGTCCCCGCGCCGCGGCGGCGTCCGGAGGGTCCGGCGCGCCGCGCACGCCC
>NZ_JACJGM010000070.1 GCF_015024225.1 Nocardioides lijunqiniae
CGTCGTGCGCGGCGCGCGCGGCCTGCTCGTGCGTCGCGGCGAGGTCACGGAGCGCGACGGCATCGGCGGAGCGCTGGCGGAGCACGTCGAGGCGGCCGCGCTGGGAGAGCGGGTCCAAGAGCGCGTGCAGTCCGGCCACCTCGCGCGCGTCGCCCAGCGACAGGTCGTCGGGTCCGGCGCCGAGCCGGCGGCGTACGTCGTCCAGGGCCGCGGCCGCGGTCGTCGCCCGCTCGGCGACCAGCGCGTCGACGCGGGGGTCGGCCAGGCAGGCCGGGTCCAGGTGGCGGGCCGGCGACCGGCCGAGCACCTCCTGCCCGTCGTGGCGGGCCAGCGCGGAGGACAGCGCGTCGACGGCCGACCGCGCCTCTCGCCACTCCGGGGCCAGCGGGAGCAGCCGCTGCTCCGCCGGCGTGAGGTCCTCGCCCCAGCGCGAGCCGCGCAGGGAGACGAGCCGGTCGACCAGGTCCACCAGCCGCGGCGCGGGCCCGGCGGTGAGCGCTTCCTCGAGCGCGCCGATCTCGGCGCGCGCCCGGGCGAGCTCGGCGGTGAGGCGGTCGCGGGCGGCCTCGACCTCGGCCAGGTCCTGGGCGGGGGAGAGCCAGCGCTCGTAGGTGTCGCGCAGCGCGTGGACGAACGCCTTCTTGTCCGCCTGGCTGTCGTGCACCAGCGTGCAGACCTCGTCGAGCCCCTGCGAGCGCAGCCGGGCGTGGACGACGTCGAGGGCGGCGCGCTTCTGGCAGATGAAGAGCACCCGCTTGCCGCGCGCGAGGTAGTCGGCGATCAGGTTGGTGATCGTCTGCGACTTGCCGGTGCCCGGCGGCCCCTGGATGACGAAGTTGTCGCCCGCGCGCGCCTGGGCGATCGCGCTGAGCTGGGAGTCGTCGGCGGGGACGACGAGGTAGCGGTCCTCGACGGCGATCTCGGTGCCGGGGTCGGCGACGTCACGGGCGGCGGTGGAGAAGAGCTCGTCGAAGGCCTCGTGCGGCGCGGGCTCGGCCAGCAGTGCGTCGTAGTCGCGGACCAGGCTCAGCGTGCGGTAGTTGAAGTTGGCGAGCGTGACCGAGCAGAGGTCGAGCTCCCAGGCGTAGGGGTTGCCGTCGCCCTCGGTGTCGATGCTGAAGGTCTCCTGCTCGACGACCGCCTGCCGCGGCACCGGAGCGTCGCCCAGCTCCACGGCGACGGGCAGGGGACCACGCAGCACCCGGTCCTTGAAGACCTGCACGCCCAGCGGCACCCAGCCCGGGTGGGTGTAGGAGTAGGCGTACTGGCGCCGCCCGATCACCGGCCGGCCCGTGCTGCGGCGGCGCCGGTAGGACCGCAGGGCGGTCTCGGCGCGCGAGCGGATCAGCTCGATGCGCGGTCGGTCGACCAGCGTGACCGTGACGCCCGGCTGGCTGGCGCGCGCCTGCTGCTCGATCGTGGCGCGCAGCGCGGTCAGGGCGTCGGGGTCGGCGAGGTCGACCGTCGTGGGCAGGGAGAAGCCGTAGAGCTCGCGCAGCTGGTGGCGCAGCACCGGGTTGACCTCGGCCTCGGCGCTGACGAGCTGGAGCCGGTAGGAGTCGCGCACGCCGCGCTGCTTGGCGAGCGTGACCGGCAGCAGGACCAGCGGCGAGGACACGACGACGCCGGGGTCGCCCTTCACGTCCTGCCACCGCAGGAACGCCGCCACCAGGCGGAGCTGGTCCTGGCCGTACTCCGCCCGGTCGCGACGGGCGGTCGAGATGATCGCGTCGAGCGACGCGGCGGCGTACGGCGCGTCGTCCCAGCGCACCACCGAGCCGACGTCGACCGGCTTGCCGTCCACGAGCCGCCGGGCCACGGCGCCGCCCCAGGTGAAGAGCTGCTCGGCGCGGATGCTCCGCACGTCGAGCACCAGCGGCACGGACGCCTCGGTGAGGTTGAGCGTGCGCTGGGTCGGGCGGAAGTGCAGCAGCGGGTTGCGCCGCGTCAGGTCGAAGAGCCGGTCGCGCAGGTGGGTGAGCACGGCCTCGCGCCGGTCGCGGAAGCGACCCTCGTCGGCCAGGACCCGCGCCAGGTCGAAGTCCTCGGGCTGGTCGCGGTACGTCGCCAGGCGCAGCGTCACGTCGCCGAGGTCCTGGGCCCGAAGGTGGCGCCGCGGCTCGATCATCGACGTCAGGACCGCGGCGACCACCGGGTGCAGGGTCGGGGCGAGCGCGAACAGGTTGCGGTGGTGGCGAGCGAGCTGGGCGGCGTCGCCGTGGTCGTTCAGGTCGAGGCCGCAGCACAGCGCCGCGAGCAGCTCGCCCAGGCTGCCGATGTCGGTGAGCTGGTCGTGGTGGTCGACCAGGTGCTCCCAGCGCTGCCAGCCGGCCACGATCCGCGCCGTGCGCGGGCCGGCTGGGTCGACGTCGACCTCGTCGACGGTGGTGGTGCCCGTCGACAGGTCGCGGCTCCGGTCAGCGCCGCGGCGCACGTCGAGCGCGCTGGAGGCCGGCTCCTCGGCGGCGCGCAGGGCGGAGGGGTGCCGTCGCCCCTGCTGCGCGTCCTCGGGGTCGAACCCGAGGGCGTGGTCGGCGACCTCGAGCGCGTCGAGCCCGCGCAGCGGCGCCACCAGGCCGCTCTCGTGGACGCCCTGCACCTGCCGCAGCAGCGGGAGCGCCAGCGCCAGCACGTCGTCGACCGGCAGACCGCCGCGCTCGACGGCGCTGGCGACGAGGGCCCGCATCACTCGCCCCCCGAGAGCAGGGCGTCGGCGCGGTCACCTACGCGCCGCCGGTCGCGCTCCGCGAGCCCGAGCTCGCTGCCGAGCAGCTTGACGAACTCCGCTCCCAGCCCGGTCCGCCGCGCGAACGCCAGCGTGCGGGCCAAGGTCTCGGGACCGGACTCGGGGTCGGCGGTCGCGAGGTCGGCCAGCACCGTGGCGAGGTAGCGCCGGGTCTCGGCCGGCAGCGGCTGGGGGAGCAGCGACGACGGCACCCGGGCGTACGTCGGACCCGCCGGCGCCACGCCGTACTGCTCGGCGAGCTCGGCCACCTCGGGGCCGCGCAGGCCCTCCAGCGCGGCCGCGGCCGTGACCAGGTCGCGGGTCAGCGTCAGCAGCCGGTCCTGGCCCGGCAGGTCGAGGGCGTTGAGGTCGAGCGACGGGGCGAAGGCCTCCTCGACCCGCTCGTCGGCCGCGGCCGGGTCCTCGTGCCACTGCTGCAGGGCCCAGGCGCGCAGGACGGTCTCGGGGTGGGTGGTGCCGGAGCTGCCGGAAGTGAGGTCGACCTCCGCGGCCTGGCGCAGGTAGGCCGCCGGGTCGACACGGCGCAGACCGGTCGCGACCTTGAGCAGGCCGCTCACCGCCGTGGTGAGCACCTCCGTGGCGACGAGCGCGGCCCGGTCGGCGTACAGCTCGGTGGCGAGGCGGTAGCGGCGCGTGGTCTCGAGGTACTCCGACGGCGTCCGGGCGTCGGCCTCGGCGGCGTCGAGCAGGCGGGCCGCGGCGAGGTAGCGCGCGTCCTCGGTCGTCCAGAGCAGGTGGTGGGCCAGCTCGTGCGCCGCGACCGCGCACAGCTCGTCGGCGTCCAGCAGGTCGAGCGTCGG
Source organism: Nocardioides lijunqiniae (assembly GCF_015024225.1). Classification (GTDB taxonomy): domain Bacteria; phylum Actinomycetota; class Actinomycetes; order Propionibacteriales; family Nocardioidaceae; genus Nocardioides; species Nocardioides lijunqiniae. The sequence goes on from NZ_JACJGM010000070.1 coordinate 3,547, forward strand.
GCCGCTGAAGAGCAGGATCGCCCGGTCGGGGACGAACACCAGCTCGGCGTTGGGCACCTGTTGACCCTCGTCGGCGTAGACCTCGACGGGCACGGTGACGCCGAGCGCGTCGGCGGCGCGCGCGACGGCCGCGTGCACCTCGGGGTGGGAGGACGCCTCGAGCCGGTAGGTGCTGCGCAGCAGCGCCTGCTCGAGGTCGTCGCGGCCGTGCCCGCTCCGCGCCGCCAGCGCCCGGAACGACTCCGGGTGCTCGCGCTCCAGGACGTCGGCGACGCCGCGGTGGTAGGGCAGCGGCGTCACGAGGCCGGCGTGCCGACGAGGGACAGGTCGCTGATCGCGGTGTAGTCGCGACGGGCGCGGCCGTCGCCGGGGGAGGAGACGTCGACCAGCCGCAGCGTCACGGTGGAGGTGGTGACGGCGTCGACGTCGACCATCTGCAGCTCGCGGCTCTCGCCGAAGCTCTGCTCGACGGTGGTCCCGTCGTCGAAGGTCCACTCGGCGACCAGGACGCGGCGGTTGCCCTGGTACCAGTTGAGCGTGCGGCGCCCGCTCTGCGAGCTCTTGGCGTAGCCGTTGACCATCCCCACCCTGGTCAGGGTCGTCGGGGCGTCGAGCGTGATCGTGATCGTGCGGCCAGTGCCGTCGCCGGGCATCCGCCAGCAGGTGGTGGGGACGCCGTCGAGCATGTTGCGCGCCTCGAAGCGCACGAGGTTGCCCTCGACGTCGGTGTTGGGCGGCGCGGTCGCCGGCACCTTCGCGCTGGCGCGCGTCGCCACGTCCTCCGGCTCGGCCGGCGGGGTGGGCTCCGGCTCCGCGGTGGGCGTCGGGGTCGGGGTCGGGGCGGGCGTCGGCGCCTCGCTGGTCGGGGTCGGGTCCGGCGAGCTGGAGGCGGTGTCGCGGGCCGACGGCTCCTCGTCGTCGCCGCCGCCGGTCACCAGGAGCACCACGCCGAGCCCGGCCACGAGGACCAGCGCGGCCGCGCCGACCGCCCAGGGCAGCCACGCCGGCCG
>NZ_JACJGM010000071.1 GCF_015024225.1 Nocardioides lijunqiniae
AACGCCGCCGCCGCCAACCTGCGCCTGACCCTCACCCTGCCCGAGGCCGCCGACAACACCTTCCAGGGCCTCTCCAACACCGTCGCCTTCACCTTCGACGCCACCCAGCGCGCCGCCCAGGCCAAGTAGTCCGCAAGCCCGTCCCGTCCGCCGCCACGACCAGGAGCCACCCGTGAGCATCGCCGTCACCACCCCCATCGTCGTGGGCCGCCACCGCGCGGCGCCCGTCGCGGCCCCTCGTCCGGCCCCTCGCCCGGCCCCGTCCGTGACGAGCCCGGTGCGTGGCCCCGGCGGCCCCGAGCGGGCGCCGCAGCGCCGGCGCGCGTGGCGTCGGGTGGCCAACGCGGTGATGAGCCTGGCGATGGTCGGCAGCTTCGTGATGTTCCTGTTCCTCGCCGTGGGCCCCCACGTCCTCGGCTACCGCACCTCGACCATGCTCACCGGCTCGATGGAGCCCGGGATCATGCCCGGTGACGTGGTGGTCACGGCCGAGCGCCCGGCCGCCGACGTCCGGGTCGGCGACGTGATCAGCTACCAGATCCCCATCGAGGACCACCGCGTCGAGACCCACCGGGTCACCGAGGTCGTCACCGCCAAGGACGGCACGATCAGCATCCGCACCCAGGGCGACGCCAACAGCAACGTCGACCCTTGGACCGCGATCCTCGAGGAGGACACCGTCTGGGAGGTCCAGGCGGTCGTCCCCGAGCTGGGCAACGTCATCCAGACGATGCGCTCGCCCGTGGTGCACCACGTCGTGAAGTGGGTGGCGCTCGGCGGGCTGATCCTGATGGGTCTGGCCACCATCTGGTCCCGCTCCGAGGACGACGAGCAGGACGGCGGGCAGGACGACGAGAGCGGCGAGGGCGCTCGCGGATGAGCGTCCTGGACACCTCGAGCCTCGAGCGCCTGGCGCGCGACGTGTCCTCGTGGCCGTTCGTGGTCACCTTCGCCCAGAAGTACCAGCGGCTGCTGCCCGAGCGGGTCCGCCGCGTCATCGCGGCGATCACCGACGGCGACCTGGACCAGGCGCTCGACGCGGCGCTGTCGCTGCGCGTCTCGTCGTCGTTCGTCGGGGCGTCCGAGCTGGTCGAGATCGCCCGCCGCCTCGAGACACACCTGCGCACCGGCGACCTGGCGGCGGCGCGGCTGCCCCTCGGGCTCATCCCCGAGGCGGCCCACCGCACCGAGCGCGCCCTGGCGGCGTACCTCAGCAGCCTCGCCGACCGCGCCTGAGGGCGGTCGGAGCGGGGGAGGACCGGCTCAGCGGGCTTCCATGCGGTAGCCGACCCCGCGCACGGTGTGGACCAGCGACGAGGCGTCGCCGAGCTTGCGGCGCAGGTTGCCGACGTGGACCTCGACGAGATGGGTGTCCGTGGCCCAGTCGGTGCCCCAGACCGAGCGCAGCAGCGCCTCGCGGGTCCAGACCCGGGCGGGGGTGCGCATCAGCTCGGTGAGCAGGTCGAACTCGGTGCGGGTGAGCGAGAGCTCCGTGCCGCCCTTGAAGGCGCGCCGGCCGTCCACGTCGACCTTCAGCGGACCGTGGTCGAGCACCTCGTTGCTCAGGGCCGGCGGCGCCGCGGAGGTGGCCTCGGCCTCGGAGGACGCGGTCGTGCGCCGGGGGCGACGGAACAGGGCGTTGACGCGCGCCTGCAGCTCCCGGGGGCTGAACGGCTTGGAGAGGAAGTCGTCGGCGCCGGTCTCGAGACCGATGAGGCGGTCGATCTCCTCGTCGCGGGCGGTGATCATGACGATGTAGACGTCGCTGGTCTCGCGTATGCGCCGGCAGGTCTCGATGCCGTCGATGCCGGGGAGACCCAGGTCGAGGGTGACCAGGTCCGGGTCGAAGGTGCCCACGGCCTCGACGCCGGCCAGGCCGGTGTCGACCGACCGCACCTCGAACCCCTGGCTGGTCAGCGTGAACTCGATGAGCGAGCGGACATCCTCGTCGTCCTCGACCACCACGGCGCGGCGTTCGTTCCCGGGAGCACTCATGGAGCGGACTATGCCAGACCTTGAGGATTTCCAGAGGTCGCCCCCGGCGCCCCTTGAGGCCGTCCGGCCAGACTGGTGCTTCACGATGAATCACGTCCCCACCCCCGCACGACCCACCCGCTCTGGAGCCTCCTGATGTCTCGGTCCGACACCCTGCGCCGCGCAGTGTCGTTGACCCTGGCGGTGCTCTGCCTCATGGTCGTGCCGCAGGTGGCCTTCGCGCGCTTCACGGCGACGAAGGCGCCCGCGGTGCAGGTGGGCGTGGCCAAGCTCGTGACCCCCACGGCGGTGACCGGCAGCTACTCGTGCCGGACGGGCTTCTTCACCGAGGGGCTCGACGTCAACGTCACCGGCTTCTCCGACAACGGGCAGCCGTCGGGCGTCTCCTACACCTCGACGCTCTACCGCGGAACGACGCAGCGCGCGACCAGGACCTCGACGTCCGAGGCGGTGTCGCTGAGCACGGGGCTGCAGCTCATCGACTCCGGCAACACCTCCTACCGGGTCACGATCGTGACCAGGCTCGGCGGGTGGACGGCACCGGAGTACTCCCGGACGATCAGCTGCGGCTTCAACCTGCCGAGCAGCGGCTCTCTCTGAGCCGTGCTCCGCCCCGCGCCCGGTGCAGCGCGGCGGGCTCTCGGCGTGGAATGATTCGGCGGCAGCCCGCCGACGTCCCGCCGAGGAGAACCCATGAGCGACCCGAACCAGCCCAGCACCCCCGCCGGGTGGTATCCCGACGGTCAGGGTGGACAGCGATGGTGGGACGGCACCCGGTGGACCGAGCACACGATGCCCGCTCCTGGCGCGACGCCGCCCTCCCCGCCGGCCGCGCCGGCGCAGCCCGAGCGGCCGGCTG
>NZ_JACJGM010000072.1 GCF_015024225.1 Nocardioides lijunqiniae
CGGCGCGTCACCCCCGCCGACCTCGTCCTCATCACTGCCACAGAGCGCGACCAGCAGCGGCGCGCGAGTCGAGGACCAGTTCCCGAGGAGGCGATCAGAGGTGCGGGGGTCTCGACGGGCGCTCCTCGCTGGCGCTCGTCGCTGCTCAACCACCGGAGGGCGGGAGGAAGGAGGCGGCGTGGGCGAGGACGGCGTCGAGCATGGGCTCCGTGAGGGTGCCGGTGAAGGTGTTCTGCTGGCTGGGGTGGTAGCAGCCGAGCAGCAGGAGGTCGCCGTGCGGGGTCCCGATGACGGCCTCGGCTCCGTGCCCGAACTTCGGCTTGGGCCGGGGCACCGTCCAGCCGGCGGCGCGGAAGGCGCGCAGGGAGGCGTCCCAGCCGATGGAGCCGAGGGCCACCGCGACCTTGACCGTCGGCGCCACGAGCCGCAGCTCCAGGTCGAGCCACGGCGCGCAGCTGTCGCGCTCCTCGGTGGTCGGCTTGTTCTGCGGCGGGGCGCAGCGCACGGCGGCGACGATGCGGGTTCCGATGAGCTCCAGCCCGTCGTCGGCGCGGGTGCTGGTGGGCTGGTTGGCGAGGCCGACGCGGTGCATGCTGGCGAACAGCCAGTCCCCCGACCGGTCGCCGGTGAAGAGCCGGCCGGTGCGGTTGGCGCCGTGGGCGGCCGGGGCGAGCCCGACGACGAGCACGGTGGGCTCGGCGACGCCGAAGCCGGGGATCGGCCGCCCCCAGTAGGTCTCGTCGGCGAACGCCGCCCGCTTCTCGCGCGCCACGCGCTCGCGCCACTCGACCAGGCGAGGGCAGCGGCGGCACTCGATGATCTGCGCGTCCAGCCGGCCGAGTGCCTCGGCCGGGGAGTCCGCCGGGCGCCGGGTCATGCGAGCGACCAGGCGATCCCGTCGAGAATGTCGGACTCGGAGACCAGCAGGGTCGTGGCCGACGTACGACGCAGCACGCGGGAGAGGATGAGGGCGCCGGCGTCGATGACGTCGGCGCGGCCGGGGTGCATGAACGGCAGGGCCAGGCGCTGGGAGACCGGCATCGCGACCAGGCGGTCGACGGTCGCGTGCACGGCGTCGACGTCGAGCACCTGCTGGTCGATCGCCTCCCGCTCGTACGCCGGCAGGTCGAGGACCCCGGCGGCGACCGTCGTCACCGTGCCGGCGATGCCCACGACGGCGGCCGCGTCGGCGGGCGAGACCGAGCACGCGGCGAGCGCGGCGTCGATGTCGGCGACGCACGCCGCGACCTCGGCCGCGGTGGGCGGGTCGGAGTGGAGGTGGCGCTCGTGCAGGCGCACCGAGCCGATGTCCATGGACTCCGCCGCGGTGGGCTCGGCGTCGCCGAGGATCAGCTCGGTGGACCCGCCGCCGATGTCGACGACCAGCACCGGGGCGGGCGGCCGCGCGGCGAGGTTGCGCACGGCGCCCGCGAAGGCGAGCGCGGCCTCCTCGTCCCCCGACAGCACCTCGGGGCGCACGCCGAGCCGCGCGAGCACGCCGTCGGAGAACTCCTTGGCGTTGGCCGCGTCGCGCGTCGCCGACGTCGCGCAGAAGCGCAGCCGGTCGACGTCGTGCTCGGCGATCAGCGCCGCGTAGTCGTCGATGGCCGCGAACGCGCGCACCAGCGCCTCGTCGCCGAGCCGGCCGGTGCGGTCGACGCCCTCCCCGAGCCGCACCATCCGCATCTCGCGCACGGCGACGTCGGGCAGGTCCCCGATCAGGAGCTTGATCGTGTTGGTGCCGCAGTCGACGGCCGCGACCGTCGTCATGGCTCGGGGACCACGCAGGGGCCGGACGCCCACCACTCGCCGAGCAGCTCGAGGACCTCGTCGCCCAGCGGGTTGACGCCGGGACCGGCCGCGAGCGCGTGGCCGGCGAGCACGTGGAGGCACTTGACCCGGTCGGGCATGCCGCCCGCGGAGATGCCCTCGATCTCGGGCACCTCCCCCAGCTCGGAGCGCACGGCGAGGTAGGCCTCGTGCGCGCGTCGGTAGGCGGCCGCCAGCTCGGGGTCCTCGCCCAGCCGCGCCTGCATCTCCTTCATCAGCCCCGAGCCCTCGAGGGTGCCGATCATCGAGGCCGCGCGCGGGCAGGTGAGGTAGAAGGTCGTGGGGAACGGCGTGCCGTTGGGCAGGCGGGGCTCGGTGGTGACCACGTCGGGGTTGCCGCAGGGGCAGCGGTGCCCGACGGCGTGGATGGCGCGGGGCGAGCGGCCGAGCTGGGCCTGCACGGTCGCCTCGTCGGCGGGGTCGATCACCGGTCGATCACTGCTCGCTGGTCGGCTCGTCGGAGCCGTCGATCTGGGCGGCGGGCGGCTTCGCCTGCTTCGGCGGGTTGCCCGCGAGCTCCACGGACTCCCACGCCCTCCCCCACCACGCCTCGGGCGCGTCCTTGGCCAGGTCGTCGGGGTCGCTGAGCTCGGACTCGCTGTCGAGCGGCTCGCCGTTCTCGTCGAGCACGACGTAGGACCGCTCGCCGGGCATCACGAACTTCAGCCGCTCGCGCGCCTGCTGCCTGACGTAGGCCTTGTCGGTCCAGCGACGCTTCTCGCGCTCCAGGTCGTCGATGTCGGCCGAGCGCTCGGCGATGGTCGCCTTCAGGGCGTTCATCTCCGAGCGCTGGTCGAGGTAGGCCCGCATCGAGGAGGCGTAGGACACCGCCAGGACCGCGAGGACCAGCACCAGGATCGCGGCCCGCCCGGTGAGCCGCGGCCGCCGCTGCGGGCCGTCGACGGTCGCCCGCGGC
>NZ_JACJGM010000073.1 GCF_015024225.1 Nocardioides lijunqiniae
CGCTCCCGGCAAGCCCGCCAAGCCGGGCCGGCCCGGCAAGAGCCGCACGCCCCGCACCGCGCCGTCGCCCGCGGCGTCGCCCGGCGCGACCACGACGCCCGAGGCCGCCGACGGCGAGCTGACCGGGACGGCTCCCACGGCGGCCGAGCCGCAGGACGACGGCCTGCCGACGTTCGTGGCACCCCTGCTGATCGGTCTCCTCTTCGCGGCAGCCGGGGTGGTGCTGCTGCTGCGGCGGCGGTCGGGACACGCGTGACCGAGCGGGCATGAGCGGGGCCCGGCTCCCGCGCGACGTGCATCCCGTGGCCTGGTGGCTGTGGGCGATCGGCCTGTGCGCGGCCGCCTCGCTCACCACCAACCCGCTCGTGCTCCTGCTGCTGGTGGGGGTCGCGACCGTGGTGGTCGTGGCACGGCGCTCGGACCAGCCTTGGGCCCGCTCCTTCCGCCTCTACGTGTGGCTGGGCGTCGCGATCGTCGTGCTGCGGGTGGTGTTCCGCCTGGTCTTCGGCGGCACCTACCCGGGCACCGTCCTGCTGGACCTGCCCACGGTCCCGTTACCCGACTGGGTCCTCGGCATCACCCTGCTCGGGCCGGTCACCCGGGAGGCCCTGCTCGCGGGCCTGTACGACGGGATGCGCCTGGCGACCATCGTGATCTGCATCGGCGCCGCCAACGCGCTGGCCAACCCCAAGCGGCTGCTGCGCTCGATGCCGCCCGCGCTCTACGAGATCGGGACCGCGCTCGTGGTGGCCGTGACCGTGCTGCCGCAGTTCGCCGAGAGCGTGCGGCGGGTGCGGGCCGCGCAGTCGCTGCGGGCGGGGGAGACCGGGCGGGTCCGCCGACTGCGGCGCTTCCTGGTGCCGGTGCTCGAGGACGCGCTGGAGCGCTCGCTGGCCCTCGCCGCCGGCATGGACACCCGCGGCTACGGCCGTGCCGGGGGGCTCACGCCCGCCCAGCGGCGTACGACCGGGGCGCTGATGCTGGCCGGGCTCTGCGGCGTCTGCGTCGGCGTCTACGCCCTCCTCGACCGGACCGCGCCGCGGCTGCTGGCGCTCCCGATGCTCGGCCTCGGGGTCGTCGTCGCGGTCGCCGGGCTGGTGAGCGCGGGCAGCCGGGTGCAGCGCACGCGCTACCGCCCCGACCGCTGGCGCTGGCCGGAGCTGGCCGTCGTGGCCGCCGGGCTGACCGTCGCCGTGGTCGGGTGGTGGGTCAGCGACCACCAGGTCCTGATCGCCAACCCCGACCTCGACCGCGTCCCCGAGATCAGCCTGCTCGCCCTGGTGGGCGTCCTGGTCGGTGCGTCGGCCGCCGCGACCGCCCCTCCGCCGAGGCAGGTGGGCGCATGATCGAGCTGCGCGGCATCTCCTTCGCCTACGGCGAGCGGCGCGTCCTCGACTCCGTCGACCTGGAGGTCGAGGAGGGCGAGCTGGTGCTCGTCTCCGGCCCGACGGGGGTCGGCAAGTCCACGCTCCTGGGCGTGGTGACCGGGCTGGTGCCGCGCTTCACCGGCGGCGACCTGCGGGGTGACCTGCTGCTCGACGGCGTCAGCATCCTGCACACCCCTCCGCGCGAGCGCGCCCACGTCATCGGGTACGTCGGTCAGGACCCGGCGGCCGGCTTCGTCACCGACACCGTGGAGGAGGAGCTCGCCTACGGCATGGAGCAGCTCGGCCTCGCGCCGGCCACCATGCGCCGCCGGGTGGAGGAGACGCTCGACCTGCTCGGCATCGCCGACCTGCGCGACCGCGACCTGCGCACGCTGTCGGGCGGCCAGCAGCAGCGGGTGGCCATCGGCTCCGTGCTCACCACCCACCCGCGCCTGCTCGTGCTCGACGAGCCGACGTCGGCGCTGGACCCGACGGCCGCCGAGGACGTGCTGGCCACCCTCACCCGTCTCGTGCACGACCTCGGGGTGTCCGTGCTGGTCGCCGAGCACCGGCTGGAGCGGGTCGTGCCCTTCGCCGACCGGATGTGCCTGCTCGCCGGCGACGGCCGCGTGCAGGTCGGCCCGCCCGCCACGCTCCTGGCGCACTCGCCCGTCGTACCGCCCCTGGTCGAGCTGGGCCGTGCCGCCGGCTGGGACCCGCTGCCGCTGACCGTGCGGGAGGCGCGGCGCGCCGCGCGCGGCCTCGACCTGGCCCCGCCCGCGGCGGACCCGGCCGACTCG
>NZ_JACJGM010000074.1 GCF_015024225.1 Nocardioides lijunqiniae
TGTACTGATCACGGACGTTAGGTACGGCGTGCCTGCTGGACGATGACGAAGACCTCCGGGTGAGGTGTGGAGCTACCACGCAACCGCATCTCACAACCGGAGGTCTTCGTGTCCCACGCTAACGCCTGCTTGACTCCTGCCGGTCGTCTCCGTCTGGCCCAGCTCGTCGTCGACCAGGGCTGGACCCAGGCCCGCGCCGCGGAGCGCTGGAACTGCTCGATCACCACCGTCCGCCGGTGGGTCGAGCGCTACCGCGAGCTCGGCCGCGACGGGATGGTCGACCGCTCAAGCCGGCCTCACCGCTCGCCACGTCAGACCCCCACCCGACGTGAGCGACGCGTGATCGGGCTGCGGGTCTCACGCCGGTGGGGACCCGCCCGGATCGCCTACCTCCTGCGGATGCCGGTCTCGACGGTCCACAAGATCCTCACCCGCTACGGCTGCCCACCCCTGACCTGGACCGACCCCACTACCGGCATCCGGACCCGAGGCCCCCAGATGAGCCGACGAGCCACCAACGCCTACCTCCACGACGCCCCGGGCGACCTGATCCACGTCGACATCAAGAAGCTCGGCCGGATCCCCGATGGCGGCGGCTGGCGCGTCCACGGACGCGGCTCGACCCAAGACCGACGAGCCGGTGTCGCACGCGACAAAGCCGCACGCGCCGGCGCACCAAGCTCACGCGGCTACGCCTACATCCACCACGCCGTCGACGACCACTCCCGGCTGGCGTACTCCGAGATCCACACCAACGAACGCAAAGAGACCGCTGTCGGGTTCTGGCGACGCGCCCGCGCCTGGTTCGCCGCCCACGGCATCACCGTGCATGCGGTGCTGACCGACAACGGGGCCTGCTACCGCTCGAAGCTGTGGGCTAGGACCCTGACCGCGGCCGGGATCAAGCACCGTCGAACCCGCCCGTACCGACCCCAGACCAACGGCAAGGTCGAACGGTTCAACCGCACCCTGCTCGAAGAATGGGCCTATGCCCGCCCGTACCGCTCAGACGCTGAACGCGCAGCCAGCTACCCGGACTGGCTCCACACCTACAATCACCACCGCGGCCACACCGCACTCGGCGGCAAGTCACCAGCCGACGTCGTGACCAACCTGCGTGGACAGAACA
>NZ_JACJGM010000075.1 GCF_015024225.1 Nocardioides lijunqiniae
TCACGGCGATCGCCTACGAGACGGTGCAGCTGCCCTCGGGTGGGCTGCCGTTGCTGTACCCGATGTCGGAGGTCGCGGGGTGTCTGGCGCCGCAGGTCGGTGCGCACTCGCTGTTGAAGGCCCAGGGTGGTCGTGGGGTCCTGATGGGCGGTGTGGGTGGGGTGGCGAACGCGAAGGTCGTGATCATCGGTGCCGGTGTGTCGGGGCAGAACGCGGCGAACATCGCGTTGGGCATGGGTGCGGACGTGACGTTGCTGGACACCGACCTGGACAAGCTGCGGATGTCGTTCTGGCGCTACAACAACCGGGTCCACGGGCTGGCGTCGTCCAAGCTGGCGGTGGAGCAGCAGGTGATGGAGGCCGACATGGTGATCGGTGCGGTGCTGATCCCGGGGGCGGCGGCGCCGAAGCTGGTCTCGAACGAGCTGGTCTCGCGGATGAAGCCGGGCTCGGTGCTGGTCGACATCGCGGTGGACCAGGGTGGGTGCTTCGAGGACACGCGGGCCACGACGCACGACGACCCGACGTATGAGGTGCACGACTCGACGTTCTACTGCGTGGCGAACATGCCGGGTGCGGTGCCGAACACCTCGACGTACGCGTTGACGAA
>NZ_JACJGM010000008.1 GCF_015024225.1 Nocardioides lijunqiniae
GAGGGCGTCGCCGCAGCGGCGGGCGCCTCGGGCTGCGCGGGGGCGGCGGCCTCGACCGGGGCGGCCGGAGCGGCCTCCTCGACGACGGGCGCCGGCGTGGGCTCGGGGGTGGGCTCGGGAGCCTGCACCTCGGGCTCGGCGGCCTTCTTGGCCGGACCGGGCTTGCGCGGGGTCGGCTTCGGGGCGGCCTTCTCCTCGGCGGGAGCGGCGGGGGCGGCGGCCGCGAGGGTCGCGCCCACCTCCTTGCGGAAGCGCATCTCCGCGGGGAGCTCGACGGTCGAGCTCGCCGACTTCACGAACTCGCCCATCTCCTTGAACTTCTCGAGAACGAACTTGCTCTCGACGCCGAACTCTTTGGCGAGCTCGTGTACTCGGGTCTTAGCCACGTTTCTCCTTCTGGCCTCGACCCGCGTCATGCGGTGCTGCGAGACCTCTTAGTGGTGTTGCAAACTCATCGGGAGTTACTCATCGAGTGCTCATGAGCTGCTGCTCCAGTTTCTGGTCGGTTCGTCACTGTGGGTCTGCGCGTGAGGCGAGGTACTCCTCCACCGCGGCGGTGTACAGCACTCCCTCGTGCCGCAAGGCACGGGCGAACGCTCTGCGCCGCACGGCGAGCTCGTAGCACTCGACGGTGGGGTGCAGGTGCGCGCCCCGGCCGGGTGCGGTGGCGGTCGGATCGGGTACGACGGCCGGCTGGCCGTGCGCGTCCGAGCCGGCAGTCACCCGCAACAGCTCACGCTTGGCGGCCCGCTGGCGGCATCCCACGCACGTGCGGACAGGCTCTGTCGACATGAGGGGAGTGCTTCGGTGGACCACCATCGACAAGTCTAGCCAACTCCGGTCACATCACCGAACCGGGCGGGCTACGGTCGGGGCGTGGACCTCTCCACCTGGCACCCCCACTACCTCCCCGCCTGGTCCTCCCGGGCGGCCACCCGCGCCAGCCACCGGCTGGTCGACGGCGCGCTGGTGCTCGACATCCCGGTCGACCACCCACGGTGGTGCCCCGGCGACCACGAGCCGCCGCTGCGAGTCTCCGGGCTGCAGTCGGGCAGCTGGTCGGGCCCGGTGGGCAGCACCCTCGGCCAGCAGCGCTTCCGCGAGGGACAGACGGTGCAGGAGGAGCAGCCGCGCTTCGAGGGCTGGCTGCCCTCCGGCGGACGGGTGGCGATCCGGGCCTCCATGACGCTCTCGGCACGGTCCATGGCGGCGCTGTGGCTCAGCGGCCTCGAGGACGATCCCGACCAGCTGCGCTGCGGCGAGCTCTGCGTCTTCGAGGTCTTCGGCCACGCGGTCGAGGGTGGCGAGCACCCCTCGGCGGAGGTCGGGGTGGGCATCAAGGCCTTCCGCGACCCGGCTCTCACCCAGACCTTCGCGGCGCCCCGGCTGCCGATCGACGTCACCCGGCCCCACACCTACGCGGTGGACTGGGACGCCGACGAGGCGGTCTTCACCGTGGACGGCGAGGTCGTGCGCCGCTGCGCCGGCCCGCCGACGTACCCGATGCAGCTGATGCTGGCCGTCTTCGACTTCCCCGCGTGGTCGCGCGGCGACGACGACCACCTCGTGCCGGAGCTGGTGGTCGAGGACGTCGGGCCCACGGTCGGCGCCTGAGGGGCCACCGCCGGCGCGCGCGGCATGATCGGCGCATGTCCTCGCTGCAGTGTCCGACCACGCTCCTGCTCGTCCGCCACGGCGAGGCGGAGTACGAAGCCGACACCTGGGAGCGCGAGGGCGGGTCGCTGACGACGCTCGGCCGGCGCCAGGCCACGGAGCTCGGGGAGCGCCTGGCGGGGCGCCGCGTCGCCCACGTGTGGACCAGCACCCTGGCCCGCGCCGTGCAGACCGGTGAGATCGCGGCGGCCGCTTTGGGCGTCGCGGTCACGACCCGCGAGGGGCTCGTGGAGTTCGAGCCGGGCGACCTCGCCGGGACACCGCTGTCGGAGGACCCCTTCGCCGACACGTACGCCGCCTGGCTGGCCGGCGACCTGGAGCGGCGGGTCCCGGGGGGCGAGTCCGGCGCCGAGCTCGTCGCGCGGGTGCGTGGCGTGCTCGACGAGGTGGCCGACGCCCACCGCGGCGAGACCGTCCTCGTCGTCAGCCACGGCGGCGCGCTGCGGCTCGCCGTACCGCTGCTCGCCCGGATGGACTGCGACACCCACCGGATCGCCAACTGCGCGGTGATCGAGGTGGACGTCGACGACGACGGCCGGGTCTGCCGCGCGTGGGACCCCGCGCCGGAGGACTGACGCTCGGGGCGTCAGCGAGGCGCGGGGTCCTCCTCGTCACCGTGGATGTCGATCCGCCAGCCGGTCAGGCGCGCGGCGAGGCGGGCGTTCTGGCCCTCCTTGCCGATGGCGAGGGACAGCTGGAAGTCGGGGACGACGACGCGGGCGGAGCGCTCGGCGAGGTCGACGATCTCGACGGAGTTGACCCGCGCCGGGGACAGGGCGTTCGCGACCATCGCCGCCGGGTCGTCGGACCAGTCGACGATGTCGATCTTCTCGCCGTGCAGCTCCGACATCACGTTGCGCACGCGCTGGCCCATCGGACCGATGCAGGCGCCCTTCGGGTTGACGCCCTGGGCGTCGGTCGAGACCGCGATCTTGGTGCGGTGACCGGCCTCGCGGGCGATCGCCTTGATCTCCACGACGCCGCTGGCGATCTCGGGCACCTCGAGCGCGAAGAGCTTCTTCACCAGGTTGGGGTGCGAGCGGGACAGCGTGATCTGCGGGCCGCGCATGCCCTTGCGCACCGAGACGACCAGGCACTTGATGCGGGTGCCGTGCTGGTAGTCCTCGCCGGGCACGCGCTCGCCGACGGGCAGCAGCGCCTCGAGCTTGCCGAGGTCGACCATGACGTCGGCGGGGTTGCGGCCCTGCTGGATGACCCCCGAGATGATGTCGCCCTCCTTGCCGGAGAACTCGCCGAAGCGCACGTCGTCCTCGGCGTCGCGCAGCCGCTGCAGCATGATCTGCTTCGCGGTCGTGGCGGCGATGCGGCCGAAGCCGTCGGGGGTGTCCTCGAACTCCCCCACCACGGCGCCCTCGTCGTCGAGCTCGGCGGCCAGCACGGTCACGTGACCGGTCTTGCGGTCGAGGGTGACCCGCGCCTTCTCCTGCGCCCCGGGCGTCTTGTGGTACGCCGTGAGGAGTGCCTGCTCGATCGCCTCGACCAGCACGGAGAAGGAGATCTCCTTCTCTCGCTCCAGCATCCTCAGGATGCTCATGTCGATGTCCATCAGGCGTCCCCTTCCTCGTCCTCGTCGGTGATGTCGTCGACGTCGGCGACATCGGCGGTCTTCCTGCGGTTGAACTCGATCTGCACGAGCGCCTTCTCCACGTCGGCGTAGGCCACCTCGCGGTCCACACCCGACACCTCGACGGTCGCCCGGGTCTCGTCGGTGGAGCCGATGCGACCGGTGAAGTCGGTGCCGTCGGCGAGCGTGACCTTGACCAGCCGGTCGGCGTTGCGGCGCCAGTGGCGCGGCAGGGTCAGCGGCCGGTCGACCCCGCGCGAGGTCACCTCGAGCGTGTAGGGGTGCTCCCCCATCACGTCGGAGGCCTCGAGCACGGTGTCGATCAGGCGGGTGGCCTCGGCGACGTCGTCGAGGGTGACTCCCCCGTCCTTGTCGACGGCGACGCGCAGGACGCGTCGCTTGCCGGCGGGCGTGATCTCGACGGCCTCGACGTCGAGCGCGAGCTCGCGCAGGGGGTCGGCGATCTCCGCCTCGATACGGCCTTGGATCTCGGCCTGCTTGGCGCTCATGGTGCGCGACCTCCCTGTGCTGTTGTGGGTGCTGCTGGTGCCACGATAGCCGCTCGCGGCGAGGACCCGGACACCCCGGCGATAGGGTCGCCGGGTGCCCCACCGCCCCGCCGCCGCCACCCGCCGTACGGCGCTGGGCGTGGCGCTGGGCGGGCTCCTGGTCACCACCGCGTGCGACCTGGACGACCTCGACCCGCGCAGCGACCCGGCGCCCTCGGGCGCGCCCACGGCGCCGCCCGTCGACGCCGACACGGTCCTCGTGGCCGACGTGGTCGCCGCAATCGACGCCACCATCGCGGCACTGCCCGCCGCCCGCAGCCTGGGCGCCCTGCCGGCGCAGCTCACGGCGCTGCACCTCGCGCACCGCGCCGCGCTCAGCGACGAGCCCGCCCCCACGCCGGCGCCCACCGGCCGCAGGCTGGCGGCCGGTGCCGCGCAGGCGAGGGTGCGCCGGCTCGAACGGGCCCACCAGGCTCGCCTCGACGAGGCGTGCCTGGCGGCCGGCAGCGGGGCGCTGGCCGCCCTGCTGGCGTCGATGTCCGCGGCGGTGTCCCAGCGCCTGGCCTCGCTTCCCCGGGGTGCCGCATGACCGAGCTCACCGCGCTGCAGACGACGCTGGCCGCGGAGCACGCCTCGCTCTACGTCCTCGGGGTCCTCGGCGGGCAGACGTCGCAGTCGGCCAGCCCCACGCTGTTCGCCGCGATCACCGCCGCCTACGCCGAGCACCGGGGCCGCCGCGACCAGCTCGTGCGCTCGGTGACCGACCTGGGCGACACCCCGGTGGCGGCGGAGGTCGCCTACGACGTGCCGGCCGACCTGGGCACCCCGGGGGCCGTCGCCCGACGGGCGCTGCGGCTGGAGCGCGACTGCGCGGCGACGTACGCGTTCCTGGTGGCGAGCAGCACCGGTCAGCTCCGCACCTGGGCCCTCCGCGCGCTCCAGGCGAGCGCCGTGCGGGGGCTGGGGTTCGGCGGCACGCCCGAGGACTTCCCCGGGCGGTAGACGCCGAACGGTCCGCCCCCTCGGCGTCCGGGGAGCGCCCGAGATGCTCCCCGAACTACGAGGGTGCGGACCGTTGAGGCCTGGGACGAGGCCTTGAGGTGGGGTGTCGGAGGGGGCGACCACGAGATGGGTCAGGTAGACGCTCTCTCCGGGAAGATCATGCAACAGGCCCGGACGAGGCGGAACGGACCGCGAACACCACAAAGTTGCATTGCATGAACTTGCAAAATGCAGGGGTCAGGAGCGGTACGCCGTCCACATCTGCGACATCCGTGCGCTCTGCCCGGGGGTGAACTGGGTGTAGCAGCTGTCGTAGCTGTAGTCCATGTAGTTGTGGATGGGGTCCAGGCCCGGGCGCGAGCACGAGTCGCGGCCGGTGGGGCACCCGTTGGTGGCGCTCCCCTGGGCGGGGGTGTCGGCGACCTCGTCGTTCGTGGCCGTGCAGCCGCCCTGGAACGTGTGGTAGAGCCCGAGCCAGTGCCCCGCCTCGTGGGTGGCGGTCTCGCCGAGGTTGTAGTTGGCCGTGCTGCCACCCGGCAGCGAGGAGTACTGCACGCGGATGCCGTCGATGCCGGGGTTGCGGCTGTAGTCCCACGGGAAGGTCGCGACGCCGAGGTAGCTGAAGTCGACGAGCCAGATGTTGAGCGCGTTGGCGCCGCCCTTGCGGGTCTGCTTGCGGTACGTCGTGCTGGCGCCGTCGCGGTGCCAGGTGTCGTTGTAGAACCGGTCGGTCCCGGCCAGGGAGAACGTGAACCCCGTGTTGGCGGCTGCACCGGACTCCGCGCCGGCGTAGGTCCTGTTGAGCACCTGGATCTGCTGGGTGATCTGGCTGGCGGTGACGTCGCCGGCGCCGTTCCTCCCGGCCATGACGTGCATGTAGACCGGGATCGAGGCAGCCGCGGCGGCCGCCTTCGCCGACGTCGTGCCCTTCTTGGCCAGCAGCGCGCGGGTGCGGGCCGCGATGCGCTCCTGCTCCGCCGAGGAGACCTCGCGGGTGTCGGGACCGTGGCCGCCGCGGGCCGAGGCGCCGGAGTCGTGGTGGGCCTCCTGCTCCGCGCAGACGGGGCCGTGGTCGAGCGCGGGGGTCAGCGCGCTCGCGCCGACGGAGGTGATGCTGAGGGTGGCGACGCTGATGGTGCTCAGGGCCAGGAGCCGGATTCCGAGACGCATGGGGGGTGGTCCGTTTCGTCGGGCCGCCCGGCCGAGTCCGGGTGGCTACGCCGCCGACTCTGCGCCCGCGCGGCCGACCACGCCAGATCCCGCGGGTTGCGCAAACGCGCACTGCAGGAACTTGCAGAACTCATCCTGGCTGGGTAGACGTCAGCGCCACGCGGCGACGATGTCGGCCACGTCGGCCAGGTCGTGCGCCACCGCGTCGGGGTCCCCCTCGGTGTGACCGACCTGCTCGGGCGGGATGGCGCTGTGCGGGACGTGGACGGCCCGGAGGCCGGCGTTCTGGGCGCCCCAGATGTCGTCGAAGAGCCGGTCGCCGACGTAGACGCAGCGTGCGGGGTCGGTGGCGCCGACGGCGTCCATCGCCGCGCGGAAGGCGTGCGGCGACGGCTTGGTCCACGGGATCTCGCTGGAGTAGACGTCGCCGTCGAGGAGGTGGGCGACGCCGTCGCGCTCGAAGATCCGCTCGTGGAAGGCGCGCGGCCAGATGGTGTTGGAGAGCACCCCGACGCGCACGCCGTCGGCGCGCAGCGACTCCCACAGGGGCGCCACCGCGGGGTCGGTGAGGGTGTGCGGCTCCCAGAACTCGTAGTAGTGCCGCAGCAGCTCGGGATCGTGCTCGAGACCCGCCTCGGTGAACAGGTCGGCGACCGTCGAGCTCTGCTGGTGGTCGCGCGAGCGCCCCCAGATCGTGGCACCCGCCTCGTGCAGCCGGGCGCGCGACGCCTCCACGTCGTCGTGACCGACCACCGCCTGGGCGAGGGCCAGCGACTCCGCGTGGAAGTCGATGTCGTGCCACCGCGTCAGCGTGCCTCCCCAGTCGAAGATGACGGCGTCGACTCCCGGGGCTCCTGGCATGGCGGCATGCTAGCCAGCGGCGCCGACAGCGCGCCGACACCGTAGGTTCGGGGCGTGGCCGGGATCGGGGAGCTCGCGGAGGGACCCCTCCACGCGGCGCTCAAGCAGTGGCTGGCGCGCCCCGGCGACTCCTTCGAGGTCAAGGTCGACCGCTGGGTCGTCGACCTGGTGCGCGCCGACGGCGAGCTGGTCGAGGTGCAGACCGGCGGCTTCGGCCCGCTCGGCCCCAAGCTCGACGGTCTGCTCGACCAGCACCGGATGCGGATCGTGCACCCGGTGCCCGCCGTACGCCGGATCGTGCGGGTCGACGCCGACGGCGTGATCCTCTCCGAGCGCCGCTCCCCCAAGCGGGCTGGCGTGCTCGAGGTCTTCGACCGGCTCGTGGCGTTCCCGTCGCTGATCGGGCACCCGCACCTGGTCGTCGAGGTGCTCCTGTGCCGCGAGGACCACGTCCGCGCGCCGACGCCCACCCGCAGCCGCTCCGGACGGCGTACGCGCGACCCCGGGGTGCGCCACCTCGCCGAGGTCGTCGGCCGCCACGAGCTGCGCCGACCCGAGGACGCCCTCGACCTGCTCGGCGCCGACCTCCCGACCGAGCCCTTCACCACCGCCGAGCTCGCGACCCTCCTCGGCGTCCCTGCCGGCCTCGCCCAGCGCGTCGCCTACTGCCTGCGCCTCATGGAGCTCCTCGAGCCCGCCGGCCGCCGCGGCCCCGCCCCCCTGCACCAGGCCGTCGGTGGGTGACTGCCCGCCGGTGGTCGAGCAGCGAGGAGCGCCAGCGACGAGCGCCCGTCGAGACCCGGTGAGCCGAACGCCGAGCTGACCCCACGGTGGTTGAGGTGCGAGCGCAGCGAGCCTCGAAACCACCCCCACCGGTGGTCGAGCAGTGAGGAGCGCCAGCGACGAGCGCCCGTCGAGACCCGGAGAGCCGAGCGCTGAGCTGACCCCACGGTGGTTGAGGTGCGAGCGCAGCGAGCCTCGAAACCACCCCGTGTGCGGGGCTGGTGTTGGCCCGCGCGCTAGCAGCCCGGGTCTCGGCGTCAAGGAGCTTCGCCCGCTTCGCGGCGGCTTCGCCGTCCTTGACTCCGAGCCTCTCCCGGGCTGCTTTGGCGGCGCTCGGGCGGCGGCGGCTTCGCCGCGCCGCCCGCTAACAGCGCGGGCCCCGCCGATCGGTCACCAGCGTCGGCAGTTCGAGCTCAGGCCGTGCCTCTTCACGCTCGGCCGGGCACGGGCAGGGACCAACTGCCGACGCTGAGTGTCGGTTGTCGCACCACCAGTCACACCAGCCCCAACAAGGGTGCCGCGCATTGCGCGGGCGGCGCGGCGAAGCCGTGTCCGCCCCGTGCGCCGTCAAGCCGGTCGAGAGAGGCTCCGGGTCAAGGACGCCCGAAGGGTGCCGCGAAACGGGCGCCGAAGGCGATCCTTGAGGCGGAGACGCGACCGGCTAAGCGCGCGGCACCCCAGTCCGGCCCCGAGGAGACAACCAGAGGTGCAGGGGTCTCGACGGACGCTCGTCGCTGACGCTCCTCGCTGCTCGACCACCGGTGGAGTGCGGCGATGTGGTTTCGAGGCTCGCTGGCGCTCGCACCTCAACCACCGCAGGCGGCCTCAGGCGCGGACGAGGGCCACCAGGTGGTCGACGACGCGCTCGGCGGGGACTTCGACGCGCTCGCCGGTGGCGCGGTCGCGGACCTCGACGATGCCGGTCTCGGCGAGGCTCTTGCCGACGACGACGATGGTCGGGACGCCGATGAGCTCGGCGTCCTTGAACTTCACGCCGGGGCTGATCTTGCCGGCGCGGTCGTCGTAGAGGACCTGGACGCCGGCGGCGTCGAGCTCGTGGGCGATGCGGTCGGCGGCGGCGAAGACGTCGGCGTCCTTGCCGGCGGCCACGAGGTGGACGTCGGCGGGTGCGACGTTGCGGGGCCAGCACAGGCCGACGTCGTCGAGGGTGCCCTCGGCGATCGCGGCGACCGCGCGGGAGGGTCCGATGCCGTAGGAGCCCATCGTGACCGTGACGAGCTTGCCGTTCTCGTCGAGGACCTGCAGGTCCAGCGCGTCGGCGTACTTGCGACCGAGCTGGAAGATGTGGCCCATCTCGATGCCGCGGGCCGACTCGAGCGTGCCCTCGTCGCAGTTGGGGCAGGGGTCGCCGTCGCGTACGTCGGCGGCCTCGATCGTGCCGTCGGGGGTGAAGTCGCGACCGGCCACGAGGTCCAGGACATGGCTGCCCTCGACGTCGGCGCCGGTGACCCAGCGGGTGCCCTCGACGACGCGGGGGTCGACGAGGTAGCGGATCTCCGAGGCGCTCTTCTCCCCCAGGACGCCGGGGCCGATGTAGCCGCGGACCAGCGCGGGGTGCTTGCGGAGCTCGGCCTCGTCCATGGGCTCGACCTCGATCGGCTCGAGCTGGCCCTCGAGCCGCTTCTGGTCGACCTCGCGGTCTCCGGGCAGGCCGATGGCGAGGGGCTCGCGGGTGCCGTCGGGGTGCTTGAGCACCACGAGGACGTTCTTGAGGGTGTCGCCGGCGTGCCAGGGGCGGTCGTCGCGGGGGAACGTCGCGTTGAGGTGGTCGACCAGGGTCTGGATGGTGGGGGTCGCGGGCGTCTGCTCCGCGTGGGCCTCGGGAGCGTCGTCGTAGGGCACGGGTGCGGGAGGACGCACGCTGACGGCCTCGACGTTGGCGGCGTAGTCGCAGTGCGTGCAGCGGACGTAGGTGTCCTCGCCGACGGCGGCGCGGGCGAGGAACTCCTCGGACTTCGAGCCGCCCATCGCGCCGGCGGTCGCCTTGACGATGACGTACTCGAACCCGAGCCGGTCGAAGATCCGGATGTAGGCGTCGCGGTGGCGCTGATAGCTCGCCTCGAGGCCGGCGTCGTCGACGTCGAAGGAGTAGGAGTCCTTCATGATGAACTCGCGGCCGCGCAGCAGACCCGCGCGGGGTCGGGCCTCGTCGCGGTACTTGGTCTGGATCTGGTAGATCGACAGGGGCAGGTCCTTGTAGGACCGGTACATGTCCTTGACCACGAGGGTGAACATCTCCTCGTGCGTGGGGCCCAGGAGGTAGTCGTTGCCCTTGCGGTCCTGCAGCCGGAAGATGCCGTCGCCGTAGTCGGTCCAGCGGCCGGTCGCCTCGTAGGGCTCCTTGGGCAGCAGGGCGGGGAACGACAGCTCCTGGGCGCCGATCCCGTCCATCTCCTCGCGGATGATCGCCTCGATCTTGCGCAGCACGCGCAGGCCCAGGGGCAGCCAGGTGTAGATGCCGGGCGCGGCGCGCCGGATGTAGCCGGCGCGCACCAGCAGCCGGTGGCTCGGGACCTCGGCGTCCACGGGATCCTCACGCAGGGTCCGCACGAACAGGCTCGACATCCTCAGCATCATGCGGTCAGGCTACTTCCGGCCCGACCGGCGCCGCGAACCAGTTCCCCAACCCGTCACCGCGACCGGGCAACCTCAGGGGGGTCCGGGGCGTCTATGAGGTGTCACCGGGACGAGCCCGGTGCGTGGTCCCGGGAGCAGCGATGAAGAAGACCGTGAGCGTGCTGGTGGCGATGGCGGCCGGCGTGGCTGGAGTACTGGCGAGCGGAGCGCCCGCCCAGGCGGTGGACCGGCAGGTGCTCCGACCGGCGGACCTGCCGCGCGGCGCCGACGTGCGCCTGCCCCACCTCGAGGGACGCACCGTCGTCGACGGCGACGTGCGCGTGCGGGTGCGCGGCGGCGATCGGGTGGTGCTGCTGGGCCGCTCCGGCGCCGGGTACGCCGTGGGCGTGACCGCGCGCGACGACGGCCGCGGCTCGGTCCGGGTCGTCCGGCCCGGCGCGCCGGCCCGCGTCGTCCTCAAGGGCGTCCAGGTCTTCGAGATGCTGCTCTCCGCCGACGGCAAGCACCTGACGCGGGCCGCCGGCAGCACGGCGGAGAAGACCACGGTGACGGTCCACCGCACCAGCGACGGCGCGCTCGTGCGGCAGCGCACGTTCCCCGGCTCCGCCCAGATCCTCGACGTCGGCAACGACCGGATGGTCATCGGCTCGTGGACGCCCAACCGGACCCTGTCGTGGAACTTCGCCACGGGCACCGCCACGACGCTGGTCAAGCGCACCGGCTACGCCGCCAGCATCGAGGCCGACCGCCTGGCGACGTTCTCCCGCGACCCCTACGACGGCGGCTGCTCGATCGTGGGTCGGCTCGCGGCCCCGCAGACCCGACTGGGCCGCTCCTGCGACGAGCGGGTCACGGCGTTCTCCCCCCGCGGCGGGCGGATGGCGACCGTGGGCATCCTCAGCGACGGGCTCGGCCCCACGGAGGTGCGCCTGCGCCGGTCCAACGGACGGCTCGTCGCCCGCTACGCCGCGCGCTTCTTCGGCGCGGTCGTGTTCGAGAGCGAGCGCGCCCTGCTGCTCGACACCAACGGCACGAAGAAGGCCGCGGTCGTGCGCTGCACCGCCACCCGCTGCGTGCGGGCCTCGGCGCTGCGGCGGACCCAGACCTACTGAGTGCCTACTGGGCGCCTACGGGGCGTTCAGCCCTTGGTGGCGGCGTACGCCGCCTTGAGCATCGGCCACTGCAGGGGCAGCCGGCCGAACGCCGCCACCTTGATGCCCGTCCGCCGGCTGCGGGTGGAGTCCATCGCCATCTTCACGTTGCCCGGGTAGACGCCGAGCAGCAGCGCGATGCTCCCCCAGCCGGCGACGCGGCGGGTGGCCGGCATCAGCAGGCCGGCGGCTAGGGCGAGCTCGGCCGCGCCACTGCCGAGGATGACCTCGCGGTGCCGGGGCACCCAGCGCGGCATGAGGGGCTCGTAGACCTCGGGCCTGGCCAGGTGGACCGCGCCGCTCACGGCGAAGATGGCGGCCAGGGCACGGGTGCTGGGCGTGAGGCTCATCCGGCGATCGTAGGAGCGGCGTGGGCATAACGCCGCGCGGGGCCCGGCCCCCGGCATACCCTTCGCCGACCCTTCCCGGCTGAGGAGCCTTCGATGACCGGCTACGAGCCACCCGCGCAGCACCCCTACCCGTACGCCGGCGCGCCGCTGAAGTCCGACACCTCAGGATGGGCCGTCGCGGCGTTCTGTGCGGCCCTGCTCTACGCCGTGTGCGAGGTCACGGCGCTGCTCGCCTCGGTGCCGCTGGCGCGGGAGGTCCAGGTCTCGGGGACGCTCGACACCGTCTCGCCGATGGTGCTCCTGCTCAACGGCGGCGCCAGCCTCCTCGGCCTGGTGGCCGTCGTCGCGGCCTGGGTGCTGACGTGCGTGTGGCTGATGAAGGCGCGCGACAACGCCTTCCTGCTGAGCCCCGGCATCCGTCAGCGTCGCGGGACCGCCTGGCTCTGGCTCGGCTGGGTGGTGCCGTTCGCCAACTTCGTCGTGCCCTTCCACGTCGTGTCCGACGTCCTGCGCGGCTCCGAGCAGCGCAGCCGCGGCAACACCAGCGGGACGGCCCTCGTGGGCTGGTGGTGGGCCTGCTGGCTCGCCATCCTGATCGGCGGCCGGATCCACTCCCGGATGCTCGACGGGGTGGGGACCGCCGAGGGGTCCTCGGCCGACGCGGTGCGCAACGTCGCCGCCGTGCTCGTGCTGCTCACGGTGGCCGGCATCGTCCTGTGGGGACTGCTGGTACGCCGGGTGGTGGACAGCCAGGCCCGCGCCGAGGTGCCGGCGACGCGCTAGAACATCACCGTCGAGAAGCGCGCGCTCTCGCGGAAGCCGACCGTCTCGTAGGCGCGCCGGGCCGGGGTGTTCCACTCGTTGACGTAGAGCGAGACCGTCGGCGCGATCTCGTGCTGCACGAAGTCGACCACCGCCGCCATCCCGGCCACGGCGAGGCCCTCGCCGCGACGGTCGGGGGCCACCCACACGCCCTGGACCTGAGCGGCGTCCTCGGTGGCGCAGGCGACCTCGGCCTTGAACACGACCCGCCCCTCGTCGAACCGCGCGAACGACCAGCCGCGGCTGGTGAGCTGGGTGACCCGGGCGCGGTAGAGGTCGGCGCCGCCTCCGGCCTCCGGGGAGACCCCGACCTCCTCGGTGTACATCGCCACGCAGGCGGGGTACAGCGCCGCCATGTCCTGCCGCGTCGTACGGCGCACGCGGTGGTCGGCCGTGACGTGCGGCGGCTCGTCGAGCACGAGGTGCGGCTGTTGCCAGCGGCACTCGCGGGGCTTGCCCCAGGACTCGGCGACGTGGGTCCAGAACGACTCGACGGCCTCCTGCGGCCCGACGATCGTCGAGACGCTGCGGCTGCGGGTCAGGGCGCGCTCGGCGAACGCCCGGGCGTCGTCGGCGGAGGCCTGGATCGGGACCAGGTTGGCGCCGACGTGGCAGGCCGCGACCAGCTCGCCGTTGTCGAACCTGCCCCACACCTCACCGCCGAGCCAGCGCGGCTCGAGGCTGGTGGTGCGGGCGCGGTAGAGCGCGAAGACGTTGACCACCGGGTCCTGGCCGGCCAGCGCGAGGAACGCCTCGAGGTCGGCGGACCCCAGGGGACGTACGCCGTGGCGCGTGATGGTCGGCACGTGTGAAGCCTAGGCCGCGGCAGCGGTGAGGGGTACCGGTGTCCTGCGACGACTAGGAGACGGTCACCGAGGCCTCGGCCCCGTCGACGGACTCCATGCCCTCGGCGATGCGCATGGCCTCCTCGATGAGGGTCTCGACGATCTGCGACTCCGGGACGGTCTTGATGACCTCGCCCTTGACGAAGATCTGGCCCTTGCCGTTGCCCGACGCGACGCCGAGGTCGGCCTCACGGGCCTCGCCCGGTCCGTTGACGACGCAGCCCATGACCGCCACGCGCAGCGGCACCTCCATGCCCTCGAGGCCGGCGGTGACCTGCTCGGCCAGCGTGTAGACGTCGACCTGGGCGCGTCCGCAGCTGGGGCAGCTGACGATCTCGAGCTTGCGGGGCCGCAGGTTGAGCGACTGCAGGATCTGGATGCCCACCTTGACCTCCTCCACGGGAGGCGCGGACAGCGAGACCCGGATGGTGTCGCCGATGCCCTGGCTCAGCAGCGCACCGAAGGCGGTCGCCGACTTGATCGTGCCCTGGAACGCCGGCCCGGCCTCGGTCACCCCGAGGTGCAGCGGCCAGTCACCCTCGGCCGCGAGCAGCTCGTAGGCGCGCACCATGACGACGGGGTCGTTGTGCTTGACCGAGATCTTGAAGTCGCGGAAGCCGTGCTCCTCGAAGAGGCCGGCCTCCCACTTGGCCGACTCGACCAGGGCCTCGGGGGTCGCCTTGCCGTACTTCTCCAGCAGCCGCGGGTCCAGCGAGCCGGCGTTGACGCCGATGCGGATCGAGGTGCCCCGGTCCTGCGCGGCGCGGGCGATCTCCTTGACCTGGTCGTCGAACTTGCGGATGTTGCCGGGGTTGACCCGCACGGCCGCGCAGCCGGCGTCGATGGCCGCGAACACGTACTTCGGCTGGAAGTGGATGTCGGCGATGACCGGGATCTGGGAGTGCGTCGCGATCTCGGCCAGCGCGTCGGCGTCGTCCTGGCTCGGGCACGCGATGCGCACGATGTCGCACCCGGTCGCGGTCAGCTCGGCGATCTGCTGCAGGGTCGCGTTGACGTCGGAGGTCAGCGTCGTCGTCATCGACTGCACCGACACCGGGTGGTCGCTCCCGACCCCCACCTTGCCCACCTGGATCTGGCGGGTCTTGCGGCGCGGAGCGAGCACGGGAGGCGGAGCCTCCGGCATGCCGAGGCTGATGGCGGTCATGTTCCCAGGTTACTGGCCGGTGCGTCGGAACCCTCAGTCGCTGCGTGTGACCTCTCCCCCGGTGACCCGGTGGTTGCGGCGCGAGCGCCGGCGAGCCTCGGCCACGGTGCCGCACGCAACCGGTAGTCGAGCAGCGAGGAGCGCCAGCGACGAGCGGCCGTCGAGACCCGGTGAGCCAGGCGCCGACCTTCGGTGGTTGAGGTGCGAGCGCCAGCGAGCCTCGAAACCACCCGCCGCACCCACCGGTGGTCGAGCAGCGAGCGCAGCGAGCGGCCGTCGAGACCCCCGCACCTCTGGCTGTCTCCTCGGGGCCGGACTGGGGTGCCGCGCGCTTAGCCGGTCGCGTCTCCACCGGCTTGACGGCGCACGGGGCGACACGGGCTCCGCCCGCGCCGCCCGCGCAAAGCGCGGCACCCCTCCTCATGAGGCTGGTGTGACTGGTGGTGCGACGACCGACAGTCAGCGTCGGCAGTTGGTCACCCCAGCAGGCCGGCCGAGCGTGGAGAGCTCGGCGTCAGGCGCGAACTGCCGACATAGGTGACCAATAGGCAGGGCCCGCGCTGTTAGCGGGCGGCGCGGCGAAGCCGCCGCCGCCCGTGCGCCGCCACAGCAGCCCGGGAGAGGCTCGGAGTCAAGGACGCCCGAAGGGCGCCGCGAAGCGGGCGAAGCTCCTTGACGCCGAGACCCGGGCTGCTAGCGCGCGGGCCAACACCAGCCCCGCACACACGAGGTGGTTTCGAGGCTCGCTGGCGCTCGCACCTCAACCACCGTGGGGTCAGCTCGGCGGCCGGCTCACGGGGTCTCGACGGACGCTCGTCGCTGACGCTCCTCGCTGCTCGACCACCGGAGGGGTGGTTTTGAGGCTCGCTGGCGCTCGCACCTCGACCACCGGAGGCTCGGGTCAGGACTCCAGGTGGAGGGGGACGACGAGGTCGCCGACGATGAGGACGACGCCCATGACGAGCATGGCCGAGGCGACGACGTAGGCGACCGGGAGGAGCTTGGCGGCGTCGACGTAGCCGGGGTCGGGGCGGCCGCGCAGGCGAGCGAGGCGGCGGCGGGCCGCCTCCCACAGTGCGCTGGCGATGTGGCCGCCGTCGAGGGGCAGGAGCGGGATGAAGTTGAAGAGGCCGATGAAGAGGTTGAAGCCGGCGATCAGCATCAGCAGGAAGACGGCCTTCTCGGTGACCGGGAACTCCTCGTGGGAGACCGTCTCCCCCGCGATGCGCCCGCCGCCGACGATGCTGACCGGGCCCGTGGGGTCGCGCTCCTCGAGGCCGACGATGGCCTGGGCGACGTCCCACACCTTGACCGGGAGGGTGCCGAGGGCCTTGACGGTCTCGACCGTCATCGTGCCCATCTGGTCGAGGGTGTAGATGGGGCCACCGGTCTCGGTGACGATCCGGCTCTCGGGACTGACCCCGAGGAAGCCGACCTTGCGCAGGGTGTCGTCGGTCTCGGAGGTCGGCCGCGGCTGCACGGTGGTGCTGGTGGTGCCGGTGAGCGCCTGGCCGTCGCGGGTGTAGCCGATGACGGCGTCACCGTCGTCGTTGCCGCGGATCAGGTCGCGCAGCTGGTCCCAGCTGGTGACGGCGGTGCCGTTGAAGGTCGTGATCGTGTCGCCGGGACGCAGGCCCGCCTCGTACGCCGGGGCGGCGGGGTCCTCGGCCGTGCACTTCCTGCCCTCGTCCTCGAAGGCCAGCACGCAGCGGTTGACGCTGCTCACCACCGGCTGCCCGGGCTCCACCTCGACGGACTTCTGCCCGTAGGTCGCGAAGACGCCCCAGAAGATGAAGAACGCGATCAGCAGGTTGACGGTCGGCCCGCCCGCCATCACGACGACCTTCTTCCAGGACGCCATCTTGTAGAAGAGCCGGTCGTTGTCCTCGGGCTTGACCAGCTCCCACTCGGCCGCGCGGGCGTCGGAGATCAGCTGGGTGAACATGCCGGTGTTGGACTTGCGGACCCGGGTGACGGTGTTGCCGTCGGCGTCGACGCTCACCTCGTCGGCCAGCTGGTCGGCGCCGGGAGGCAGCATCCCGACGATCTTGACGTAGCCGCCGAGCGGGATCGCCTTCACGCCGTACTCGGTCTCGCCGACCTGCTTGCTCCAGACGGTGGGCCCGAAGCCGATGAAGTACTGGGTGACCTTCCCGCCGAAGCGCTTGGCGGGGATCATGTGGCCGAGCTCGTGCAGCCCGATCGAGACCAGGATGGCGGCGACGAAGAGGACGACGCCGAGCAGGTAGAAGAGGGCGGTCACGCAGGTCTCCCGATCAGGGTGCTGGTCTCGGTGCGGGCCCAGGCGTCGGCGGTCAGGATGTCGTCGACGCTCAGCCCGTCCTCCGAGGGTACGTCGTGACGTGCAAGCACCGCGTCCACCGTCGGCACGATGTCGGTGAACGCCAGGCGACCCGCCCGGAACTCCTCCACGCACACCTCGTTGGCCGCGTTGTAGACCGCCGGCGCGGTGGCACCCCGCTCCCCCGCCCGGCGGGCCAGCGAGACCGCCGGGAACGCCTCGTCGTCGAGCGGGAAGAACTCCCACGTCTCCGGGCGGCTCCAGTCGACCGGGGGCGCCGCGTCGGGCACCCGGTCCGGCCAGGAGAGTCCCAGGGCGATCGGGATCAACATGGTCGGCGGGCTGGCCTGCACCAGCGTGGAGCCGTCGACGAACTCCACCATCGAGTGCACGACCGACGTGGGGTGCACCACGACCTCGATCCGGTCGAAGGGGATCCCGAAGAGCAGGTGGGCCTCGATGACCTCCAGGCCCTTGTTGACGAGCGTCGCCGAGTTGATCGTGATGACCGGTCCCATGTCCCAGGTCGGGTGCGCCATCGCCTGCTCGGGGGTGACCTCCGTGAGCTCGTCGCGGGTCCGCCCGCGGAACGGCCCGCCGCTGGCGGTGAGCACCAGCCGGCGCACCTCCTCGGGGCTGCCGCCGCGCAGGCACTGGGCGAGCGCACTGTGCTCGGAGTCGACCGGCACCAGCTGGCCGGGCGCGGCGCGCTCCAGGACCAGCGGTCCGCCCATGATGAGCGACTCCTTGTTGGCCAGCGCCAGCGTGGTGCCGGCGTCGAGCGCGGCCAGGGTGGGGCGCAGGCCGACGGCGCCGGTGATGCCGTTGAGCACGACGTCGCACGGCCGCGAGGCAGCCTCGACGGAGGCGTCCTCCCCCAGTCCGGAGTAGAGGTCGGGGCACGTCGCCGCGAACTCCGACACCTGCTGCTCGAACAGCTCGGGGTTGGATCCGCCCGCCGTCAGGGCGACCACCCGGAAGCGGTCGGGGTTGGCGCGGACCAGGTCCAGGGCCTGGGTTCCGATGGAGCCGGTGCTGCCCAGGATCGCGACGTCTCTCACGCGGCCATCCTCCCGCACTAATGTCCAGCCATGGACATCGCGCAGGAACGCCGCCTCGTCACCGCCGTCCCCGGCCCGGAGTCGTTGCGGCGCCTCGAGCGCAAGCGGCAGCACGTCGCCGACGGCGTGGGCACGATGCTGCCGGTCTTCGTGGTGGCCGCCGGCGGTGGCGTGCTGCAGGACGTCGACGGCAACTCCCTGATCGACCTGGGCTCCGGCATCGCCGTGACCACGGTCGGCAACGCCGCGCCCCACGTCGTACGACGGGCGAGCGAGCAGCTGGCGGCGTTCACGCACACCTGCTTCATGATCACGCCGTACGACGGCTACGTCGACGTGTGCGCCGAGCTGGCCGAGCTGACGCCGGGCGACCACGCCAAGAAGTCGGCGCTGTTCAACTCCGGCGCGGAGGCCGTCGAGAACGCCGTCAAGGTCGCCCGCGTCGCCACCGGCAAGGACGCGGTCGCCGTCTTCGACCACGCCTACCACGGCCGCACGAACCTCACGATGGCCATGACGGCCAAGAACATGCCCTACAAGAACGGCTTCGGACCCTTCGCCGGCGAGGTCTACCGCGCCCCGATGTCCTACCCGTTCCGCGACGGGCTCTCCGGCGAGGAGGCCGCTGCCCGCGCCATCGACGTGCTCGAGAAGCAGGTCGGGGCGGCCAACCTCGCGTGCGTGGTCATCGAGCCGATCCAGGGCGAGGGCGGCTTCATCGTCCCGGCGCCGGGCTTCCTGCCCGCGATCGCGGCGTGGGCGCGCGAGAACGGCGTCGTCCTCGTCGCCGACGAGATCCAGTCGGGGTTCTGCCGCACCGGCGCCTGGTTCGCCAGCGACGACGAGGGGGTCGTGCCGGACCTCGTCGCCACCGCCAAGGGGATCGCCGGCGGACTGCCGCTGGCGGCGGTCACCGGGCGCGCCGAGCTCATGGACAGCGTGCACGCCGGCGGCCTCGGCGGCACCTACGGCGGCAACCCGGTGGCCTGCGCCGCCGCCCTGGGGGCGATCGAGGAGATGCGCGAGCACGACCTGCCCGCCCGCGCCCGCGAGATCGGCGCGACCATGGCCGGCCGGCTCGCCTCGCTGCAGGAGACCTACGCCGTGATCGGCGACGTGCGCGGTCGCGGCGCGATGATGGCCGTGGAGCTGTGCACCCCCGGCACCACCGACCCCGACCCCGTCCGCACGGCCGCCGTGGCGGCCCACTGCCACGCCCAGGGCGTCGTCGTCCTCACCTGCGGCACCTACGGCAACGTCTTCCGCTTCCTGCCGCCGCTCTCCATCCCCGACGCGCTGCTCGCCGAGGCGTTCGACGTCGTCGAGGAGGCCTTCGCCGCCACCGCGTAGCGGTGGGTGGTTTCGAGGCTCGCTGCGCTCGCACCTCCACCACCGTGCCGAGAGGTCAGGCCTTGGCCTCGGGCTCTCCGCGCCACGCGTCGTCGGAGTGGGCGAGGTCGGTCTGGACGCGCGGGTCGTCGGCGTCGGCGAAGTAGTCGCCGGGCTCGGTGGCGTCGCGGCCGTTGGAGACCTTGAGGGAGTTCAGGGCCAGCGAGAGCAGGACGGTGACGACGAGGTTGAGGGCGAACGCCGTCATCGCGATGTAGCCCATGTCGCCCAGGCCGGGGATCTCCCCCAGCGAGCCGCCGAAGTGCTTCCCGGTGGCGGGGTTGATGACCTGGTAGGCCTCGACCGTCCCGTAGACCATGCCGGCCGCCCAGCCCACGAGCATCGCCTTGCGGTGGAACCACCGCGTGTAGAGGCTGAACACGATGGCCGGGAAGGTCTGCAGGATCCAGATGCCGCCGAGCAGCTGGAAGTTGATGGCGTTCTGCTTGTCGAGCGTCAGCACGAAGACCAGCGCGAACGCCTTGACCACCAGCGACATCAGCTTGGAGACCTTGGCCTCCTGCTCGGGCGTCGCGTCCTTCTTCAGCCACTCCTTGTAGATGTTGCGGGAGAAGGTGTTGGCCGCCGCGATCGACATGATCGCGGCCGGCACCAGCGCGCCGATCGCGATGGCCGCGAACGCCACGCCGGCGAACCAGCTCGGGAAGAAGTCCTCGAACAGCTGCGGGATCACCAGCTGCGGGTTGATCTCGCCGTCGAGGCCGGTGGGGTCCGTGCCGGCGGCGATCGCGACCCAGCCGAGGAGGGCGAGCAGCCCCAGCACGAAGGAGTACGCCGGCAGCAGGGCCGCGTTGCGCCGCACGGTGTTGCGGCTGCCCGACGACAGGCTCGCGGTGATCGAGTGCGGGTACATGAACAGCGCGAGCGCCGACCCGAGGCCCAGCGTGGCGTAGGCCCACATCGCGCCGGTGCCCGGGATGAACGAGCCCTGCGGCTTGCCGGTGACCTCGTTGGTGGCGGCCATCTTCTCCTCGGCCGCGCCGAAGATGTTGTCCCAGCCGCCGACCTGCGAGGGGAGGTAGACGATCGCCACGATGATGACGACGTAGATGAGGATGTCCTTGACGAAGGCGATCACCGCGGGCGCGCGCAGCCCCGAGGAGTAGGTGTAGGCGGCCAGCACCGCGAAGGCCACCAGCAGCGGCGCGTCCTTGGCGATGATGTTGTCCGAGCCGCCGACGCCGGCCACCTCGAGCACCGCCTGGATGCCGACGAGCTGAAGCGCGATGTAGGGCATCGTCGCGATGAAGCCGGTCACCGCGACCGCGAGCGACAGTGAGCGGTCGTCGTAGCGCCCGCGCACGAAGTCGGCGGTCGTGACGTAGCCGTGGCGGTGGCTGACCGACCACAGCCGCGCCATGAAGATGAAGATGATCGGGTAGAGCACGATCGTGTAGGGCACCGCGAAGAAGCCGGCCACGGCCCCGGTGGCGAACATCGCGGCCGGCACGGCCACGAAGGTGTAGGCGGTGTAGAGGTCCCCGCCCAGCAGGAACCACGTGATCCAGGTGCCGAACTTGCGACCGCCCAGGCCCCACTCGTCCAGGGTGTCCAGGCTCTCGGCGCGCTTGAAGCGCGAGGCCATGAACCCCAGCACGGTCACGACCAGGAAGAGCGCGATCAGGACGACCAGGGCGACGGTGTTGACGCCGCCGCCGGTCACCATCGGGGTCACCACCCCGCCCACCGGCGCGCTCACCGGTCCTCACCCTTCGGCGTGCGCGGGGGGCGCGCCGACAGCGTGAGCCGGTAGGCGCCCCAGGTCATCCCGGAGCACAGGAAGACCCAGAGGAACTGGTACCAGAAGAAGAACGGGAAGCCGAAGAGCTTCGGATCCTCCCGCGCATAGCTGGACACCCACATCAGGGCGATGACCGGCAGGGCGAGCAGCACGCCGGCCGCCGCCATCTTGCGCTTGTCGGTGACCGGGACGTCGGGCGTGCCGGTGCGAGATGCGTCTTTCCCGAGACTCATGAGGCGGGAGGCTACCTGTGATCGGCGCCACCCCTTGACGCGTGTCAATCGGTCCGGTTCGATCCGAGGATGACCTTCGACACGATCATCACCGGCGGCCTGTGGTTCGACGGCACCGGTGCGGCCCCCGCGCGACGCGATCTCGGCATCCGCGACGGCCACGTGGTGGAGGTTTCGGTCGAGCCGCTCGACCCCACGGGCTGCCCCGAGGTGATCGACGCGGCGGGGCGGTGGGTGCTCCCCGGGATGGTCGACATCCACACCCACTACGACGTCGAGGTGCTCCAGGACCCCCACCTGCCGGAGTCGCTGCGCCACGGCGTCACCACGATCCTGCTCGGCTCGTGCTCGCTCTCCACGGTCCACGTCGGCGGCGTCGACGCCGGCGACCTCTTCGGCCGGGTGGAGGCCATCCCCCGCCAGCACGTCATCCGCTCCGTCGAGGAGGCCAAGACGTGGTCCTCGGCGCAGGAGTACGTCGCCGCGCTGGAGTCGCTGCCGCTCGGCCCGCACCTGGCGGCGTTCATCGGCCACTCCGACATGCGCACCGCCACCATGGGCCTGGACCGCGCCACCCGCAAGAACGTCAAGCCGTCGCGCGGCGAGCAGTCGCGCATGGAGTCGATGCTCACCGAGGCGCTCGACGCCGGCTTCGTCGGGATGTCGGCGCAGCAGCTGCTCTTCGACAAGCTCGACGGCGACGCGTGCCGCTCGCGCACCCTGCCGTCGACGTACGCGAAGTGGCGCGAGATGCGCGGCCTGCGCCGCATCCTGCGCTCGCGCGAGCGCGCCCTCCAGGCCGGCCCCGACGCCAGCCACCCGCACACGATCGTCACCCAGGCACTGGGCTCGATCGGCCTGGGCTCGATCGGGCTCGGGAAGAACAAGCCGCTCAAGACCAGCCTGCTCTCGGCCGCCGACATCAAGGCGATCCCGTTCATCATCCACCTGATGCGACTGCTGGCTGCGGTGGTCAACCGCGCCGGCGCCGACTTCCGCTGGCAGCACCTGCCCGTGCCGTTCGAGGTCTACGCCGACGGCATCGACCTGGTGATCTTCGAGGAGTTCGGCTCCGGCGCCGCCGCCCTGCACCTCCAGGAGAAGATGGCGCGCGACGAGCTGATGCGCGACGAGGACTACCGCCGCCGCTTCCGCAAGGACTACGACTCCAAGTACGGCCCCCGCGTCTGGCACCGCGACTTCTTCGACGCCGAGATCGTCGAGTGCCCCGACGCGTCGGTGATCGGCCAGTCCTTCGGGCAGGTCGGCGTCGAGCGCGGCGGCCTGCACCCGGTCGACGCCTACCTCGACCTGGTCCTCGAGCACGGCACCGCCCTGCGCTGGCGCACCACCATCTCCAACCACCGCCCCGAGATCCTGAAGAAGATGGCGAGGAGCCCCGGCGTGCAGATGGGCTTCTCCGACGCCGGCGCCCACCTGCGCAACATGGCCTTCTACAACTTCGGCCTGCGGCTGCTCAAGCACGTCCGCGACGCCGAGCAGGCGGGCCGCCCGTTCATGCCGATGGAGCGCGCCGTCCACCGCCTCACCGGCGAGCTGGCCGACTGGTACGGCATCGACGCCGGCCACCTGCGCCTCGGCGACCGCGCCGACCTGTTCCTGCTCGACCCGACCCGGCTCGACGACTCGCTGACCGAGTACGCCGAGGCGCCGGTCGCGCAGTACGACGGGCTCTCCCGCATGGTCAACCGCAACGACGCGACCGTGCCGCTGGTGATGGTCGGCGGACGGGTGGTCTGGCGCGACGGCGACGCGACCGACGTGCTCGGCAGGGAGCGGACGGGCCGCTTCCTGCGCGCCGGCGAGAAGGCGCCCGCCGTGCGCCCGAGCGCGCCCGCGGTCTCCCCCGCCGTGGCGACGGCGCCCTGAGCACGCCCCACGGGCGGAGCGCCCGTCTCGTCACGGCGGTCGTGGTCGGCGTGCTGATGGCAGTCACCGGCGTGCTGGCCGCAGGCTTCCTGCTCGTCTCCTCGTCCGACTACTCCTACTGGCCCTCGGACGCCGACTTCGTGGAGGGCCGCACCCACGAGATGACCGTCGACCCCGACGCGGACTTCCTGCTCTGGCGGTAGGCGTCCTACGACACCCCCGAGTGCTCGGTCACCGACCTCGCGACCGGTCCCTGATCAGCAGTCGTCCGGCGAGCGGACCACGCGGCGCGTCGTTCGCCACGCCAGGGCACCGAGAGCCAGCACGAGCAGCGTGGCCCCGACGTTGACGAGGTACGTCGTGGGGTTGCGGTCACCCTCGACCGGCACGACCAGGAACCCGCCGAGCGCCCGGGACAGGAGCACGCCGACCGCCAGCCCCGCCAGGTGGCGGTCCGTCCAGGCCGGACTCGCGCCCCAGTGCACCAGCGCGAGCGCCACGACGCCGAGTCCGGCGACCGTCACCACCAGGGCGGGCCACACCACGGACCAGCCGAGCGCTCCCTCCACGATCACGCCCAGCAGCACCAGCACCGCCGGCGTCGGCGGCCGCCAGGCGCGGGGCGGTGTCCGCCACGGGCGCAGCGCCCACCAGATCAGGATCGCCACGAGGGCGACCGCGCCCACCAGCTGCGTCGCGGACAGCTGCCAGCCCTCTGCGGAGAGGTGGTCCGCGTGGACCAACCCGGCCGCGCCGACGTACAGGACGCCGAGTGTCAGCGCGGACCCGCGACCGAGCCAGGGTCGCGCTCCGTCGCGGGAGGCGACCATGACGATCGCGAGCGGGGCGCCGAAGGAGGCCGACGTGTGACCGAGCACGAACGCCACCGCGGCGTAGGCCGAGAGGTCCAGGGCCGGCACGTAGGTCGGCTGCCAGAGCTCGCTCCAGCCGGCGAAGTCACGGTAGTCGGCGTTGACGACGCTCTGGTCGACGACGACGGCCTGCAGCACCCCCAGCGCGGTGACCAGGAGCAGCAGGCCCCGCCAGCCGAGACCGCGGCGTACGGCGAGCTCGCGCGCCAGCAGCGCCGGCGCGCCGTACAACGGGGCGAGCACGAGGAGCCCGCCGAGCAGCGTCAGCAGGCCGTCGGCCGAGACGTCGTACGCCGACAGGTACTCCGCACACACCGGCGACAGCAGGAGGACGCCGAGGACCGGGAGCCAGCGAGTACGCACGCCTCGAGTGCACCAGCCGGCTTGCGGCACCCACCAGGAGCGGAGGGCCACTGCCGGCCGACTTAGGTAGCGTCTGGACACCGACCCGCGACGCGAGGCTGTCGGTCAGAGGCAGGCGCGGTTGACCCGCTCGACCGTCATGGAGGGTCCGGCGAGCTCGGCCACGATCTCGCCGTCACGCATGACCAGGATCCGGTCGGTGGCCTCCACGAGCTCCTCGACGTCCGACGAGCTCACGAGCACGCCCTTGCCCTGGTCGGCCAGGCGTCGCAGCACGGCATGGATCTCGTTGCGCGCCCGGACGTCGACGCCCTCGCAGGGCTCGTCGAGCAGCACCACGTCCGAGGGCATCATCAGCCAGCGGGCCAGGACGACCTTCTGCGCGTTGCCGCCGGAGAGCGCGTGGATCGGCATGTCGACGGCTCGGTCGGGCTTGGTGTCCAGGTCGGCGAGCAGCGACGCCACCTCCTGACGCTCACGGCGTCGGTCCAGGAACGGTGTCGGCCCGAGCCGGCGGCGCCGCGACGTGGGGAGGGCGGCGTTCTCGCGCACCGTCATCCCGGGGATCAGCGACGTCCGCTGACGACCCTCCGGGATCAGCACGAGGCCGCGCGCCATGGCCCGCCTCGGCGAGGACGGCGTGAACGGCGTCTCCTCGACCGCCACCGACCCCTCCAGCACGGGCGCACCCGCGCCCCACAGGGCGTTCAGCAGCGTGCTCCGGCCGGCACCGACGAGGCCGGTGAGTCCCACGACCTCACCGGAGCGGATCGTGAACGTCGCCGCACCCGCCTTGGCGGCGGTGCGCAGCCCCGTCACCTCCAGCACCTTCCGGTCGCTCACCGGCGTCGCGTCCGCCGGGACGAACGTGACCTCGCCCTGCGCCTCCGGGGCGTGGGCGTCCGCACCGCCGGCGATGATGTCGGCGAGCTGGTCCGTGGTCAGGTCGGTCGTCGACAGCTGCGTGATGATGCGGCCCTGCGACATGCCCACCACGCGGTCGGCGATCGCGATGATCTCCTCCAGCCGGTGGGAGATGTAGATGATCGAGATCTGCTCCGCGGTGAGGTCGCGGATGATCGCGAACAGCCGCTCCGTCTCCGCGACCGAGAACGCGGCGGTGGGCTCGTCGAGGATCAGCAGCTTGGGCCTGCGCAGCAGGCTGCGACCGATCATGACCAGCCGCTGGGCCGCGGGCCCCAGCCGGTCGAGCCGCGTGTGCAGGGCACTCCGGAGCCCGACCCGCTCCGCCACCGCCTCGAGGTCGTGCGGGGCCGCGCCGAGTCCGAGACGGAGGTTCTGCTGCACCGTCATGGAGCCGATCACCGCGAGCTGCTGCGGCACCAGGGCGATCCCCTCGCCGAGGGCCTGCTTGGGCGAGCGGAGGTGCACGACGTCCCCGTCGATGCTGATCACCCCCGTGTCCGGGCGCTCGTAGCCCGAGATGATCTTGCTGAGCGTCGACTTGCCGGCACCGTTGTGCCCGACGAGCGCGACGATCTCCCCCGCACCCACCCGCAGCGTCGCGTCGTCGAGCGCGACCGCACCGCCGTACGTCTTGGTGGCACCGTCGACGCTCAGGCGTGCCGGGGCGGCGTCGAGGACCGCCGGCCCCCCGCTGCCGACGGCGCTGCTCGCCTCGCGGGTCACCGGCTGCGCCGCCCGCCGGCGACGATGCGGGCGAAGCCGACCGCGAGGATGAGGATCCCGCCCTGGAAGAAGTAGGTCGAGTAGCCGCTGACATCGGCGAGGAGCAGGCCGTTGGGGACCATCGAGGCCAGCACGGCCCCCACGACGGTGCCGGGGATGTTGAACTCACCGACCCGGAACATCGCCGCACCGATGAAGCAGGCGGAGAACGACGGCAGCAGCACCTGCAGTCCCGTCATCGGGTAGGCCTGGCCCGCACGTCCGGTGTAGAACATGCCGGCCATCGTGCAGACGAACGCCGTGATGACGAACCCGATCAGGATCGTCCGCCGCACGTTGACGCCCGCGAACAGCGCGGCCTCGCGGTTGGCGCCGATCGCCCGCAGCTCCCGTCCCAGTGCGGTGCGGTCCAGCACCGCCCACAGGACCGCCGCCACGAGCGGGGCGATGAGGACCAGGACGGGAACGCCGACCAGGTCGGACCTCACGAAGTCGACGAACGCCGGGTCGATGCCGGTCGAGATGGACTTGGAGTCGGAGACCAGGAACTCACCGCCGTTGAGCAGCGAGGCGGAGCCGATGGTGACCACGAGCGCGTTCAGGCCCTGGTAGGCGACCAGCCAGCCCGTGAGCGCGCCGATCGCCAGCCCGACAGCGAGCATGATCACGACCGCGGTGATGGTCGTGTAGTTCCAGTTGGCCATGAGGGCCGCGAAGGTCGTGGTCGCGAACCCCGCCACCGCCTGCACCGAGAGGTCGAACTCGCCCATGACCAGCACCACGGTCAGCGCACAGGCCACCATCGCGGGCAGCGCGGCCGACTCGAGGATCGTCCAGACGTTGTCGACGGTCAGGAAGGTGCTGTTCTGGGACTGGAACACCGCGACCATCAGCAGCATGATCACCGGCACCCCCCAGGGCCCGAAGCGCCGTCGCAGCACGACGCTGCGCGGCTCCGGGACGTCGTGCGTGTGCGCGTCCGCGGCAGCGGAGCGCGCCACGTCGTCGGCGCTGTTGGTCGTGGTCGACATGGTGCCTCGTTTCGTCGGGTCGGCGGGGTGCTCGGTCAGCACGGGAACTTGGAGCCCCAGGTGTCGACGAGGGGCTGCTTCCACAGCCCGTCCTGCGAGGTCCAGCCGATGCCGGCCGCGACTCCGGCCCCGGTGATCTCCTGAGCGGTGTCCTTGGTGAAGACCTTGAACGGCACCGGGTCCTGGTAGCCCTCGAGGCGGTCCGGCTCCTCGCCGGCGAAGTGCGTCAGCATCCCCTCGACGGAGTGGTAGGACTCGTAGTCGAAGTCCAGCCACGGCATGGCGGTCAGCGGGTTCTTCGGGTCCTTGAGGGCCGTGATGCCCTCGGACTGCGCGACGTGGGTGAAGACCTTGATGTCCTTGTCGGCGGCCAGGATCGACTGGGCCGCCGCGGGGCCCGCGACCGGGTAGTTCGTCCAGATCGCGTCGAGGTCCGGGTACTTCGCCATGAACCCGTCGACGATCCGCTTGGTCGAGCCCGAGATGTCGGTGAAGTCGATGTCGGCGCTGTCGACGAGCTGGACCCGCGGGTAGAGCTCCGCGAGGCTCCGGACGGCGGCGTTGCGGGCGGCGAGGATGTCCAGGTCGGTGTTGACCAGGGCGACCTCGATGTCGCCCTCCGGGTGCTCCAGGTACAGCGTGCTGAACATCTGCTGGGCCAGTGCGGAGGCGTCGGCCGCCGGGATCGGCGTGTAGTCCTGCACGAGCAGCGGGTCGAGCTCGGAGAACGACCACTGGCCGAAGACCGGGATCCCCGCGTCCTTGGCGTCCTCCAGCTGCGCCTGCAGGTCGCGGGTGTTGACCACCATGAGGAAGATCGCGTCGACCCCCTGGTTCACGAACGTGGAGACCGCCTGCTGCGACTTCTCCGCGCTCCCCTGCGAGTCGGCCTCCTTGAAGGTCCAGTCGAGGCCGGCGGCCGTCGACGCCTCCTTGAGGGCGGTGACGAGCGTCGCCTCGTTCTCGTCGGCGGTGGTGAGGTGGACGACGCCGATGGTCTTGTTCTTGTAGTCGCCGCAGATCTTGTCGGCGCCGGCGGCCGCGCTCACCGCGGGGGTGTTCGGAGCGGCCTGCTCGTCGTCGGCGGAGTCCTTGGTGCAGCCGGCGAGGGCGAGCCCGGTCGCAGTGACGGCGGCGATCGCGAGGCCCCGCTTGAGGGGACCGGGGTGGCGCGTGAGGCGTGCGTGCATGGCAGCGTTCCTTCGTGTCGAGGCGACCGTCGTCCGACGTGTCGCGGGTGGTGCGGTGTGAGCGGGCAGGGCTGCCGCACCCGAGCGGTGGCAGGGTCGAGCGCGCCGGGCTCCTGGCGAGCGCCGACGATCAGTGCGACGGTGCGACGGCGGGGGCCGACGGC
This sequence comes from Nocardioides lijunqiniae, assembly GCF_015024225.1. GTDB lineage: Bacteria > Actinomycetota > Actinomycetes > Propionibacteriales > Nocardioidaceae > Nocardioides > Nocardioides lijunqiniae. The sequence goes on from NZ_JACJGM010000008.1 coordinate 28,423, forward strand.
ACCGCCGGTTCAGGGCCCGGGGACCGTGACGGTGCAGACCTCCAGGCGCCCGGTCCGCCGGGTGCCGGCGACGTTCGGGTTGGAGGACTCGGCGGTGCAGCAGACGAGCTGGTCGCCGACCAGACCGACGGCGAAGCACGGCTGGCTGGTGGAGACCCTCTCGCGCACCTCGCCACCCGCGATGCGGACCGCCCCGCTGCCGGCAGGGTCCGAGACCCAGATCCCGTCCTCGGCGTCCACGCAGATGCCGTCCGGCAGCACGGCGGCGCCTCCCGGGCCGGCCGTGCGCAGGTCGGCGTACAGACGGCGGTTGATGAGGCGGTGCCCGTCGACGTCGAAGGCGGTGAGGCACTTGCCGACGGTCTCGGCGACCACCAGGCGGCCGTCGCTGAGCTCGACCATGCCGTTGGGGAACTGCAGGCCCTCCGCGGCTCGGGTGACGGTGCCGTCGGAGGTGACGAGCGCGATGGAGGCGGTCGGCGGGTCGGCGTCGGGACCGAAGAGGGGGTCCGCGTCGGGCTCGTCACGCAGCAGGCCGTAGAAGTCGAAGCCGAAGTCCCCCACCCAGGCCCGCCCCTGCTGGTCGACGTACATGTCGTTGGCGGAGCCGCGAGCGACGCCGGAGAGGTCGGCGTGGTCGTGCAGCGTCCCGTCGGGGTCGAGCCGGCGCAGGCGACGGTCGTTCATCGACACCACGAGCAGCGAGCCGTCGGCCAGCCACCCCAGACCCGAGGGCTGCTCCTCGACTGTCGCGACGACCGTGGTCGACCAGTCCGTCACGTCGACCCGGAGGACCTCGTGGGCGTAGAAGTCCGACAGGTACAGGTGGCCGTCGGGCCCCAGCGTCGGTGCCTCCGCGAAGTGCAGCCCGGTCAGGACGGTGGTGGTGTCAGTCATGGGTGCCTCGCGGGGTTCGGGTCGGACGGTCGTCGGTGGGTCGACGTGTCCACGGTAGGGAGGGGCTGTGATGGTCGCCATGTGTGAACCGCACACTTTGCCGACGCATGTAGGGCGATCACCTCACGCCGCCGCTCGGCGTCCGCATCTCGGCGAGCACCTGCTCGGCGTACTCGGCGCGGACGGCCTTGGCCTCGATCATCCGTGACACCACGGCGTCGACCTCCTCCTTCGCCGCCCCCGCCGAGACGGCGACGTTGCGTGCGTGGAGGGACATGTGACCGCGTTGGATCCCCTCCGTGGCGAGGGCGCGCACCGCGGCGGCGTTCTGCGCCAGACCGACGGCCAGGATGACGGCGGCCAGCTCGTCGGCGGTGGTCGCGCCGAGGAGGGCGACGTTCGCCTGGGCGACGGGGTGCACCTTCGTCGCCCCACCCACCAGGCCCACCGGCATCGGCAGCTCGAGCGTGCCCACCAGGTGTCCGTCGGCGTCCTTCTCGAAGCGCGACATCGAGGTGTAGCGGCCGTCCAGGCCGATGGCGTGCGAGTGGGCGCCCGCCTCGACCGCGCGGGTGTCGTTGCCCGTGGCGAGGACGACGGCGGTGATGCCGTTCATGATGCCCTTGTTGTGCGTGGCAGCACGGTAGGGGTCGACCACCGCGAACTCGGCGGCGTCGACCATGTTCTCGACCACCTCGACTCCCCCCAGGAGCTCCCGGTCGAACACCGCGCTGACGCGGGTGATGCGCAGGTCGGCCTTGTTGGTGAGGATCCGCAGCAGGGTGCGTCCCCCGGCGATCTCGGCGACCCTCGGCGCGATGGCCTCCGCCATGGTGTTGACCGCGTTGGCGCCCATGGCGTCGCGCACGTCCACGATCAGGTGCAGGACGACGTAGGTCTGGCGCGAGCTCGGGATGACCCGCACCGAGATGTCGCGCACCCCGCCGCCGAAGGCGACGAGGGCGGGGTCCTGGGCGTTGGCCAGCTCGATCAGCTCGGACGCGGCCGCCAGCAGCCGCATCCGGGCTCCCTCCGGGTCCACCACGTCGACGACCTGGACCTGCGCCTGCATGAGCGGCGCGGTGGAGGACGTCACGAAGCCTCCGTGCTCCCGCGTCATGCGAGCCAGGTTGCTCGCCGCCGCCACCACGGACGGCTCCTCTGTCGCCATGGGCACCAGGACGTCGCGTCCGTCCACGACGAAGTTGGTGGCGAGCCCCACGGGCACGCCGAGGACGCCGATCACGTTCTCGACCATGTGGTCGGCCTGGTCCAGGCTCAGGCCCCGGTCCGGGCTCAGCACGTCGAGGCGGTGCGGCTCCAGGCCCGCGGCGGCGACCGCGCGCTCCCGTCGCTCGTCGATCGACAGGTTCCTGAATCCGCTGATCCGGCTGGTGCTGGTCATGGGGGCTTCTTCCTCGTTCGGTGGCTGGCTGATCGCCCGCAGTCCTGGCACACCGGCACTCGTGGCGGCCGCTGCAGGGCGGTGGCGCCACGCTATGCACGCGATGCGGCGCGGGATATGGTCGAACCACACGGCCTTGGGTCCTTCTGGGTGGGTTCCACACATGACCGCGGTCTCGCTCGTCTCGGCCAGCACTCCGGAGGAACCCATGGCTCCGCAAGCCGACCCCCAGATCTCCGCCGCCTCCTCGGCGTCCCTGGCCGCCCTCCTGGACGGCCTGGTCGCCGAGCAGCCCGAGACCCTCGGGAGGGTGACGCAGCTGCGCGAGCTGATGCTCGCCCACGAGCGCCGGGAGGCCGAGCTGAGCGCGCTCTACGAGGCGGCACGCGACCTCACGAAGGTGCGGGACCTCGAGCACGCGCTCCAGGCGGTGACGGACCGCACCCGGCGGCTGCTCGCCTGCGACGTCGCCTACCTGTCGGCGCGGACCGACGACGTGGACCACTTCGCTGTACGCGCGTGGGCCGGGCAGCTCTCTCCGGCGTTCCTCGGCACCCGCGTCAGCGTCGGCAGCGGCGTCGGCGGGGAGGTCGCGAGCAGCCGGCGGCCGTTCCAGGTGGCGAACTACCAGGAGACCGACGCCTTCGCCCACAGCGAGTACCTCGACCGCCAGGTCTCCACCGAAGGCATCGTCGCCCTGCTGGGGGTGCCCCTCGAGGTGGACGGCAGGCTGCTCGGGATCCTCTTCGCGGCACGCCGTCGCAGCGAGCCGTTCACCGATCGCCAGGTCGACCTCGTGTCGTCGCTGGCGGCCCACGCGGCCGTGGCCCTCGACAACGCGTTCCTGTTCAACGCGCAGATGGAGGCGCTCTCGGAGCTCGAGGCGACGACGGTCACGCTGCGCGCGCACACGGCCGCGGTCGAGACCTCAGCCGAGGTGCACGGCAGGTTGACCGCCGTGCTGCTGCGCGGCGACGGCATCGACCGGATCGTCTCCGTCGTGGCCGAGGCCCTGGACGGCGCGGTCGCGATGGTCGACGACGCGGGGCTGGTCCTGGCGTCGTCCGGCGACGTGGCGCCGGTGCCGCCGTACCCCCTCGAGGTGACGCGCGCCCTCGAGGCGAGCCGCGAGGCGGGGCGCTCGGTCCACGTCGCGGCCTTCGACGGCCGGCAGTGGCACGTCTCGGCCGCCTCCGCGGGCAACCGCTACCTGGGCGCGGTCGTCCTCACGGTGCGGCGCGAGCTCACCGACGTGGACATCCGCACCCTGGAGCGCGCCACCCAGACCATCGCCCTGTCCCTACTCGCCGACGTGGCCGCGGTCGAGGCGGACATCCGCGCCGCCGGCGAGACGATGCGCATGCTGCTCGCCGAGCGACGGGCCGACCTCGAGACCGTGCAGCGCCTGGCGCGACGCCACGGGCTGCTGGGGCGCGAGGTGAGCGTCGTCGTCTCGGAGGTCAGCCACGACCGCCTCGCTCGGCAGCTGGCAGCCTGCGCCGCGTTGTGTCGCACGAGCGGAGGACTCTCGGCGCTGCACGACGACCACATCGTGGTGATCACCCCGATGGAGGCCGAGGAGGCGGCCGAGCGCCTCTGGCAGGCCATGCGGACCGCGACCGGGGAGGAGCTCACCGTGGCCGCCGCCGGCAACGTGCTGTCCCCCGACGAGCTCCACGGCAGCCACCGCGAGGCCACCCAGTGCCTGCGCCTGATGCGCCACCTCGGTCGAGCACACGAGTGGGCGACGTCGGCGGAGTTCGGGGTCTACTCGCTGCTGCTGACGCCCGGCGCCGGCGCCACGCTCGACCGGCTGATCCGGCGTACCGTCGGCTCCCTGCTGGAGTACGACGACCGCCACCACACCGACCTCGCCGCCACCGCGCTGGCCTACCTGGACTGCTCCACCAACGCGACCGCCGCCGCCGCCCACATCGGGGTGCACGTCAACACGGTCACCCAGCGCCTCGCCAGGATCGACCGCGTGCTCGGACCTACCTGGCGCGGGAGCCGTCAGCTGGACATCCACCACGCGCTCAGGCTGCACCGGCTGCGGCCGCTCGCCACCACCTGAGCCGTCACGCGAGGACGGTCGGCGGTGCCGCAGGCGGTGTCACTGGTGCATGGTCACTTGTGCATGGAGCGCGGGATGCTGTTGTTGGCGACGCGGTTCTCGGCGTCGATCATCCAGGCGAGCTGCTCGAGGCGCTCGAGGATGGTGTGCAGGATGTCGGCGGAGGTGGGGTCCTCGGCGTCGACGTCGTCGTGGATGCGGCGAGCCGTGCCGGCCGTCGCGTAGAGCGCGGCCACGATCGCGTCGACGGTGTCGGCGGTGTCGATCTCCTCGGTGGGGAGGTCGGGCAGGCTCGTGGTGGCCGCGACCGTCTTGGAGCGCGCGTCGGGGGTGATGTAGACGGCCCGCATGCGCTCGGCCACGACGTCGGAGAACTCGCGCGCGGCGTCGACGACCTCGTCGAGCACCAGGTGGGTGTCGCGGAAGTTCTTGCCGACGACGTTCCAGTGCAGCTGCTTGCCCTGCAGGTGCAGGTCGGTCAGGTCCACGAGGAGCTGCTGGAGGTGGCCGCCGAGCTGGGGCGTGGCCTGGAAGGCCGGGTGGGCGGTGTGCTGGGGGCTCATGGTCTGGGTCATGGATGACGCCTCTCGTCTCGACGAACGTGGTGCTGTCCGTCCATCAAAGCGGCTTTTCTGGAATGGTTCCAGTAAGGCGAGCCTAGGCTCAGCGGTCTACGCCGGCACCCGCCCGCCCCCGAACCCCGTCGCGCGCACCACCCTGGCGGGGACGCCGGCGACGATCGTGTGCGCGGGCACGTCCTTGGTGACCACCGCGCCGGCCCCGACGATCGCCCCGTCGCCGATCGTGACGCCCGGCACGACCGTGACGGCCGCTCCGAGCCAGACCTGGCGACCGATCACGATCGGCGCCGGCACCATGTCCGCGCGCCGATCGGGGTCGACCGCGTGGTTGAGGGTGGTCAGCGTGCTCCCGTGGCCGATCAACGATCCGTCGCCGATCGAGATGCCGCCCGTGTCCTGGAAGCGGCAGCCGAGGTTGACGAAGACGTTCCTGCCGAAGGTGAGGTTCTTGCCGAACTCGCTGTGGAAAGGCGGGAACACCGTCACCGACTCGTCCACCTCGGCGCCGGTCAGCTCGCTCATCAGGGCACGGACCTCCTCGGGGGTGCGGTAGCCGCTGTTGAGCTCGGCGACGGTCCGCAGGGCTTCCTGCGCGGCACCGTGCATGAAGCGGTGGAGGTCGGAGCCGCCCTCGATCACCGCTCCGAACCGGACGTGCGCCAGGAACTGCTCCAGATCAGTCATCGGAGGCCTCCACGGTGACGGTGACGGCGCCGCCCAGCTCCGCGATGCTCTCGGCGACTCCCCCGTCGAGCCTGCCCAGGACCACGATGCCCGGGAAGTAGGACTGGTCCCCGTAGTAGAGGACCAGGTCGTGGCCGGGCGCGTAGTAGCCGACGTCGCCGGGGTCGGGGTCCGACCCGTCGGGCTGACCGTCCGTGGAGAGTGGCGCCGGCAGCGGGCCGGTCTTCTCGACACCGCCGTGGTCGCTCATGTCGATGGTCACCGGCAGCTGGGCCAGCAGGTCGCGGGAGGCCGCGCTGTCGGTGAGCGTGGCCTCCAGGCGCTGGTCGCCGATCGTCAGGCGGATCCTCATGTCGGGCTCCTCGGGGGTCGTGGCCGGCTCGGTGGGCGTGGCCCGGTCGGTGGGAGAGGACGTGGCGGCGGGAGCCGACGTCGCACCGTCAGGGGCGTCCTCGTCACCCGACGAGCCCCCGCAGCCCGCGACCGCGCCGACGACGACCGACAGCACGGCCACGCCCACGCCCACGACGCATCGGGTCCGTCTCCGTCCTCCCACGTCTCGTCCTCGCACACCGCAAGCCAACCGGACCCGCGAGCCGGTTGGAAGGCACTGGCGAGGGGTGCACCAGCAGGGCACGTCTCGCCGCCACCGACGCCGCGCCGTCGGCCTAGGCTCGACGACGTGGACAACCGTCGTGACGTCAGCGAGTTCCTCACCACGCGTCGCGCCCGTCTGACCCCGGACCAGGTCGGGCTGCCGAGCACCGGCACGCGCCGGGTGCCGGGACTGCGCCGCAGCGAGGTCGCCACGCTGGCGGGGCTCAGCGTCGAGTACTACGCGCGGCTCGAGCGCGGCCAGGTCGCCGGCGCCTCTTCCGGCGTGCTCGAGGCGCTGGCCCGGGCGCTGCAGCTCGACGAGGCCGAGCGCGCCCACCTCCACGACCTGGCGCGCGCCGCCGACGGCGTCCCCACGTCCGGCCGGGCGCGCCGACGTACGCCGACGCGCGCGGTGTCGCGACCGAGCCTGCGCTGGGCCCTCGACGCCATCACCGACGGCGTGGCCTTCATCCGGGACGGGCACCAGAGCCTGCTCGCCACCAACGCCCTGGGCCGAGCGTTCTACTCGCCGGTGATCGGCGACGGCGGACGGGTTCCGAACCTCGCTCGCTTCCAGTTCCTCGACCCGGCCGCCCGCGACTTCTATCCCGACTGGGAGCTGTTCGCCGCGATGTGCGTCGCCAACATGCGGGCCGAGGCCGGCCGCGACCCGCACGACCGGGGGCTCCAGGACCTCGTCGGCGAGCTGTCCACCCTCAGCGACACGTTCCGCCGTCTGTGGGCCGACCACGACGTGCGCACCCACGGTGCCGGCAGGAAGCGCTTCGAGCACCCGGTCGTCGGCGAGCTGACCCTGGCCTACGAGGAGCTGGCGATCACCGCGGAGCCGGGACTGGCGCTCCTCGTCTACACCGCCGAGCCGGGCTCCCCCTCCGCCGAGCGCCTGCGGCTGCTCGCCTCGTGGACGGCGCCCGCCGACCTGCCGGGCGCGAACGCCTGACCGTGCAGCCACAGGCCCCAGTGCCGACTCCGGCCCGGCTCAGGCCCGCCGGCGCTGCGTCCTGGTGCGAGGGGAAGGTCTCACTGACCTAGCGCGGCGATCTGCGCGCGCAGGCCGGCCACCAGGGTCTCCAGGCTGAACGACCAGGCGAAGGTCGGGTCGTGGCCCTCGAGGGCGTGGAAGCGCGGGAAGGCCTCGGCCGGCAGCTCGTCCATCGCCGTCTCGAGCTGCTGACCGCGCGCCGCCATGCTGCGCTCGGTGCCGACCATGAGCCCGATGAAGGCGACCGACTTCACGGCGCCGTAGGCGTCCTGGGGCGAGAGGCCCGCCTCTGCGAACGCGCCCAGGGCCACCTCGAACGACGCCGCCGCTCGCGGGCCCTGGACCGGTCGGTGCGAGAACGCCGCGAAGGCACCCGGGTGTCGACCGGCCACGGAGTCCATGGCGTTGAAGAAGCTGCGGACCCACTCCTCCCACCCCAGCGGAGTGACGGGCAGGTGCGCCTCGTCCAGCAGGGTCTCGACGATGCCGTCGGTGATCGCGTCCCGCGTCTCCACGTGGTTGTAGAGCGAGGTCACGTGGACGCCCAGCTCTCCCGCGATGCGTCGCAGGGTCAGCGCGTCGAGCCCGTCGCGGTCGGCCATGGCCACCGCGCAGGCCAGGATCCGCTCTCGCGTCAGTGCCGCCACAGGCCGGAGCATAACCCCATTGACAGCCTTACCTACAGTGTAGGTAAGGTGCGACCTACAGTGTAGGTCCAGCGATGAGGGAGACCCCGATGTTCACGTCCCAGGAGCTCGAGCAGAAGCTCGCCGAGCTGATCGAGAAGTACGACGTCCCCGGCGCCCAGCTGGCCGTCCTCGACGGCGACGCCGTCACCGAGGTGGCCGCCGGCGTCCTGAGCCTGCGCACCCGGCAGCCGACGACCACCGACGCGCTCTTCCTGCCCGGCTCGATCGGGAAGCTCTACACCGCGACGCTGGTGATGATGCTGGTCGACGAGGGGAAGCTGGACCTCGACACCCCGATCCGCACCTACCTCCCGGACTTCGAGGTGGCCGACCACCGCGCCCGCGACACCGTCACGCCGCGCGACCTGCTGACGCACACCAGCGGCTTCGACGGCGACCACTTCACCGACACCGGCCGCGGCGACGACGCCCTCGAGCGCTACGTCGCCGGGTGCGCCGACCTGCCGCAGATCGCTCCCCCGGGGTTGATCTGGAGCTACAGCAACAGCGGCTTCTCGCTGCTCGGCCGGATCGTCGAGGTGCTCCTCGGGACGACGTTCGAGCAGGCGCTGCGCGACCGGATCTTCGCGCCCCTGGGCCTGGAGCACACGGTCTCCTTCGCGGACGAGGCGATCGTCCACCCGACCTCGGTCGGCCACGTGGCCGACCCCGACGACCCGTCGACGCTGGTCGTCAGCCCGACCTGGGGGCTCTGGCGCGCCTTCGGTCCGATGGGCTGCGCCGTGGTCGCGTCGGCCGGCGACGTCCTCACGTTCACGCGGCTCCACCTCGACGGTGGCGTGGCACCGGACGGCACCCGCCTGCTGGACGCCGGTCTCACCGCCAGCATGCTGGAGCAGCAGGTCGAGCTGGTCGACGACTCGGTGCTCGGCCAGGGGTGGGGCCTCGGCTGGATCCTCGACCACTGGGGCGACGTCGCCGTCGTCGGCCACGACGGCAACTCGATCGGGCAGAACGCGTTCATGCGGGTCGCTCCCGAGGAGCGGTTCGGCTTCTGCCTGCAGACCAACGTCGAGAGCGCGCTGAACCTCTACCGCGAGCTGGCCGACTGGCTCTTCGGCAGGCGCCTGGGCGTCGGCCCCCGCCCCGACCCCGCACTGCTCGAGGAGGTGGGGGTGGCCGAGCCCGAGCGCTACACCGGCACCTACCAGCGCGAGGGCCTCACCTTCGAGATCCGCGCTGACGACTCCGGGCGCCTGCTGACGACGGTCACGCCGTCCCACGGGATCGCCGAGGACCAGGGCTGGCCGCCGATGGTCGACCTGCCGCTGGTGCCGGTCGAGCGTGACGACTCGTTCATGCTCAAGCTCCCGATCGCCGACGCCGATCTGCTCGCCGCGTTCTTCAACCCCGAGGAGGTCGGCGCGCGTCCGACGTACCTCCACTTCGGGGGCCGCGCGCACCGCCGCCTCTGACCAGACCGGCGAGCCGCCCGGAGGAGGTGCGCGGCCCTCCGGGCGGACGGCCCGGACCCTGAGGGGGAGGTCCGGGACGGCTGTGGCTGACAGCGTTGCCGACGTGACCAGACATCGCTCCCTCCCCGCCCGCGTGGCTCGACGCCGCGCTCCCCTGACCGCGAGCCTCCTCGTCGTGGCCCTCGCGACCGTCGGGTGCGCCGGCACCGACTCGGACACGCAGGAGCCCGACCGCCGCTCCGAGGCTCGCGCCTCGGGGGGTGGCGATGCGCCCCTGCCCCCGCCCGACGAGATGCCGACCACCTCCGACTACACCGATCCGTTCGACGAGGCGAGCCCGGCCATCTCCCGCCTCGAGCCGGACCTGCTGGAGGCGCTCCAGTCCGCGGCCCGCGACGCCCGGGCCGACGGTCAGACCATGTTCGTGACCAGCGGCTGGCGCAGCCGCGAGCACCAGCAGCGACTGTACGACGAGGCGGTGCAGAGGTACGGCAGCGAGGAGGAGGCTCGGCGCTACGTCGCCCTGCCCGACGTCTCCGCCCACGTCACGGGCGAGGCCGTCGACATCGGCCCGACCGACGCACTGAGCTGGCTGAGCCAGCACGGCGACCGCTACGGGCTGTGCCAGACGTTCGCCAACGAGATGTGGCACTACGAGCTGGCCACCGAGCCCGGCGAGGACTGCCCCGAGATGCTGCCCGACGGCAGCGCACGGGGCTAGCGGCTAGCGGCGAGCCGGCGCCGGGCGGGCGAGCGCCGCGAGCACGACGGGGGCGGTCACGGCCACCACCGCGACCCCCACGAGCATCAGCTCCTCCGGCGACAGGTGCCGCAGGGCGAGGGTGCTGAGCAGCGGCGCGCCGAACCCGACGTACGTGAGGCTGTAGAAGACCGCGTTGAGGGCGCCCAGGTCGCCGGCGTCCGCCAGTCCCTCGACCGTGGTGAGTCCGCCGACCAGGATCAGGCCGTACGCCGTGCCGAGCAGCATCGCGGTGGGCAGCACCAGCCAGGCCTGACCGGTCGAGGCCAGCAGCAGGCCGGCCAGCAGCCCCGCGACGACGGCGGCCAGGCCGACGCCGATCACGAGCCGTGGGTCGCCGAGGCGCCGGCCGAGCGGCTGCACCGCGACGCCCGTCCAGAGCGTCAGGCCGCACAGGGCGCCGGTCACCGCGACGGGGGCGAGCCCGATGTCGACGAACGTCGGCACCGTGGCGAAGGCGGTCGCGGCGGCACCGAACACCCACGGTGCCGTCAAGGTGATCCCGAGCACGAACGGTCGCGAGCGCATCGCCTCCCAGACCCCCGAGCGGCGGCGGGCCTCGTCGTGGTGGCGCACCACCGTCGCCTCAGGCGCGTTCCACGCGACGGCGAGGACGAGGACCATCAGCAGGAGGTGAGGGACGTAGGGCAGCACCGTCGGCGCCGGGAGCCACTGGGCCACGACGCCCGCGACCAGCGGCCCCGACCCGAAGCCCGCCGACAGCGCCAGCGTCGCGCGGCGGGCGCCGGTGCCCGGAGGGCCGTCCGCGGACAGCTCCTTGACCCACGCCGTGCCGGGGGCGAACGCCGCACCCGACGCGACGCCCGCGGCGAGACGGCCGAGGAGCAGGACGGCCTGGTGGTCACCGCCGACCAGAAGGACGACCGTGGCGATCACCGACAGCACGAGGACCGGGCGCATGACCTTGCGCCGGCCGATCCGGTCCGAGATCGGGGCGACGACCAGCAGCGCGGGGATCAGGCCCAGGGCGTAGGCGCCGAAGAGCGCCGTGACGGCCTCGCTCGAGGCGCCGCTCTCCTCGCGGTAGACGAGCAGCATGGCGGCGAACTGGTTGGCGCCCCACCCCACGGCGAACAGCGCCGCGGCGACCCGCAGCCAGGCCGGAACCCGACTCGTCGCCACGCGCGCACTCTAGTGGCGTCGACGATGTCTCGGACAACGCGCCAGGCGGCGGAACGTAGGCTCGGGCACGCCCGTCCATCGCCAGCACCGCCAGGAGGCACCGTGCCCCACCCCGCAGCCCGTCTCCGGACGATCCTGCCCGGTCCGGGTCGCACCGCCCTCGGCGCCACGCTCGCCGGCGGCGTGATCACCGGCCTGGCCTCGGCGCCCGAGCGGATGGGGCGCCTGCTGCGTCGGCGCTTCCCGACCGTCGCCGTCACCGGCATGACCGGGGTAGGCAAGAGCCAGCTCGCCGACCGCCTCGCACGCCGCACGGGCGGGGAGGGCGTGGCCGAGGTCGGCTCGGCCGTGATGGAGCGACGCACCCGCCGCTCCCGCCGGCTGCAGGGCTTCCGGTTCCTGGTGGTGCCGGGCGACAACGCGGCGACCCGGCTCGGCGCCCTCGACGAGGTGTTCCACGACGAGCCGGTCGACGGGGTCATCCACGTCGTCGCCAACGGCTACGCCACCCCGCGTCGTACGGCGGGCACCACCGGCGCGGCCACGGCCACCCGCGAGCAGCAGCTCGCCGCCGAGCTCGACGACTGGGCGATCACCGCGCACCGGATCGCCTCGATGGCCGTGCGTCGCGACAGGCCGGTCTGGCTCGTCATCGCCGTGACGAAGGCCGACCTGTTCGTGGACGAGCTCGACGAGGTCGTGGAGTACTACTCCCCCGGCAGCGGCTCACCGTTCGGCGACAAGGTCGACGAGCTGCGGGCGCTGGCGGGCGGCGCCAAGCTGTCAGTCGACGTGCTCCCGGTCTCCAGCCAGGGCGGCGACCGCGGCTCGGCCGTCCCGGCCAAGAAGGCGGGCGCGATGGTGGACGCACTCGCCACCCGTCTGGCACAGCTCAGCGGTCACGTCTGAGCGAGGGCCAGGGCAGCCGTGGCGGCCAGGTCGAAGAGGTCGTCGCGGACGTCGGCGACGCTCTGCCACGAGCGGTGGTCCCACTCGGACCCGGACAGGTCGTCCCCGCAGTAGAGCACCTGGGCGAGCGAGACGCCGCGGAACCGCGCAACCGCCGCCAGCGCCGAAGCCTCCATCTCGACGGTGAGGCACCCCTCGTCACGCCGCGCCGCGACCTTGCCGGCGGTCTCGCGGTACGGCGCATCCGTGGTCCACGTCGGGCCTGAGACGAACGGCACGGACCGGCTCTCCAGGACCGCCTCGAGCGTGCGCCGCGCGTCGGGGTCGGCCTCGACCCAGCGCGCGGGAGGCAGGTAGTGGAACGAGGTGCCCTCGTCCCGGAGGGCTGCCGACACGACCACGACGTGGCCCAGGGTCAGCTCCCCGTGGAGGCTGCCGGCGCCCCCGCAGACGACGAAGTAGCGGCAGCCGGTGGCGATGACCTCCTCCAGGAGTCCCGCGGCGAGGGGCGCGCCGACACCGCAGCGCAGCACGGCCAGCCGTCGGCCCTCGTGCTCGACCTCCAGCAGGGGGTGCGGCCCGTCCTCCCAGCGGTTCTGGGCCAGGACCCGCGCCCCGCGACGTTCGACGAGACGGTCGACCACGTCGCCGAAGAAGGTGATGACGCACGCCTCGGGCACGTCGCGCCGCACGACGTGCGCGGAGGGCTCGATGAACGCTCGGGGTGCCGGGTCGTGCTCGCCGAGCGGGATGTCGGGGCGCCTGCCCGCCGCGTCCTCCAGGTGATCCACGCGTCCCTCCAGACGATCGTGCCGCACGTGCTGATCGGTGCCGTTCGGTGCTGATTGGACCACGGGCAGGCGGCGTACCGGCGTGGTGAGCACGGGTGATGAAGCGCGCGCCGAGGACCGGGACTACAGTTCGCGCTCCACTCGAGAGGACCCGCATGGCCACCGACTACGACGCATCACGCAAGACCGAGGACGAGCAGAAGGAGGAGAGCCTGGAGGCTCGACGCCTGACGTCCGGGGAGCAGGACAAGACCTCGGGGACCGTGGACGAGGACGAGGCGGTCGCCGCCGAGTCCTACGAGCTCCCCGGCGCCGACCTCTCCCACGAGACCCTGTCGGTGGAGGTCACTCCGGAGCAGGCCGACGAGTTCACCTGCACCGGGTGCTACCTCGTGCAGCACGGGTCGCGCCGGGAGTCCCCCGGCACCGACCTGTGCCGCGACTGCGCGTGACGCACCGGGCGTCGCGAGCGGGAGGGCTCAGCCCTCGACGAGCGCGAACGTCGCCAGGGCGTGCACCAGGGACTTCCCGTCCTGCTCCACGTCGGCCTCGCACACCGTGAGGCTCTCCCCGCGCTTGCGCACCGACGCGGTGACGACCAGCCGCCCCGGTCTGCCGGGGCGCAGGTAGGTCACCGAGAGCTGGCTGGTCGCCGCCCCCTCGCCGTCCGCGACGCTGCGGACCGCCGCCCCCATGGTCGTGTCGACCAGGGTGGCCAGGAGCCCCCCGTGCACGGCGCCGGCCGGGTTGAGGTGGTGGTCGTCGACCTCCATCTCCAGGCGCGCCTCACCGTCCTGGGTCGTGGGGGCGGGTGCGCCGACGAGGGCGGTGAAGCCGGGATCGCTGTGGGTCACGCGCGCTCGGTACCCACGGCCGAGGCGCGCACGCGGCCGGAGGTCAGGCGATGAGCTCGAGCACGAGTCGGTCGCCGTGGTGGTAGACGTCGAGATGGCCGGGCGGGGCCGGTGACCGCGACCGATGTCGGTGACCGGTCGGCGTGGTGGTCTCGACCTCGTGCCGCCGGGTCGTGACGACCTGGGCCGCGCGCCAGCCGGGTGCCTGCTTGGCGAGGTTGCAGCGCCGGCACAGGCCCTGGAGGTTGAACGACGCGGTCGCGCCGCCGTCCTCGTAGGCCTGCACGTGGTCGGACTCGCGGATCGGGGCACCACACCACGGGGTCCGGCACAGTCCCAGGTCACGCGTGGCCACGAAGTCGGCCAGCCCGGCCGGAGCACACCGCGCACGAGAGTCCATCGCGACCAGCTCACCGGTGCTCGGCACCACGTAGAGCCGTCGGACCCACAGCCGGGCCTGTGCGGCGGCCTCCTTGACGAACGCCCGCGCCCACGGCGCCGGCATCGGGCCGTGGCCCTCGACGTGAGCAGCGTCCTGGGAGGTGCCGAAGAAGGAGCTGTCGCTCATGACGAGCTTGACCTCGACCTTCGGTGCCGCCGTCGTGGACTCCCCGGTGACGCGCTCGACCAGGGCGTCGGCCATGAGCTGGCCCTGGGAGCGCGGGTCGCCCTGGGAGCGGGCGGTCTTGGCGATCGTGAGCAGGACCGCGTAGACCCGCACCGCCTGCTTGACCGGGAGCAGGACCCGGATCCAGCACATCGTGTCCGGCGCCGGGCGCAGCGAGACGTGCCGCTCGGCCTCCGCACGACGGGCCCGCTCGGCCACCCCGGCGGGGTCCAGCTCACACGCCAGCCTCTTCGCCGCGCGGGTCAGACCCAGGTCGCTCATCGTTTCGGCCTCGCCACCCGCACACAGCCGGGCGTCGACCTCGGCGCGGTGCTGCAGCGACAGGCATGCGGTCTCGCGGGCCAGGATCGTGGCCCGCCACTCCGACAGCCGGCCCTCCTGCATCAGACGCAGCGTGTGCGGCATCTCGGCAGTCAGGACCTTCCCCAGGCCCAGCAGCCGCGCCGCCTTGTGGGGCGACTCGCGACGCGCCAGACCGATCTGCTCCGCGATGCCCTCTCCCGCCCGACCAGCACGCACACCGGCCTCGACCTGCGCCGCACGCTGCGAGGCCTCCAGGTCGACGGCCAGCACCGCCTGCGCAGCCGACGCCGCGCACTTCAGGTCCTCCAGCTCACGCAGGAGATCGACCCGCTCGGCATCGCTCAACTCGCTCGTGCCGACCGCGAGCGCGGACCGCGCCTCCCGGGCCTGTCGCATGAGCAAGTCGAACATGTGTTCGATTCTAGTCTCGGCCGCCGACACCCGTCCAGCGCCGGCGTCCCTCCTGTGGACGACGGGTAATCTCGTTGACCGACAACCGCTCGTGCCGCAGGGTTGTGCGCGAGTTCTGCAGACGCGTATGCCGCCTTGTTTGCACGACGTTCTACTAACGCGTGGGGAGCCAGTCGCTCCGCTCAGGCCCGACGAGAGATCCCGTGCACTAGCGTCGGCTTATGGACTTGGTTGGCGAATCCGACGAGTGGGCCCCGCTGATCAGGGGAATCGGGTTCTCCGGGTATCGCTCCTTCGCTGCTGGGTGGCAACCCCTCGACCTGCGAAACAAGGTCACAGTGCTGGCCGGAATCAACAATTCTGGCAAGTCGAACGTGCTCCACTACCTCCAGCACGTGCTGCCGCACCTCAAAGGTGGGCGACATCAGCAGCGCCCCTCGCCAGTTTCCATTGAAGGTCTCGATGTGCCGAACGGGTTCCTAGAACGTTCGCACCACGTCGTGGGCGTGGCACTCGACGCGACCAAGGCCGTCGAGTACGTCGCAAAACTGCGCAGACCCCCTCAGCCCAGCAACGGAGTACAGGTCTACCCGGAGTACCTGATGGGCCGCTTAGCCAATGGAGACACCTACTGGTCGATCTTTGAGCTCGACGGCAACCAGTTCGTGATACCGGCCTCGCGCGTCGAAGAGGCCATCTCCTACCTACCGAACTGGGCCGTCGACTTCCGGTCCGTTCTCAATGCCATCGGAGGTGGACCCATCGACCCCGACGACGTGATGCGTCGCCTCCTTTCAAGCCTCGGCGGGTACGAGAATCTTCCTCCGGTTGCCACAATCGTGGCCTCCCGTCGAGTGGAACTCATCGAAGGTGACCCGGAGGGCGACCTGAGCTGGCTGTCCGGACGGGGAGTCATCAACGCGCTATCGAAACTACAGAACCCACCGCACTCCTCCTGGCAGGAGGCGCGCACTCGCTGGGATGCCATCAACCGCT
This sequence comes from Nocardioides lijunqiniae, assembly GCF_015024225.1. GTDB lineage: Bacteria > Actinomycetota > Actinomycetes > Propionibacteriales > Nocardioidaceae > Nocardioides > Nocardioides lijunqiniae. The sequence goes on from NZ_JACJGM010000008.1 coordinate 44,584, forward strand.
TCATCCAAGTCGTGCTGAGCGATAGCACTGCCCGCATCAACATTCCGCACGACGCAGCGACCATCCAGGTCGAAACGCCGAGTCGTGTTCTGCCCTTGTCCAACCTTGGTAGCGGCATCGAACAGGTGATCGTCCTGGCTTCAGCAGCGACGGTCCTGCAGAGGACCCTCGTCTGCATCGAAGAGCCCGAGACCAACTTGCACCCCCTGTTGCAGAAGAAGTTGGTCCGCTACCTCACCGACGAGACTGACAACCAATACGTCATCGCTACCCACTCATCTCACCTGCTCGACGACGCAAGAGCGATGACCTACCACCTGCGACTGACGGGCACTGGCACCAGCGTCCGCCCCGCGCGAAAGCCCCACGAACTAGTCGCCATCTGTCACGACCTCGGATACCGCCCCTCAGACCTGTTGCAAGCGAATTGCATCATCTGGGTCGAAGGACCGTCGGACCGCGTCTACATCAGACGCTGGATGGAACTGATCGACCGTTCGCTGGCTGAGGGCATCGACTACTCGATCATGTTCTACGGAGGAAAACTCCTCTCTCACCTGACGGTGGACGCTGAAGCGTTGCAAGACTTCATCGACCTGCGGAAGTTAAGCCGTTCTAGCGCAGTCGTCATCGATTCAGACCGAACTGGCCCGCGAAGACGGATCAACGCAACGAAGCAACGCATCCAGCAAGAGTTCGAGGCCGAGGCAGACTCGCCAGGAATGGCCTGGGTGACAAAGGGCTACACCGTCGAGAACTACGTACCTCGTGATGTCCTCGCTGCCGCCGTCGAAGAAGTGCATCCCGGTCGGTCCATCACCGGTATGGACGAGCAGTGGGACAACCCCCTCAAAGGGTTCAAGGACGAACCAGCCTTCGATAAAATTGCCATCGCCCGAGCAGTAGAACCGCGGCTGACGGTCGCACACTTAGATCGTCTCGACCTGAAAGCGCGTCTGCACGAACTCGTCAATTTTGTATACACCGCCAACGGACCCGAGGCCCGTTCTTCGGCCCCGCCACTGGAACATTGATAGGTGGACGAGAATAAGCGAGGGTCTTCTTAGGCAAGGCGGCAGGGCTGCGGCGTGGGATATTGCGCGACCTCGGTGGCCCTCGCCGTGCCGCCCTGGGTCGCTCTACGATTAGTCAACCCAGATCTCGCTCGACTTCTCCGGCTGCCCATTTGCGGGCGACCCCGCGCCAACTCGATCAAGATGGCCTGCACCTTCTTACCGGTGTGCGACCGCCAGTTCTGATGCGAGCATGTGCAGCAGGGTCGCTACTGTCCAGGGAGCGACGCGACGCCTTACCTCGAACTCGCCGACCAGTGCCGGTTCACCTGAACCACGGGGTGATGGCGCTAGCACTATTTCACCTTTATTCAGGCGACCCATGCCAGGGCCCGTTTGAAAGGTAAATGGTCGTCTCTTGCTCACACGGACCATCGAGGCACACCGATGCGGACGAGGGCCCAGACCGCTCGGTCCGACCGTCACAAACCCTAAGTCGAGGCCGCCGAACGTTTCCTATGGACCTTCGGGTCGGTTGACAGTCCGGGTGTGGTTGACGTCCTCGAACCGCTAGATACCACTTCATCGAGGTCAGCCTCGACGAGGACGACCACGTGTGGCTCTTCCTGCACTCAGGCTCGCGCGGGGTGGGCAACAAGCTCGCGATGAAGCACATCCGGGTCGCCCAGCGGCAGTGCGAGGAGCGCTGGATCAGCCTGCCGGACAAGGACCTCGCCTACCTCGTCGAGGGCGAGCCGGAGTTCTGGGCCTACCTCGAGGCACTGCGGTGGGCTCAGCGGTTCGCGCTCCTCAACCGCGAGGAGATGATGCTCCGGGTCGTCGACTGCGTCGAGTCGTGGGCGGGTCCGGTCGAGCAGGTGGAGGAGATCAACTGCCACCACAACTACACCGTGCAGGAGACGCACTTCGGCAAGCAGGTGTGGCTGTCGCGGAAGGGCGCGATCGACGCTGCGGCAGGGGTGCGTGGTCTGATCCCGGGCTCGATGGGCGCGGCGTCGTACGTCGTGACCGGCAAGGGCAACCCGCTGGCACTGGACTCCGCGCCCCACGGCGCGGGCCGGAGCCGCTCCCGCACGGCCGCGCGGCGCGCGTTCACCCGTGCCGACCTCGACTCGCGGATGAGTGGGATCGAGTGGGGTCGCTCGGACGCCTTCCTCGACGAGCACCCGGACGCCTACAAGGACATCGACGTCGTGATGCAGGACGCCGCCGACCTCGTGAGCGTCGACCGCACCCTGCGCCAGATCGTCAACGTCAAGGGCGACTAGCGAAGGTGGCACCTGGCGGCCCGGCGCTACCCCGCCAGGTGCCCCCAGCGCGGGGCGAGCTCGGTCCACGGCCCGACGGCGGCGACGCGACCCTCGGTGAGCACGACGACCCGGTCGGCCTGCGCCAGGGCGGCGCGCTTGCTGGTGGCGCTGATGACCGTGGCGCCGCGCTCGCGCAGGGCCGCCCAGAGCTCGATCTCGGTGGCGGCGTCGAGCGCTGACGACACGTCGTCGGCGAGCAGCAGCTGGGAGTCGGCCGCCAGCCCGCGGGCGAGAGCGAGGCGCTGGACCTGACCGCCCGAGAGGCGGACGCCGCGGTGGCCGACGAGCGAGTCGGGTCCGCCCGCGGCCTCGACGTCGGGCATCATCCGCGACGCCTCGAGCGCCGGCAGGACCTCCCGGTCGGGGTGGTCGAGGCGGACGTTGTCGGCGAAGGTGCCGGACAGGACCCGCGGGACCTGGGCGACGTGGGCGACGCGGCCCGGTCGCAGGAAGGTCTCGGGGTCGTCGACGCGCACGCCGTTCCACCGGATCTCGCCGGTGCTGGTGACCAGTCCGGCGAGCGTCGACAGCAGGCTGGACTTGCCCGAGCCCACCTGACCGAGCAGCAGCACCAGCTCCTGGGCACCGACCGTGAGGTCGACGTCGCTGACGCCGATCGTGCCGTCGTCGTGGACTGCGGAGAGGCCGACCAGCTCGAGGGTGCGCAGCGGGTCGCGGTGGTCGGGCGGCGGGGCCGGTGAGGTGCCGTGCACCAGGTCGACGCCGGCGGGCAGGTGCATCAGGTCGCCACCGCCCGCGAGCCGGCTGGTGGTCTGCATCCAGGCGCGGGTGCCCGGCGCCTCGGTCACGACCGACCCGGCGACCCGCCCGAACCAGTCGAAGCCGTTGACGGCCCCGGCCACGAGCAGCGCCGTGGCGAGGCCCCAGCCGCCGGCCACCATGACGCCCCAGGCGGCGACGACGCCGCACTGCACCATGACGATGGGGACGCCGTCGAGGAGCGCCTGGACGCGGTGCTCGCGCACCGCGGCGTCGACCCGTCCGCCGTCGACCTCGCGCAGGTGGCGGTGGACGCTCGGGGTGGAGGCGGCCAGCTTGACGGTGCGCACCGAGTCGAGCGCCGAGACCAGCGAGCGCCCGAAGCCGGCACGCGCCGCGGCCGACGCGGCGGCCGACCGCCCCGCGAGAGGACGGCCCAGCGACGAGGCCAGGGCGGAGGCCACCATCACGGCGAGGAGCACGCCGCCGGCGAGCCAGCTCCGGGCCAGGACGGCGGTGACGGCGGCGATGGCGAGGCCGTTGACGAAGTCGACCCACCGGTCGGCGTAGCGCGCGATGCGGTCGGCGTCCATGGTGCGCGCGACGACCTCGCCGGGAGGGGTGCGGCGCAGCCGCCGCTGGTCGGTCTGCCCGGCCAGGACGGCCATGCGCACGCGCAGCATGACCGCGATCCACCAGCGCGGGTAGAGCCGGATCGCCTCGGCGAGCAGCAGCGGGGAGGCCACCAGCGACACCACGACGTAGAGGGTCAGCATCGTCGGCGTCTCGCCGCGCTGGAGGGCGACGACGAGGTGTCCCCAGATCCAGCCGGTGACCGCGCCGAAGGCGCCGCACAGGGCGGAGGCCAGGAAGATGAAGACGCTCAGGGCGCCCCACTGCGGCTCGACGACGAGCGCCGACCACGTGGCGCGCGTGAGGCTCGGCACCGGCTCCATCTCGGGCTGCGGCGGCGCCTCCCCCACCCGCCGGGCCGTGCCGACCTGGCTGGAGGACGGCGCCACGGGCGCGGCCCGGTCGTCGTCGGCGGAGGCGCGCAGCAGCGTGCGGAAGGGGCCGGGCGTCGTGGCGAGCTCGGCGCGAGCTCCGCGCTGCACCACGCGGCCGCCGTCGAGCACCGCGACCTGGTCGGCGCGCTCGGTGGTGGAGAGCCGGTGGGCGACGAGCAGGCCGGTGCGGCCCGAGAGCAGCCGGTCGGCGGCCCGGACGACCGCGGCCTCGGTGACGGGGTCCATGCGGGCGGTGGCCTCGTCGAGCACGACGACGCTGACGTCGCGCACCAGCAGCCGGGCGAACGCGACGAGCTGCTCCTCCCCCGCCGACAGCGTCGTGCCGCCGGGGCCGAGGAGGGTGTCGAGGCCGTCGGTCAGCCCGGCGACCCAGTCGTCGAGGCCGAGCTCGACGACGGCGGCCGTGATGCGCTCGCGCGACAGGTCCTCGAAGAGGGCGATGTTCTCGGCGAGCGTGCCGGCGAGGATCTCGGTGCGCTGGGTGACGACGCCGACGGCCGAGCGGAGCGACTGCAGCTCGAGGTCGAGGACGTCCACGCCGCCGAGGAGCACGGTGCCGCGCTCGGGCTCGACCGCCCGCGACAGCAGGGCGGCCAGCGTCGACTTGCCGGAGCCGGTGCGCCCCACCAGGGCGCAGGTGGTGCCGGCCGGCACGGCGAGCTCGACGTCCTGCAGGGCGAAGCGTCCCTCGGCGTAGGCGAAGTGCAGGCCCGAGAAGTGGACGTCGAGGCGGCTGCCGGGCACGGGCGCGCCGCCCTCGGGCTCGCGCTCGGCGCCGAGCAGGTCGCGCAGGCGGAGCACCGCACCGAAGCCGGCCTGGAGGTCGGGCAGGTGGCGGGCGAGCTGGTCGACCTGCCCGACGAACATCGTCGTGACCAGGAACAGGGTGACGAGCTCGGCGGTGCCGAGGTGGTCGGTGGTGACCAGGGCGACCCCGAGCACGGCGGTGGCGGCCAGCACGGCGTGCAGCATCGTGCCGGTGCGTCGGGTGACCGTGGCCTCGAGGCGCAGGACGACGTCGAAGAGCTCGTGCACGCGCGCGGCCAGCTCGGTGCACCGACGCAGCACGTGGGCCTGGCCCCCGCTGGCGCGCAGGTCGTCGCGACCCGCGATGCCCTCCTCGAGCGCGGCGGCGTGGTCGGTCCAGGCGGCCTCCTCGACGACCTTGCGCCTCGAGATCTCGGGCAGCAGGGGGCGGACGACGGCCAGCGCGGCCCACCCGGTGACCGGGAAGAGGAAGAAGGCCGGCCACCAGGTCACGCCCGCGACGATCCACAGCGGCCCGGCGCCCAGCGTCGTGCGGATCGCCATCCAGGCGCTCTGGCGCAGCAGGGTGCCGACCTCGTGGGTGTCGTCGTCGATCCGGTCGAGCACCTCCCCCACGGCCTGCTCGGTGAGCGCCGACAGGGGCTGGTGCATCGCGGCGTCGAGCAGGTCGGCACGCAGTCGTCCCTCGGCGCGGTCGATGACGCCGGCCCACAGCGTGCGCGCGGCGGTGTCGAGCACGGCGGCGCCCACCACGCAGAGGGCCAGGACGCCGATGAGCCGGCTCGACGCCTCCTCGGCGAGCATGCCGGCCACGAGCGAGCCGAGGGACGTGCCGACCGCGGCGACGCCGCAGGCGACCAGCGCGACCACGGCAACCGGTCCGCGCAGGCGTCGCCAGTCGACGGGGCTGCCGGAGCCCGGCGCGCGGTCGGTCGGCGTGCTCAGGGGGCGCTCGGTGACGAGGGTCGTGGTCATCGGGTACGACGCTACGGGTCGGCGCCCCCCGGCGTCGCCCCGATATCGGGCCGGGCGGCGGCCCCCATGTCGAGCCGCACCGTGCCGACGCAGGTCCCGCCGCACGGTGGACCTCCCACCACGGTCACTGACGGTGGCCGAAATGCGAAATATCGCATATGGTCGCCGCATGCCCGTCCCCGCCACCACCCCGCCGCCGCGCACCCTGCTGCGCGAGCGCGTGTTCACGACGCTGCGCACCGCGATCGTCGACGGCACGCTGGAGCCCGGTGAGCGCCTGGTCGACGCCGAGCTCTGCTCCTGGCTCGGCGTCAGCCGGACCCCGGTGCGCGAGGCCCTCTCGCGCCTGGAGCAGATCGGCCTCGTGCAGGTGCGCCCCGGCAGCTCCACCATCGTGAGCCCGCTCGACGTCCGCGCCGCCGTCGAGGCCCAGGTCGTGGCCGCCAGCCTGCACGAGCTGGCCGCCCGCGAGGCCGTGCCGCTGCTCAAGGAGCCCGACCTCGCCCGCATGGAGGCCGCCAACGACGCGTTCGCCGACGCCCTGCGCCGCGCCGACGTCGAGGCCGCCATCGCCGCCGACGACGACTTCCACGGCGTCCTCGTCGAGCTCTGCGCCAACCGCACGGTCATCTCCGTCCTCGACGACGTGACCCCGCTGCTGCGCCGCATGGAGCGCGTGCGCTTCGCGACCCTCGCCGGCCGCGCGTCGGTGGCCCAGCACCGCACGATCGTCGAGCACGCCCGCAGGGGCGACGCCGAGGCGGCCGCGCGCGAGACCCGCGCCAACTGGCTGACGCTCGTCCCCCCGGCCGGCTGACTCCCCCGACCTCCCCGCACCACCCGTCCACCGCACGGCACCTCACTGCACCGCACCCGACCCGAAGGACCACCATGTCGCTCGCAGGCCTCGACAAGTTCGACCGCTACCCGCTGCTGTTCGGACCCAGCCCGGTCCACCGGCTCGACCGGCTGACCCAGCACCTCGGCGGCGCCCAGGTCTGGGCCAAGCGCGAGGACTGCAACTCCGGCCTCGCCTACGGCGGCAACAAGACCCGCAAGCTCGAGTACATCGTCCCCGACGCGATCGCCAGCGGCGCCGACACGCTCGTCTCGATCGGCGGCTTCCAGTCCAACCACACCCGCCAGGTCGCGGCCGTGGCCGCCAAGATCGGCATGAAGGCCCGCCTCGTGCAGGAGAAGTGGGTCGACTGGCCCGACGCCGTCAACGACAAGGTCGGCAACATCCTGCTCTCGCGGATCATGGGCGCCGACGTGCGCCTGGACCAGAGCGGCTTCGACATCGGCATCCGCTCGTCGTGGGAGCAGGCGCTCGAGGACGTGCGCGCCGCCGGCGGTACGCCGTACGGCATCCCGGCGGGTGCCTCCGAGCACCGGCTCGGCGGTCTGGGCTTCGCCAACTGGGCCCGTGAGGTCGAGCAGCAGGAGGCCGAGCTCGGCGTCTTCTTCGACACCATCGTGGTCTGCACCGTCACGGGCTCCACGCATGCCGGCATGATCGCCGGCTTCGCCGGCCTGGAGCGTCCGCGCCGCGTCATCGGCATCGACGCCTCGGCGACGCTGGAGAAGACCCGGGCGCAGGTGGAGCGGATCGCCCGCCACACCGCCGACCTGATCGAGCTGGGCCGCGACCTGCGCGACGACGAGATCACCGTGCTCGAGGGCTGGGCCGGCGACGTCTACGGCATCCCCGTGCAGTCCACGATCGACGCCATCCGCCTCAGCGGCGAGCTCGAGGGCATGATCATCGACCCGGTCTACGAGGGGAAGTCGATGGCCGGCCTGGTCGACCTGGTCCGCAGCGGCGAGATCCCTGCGTCCTCGAACGTGCTCTACGCCCACCTCGGCGGGCAGCCCGCCCTGAACGCGTACTCCGGCATCTTCTGATGACGGCGACGACGAGCCCGGCGACCGCCACCCGGCCCGACGCGGCCGCGCTGCGGGAGATCTCCACCCGGGTGCTCTGGCTGGCGACGGCGATCGTCGACGCCGCCAACGCCGGGCGGCCCAACACCAGCGGCGTCAAGGTCGGGGGCCACCAGGCCTCCAGCGCCTCGATGGTCGACGTGATGGTGTCGCTGTGGTTCGCCGAGCTGGACCACACCGACCGGGTGTCGGTGAAGCCGCACGCCTCGCCGGTGCTGCACGCGATCAACTACCTGCTCGGCGACCTCGACGAGTCCTACCTCCCCCGCCTGCGCGAGCTCGGGGGTCTGCAGAGCTACCCGAGCCGCCTCAAGGACCCCGACACCGTGGACTTCTCCACGGGGTCGGTGGGCATCGGAGCCACCGCGCCCCTGTGGGCGGCGATGTCGCACCGCTACGTGCGCTCGCACTTCGACACCACGCCCGTGGCCGGCCGGTTCGTCAGCCTGATCGGCGACGCCGAGCTCGACGAGGGCGCGATCTGGGAGGCGGTCGCCGATCCGTCGACCGCCAAGCTGGGCGAGCTCCTGTGGATCGTGGACCTCAACCGGCAGTCGCTGGACCGCGTGGTGCCGGACGTGCAGATCGACCGGCTGCAGGGCATGTTCGCCGCGGCCGGCTGGCAGGTCGTCACCTTGAAGTGGGGACGCACCATCTCGGAGATCTTCGAGCGGGAGGGCGGAGCCGCTCTGCGCCGCCGCCTGGAGGCCATGCCCAACGAGGAGTACCAGCGCCTGCTGCGCGCCGACCTCGACGAGCTGGCCGACCGCGTCGTCGGCGAGGCACCCGACCCGGCCCTGGAGGCGCTGGTCCGCTCGATCCCCGACGCCGAGCTCGCGAGCGCCGTCCGCGACCTGGGCGGCCACGACCTGGGGCTCCTGCTGGACACCTACCGCGAGGTCGACGACCACCGCCCCACCGTCGTGTTCGCCTACACGGTCAAGGGCCGCGGGCTGCCCACCGAGGGCCACCCCGGCAACCACTCCGCGCTGCTGAGCGAGGAGCAGATGGGCTCGCTGGCCGCGGCCTGCGGCACCGACCCTGCCGACCCGTGGCGCACCTTCGAGGCGACGACTCCCGCCGCCGAGCTCTGCCGACGACGCGCCGAGGAGCTGGCGCGTCCCCCCGTCGTCGCGGGCCCGGCCCTGGACATCCCGCGGACGTTCGGGCGCAGCTACCGCTCCACGATCTCCACCCAGGCCGCGTTCGGCCGGTTCCTCACCGACTTCGGCCGCGCGGCACCGGAGGCCGCGGCGCGGGTGGTCACCACCAGCCCCGACGTCGCGACCTCGACGAACGTCGGCGGCTGGATCAACAAGACCGGCGTGTGGTCGGTCGAGGACCGCCGCGACTGGTTCGCCGACGACGCCGAGCGGGTGCTGCGGTGGTCGGAGGTCTCCACCGGCCAGCACATCGAGCTCGGCATCGCCGAGGTCAACCTCGTCGGCCTGCTCGGCGAGCTCGGCGCGACCTGGAGCCGCTGGGGCGAGCGGCTGATCCCGATCGCCACCATCTACGACCCGTTCGTGGCGCGCGCCCTGGAGCCCTGGTCCTACGGCATCTACGCCGGCGGCCAGTCGATCCTGGTCGGGACGCCCTCCGGCGTCACGCTCGCGCCCGAGGGCGGGGCGCACCAGTCGATCACCACGCCGTCCATCGGTCTCGAGCAGCCGGGCTGCGTCGCCTGGGAGCCGGCCTTCGCCCAGGACCTCGAGTGGTGCCTGCTCGAGGCCGCCCGCCACGTCGGCGTGCCGGCCGGCACGTCCGCCTACGTCCGTCTCACGACCCGACCCGTCGACCAACTCCTGGCGCGCGTTCCGGAGGACGCCACCGCCCTGGAGCGACGACGTCGCCACGCGGTGGCCGGCGGCTACCGGATCACCGACCTCGACCCGGCCACCGAGCAGGTGACGCTCGTGGGCGTGGGCGCGGTCATGCCCGAGGTGCTGGACGCCGCCGAGACCCTCGCGGACCGTGGGATCACGGCCGGCGTGGTGTGCCTGACCAGCCCCGACCTGGTCTACCGCTCCTTCCAGGCCCGCGGCGAGGTCGGCCGGACCGCTGCCAGCGGTCCGCCGCCGAGCGACATCGCGGACGCGCTCTTCCCGCGCGAGCACGGCACTCCGCTGGTCACCGTGCTCGACGGGCACCCGCACACGCTCGCGTTCCTCGCGGCGCTGCGCGGCGACCCCGTCCGATGCCTGGGGGTGCGCGAGTTCGGTCAGTCCAGCGACCTCGCGGACGCCTACGCCCTGCACGGCATCGACGCGGCCGCGATCGTCGACGCCGCGCTCGGCACGCTGGGTCGGTGACCTAGCGTCTCCCCCACCGAGCGCGAGGAGACGGTGATGTTCGACTACGACGCGGAGCTGAGCCGCTACCAGGACCGGCTGCGTGCCGCCGCGGGCGTGCAGCCGGACGACCACGTGCTCGACATCGGCTGCGGCACCGGGCTCACCACCCGGGACGCCGCGAGGTCGGCGCCCTCGGGCGGCGCGCTGGGCGTGGACCTGTCGGTCCCGATGCTCGAGGAGGCTCGCCGGCTGGCCGCCGACGAGGGGGTGGCCAACGTGCACTTCGAGCAGGCCGACGTGCAGGTGCACCCCTTCGCCGCCGAGGGCTTCAGCCTGGCGATCAGCCGGTTCGGCACGATGTTCTTCGACGACCCCCTCGCGGCGTTCAGCAACGTCGCGCGGTCGCTGCGGCCGGGGTCACGTCTGGTGCAGCTCGTCTGGGCCGCCTACGAGGACCAGGAGTGGTCGGGAGCCGTCCGGCGGGCGCTCGCGGGCTCCGACCCGCTGCCGGAGCCGGCGGGGCTGACCCGGGCGGCGTTCTCGCTGGCCGACCCGGCCGTCACGACGGGGCTCCTCGAGGCCGCGGGGCTCACCTCGGTCGAGCTGACCGACGTGCGCGAGCCCGTCCACTACGGCGCCGATGCCGACGCCGCGCTCGAGGCCCTCTCCCAGCTCGGGATGACCCGCGACCTCGTCGCCGACAAGGGCGAGGCGGAGCAGGCTCGCGCCCTCGACCGGCTGCGCGACGTGCTGGAGGCCCACGACACGGGCGAGGGCGTGTGGTTCGACGCCCGCGCCTGGCTGGTGACGGCCGTCCGCCCCGGGCCCGTGGCGCGCGTCCAGGCTCCCTGGACTCCCCCGGGAGGTCGGCCGATACTGCCGTGATGACGTCGGGAACAACCGTGGCCGAGCCGGTCGCCATCACCCATGCCACCCTCCTCCCCGGTGACCTCGCGGGCAGCGTCAGGCCCCGCACCACGGTCCTGGTCGACGCGCACGGCCTGATCAGCGCCGTCGGCCCGACCGATGAGATCGACGTGCCCCCCGGGACGAGGACGATCGATGCGACGCACCGGTTCGTGCTCCCCGGGCTCATCAATGCGCACGCCCACCTGTTCTCCGACGGCCGACCGCTGCCGGCGTTCCTGGTGAGCCCCCGGGTCGAGCGGCTGGCGCTCGCCTTCCTGCATAGCGCCCTGGGTCGTCGCTACCTGAGGGGCCGCACCAAGAGCGCGGCCATCACCCAGATGAACACCGGCGTCACGACGATCCGAAGCGTCGGCGACCCCGGCTACGAGGTGGTCGAGGTCGGTGGGGCCATCGAGCGCGGGCAGTACCTCGGTCCACGACTGATCGCGTCGGGCCCGCTCCTGGCCATCCCCGGGGGCCACGGAGCCCCCCAGATCGCACTCACGGCGACCGACGCCGAGTCGACCCGGACGAACGTGCGTCGCAACCTGCAGCACGGCGTGAAGGCGATCAAGATCTCGGCCACGGCAGGGGTCACCGACGCCAAGGAGATCGGCTACGCCGGCCGGCCCGAGATGAGCGAGGCGAACATGCGCATCATCTGCCACGAGGCCCACGAGGCCGGGGTCCTGGTCGCGGCGCACGCCCAGAGCGGGGAGGGGATCGTGTCCGCGCTGCGCGCCGGGGTGGACACCATCGAGCACGGAGCGGAGCTCTCGGACGAGGCGATCGCCCTCTTCCAGCACAACCCGGAGTCGCTGCGCGGCTTCTCCGCGCTGATCCCCACCCTGATGGCCTGCCTGCCCCTGGTGAAGCTCGACCGGAGCATCACCGGTGCCAACCCGGTGGCTCGGGCCAACGCAGAGTGGGTCCTCGACGGCATGCTCCGGGGCATCCGCCAGTGCCTCGACAACGACATCCCGCTCGGCATGGGGACCGACTCCGCGCTCACGTTCGTCACCCACTACAACACCTGGCGAGAGCTGGACTTCCTGATCCGCTACGGCGGTCTGTCGCCAGCCCGCGCGCTCCATGCCGCGACCCAGGGCAACGCCCACATCCTCGGCATCGAGCAGGTCACGGGTGCGATCGAGGAGGGACGTGCCGCCGACCTCCTGATCACCGACGCCGATCCGCTCGACGACATCAGGGCGCTCGCCCGTCCCTCGGCGGTCCTCGTGCGCGGTCGGGTGATCGACAGTCCCGTCGTCGAGGAGTTCCCCGAGATCGACCGGCTCCTCGACGACTTCTGAGCGCCGGCCGTCGCCAGGCCGTCGCACCGTCCGGTGCTCGCTCGCTGCACTAGCACATCGTCCTTCCCGAAAGCGAATCGGGGGGTGTAGCGTGCGGAGGCATCGGCCGGGGCGACGCCCTCGCGGCCGGAGGAAGGGAGCTCGCGGTGGCGCAGGCACTCCTGTCCCGCAACTGGCAGTACCTGGCGCTGCGCGGCGTCGTGGGCATCGTCTTCGGCGTCGTCGCCATGGCGGCTCCGCTCGAGACGGTCCTGGCACTCGCGCTGCTGTGGGGCCTCTGGGCCCTCGTCGACGGAGCGGGAGCCATCGCGCAGGCGTTCAAGGCCCGGCAGCCGGCGCCGCGATGGACGCTCGTCCTGACGGGCCTGGTGTCCTTCACCGCGGCCTTCCTGGCGATCGTCCGGCCCGGACTCACCGCGGTCGGCCTCACCTGGATCCTCGGCATCTGGCTGGTGGCACGCGGCGCGCTCGAGGTGGCCCTCGCGGCCGTCGACGACCGCGACTCGCGCTGGGGACTGGCAGCGAGCGGCGTGATCGACATCGTCCTCGGCGTCCTGTTCATGGCCAACCCCGGGCGGGCTGCGGTGAGCATCGCCCTGGTGCTCGGCCTCACGGCCCTGGTCTGGGGCATCGTGCTGTGCGGGCTCGCCGTCTGGGTGCGGCGCACGCCGGCGACGCACCGCGCCGAGGCCCGCGATCCGATGCCGACCTGACGCGTAGCCGTGACCAGCCTGGGCGAGGAGACGCCGGACACCAGCAGCGCGTCGACGGGGCGCGTGGTGCCGCCCTCGCCGCAACCGAGCGCTCGGCCCCTCGCGCTCTCGGCCCGCGCCGCGTTCCTTCGCCGCCACCTCCACCTGCTGCCGTCGGGGATCGCGTGCGCGCTCGGCTTCGTGTGGCTCTCGCTGACCCCCTCGCTGCTGCCCCGGCCGCCGCTGTTCCAAGGTCTCGTCAGCGGGTTCGCCGCCGCGGCGGGATACGGCGTCGGAGTCCTCGCCTCCTGGTGCTGGAGCGCGCTGCGCGACCGCCCCCGTCGGGCCTGGCCTCGCCCCGCGCACCTGATGCTGCTGGTGGGCGGCGTGGTGCTCAGCGTCTGCGCGCTGCTGCTGGGGGCACACTGGCAGAACGGCGCTCACCGGCTCGCCGAGAGCCAGGCGACCCCCGTGACCTACGTGCTGCTCGTGCCCCCGGTCGCGACGCTCGTGGCACTGCTGGTCCTGGCGACCGCTCGGGGGATCCGCGCGGCCACCAGGCGCCTCATCGCCTTGCTGCAGCGCTGGACGGGGCCCCGCGCAGCGCGCGCCATCGGGGTGCTCACGGTCGTTCTCGTCACCGTCACGACGGCCAGCGGCGTCCTGGCGGAGGCAGCCCTGGGCGCCCTCGATCGCTCCTTCGCCGTGCGCGACCTCACCACTCCCGGCTGGGCCGAGCAGCCCCGGTCCCCTGCCCGGTCGGGCAGCGAGGACTCTCTCGTGCCCTGGGACTCGATGGGCCGCGAGGGACGCGTGTTCGTCGCCGGGGGCCCGACGCCCGATGACATCGAGGAGGTCACGGGGGCTCCGGCGATGGAGCCGATCCGAGCGTACGCCGGACTCGGGAGCGCCGACGACGCCGAGGCCCGCGCGGCGCTCGCCGTGGAGGACCTCGAGCGAGCGGGCGGGTTCGACCGAGAGCACCTGCTGGTCGTGACCACGACCGGAACCGGCTGGGTGGAGCCCAGCGCGGCGTCCGGGTTCGAGTTCGTGGCAGGCGGCGACTCCGCGATCGTGTCGATGCAGTACTCCCACCTGCCCTCCTGGGTCTCCTTCATGGTCGACGCCCGCCGTGCTCGCGAGGCCGGTCGCTCGCTCTTCGACGCCGTCTACCGCCGGTGGACAGAGCTCCCGGCGGCCGATCGACCCGACCTGTACGTCTTCGGCGAGAGCCTCGGATCGTTCGGGGCGGAGGAGGCGTTCAGCGGCGAGTTCGACCTGGCCAACCGCACCACGGGGGCGCTCTTCGTCGGCCCACCCAACTTCAACGAGCTCTGGAGCGAGCTGGTGGAGGAGCGGGACCCCGGCTCCCCGGAGATCGAGCCGGTGTACCGGGACGGGCGCACGATCCGCCTCACGACGCGCGCGAGCAGCCCGCCGCCTAGCGGCCGCCCGTGGGAGGGGAGCCGGGTGCTGTACCTCCAGCACGCGTCGGACCCCGTCACCTGGTGGAGTCCGGACCTGCTGCTCCAGCGTCCTGACTGGCTCGAGGAGCAGCGCGGCGCGGACGTTCCCGGCAGCATGCACTGGGCGCCCCTGGTCACCTTCTTCCAGGTCTCCGCCGACCTGGCCATGGCCTTCTCGACCGAGCCCGGACACGGCCACAACTTCTCGGGGGAGCATGCCGCCGCGTGGGTCCAGCTCCTGCAACCGGCCGGCTGGACCGAGGACATGACCGACGAGCTGCGCCAGATGCTCCGACGCCCGTGACGCCCCTGCACCCACCCCTGCCTCCCCGTGGGTCCCGCAGCGTCACTCGATCGTGAGCTCGTCCGCGCCCGGACCGGCGCCGGAGCCCTCCACCGCCACCGTCAGCGGCACCCGACGCACCTTCACCCGGAACTTGCCGGTGCGCCCTGGCTCGACGGTGAGGTGGCGTGGTCGTGCCTTGCCGTCGCCCGACGGTCGCACGGTCAGCTCGTAGGTGTCCCGCAACCGACCGACGTTGCTCACGGAGAGGATGACGACGCTCCCGGGCTCTGCGGTCGACGGCCCGTTCAGCCGGGCGGAGAACTCGGCGGTGGGACGGCTGCCGCGTCGCGGCGACTCACTCGCGGACGGCGAGCCCCCGGAGTCGGTGCTGTCCTCGCCGCAGGCGACGAGGCACCCGGCCGACGCGAGGACCATGGCGCCGCAGGACGTCCTGGCAACGAAGGACTTGGTCGTCACGGGCTTCTCCCCTGAGAGCTGGTCCCCCCGCGGTGCGAACGCCCCTCAGCCACCCGAGCATAGCGCGCAACCACCTCCTCGTGAGGACCTCAGGCGCGGACCGGCCTTCCCGGGTACGCCGACGTGTCGAGCTCGCCGTCGCGGATGACGAGCCGCCCGTCGACGAGCAGGTGGCGCACACCCTCGGAGGTCAGCGTCGGGTCGGAGTACGTCGCCCGGTCCGTGACCCGCTCGGGGTCGAGCACCACCAGGTCGGCGTCGGCGCCGACCGCGAGGCGGCCCTTGCCGTGCACGGCGTCGGTGGTCTCGCCGAGCACCTGGGCGGGCAGGTAGGAGCAGCGACGGAACGCCTCCGGCCAGCTCCACGAGCCGTGCTCGCGCACCATCATCCGCAGCGCGCGCAGGAACGTGCCCGCGGTGCGCGGGTGCGTCGAGCCGCCCGGAGGCAGCGGCCACTCGCGGGTCTCGTGGGTGCCGTCGGGCCAGGAGACGGGCATGGCGTCGCTGGCGACCATCGCGTCCGGGTGCTCCATCGAGCGGCGCAGGACGGCCAGGTCGCGCGGGTCCGTCTCGTCGAGGAACTCGATGATGCACGGCTCCCCCGGCGAGGTCGCGCGCAGCTCGAGCAGGCGTCGCTCGTCGCGGATCCGCTCGCCGGTGCCGACCATGACGATGTTGGCGGGTCCGATGTCCCAGCGCCCCAGCAGCGACGGCTCCAGGAAAGCCGCGCCGACGGCGGTGCTGCCGGCGCCGTAGGGATAGGCCTCGACGGTGACCCGCGAGCCCTCGGCGCGGGAGCGCTCGAGCATGGCCAGCACCCGGTCGACGTGGCGGCGCGAGGTGCTGTTGACGTGGCAGTGGTGCATAGCGGCGCCCGTCTCGGCGGCCGCCCGCACGACCTCCTCGGAGCCGTCGATCGGCGTCGTCGGGTCGGCCTCGACGAGCTCGCGCACGTGCGTGTACGTCGGGACGCCCGCGGCCGCAGCCAGGCGGGCGACCGCGACGTACTCCGCCGGGTCGATCCTCGGGGCGTAGCCCAGCAGCACGCCGATGCCGAGCGCGCCCTCGCCGATCTCGCGCTCCATCAGGCCCAGGCTGTCGGCGAGCTCGCGCGGGCTCGACGACCGCTGCCAGCCGGGGTTGCCCAGGACCGCCAGGCTGCTCTCGAGCGTCGCGTCCGGCTGGATCCCCAGCAGGACCTGCGCGCGGGCCCCGGCCCAGGAGGCGGCGAAGCCGTAGTGGAGCGGGCGTCCCTCGGCGGCGGCCTCGGCGTAGGCCCTCGCAACCGGCATCAGGCCGGCCTCGAGGTCGAGCGCCGTCGTCACGCCGTCGAAGGCCTGCAGCCGCTGGCCCGCGACCGAGTGCACGTGGCTGTGCAGGTCGATGAAGCCCGGCCCGACGACCAGGCCCGCCACGTCGAGCACGACGGCGCCCTCGGGCGGCTGCAGGTCGCCGAGCGCGGCCACCCGGCCGTCCTGGACCAGCACGTCCTGGACGGTCGCCGTGGCGGCCTCGGGGTCGACGACGGTGCCACCGGTCAGCAGGACGGGGGTGCTCATCGCACCAACCTAGGTCCGGCGCGTGGGGCGTCGCTCGGGCCGGTCGGACGAACGAGCGGGCGCGGCTCTGTCGCCACGGACAGCCCCGCGGCGGCTCACATCTCCTGGATCCCCCACGGGCTGCCGTACTCGGTGAGCAGGTCCAGGAACGGCACCGCGTCGAAGGCCTCCGGGCCGAGCACGCCGGCGCCGCTCCAGGTGCCGCGGGCGAGGAGCTCGAGGGCGACCACGGGGTTGATGGCGGTCTGCCAGACCACGCACTGGTGACCGTAGTCGCGCATCGTCTCCTCGTTGTCGACCACGTGGTAGAGATACGTCGACCGCGGCTGCCCGTCCTTGCCCTTCCCGGTCACCCACAGGCCTGCACAGGTCTTGCCCTTCATCCGCGGCCCGACGGTCGCGGGGTCCGGCAGCACGGCGGCGACCACGTCACGCGGGCTGACCTCGACGCCCTTGACCCGGATCTTCTCGGTGCTGTCGAGGCCGAGGGTGTGCAGGACCTTGAGGATGTTGATGAACTCGTCGCCGAGGCCGTACTTGAACGTCGCGCGCTTGCAGTCGACCCAGCGCGGCATCAGGAGCACCTCCTCGTGCTCGACGTTGACGCACTCGACCGGCCCGATGCCCTCGGGGAAGTCGAAGACCTCCGGCTCGCTGAACGGCGCGGTCGTGTGCCAGTCGCCGCCGCCCTTGCCGTCGCCCGCCCAGATCACCGGCGGGTTCAGGCACTCCTCGATGGTGGTCCACATCGAGAACGACGGCGCGAAGACCTCGTGGCCGTCGTCGTCGGTGACGACGAGGTTGGCGCCGTCGCGAGTGCCGAGCTCGTCGATCTCGCTGAAGAGGTGGTCGGCGGCGTAGCGCGCGAACACGTCGGAGAGCCCCGGCTCGACGCCGATGCCCACGAGCGCCAGGCGCCCGGCCCGCTCCCAGGTGTCGGCCACCGCGAACTGCTCGTCGCCGAGCTTGACGCCGCACTGCTCGTACGGCGCCTCGGGATGCGGCTTGGAGAGCGACATGGCCATGTCGAGGTAGTCCGCGCCGGCCTCGAAGGCCCCCTCGAACACCGGCATGTCGAAGACCGGGTCGACGGCGTTCATCACGTGGGTGATGCGGTGCTCGCGACACAGGGCCGTCACCGAGGCCGCGTCGGAGGCGTCGATGCGCGCGGCGACGTAGCGGCCGTCGGTGGCGGCGGTGCGCTGCGCCTTCGCCTCGTCGTAGTCGGCGATGACGATCGTCTCGAAGAAGTCGCGCCGCGCGGCGATCGCGGTGAACGCCGCCCCGACGCCGCCGGCGCCGACCAGGAGGATCCGCACGTCAGTCCTGACCGATGTAGGACATCACGTGCTTGATGCGGGTGTAGTCCTCGAGGCCGTACATGGAGAGGTCCTTGCCGTAGCCGGAGTGCTTGAAGCCGCCGTGCGGCATCTCGGAGATGAAGGGGATGTGGGTGTTGATCCACACGACGCCGAAGTCCAGCCCCTTGGACATCCGCATCGCCCGGGCGTGGTCGCGGGTCCAGACGCTCGAGGACAGGCCGTACTCGACGCCGTTGGCCCAGCGCAGGGCCTCGGCCTCGTCGGTGAACTTCTGCACGGTCATGACCGGCCCGAAGATCTCTTGCTGGACCTGCTCGTCGTCCTGCCGCAGGCCGGAGACCACGGTCGGCTCGTAGAAGTAGCCCGCGCTGCCCTGGCGCGCGCCTCCTGTCTGCAGCGTCGCGTGGTCGGGCAGCCGGTCGACCATGCCGCTCACGCGGGCGAGCTGGTCGGCGTTGTTGAGCGGGCCGTAGTAGGTGTCCTCGGCGTCGGGCATCCCGGTCCTCATCCCGCGGGCGGCCTCGGCCAGCGCGGCGACGAACTCGTCGTGGATGCCCGGCGCGACCAGCACGCGGGTGGCGGCGGTGCAGTCCTGGCCGCCGTTGAAGAGGCCGGCGCCGGCGATGCCCTCGGCCGCCTTCGCGATGTCGGCGTCGTCGAAGACGATGCAGGGCGCCTTGCCACCGAGCTCGAGGTGGACGCGCTTGAGGTCCTTGGCCGCGGAGGCGGCGACCTCCATGCCGGCGCGCACCGAGCCGGTGATCGCGACCATCTGCGGGGTCTGGTGCTCGACCAGCAGCCGCCCGGTGTCGCGGTCGCCGCAGACCACGTTGAGCACGCCCGCCGGCAGGAACTCCTGGGCCAGCTCGGCCAGCAGCGTCGAGCTCGCGGGCGTGGTGTCGCTGGGCTTGAGGACGATCGTGTTGCCGCCGGCGAGGGCCGGCGCGATCTTCCAGATCATCATCAGCAGCGGGTAGTTCCAGGGCGTCACCTGGCCGACCACCCCGACCGGCTCGCGGCGGACCCACGAGGTGTGGTCGGCCATGTACTCGCCCGCCGAGCGGCCCTCGAGCACGCGGGCGGCCCCGGCGAAGAACTTGAAGTGGTCCGAGGCGTACGGCATCTCCTCGTCCATGGTCAGCCCCAGCGGCTTGCCGGTGTCCTTGCACTCGACGGCGTTGATCTCCTCCACCCGCTCCTCGATGGCGGTGGCGATCCTCAGCAGCGCGTTGGAGCGGTCCTGCGGCGTCGCGCCGCCCCAGCCGGGGAACGCCTCGGCGGCAGCGGCATAGGCACGGTCGACGTCCTCGGCGCCCGAGCGGGGCGCCTGCGCGTAGACCTCCCCCGTGGTCGGGTCGACGATGTCGTAGGTCTCCCCGGAGACGCTGTCGACGAGCTCGCCGTTGATGACATTGCGGAACGACTGGTCGGCCATGCGGGGAGCCTAGTGACAGAACAACGGAATCTGTAGGGGCACAGCACCCTTTCCCACGGATCTCGTCGACTCAGGCCTCGTAGACGGGTGTTCCGTCGATCCAGGTCGACACGACGCGAGCGGAGCCGATCTCGTCGGCCGGTCCGGCGAACGGGTCGCGGTCGAGCACGACCAGGTCGGCCACGGCCCCCGGTGCGAGCCGGCCGGCGTCGTCGCGGTGGTTCACCCAGGCGCTGCCGGAGGTGTAGGCGGCGAAGGCCGTCGCCAGGTCGAGCGCCTGGTGCGGCAGGAACGGCTCGTCGCCGGCGCGTCCGCTCTCGCCGTACGCCGTGCGCGTGACGGCCGTGTGGATCGCCTGGAGCGGGTCGGGCGTGCTCACCGGCCAGTCGCTGCCCGCGACCAGGCGGGCCCCGGCGCGGTGCAGGTCGCCGAACGGGTACTGCCACCCGGCGCGCTCCTCACCGAGGAACGGAAGCGTCAGCTCGACCATCTGCTCGTCCAGGCAGGCCCAGAGCGCCTGGATGTTGGCGGCCACGCCGAGCCGGCCGAAGCGCGGCACGTCGTCGGGGTGCACCAGCTGGAGGTGGGCGACCTGGTGGCGCCGGTCGTGGGCCGGGTCGAGCCCCTCGAAGGCGTCCAGCGCCTCACGGACCCCGCGGTCGCCGATGCCGTGGACGTGCACCTGGAAGCCCTCCGCATCGAGCCGGGCGACGTGGCGGCGCAGGGCGGCGGGGTCGACGAAGGAGTGGCCGGTGCTGTCGGTGGCGTGCCCGCAGCGGTCGAGGTACGGCGTGAGCAGCGCCGCCGTGCCATTCTCCGCGACGCCGTCCTGCATGACCTTGACGCTGGTCGCCCGGAAGCGTCCGTGGGTGTAGGCCTCGCGCCGGGCGACGAGGTCGGCCACCTGCTCCTCACCACGCTCGCGGTCCCACCACAGCGCCCCGACGACGTGGGCGGTCAGGTCGCCGCGCCGGGCGGCGCGCAGGTAGGTGGGACCGGGGTCGTCCATCCCGGCGTAGGAGCCGACGATCGCGTCCTGCCAGCCGGTGACGCCGAGGCTGTGCAGGTAGGACTGGCCGGCGAGCAGCGCGCGGTAGTACTCCTCCTCGCTCGTCGCCGGGGCGTGCTGCGCCACGGCGTGCATCGCGCCCTCGTGCAGGGTGCCGGTGGGCCGGCCGTCGGCGTCGCGCTCGAAGCGGCCGTGAGGCGGGTCGGGGGTCGAGGCGTCGACGCCGGCGAGCTGGAGCGCGCGGGAGTTGACCCAGGCGCCGTGGTGGTCGCGGTTGGGCAGGAACACCGGCCGGTCGGGCACGACCCGGTCGAGGTCGGCCGCGGTGGGGTTGCCGCCCGGGAATGCCGACATCGCCCAGCCGCCGCCGAGGATCCACGGCAGCTCGGGGTGCTCACGGGCGTAGGCGCCGATGTGGGCGAGGTAGGCGTCGCGGTCGTCGAGCTCGGAGAGGTCGCAGCGGATCCGCTCCAGCCCGCCCTGCACCGCGTGCACGTGGGCGTCGACGAACCCCGGCGCGAGCAGCCCGCCGGCCAGGTCGACCCGCGCGGCGCCGGGCACGTCCGGCACGTCGTCGCCCAGGACGACGTCGGCGACCCGGCCGTCCCGCACGACGACGGCGCCGCGACCGGCGTACCCGGTGCCGGTGGAGGTACCGGTGAAGAGGGCGCCG
Organism: Nocardioides lijunqiniae; assembly: GCF_015024225.1. GTDB lineage: Bacteria > Actinomycetota > Actinomycetes > Propionibacteriales > Nocardioidaceae > Nocardioides > Nocardioides lijunqiniae. The sequence continues at coordinate 65,798 of NZ_JACJGM010000008.1, forward strand.
CCGTGCAGGACCGTCGTCGTCATGCGGCATGTCTAGCAGGCTCCAGGACGGCTCGGAGCAACGGATTCCGTCGAAATGAGCCCGCGTGACCCCGGATCCGCTTGCTCCTGGGGCGCGAGACGCGCACCATGGTCACATGAGCATGGACAACGAGCAGCTGCAGCGCGCCGCCAAGGACCACCTGTGGATGCACTTCACCCGGCACGGCTCCTACGCGGAGGCCGACGTCCCGGTGATCGTGCGCGGCGAGGGCGCCTACATCTGGGACAGCAACGGCAAGCGCTACCTCGACGCGCTGGCCGGCCTGTTCGTCTCGCAGCTGGGCCACGGTCGCACCGAGCTGGTCGAGGCGGCCGCCAAGCAGGCCCAGGAGCTGGCGTTCATGCCGCTGTGGTCCTACGCCCACCCCAGTGCCATCGAGCTCGCCGACAAGGTGGCGTCGTACGCACCGGGCGACCTCAACCGCGTCTTCTTCACCAGCGGCGGCGGCGAGGCCGTCGAGACCGCCTGGAAGCTCGCCAAGAACTACTTCAAGCTCACCGGCAAGCCGATGAAGCACAAGGTGATCAGCCGCTCCATCGCCTACCACGGCACCACCCAGGGCGCGCTCTCCATCACCGGCCTGCCGCTGCTCAAGCAGCAGTTCGAGCCGCTGGTGCCCTCGACGTTCCGGGTGCCCAACACCAACTCCTACCGCGCCGACGAGATCACCGGCGGCTTCCTCGACGGCAGCGACCCCGAGGCCTTCGGCCGGTGGGCCGCCGACCAGATCGCCGTGGCCATCGAGGCCGAGGGACCCGACACCGTCGCGGCCGTCTTCCTCGAGCCGGTGCAGAACGCCGGCGGCTGCTTCCCGCCGCCCCCGGGCTACTTCCAGCGGGTGCGCGAGATCTGCGACGAGTACGACGTCCTGCTGGTCTCCGACGAGGTCATCTGCGCCTTCGGGCGGCTGGGCCACATGTTCGGCTCGGAGCGCTACGGCTACCAGCCCGACATGATCACCTGCGCCAAGGGCCTCACCTCCGGCTACGCCCCCCTCGGCGCGATGATCGCATCGGACAGGCTGATGGAGCCCTTCCTGGAGCCCGGCGCGATGTTCGCCCACGGCTACACCTTCGGCGGCCACCCGGTCTCGACGGCGGTCGGCCTGCGCAACCTCGAGCTCTTCGAGGAGGAGAACGTCCTCGAGCACGTCCGCACGAACGAGCCGAGCTTCCGCGCGACGCTCGAGCGCCTCAAGGACCTGCCGATCGTGGGCGACGTCCGCGGCGACGGGTACTTCTACGGCATCGAGCTCGTCAAGGACAAGGACACCAAGGAGACCTTCACCGCCGAGGAGTGCGAGCGCCTGCTGTTCGGCTTCGTCTCCAAGACGCTCTACCACGAGGGCCTCTACTGCCGCGCCGACGACCGCGGCGACCCGGTCGTCCAGCTCGCTCCCCCGCTCATCGCCGACCAGTCGCACTTCGACGAGATGGAGCAGATCCTGCGCGTCGTCCTCGACAAGGCGTACACGCTGCTCTGAGCGTGGGGCGGTCTCGTGGTTCCATGACGCGGTGACCGGCGACCAGAGCGACCTCGACCTCGCGGTGGCTGCCGCGCGGGCGGGCGCCGACGTGCTGACGGCGATGTACGGCTCCGTGCTCGCGCGTGAGCAGAAGAGCGCCACCGACTTCGCCACCGCCGCCGACCTCGCGTCCGAGCGCGCCATCCTGGACGTCATCCGCGCGGCCCGGCCCGGGGACGGCTTCGTCGGCGAGGAGATGGGCGAGGTCGGAACCGGCGACGCCGAGCGGGTGTGGCTGGTGGACCCGTTGTGCGGCACGCTCAACTTCGCCGCGGTGACCCCGGCCTTCTCCGTCAACGTCGCCCTGTCCCACGCCGGTTCGACGACGACTGCCGCCGTCAGCCATCCGCCGAGCGGCGAGGTCTACTGGGCCGGTGACGGCTCCTTCGGGATGCTCGGTCGGGACGGCGGGCAGGACCCCGGCCGCAACCAGCTCGTCGACATCAACGCTGACGGACCGCTCGACCGCCCGTTCGTCGGCGCCCAGCTCGCCGCCGACCCGGGCTTCCGCTCCCGGTTCAGCCCGCGGGTCGAGTCGACGACGCTCGCGCTGGCCTGGGTCGCGGCGGGCCAGCGTCTCGGCTACGTCACCGACGGCCGGCACCGCGACAGCGTGCACTTCGCGGCGGGCATCGCCCTCTGCCAGGCGGCCGGCTGCGTGGTCACGGACTTCGACGGCGAGGCGGTCCACACCGGCCCCGGCATCATCGCCGCGGCCGACACCGCCACTCACGCGGCGCTCCTCGAGCTCGTCGCGCGGCACCGGCCGGCCTGAGGGCCGCCGTACCCGGTGGGCGCGGGCAGTTTCCCCAAGGTATGTCCCTGGAGCGTCACTTCCCTCGGTCTGCAGCCCCGGGGAAGTGACGCTTCGCCTGCATGCCTTGGTGAAACTGCCGGCGCTACGTGTGCTGCGGGAAGCCGAGGTCGACCCCGGGCCGCGGCGCGTCCGGGGACGGCCAGCGCGAGGTGACGACCTTGCCGCGCGTGAAGAAGTGGACGCCCTCGGTGCCGTGGGCGTGGGTGTCGCCGAAGAGCGAGGACTTCCAGCCGCCGAAGGAGTAGTAGGCCATCGGCACGGGGATCGGGACGTTGATGCCGACCATCCCCACCTCGACCTCGCGCTGGAAGCGCCGGGCCGCACCGCCGTCGTGGGTGAAGATCGCGGTGCCGTTGCCATAGGGGTTGGCGTTGACGAGCGCCAGCGCGTCGTCGTACGTCGCCACCCGCACGACCGACAGCACCGGGCCGAAGATCTCCTCGTCGTAGACCGCCATCCCGGGCTCGACCCGGTCGAAGAGCGTCGGCCCGAGCCAGAAGCCGCCGGGCTCGCCGGTCGGCACGACCTCGCGGCCGTCGACCACGAGCGACGCCCCGGCGGCGACGCCCGCCTCGACGTAGGAGGCCACCTTGTCGCGGTGCGCGCCGGTGACCAGTGGGCCCATGTCGCAGCCGCGGCGGCCGTCGCCGGTCACCAGCGCCGACATCCGCGAGGCGATGAGCGGCACCAGCGCGTCGGCCACCGGGTCGACGCAGACCAGCGCCGAGACGGCCATGCAGCGCTCACCGGCCGAGCCGAAGCCGGCGGAGACGGCCGCGTCGGCGGCGGACTCGAGGTCGGCGTCGGGGAGGACGACCATGTGGTTCTTGGCGCCGCCGAGGGCCTGGACGCGCTTGCCGTGCGCCGTGCCGGTCTCGTAGACGTAGCGCGCGACCGGCGTCGACCCGACGAACGACACCGCCTTGACGTCGGGGTGCGTGAGCAGGCCGTCGACCGCGACCTTGTCGCCCTGCAGCACGGAGAAGACGCCGGCGGGCAGTCCCGCCTCGGCCCACAGCTCGGCGAGCAGGAGCGAGGCCGAGGGGTCCTTCTCCGACGGCTTGAGCACCACGGCGTTGCCGCACGCGATCGCGACCGGCACGAACCACAGCGGCACCATCGCCGGGAAGTTGAACGGCGAGACGACCCCGACGACCCCCAGCGGCTGCCGGATCGAGTAGACGTCGACGCCGGTGGACACGCCGTCGCTGAAGCCGCCCTTGAGCAGGTGCGGCGCCCCGCACGCGAACTCCACCACCTCCAGCCCGCGCTGCACCTCCCCCAGCGCGTCGTCGAGCACCTTGCCGTGCTCGGCGGTGATCGCCTCCGCGACCTCGGAGCGACGTCGCGCCAGCACCTCGCGGAACGCGAAGAGGACCGACGTACGCCGCGACAGCGAGGCCGCCGCCCACTCCCGCCCGGCCTCGGCCGCGGCGGCCACGACCGACTCGACGTCCTCGGCCGAGGCCAGGGCGACCTGCCGGGCCACCTGCCCGGTGGCCGGGTCGTAGACGTCGCCGAGCCGCTCGCCGGTGCCGGCCCAGGGCTCGCCGGCCCGCCAGTGGGTGATCACGTCCATCGCTGTCTCCCTCATGAGTCGAATCCCAGCCCCGCCCTGTCGAGCCCGCGGAGCCACAGGTTGCGTCGTCCATCGTGACGGTCGGCCCGCTCCAGCGACCAGCGGGTCAGCTGCACGCCGGCATACCGCACCGGCTCCGGCGGGAACGGCAGCGGCCGCCGGCGCACCATCTCCAGCGACGTCCGCTCGGTCTCCTCGCCGGCCAGCAGGTCGAGCACGACGTCCGCCCCGAACCTCGTCGCCGCGACGCCGAGCCCGGTGTAGCCCAGCGCGTAGGCCACGCGCCCGCGACGGGCGGTGCCGAAGAACGCGGCGAAGCGGGTGCAGGTGTCGATCACGCCGCCCCAGCGGTGCGTGAACCGCAGGCCCTCGAGCTGGGGGAAGGCCTCGAAGAGCTGAGAGGCCAGCAGCGCGTGCGTGCGGTCGCTCTGCTCGAGCTCTCGCGCGATCCGGGAGCCGTAGTGGTAGACCGCGTCGTAGCCGCCCCACAGGATGCGGTCGTCGCGGGTGAGCCGGAAGTAGTGGAAGAGGTTGGCGCTGTCGCCGACTCCCTCGCGCCCGGCCCACCCGATCGAGGCGAGCTGCGCGGTGGACAGCGGCTCGGTCATCAGCACGTGGTCGTAGACCGGCACGGTCATCAGCCGGAGCCTGCGCAGCAGCGAGGGGAACGCGTTGGTCGCCAGCGCGACCTGCGCGGCGCGCACCGAGCCGCCGGGCGTGGTCAGCAGGACCCGCGCACCGTCGTCGTCGAGGCCGAGCGCACGGGTGCCCTCGAAGATCCGCACGCCCAGCTCGAGGCACACCCGGCGCAGCCCCCACGCGAGCCGCGCCGGCTCGACCAGCGCCGTGCCGTGGGGGTCGGCCAGCCCGCCGAGGTACGTCGGCGAGTCCAGCCGCGCTCGTACGGCGGTCCGGTCCAGCAGGGCGACCTCGTGACCCGCGGCCGTCATCGCATCGGCGAGCTCCTCGAGCTCGGCGAGCTGGTGGGGCGCGGCGGCCACCGAGAGCTCGCCGGTCTCCTCCCAATGGCAGTCGATGCCGTGGCGGGCGACGGTGTCGCCGATGTCGCGCAGGTTCTGGGCGCCCAGGCGGTCCAGCGTGGCCAGCTCAGCCGGCCAGCGCGCGAGCCCGTTGGCGAAGCCGTGGGTGAGGCTCGCGGAGGCGAAGCCCCCGTTGCGACCGCTGGCCTCCTGCCCACAGGCTCCTGCCTCCAGCACCACGACCGAGCGGCCGGGGTCGCGCTCGACGGCGCGCAGCGCGGTCCACAGGCCGGCGTACCCGCCCCCGACCACGACCAGGTCCGCCTCGACCCGCCCCGCCAGCGCCGGCAGCGGCTCCGGCCTCGCCGGGTCGTCGAGCCAGAAGACCGACCGCGCCGCGTGCGCCAGGGCCCGCGCGCCGACGTCGGGACTCACGCCGCGACGCGGCGCCGGTTGCGCAGCTCCATGCCGAGCACGATCGCGATGGACACCACGAACATCAGGGTCCCCACGACGTTGACCTGCATCGGCACGCCCACCCGCTCCTGGCCGTAGACGTACATCGGGAACGTCGTGGTGTTCCCGGAGTTGAGGTTGGTGACGATGAAGTCGTCGAAGGACAGCGAGAAGCTGAGCAGCGCCGCACCGAGGATGCCGGGCAGGACCAGCGGGAAGGTCACCCGCCGGAAGGTCTGCACGGGCGTGGCGTAGAGGTCCATCGCGGCCTGCTCGAGGTCGTCGTCCATGCCGGCCAGCCGCGCGCGGACGGTGACGACCACGAACGACAGGCAGAACATCACGTGCGCGATCAGGATCGTCCAGAAGCCCAGCTGCCCGGCGAACCCCGACGCCACGAAGAGCGCCAGCAGCGAGGACCCGAGCACGATCTCGGGCGCCGCCATCGGCAGGAAGATGAGCAGGTTGGACGCGGAGCGCCCGGCGAAGTCGTGGCGCACCAGCGCGAACGCCGCCAGCGTGCCGAGCACCGTGGCGACCAGGGTCGCCAGCAGGCTGATCTGGATGCTCGTGAGCAGCGTGCTGCACAGGTCGTCGGGCCCGCACGGGTCCTTCCAGTTGTCGAGCGTGAAGCTGCCGAACTGGTAGACGTTGCGCCCGCCGGGGTTGTTGAAGCTCATCCCCACGACCACGAAGATCGGCACGAACGTGTAGACGAGCACCAGCAGCCCGAGGATCAGGACCAGTCGCTCCCTCAACCAGCGCATCAGAGAAGCTCCTCGGTCCCGGCGCGCCGCACGTAGACCAGCACCATCGCCAGGATCAGCACCATCAGCAGCACCGACAGGGCGGAGGCGACCGGGTAGTTGTTGGCGTCGGTGAACTGCGACTGGATGACGTTGCCGATGACCCGCTCGTTGGTGCTGCCGAGGAACTGGGCGTTGATGTAGTCGCCCACCGCCGGGATGAACGTCAGCAGCGTCCCCGAGACCACGCCGGGCAGCGACAGCGGCCAGGTGACCTTGAAGAACCCGACGAACGGGTTGGCGTACAGGTCGCCGGACGCCTCGATGAGGCGGTGGTCGATCTTGTCGAGGCTGGCGTAGAGCGGCAGCACCATGAACGGCAGGAAGTTGTAGGTCAGCCCGGCCACGACCGCGACCGGCGTGGCCAGCAGCCGGCCGTCGTCGCCGAGGACCTGCAGCGCCTGCAGGGTGTTCACGACGAAGCCGTCGTCGGCGAGGATCAGCTTCCACGACAGGGTGCGCACCAGGAAGCTGGTGAAGAAGGGCGCGATGACGAGCACCAGCAGGAGGTTCTTCCAGCGCCCGGCCTTGAAGGCGATCGCGTAGGCGAGCACGTAGCCGAGCACGAGGCAGAACATCGTCGCCAGCGCGCCGTACAGGAGCGAGCGGCCCAGCGGGCCGGCATAGTCGCGCACGACGTCGACGTAGTTGCCGAACGCGTAGTCCATCTCGTAGCCGCGGAAGTCCGAGCCCGCCGGGTCGAACAGGCTCGTCGCGACCAGCGAGTAGAACGGCACGACGAAGAAGAGCAGCAGCCACGCCGCGGCCGGGAGCAGGAGCAGGTAGCCGATCCGGCCCTTGCGCCGCACGGTCTCGCTCACTGCCCGTCCCGTTGGGCGCCGGCGGACGCGTCCTGCGCCTGGTCCAGCAGGAACGCGTACTCCGGGCGCCAGGACAGCTCGACCCGCTCCCCCGTGCGGAACATCCGGGTGCGACCGGTGTTCTGCGAGAAGACCTGGAGCTCCTGGCCCCACGGCATCCGCACGAGGTACTGGGTGCTGACCCCGACGAAGCTCACGTCGCTGATCACCCCGCCCGGGATGGTGTTGCCCGGTGCGTCCAGCTCGGCGCCCTCCTCGCCGATGAGCACCTTCTCGGGCCGGATCCCCACCCAGCCACGGTCGCCGTCGACGTGCGTGCGCCCGCTCGGAACGGACACCTGGATGCCGTGCATGTCGACCGTGGTGACGTCGGAGCTGCGCGACACGACGGTGCCGGAGATCAGGTTGGACTGGCCCAGGAAGTTGGCGACGAAGGTGCTGCGGGGGTTCTCGTAGAGCTCGGCCGGCGCGCCCATCTGCTCGATGACGCCGGCGTTCATCACCGCGACGGTGTCGGCCATGGTCATGGCCTCCTCCTGGTCGTGGGTGACGTGGATGAAGGTCTGGCGCACCTCGGTCTGGATGCGCTTGATCTCGATCTGCATCGCGCGCCGCAGCTTGAGGTCGAGCGCACCCAGCGGCTCGTCGAGCAGCAGCACCTCGGGCTCGTTGATGAGCGCTCGGGCCAGGGCGACGCGCTGCTGCTGACCGCCGGAGAGCTGGGCCGGCTTCTTGCGCGCCTGGCTGGTCAGCTCGACCAGGTCCAGCATCGCCTCGACCTTCGCCTTGACCTCCTTGGCCCGGCGGCGGCGCAGCCCGAACGCGACGTTCTCGTAGATGTCGAGGTGCGGGAAGAGCGCGTAGCTCTGGAAGACCGTGTTGACCGGGCGCCGGTAGGGCTTGGCGAAGGTGATGTCCTGGCCCGACAGCGTGATCGAGCCGGACGTCGGCGTCTCCAGGCCCGCGACCATCCGCAGCGTCGTGGTCTTGCCGCAGCCCGAGGGGCCCAGCAGCGCGAAGAACGAGCCGCGCGGCACGTCCAGGTCGAGGGCGTCGACGGCGGTGAACCCGCTCCCGAACGACTTCGTCAGCCGCTGCAGCCGCAGCCCGTCGTACGACGGGTCGCTCGCGGCCGCGGTCGGCGCCTCGGCCGGCTCGCTGCTCGGGGCATCCTCAGCCAGCTGTGACATCGGCCCACTCCCTCTCGTACTGCGCGTTCTGGCGGTCGTCGAGATCCATGAAGTCGAAGGTGTTCGACAGGAAGTCGTCGTCGGGGAAGATCAGCGGGTTGTCCACGAGGGAGTCGTCGATCTTCTCCATCTCCTCGCGGGCGCCGGCGACGGGGCAGATGTAGTTGACCCACGAGGCGAGCTTCGCCGCGACCTCGGGGTCGTAGTAGTAGTCGATCCACCGCTCGGCGTTGGCCTGGTGGGTGGCCTGGTTGGGGACGAGCATGTTGTCGCTCCACAGCGACAGCCCCTCCTCCGGCACCACGAACTTGATGTCGGGGTTCTCGAACTGCGCCTGGATCACGTCACCCGACCAGGCCTCGCAGGCGACGACGTTGCCGCCGGAGAGCTCCTGCAGGTAGTTGTTGCCGGCGAAGCTGCGCAGCTGCTTGTCGGCGATCGCCTTCTTGAGCAGGTCCAGCGCGTCGTGCCACTGGTCCTCGGTGAAGTCGCCCGGGTCGGCCCCGGCCACCTTGAGCAGGAAGCCCATGGTGTCGCGCATCTCCGAGAGCAGCGTGATCTTGCCGTTGAGGTCGGGGCGGGTGATGAGCTCCTCGAAGCTCCTGATCTCGCCGGTGACCGCGGAGTTGTAGGCGATGCCCGTCAGGCCGCTCTGCCACGGCGCGTGGTGCTCCAGGCCGGGGTCCCAGGCCTTGTCGCGCAGCGAGTCGATGATGTTGGCGTGCAGGTTCGGGACGTTGGCCCGGTCGAGCGGCTGGATCCAGCCGAGCCCGATCATCCGGGCCGCCATCCAGTCGGTCATCACGATCAGGTCCCGGTCGATCGGGTCGCACGAGCCGAGCTGGTTCTTGACCTTGGCGTAGAACTCCGCGTTGTCGTTGACGTCGACGTTGTAGTCGACCTTGATGCCGGTGGCCGCCCGGAAGCCCTTCCAGGTCGACTCGGGGTCCTTGCGCGGGTCGATGTAGCCGGTCCAGTTGGAGATGACGAGCGCCAGCTCCTCCTCCGACACGTCACGGGCGCGGCAGGACGCGGGGTCCTGCTGGGCCCCGGGCACGGAGAAGAACGGCAGCTTCAGCGCGGCCACGCTCACGCCCGCGAACGCGACGGCTCCCCCGCCCTTGAGCACCCCCCGGCGCGACAGCGTCGACCTGCGAGCGGGAACGTCCTGCGGCATGCGACTCCCTCGTGCTGGCGTCATCAACGATCGGATCGTGCCATGGGAAGGGGGGTCCGACAAGCGATCCGGTGGACAAGAAACCTCCTGGCAACGAATTCCCTCGTCGGCGACGCACGCCGGAAACGTGTAGGTCGGAGCCCTCCGGGTACGGTCCCGCCATGACCCGCAAGCAGGAACGCCCCGCCGTCGTCCTGGACCAGGTGTCCAAGGCCATCGTCGAGCAGCTGCAGCAGGACGGCCGTCGCTCCTACGCCGCCATCGGCAAGGTCGTCGGCCTCTCCGAGGCCGCGGTCCGCCAGCGCGTGCAGCGCCTGGTCGAGGGCGGGGTGATGCAGGTGGTCGCGGTCACCGACCCGCTCCAGCTCGGCTTCGCGCGCCAGGCCATGATCGGCGTCAGCGTGCACGGACCGCTGGAGTCGGTGTCCGACGCGCTCGCCGAGCTCGACGAGGTCGACTACGTCGTGGTGACCGCCGGGCGCTACGACCTCCTGGTCGAGGTGGTCTGCGAGACCGACGAGCACCTGCTGGAGCTGATCTCCTCCAAGATCCGCTCCCTGGAGGGCGTGGTCTCCACCGAGACCTTCATGTACCTCAAGCTGCGCAAGCAGACCTACTCGTGGGGCGTGCGCTGAGCGGCTACGCCGGCCTGTCGCTCTGGCACGCCACCGCCGGGGGGTCCTGGGAGCCCCGCCCCCGGCTGGACGGCGACACCGAGGCCGACGTCGCGATCGTGGGCGCCGGCTTCACCGGTCTGTGGACGGCCTACTACCTCGCCGAGGCCGACCCCACGCTGCGGGTGGTGGTGCTCGAGAGCGAGGTCGCCGGCTTCGGCGCCTCGGGCCGCAACGGCGGCTGGTGCTCGGCGCTGTTCCCCGCCTCGCTCGCCTCGCTGACCCGGCTCGGCGGGCGCGACGCCGCCCTGTCCCAGCACGCGGCGATGCGCGCCACCGTCGACGAGGTCGTGCGGGTCGCGGCCGCCGAGGGCATCGACGCCGACGTCGCCAAGGGCGGCACCCTCACACTCGCCCGCACCGCCCCGCAGTGGGCCAGGGCCCGCGCCGAGGTGGCCGAGGCGCGCTCGTGGGGCCGCGACGAGGACGACGTCGCCCTGTGGGACGCCGACACCGCCACCGCCCGGCTGCGCGCCACGCGCGTGCACGGTGCGACGTACACGCCGGACTGCGCGGTGATCCACCCGGCCAAGCTGGTCCGCGGCCTCGCGGAGGCCTGCGAGCGCCGCGGTGTGCGCATCCACGAGCGCACCCGCGTGACCGCGATCGAGCCTGGCCGGGCGGTGACCGCCCGGGGCACGGTGCGGGCGCGCCACGTCGTGCGGGCGACCGAGGGCTTCACCGCGCAGCTGCCGGGCTCGGCACGGGCGGTAGCTCCGGTCTACTCGCTGATGATCGCGACCGAGCCGCTGCCCGAGACGGTGTGGGAGCGGATCGGCCTGCGTGAGCGGGAGACCTTCACCGACCACCGGCACCTGGTGATCTACGGCCAGCGCACCGCCGACGGCCGGCTGGCGTTCGGCGGGCGCGGGGCGCCGTACCACCTCGGCTCTCGGGTGCGCCCCGACTTCGACCGGGTGCCGCGGGTCCACGCCGCCCTTTACGCCACGCTGCTCGACCTCCTGCCGGTGCTGCGCGGCACCCGGGTCACGCACGCGTGGGGCGGGCCGCTCGCGATCCCCCGCGACTGGTGCGCGTCGGTCGGCGTCGACGCCACCACCGGCCTCGCGTGGGCGGGCGGCTACGTCGGCGACGGGGTCGGCACGTCCAACCTCGCGGGCCGCACCCTGCGCGACCTCCTGCTGCAGCGCGACACCCCACTCACCCGGCTCCCCTGGGTCGGGCACCGCTCGCGCCGCTGGGAGCCGGAGCCGCTGCGCTGGCTGGGCATCAACACCGGCCTGCGCGCCATGACCCTCGCCGACGCCGAGGAGCGCCTGACCGGCCGCCGGAGCGTCCTGGCCCGCGCGGTCTCGCCGCTCCTCGGCTAATTCGGTTGCCCGCCGGGGGCCGCCTCGGACACCCTGGTCCTGCCTGGCGACCCTGCCCGTGCCGTTCGAGAGGAGCTGACATGTCCACGACTGTCCTCGGCCTGTCCGCAGACCACTCCCCCTCGACGCATCGGAGCACCGACACCCATGTCCACCCAGGACGACTTCACCCCTGACCCCTCGTTCGTCATCGACTTCACGGCCTACGACGACCTCCACGACCCCGACAAGCGCTGGTCCACCTGGCTCTCGGTCGAGCCCTCGTGCCGCGGCCCGGAGCCCCGGCCCGACTGGCTGGTGACCTCGCAGGGCGCCGTCGACACCGACCTCGGCATCCTCAAGACCGGCAAGGAGGCCGACGTCTTCCTGCTGGAGCGCGCCGACCCCCACGATCCGGAGCGGGCGGTCGTGATGGCGGCCAAGCGCTACCGCGGCGAGGAGCACCGCACCTTCCACCGCTCGACGGCCTACCGGGAGGGCCGCCGGATGCGCAACACCCGCGACACCCGGGCGCTCGCGCGCAAGAGCGCGCACGGCCGGGCGGTGGCCGCCGGTCAGTGGGCGTGGGCGGAGTGGGAGGCGCTCGTGCGCTTCCACGGCCTCGGCGTCCCGGTGCCCTACCCGGTGCAGATCGACGGGACCGAGATCCTCATGGAGTGGGTCACGGTCGACGGCGAGACCGCCCCTCGGCTGGCCCAGACGCGGCCCGAGCCCGCCCTGCTGGAGTCCTACTACGACCAGCTGCGTGACGCGCTCGCGCTGATGGCGCAGCATGGGGTGGTGCACGGCGACCTCTCGCCGTACAACATCCTGGCGGCGGGCGAGCGGCTCGTGGTGATCGACCTGCCGCAGGTGGTCGACCTGGTCGCCAACCCGGCCGGCATGGACTTCCTGCTGCGCGACTGCACCAACGTCTGCACGTGGTTCCGCGCGCGCGGGCTGGCGGTGGACGAGCAGGACCTGTTCGGGGAGCTGATGGCGCACGCGTTCTGAGCGGGACGGACCGGCCGGATAGGTTCGTGCCGTGAAGCGCACCCGGGGCCGCGGCGTCCAGATCTCGTCGCTCGACGACCTCGACCGGCGCCTGGCCCGGGGTGCGCAGCGCCTCTCCGGGTGGCGGCTGCACGGCCTCGACCTCACCGGGCGCGGCCCGGACCTGCTGGCGCGGCGGCTGTCGGGAGCGACGTTCCTCGGCTGCACGTTCGCCGCCGGCGACGCCGCGCGCGTGGAGGCGGCCGGCGCGCTGGTGCTGCCCGCGATCGGCGGCGTGCCCGTCGACGTCTACCGCGGACGGCTCTACGACGCCGACGAGCTGTACGACGCCACGCCCTACGCCGCCAGCACCGATGCCCGCGCCTACGCGTGGTCGCAGCAGGACGCGGGTGCCGACGACCTGCTGGCCCAGTCGCTGCACGACCACGCCGTGGACGAGGCGCTGACCGCCTGGTCGCGGGGCCGTGCGCTGGTGGGCGTGATGGGCGGGCACGCGCTGGTGCGCGGCGAGCAGACCTACGCCGACGCCGCCCGGCTGGGCGCGGGGCTGGGGGCCACCCACGTCGTGGCGACGGGCGGGGGCCCGGGCGCGATGGAGGCGGCCAACCTCGGCGCCCGGCTCGCGCGCCGCACGCCCGACGAGCTGGCCGAGGCGCTCGCGGTGCTCGCGCGGGCGCCGTCGTACCACCCGTCGGTCGACGCCTGGGTGGACACCGCGCGCGAGGTGCGCGCGCGGTTCGACGACCCCGTCGAGAGCCTGAGCATCCCCACCTGGCACTACGGCCACGAGCCGGCCAACCTCTTCGCCACGGCGATCGCCAAGTACTTCCGCAACTCCACCCGAGAGGCGACCCTGCTCGAGGTGTGTGGCGCCGGCATCGTCTTCCTGCCCGGCGCCGCGGGCACCGTCCAGGAGGTCTTCCAGGACGCCTGCGAGAACTACTACGCCGACGAGAGCTCCGTGGCCCCCATGGTCCTGGTGGGCGTGCGCCACTGGACCGAGACGGTGCCGGCCTGGCCGCTGCTCGAGGCGCTCGCCCGCGGTCGCGCCATGGAGCCGCACGTCCACCTCGTCGACACCGTCGACGAGGCCGTCGCGCTGGTGAGGGGCTGAGCCCTCACCCGGCGAGGGCGGCCCCCGCGCGGGCGGCGACCACCTCGCGGTAGTGCGTCACCAGCGCCGCGTTGACCGACGGCCAGCCGCGGTCGCGCACGCTGCGACGGGCGGCCAGTCCCATCGTGCGGCGCAGGAGCCGGTGGCCGACCAGGCGGTCGACGTACCACGCCATGGCCCGCCCGTCGCCCGGCTCGTAGAGGAAGCCGGAGACGCCGTCGGCGACCACGTCGACCGGGCCGCCCGAGCGAGGGGCGACCACCGGCACGCCCGAGGCCAGCGCCTCCTGGGCGGCCTGGCAGTACGTCTCGTGGCGCCCGGTGTGCACGAAGACGTCGAGCGAGGCGTGCGCACGCCCCAGCTCCTCGCCGTGGAGGACGCCGAGGAAGGCGGCTCCCGGGAGCAGGGTGCGCAACCGCTGCTCCTCGGGGCCGCCCCCGACCACCACGAGGCGGACCCTCGGGTCGTCGGCGAGGTGGGTCAGCAGGTCGAGCTCCTTCTCGGCGGCCAGGCGGCCGACGTAGCCGACGAGGAGCCGGCCGTCGGGGGCGAGCTCGCGGCGCAGCCCGGCGTCGCGGTGCACCGGGTGGAAGGCCTGGAGGTCCACGCCGCGGGGCCACAGCTGCGTGCGCGGCACGCCGAGGTCGCGCAGCTGGGCGAGGCTGGCGGTGGACGGCGCCAGGGTGCGGTCGACGCGGGCGTGGACGCGCCGCGTGAGGGCGGCCATGGCCCGCGCGCTGCCCGGCACGTCGTAGCGCTCGGCGAAGCCGACCAGGTCGGTCTGGTAGACCGCCACGGTGGGGATGCCCAGGTCGGCTGCAGCCCTCGCGGCCTGGTGGCCCAGCGCCGCGGGCGAGGCGAGGTGCACGACGTCGGGGCGCACCTCGGACATGACCGCGCGCAGACGCCGTCGGGTGTCGAGCCCGATGCGGAAGTCCGGGTAGAGCCGTAGGTGCGTGCCGCGCGCGCGCCGCACCGGGAAGCCGGCGTACGTCGGCGGGCCGGTCGGCGCCACGAGCACCGCGTCGTGCCCCTCGGCGGCCAGGTGCTCCAGCACGCGGCGCACCGAGTTGGTGACGCCGTTGACCTGGGGCAGGAACGACTCGGACACCACCAGGACGCGCAGCCGGTCCTCGGTGCGGGGCAGCGGCAGCAGCTCGGCCATGGCGCCGACGCTAGGTGCTGCGGCGCAACGGCGGCACCCCTGGAGACCGGCGGGCAGGTGAACACCGGCCGTCGGTCTGCAGGCGGGCGGAAAATTCGTGGAGAAAGTTCCAAACCGCTCGGTCCGCGGCACCGAAGCACTCTGCGAGGGGTGCGGCTGGAGCAGGCCGCACCTCTCTCCGGGCCCCCGGGCCCGGGCCATCCACTCATCGACGCAGCACTCACCACAGGGAGCAAGATCATGAGGAAGCTCAACCGCGCCGCCGCCGGCCTCGTCGCCACCGTCGCCGCCATGGCCACCAGCACCACGATGCTCGCGGCGCCGTCCGAGGCCGCCCCGGCCGCCTCGGGCAACAAGAGCCTGGCGAAGGTGCTGGCCGCCGACGGGACGAAGTTCGACAAGAAGTGGGGTGACTTCGACATCACCGAGGCCGCCGTCCTGGCCGTGCTCAAGGCGAAGCCGGACAGCCCGGTCGCCCTGCTCACCAAGGGCCGTCAGCGCGCCACCGCGTTCATCCCCACCGACCGCGCCTTCCGTCGCCTCGTCGGCGACCTGACCGGCTCGCGCCCCGCGACCGAGCGGGCGACGTTCAAGGCCGTGGCCACCCTCGGGGTCGACACGATCGAGACCGTCCTGCTCTACCACGTCGTGCCGGGCCGCACGCTCGGCTCCAAGAAGGTCGTCGCCTCCGCCGGCAAGGACGTCAAGACCGCCGCGGGCGTCACGTTCAAGGTCGTCGTCAAGCGCGGCCAGGTGATCCTGGTCGACCAGGACCGCAACGACCGCGACGCGCGCGCGATCCCGAAGCTGCTCGACATCAACAAGGGCAACAAGCAGATCGGGCACGGCATCAACCAGGTGCTGCGCCCCGCCGACCTCTGACCGGCACCATCGGGGCGGCGGCGGACTCCTCTCCGCCGCCGCCCCGGCCTCGTCAGAGGCTCAGCACGAAGGACCGCTCCCGGCCGTACGTCGCGAAGCCGGCGCGCCGCAGGATCGGTCCGGAGGTCTCGACCCGCCCCTTGACCAGAGCCATCGTGGCCCCCTGCTCCACGCCGTAGCGCAGGCGCTCGTCGAGGACCGCCCGGTAGACGCCCCGACCGCGCTCCTGCTCCAGGACGCCGCCGCCCCAGAGGCGGGCCACGCCGTCGACGACGCTGAGCCCGCCGAAGCCGACGGGCCGCCCGTCGCGGTAGGCGACGACGATGCCGCCGTCGCCGCGGGCGACCGACACCCGGTCGCGCTCGGCCGACCGAGCGAGCTCGTCGTCGGGCGGCACCGACCCGCCGAAGACGCCCACCGAGACCTCCTCGGCGTCGCGCACGACGTCCAGCTCGGTGGTCCACCGCAGGACCAGGTCCGCGTCCGGCGGGGCGATCTCCGGTGGACCCGGGCGCAGGTCGAGCGCGAGCACGTCCAGCTCCTCGTCGGCGACTCCCCCGCGCTCCGTGACCAGCTCCTCGAGCGCCGGCGGGGTGCTCGCCCTCACCCACACCACGACGCGGTCGGCGCCGAGCTCGCGCGCGGTCCGAAGGACCTCGTCGAGCACCACGGCCGGCTCCCGCACGGGCTCGAAGCGCACCAGCGAGGCCGGGTGCTCGAACCACTCGGGGGAGCGGACGAGCAGGTACTCCTCGGTCTCCACCGGGGTGGCGGCCTCGTGCACCCAGACCCAGGCGTCGGCGGCCGCCGCGACCCGCTCCGGGCTCACGACGGCCTCAGACCTCGACGGCGGCCAGCTGCCCGCAGGCCCCGTCGATCTCGCTGCCGCGCGTGTCGCGGACGGTCGTCGGGATGCCCTTGGCCTCGAGGCGCCGCACGAACTCCCGCTCGTCGGCGGGGTCGGAGGCGGTCCACTTCGAGCCGGGCGTCGGGTTGAGCGGGATCAGGTTGACGTGCACCCAGCCCCAGTCGCCGTAGGAGTTGAGCACGTCGCCGAGCAGGTCGGCGCGGAAGGCCTGGTCGTTGATCCCACGCATCATGGCGTACTCGATGGACACGCGGCGCTTGGTGACGCGCGCGTAGTTCCAGGCGGCCTCGACGGTCTCGGCCACGGAGTAGCGGGTGTTGATCGGGACCAGCTCGTTGCGCAGCTCGTCGTCGGGGGCGTGCAGGCTCAGCGCGAGGGTGACCGGGATGCCCTCCTCGGTCAGCTGGTTGATGCGCGGCACGAGTCCCACGGTGGAGACGGTGACGCCGCGCGCGGACATCCCGAGCCCGTCGGGCGAGGGGTCCACGAGCCGGCGTACGGCGCCGATGACGGCCTTGTAGTTGGCGAGCGGCTCGCCCATGCCCATGAACACCACGTTGGAGACGCGGCCGGGACCGCCGGGCACCTCGTCGCGCGCGAGCGACCGTGCCCCCGCCACGACCTGCTCGACGATCTCGGCGGTCGACATGTTGCGCTGCAGGCCGCCCTGGCCGGTCGCGCAGAAGGGGCAGGCCATGCCGCAGCCGGCCTGGCTGGACACGCACATCGTGACCCGCCCGGGGTAGCGCATGAGCACCGACTCGACGAGCGCACCGTCGAAGAGGCGCCACAGCGTCTTGCGCGTGGTGCCCTTGTCGGCCTCCATGGTGCGCAGCGGCGTCATCAGCGTCGGCAGCAGGGCCTCGACGAGGTCGGCGCGCTGGCCGGCCGGGAGGTCGGTCATCTGCTCGGGGTCGTCGACCAGGCGGGAGAAGTAGTGCGTGGAGAGCTGCTTGGCGCGGAAGCCGGGCAGCCCCTTCTCCTCGAGCAGCGCCTTGCGCTCGGCGGCCGTGAGGTCGGCGAGGTGGCGCGGGGGCTTCTTGCGCCCGCGTGGCTCGTCGAAGACGAGAGGAAGGGTCTTGATCGGCTCGGACATCAGGTCACCAGTCTCCCACCGGGGCGGTGACCCGGCGAAAACGTCAGCCCTCGAGGCTCACCAGGAGCCACAGGACCAGCGCCGCGACGCCGCCCACCACGAGCAGCGTGGTGACGATGCCGAGCACCATGTAGCGCCCGAACCGACGCGTCCTCGGCGCCACGAGCAGGCCGAGCGGGACCGCCAGCGTCAGCACCACGAAGGGGAACAGGTCCTCGGCGGTGCCGGTGTCGAAGAACGCGCTGAGGAGCGCCGCGAAGGTCCCGGGCACCACGATGATGAAGGCCAGGCCGGTGAAGAAGCCCGACAGCGCCGTGAACGTCGGGTGGTCGCGGTGCCACCAGCTGGGCGCGGCACCCGGCTCCCCGTCGTCGGTGTGGTCGGGACCGACGTCGCCGTCGGCGTCCGGGGTGGCCTCGGGCTGCGGCTCGACCGGCTCGCGAGGGTCGTCGAGGGGGTGGCGGGCGGTCATGCGGAGCCTTCCGAGAGTCCGGTGAGGATCGCGGCGCAGACGCCGGCCAGGGTGATCGAGGTGACGGCGACCCCGATGATCAGGCCCACGCCCCAGAAGCGGGTCGGCCGGAAGAACAGCATCGGCACGGGGAACAGCATCGGCACCAGCACCGCGATCCAGAAGAGCGCCGTGCCGGACAGGTCGTCGTCCGAGCCCTGGCTGCCGACCACCACGAGCACCACGAGGACGAGCAGGGCGCCGCCGACGACGAGACCGATCCCGGCGCCCGACATCACCTGGGCCCAGACCGGGATGCCTCCGGGAGGGCGCGGGGGCAGCTGCTGACCGGGACCCCACGGCCCCGGCGGTCCCCACTGGCCCGGCGGCGTGCCGCCGTAGGGCGGGCCTCCGCCGTAGGGCGGGCCGCCCTGGGGCGGGCCGCCGTAGTCGGGACCGCCCGGAGGCGGCGGTGGGGGCTCCTGGCTCACCGTCTCACTCTAGGGCGGGAGCGCCGTGAAAGCCGGTCACCACACCCACCAGCCGAGCCCGATCCCGACACCGCCGGCGGCCGCCACGACCGCGAGGTAGACGAGCACCAGCCGGGTGTCGCCGAGCTTGCAGCGCGAGCGGAGGAGACCGCCGCGACGCGCCTGCCAGTAGCCGACGAAGCCGACCAGGGCGAACACCACGACCGCCACCGGGCCGAGCAGCCAGCCGAGCAGCGCGACGGTTGCGAAGACGCACAGCCGCAGCGGGTCGTACGGCCCCTCGTGGCTGCCGTGACTGCCGTGACCGGGCTGCACGCGCTGCGGCTCCACCAGCCGCGGGTCACGGCTCACGTGCGCCCGCCCGTGGCGGTCGAGATGCGGGTGCGGCTGAGCGGCGCCCAGGCCTGGACGGCGCAGAACGGGGCACACTGGTGGCCGCCGGTCTCCTCGTGCACCGTCGCGACGTGGACGCAGCACTGCGTCAGGCGCTCCTCGATCATCGTGTCCATGTCCATGAACGGCTTGACCGTCACCCGGAGCACCCGCTCCCCCAGCATCCGCCGCAGCCGCTGGTGCTGGCCGGGCAGCTTGCTGGACGCCAGTGCCGTGAGGGTGCCGATGCCGATGTCGCAGTTCTGGCAGATGTCGCGCCAGATGGTGCTCATCGAGGGGTGAGACAGCGACGACTGCTCGGAGAGCAGGTCGAGCAGGGAGCCCTTGACGATCTGACGCATCGCGTCGGGGATGGTGTCGTCGGCGATCCGGTTGGCGAGCAGGTCGGGCTCGAGGTCGAGCCACTCCTTGAGCCTGTCGTGGCCGATGAGCGCGGTCAGCGAGCGCCAGGAGCCGGAGTCGTCGCGCATCAGGTAGCCCACCGAGCAGCAGTGCGGGTGCGAGCACGGCAGGGCCGTCAGGTCGCGCCAGGTGACGACGCCGTTGGTCTGGGCCTCGAGCCGCGCCAGCACGCCGGTGTGGGTGAGCCGCTCCATGGGGTCGATGGCGCCGGAGCGACCGCTGCCGAAGACCGGCTGGATGGTGACCCCACCGACGTACGGCGTGTCGAGGGCGCGCTTGAGCACGAACCCGATCTCGTCGTCGTTGACGCCCAGCGCGGCCGTCATGGTCAGCGTCGTGAAGATGCCGGCAGCCGACAGCCGCTCGATGGCGCGGTCCTTGAAGCGCCGGATGTCGGCGCCGCGGTGGTACGTCGACGCCTCGGCCGACCCGCCGTCGTACTGGAGGTAGACCTCGACCCGCTCGCGGTGCCTGGTGAGCAGCGCCAGCAGGGCGTCGTCCTGGGCCACCATCAGGCCGTTGGTGTTGATCAGGATCCGGACGACCGGTCGCGCGACGACGGCCTCGAGCAGCTCGGCCAGCTGTGGGTAGAGGGTCGGCTCGCCGCCGGAGAGCATCAGCACGTCGATGCGGCCGTTCTCCCGCGACAGGCGCGCGTCGATGGAGGCCAGCACCTGCTCCAGCGGCGCGACCGACGCGAGCGCCGGGGACGACTCCGCGAAGCACGTCGGGCACTTCAGGTTGCAGTGGTCGAGGAGGTCCTCGAGCAGGATGCAGGTGTGCTGGGTCTGCATCTCCGGCAGCCCGTCCTCGTAGGCCGAGGGCACGGGCTTGAAGTTGCCGCGCAGGTCGGGCTCGTGGACCTTCGTCGGGGCGGTCCACTCCTCGAGGTAGCGCAGGATCTCGGGCGACTCGTCGTACATGGTGCGGACCAGGCCGTGGTCGGGGCAGCCGCGCTCGAGCCAGATCCGGTCGTCGCGCTCGACCAGCCAGCCGGACAGCCGTCGTACGTCGGCGAGCGCGCGGTCCGGCTTCTCTTCGTGGCACAGGGGGCAGAAGGCGTTGACGTAGCGGTGGATCCGGTCGCCGCGCAGCGGCATCCCGGGACCGCGCGTGACGCTGACGGGCGTGCTCACGTGGGGACCTGCTCTCGAGGGGCGGGGTGGAGGACGTGGCGGTAGGCGCCGCGACGCACCTGGACGACGATGCGGAGCAGGACGAGCGGGATGGTCGCCATCAGGAACAGCTGGGGCCGGGTCAGGCCCTCCCAGGCGACGTCGTTGCCGCGGACGAACTCCACCAGGAAGCGGAACACACCGTAGGCGCCGACGTACCAGACGAACGACTCCCCGGGCGGCAGCGAGCGGTGCCGCAGCCAGCACCACAGCAGGACGAACGCCACCAGGTGGAAGGCGATCTCGTAGACGAACGACGGGTGCAGGCCGACGCCGGCCGGCGCACCGGTGCGCGCGGCGGCGGCGGCGTCGAGGGTGATCCCCCACCCGCCGGAGGTGGGCGTGCCCGGCGACTCGGTGAGCAGGCACCCGATCCGGCCGACCGCCATGCCCAGCGCGACGGCGGGAGCGAACAGGTCGCCGGTGCGGACGCGGTAGCCGACGGCGCGCTTGGCGACGTGGACGCCGAGCCACGCGCCCACCAGCCCGCCGAGGATCGAGCGGTTGCCGTAGAGCCACTGCTCGGCCAGCGAGGCGTTGTCGCGCAGGTCGACGTGCTGCAGCCAGGTCCCGAGCCGCATGAAGACCGCGCCGCCGACGACGGCGCCCAGGATGACGAACGCGAGCCGCTCGTCTGTCTGGCCGCGGCGCCGGGCCTCCAGGGCGAACACGACGCCGGCGGCCACGACGCCGAGCAGCACGAACAGCTCGTGCGTCGGGACGCGCCCGAGGGTGGGGTACACGCTCAGATTCCCCCGAAGGCGCCGGGAACGAAGAGCGAGGCGCACACGCCGGCGCCCGCGATGAAGCCGATCGAGATGCCCATCAGGAACCCGGCGCCCACCTGGCGGGTGCGCGGACGGACCAGCAGCACGATGCCGACGACCACCGGCAGCGCCGCCAGCACGACGCCGAGGACGGCCGGGACGCCGGAGTCGTTGCCGTAGGCCACACCGAAGCCCACGATCAGCGAGAAGGCGATCCAGGCCCAGCACACCAGTGCGCCGAGGACGAGCCCGAGGACGATGAGGTGTCCGCGCAGCTGCCCCGGCTCCGTCATGGCCTCAGCATGTCACCTCGTCAGTCGTTACGGCGCGCGATCGAGGTGTTGAGGGCGGTCGCGAACCCGCACCACGCCGGATACGGCGCGAGCGCGGCGCCCAACGACGGATCGACCTGGCCGACACGACGGGTCAGCGCGGCCGAGTGCACGGCCAGCAGCCCGCACCAGGCGGCCGCCGCCCAGGGCCGGCGCCCCCGCCAGAACAGCACGCTCCAGCCGGTGTTGAGCACCAGGTTGGTGGCAAGCACCCAGCGCAGGTGTGCGGCCTCCTCGTCGCGGCCCTCCTGCTCCAGCACGGTCAGCGCCGCGGCCGTGGTGACCGCGATGTCGGCGTAGAGCGGGGTCCACACGAGCGGGAAGGCGATGCTGGGCGGGTCCCACGGGGGCTTCTCGAGGCCGCGGTACCAGCGGGTGTCGGGGGCCGTCGCGGCGGCGCCGAGGCCGGCGCTCGCGACGGCGGCGGCAGCCGTGGCCGCGAGGTTGCGCAGTCCGGCACGGGTGCGCAGGGACTGCCAGGGCGACGTGCGGCTCATGCCCCCAGCATGGCACCGGGCACCACGAGCACGTCCGGCATCGCCAGGCTCGCCCACCGGTCCAGGTCCGGGTCGGACCCGGTCAGCGCGGCGTCCACCAGGGTCCAGGCGGTGCCGTGCCCCACGAGCACGACGTCCTCCCCGCGGTGCACGTCGAGGATGCGGCGTACGGCGGGCAGGACGCGGTCGCGGCAGGCGGCCAGCGGCTCCCAGCCGAGGTGGGCCGACAGGTCCGGCTCGGCGAACGCCCGCCGTACGACGGCCCCGACGTCGTCGATCCAGTCGCCGCCGCGGACGTGCTCGCGCAGGTCGTCCAGGATGCCGACGTCGCCCTCGGTCAGCAGCTGGGCCGTGCCGACGGCCTTCGGCTCCGGCGAGCAGAACCACGCGGCACGCTCGGGCAGCCCGCCGGACTCCCGCAGCGCCCAGACGTCGTCGAAGCCGGCGGGGTCCAGCTCCCACTCGGCAGCCGGACGGCCCCGCTGCAGCAGCGGACGGCCGTGGCGGACCAGGAACAGGCTCACGTGAAGACGAGGTAGTGCAGCAGCAGCCAGATCGGGGCGATCGTGGCGAGCAGCGAGTCGAGCCGGTCCATGAGCCCGCCGTGGCCGGGGATGACCTGGCTCATGTCCTTGATGCCGAGGTCGCGCTTCATGACCGACTCGCACAGGTCGCCCAGCGTCGCCATGACCGCGACGATCACGCCGAGGCAGGCGCCCACCCACCAGTCGCCGTCGAGGAGGTAGACGACCAGGACGACGCCGGCGCCGGTCGTCGCCAGCACCGACCCGGCGAAGCCCTCCCAGGACTTCTTCGGCGAGATGACCGGCGCCATGGGGTGCTTGCCGAACAGCACGCCGGCGATGTAGCCGCCGGTGTCGGAGCAGACGGTGATCAGGATGAACGTGATGATGCCGGCGACGCCGTCGTCGTCGAGCCCCGCGCCGCCCAGACCGCCCTCGGAGAGCAGCAGCGCCACGAAGGAGCCGAGGAACGGCACGTAGACGAGGGTGAAGACCGACGCGCTGGCGTTCTTCACGTAGCCGTCGATGCCGCGCCGCAGCAGCCACAGCATCGTGACCAGGGCCGTCACCGCGGTCGCGGTGACCAGCGCCGGGGCGCCGTACAGGTAGGCGACGACGACCATCACGGCCCCGCCGACCATGAGGGGTTCCTCGGGGATGTCGATCCCCTTGGCCGAGAGGCCGCGTCGCAGCTCCCAGATCGCCACCACGACGGCGACCACCACGATCACCATGAACGCGGGCTTCCAGAAGGACAGCGACGCCGCGATCGCGCCCAGCAGCACCACGGCGGAGCCCACCGCGGCCTTCAGGTCACGACCGGCACGGCCGTGGTCCTTCTGCGGCGCGGGAGTGGGCGAGGTGGAGGTCATGGAGTGGGGGTGCGGGGGTCCTCAGACCTCGAGCAGCTCGGCTTCCTTGTTCTTGAGCATCTCGTCGATGGCGTCGGTGTGCTTCTTGGTCGCGCCGTCGAGCCGCTTCTCCGCACCGGTGACGTCGTCCTTGCCGACCTCGCCGTCCTTCTCGAGCTTCTCGAGGTTCTGCTTGGCCGTGCGCCGCAGGTTGCGGATCGCGACGCGCCCGTCCTCGGCCTTGGCCTTGGCGATCTTGATGTACTCCTTGCGGCGCTCCTCGGTGAGCTCGGGGAACACGCAGCGCAGCAGCTTGCCGTCGTTGGACGGGTTGACGCCGAGGTCGGAGTCGCGGATCGCCCGCTCGATGGCCGGCATCGCCCCGATGTCGAAGGGCTGGACCAGGATGATGCGCGCCTCGGGGGCCGTGAACGACGCCAGCTGCTGCAGCGGGGTCTGGGTGCCGTAGTAGTCGACGGTGATCTTGCTGAACATGCTGGGCTGCGCGCGGCCGGCCCGGATCGCGGCGAACTCCTCGCGCGTGGCCTCGACGGACTTGTCCATCTTGGAGTCCGCCTCGTTGAGGATGTCGTTGATCACGTGTTGCTCCCTAGCTGGTGGTGGATGCTGCGCGCGGTCGGCTCAGTCGCGCGAGACCGTGGTGCCGATCTTCTCACCGCTGACCGCGCGGCCGATGGTGCCGGGCGTGGAGAGGTTGAAGAAGACCATGTCGAGGTTGTTGTCGCGGGCCAGGCTCACCGACGTGGCGTCGGCGACCTTGAGGCCGCGCGCCAGGAACTCGTCGTAGGTGAGGGTGTCGAACTTGACCGCCGCGGGGTTCTGGTTCGGGTCGGAGTCGTAGACGCCGTCAACGCCCTGCTTGCCCATGAGGATGACCTCGCACCGGGTCTCGAGGGCGCGCTGGGCGGCCACGGTGTCGGTGGAGAAGAACGGCATGCCGGCGCCGGCGCCGAAGATCACGACGCGCCCCTTCTCGAGGTGGCGGATCGCGCGGCGCGGGATGTAGGGCTCGGCGACCTGGCCCATCGTGATGGCCGTCTGGACGCGGGTCTCGACGCCGTGCTGCTCGATCAGGTCCTGCAGGGCCAGGCAGTTCATGACGGTGCCGAGCATGCCCATGTAGTCGGCGCGGGCGCGCTCCATGCCCCGCTGCTGGAGCTCGGCGCCGCGGAAGAAGTTGCCCCCGCCGACGACGATCGCGACCTGGACCCCGGACCGGGCCACGTCGGCGATCTCCTTGGCGATGGCGTTGATGACGTCGAGGTCGAGCCCGACCTGCCCGCCGCCGAACACCTCGCCGGAGAGCTTGAGGAGGACACGCTGGTAGGCGGTCACGCGGGATCCCTTCGTGCGTCGCGGCTGGGGACGTGCGAGAAGGCCGGTCCGATGCTCCAGATCTGGGTCATCGAACCGGCCTCCTCGTCGAACACGTCAGGTATGAACCTACGTGGTCAGGCGCCGACCTCGAAGCGGGCGAACCGCTTCAGGGTGGTGCCGGACTCGTCGAGGACGGTCTTGACGTTCTTCTTGTTCTCGGTCACCGACGGCTGCTCCAGCAGGACGACGTCCTTGAAGAAGCCGTTGAGGCGGCCCTCGGTGATCTTGGCGATCGCCTGCTCGGGCTTGCCCTCCTCGCGGGAGGTCGCCTCGGCGATCTCGCGCTCCTTGGCGACGACGTCGGCGGGGACCTCGTCGCGGGTGAGGTACTGCGGGCGCATCGCGGCGACCTGCATGGCGGCCGCGCGAGCGGCGTCGGCGTCACCGTCGTACTCGACGAGCACGCCGACGGCCGGCGGGAGGTCGGCCGCACGCTTGTGCATGTAGACGACCGTGGGGCCCTCGAAGTAGGCCACGCGGCCGAGCTCGATCTTCTCGCCGATGGAGACGGCGAGCTCGTCGACGACCTCGCCGACGGTCTTGTCACCGAGCTGGACGGCCTTGAGGGCCTCCGCGTCGGCGGCCTTGGCGGCGTCGGCCGCGTCGGCGATCTGCTGGGCCGCCTCAACGAACTGGTCGCCCTTGGCGACGAAGTCGGTCTCGCAGCGCAGCTCGACCAGGGCACCACCGGAGGTGGCGACCAGGCCGTTGGAGGCCTCGCGCTCGGCGGCGCGCTCGGCCATCTTCTTGCCGCCCTTGATGCGGAGGATCTCGACGGCCTTGTCGAAGTCGCCGTCGGCCTCGGTGAGGGCCTTCTTGCAGTCCATCATGCCGGCGCCGGTGAGCTCGCGGAGCTTCTTGACGTCGGCGGCGGAGATGTTCGCCATGTGGGTCTCCCTCGGAGTGGCTCGGAACGTGTCAGGGGGTGGTGCGCGTCGCCGTCACCGGCGCGGTGGCGCGTACGTCGTACGCGCCACCGCGGTCGGGGACGATCAGGCCTTCGCCTCGTCGGTCGCCGGCTCGGCGTCCTTCTCGGCGGCGGCGGTGTCGACGGACTCCGCCTCGACGGCGGCGGCGTCGACGTCGGCAGCGACCTCGTCGGTCGTCGCGTCGGCACTGCCGACCTCGGGGGCGGCCTCGGGGGCCGGGGTGGCCTCGGTCGCGGCGTCCGCGACATCGGCGGCAGCGGCGCCCTCGGACGAGGCACCCGTCGCCTCGGAGGCCGGGGCCTCGGCGTCGGCGGCGGTGGCCTTCTCGGCCGCCTTCTCCGCGTCACCCGCCAGGAGCTCGCGCTCCCAGTCGGCGAGCGGCTCGGCCGCGCCGGGAGCGGTGCTCTCGGTCTTGGCGCCCGAGCGGGCGATGAGGCCCTCGGCGACGGCGTCGGCGACCACGCGGGTCAGCAGGCCGACCGCGCGGATGGCGTCGTCGTTGCCCGGGATCGGGAAGTCGACGACGTCGGGGTCGCAGTTGGAGTCCAGGATGCCGATGATCGGGATCTTCAGCTTGCGGGCCTCCTCGACGGCGAGGTGCTCCTTGTTGGTGTCGACGATCCACACCGCGTTGGGCGTGCGGCTCATCTCGCGGATGCCACCGAGCGACTTGTTCAGCTTGTCGCGCTCGCGACGCATCTGCAGCAGCTCCTTCTTGGTGCGGCTGCTGCCGGCGACGTCGTCGAAGTCGACCTCGTCGAGCTCCTTGAGACGGTTGATCCGCTGGTGCACGGTCTGGAAGTTGGTGAGCATGCCGCCCAGCCAGCGCTGGTTGACGTAGGGCATGCCGACGCGGGTCGCCTGCTCGGCGATCGCCTCCTGGGCCTGCTTCTTGGTGCCCACGAACATCACGGTGCCGCCGCGGGCGACGGTCTCCTTGACGAAGGCGAAGGAGCGGTCGATGTAGGCCAGCGACTGCTGCAGGTCGATGATGTAGATGCCGTTGCGCTCGGTCATGATGAAGCGCTTCATCTTGGGGTTCCAGCGACGGGTCTGGTGCCCGAAGTGGACGCCGCTCTCGAGGAGCTGGCGCATGGTGACAACTGCCATGGTGGTTCGTATCTCCTGGTGCGGAGCAGCGCCGTGCGCACACCCTTGAGTCAGGGCGTACCGGGGCCGGCTCCGATAGTTTTCAGTTTCCCCACGACCGGCGGGAGCCGCTCGTGCCTGACGCTCGCGCGCGGCCCCACCTGCTCGACCCGAGGGTCGTGCGGGACTGAGGACCGTCGCCCACGGGCGGTCGAGACCCGGAGGTCTCGTCGTGGTCGGCGAGCATGCGAATTTCGGACCGCGGTCGAGACCACGGGCCGATGGAAACAGACTAGTCGAGCGCGGCGGCACGCCGCGAATCGCCCGGACGGCGCCGTTCGCGCCGCACCCGCCGCAGGATCGCGCGGCGGTCGCGGCCCTGCCACACGTGCAGGGCGATCACGACCCACGCGGCGACGGTGAGCGCGACGGCGGCTGGTTCGTCCATGCCTCCAGCCAAGGAGGCGCCGGGCGCGGGCCCTATGGGGTCCACCACCCATCTTCGCCCGCAGGCCCCTCGGAGCGTGGGGTCCGCCCGCTCGGACTTGTAGGATCGGCGGAGACATTCGAGAACAGCGAGGACAGCGAGGGACCCCGACCAGTGCTGGTGCTCATCGCCGCCGTCCTCACCGCTGCGGTGCTGTCGCCCTGGGTCCTGCTCCGCGTCGGCCGTCGCGGCTTCCCGCTGGTCGCCCTCGTGCCGCTCGCCGGCACCGCCTGGGTCGCCGCCCAGGGCCCGGACGTGGTCGACGGCGACCCCCTCGTGGAGGTGCACCGCTGGGTCCCGAGCATCGACATGGAGCTCGCCTTCGCGATGGGCCCCCTCCAGTGGGTGATGGCCCTCATCGTGCTCGGCATCGGCGTGCTCGTGCTCGGCTACTGCGCGTGGTACTTCAGCGACGACGAGGCCGGCGTGCCGCGCTTCGCGGGCGTCCTCGTCGCCTTCATGGGGGCCATGCTCGGGCTGGTCCTGGCCGACGACCTGCTGGTCCTCTACGTGTTCTGGGAGCTGACCACGGTCTTCTCCTTCCTCCTCATCGGCCACGACCCCGGGCGCCGCGCCAGTCGCCGCGCGGCCGTCCAGGCGCTCGTCGTCACGACGCTCGGCGGTCTGGTCCTCCTGGTGGGGGTGCTCGTCGTGGGCGACCAGGCCGGGACCTACCGGATCTCCGAGATCCTGGCCGACCCGCCCACCGGCACCGCGGTGACGGTGGGGGTGCACCTGATGCTCGTCGGCGCCATCAGCAAGTCCGCGCTCCTGCCCTTCCACTTCTGGCTGCCCTCGGCCATGGCGGCCCCGACCCCCGTCAGCGCCTACCTGCACGCCGCCTCCATGGTGAAGGCGGGCGTCTACCTCGTGGCGCTGCTGGCCCCGGCCTTCGCCGGCGTGCCCGGGTGGCGGGCAGTGCTGCTCACCCTCGGCGTCGCGACGATGGTGCTCGGCGGTGTCCGGGCCCTTCGCCAGCACGACCTGAAGCTGCTCCTCGCCTACGGCACGGTGAGCCAGCTGGGCTTCCTCGTGCTCGTGCTCGGCGTGGGCACCCGCAGCGCCATGCTGGCCGGGCTCGCGCTCCTGGTCGCCCACGCGCTCTTCAAGGCGACCCTGTTCCTGACCGTGGGCGTCATCGACCACAGCACGGGCACCCGGGACCTGCGCCGGCTCACCGGGCTCGGCCGACGGATGCCGGTCCTGGCGGTCGCCGCCACCCTGGCCGCCGCCTCGATGGCCGGGCTGCCGCCGCTGCTGGGCTACGTCGCCAAGGAGAGCGTCCTGGTGGCGCTGCTCGACGTGGCCCGCGAGGGCGACGGCACCGGCCTGGCCGGGCTCGGCGGCTGGCTCCTCGTGGCCGGCGTCGTCCTCGGCTCGGTGCTGACGGCGGCGTACTCGGCACGCTTCGTGTGGGGCGCGTTCGCCGGCCGAGACGTGGCGGAGCCGCTCTCCGTGCACCGCCCGGCACCGGCGTTCGTCGCGGCGCCGGTCGTCCTGGCGGCCCTGTCGCTGGTGCTCGGGCTGACGGGCGGTCCGCTCACCAGCGTGCTCGGTGCGCACGCGGACACCCTGCCGCCCGGGGTCCACCACGCCGAGCTGACCCTCTGGCACGGCGTGGGGCTCCCGCTGCTGCTCACCGCCACGACGCTCGGCGTCGGCGCGCTCCTCTTCCTCCTGCGCGAGCCCGTGTCGCGCCTCCAGACGCGGCTGGCCCACGACTGGAGCCTCGAGCGGTCCTACCGCGCCGGGATGCGGCTGCTCGACCGGGTGGCCGTCGAGGTCACCGGTGTCGTGCAGCGCGGGTCCGCGGCGGCGTACCTCGGGGTCATCCTGCTGGTCGTGGTGCTGCTGCCCGGCGCGACGCTCCTGGACGGTCGCCACGACCTGCGGGTGCAGGCCTGGGACACCCCGGTGCAGGCGGTCGTCGGCGTCGTCACCGCGATCGCCGCGGTGATGACCGCCCGCTCGCGCCGCCGGATCCGTGCGGTGCTGCTCGTGGGGGTCACCGGCTACGGCACGGCGCTGCTGTTCGTCGTGCACGGCGCCCCGGACCTGGCGCTCACGCAGGTCCTGGTGGAGACGCTCACCGTGGTGGTCTTCGTCCTGGCGCTGCGTCGCCTGCCCGAGTACTTCACCGACCGGCCGCTGAGCCGGCAGCGCTACGTGCGCGCCGCGATCGGCCTCGCGGTCGGGGTCGTGACCGCCGGCTTCCTGCTGGTCGCAGGCGCCGCTCGCACGGCCGACCCGGTCTCGCTCGCGCTGCCGAAGGAGGCGCTCGACTACGGCGGCGGCGGCAACATCGTCAACGTGATCCTGGTCGACACCCGGGCGTGGGACACCCTCGGGGAGATCGCCGTGCTGGTCGCCGCCGCCACCGGGGTCGCCAGCCTGGTCTTCGTCCACGCCCGAGGCGCCGACATCCGTCGCGTGCACGACATCCCCTACCCGGCCGGCGTCCAGAAGATCGCGACGCGTCCGGGGCGCCGCGCCTGGCTCCCCGGCTCGCGCACCCTGTCCCCCGACAAGCGCTCGATCATCTTCGAGGTGATCGTGCGGCTGATCTTCCACACGCTGGTCGTCATCTCGATCTACCTCCTCCTCGCCGGCCACAACGCGCCCGGCGGCGGGTTCGCGGCGGGGATGACCACCGGGCTGGCGCTCGTCGTGCGCTACCTCGCCGGCGGCCGCTACGAGCTCGACGAGGCGGCGCCGGTGGACGCCGGTCGCCTGATCGGGTCCGGGCTCGCGATCGCCGCCCTGGCGGCCCTGCTCCCGATGGCCTTCGGCGGCGAGGTGCTGCAGTCGGCGGTGGTCGACGTGCCGCTGCTGTTCCTCGGCGAGCTGCACCTGGTGACCTCGGTGCTCTTCGACGTCGGCGTCTACCTCGTGGTCGTCGGGCTGGTGCTCGACCTGCTGCGCGCCCTCGGCTCCCACATCGACCGCGACATCCAGCGCGCACGGCGCCGGGCGGAGGCGCAGGCCACGTGAACGTCAACCTCACCCTCGTCCTCACCGCCGCCGTCCTGATGGGCTGTGGCGTCTACCTCCTGCTCGAGCGCAGCCTGTCCCGGGTCCTGGTCGGGCTGGTGATGATGGGCAACGGCGTCAGCCTGTCCTTCCTCGTCGCCGGCGGCCCCGCCGGGCGGGCGCCCATCGTCGACAAGGACGGCGACGTGACGGGGCTCTCCGACCCGCTGCCGCAGGCGATGGTCCTCACCGCCATCGTCATCACCCTGGCGACCACGGCGTTCGTGCTGGCGATGGCCTACCGCAGCTGGCAGCTCAACGGCCACGACGACGTCCAGGACGACGTCGAGGACGCCACGATCCGCAGGCTCGCGGTCAACGACGTCACGTCCGAGGCCTACGACGCGACCACCTCGCACTACCCCGGCGACGACTCCAGCGGCGACCCCGGCCAAGGGCCTGACGACGACCCGCTCGTGGCCGACGCGGCCGAGATCAGGGACCGCTCGTGAACGGCCTGGTCCCGCTCCCGGTCCTGCTCCCGATCCTCGGCGCGGGCGTATCGCTGGCGCTGCTGCACCACCCCCGGATCCAGCGCTGGCTGAGCCTCGCGGTCCTCGCCGCCGTGGTGGCGATCGCGGCCGTCCTCCTGGTGCAGGCCGACCGCCACGGGCCGCAGACGGTGTGGATCGGAGCGTGGCCCGAGACCCTCGGCATCGTGCTCGTCGCCGACCGGCTGGCCGCGCTGATGCTGCTCGTGAGCGCCCTGGTGACGCTGGCAGTGCTGGCGTACTCGGTCGGGCAGGGCATGACCGAGGACGAGGAGGGCGCGCCGATCTCGATCTACCACCCGACGTTCCTCGTGCTCGTGGCCGGCGTGGCCAACGCCTTCCTCGCCGGTGACCTGTTCAACCTCTTCGTCAGCTTCGAGATGCTGTTGTTCGCCAGCTACGTGCTGCTCACGCTCGGCGGCACTGCGACCCGGATCCGTGCAGGCACGATCTACGTGCTCGTCAACCTGCTCTCCTCGACGCTGTTCCTCATCAGCCTGGCCGTCACCTACGCCGCCACCGGCACGCTCACGCTGGCCCACCTGGCCGAGCGCCTGGCGGCGCTGCCTGACCACGTGTCGCTGATGATCCAGCTGCTGCTCCTCACCACCTTCGCCATCAAGGCGGCAGTGTTCCCGCTGTCGTTCTGGCTCCCCGACAGCTACCCGACCGCTCCGGCGCCGGTGACCGCGGTCTTCGCGGGCCTGCTGACCAAGGTGGGCGTCTACGCCATCCTGCGGATCCAGACGCTGCTCTTCCCGGACAGCCCGCTGACCGACCTCCTGCTGTGGGCGGCGCTGCTCACGATGGTCGTCGGCATCCTGGGCGCCGTCGCGCAGTCCGACATCAAGCGGATGCTCTCGTTCACGCTCGTGAGCCACATCGGCTACCTCGTGCTCGGCATCGCCCTCGACAGCCGGGCCGGCACCTCCGGGACGATCTTCTACGTCGTGCACCACATCACCATCCAGACGGCGCTGTTCCTCGTGCTCGGCCTCGTCGAGCGCCGCGCCGGCAGCACGGCGCTGCTGCGCATCGGCGGGCTGGCGCGGATCGCGCCGCTGCTGGCCGTGCTGTTCTTCGTGCCGGCGATGAACCTCGCCGGCATCCCGCCGTTCTCCGGCTTCATCGGCAAGGTGGGCCTCTTCCAGGCCGCCCAGCAGGACGGCGGCTGGCTGGCGTGGACGCTCGTCGGCGGCGGTGCCCTGACCAGCCTCCTGACCCTGTACGCCGTCGCCAAGACGTGGGCGGTCGCGTTCTGGCGCACCCCGCGGGAGGCCCACGAGGCGCTCGAGGCCATCGGCGGAGGAGGCGACCCGGTGCCGGGTCACGACACGGGCGTCGTCCACGAGCACCGTGGCCACGTGCACACCGGGGGCGGCGTCGTGTCCAAGCAGGACATCGAGGACGCCCGCCGGCTCGGTGACGACGACCTACCCGACCGCGACTTCTACTCCCTCATCCAGGCCGGCGAGGACAGCCGCCACTCCCCCGCCGGGATGCTGGTCCCGGCCGCGGGGCTGGTCACCCTCAGCGTGCTCCTGACCGTGGTCGCGGGCCCGCTCTTCGCGTTCAGCGACCGCGCCGCGAGCGACCTCCACGAGCGCGACCCCTACCTGTCCTCCGTCCTCACCGAGGACCGTCGATGAGCCCGGTGATGCGCACCCGGCGCGACGGCACGACGAAGCTCGCGCGTCACCGCGCCGTCCAGCCGTTCGCAGTCGTCTGGCTCACGCTGGTGTGGCTGGCGCTGTGGGGCGAGGTGACGCCGCTGCTGCTCGTGGGCGGCGTCCTGGTCGCGGTGCTGGTGTGCGTCGTCTTCCCGCTGCCGCCCATCGACCTCGTCTCGGGCGCCCGGCCGCTGCTCCTGCTGGCGGTGCTGGCGCGCTTCCTGGTCGACGTCGTCCGGGCGAGCGTCCAGGTCGCCGCGGTGGTGCTGCGTCGCCGCCCGGTGCGCAACGCCGTGGTCGCCGTCGACCTCGAGAGCTCCTCCGACTTCGTCCTCACCCTCGTCGCGGCGATGCTGTCGCTGATCCCGGGATCGGTCGTCGTCGAGGCCCGGCGCTCCACGCACACCCTGTACCTCCACGTCCTCGACGTGGAGGACGCCGAGGCGGCCGAGGCGTTCCGCCGTGACGCCCTCGCACTCGAGCAGCGGGTGCTCCGCGCGCTCCCCCCACGACCCGTCGAGGAGGACGCGACATGACCGTGGTGCTCGTGGTGGCAGGGCTGCTCCTGCTCCTGGCCGCGCTCCTGCTGGTGGTCCGCACGACCATCGGCCCGACGATCCTCGACCGCAGCGTCGCGCTCGACGTGCTGGTCGCGGTGACGGTCTGCGCCGTCGGGCTGCACACCGTCCACACCGGCGACACCTTCGCACTGCCGGCGCTCGTGGTGCTGGCCGGCTGCGGCTTCGTCGGCGCCGTCAGCGTCGCCCGCTACGCCAGCCGCAGCAGCGACCTTCGCGCCGACGGCGACGGCGAGGGCGGCACCGGGCGGGACGCCGGCGACCGGGACGGTGCCCGATGAGCTGGACCACCGTCGCCGACGTCGCCGCCGCGGTCTGCCTGCTGCTGGGCTCCGTGCTGGCGCTGCTCGCCGCGGTCGGGGTGCTGCGGATGCCCGACCTGCTCAGCCGGATGCACGCCGCCACCAAGCCGCAGGTGCTCGGGACCGTGCTCGTCATGGCCGGGGTGGGCCTGCGGCTGCGCGACCCCGGCATCGTCGGGCTGCTGATGCTGGTCGTGCTGCTGCAGATGGCCGCCAGCGTCGTCTCCAGCCACATGATCGGCCGCGCGTCGTTCCGCGCCGGACAGGTCCGCCACGACCTGCTGGTCGTCGACGAGCTCAGCGAGGTCCGCGAGCACGACGAGCCCCGCGGCGCCCCCTGACCTGACCGCCCCGCCCTGACCTGACCTGCCGATCCGCGGGCCACCTGTCGTCCACAGGACGCCCCGCGGCGCCCGTCCTCCCCAGGACGGGCCCGAGCCCGGCCCGGCCGTCCCCACGCCGGAGCAGTCTCGACGCATGGTCTCCGTCCTCCCGATCCGGGTCCCCGGGCTCGTCACCGTCGTCCTGGGCGTCGCGCTCTCCCTGCTGGGGGGCAGCGCGGCCTCCGGCGAGCCCGGGGACCCACTGCCCGTCGGCGTCTGGCCACTCCGGCCGACGCCCGAGGTCGTCGCCGACTTCGACCCGCCGGCCGACCCCTACGGGCCCGGACACCGCGGGGTCGACCTCGCCGGCAGCGTGGGTCAGCCGGTGCGCTCCGCCCTGCCCGGGCGCGTCCTCTACGCCGGTCCGCTGGCCGGCCGGGGCGTGGTCGTCGTCGGCCACGGACCCACCCGCACCACCTACGAGCCGGTCGTCGCCCAGGTGGGCGTCGGCGACGTGGTCGCCGCCGGCGACCGTCTCGGCAGCCTGCAGCTCCCGCGGTCCCACTGCTTCCCCCGGGCCTGCCTCCACTGGGGCTGGATCGAGGGCGAGACCTACCTCGACCCCCTCCTGCTCGTCGGGGGCGGCCCCGTGCGTCTGCTCCCGCTGTGGTCGCACTCCCCGGCGGTCACGCCGGCGCGGCCCACCACGGTCGGGCGGGCGGCCGGGCCGGGCGGCGACGCGATCGACCGGGGCCCGTGATGCGCTCGGCGTCAGGCGCGGGGGTGGGCCTGCTGGTAGGCCCGCCGCAGCCGGTCGGTCGTGACGTGCGTGTAGAGCTGGGTGGTCGCCAGCGACGCGTGCCCCAGCAGCTCCTGCACCGAGCGCAGGTCGGCGCCGCCCTCCAGCAGGTGCGTGGCCGCGGTGTGGCGCAGGCCGTGCGGCCCGATGTCGGGAGCGCCCGGCACCGCCGCGATCCGCTGGTGCACCAGGGTCCGCACCGCCCGGGGGTCGATCCGCCGACCGCGCGCGCCCAGGAAGAGCGCCGGCCCGGAGCCCGCCACGAGGAGCTGCGGGCGGCCCTGGCGCTGCCAGAAGTCCAGCGCCCGTGCCGCGGGCCTCCCGAACGGCACCGACCGCTCCTTGCGGCCCTTGCCGAACACCCGCACGACGTTGCGGTCGCGGTCGACGTCGTCCAGGTCGAGCCCCACGAGCTCGCCGACCCGGATGCCGGTGGCGTAGAGCAGCTCGAGCATCGCGACGTCGCGCAGCCCGACGGCGCTGCCGTCGTCGGCGATCGCGGCCGCGGCGGCGATGAGGTCCTCGGCCTCGTCGGCGCGCAGGACCGGGGGCAGCGACTTGTGCGGCTTCGGGGAGCCGAGCGAGGCACCCACGTCGGCCGGCGCGCGACCGGTGCGGGCCAGCCAGGCGGTGAACACCCGGGCGGCCGTCGCGCGGCGCGCCAGCGTCGTGCGCGACAGGCCCATGGTCTGCTGCTTGGCCAGCCAGCTGCGCAGGGTGCGGAGGTCGAGCTCGCCGACGCCGGTGCAGCCGAGGCGGGTGGCGTGCTCCAGGAGGCCTGCGATGTCGGCGGAGTAGGCCCGCACGGTGTGCGCGGTGAGGTCGCGCTCGGAGACCAGGTGCCGCTCGTACTCGCCCAGGACCCGCGCCATCTGCTCGGGCAGCAGCCCCGCGTCGGCGGCGGCGTCGGGGGTCTCGGGGCTCACCGTCCCAGCGTAGGAGCGCGCGCCCCGGGCGTCGGCGTCCCGCGCCGAGGCGGGCAGTGGCGGCGCCGTGGGAGGGCGCGCGGTCGGGGCTTTCCGCGGGAGGGATGATGTCCCGGTGCTGACGAACTGGTCCGGTAACCACCGCTTCGCGGCCGCGCGGGTCCACCGCCCCACCACCGTGGAGGAGCTGCAGGCGGTCGTCGCCGGCGCCGAGCGGGTCCACGCCCTCGGGTCGCGGCACTCCTTCACCGACGTCGCCGACACCGCCGGCGACCTGGTCGTGACGGCCGACCTGCCCGCGGAGATCGCCGTCGACGCCGAGCGCCGCCAGGTGCGGGTGTCGGGCGGGGTCACCTACGGGCGGCTGGCGGCCGAGCTGCACGCCCAGGGCTGGGCGCTGGCGACCATGGCCTCGCTCCCCCACATCTCGGTGGCGGGAGCCGTGGCCACCGGGACGCACGGCTCGGGCGACCGCATCGGCTCGCTCGCCGCGGCCGTCGCGGGGCTGGACCTGGTGAGCGCCGACGGGACCCTGCGGTCCGTCCGTCGCGGCGACCCCGACTTCGACGGGCACGTCGTCGCCCTCGGCGCCCTCGGCGTCGCGACCCACGTGACGCTCGACGTCGAGCCCACCTACGACGTGCGCCAGGACCTCTACACCGACCTGCCGTGGGGCGTCGCGCTGGAGCGCTTCGACGAGCTCACCGCCAGCGCCGGAAGCGTCAGCCTGTTCACCGACTGGGCCGGCGCCGACGTCGCCCAGGTGTGGCTCAAGAGCCGCGACACCACGCCGCCGACGGACCTGTTCGGCGCGCCGGCGGCGGTCGGCACGCTGCACATGCTCACGGGCGCCGACCTGGAGGCCGTCACCGACCAAGGGGGCGTCCCGGGCCCGTGGCACGAGCGGCTGCCGCACTTCCGGATGGCGTTCACCCCGAGCCGGGGCGAGGAGCTGCAGAGCGAGTACCTCGTGCCGCGCGCACGCGCCCTCGAGGCGGTCGCCGCGCTGCGCTCGCTGGCGGGCCGGTTCGGCCCGCTGCTGCAGGTCAGCGAGGTGCGCACCGTCGCCGCCGACCGGCTCTGGCTCAGCGGCGCCTACGACGTCGACGCCGTGGCGCTGCACTTCACCTGGGTCCGCGACGTGCCGGCCGTCTACGCCGTCCTGCCCGCGATCGAGGAGGCGTTGCTGCCGCTGGGCGCCCGGCCCCACTGGGGCAAGTGCTTCGTCGCGGGTGCCGACGAGCTGCGGCCCCTCTACCCGCGGTTCGAGGACTTCCGCGCGCTGGCCCAGCGGGTCGACCCGGACGGCGTGTTCCGCAGCGACTTCCTCGCTCGCACGCTCGACCTCGACTGACGCCCCTCAGGCGCGCCAGGTCGGCGCGACCTCCCGGCGGTAGCGGCGTCCGAGCACGCGGGTGAGCACGAAGGTCACCGGCCGCGGCACGCTCTGCCGCAGGAACGCGCGGTGCTCGGGCTCCATTCCGTCCTGCAGCCACGCGAAGAACTCCCCCGCCACCCGCGGCGGCGCGGAGCGCAGCTTCTTCTCCGTCTCGTGCCACTCGGGGGTGTCCAGGTAGGGCAGGAGCACCGGCTCCAGGTCGTTCTCCTCGTGGGTGAGGTGCTGGTCGATCACCTCGCGGGCGTCGGCGACACGCACCCGCGCCATGGCGGCCCGCTCCGCGCTGGGGTCGCCCGCGAGGGCGTCGACGGCCGTGGTCACCGACGTCAGGGACTCGGCCATCGCGTGGTGCTCGGACTCCATCGCGGACAGCAGCCCCGCGTCGACACCGAACCCGGCCAGCATCGGCCAGATGTGGGTGTCCTCGCCGACGTGGTGGTGGTGCAGCTGATGTCGGAGCTCGCCGTAGGCACGCTGCAGGGCCGCCGCCCGGGCCGCGTCCCCCGCCGGGAAGTCCGCCAGCGCCGACTCCAACCGGTCGAGGTCGCGCCGCACGGCCGCGTGGATCACACGGTTCATGGTCATCGTCGTGCCCATCTGGGGACACTAGGGCTCGCTTCGCCGCCCCGCCAGCCCGGTTCAGACCTGCCTCGGCCACCTCCCCCGTTCACGTCTGGGCCAGGGCGGCGAGGCGCCAGCCGTCGTCGTCCTGCACCACCAGTCCGGTCCTGAGGAGGTAGGACAGGGCCGAGCGCACCTCGACGACCCCGAGCCCGGCGGTGCGGGCGACCGAGTCGGTGGGGGCGGCGTGAGCGACCGGCACCGCGTCGAGCACCTGCCGGTGCCGCGAGCTCAGCCGGTCGCGGGCCCGGGTCTCCCCGCGCGGCTCGGCGGCCAGGCCGGCTCCCGACTCCCCGACCATCTCGAGCACCTCCTGCCCGGACGTGACCAGGCTCGCCGCTCCCTGCCGCAGCAGGTGGTGCACCCCCTGGGAGAGCGGGCTGGTCACCGGGCCGGGCACGCCGAGGACCAGCCGGTTGAGTCGAGCCGCCCAGCCGGCGGTGTTGAGCGCCCCGCTGCGCGCCGCCGCCTCCACCACGACCGTCCCTCGGGAGAGGGCCGCGATGAGCCGGTTGCGGGCGAGGAAGCGGATCCGCGTGGGCGCGCACCCCGGCGGCGCCTCGGACACGACCGCCCCGGTCGTGGCGATGTGCTCGATCAGCTGCTGGTGGGCGGCGGGGTAGACGCGGTCGGCGCCGCAGGCCAGGACCGCGACCGTCGGGGCGTCCATGGCGATCGCGCCGCGGTGGGCCGCCTGGTCGATCCCGAAAGCCGCCCCCGAGATGACGGGCCGACCCGAGCGCGCCGTCACCGCGGCCAGCTCGCCCGCGACCTGGGTGCCGTAGCCGGTGGCCGAGCGGGCGCCCACGATGGCCACCGAGCCGCGCAGCGAGTCGAGCCGGAGAGGGCCGCGCACCCAGAGCCCGATCGGCGGCCCGCCTCGTTCGTGCATCGTCCCGGCGAGGACGAGGTCGCCCACCTGGCCGGGCCACTCCTCGTCGGAGGGGATCACGAAGCGCAGCCCGAGCCGTCGCGCCCGGTCGAGCTCCCGCTCGGGGTCGCTGGAGGCCAGGCGGGCGGCGACGTCGGTGAGCATCCCGCCGGGGTCGCGCTCCCGCACCAGGAGCTCGTGCAGCCGGGGCGCGCCGAGCTCGGCGACGAGCCCGGTCAGGCGGGGGTCGCCCGGCTCGGCCAGCCGGCTCAGGGCGGCCCGGGCCAGCCGCTCGGCGTCGTCGCTCATCCCGCCCTCACCTCCAGCCGTCGGTGGGGCAACGGCTCGGCCGTCCGCAGGAGCAGCGCCGTCTGCACCTCCTCGACGCCGGGCGTCACCGCCTCACCGCTGCGGACGGCGGTCAGGTCGGCCACCGTCCACGCGACCCGGTGGACCCGGACGGCGCCGCGGCTGCTGAGCCGGCCGGAGAACAGCTCGTCGTCGAGCAGGCGCTGCGCCTCGGGCTCGAGCGGCCAGGCCTCGCGCAGCACCGGCCCGGGCGCGTGGGCGTTGAGCCGCCAGCTGCGCTCGGCGTAGCGCTCGGCCTGGAGCAGGCGCGCGGCCGCGACGCGCGCCCGCACCACCGCCGACGGCTCGACGATCGCGAACCGGTCGGCCTGCTCGTGCGGGGCCACGGGCTCGACGTGGCGCACGATGTCGATCCGGTCGGCCAAGGGGCCGGTGATCTTGGCGCGGTAGTCGCGACGGACGCGCTCCGCGCACGTGCAGCGGTTGTTGCTCGCCCGGGGGTGGTACTCCCCACAGGGACAGGGGTTGCTGGCCAGCACGAGCATCCCGCGCGCGGGCAGCGTCACCAGCTCCTCGCGCCGCGCGATGGTGACGTCGCCGCTCTCGAGGGGCTGGCGCAGCGCCTCGATGACGTCGGCCCGGAACAGCGGGAACTCGTCGAGGAACAGGACCCCGCAGTGGGCCCGGCTGATCTCGCCGGGGCGGATGTGGCCGCTGCCGCCGCCGATCAGCGCCGCCTTGCTCGCGTCGTGGTGGGGAGCGGCGTAGGGCGCTGCGGTGAGGAGCCCGTCGCCCGGGTCGAGGGTGCCGGCGAGCGAGTGGATCGCCGTCAGCTCGAGGGCCTCCTCGGTCGTGAGCGGCGGCAGGATCGTCGGGATCCGCTCGGCGATACTGGTCTTGCCGCTGCCCTTGGGGCCCGAGAGCAGCAGGTGGTGGCCGCCCGCCGCGGCCACCTCGACGGCGTACTTGGCGTCGGCCATCCCCCGCAGGTCGGCCAGGTCGACCTCCTCGAGCCGCTCGGCGCCGCGCCACGCGAGCAGCTGGCTGCCGGACATCGGCGGCACGGGCGGCGCCTCGGGGACGTCCTCGCCCTGGAGCTCCGCCACGACCTGGGCCAGCGAGCGCATCCCGAACACGTCCATGCCGGGGACCATGGAGGCCTCGCGGGCCAGCGGCTCGGGCACGAACACCCGCGCGATCCCCCGCTCCGCGGCCGCCAGCACCATCGGCAGCACCCCCGGCACGCAGCGCAGCCCGCCGTCGAGGGTCAGCTCGCCGATGAAGCCGGTGGCCTGCAGCTGCGCGACCGGCAGCCGGCCGTCGGCCGCCACCACCGCGACCGCGATGGCCAGGTCGAAGTGGCTCCCGCGCTTGAGCAGGTCGGCGGGCGAGAGCAGGATCGTGATCCGCTTGGTGCTCGGCCAGCCGAGCTCGCTGTTGATCACCGCCATCCGGCACCGGTCGCGGGCCTCGCTCAGCGAGGCGTCGGGCCGCCCCACCAGGGTCGTGCCGACCTGTCCGGGCGACACGTCGGCCTGGACGTCGACGAGGTGCCCCATCGCGCCGTGCAGGGACACGGTGTGCGTGGTCGCGAACGGCATCAGCCGATCCCCCGCACGTGCTCGACGAGCGCCGCCCCGCGCGGCGGCCGCAGCACCGCGACCAGGTCGATGCGGGTCTCCGGCGGCCGCACCCCGTGGTCGTCGGCCCACCGCTGCGCCAACCGGTGCAGCCGGTCGAGCTTGGCCCGCGAGATCGCCTCGTGCGGCGAGCCGCACACGTCGCTGGTGCGGGTCTTGACCTCGCACACCACCAGCACCGCGCCCTCCCGCAGCACCAGGTCGACCTCGCCCTCCTCGCACCGCCAGTTGCGGTCGAGCAGGCTCAACCCCGCCGCGACCAGGTGACGCGCGGCCACCGTCTCTCCGTAGGCACCCAGGGCCTGCTTGCTCGCTGCTGTCGTCGTCATCGCCGACCTCCTCGCAGGACAGCCTCGACCGGAGGCAGGACAGTCGGCCCCCGCGCGCTCGGGCCCTGGGGACGAACCCCACGGCAGGACCCGGCTGTGGACGGAAGGTGGCCCGGACGGGGTCTTCCCGGATCGGCGAGCGGCCGTCATCCTGGCCAGATGAGCGGAAGCAGTCCCTGGCAGGAGGTGCCGTTCCTCGAGCGCCCCCCCGACGCCGCCGCGCACGGGGAGGCCTGGCACGAGGTGGACGAGTACGGCCTCGCCGTCCTCGCGCTCTGGTGCCTGCGCCGCGACCGGGCCGCGAGCTCACCGGCCGGGGACCCGCCGCTGGCGCGGGTCACGCGGGAGCAGTCGGGGACGCAGGACACCTGGACCCGACCCCGCACACCGCAGGAGCAGGCGGACGTCGACGACGACCTGGACCACCTGCTCGCCGACGCCGGCGTGCCTGCCCGGCCGCGCGGCAGGCGCTGGTACCTGCGGCTGCCTCCAGGGCAGGGGCTCGAGGAGTCGGTCCGCGAGTGGTGGTGGGAGATCAACCAGCGGCTCGAGGGCACGGACCAGACGCCGGCCGACGAGCTCGGTGTCCTCGAGGAGATCCTCGCCCGGGAGGGCCTGCGGAGCCCGCGGAGCGGCTAGCCCTTGGGCGGGTCGATCTCCGAGGTGTTGAGCTCCTCGACGTTCACGTCCTTGAAGGTCAGGACCTTGACGTTCTTGGCGAAGCGGGCCGGGCGGTACATGTCCCAGACCCACGCGTCGGTCATCGAGACCTCGAAGAAGACGTCACCGGCCTCGGTGCGGGCCTTCACGTCGACCTGGTTGCACAGGTAGAAGCGGCGGTCGGTCTCGACGACGTACTTGAAGATGCCGACGACGTCGCGGTACTCGCGGTAGAGGGTGAGCTCCTGCTCGGTCTCGTACTTCTCGAGCTCCTCGGCGCTCATCTGCACTCCTGCGGGTCGTCGTCGGGTCGCGCGCGGTCCGGATG
The DNA here is from genome assembly GCF_015024225.1 of Nocardioides lijunqiniae. GTDB lineage: Bacteria > Actinomycetota > Actinomycetes > Propionibacteriales > Nocardioidaceae > Nocardioides > Nocardioides lijunqiniae. The sequence continues at coordinate 107,376 of NZ_JACJGM010000008.1, forward strand.
CCCACCGCACTGGCATCGTAGACGTGTGGCCACAGCCGGGAGCGACGGGACGCGGTCGACACCGCAGGAGATCGTCGACCAGGGGCCGCCGCTGCCGACGCGGCAGATCATGCACCAGTGGTGGCGCGACATCACGTTCCTGCACTGGAGGGCCGATCCGGCCGTCGTGGCGCCGCTGATGCCGCCGGGCGTGCGCCCGGACGTGCACGACGGCAGCACCTGGGTGGGGCTGATCCCGTTCCGCATGGTCGGGGCCGGACTGGGCGACACCCGGGCGGTGCCGTGGCTGGGCGACTTCCTCGAGACCAACGTCCGGCTGTACGGCGTCGACGACGCCGGGCGTCGCGGCGTGGTGTTCGCCTCGCTCGAGGCGGAGCGGGCCGTGGTGTCGGCGGCCGCCGTCGCGTCGTTCGGGGTGCCCTACAAGTGGGCTCGGATGTCGGGGACCCCCCTGCTCGCGGGCGACCCGACGGGCGCCTGGGTGTCCTACGAGTCGCGCCGGCGCACCGGACGTCGGCCGCGCACCCGCATCGAGGTCGTGGTGGGCGAGCCGGTGGCGGAGCCGACCGGGCTGCACCTCTTCCTGACCGCCCGGTTCGGGCTGCACACCCGTGCGCTCGGGCGCACCTGGTGGGTGCCCAACACCCACGGGCCGTGGCCCCTGCACCAGGCACGGCTGACCCACCTCGACGACCAGCTCGTCGCCGACGCCGGGCTGCCGGGCCTCACCGACGGACCGCCCGACTCGGTGCTGTTCTCACCCGGCGTGCGCACGACCTTCGGGCTGCCCCAGCGGATCTGAGAGGGGCTCCCCGAGGGCCGGCTCCAGGCCGGCCGCTCGCCGTACGTTGACGAAGCGCATCCGGTGGACCGGCGAGGGGCCGTGCTCCTCCAGGGCCGCGGAGTGCACCTCGGTGATGTAGCCCTTGTGGGTCTTGAAGTCGTAGGCCGGCCACTCGCGGTCGAGCTCGGTCATCAGCCGGTCGCGGGTCACCTTGGCCAGCACCGACGCCGCCGCGATGCAGGCCGCGACCTGGTCGCCCTTCCAGACCGCCAGGCCCGGCACGCCGAGTCCGTCGACGGGGAACCCGTCGGTCAGGACGTACGCCGGCGGCAGGTCCAGCAGCGCCACGGCCCGGCGCAGCGCCTCGACGTTCGCGACGTGCATGCCGAGCCGGTCGCACTCCTCGTGGCTGACCACGACGACCGCCCACGCGGACGCGCGACGTACGACCTGCTCGTAGCAGCGCTCGCGAGCCTTCTCGGTGAGCAGCTTGGAGTCGGCAAGGCCCGGGATGATGCCGGCCTTGCCGGCGGGCAGGATCGCCGCGCCGGCCACCAGCGGGCCCGCGCAGGCGCCACGACCGGCCTCGTCGACGCCCGCGATGGGCTCGATCCCGTGGCGGCGCAGCGCCCGCTCGTAGCCGTAGAGACCGGCGTCGCGACGGACCGTCAGGCCCCGTGGCAGCTGGCTCACGACGTCACTTCGTCGACGTGGTGGGCGCCGGGACGTCGGAGAAGGTCTCGGGCCGGTCGAGCCAGTCGAAGCGGTCGCGCGGCCACGCGAGCACGAAGACCTTGCCGACCACGAGGTCGGCGTCGACGTAGGGGTTGAGGGTGCAGTCGGTCATGCTGGCGGTGCACAGGTGGGCCGAGGAGTCGCTGGAGTGGTTGCGGTTGTCGCCCATCACGAACAGCTGCCCCTCGGGGATCGGGCCGACCTTCCAGTCGCACCCCGGCATGGGGCCGCGGCACTCGACGCCCTGCTCGGCCTGGACGTAGTCGTCCTCCTCGAGCGGCTTGCCGTTGAGCAGCAGCCGACCCTCGTCGTCGCAGCACTCGAGGGTGTCGCCGGCGACGCCGATGACCCGCTTCACGAGGTGGCCGCCGGAGGGGTACAGGCCGATCTTCTCCATGGCCTTGCCGACGACGTTGGTCGGGCCGGCGCTGTCGGCGGCGTCGAGCCAGCCGCCCGGATCCTCGAAGACGACGACGTCGCCGCGCGACGGGGAGCCTCCGAACCAGTAGGAGACCTTCTGGACCAGGATCCGGTCGTTCTCGACCAGGCCGGGCTCCATCGACTCCGACGGGATGTAGAACGCCTGGACGAACAGCGCCTTGATGACGATCGCGAGCACCACCGCGACGCCCAGCAGCAGGATGGTCTCCTGCCAGATGGGGAGCCGGCGACGGCGCTCGGGAGCCTCGGCGTCGCCGTGCGCGTCGTCGGCCTCGGAGAGGTCGTTCTCGCGCACGGCGACGCCATCGGTCCGGTCGTCGGGCCCGTCGAGGTCGAGGGGCTCGTCCCGGTCGTGGCTCACGCGCAGAGTCTAGAGAGGAGTTCCGAGAGGAACGCCGGCTCAGACGTCGCGGCGCTCCTTGATCTTGGCGGCCTTGCCGCGCAGGTTGCGCAGGTAGTAGAGCTTCGCGCGACGCACGTCACCGCGGGTGACGACCTCGACCTCCTCGAAGATCGGGGAGTGCAGCGGGAAGGTGCGCTCGACGCCGACGCCGAAGGAGACCTTGCGGACGGTGAAGGTGCGGCCGATGCCGGAGCCCTGGACGCGGATGACGACGCCCTGGAAGATCTGGACACGCGAGCGGCTGCCCTCGACGACCTTGACGTGGACCTTGATGGTGTCGCCGGCCCGGAAGGCGGGGACGTCGTCGCGCTTGCTGGCGTTGGCCAGGTCGGTGATGAGGTTGGTCATGATTCTCCTCGCGAGTGCCACAGGTCAGCCGCGGTATCGGATGGGTCGAACGGTGTGGTCAAGCCGTGCTGGCCGGCGGCGCGAGGCTCCCCCTGTGGCAGGAGCCCGACGCGGTCCCTCCGGGTGTGCTTCGGAGCGGACCTTCGGCCGACTTGGACCGAGGGTCGAGTCTGCCACAACGCCGGCCCGCGCTGGAAATCGGCCGGCCCTCACCGCAGCCCCCACCGGAGCCCTCAGCGCGGCCGCGGCCGTGGCTTGGTGAGCACCACCGCGAGCGGGGGCGCGGGGAGGTCGGTCCGCAGCCGGAACCCGGCCTTCTTGTACATCCGCAGGTTGACGGTGCTGCGGGCCCCGGTGAACAGCACGTACGACGTCGCCTCGGCCGGCGCGACCGCCTGGATGTGCTCCAGCAGCACCCGCCCGAGGCCGCGGCCCTGCAGGTCCGGAGCGACCATGACCCGCCCGATGTCCCAGGCGGCGCCCTCCATCCTCCCGCGCACGGCACCGACGAGGCGACCGCCCACGCGGACCACGAAGGTCGTCCACTCGGCGATGCCCGACACGACGTCGTCGTAGGACTCGTGCAGCGCCGGGATGCCGCTCACGCTCTCGTTGGCGACCGCCTCCTGCAGCCAGCAGGCGCGCTGCAGGGTCAGCAGCTCCCCCGCGTCGCCGCGGGTGGCCGGGACGATCTCCCACTCCCCCACGACCGTGCTCGGGCTGAGCAGGTCGGGCCGGCGCTGCGCCGTACGCCGCTCCGCCTGGTCCCGCCGCCAGCGGGCGATGCGCCCGTGGTCGCCGGACAGCAGGACGTCGGGGACGTCGAGGCCGCGCCAGGAGACGGGCTTGGTGTAGACGGGGTACTCCAGCAGGCCGTCCTCGTGGGACTCCTCGGTGAGCGACGCGGCGTTGCCCATGAAGCCCGGAAGCAGCCGCACCACCGCCTCGGTCACGGCCAGCGCGGCCACCTCGCCGCCGTTGAGGACGTAGTCGCCGACGGAGACCTCGCGCACCTCGACCCGGGTGGCGGCGTGGTCGAGCACCCGCTGGTCGATGCCCTCGTAGCGCCCGCACGCGAAGACCAAGCGCTCGCGTGTCGCGAGCTCGCGCGCCACCGCCTGGGTGAAGGGCGCGCCGGAGGGCGTGAGCACGACGAGCGTGACGCCGTCCGACCCGTCAAGGTCGAGAGCGTCGAGCGCCTCTCCCCAGGGCTCGGGCTTCATCACCATGCCGGCCCCGCCACCGTAGGGGGTGTCGTCGACGGTGTGGTGACGATCGTGCGCCCACTGCCGGAGGTCGTGGACGTGCACGTCGAGCAGGCCGCTGTCGCGTGCCTTGCCGGGCAGCGAGAGCGCCAGCGGGGCGAAGTAGTCGGGGAAGATCGTGAGGTAGTCGAGCCTCACGCGTCGTCCTCCAGGGGCGTCACGAGCCCGGGGCGGTCGGCGACGACCAGCCGGCCGGCCGCGATGTCGACCTCGGGCACCAGCGCCTTGACGAACGGCACCAGGCCCTCGTGGCCGTCGGGCGTGGTGACGGTCAGCAGGTCCTGCGCACCGCCGTGGGCGATCGCGGTGACGACGCCGAGCTCGCGCCCGTCGACGTCGTACGCCGCCAGGCCGACGATCTGGTGGTCGTAGTACTCGTCGGGGTCCTCGGGCGTCTCGTCCGGGTCGACGCTGGCCACGAGCATGACCCCGCGCGCCGCCTCGGCGTCGTTGCGGGTCGTGAGCTCCTCGAACGTCGCCAGCAGCCGGGTCTGGTGCCAGCGCGTGCGGGTCACCGTGAGCGTGCGGTGCGGGAACGCAGACCCCGTCGGCTTCTGCAGCTCGAGCGTGGCGCCCGCGGCGAAGCGTCGCTCCGGCTCGTCGGTGCGCAGGTCGAGGGTGACCTCACCGCGGATGCCGTGCGGCTTGCCGATGCGGCCGACGACGACGTCGATGGTGCTCACGAATCTCCTCCTGGACGCAGAACGGGTGCCGTCCCGGAGGACGGCACCCATTCAAGCGGTTCGAGCGGTTCAGCGACGCCGGTCGACGTCCACGAAGTCGATCCGCGCGCCGGCCTTGCCCGCGAGGGCGGAGACGACGGTGCGGAACGCGGACGCCGTACGACCGCCGCGGCCGATGACCTTGCCGAGGTCGTCGGGGTGCACCCGGACCTCGAGGATCGAGCCGCGACGCAGCTGCTTGTCGCGCACGGACACGTCGTCGGGGTTGTCGACGACACCCCGGACGAGGTGCTCGAGCGCGTCGGCGAGCATGGCGCTCAGGCCTTCGTCTCGGTGGCCTCGGCCTCAGCGGCCGCGCCCTCCGGGGTCTCAGCAGCGGGGGCCTCGTCGGCGGCAGGCGCCTCGGTGGTCTCCTCGGCCGGCTCGGCCTTCTTCTCGGACTTCTTCTCGGCCTTCTTCTTGGTGGTCGCCTCGGCCTTCGGCTCGTTGGCCGACTCCTTCAGCGCCTCGTTGAAGATCTCCTGCTTGTCCCGCTTGGGCTCGGCCACCTTGAGGGTGCCCTCGGTGCCGGAGATGCCCTTGTGGGACTGCCAGTCGCCGGTGATCTTGAGGATCTTGGCCACGGCCTCGGTCGGCTGCGCGCCGACACCCAGCCAGTACGCCGCCCGGTCGGACACGACGCTGATGTAGCTCGGGTCCTCCTTGGGGTGGTACTTGCCGATCTCCTCGATCACCTTGCCGTCGCGCTTCTTGCGCGAGTCGACGACGACGATGCGGTACTGCGGCACCCGGACCTTGCCCAGGCGCTTCAAACGGATCTTGACGGCCACGGTTGTGGTGTCTCCTTGAGGTTCGTGGTGGGTGAAGATGGCAGCTCCGGGTGGGGAACACACGGGGCCGCAGCTTCGAAGGGCTCTGCGGCGTCCGGGTGAGAGGGACCGGGCGCGCAGGACTCAGCGGCCGATTCTGCCAGAGGTGCGCGAGCCAGAGGAAATCGGGCAGGCTGAGCCGGTGACCCCGCCACCGCACCCACCGTACGGACCCGCGCCGGTGGCGCGCCGCCGACGCCCGAGCACATGGTGGTTCGTGGTCGGCGCCGCGCTCCTCGTCGCCGCTGTCGTGGCGGGCGTGAGCCTCTTCGTGTGGACCCTCGGCGGGTTCCTGGACTCCGACGCCACCGTGCGCGCCGACGGACGGACGGCCACCGTGAGCCTCGAGGGCGACGAGCGCCGGATGCTGTGGACCGACGACGCCTACGCCCAGGAGTGCGAGGTCGTCGACCCCGAGACGGGCGACGCCGTCCCCACCCGCCCCGTCACCGGCAACTTCACCCGCTCCGAGGGTGGAGACGACTGGACCGGCCAGGCCACCTTCGACGCCGGCTCCGGCACCGTCGAGGTCACCTGCACCGGCGACGGCACCGTCATCGTCGGCCCCGCCCCCGCCATCGACAGCTTCGTCCTCGGCCTCCTCGCCACCATCTTCGTCCCGCTCTTCCTCGGTGGCGGCGGCCTCGTCGTCCTCATCGTCACCACCGTCCTCTTCGCCTCCGGCCGCCCCCGCTCCGAGGCCTGACCTCCGTCGGGAGCCGGCGCCCCGAACGCCAAGCTCCGGTGGTTGAGGTGCGAGCGCAGCGAGCCTCGAAACCACCCAACCGGTGGTCGAGCAGCGAGGAGCGCGAGCGACGAGCGCCCGTCGAGACCCCCGCACCTCTGGCTATCTCCTCGGGGCCGGACCGGGGCTGGTGTGACTGGTGGTGCGACAACCGACACTCAGCGTCGGCAGTTGGTCACCAGCCCGGGCCAGCTGAGCGTGAAGACCTCCGCCCGGAGCTCGAACTGCCGACGTAGGTGACCGATTAGCGGGGCCCGCGCTGTTTGCGGGCGGCGCGGCGAAGCCGTCGCCGCCCGTGCGCCGTCCCAGCAGCCCGGGAGAGGCTCGGAGTCAAGGACGGCCGTAGGCCGCCGCGAAGCGGGCGCCGAAGGCGATCCTTGACGCCGAGACCCGGGCTGCTAGCGCGCGGGCCAACACCAGCCCCGCACACATCAGGTGGTTTCGAGGCTCGCTGCGCTCGCACCTCAACCACCGTGGGGTCGGCTCGGCGGTCGGGTCACGGGGTCTCGACGGGCGCTCGACCACCGGTGGTGTGGTTTCGAGGCTCGCTGCGCTCGCACCTCAACCACCGTGGGTCGCCGCTGGGCGTGCGGCTCACGGGGTCTCGACGGGCGCTCGTCGCTGGCGCTCCTCGCTGCTCGACCACCGGTTGGGCGGTTTCGAGGCTCGCTGCGCTCGCACCTCAACCACCGTGGGTCAGCTCGGCGGTCGGCTCACGGGGTCTCGACGGACGCTCGTCGCTGGCGCTCCTCACTGCTCGACCACCGGTTGGGCGGTTTCGAGGCTCGCTGCGCTCGCACCTCAACCACCGTAGGGTCGGTCCGCGGTCGGCTCACCGGGTCTCGACGGACGCTCGTCGCTGGCGCTCCTCGCTGCTCGACCACCGGAGGTGTGGTTTCGAGGCTCGCTGCGCTCGCACCTCAACCACCGGCGGTAGACCGGCGGAGGCTTCTAGGCGACGACGGTGCCGCGGAGCACGACGCGGTGGGGGTCGTGGAGGGCGGTGAGGTCGGTGAGGGGGTCGCGGTCGTAGACGACGAAGTCGGCCGACGCGCCCTCCTCGAGGCCGTCGAAGCCGAGCCACTCGCGTCCGCGCCAGGAGGCGGCGCCGAGGGCGTACTCCGCGGGGAGGCCGAGCTCGGCCATCGCCAGGACCTCGCCGGCGAGGTTGCCGTGGCGGGCCACGCCGCCACCGTCGGAGCCGGCGTAGAGGCTGACGCCGGCCTCGTAGGCGGTCATGATCGTGTCGCGGCGGCGGGCGAAGAGGTCGGTCATCGTCGCGGAGTAGTCGGGGAAGCGCTCGGCGCCGGCCTCGGCGTACTCCGGGAACTTGTCGAGCTGCATCACCGTCGGCACCAGCGCGATGCCGCGCTCGGCCATCGCCACCACGAGCTCGGTGGACAGGCCGGTGCCGTGCTCGATGCAGTCGATGCCGGCCTCGACCAGTCCCGGCAGCACGCCCTGCCCGAAGCAGTGCGCGGTCACCTTGGCGCCGTGCTCGTGCGCGGCGGCGATCGCCGCGGCGAAGGCCTCGGCCGGGAACGACGGCGCCAGGTCGCCCTCCTCGCGGGAGATCCAGTCGCCGACCAGCTTGACCCAGCCGTCGCCGCGCTTCGCCTCCCGCACGACGTACGCCGTGAGGTCCTCCGGCTCGACCTCGTGGGCGTAGTTGCGGATGTAGCGCCGCGTGCGGGCGATGTGGCGTCCGGCGCGGACCAGGCGGGGCAGGTCCTCGCGGCCGTGGATCCAGGCGGTGTCGGCCGCCGAGCCGCAGTCGCGGATCAGCAGGGCGCCGGCGTCGCGGTCGGCGACGGCCTGCTCCTCGGTGGTGGCCTCGCCGACGGCCCCGTGGTCGTCGAGGCCGAGGTGGCAGTGCGCGTCGACCAGTCCCGGGACGATCCAGCCCTCGGCCACGGTGTCGGCACCGGGGTGGGCCTCGTAGGTGATGCGGCCGTCGACCACGTACAGGTCGCGCGCCTCGCCGTCGGGCAGCACCGGACCCCGGAACCTCGTCACCGTCATGCCCCGGACGCTACCGGCGTCCGGGGCACGACGGGCAGGGACCTCAGCGACGCGTCCGCAGACCCCAGCCGAACGGGTAGAGCGGGTCGTAGTCGGCGTCCCCGACGTTGATCGGCTCCTGCGCTACCGACCGCGGCCAGGTGACGGGCAGCCTGCCGGTGAAGGGCTTGCGGCCGAAGAGCACGTCGGCGACGCCGCCGCCCTCTCCCCCGGGCAGCCACGACGCGACGAGCGCGTCGACCTGCGTGAGCAGCGGCCGCGGGATCACCATCGGGCGCCCGGACACCACCAGCACGGTGCAGCTCGCCGCCCGGGCGCAGACGGTGCGGATCGCCTTCTTGTCCGCCTTCGACAGGAGCATCGTCTGCTCCGGCCGCGGCACCCCGTTGTCGCCGGGGTCGTAGGCCCACTCGGGTCCCCCGACGTCGCCGAAGCCCTCGGCGTACGGCGTCTCGCCGACCACGACGACGCCCGCGGCGCCACGCGGCACCGGCCTCGACGCCGTCTCGCTGAAGCGGACGGGCGCGTCCGTGGCGTCCTGGATCCCCTCGAGGATCGTCTGCCCGGGGATCACGTTCGTCGAGCCGCCCTGCCAGGTGAGGGTCCAGCCGCCCGCCTGGTTGCCGATGTTGTCGGCGTTGCTGCCGGCGACGTAGACCGGCTGGCGGCGGGGCCTCAGCGGCAGCGTGCGCTGCTTGTTGCGCAGCAGCACCTGCGACTGCGCGACCGCCTGGCGTGCGACACGACGGTGCGCCGCGCTGCCGATCGTCCGGATGTTGGTGCGGTCCGTCATCGGCCTCTCGAAGAGCCCGAGCTCGAACTTCGCCGTCAGGATCCGCGAGACCGCGTCGTCGATGCGGCTCATCGGCACCGCACCGCTCTCCACGGCGGCGGTCAGCGTGGTGACGAACTGCTGGTAGCGACCGGGCTCCATGAACATGTCGACACCGGCGTTGACGGACGCCGCGACCTGCTCGGCGTAGGTGCCGGGGAGCTGGCCGATGGCCAGCCAGTCGGAGATCACCAGGCCGTCGAACCCGAGGTCGCCCTTGAGCACGTCGGTGAGGAGCTCGCGGTTGGCGTGCATCTTGACCGGGTTGCCGAGACCGTCCTCGGTCCAGTCGACCGAGGAGAACGACGGCATCACCGAGCCGACGTGGTGGCGCCGGACCGCCGGGCGGTACGGCGAGAGGGCGAGCCGGCGGAACTCCTGGCGCGACACGCGGTTGATGCCCTGGTCGAGGGTGTAGTCGCCCTCGCCGGTGTCCCAGTCGGTCAGCCCGTCGCCGGCGTAGTGCTTGGCGGTGGCGAGCACGCGGTCGCGCCGGTGCAGCTGACCGGGCCGCCCCTGCAGGCCGTCGATGACGGTCTCCAGGCGCTTGACCAGCCGCGGGTCCTCGCCGAACGACTCGTAGGTGCGGCCCCACCTGTCGTCGCGGGCCACGCACACGCAGGGCGCGAAGTTCCACTGCGGGCCGGACGCGCGGGTCTCGATCGCGGTGATGTGGCCGATCCTCTCCAGCAGCCGCGGGTTGCGTGTGGCGCCCAGCCCGATGTTGTGGGGGAAGACGGTGGCGCCCTGGAGGTTGCCGTGGCCGTGCACCGCGTCGACGCCGTAGAGCAGCGGGATGCCGAGCGGGGTGTCGAGCGCGGCGCGCTGCAGGGTGTCGACGGTGTCGGCCCACGCCTGCGGGGTGTTCTGCGCCGGCACCGAGCCGCCGCCGGACAGCACGCTGCCGAGCGCGTACGTCGTCACCAGGCTGGGGTCGGCGATCACGTCGGCGCGCTCGGCCTGGGTCATCTGGCCGACCTTCTCCGCGAGCGTCATCCGGCCGAGGAGGTCGGCCACGCGGCGCGGGGTGGACAGGCGGGGGTTCTGGTACGGCAGCCGCTCGGCGCCCGATGCGGACGGCGGTGCCGAGGACGGAACGGGTGCCTCGGCGTCGGCCGTCGGCGCCGACAGCAGCGAGGTGGTGACAGCGGCGGCGACCAGGGCGCCGCACGCGGCCCGGCGCCGCGGCGTACGGCGGGTGCGTGGTGGAGAGAGGTGCGTTGACATTCGATGCTCCTTGCCCGAGTTCAGGAGACCCGAGGGTCCCGAGACCCGCCGGGCGCGCCCCCGAGGGCGCATCGCCAACGTAGGAACGGGCAATCGGCCGAGTCAATGCGTAAAGATCGCGTAACAGTCGGTTTTTAGTGCGCTCTCCGGACGAAAGGTGCCTAGGCTCTTCCGGCATGACCGCCCCCAGCACCGGGTCGCTCGAGCGACTGCGCACGGCCAACCGCCGCGCGGTCACCTCGCTGCTCTCCGGGGGCCCGATGAGCCGCGCCGACCTGGCGCGCGGCACCGGCCTGTCGCGCACCACCGTCTCCAGCCTGGTGGCCGAGCTGATCGACGGCGGCCTGGTCACCGAGACCACCGACAAGGCGCGCCCGCACAAGGGCGGCAGCGGGCGGCCCCCGGTGCTGGTCACGCTGAGCGCCCCCAGCGGCGGCGTGGTCGGGGTCGACGTCGGCCACCGGCACGTGCGCGTGGCCGTGGCCAACCGCACCGGCCACGTCCTGGTCGAGGACTGCGCCGCCGTCGACGTCGACACCCACGGGGCCGACACGCTCGACCGCACGGCCGCGATGGTGCGCGCGGCGCTGCGCACCGCCGGCCTCGAGCGCTCGGAGGTGCACGCCGCCGGCATGTGCGTGCCGGCGCCGCTCGATCGTCGCTCGGCCCGGGTCAGCACCGGCATCCTGCCCGGCTGGCGCGAGCTCTCCCCCGGTGAGGAGCTGCAGCGCCGCCTCGGGCTGCCGGTCTACGTCGACAACGACGCCAACCTGGGCGCCCTCGCCGAGGTCGAGCGCGGCGCCGCCCGCGGGCTCGCCGACGTCCTCTACGTCAAGGTCGCGAGCGGTGTCGGCGCCGGCATCGTGCTGGGGGGCCGCCTCCACCGCGGCACCAGCGGCATCGCCGGCGAGCTCGGGCACGTGCAGGTCGGCGAGGACGGGCCGATCTGCCGCTGCGGCAACCGGGGCTGCCTCGAGACCCTCGTCTCCGCGCCGCGCCTGCTGCACGTGCTCCAGCCGGCGTACGACGAGGAGCTGGACGTCGAGCGCGTGCTGGAGCTCGACGACGACGGGGACGCCGGCGTACGCCGGGTGCTCAGCGACGCCGGCCGCACGGTCGGGCGCGCGCTGGCAGACCTGTGCAACGCCCTCAACCCGGAGATGGTGCTCCTCGGCGGCTCGCTCGGCACGTCGTCGTCGCTGGCGGTCGGGATCCGCGCCTCGATCGACCGCTACGCCCAGCCCGACACCGCCGCCGCGGTCCGCGTTGCCGCGGGGCGGCTCGGCGACCGCGCCGAGATCGTCGGCGCCGTCTCCCTGGCCATCGCCCGGGTCGCCGCGGGCTGAGCCGGGACGGCGGCCACGGCCGGCACAGCGCATGATGGACGGCTGGACCGCGACTCGGCGGTGGGGACGAGAGGGGGACGTCGGTGGAGCAGTCGATCGGCCGCTACCGGATCGACGCCGTCCTGGGCTCGGGTGCGATGGGCGTGGTCTACGCGGCGACCGACACGACGCTGGGTCGCGTCGTGGCCATGAAGGTGATGTCGGGAGCCCTGGCCGCCTCCCCCGAGTTCCGCGCCAGGTTCCGCCGGGAGGCCGAGGTGCTGGCTCGGCTGGACTCGCCGCACGTGGTCTCCATCTACGACCACGGCGAGTCCGACGGCCTCCCCTACCTGATCACCCAGCTCGTGGCCGGTGGCGACCTCGGCGTCCTGCTGAGCGCCCGAGGGCCCTTGCCGCCACGGCTGGCGCTCCGCGTCTGTGCCCAGGTGGCGGAGGCGCTCTCCGCGGCGCACGCGGTCGGTGTGGTGCACCGCGACGTCAAGCCGTCCAACGTGCTCCTGCGCGACCCCGACGCCGCCGACCTGCACGCCTACCTGTGTGACTTCGGGATCGCGCAGACCGACGCCGGCGACGCCACGGCGCTCACCCAGGCCGGCGGCGTGGCCGGCACCTGGGGCTACCTCGCCCCCGAGCGCGGTCGCGGCGCCCCGGCGACCCCCGCCAGCGACGTCTACGCGCTGGGCTGCGTGCTCTGGGCCGCCCTGAGCGGCGCTCCGCCGTACACCGGGTCCGACGTCGAGATCGCGCTGGCCCACGAGCGCGGACCGGTGCCGCGACTCGCGTCGGACTCCGCGCTCGCCCGCGGCCTGAACCGCCTCCTGGCCCGGGCGCTGGCCAAGGACCCGGCGCGGCGCCCGGACGCTGCCACGCTGCGCGCCGAGCTCCTGGCACTGGACGCCCTCGACGCACGGGACGGGCAGTCGACGGTCGTCGCGGACCATCGGCACCCGGCGCGACGCCGCCGTACGGTCGTGGCGGCGGGGGTCACCGGGCTGATCCTGGTCGCCGGCACGGCCACGGCCGTCGTGGTCGGCCGAGACCAGGACCCGTCGGCGGCACCCCGGGCCGCGGCCGGCGCACCCTCGGGCACGCCGTCGGGCCGGGAGGGGCCCGTGCGCGGCGACCTGGACGGCGACGGTCTGGGGGACGTGGCCGTGACCATGAACCGCTACGAGCCCGAGCCCGCGGTGCGCAGTCTCGAGATCCTTCGCTCCACCGGCACGTCCCTCGACGGTCCCGAGCAGTGGGGGCAGTCGCGCGAGGTCGACGACCTCAGCACGATCCTGACGGGTGACTTCGACGGCGACGGTGCCGACGAGGTCGTGGGCCTCGCCTCGTCCGGCGACTCCGAGAGCACCAGGCTCCTGTGGGCCGACGGGAGCCGTACCGAGACGCTGCCGCTGCTGGGTCTGCCGGTCGTGGGCGACTTCGACGGTGACGGACGCGACGACATCGCCTCCATCGGCGGCAGCGACGGCGACCTCGCGATCACGTTCCTCGGCTTCCGCGAGGGCTACGTGGCCGATCCCGAGACGTGGCTCACCGCCTCGGACTGGGACGACGACCAGGCCGTCGTCGCCGGCGACTTCGACGGAGACGGACGCGACGACCTCGTGTTCCAGAAGACCGGACCGCCCATGGCCGAGGCCACCCGGCGGGACTCCCGGCTACGGCTGGCGTTGTCGACCGGCAGCCGCTTCACCGCACCGGGCCGCCCTCAGCGCTATTCCGACGGCGGCGGCACCCACCCCCGGGCCGGCGACTTCGACGGCGACGGCGCCGACGAGGTCGCGCTCGTGCCCCAGTGGTACGACCGAGCCGTGCTCGTGGTGGACGTCGACGGGTCCCGGCTCGCCCCTCAGGCCCGTCCCGCGCCACCTCCGGAGAATCCCGACCTCAGCATGCTCCAGTCGCTGGGGGTCAGCGACGTCGACGGCGACGGCACGGACGACCTGGTGGTCCTGCTGCAGGACGCCGGAGGCCACGCCCCGCTCCGCGTCGCCCTCGGCAGCCCCGACGGACTCGCTGCGGACGAGGAGTGGGCAGACCTGCGAGGCAGCACCACCCTCTTCGAGATCGCGGACACCGTCCCCTTCGACCGGTGAGCCGGCGCTCAGAGGTGGTCGAGCAGCCAGGTCGGGCTGAGGATCATCGCGCCGTGGTGCTCGACGCGGCCCATCAGGATCCGGTCGGCCGTGACGACGGTGACCCGGTCGCCGCGCTCGGCAGCCCGCTTGGCCTCGGCCACGATCGCGTCGTCGCCGTTGCCCTTGGCGTGCACGGTGGTGACGTGGGCGTCGCGGCCGGCGCGCACGCCGCCCTTGGCCGCGCCCTCGAGCACCAGCACCACCCGGTCCTGAGGCACGTCGGCCACCATCAGCTGGGCGTGCAGCCGGGCCGCGGCTCCCGCGCGGTCCTTCCACCAGCCGTCGGGCCGGGCACCGACGACGTTGGCGCCGTCGACGACGAGGGTGGTCGTCACTCCCGCCACACCGCCTGTTCGACCCGGCCCGTCACTTCAGGAACTTGGAGAAGTCCTGGGGCAGGTTGAGGTTGGCGGCGGCCTGCTCGTAGTCGACGGGCTCGGCGTCGGGGTTGCCGAAGGGGTTGGCAGCCGCGGCGGCCGCCTTCTCCTTGGCGGCGGCGGCCTCCTGCGCGGCCTTGGCGGGGTTGCCGGAGCGCTTGGCGCCCTTGCCCTTCTTGGCCTGGGCCTTCTGCTTGCCGCGCTTGCCGCCCGCCCCGGGCAGGCCGGGCATCCCCGGCATGCCGGGCATCCCGCCACCGCGCGCCATCTGCATCATGACCTTGCGCGCCTCGAAGAAGCGGTCGACGAGCTGGTTGACGTCGGAGACCATGCGGCCCGAGCCCTTGGCGATGCGCGCGCGGCGCGAGCCGTCGATCATCTTCGGGTTGGCTCGCTCGGCCGGGGTCATCGACTGGATGATCGCCTGGATCCGGTCGATCTCGCGCTCGTCGAAGTTCTCGAGCTGCTCGCGGAACTGGCCCATCCCGGGGAGCATCCCCATGATCTTCGACATCGAGCCGAGCTTGCGGACCTGCTGCATCTGCTCGAGGAAGTCGTCGAGGGTGAACTCCCCGCCCTGGCCGCTCAGCTTGGCCGCGGCCTTCATGGCCTGCTCGGAGTCGAAGCTCTTCTCGGCCTGCTCGATCAGGGTGAGCATGTCGCCCATGTCGAGGATGCGCGAGGCCATGCGGTCGGGGTGGAACAGGTCGAAGTCGGTCAGCTTCTCGCCGTTGGAGGCGAACATGACCGGGCGCCCGGTGAGCGAGGCGATCGACAGCGCGGCACCACCGCGCGCGTCGCCGTCGAGCTTCGTGAGCACGACGCCGTCGTAGCCGACGCCGTCGAGGAACGCCTGGGCCGTGACCACCGCGTCCTGGCCGATCATCGCGTCGACGACGAAGAGCACCTCGTCGGGGCGCACGGCGTCGCGGATGTCGGAGGCCTGCTGCATGAGCTCGGCGTCCACGCCGAGGCGGCCGGCGGTGTCGACGATGACGACGTCGTAGAGCTTGCGCTTCGCCTCCTCGATCGACTCCCGGGCGACGCGCACGGGGTCGCCACCGTGCTCGACCCCTTGGGCGTTGCCGGGCTCGGGCGCGAAGACGGGGACGCCGGCGCGCTCGCCGTTGACCTGGAGCTGCTTGACGGCGTTGGGGCGCTGGAGGTCGCACGCGACCAGCACCGGGGACTTGCCCTGCTCCTTGAGCCACAGCGCCAGCTTGGCCGCGAGCGTGGTCTTGCCGGCGCCCTGGAGGCCCGCGAGCATGATGACCGTCGGGCCGGTCTTGGCGTAGCGCAGCCGCCGGGTCTCGCCGCCGAGGATCGCGACGAGCTCCTCGTTGACGATCTTGATGATCTGCTGGGCGGGGTTCAGCGCACCGCTGACCTCCTCGCCGCGTGCCCGCTCCTTGACGGCGCCCACGAACTCCTTGACGACCGGCAGCGCGACGTCGGCCTCGAGCAGCGCGATGCGGATCTCGCGCGCGGTGGCGTCGATGTCGGCTTCGGAGAGCCGGCCCTTGCCGCGGAGGTTCTTGAAGGTGTCGGCAAGCCGGTCGGAGAGGGTGGCAAACACAGGTGTGGCGTCCTTGGGCAGGCGAAGTAGGGGGGTTCTGGCGAGGTCCAGCCTAACCCGCGGGGGTCGCCCGACCCTCCGGCCCCGTGAGCGCAGCCCGTACGGCGTGAGCCGCGTCCGCCGCGCGGGTCTCCGACAGCGCGCCGGCCGACGGCTCGACCACGTAGAACACGTCCACCGCCTGCGGGCCGAGGGTGTCGACGTGGGCCGAGCGCACCTCGACGTCGAGCCGCGCCAGCGCGGCGCACACGAGGTAGACCACCCCGGGGCGATCGGCGGTGCGCACCTCCAGCACCGTGGCGTGCTCGCTCGCCTCGGGCCGCACCACCACCGTGGGGGCCAGCGGGCCGCTGCCCCCGGGCCGCAGCCGCGCGGACGGGTCGACCCGACCGTCGACGATCGCGTCGAACTTCTGCCGCAGGATCGCGGGCTCCAGGTCCTCCCCCGCGACCTCCCACACCGACACGCCGTACTCCCCCTGCGACCAGACGCGCGCAGCCCGCACCGGCGTGCGCTGCAGCGCGAACATCGCGGCGAAGTCGGCGAGGAGCCCGACCCGGTCGACAGCGATGACCGTGACCCGCGAGCCGTCGGGCACCGGCTCGACCGAGATGAACACCGCGTCGCCGCGCAGGCCGTCCGGCACGGGCACGTCGTCGCTGCTGATCGGGGGCAGCGCGGCGCCCGTGTCGAGCGCGGCGTGCGCCCGGCGGGCGAGGTCGAGGACCAGTCCGGAGCGCCACGACGACCACGCCTTGGGGGACGTGGCCTTGGCGTCGGCCTCGGTGAGCGCCCCGAGCAGGGCGACGGCCTCGACGGTGCGCAGCCGGGACGTGACCAGCTCGACGGTGGCCGGGTCGTCGGGGTCGCGGGTCGTGGCGGTCTGGGCGAGCAGCAGGTGCCAGCGCACCAGCAGCGCGACGAGGTCGACGCAGTCGGGGGCGAAGCCCATGCGGGTGGCGATCGCCCGGGCGATCGGCTCCCCCGCCACGCTGTGCTCGGTGAGCCCGCCCTTGCCGATGTCGTGCAGGAGCGCGGCCACCATCAGCACGTCGGGCCGCGCGACGCCGCGGATCAGCGTCGAGGCCTCGATGCAGGTCTCGATGACGTGCCGGTCGACGGTGAAGCGGTGGATGACCGAGGCGTGCGGCAGCGACCGCACCCGCTCCCACTCCGGGAGGAAGCCGCTGAGCGCCTGCGTCTCCTCCAGCGTCTCCCACACCCCGAGCAGGCTGCGGCCCGAGGCGAGCAGCCGCACCAGCAGCTGCCGGGCCTCGGCCGGCCACGGGTCGGGAAGCGGCGGACACTCGCGGACCAGCCGGGCGGCCGTGGCGGGCGCCAGGACGACGTCCCGCTCGGCGGCGGCCGTGGCCGCGCGCAGCAGCAGCGCCGGGTCGTCGGCCGGGCGGGCCCTGCGGTCCAGCACGATCTCCCCCGACGACAGCGCGACGCCCGGGGCCACGGGCTCCAGCGAAGGACGGCGCGCGCCCTTCACCGACACCGGCCGCGCCAGGACGGCGTCGACGCGACGCCACGCCAGCCGCGACAGGTGGGTGATCCGACGCCCGAGGTCGCGCACGTGCACCTGGGCCGCCAGGTCGTCCGCGAGCCCGAGCGCGGCGGCCAGGTCCGACCACGCCTCGGGCGTGATCCGGTCGGTGGCGCGACCCGCGTTGGCGTGCACCAGGTCGCGCACGTCGAGCAGCGCCTGACGGCTGCGCTCGAGGTCGACGTGCGGAACGTCCACGAGCCACGTGGCGACGAGCCCCCGCAGGACCGTGGCGTCGCGCAGGCCGCCCTCGGCCTCCTTCACGTCGGGCACCGACAGGTGCGCGAGCTCCCCCACCAGGTCGTGCCTGGCGCGCACCAGGTCGTGCAGCGCGGGCAGCCGCGCGCGGGCGCCGCGGCGCCACTCGGCGAGCATCGTGGTGCGCAGGCGCAGCGTGAGGTTGGGGTCGCCGGCCAGGTGGCGCAGGTCGAGCAGCCCTGAGGCCACGCGCAGGTCCGCGGCGGCCGCGGACAGCATCTCGGGCATCGAGCGCACGGAGTGGTCGAGCTTGCTGCCGCTGTCCCACAGCGGGTACCAGACCTTCTCGGCCAGCGGCCCGACGTCGACGCCCTCGTCGGAGACGAGCACGACGTCCAGGTCGGAGTACGGCGCCAGCTCGCCTCGGCCGTAGCCGCCGACCGCCACGAGGGCGGCGCCGGCCTCCAGGCCGCCGCAGTCCTCGTACGCGGAGACGCACAGGGCGTCGGCCGCGGCGGTCCGCTGGGCCCGTTCGCTGGCGGTCATCGGGTCAGATCGCCGCGTCGTCCCGGTCGCCGGTGCGCACGCGCAGCACGGAGTCGAGCGGGGAGACCCACACCTTGCCGTCGCCGATGCGGCCGGTGCTGGCGCTGGTCTGGATCGTGGAGACGATGGTCTCGACGTCCTCGTCCCCGACGACGACCTCGAGGCGGATCTTGGGCACCAGCGCGACGTCGTACTCCGCACCCCGGTAGACCTCGGTGTGGCCCTTCTGCCGGCCGTAGCCGCTGACCTCGGAGACCGTCATGCCGGTCACGCCCACGGACTCGAGGGCCATCCGGACGTCCTCCCACTTGTGCGGCTTGATGACCGCGGTGACGAGCTTCATGCGGTGGCTCCTGGGTTCGAGGGCTGGTGGGGCACCGATGATGCCCCACATGCGTGACGACGACCCGGCTGTCTCGGACAGCCGGGTCGCCGAGTCGTGCGGCTAGAGCGCCGCCCCGTCCTTGTCGCCGGTGCGGACCCGGATGACGGTGTCGACCGGGCTCACCCAGACCTTGCCGTCGCCGATCCGGCCGGTCTGCGCGGTCTTGACGATGATGCCGACGATGTCGTCCGCGTCGTCACCGTCCACCACGATCTCGATCCGGATCTTCGGGACCAGCGCGATGTCGTACTCCGCGCCCCGGTAGACCTCCGTGTGGCCCTTCTGCCGGCCGTAGCCGCTGACCTCGGAGACCGTCATGCCGGTCACCCCGAAGGTCTCGAGGGCCTCGCGGACGTCCTCCCACTTGTGCGGCTTGATGACCGCGGTCACGAGCTTCATCACCGTGCTCCTTCCGTGACGACGGGCTGGGTGCCGAGGACTCCGGTCTTGCCACCTCCGCCACCCCCCATCCCGGTGTGCAGGTCGTAGGCCGTCTCGCCGTGGGCGGCGAGGTCGATGCCCTCGACCTCGTCCTCCTCGTCGATCCGCAGGCCCATCGTGAACTTGATGGCCAGGGCGATGATCGCGGTGACCACGCCGGAGAACACCACGGCCACGAGGACGCCGAGCACCTGGTCGCCCAGGGATCCCGCACCGCCGCCGTAGAGGAGGCCGTCGATGCCGCCGGCGCCGTCGGAGGTCGAGAAGACCCCGATCAGGACGGTGCCGACGATGCCGCCGACGAGGTGGACGCCGACGACGTCGAGCGAGTCGTCGTAGCCCAGCTTGTACTTCAGGCCGACGGCCCAGGCGCAGACCGCACCGGCGATGACGCCGATCGCGACGGCGCCCTCGATGTCGACCGCACCGGCGGCCGGCGTGATGGCGACCAGGCCGGCGACGATGCCGGACGCGGCGCCGAGCGAGGTGGCCTTGCCGTGCATGAGGCGCTCGATGAGCAGCCAGCCGAGGATGGCGGCCATCGTGGCGAGCGTGGTGTTGGCGAAGGTGCGGCCGGTCTCGGAGAAGAACTGGGCGAGGTTCTCCTCGTCGGTGGTGCCGGTGAACACGATCGAGCCGACGTTGAAGCCGTACCAGCCGAACCACAGCAGGCCGGCGCCCAGCATGGTGAGCGTCAGGTTGTGCGGGCGCATCTGGTCCTTGGGCCAGCCGATGCGCTTGCCGAGCAGGAGCACGAGCACCAGCGCCGCGACACCGGCGTTGATGTGGACGGCCGTGCCGCCGGCGTAGTCCTGGGCGCCGATCCGGCCGCAGATGAGGGAGTCCTCGGTGCAGCTGAAGACCATGTGGGCCATCGGGAAGTAGCAGAGCAGCGCCCACAGGGGCACGAAGACGACCCAGGCGGAGAACTTCATCCGGTCCGCCACCGCGCCGCTGATCAGCGCCACGGTGATGATCGCGAACGTCATCTGGAACATCACGCTGACGTAGCCCTCAGTCGCGACGTCCTTCAGCCAAAGCATGTCGAATGGGCTGGCAAAGAAGGTGCCGCCACTGGCGACGTCGCCGCTCCAGCCCATCGACCAGCCGACGGCGACGTACAGGATGCCCACGATCGCCGCGGCGATGTAGGACATCATCATCATGTTCAGCACGGACTTCGACCGCGACATGCCGCCGTAGAAGAGCGCCAGTGCCGGCACCGTCATCATCAGGACAAGAGCTGTCGCGATGAGCATGAAGGCGTAATAGCCGTCCACAGAACCTCCAGGAAACTCACAACCGGGAGACGTGCCCCGCCAGCGACCGCGTTGTCGCCGCGAGGTCCCCACCTCATTGGTCAGAACCCTCGGACGCGCAGGTTTCGCGGTTCGCCGTCAGATGTTGCGCGCAGGCAACGAGTTCCCGGGCTGTGTTACTTCCCTGTTACGGGCGTGGCGGCTCCCGCTCAGCCGAGCAGGGCGTCGACGAAGGCGCCGGCGTCGAACGGCGCCAGGTCGTCGGGGCCCTCGCCGAGGCCCACGAGCTTGACCGGGACGCCCAGCTCGCGCTGGACGGCCACGACGATCCCGCCCTTGGCCGAGCCGTCGAGCTTGGTGAGCACGATGCCGGTGACGTCGACGACCTCGCTGAAGACGCGGGCCTGGATCATGCCGTTCTGGCCGGTGGTCGCGTCGAGCACGAGCAGCACCTCGGTGACCGGCGCGCGCTTCTCGATGACCCGCTTGACCTTGCCGAGCTCGTCCATGAGGCCCTGCTTGTTCTGCAGCCGGCCGGCGGTGTCGACGATGACGGTGTCGACGCCGTCGTCGGCGCCCTGGCGGACGGCCTCGAAGGCGACGCTCGCCGGGTCGGAGCCCTCGGCGCCGCGCACGACGTCGACGCCGACCCGCTCGCCCCAGGTGGCGAGCTGCTCGACGGCCGCCGCGCGGAAGGTGTCGGCCGCACCGAGCGTGACCCGCAGGTCCTCGGCGACCAGGATCCGGGCGATCTTGCCGACCGTGGTGGTCTTGCCGGCGCCGTTGACGCCGACGACGAGCACCACCCCGGGCTGGCCATCGGCGCCGGTGACCTGCAGGCGGCGGTCCATGTCGGGGTCGACGAGCGCGAGCAGCTCCTCGCGGAGCGCGGCCCTCGGGTCGGCACCGCCGTCGACGCGCATCCGGGTGCGGAGGTTCTCGACGAGCTGCTGGGTGGGCGCCACGCCGATGTCGGCGGTGAGCAGGGTGTCCTCGATCGACTCCCAGGTGTCCTCGTCGAGCCGGTCGCGGCTCAGCAGCGCGAGCAGGCCGCGACCCAGGCCGCCCTGCGAGCCGGCCAGCCGCTGGCGCAGCCGCACCAGGCGCGACGCGGTGCCCTCGGGACGCTCGAGGGTGGGCGCCTGCGGCTGGTCGGCGTCCGGCTCGATGGTGGCCGGTGGCGAGCTCAGCTCGACCGGCGCCTCCCCCTCGGCGGTGGGGACGCCGAGGACGTCGGTGTGCGTGTCGGGCAGCGGCTGCGGCCGACGGCGCCGCGTCACCACCAGCCCGGCGACGGTCCCGACGAGGGCGAGGCCGAGCACGGCGATGAGGAGGATCACGAGAGCCAGGACATCCATGGCTCAATCCAAGCAGCCCGGCCCCAGGACCGGGAGGGGTGGGTCAGCGGCGACGAGCCTGGTCGGCGGCCTCTTCGTCGAGGGTCGGCACGGCGTCGACGGCCCTGGACATGGCGTCCCCGAGCCAGGGCGCGGCCGGGACCTGCGCTCCCCGGTGGGGGAAGGCGACGTAGGTCAGGACCAGGCCGCACAGGACCAGGATCGCCGCCATGATGATGACGAGGGTGAGCACGACAGTGACCTTCCGAGATGTGAGCGGTGGGGCCGGTGGTACCCCGGTGACCACCGTGGCACACCCCTGGTCGCGGACGTCAGTCGGCGGGGCGGAGCAGGGGTGTGACTGCGACGCGGATCTCGTCGGGCAGGGGCGCGACCGGGCGCGAGCGGTCGGTGTTGTCGACGTAGACGTGCACGAACCGACCCTCGGCCGCAGCCTCGTCGCTCTCGCCCTGGAACAGCCCGATCCGGTAGATCACCGAGGACGTGCCGACCTTGTCGACGACCAGCCCGGTCTCGATCGGACGGGGGAAGCCGAGCTCGCGGTAGTAGCGGCACGAGGTCTCGGCCACCACCCCGATCCGTGGCAGCGAGCGGACGTCGAGGCCGGTCGACTCGTAGAGGAAGGCGTTGACGGCCGTGTCGAACAGCTCGTAGTAGGTGGCGTTGTTGAGGTGGCCGTAGGCGTCGTCGTCGCGCCAGCGCGTCGTGATCGTGCGCCACGCGACGTAGTCGGCGCGGGTGGGACGTCGGCTCACGCGGGCTGGTCCCTCAGTCGCTGGCTGATGACCGCGGAGACCCCGTCGCCGCGCATGGTGACGCCGTAGAGCGCGTCGCCGACCTCCATCGTGCGCTTCTGGTGAGTGATCACGAGGAGCTGGGAGTTCTCGCGGAGCTCCTCGTAGATCTCCAGGAGCCGCCCGAGGTTGGTGTCGTCGAGCGCCGCCTCGACCTCGTCGAGGATGTAGAAGGGCGAGGGCCGGGCCTTGAAGAGCGCCACCAGGAACGCGACCGCGACCAGCGAGCGCTCCCCGCCGGAGAGCAGCGAGAGCCGCTTGACCTTCTTGCCCGCCGGGCGGGCCTCGACCTCGATGCCGGTGTTGAGCATGTCGCCGGGCTCGGTGAGCACCAGGCGGCCCTCGCCGCCGGGGAAGAGTCGCGCGAACGTCGAGTCGAACGCCGTGCTGACGTCGGCGTAGGCCTCGGTGAAGACCGCCTCCACGCGGGCGTCGACCTCGCGGACGATGTCGAGCAGGTCCTTGCGGGTGCGCTTGAGGTCCTCGAGCTGCTCGGTGAGGAACTTGTGGCGCTCCTCCATCGCGGAGAACTCCTCGAGCGCGAGCGGGTTCACCTTGCCGAGCGTCGTCAGCTCCCGCTCTGCGGTGCGCAGCCGCTTCTGCTGCTCCTCGCGGACGTACGGAACGGGGTCGGCGAAGGTGCCCTCCGCGTCGGGCGTCGTGGGCGGCACCAGCTGCAGCGGGCCGTAGTCGGCGGCGAGGCCGTCGGCGTCGAGGCCGAGCTCCTCGAGCGCCTTCTCCTCGATCTGCTCGATCCGCATGCGCTGCTGGGTGCGGGCCATCTCGTCGCGGTGGACGGAGTTGACGAGCTCGTCGTGCTCCTTGGTGAGCTGACGCAGCGTGCCGCGCATCGCGAGCAGCTCCTGCTCACGCCCGCTGCGGGCCTGCTCGACCTGCTGGCGGGCGACGGTGGCCTGGTGGATGGAGACCTCGAGGCGGGACAGCACGTACGACGTCGCGATGCCCACCGCCTCCGCGGCCCGACCCTCGCGCAGCAGCCGCTCGCGACGCTCGGCCGCCTTGGCGCGGGCCTCGCGCTCGGAGCGGGCGGCGCGCAGCAGGTTGTCGGCACGGCCGTGCAGGGCGCGCGAGCGCTCCTCGTGGGTGCGCAGCGCGAGGCGGGCGTCGGTCTCGGCCTGGCGCGCGGCCTTGGCCGCCTCGCGCAGCCGCTCCCGCTCGGAGGTGTCGGGCTCCTCGTCGGGGGCGTCCTCGGCCGTCGCGAGGCGCGACTCCAGGTCGGCGAGGCCGGCCAGGTCCTGGTCGCGGGCGCTCGCGGCCTTCTCGATGGCCTGCGTCAGGCGGTCGGCCTCGCCCCGCGCCGAGCGCGCCTGCGAGCCGTACTGGCCGAGCTCCTCGGCCACGGCGGCCAGGGTGGCGTCGGACTCGTGGAGCTTGGCGAGGGCGACGTCGGCGCGCTTCTGCGCCTCCAGCCGCTCGCTCTCGAGGCGCGAGAGGTCGAAGGTGAGCCGCTCGGCGGAGGCGATGGCCTCGCCGAGCATCGCGCCCGCCTCGTCGACGGCGGCCTGGATCTCGATCAGGCTCGGCTGGCTGGAGGAGCCGCCCGCGGCGAAGTGCGCGCCGAGGACGTCGCCCTCGCGGGTGACCGCGGTGACGTCGGGCAGGTCCGCCACCAGCGACTGGGCGGTGCCGAGGTCGTCGACGACGGCGACCTTGAACAGCAGCCGGGTCAGGGCCGGGCGCAGCGTGTCGGGGCACTCGACCACGTCGACGGCGTACGACGCGTGGCCGGGCAGGTCGGGCCAGGGCCGGTCGTCGGTCTCGGCGAGGCCGCCCAGGAGCATGCCCGCGCGGCCCAGGTCGTCGCCCTTGAGGTGACCGATCGCGGCGACCGCGGCCCCCGCGTCGGTGACCGCCACGGCGTCGGCCGCGGAGCCGAGGGCGCTGGCCACGGCGGTCTCGTAGCCGCTGCGCACGGTGAGGAGCGCGGCGACCGAGCCCATCAGGCCCGAGACCGACTCGGTCGCGGCCAGCAGCGCCCCGGCGCCGTCCTTGCGGTTGAGGCCCATCTCGAGCGCGTCCTTGCGGGCGGCGAGCGTGGAGCGGTCGCGGTCGGCCTGCTGGGCCTCCTCACGGGTCTTGGCGAGGCGCTCCTCGACGTCGGACAGGGCGTCGGTGGCGGCCTCGTGCTCGGCGTCGAGCCCCTCCTCCCCCGCGTCGAGCCCGGCGACCCTGGTCTCGAGCGAGGTGAAGTCGCGCTGGGCGCGGTCGGCGCGGGCAGTGGCCTCCTCGCGGGCGAGGCTGAGCCGGCCGATCTCGTCGTCGGCGGCGGCGGCGCGCGAGCGCAGCGCGTTGACCTGGCCGTGCAGGCGGGCCAGCCCCTCGCGGCGGTCGGCCGCGGCGCGGACCAGCCCCGCGACCCGGCGCTCCTCCTCGGCCGCGGCGTCCTCCGCCGTACGGCGTGCGGTCACGGCCTGCTCGAGGCCGGTGCGGGCGACCTCGACCTCCTGACCGATCTGCTGCTCCTGGGCGCGGACGCGCTGAGCCTCGGCCTCGAGCTCGTCGGGGTCGCGGCCCTGCTGGGACTCGGCGTCGGCGACGCCGGCGGCGTTGCGCACGCGCTCGGCGGCCAGTGACTGGGTGCCGCGCAGGCGCTCGCGCAGCCCGTTGAGGGCGTACTGGACGTCCTGGGCCCGCTGCAGCGCCGGCAGGTCCTCGCGCAGGGCGGCCTCGAGCCCGGCCTCGGCCCCGCGGCCCTGGGCCAGCTGGGCCTCCACCTGCTCGCGCCGCTCGACCAGGATGGTCTCGTCGGCCATCTCCTGCTCCAGCGCGGTGCGCGCGGTGACCAGGTCGTCGGCCATCAGGCGGGCGCGGGCGTCGCGGGCGTCGGCCTGCACCCCGGCGGCGCGGCGGGCGACCTCGGCCTGGCGGCCCAACGGCTTGAGCTGGCGGCGGATCTCGCTGAGGAGGTCGTGGAGGCGGTTGAGGTTGCCGTCGGTGGAGTCGAGCTTGCGGAGCGCCTTCTCCTTGCGCTTGCGGTGCTTCAGGACGCCCGCGGCCTCCTCGATGAAGCCGCGCCGGTCCTCCGGCGTCGCGTGCAGGATCTGGTCGAGCTGGCCCTGGCCGACGATGACGTGCATCTCGCGGCCGATGCCGGAGTCGGACAGCAGCTCCTGGACGTCGAGCAGCCGGCAGGAGGTGCCGTTGATGGCGTAGTCGGACCCGCCGCTGCGGAACATCGTGCGGCTGATCGTCACCTCGGCGTACTCGATCGGCAGCGCGCCGTCGCTGTTGTCGATCGTCAGCAGCACCTCGGCGCGGCCCAGGGGCGGGCGTCCGGAGGTGCCGGCGAAGATGACGTCGTCCATCTTGCCGCCGCGCAGCGACTTCGCGCTGGCCTCGCCCATCACCCATGCGAGCGCGTCGACGACGTTCGACTTGCCGGAGCCGTTGGGGCCCACGATGCAGGTGATGCCCGGCTCGAGCTGGAGCGTGGTCGAGGAGGCGAAGGACTTGAACCCCTTGAGGGTCAGGCTCTTCAGGTACAACGCGAGACTCCATCAGTGGTCGGCGGGCGTCTTCGTCACTGAAACGCGGGTGCGGGGGCGCCCGCCGCGGGGGAAGCTCAGCGCGCCTCACCCTACCTGCCAGCCGCCCCCATCCGCGGAACCGCGGCTCCGTGGGGCCGGACGTGCCGGTGGGGGTGTCCCGGGGGTCACTCGCGTCACAGGATTCACCGGTCGACCGGCGTTTCTCACGCTTCCGGCGCGAAACTTCGCACGGGAAGCAGGAGTTTCGCCGGTCGACCGGCGAAACTCACGCGCACGACGCGCCGACTCAGGCCGGCTGCATCTCCTGCAGGGTCGCGGACTCGAGGTCGAGCAGCGCGGCGGCGCGGGACGCGACCAGCCGATCGTTCTCCTCGGCGAGGCGTCGCACGAGGTCCTCGAGCTCTCCCACGCGTGCACGCAGCCGAGCGTTCTCGGCGGCCAGGCGGGGGTCTCGCAGGTCGCTGTTCAGGTAGCCGATCAGCGCCTTGGCCATGGAAGGAGCCTTCCCGTTCGAGAGGTGGACGGCCCGATGAGGGCCGTCTTCAAGAGTCCCACCACAACCCCGCGGGGTCAATCTGCGAGCGGCACCACAGGCGCGACCTGGCGGCGCCGGCGCGGGGCGGGCTGGCAGGCCGGGCAGAAGTACGACGAGCGGTTCATGAAGGCGATCCGGCGGATGGGCGTGCCGCAGCGCTCGCACGGCTCCCCCTCGCGCCCGTAGGCGTGCAGTGAGCGGTCGAAGTAGCCCGACTCGCCGTTGACGTTGACGTAGAGCGCGTCGAACGACGTTCCGCCCTGGCCGAGCGCCTCGGACATGACCACGCGGGCGTGCTCGAGCAGGCCGCGCAGCTGCGGCCCGGTGAGCCGGTCGCCGGGCCGGTCGCCGTGGAGGCGCGCTCGCCAGAGAGCCTCGTCGGCGTAGATGTTGCCCACGCCGGAGATGAGTCCCTGGTCCAGCAGCAGCCGCTTGACGCCCGCGGCGCGGCGACGGGACCGCCGTACGAACTCGTCGTCGTCGAAGGCCGGGTCGAGCGGGTCGCGGGCGATGTGGGCGATCTCGCGGGGCAGGTCGGCTCCCCCGTCGGAGACCGACAGCCCGCCGAACATCCGCTGGTCGACGAAGCGCAGCTCGCGGCCCTCGTCGGCACCGTCGAGCGCGAGGCGGACGCGGAGGTGGCGCTCGTCGGGCAGCGCGGGCGGCTGCACGAGGAGCTGGCCGCTCATGCCGAGGTGGCCGAGCAGGGCGTCGCCGTTGTCGAGCGGCAGCCAGAGGTACTTGCCGCGTCGTCGCGCGGCCTCGATGCGGCGACCCGTCAGCGCCTCGGCGAAGCCCGAGGGGCCGCGCGGGTCGCGGCGCACGGGACGCTCGTGCAGGACGTCGACCCGGGTGATGGTGGCTCCGAGGACGTGGCGCTCGAGGCCGGCGCGGACGACCTCGACCTCGGGCAGCTCGGGCACGTCAGTCGGTGCCGACGGCGGGCTCGGCGCCGCTCGCGGCGTCGGAGACGCCGACGGTGACCGTGAGGGCGCGCATGATCTCGCCGTAGGCGGTCTCCGCGCAGGCCTGCTCGGCCTCCTTCTTGGAGCGCCCGATGCCGTTGCCGTAGATCTCCTCGCCCACGCGGACGCGGGCGGTGAAGGTCTTCATGTGGTCGGGGCCGTCGTCCTCGATGAGGTACTCCGGGACGCCCAGGGCGTGCTCGGCGGTGAGCTCCTGCAGGGAGGTCTTCCAGTCCAGGCCGGCGCCCATGGCGGAGGCCGCCTCGATGAGCGGGTCGAAGAGGCGGTGCACGACCTCCGCGGAGGTGACGATGCCGCCGCCGCTCTGGTGGATCGCCCCGATGACCGCCTCGACGGTGTCGGAGAGGATCGACGCCTTGTTTCGCCCGCCCGTGGCCTCCTCGCCGCGACCGAGCTTGACGTACTCGCCCAGCCCGATCGTGCGGCCGACCTCGGCGAGAGCGCGCGCGTTGACCACCGCGGCCCTCAGCTTGGCCAGCCGGCCCTCGGAGAGGTCCGGGTGGGTGACGTAGAGGGTCTCGGTGACCACGACGCCGAGCACCGAGTCGCCCAGGAACTCCAGGCGCTCGTTGGTGGGCAGGCCACCGTTCTCGTACGCGTACGACCGGTGCGTCAGGGCGCGCTCGAGCAGCTCGGGATCCAGGATCGGGTCACCGAGCGCTGCTCGCAGCTCGCCGTAGTTGCTCAGCGGTCTGGTCGGGTCCTCAGAGGACCTGACGGCGCTCGGCCTTCGCGCCGTACTGGCCGCAGGTGCCGCACGCGCGGTGGGGCAGGTGCTTGGCACCGCAGGCGGGGTTGGCGCAGGTCACCAGGGTCGGCGCGACGGCCTTCCACTGCGAGCGACGGTGGCGCGTGTTGCTGCGCGACATCTTCCGCTTCGGGACAGCCACTGTTTTCTCCTCATACGTCGACCGGGGGCCCGGTCAGGCTCTGCCAGAACTAGGAACGGCTCAGGGTAGTCGCTGGTCAGTCTTCATCGTGCTTCAGCGCGGTCAGGCCCGCCCAACGCGGGTCGATCGCAGCTTCGTGCGTGTGATCGGGATCATCCTTCAGTCGCGCGCCGCACTCGACGCACAGTCCCGGACAGTCCTCCTCGCACAGCGGCTGGAACGGTAGTGCGAGCACCACCGCGTCCCGCAGCAGGGGCTCGAGGTCGAGCAGGTCGTCCTCGAGCATGCTGACCCCGTCGTCCTCCGGGTCCTCCCCGGGGGCGACCTGGTCGTCGTAGAGGAACAGCTCCTGGAACCGCACGTCGATCTCGTCGTCGATCGGCTCCAGGCACCGCACGCACTCGCCCTCGAGAGCGGCTCGCGCCTCACCCGTGACCAGGACACCCTCCATGACCGCCTCGATGCGCAGGTCAAGCTCGACCGGTGCACCTTCGGGGACATGGAGGACTTCGATGCCGAGATCTGCCGGCGCCGGTACGGATCGTGACACCTCGCGCTGGGACCCCGGGCGGCGGCCGAGCTCGCGAGTGTCGAGCACGAGCGGCGCTCTCGGGTCCAGGTTGCTCAGTGGTTCACTTTCCGGTTCCGGGCACAGACAGATCAGAGAGGATCGTATCCGGCCGGTCGCAAGCGGGGCAAAACGCGCCCCGCGGGACGCCCCCGCGGCCCGCCCTCAGGCCTCCCCCGCCTTCCGGCGCGCGGCGAGGCGCTCGAGGAGCGCGGTGTGGACGAAGTCGGGGACGAAGGCGGAGACGTCGCCGCCGAAGGTCGCGACCTCCTTGACCAGGCTCGAGGAGACGAACGAGAACTCGGGGCTGGTCGGGAGGAACACGGTGTCGACGCCGGTCAGCGAGTCGTTCATCTGGGCCATCTGCAGCTCGTAGTCGAAGTCGCTGACGGCGCGCAGGCCCTTCACGATCGCCTGGACGTCGTGCTCGGCGCAGTAGGTCGTCAGCAGGCCGGTGAAGCCGTCGACGCGGACGTTGTCGAAGGGCGCGCAGGCGCGCTCGAGCATCGCGATCCGCTCGTCGGGCTCGAAGAGCCGGCTCTTGGACTTGTTGACGCCGATCGCGACGACGACCTCGTCGAAGAGCCGCGAGGCGCGGCGCACGATGTCGAGGTGGCCGTGGGTGACGGGGTCGAAGGACCCCGGGCAGACGGCTCGACTCACGGCGACTCCTCAGCTGTCGGGGTGGTCCGGGACCGGGTCGTCCTGGGCTGCGTGACCGTACCAAAGCACGGTCTCGCCGTAGCGCTTCGACCGGTCGCCGACGAGCCCGTCGGGCCAGGTCGGCTCCGTGCTGCGCTTGGCCCGCTCGACGACCACCAGCGCGTCGGGTGCGAGCCAGCCGTGCTCGACCAGTCCGGCCAGGTCGGCGGCGACCGCCTCGTCGCTCAGCGGGTAGGGCGGGTCGAGGAACACCACGTCGTAGGGGGCGGTCGGGGGCTGGCGCAGCGTCGCGGCGACCGAGGCGGCGCGTACGTCGGCCTGCGCGAAGCCGATGGTGCGCGCGTTGTCGCTCACCAGCGCGGCCGTACGGCGGTCCTGCTCGACGAGCGTGACCGCCTCGGCGCCGCGCGACCAGGCCTCGAGGCCGACCGCTCCGCTGCCGGCGTACAGGTCGAGGACGCGCAGGCCGTGCAGCGACCCGCACCACGACTCGACGGCGGAGAACAGCGCCTCGCGCACGCGGTCGCTCGTCGGTCGGGTGGCGTCGCCCCGGGGCGTCGCGAGCCGGCGGCCCTTGGCGCGTCCGGCGATCACTCGGGTCATGGTGGGCTCACGACTTCTCGATGAACTGGCCCTGGTGGCTCAGCTCCAGGTCGGCGACGGCGATGGCGAGCGCGGGCGCGTCGAGCAGGTCGGGGTCGCGGTCGAGGAGCGCCTCGGCGGCCGCGCGCGCCTCGAGGATCGTCTCCTCGTCGCGCAGGACGCGGAGGTTCTGCAGCCCGGAGCGCCCGCCGGCCTGCGACCGGCCGAGGACGTCGCCCTCGCGGCGCAGCTCGAGGTCGACCCGGCTGAGCTCGAACCCGTCGTTGGTCGACGCCACGGCCGCGAGGCGCTCGGCGGCGGTGGGCTGCAGGGTCGGCGACAGGTCGGTCACGAGCAGGCACAGCCCGGGGTGACCGCCTCGGCCGACCCGCCCGCGCAGCTGGTGCAGCTGGGAGACCCCGAACCGGTCGGCGTCGAGCAGCACCATCGTGGTCGCGTTGGGCACGTCGACCCCGACCTCGATGACGGTCGTCGACACGAGCACGTCGATCTCACCGGCCGCGAAGGCGCGCATGGTGGCGTCCTTCTCGTCCGGGGCCATGCGGCCGTGGAGGCGGGCCACCCGCAGGCCGTTGAGCGCCCCGAGCTGGAGCTCCACCACGATCTCCTCGACCGCGGCGAGGGGAGGCCGCAGCGGCTGCGGCGGGATCGGGAGCCCGTCCTCGTCGACCTCGAGCTGGTCGGTCTCGCCCTCCTCGGGCTCGTCGCCCTCGATGCGCGCGCACACGACGTAGGCCTGGTGCCCCTGGGCGACCTCCTCACGGACCCGCTGCCAGACGCGCTCGATCCAGGCCGGGTGCTCCTGGGTGTTGACGACGTTGGTCTGGATGGGGGCACGTCCGGCGGGCAGCTCGGTCAGCACCGACGTCTCGAGGTCGCCGAACACCGTCATCGCGACCGTGCGCGGGATCGGCGTGGCCGTCATGACCAGCACGTGCGGAGGCATCACGGCCTTGCCGGTCAGCGCCGCGCGCTGCTCGACGCCGAAGCGGTGCTGCTCGTCGACCACGACCAGGCCGAGGTCGGCGAACATGACGTTGTCCTCGAGCAGCGCGTGGGTGCCGATCACGATGCCGGACTCGCCGCTGGCCAGGCGCGACATCGGCGCGGTGCGCTGCGACTTGGTCATCGACCCGGTGAGGAGCTCGACCGCCGTGCCCTCCGCCGGGCCCCCGAGCATCCCGCCGTGGGCGAGGTCGCCGAGCATGGCGGTGATGGAGCGGTAGTGCTGCTGGGCGAGGACCTCGGTCGGGGCGATCAGGGCCGCCTGTCCCCCCGAGTCGACCGTGCGCAGCATCGCGCGCAGCGCCACCAGGGTCTTGCCGGAGCCGACCTCGCCCTGCAGGAGGCGGTTCATCGGGTGCGGCTGTGCGAGGTCGGCCTCGATCTGGGCGCCCACCTCTCGCTGGCCGTCGGTGAGCGTGAACGGCAGCCGCGCGTCGAACGCCGCCAGCAGCGCGCCGTCGCCGCCGGTGCGCTCGTGGGCCCCGAGCGCCGCCACCGCGCGGCGCCGCCGGCCCAGCACCAGCTGGGTCACCAGCGCCTCCTCGAAGCGGTAGCGGCGCTGGGCGCGCGCCACCTGCTCGAGCTCGTCGGGGCCGTGGATCCACTCCAGTGCCGTGCCGGCGTCGATGACGTCGTAGTCGCGCAGGACGTCGTCGGGCAGCAGCTCGACCGGCGGCTCCACGACGCTGAGGGCGAAGGAGATCGCGCGCTGGAAGTCCCAGTGGTCGACGCCCTTGGTGAGGGGGTAGAGCGGGTAGAGGCCGCGTAGCTGCTCGGGGCGGATCATCTCCTCGTCGTCGTCCGGGCCGCCGAAGAGCACCATGGTCGGGTTCGTGAGCTGCCACTGGTTGTTGAACTGGCCGGCCTGCCCGATGAACAGGCCCTTGCGGCCCACCGGCAGACGGCGCTGCTGCCACTCCGAGACGTGCTTGGACTTGGCGAAGAAGGTCATCTTCAGCCGCGGGCCGTCGGTGCGCAGCACCGTCTCCAGGCGGAACGCCGGCTTGCCCGAGCGGCGGTCGGTGTAGGCGTGCATGCGGCTGTCGGAGATCTCCCCCACCACCGTGAGCATCTGCCCGACCTGCAGGTCGTCCACGCGGGTGAGCTCGCCGGTCTTGATGTAGCGGCGGGGGAAGTGGGCCAGCAGGTCGCGGACCGTCTCGATGTGCAGGTTCTTGACGATCTTGTCGCGCTTGTTCTTGGCGTCGCCGAAGACGGCGGCGACCGGGGAGTCGGGGCTGATCACGCGCGACCTCTCACTCGACGGACAGCAGGAGCGGGTAGCGCTCCTGCCCACCGTCGTACACCACGACGTCGACATGGGGGTGGTGCCGGTCGACCCAGGCGGCCGCGCGCTCGGCCAGCCCGTCGGCGCTCTCCCCCGACACCAGCGTCACCAGCTCGCCGCCGCCGGCCAGCAGCCTGCCCAGCACGCTGCCGGCGACCTCGTCGAGGTCCTGGCCGACGACCGCGAAGTCACCGGCGATGACGCCGAGCACGTCGCCGGGCTCGCAGGGGCCGGCCATCGTCATCGCCTGCCGGGCCGCGATCGTGACCGCTCCGTGGCGGGCGTGGCGCGAGGTCGCGGTCATCTCCAGGACGTCCTGCTCGAAGGTGCGGGCGGGCTCGTGCACCGCGATCGCCGCCAGGCCCTGCACCTGCGCCTGCGTCGGGATCACCGCGACGCGCACCTGACCGTCCAGGTCAGGGTCGTTCTCGACCATCTGACCGGCGATCTGGGCGACCCGCACGGAGTCGGCGTCGTTGGGCAGGACGACGACCTCGCTGGCACCGCAGGCGGTGATGGCCTCCAGGACCTGGCCGGTCGACGGTCGGCGGCCGGGGCCCCCGTCGACCACCACCGCGCCGGCCTCCTCGAAGAGCGCCCGCAGGCCCGGACCCGCGGCGACCGCGACGATCCGGCGTCCGTCGCGCTGGCGGCCGCGTCCGTGACGAGCCTCGGCCACCTGCTCGGCGAAGTGGGTGACCCGCACCCGGTGCGGGCGGCCCGCCTCGATCCCGGCCTCGATCGCGGCACCCACGTCGTCCACGTGGACGTGGACGTTCCACAGGCCGTCGCCGCCGACGACGACCAGGGAGTCGCCCAGCCCGTCCAGGGTGGTGCGCAGCGCCGGGATCGCCGCCTCGGTGGCGTCGAGGAGGTACATCACCTCGTAGGCGGGGCCGTCGGGGCTGAGGTCGTGCTCGGGCACGGCGCCGGCGTGCGGGATCGGGATCGCGTGGCGCCCCAGCGGGCTGGTCACCGGCACCGGGCGACGACCGGTGAGCGCCGTCTCGGCGGCGTCGAGGATCACGCTCAGGCCGCGGCCGCCGGCGTCGACGACCCCGGCGTCCTTGAGGACCTGGAGCTGCTCCGGCGTGCGCGCGAGCGCCTCGCGGGCGGCGCGTGCGGCTGCGGTGAACACGTCGCGGGCGCGCACCGAGGGGTCGGCCGCCAGCGCCACCGCCGCCTCCGAGGCCGCCCGGGCGACGGTCAGCATCGTCCCCTCGACCGGACGTCCCACCGCGGCGTAGCTGGCCTCGGTGGCGCGACGCAGCGCCTCGGCCATGACCTGCGCGTTGCGCTCCTCGGGCGTCGCGGCGGAGATCCGACGCGCGATCGCGCCCAGCATCTCGCTCAGGATGACCCCGGAGTTGCCCCGGGCGCCCAGCAGCGCGCCCCGGCCGAACGCCGCCAGCGCGACGTCGCGGTCGCCGTTCGGGGAACCGTCGGCGGCCTCCCGGATCGCGTCGCGTGCGGCCGACACGGTGAGGTACATGTTCGTGCCGGTGTCGCCGTCGGGCACCGGGTAGACGTTGAGGGCGTCGATCTCCTCGCGGGCCTGCGCCAGCGCGTCCGTGGCGATGTCGACGAACCGGAGCACGACCGCGAGCTCGATGATGCCGCTGCGCGGGGTCTCTTCCATCGCCTGCCTAGGGTCACGGGGGTGGGTGGCCGAAGCCACAGAGTAGTGGGACCGGCACGATTTTCGGCTCGGGCGGGGTTCGGATACTCTTGTGCGGTTGCCCGCCGAGCGGGCCCTTCGTCTATCACCACTACTCAGGAGTCAATCACCGTGGCTGCCGTCTGTGACATCTGCGCCAAGAAGCCTGGCTTCGGCAACAACCGGCCGTGGTCGCGCAAGATCACCAAGCGCCGCTTCGACCCCAACATCCAGCGGGTCCGTGCCAAGATCAACGGCACGCCGCAGCGGCTCAACGTGTGCACCGGCTGCCTCAAGGCCGGCAAGGTCAGCCGCTGACCTGAGCTCTTCCACGCACGGCCGTCACCCTCCGGGTGGCGGCCGTTCGTGCGTTCGGCCTAGAAGTGGGTCCAGCCGGTGGGGCCGTCGTAGGCGCCGCCGTCGACGGTGACCCCGGGGTCGCCCTCGAGCACGTCCCCGATGACGTGCCAGCCCTCGGGCACCGCGGCCGCGTCGGGGAACGTCGCCAGGAGCGCGTGGTCGTCGCCGCCTCCGAGGATGAACGACAGCGGGTCCGCGCCGGTCGCGGCGCCGACGGCGACGAGCGGCTCGGGCACCTCGAAGGCGTCACGGCGCACGTCGATGGCCACGCCGGAGTCGTCGGCCAGGTGACCGGCGTCGGCCAGCAGCCCGTCGGAGACGTCGATCATCGAGGTGGCGCCCGCCGCGGCGGCGACCGCGCCGGCGTCGTACGGCGGCTCGGGGCGGCGGTAGGCCTCCACCAGGACGCGCGGTGAGCGGAAGCCGCGCCCCAGGACCGCGAGGCCCCCGGCGGCCCAGCCCTGGCGGCCGGTGATGGCCAGGACGTCGCCGGGCTCGGCGCCGGAGCGTACGACGGGCGCCTGCAGGCAGGCGCCGATCACCGTGACGGCGATGACGACCTCGTCGGCGCGGGTGACGTCTCCCCCGACCACGCTGGCGCCCACGAGCCCGCACTCGGCGGCGAAGCCCGCCGCGAACTCCAGCGCCCACTGCGCCGGCAGGTCGGGCGGCGCGGCGATGCCGACCGTCAGCGAGTGGGCGCGGCCGCCCATCGCGTTGAGGTCGGAGAGGTTCTGGGCGGCGGCGCGGTGGCCGACGTCCTCCGCGCTGGACCAGTCGCGGCGGAAGTGGCGGCCCTCGACCATGAGGTCGGTGGAGACGACCACGTGGCCGGTGCGCACCCGCAGCACGGCCGCGTCGTCGCCGGGGCCGACCAGCACGTGCTCCCCCTGCGGGAAGAGCCCGACGAGCTCGGAGATGAGGCCGAACTCACCGGCGTCGGCCAGGGTCGCGTCGGGCGGGAACGTCATGCAGGCATCCCACCAGATGCTGGGATCCATGCGGCTATGGACACTCACGCGGGGCGCGATAGGTTGACCGTCACACCGCTGTCACACCGTCGTCACCGAGATTGAGGGAGACCCCCATGGTCGTCCAGGCGTACATCCTGATCCAGACCGATGTCGGCAAGGCCGCCGAGGTCGCCAAGTCCATCGCGGCGGTCAAGGGCGTGACGCTGGCCGAGGACGTCACCGGTCCCTACGACGTCATCGTGCGCGCCGAGGCCCGCAACGTCGACGAGCTGGGCAAGCTCGTCGTGGCCAAGGTCCAGACGCTCGACGGGATCACGCGCACGCTGACGTGCCCCGTCGTCCACATCTGAGGCGCTGAGCTGAGCCGCCTCCCCCGACACCCCGCACGACGCCCCGGGTCCCGCTGGGTCCGGGGCGTCGTCGTGTCCGCCTGCGCCGCCGTCCTGGTGATCACCCTCGCGGGCTGCGGCGGGCCGACGGAGATCGACTCGGTCGACCTCGACGAGGCCGACGCGGCGGCGTGCCGCGACTTCGTCGACGGGCTGCCCGAGAGCCTGGCCGGCCTGGACCGCGCCGACGTGGCGCCCGACGACGCCCTCGGCGCGGCGTGGGGCGACCCTGCCGTCGTCGTGACCTGCGGCGCGGCGGAGCCGAAGGACTTCGACGAGGTCACCTGGGCGTGCCAGGAGGTGGGCGGCGTGGGGTGGTTCGGCGACCCCTCGCTCATCGAGGCCGGCAACCAGGACGAGGACATCACCGTCTGGGCGCTGACCCACTCCCCGCTGGTCTCGATCGCGATCCCGTCCGACTACCGGCCCGACAGCGTGCCGGCCACGCTCGCGGCCGTGGCGACGCCGTTGGCTGACAGCCTGGAGCTCGTCGAGCCCTGCCTCGACCCGCCCGAGTGAGCCGTGTCGGTCAGCGCAGGCCGGTGTCGCGCGCGAGCGCCAGCCGGATCAGCCGGTCGACCAGCGCGGAGTAGTCCAGGCCGCTGGCGGCCCACATCCGCGGGAACATCGACAGCGGGGTGAAGCCCGGCATCGTGTTGAGCTCGTTGACGACCAGCGAGCCGTCGGGGTGCACGAAGAAGTCGACGCGGGCCAGCCCCTCGCAGCCCACCGCGGTGAACGCCTGGGCCGCGAGATCCCGCAGCCGGATCGCGACGTCGTCGGGCAGGTCGGCCGGGACGTCGAGCTCGGTGTGCTCCTCCGGGAGGTACTTCGCGGCGAAGTCGTAGAACTCGTGCTCGCCGGTGATCCGGATCTCGGCCGGCACGCTGGTGTCGGTGCCGCCGTCGAAGCGCTCCAGGACGCCGCACTCCACCTCGCGGGCGCCCTCGGCGGCCACCTCGACGAGGACCTTGGGGTCGTGGACGAGCGCGTCCTCGATCGCCTGGGCGAGCTCGCTCTCGTCGTGGATCTTGGAGATGCCGATGCTGGAGCCGCCGCGCGCCGGCTTGGCGAACAGCGGGTAGCCCAGCTCCGCCGCCCGGTGGCGCACGGCGGACGGCGCCGCCGCCCACTCGCGCGCGGTGACGGTGATGCTGGGCATCAGCGGCAGGCCGGCGGCGCCCAGGACGACCTTCATGTAGGCCTTGTCCATGCTCACCGCGGAGGCGAGCACGCCGGCGCCGACGTAGCGCACGCCGGCCATCTCGAGCATCCCCTGGAGGGTGCCGTCCTCGCCCCACGGACCGTGCAGGAGCGGGAAGACGACGTCGACCTCGCCGAGGGTGCGGGGCGGGCTCGAGGGCTCGGAGACGACGAGGTCCGTGGCACCGGCGGCGCGCGACAGGGCGACCGGCGCGCGGTCGCCGTCGACGCTCGGCAGCTGGTCGGCACCCTGGATGCGCAGCCTCTCCGGGTCGCCGCTCTCGAGGACCCAGCGACCGTCGGGGGCGATGCCGACCGGAACGACGTCGTAGACGTCGCGGTCGATCGCGGAGAGCACGCTGCCGGCCGTCACGCAGGAGATCGCGTGCTCGCTGGAGCGGCCGCCGAACACGACGGCGACGCGGGGCTTGCGCTCGGGGGTGGGGGCGTTCATCGCGACGACCCTAGTCTCCTACGCTTTCGCCATGCCCGAGGACTCGCCCGACCTGCAGCCAGCCACGATCGCGGTCACGGCCGGACGGCCGCCGCACGACCCCGACCAGCCGCTCAACACCCCGATCACGATGACGTCGACGTACGTCGCCGGCGGGCAGCTGGAGTACGGCCGCTACGGCAACCCCACCTGGGCGGCGTTCGAGGAGGCGCTGGGCGCCCTGGAGGGCGGGCGCTGCCTGGCCTTCTCCAGCGGTCTCGCGGCCGTCAGCACGGTGCTCGACCTGGTGACCCAGGGCGGCAAGGTCGTCGCCCCCGCCCACTCCTACACCGGCACCCTCCTGCAGCTGGCCGACCTGGAGGCCCGCGGACGCATCACCACCGAGCTCGTCGACATCACCGACACGGCCGCGGTCGCGGCTGCCTGCGTCGACGCGGCCCTCGTGTGGTTCGAGTCGCCGACCAACCCGGCCCTCGAGATCGCCGACATCGCGGCGATCGCCACTGCCGCCCACGAGCAGGGCGCCTACGTCGTCGTCGACAACACCTTCGCCACCCCCCTGCTGCAGCAGCCGCTCGCCCTCGGCGCGGACGTGGTGGTGCACTCGGCGACCAAGTACCTCGCGGGCCACAGCGACGTGCTGATGGGTGCCGTCGCCACCGCCGACGACGAGCTGTTCGCCGTCCTCAAGGGCCGCCGCGACCTCCTGGGCGCCGTCCCCGGCACGTTCGAGACCTGGCTGGCCCTGCGCGGCCTGCGCACCCTCCACCTGCGCGTCGAGCGCGCCCAGTCGAACGCCACCGAGCTGGTCAGCCGTCTGCGCGAGCACCCCGCCGTCGCCGAGGCCCGCTACCCCGGCTTCGGCGGCATCGTCTCCATCGTGCTGGCCGGCGAGGCGCTCGCCGCCGACCTGCTGGTCCAGAAGACCCGGCTCTGGGTGCACGCCACCAGCCTGGGCGGTGTCGAGTCGACGTTCGAGCGCCGCCGCCGCTGGAAGGCAGAGCCCGTCACCATCCCCGACGGCCTGGTCCGGCTCTCCGTCGGCGTCGAGGACGTCGAGGACCTGTGGCGCGACCTGGCCCAGGCCCTGGACACGCTGACCGTCTGATCGCGGCGCTCGGGGCTGGTGTTGGCCCGCGCGCTAGCAGCCCGGGTCTCGGCGTCAAGGAGCTTCGCCCGCTTCGCGGCGGCCTTCGGCCGTCCTTGACTCCGAGCCTCTCCCGGGCTGCTGGGGCGGCGCACGGGCGGCGGCGGCTTCGCCGCGCCGCCCGCAAACAGCGCGGACCCCGCCTATCGGTCACCAACGTCGGCAGTTCGAGCCTGACGCCGAGCCCGCCACGCTCGGCCGGCCCGGGTTGGTGACCAACTGCCGACGCTGAGTGTCGGTAGACGCACCACCAGTCACACCAGCCCCACCAGAGGGGTGCCGCGCCTTGCGCGGGCGGCGCGGGCGAAGCCCGTGTCGCCCCGTGCGCCGTCAAGCCGGTCGAGAGAGGCTCCGGGTCAAGGACGGCGAAGCCGCCGCGAAGCGGGCGCCGAAGGCGATCCTTGACGCGGAGACGCGACCGGCTACGCGCGCGGCACCCCAGTCCGGCCCCGAGGAGACAGCCAGAGGTGCAGGGGTCTCGACGGGCGCTCGTCGCTGACGCTCCTCGCTGCTCGACCACCGGAGACGCGAGGTGGCCGAGCTCAGTCGGTCTCGGCCTTGGTGTCGCGGGCGATGAAGGCGTCGACCATGTCCTTGGCGGTCATGGCGCCGGCGACGACGGCGTCCACGTGGTGGGCGACGGGGGCGTCGACACCGGAGCGCTCGGCGAGGGCCAGCAGCGACCGACAGGACTTGGCGCCCTCGGCCACCTGACGGGTGGAGGCGACGATCTCCTCGGTGGTGAGGCCCTGGCCGAGCTTCTCGCCGAAGGTGCGGTTGCGCGAGAGCGGGGAGGAGCAGGTCGCCACGAGGTCGCCCAGGCCGGCCAATCCCATCAGCGTCAGGGGGTTGGCACCCAGCTTCATGGCCAGGCGCGCGGTCTCGGCCAGCCCGCGCGTGATCACCGAGGCGGTGGTGTTGTCGCCGAAGCCCAGGCCCACCGCCATGCCGACCGACAGCGCGACGACGTTCTTGTAGGCGCCGCCCAGCTCGCAGCCGAGCACGTCGACGCTGGTGTAGGGGCGGAACGCCGCGGAGTGCACGCGCTTCTGCAGCATCTGCGCGACGTCCTCGTCCTCGCAGGCGACGACCGAGGCGGCGGGCTCGCGGCGCGCGATCTCCTTGGCGAGGTTGGGTCCGCTGATGACCGCGATGCGCTCCGGGCCGGCCCCGGTCACCTCGGCGACCACCTCGCTCATCCGCTTGAGGGTGCCGAGCTCGACACCCTTCATGAGCGAGACCATGACGGCGTCCTTGCCGACGTACGGCGCCCACTCGACGAGGTTGTCGCGCAGCGACTGCGAGGGGACCGCCAGCACGACGACGTCGGCGTCGGCCAGCGCCCGCTCGGGGTCGTGGGTGGCCGAGACGCTGGGCGGCAGCTGGATGCCGGGGAGGTAGTCGACGTTCTCGTGCTGCTCGTTGATGCTGGCGCAGACCTCCTCGCGGCGGCCCCAGATGGTCACGTCGTTGCCGCCGTCGGCGAGGACGATGGAGAAGGCGGTGCCCCAGGACCCCGCACCGAGGATCGCTACCTTGTTGCTCACGCGTCGTCCTTCTTCCGGGGGTTGCCGGTCGGCCTGATGCCGGCCCTGCGCATGTCGAACCGCTCGGCGGGCGCTCGTCCGCCGCGGACATCCTCGACCAGGGCGGTGATGGCCGCCATGATCCGGTCCGTGGCCTGCTGGATGACGTGCTGCTCGCGCGGGAGCCCCAGCAGGTCGGTGAGGTCGACCGGGTCCCCCACCTTCATGGTGATCCGCTTGCGCGGGAACAGGTCGGGCTTCTTGGCGTACGGGTAGAGGATCTCGTGGGCGCCCCACTGGCCGACCGGGATCACCGGGCAGCCGGTCTCGAGCGCGATGCGTGCCGCACCGGACTTGCCTGTCATCGGCCAGAGGTCGGGGTCGCGGGTGAGCGTGCCCTCGGGGTAGACGACCACGCACTGGCCGTCGCGCACCGCGGCCACCGCCGCGTCGAAGGCGCCCGCCGCGTTGCGGCTCATCCGCTCCACGGGGATCTGGCCGGCGGAGCGCAGGAACGCCCCGAGCGCGCGGTTCTTGAAGAGCCCCGACTTGGCGAGGTAGTGCGGGATCCGGCCGTGGTCGTAGACGAGATGGGCCGCCGTCAGGGGGTCGAGGTGTGAGACGTGGTTGAGCACCAGCACGCAGCCACCCGACTCCGGCAGCTTGTGGCCGTCGATCCACTCGTGGGTGGTGGTCGCCAGCAGGGTGGGCTTGACGATGAGCACCGCGAAGCCGAACGCCCAGCCCCGCCTCTCCTGCAGCTTGCGCACACGAACCTTCACGGGAGCACGCTACTCGCCGCAGTGACGAGGACCACGTGTCGTCCCACGGTGTCGCCTGACAGGATCGTCGCGTGCTCCCGTCGTACGCCGTCGTCGTGCCGGTGAAGCCACCCGCCCTCGGCAAGTCGCGCATCGTGGGTCTCGACGACCACCAGCGCCGCGACCTGGCACGGGCGTTCGCCCTCGACACCGTCGAGGCCTGCCTGGCCTGCGAGCACGTGGCCCAGGTGCTGGTCGCGACCGACGACGCGGCGTTCTCTCGCGAGTTCGCCGCGCTCGGCTGCGCGACCGTCCCGGACGGCGACACCAGCGACCTCAACGCGGCGCTGCGGCAGGCCGTCGCGGAGGCCCGCCGCCGCTGGCCGGGGCTGCTGCCGGCGGCGCTGCTCGCCGACCTGCCGGCGCTGAGGTCCCGCGAGCTCGACGAGGCCCTGGCGTCCTTCGTGCCCGACG
The DNA here is from genome assembly GCF_015024225.1 of Nocardioides lijunqiniae. Taxonomy (GTDB): domain Bacteria; phylum Actinomycetota; class Actinomycetes; order Propionibacteriales; family Nocardioidaceae; genus Nocardioides; species Nocardioides lijunqiniae. The sequence goes on from NZ_JACJGM010000008.1 coordinate 148,698, forward strand.
GCCCGTCGTTCGTGGCCGACACGGAGCGCACGGGCACCACGCTCTACACAGCGCCGTACGACGAGTTCGACCCGCAGTTCGGACTCGACTCGCGCCACGCTCACCTGGTGACGGGCGCCCTCGAGCTGGGGCTGGAGCTGGCCTCGTTGCGCCGCGACGTCGACGACCTCGACGACCTGCGTGAGGCCCTGGCTCTCGGCGTGGGCGCCCACACCGCCCGCGTGGCCGCGGAGCTCGGCCTGGCATGACGACGGGCCGCCCTCCCGAAGGAGGACGGCCCGGTCGGGGTGGTGCGTCAGTGCGTCAGGACTTCTTGGCCGCGGCCTTCTTGGCCGGAGCCTTCTTGGCCGCGGTCTTCTTGGCGGGAGCCGTCTTCTTGGCGGGAGCCGCCTTCTTGGCCGGAGCCGCCTTCTTCGCGGTGGTCGTCTTCTTGGCCGGAGCGGCCTTCTTGGCGGGAGCCGCCTTCTTGGCCGGAGCCGCCTTCTTCGCGGCGGTGGTCTTCTTGGCCGGAGCGGCCTTCTTGGCGGGAGCCGCCTTCTTGGCCGGAGCCGCCTTCTTCGCGGCGGTGGTCTTCTTCGCCGGAGCGGCCTTCTTGGCGGGAGCCGCCTTCTTGGCCGGCGTGGCCGCCTTCTTGGCCGTGGCCGCTGCCTTCTTGGCGGGAGCGGTGGTCGCGGCGACCGTCAGCTTGGGCAGCTTCTTGGCGCCCGAGACGACGTTCTTCAGGTCCGCGCCGGCGCTGAACTTCGGAACCGCGGTCTTCTTGGCCTTGATGCGCGCGCCGGTCTGCGGGTTACGGACCCACCGAGCCTCGCGGATCCTCTTCTCGAAGGAGCCGAAGCCCGTGATGGCGACCTTCTCGCCCTTGGCGACCTCACGGGTGATCGTGTCCAGGACGGACTCGAGCGCGTGCGAGGCAGCCTTGCGGTTGCCCTCGTAGCGAGTGGCGAGTGCGTCGATGAGCTGTGACTTGTTCACTAGCTTCCCTTCCAATGAACTGGTGTCGAGACATTTGCTCGACTTTCATCAACGCACGCTAGGCATCGGTGAGCGCTCCCACAATCACCACGCCGACGAATCGCCCACCTATTTTTCGGGCCCTTTTCCGCGGTCGAGGGCATTTCCCCTTCAGCTGACAAGGAAACGCCCTCGACGCATTGCAGCAACGAACGACTTATCCCTTACCTGCTTGGGATATCGCGCATTCTGATCGGGTGCTTACTTCTCCAGGAAGGCCAGCAGGTGTCGGTTGAACTCCTCGGAGTGACTGACGTTGAATCCGTGAGGTCCGTCCTCGACGATGACGAGCTCCGCACCCGAAACACTGTCAGCGGTGCGCTTTCCGGAGACCTCGACGGGCACGATCGCGTCGGAGTCGCCGTGGATGACCAGGGTCGGCACGGTGATCGTGGCGAGGTCCGCCCGGAAGTCCGTCGTGCCGAAGGCGGTGATGCAGCCCACGAGCCCGGCGTCCCCGGCCTTGCCCGCCAGGGCGAGTGCCTGCTGGCGCTGCTCCTCGGTCACCTTGAGCTCACCGCCGGCCGAGAAGAAGTCGGTGGTGAACCCGTCGAGGAACGCCTCGCGGTCCGTGGCCGCTCCCTGGAGCATGCCCTGGACGTCCTTCTCCTCCAGGCCGCCGTCGGGGTTGTCCTCGGTCTTGAGCAGGTACGGCGGGACGGCGCCGGCGAACACCGCGGAGTGGATGCGCGCGTCACCGTGCTTGCCGAGGTAGCGCGCGACCTCGCCCCCTCCCATCGAGAACCCGACGAGGGTCACGTCGCTCAGGTCGAGACCGTCGAGCACGCCGGCCAGGTCCGCGGCGAACGTGTCGTAGTCGTAGCCCGTCTCGGGCTTGTCGGAGTCGCCGAAGCCGCGGCGGTCGTAGGTGACGACGCGGTAGCCGGCGCCGGTGAGCGCCGGGACCTGCTCGCTCCAGGAGGCGCCGCTGAGGGGCCAGCCGTGGATGAGCACGACCGGGCGGCCGTCACCCCCGGAGTCGGTGTAGCTGAGGGAGATGCCGTGGGAGTCGATGTCGGGCACGGTGACGCCTTTCGTCCGAAGGAGGTGCTTCCTCGGACGATTCGACACCCGCGAGCCAAACGGATGTCGGCTGTGAGGGTGAACGTGCGGTGTCAGCTCGCGTGGATCGTGGCGGGCTTGAAGCTCGGTCGCCGCTCCTCGTAGGAGGAGATGTCATCGGCGTGCGACAGCGTGATGCCGACGTCGTCCAGGCCCTCGAGCAGGCGCCAGCGCGTGTAGTCGTCGATGTCGAAGGAGTCCTCGATCGCGTCCGGCCCCTCGCCGGCACGCACCGTGCGCGACTCGAGGTCGACGGTGACGACGGCTCCGGGGTTCTCCTCGAGGTGGTCCCACAGCCGCTGGACGACCTTCTCGTCGACCTGTGCCGCGAGCAGCCCGGCCTTGCCGGAGTTGCCGCGGAAGATGTCGGCGAAGCGCGGGGAGATGACGGCCTTGAACCCGTAGTTCTGCAGGGCCCAGACGGCGTGCTCGCGCGAGGAGCCGGTGCCGAAGTCGGGGCCGGCCACCAGCACGGAGCCCTGGGCGTAGGCCTCGTTGTTGAGGACGAAGCCCGGGTCGTTGCGCCAGGCGCTGAAGAGCCCGTCCTCGAAGCCGTCGCGCGTCACGCGCTTGAGGTAGACGGCCGGGATGATCTGGTCGGTGTCGACGTTGCTGCGACGCAGCGGGACGCCCACGCCGGTGTGGCTCGAGAACTTCTCCATGTCAGTTGCTCCCTACGGCGACGGGTGCGAGGTCGGCGGGCGAGGACAGCGTGCCGCGCACGGCGGTCGCGGCGGCGACCGGCACCGACACGAGGTGGGTGCGGCCGCCCTTGCCCTGGCGCCCCTCGAAGTTGCGGTTGGACGTGGACGCGCTGCGCTCACCGGGCGCCAGCGTGTCGGGGTTCATGCCGAGGCACATCGAGCATCCGGCCCCGCGCCACTCCGCGCCGGCGTCCTTGAAGATCGTGTCCAGGCCCTCGGCCTCGGCCTGGAGCCGTACGCGCACGGAGCCGGGCACGACGAGCAGCCGGGTGTCGGCGGCGACCGTGTAGCCCTGGATGATCTCGGCGGCCAGGCGCAGGTCCTCGATGCGGCCGTTGGTGCAGGAGCCGACGAAGACGGTGTCGACCTTGACCTCGCGCATGGGGGTGCCGGCCTCGAGGGCCATGTACTGCAGGGCCTTCTCAGCTGCGACGCGGTCCTGGTCGTCCTCGAAGTCCTCGGGGCGCGGCACGGTGGAGCCGAGCGGAACGCCCTGGCCGGGGTTGGTGCCCCAGGTGACGAAAGGCGTCATCTCGCTGGCGTCGAGGACGATCTCCTCGTCGAACTCCGCGTCCGCGTCGGTGACGAGCGTCTTCCAGTGAGCGACGGCGGCGTCCCAGTCGGCGCCCTTCGGCGCCTCGGGGCGACCCTCGATGTAGTCGAAGGTCGTCTGGTCGGGAGCGATCATCCCGGCCTTGGCGCCCCACTCGATGCTCATGTTGCACACGGTCATCCGGCCCTCCATCGAGAGCTCCTCGATGGCCTGGCCGCGGTACTCGACGATGTAGCCCTGGCCTCCGCCGGTGCCCGTGTGGGCGATCAGCGTCAGCACCATGTCCTTGGCCGTGACGCCGGCGGGCAGGCTGCCGTTGATCGTGACCGCCATCGTCTTGGGCTTGGCCTGCATCAGGGTCTGCGTGGCGAGCACGTGCTCCACCTCGGACGTCCCGATGCCGAAGGCGATCGCACCGAAGGCCCCGTGGGTGCTGGTGTGGCTGTCGCCGCAGACGATGGTCATGCCCGGCTGCGACAGGCCCAGCTGCGGGCCGATGATGTGGACGATGCCCTGCTCGACGTCGCCCAGCGGGTGCAGCCGGACGCCGAACTCCTCGGCGTTCCTGCGCAGCGTCTCGACCTGGGTGCGGGAGACGGGATCGGCGATCGGCTTGTCCCAGTCGATCGTGGGGACGTTGTGGTCCTCGGTCGCGAGCGTCAGGTCGGGACGACGGACCCCACGGCCGGCGAGCCGGAGACCGTCGAAGGCCTGCGGGCTGGTCACCTCGTGGATCAGGTGGAGGTCGATGTAGAGGAGGTCGGGCTCGCCCGCCCTCGACCGGACGACGTGCTCGTCCCACACCTTCTCGGACAATGTCCTGCCCATGGCTTCCACTCCTTCGTGACCGCTGATCCGTGCGCGCTCCACGCTACGTCGTCGTCCCATGATCTGAGACTGCGATCTCAGCATACGGATCGACGCCGAGCCGGCCAAGTCGAGCCCCACGGTCGGCACCGCGGACTTGCATCCCATGATCTGAGACGGCAATATTGCCATATGGACAACTCCAGCGGGGTCGGCGTTCTCGACAAGGCAGCGCTGGTCCTGACCGCGCTCGAGTCGGGGCCGGCGACGCTCGCCGGGCTGGTGGCCGGCACGGGCCTCGCCCGCCCCACCGCCCACCGGCTGGCCGTCGCGCTCGAGCACCACCGGCTCGTCGCCCGCGACATGCAGGGACGCTTCGTCCTCGGACCGCGCCTGGCCGAGCTGTCGGCCGCCGCAGGCGAGGACCGCCTGCTCGCCACCGCCGGACCGGTGCTGGCGAGGCTGCGCGACATCACCGGCGAGTCCGCGCAGCTCTGGCGGCGCCAGGGCGAGCACCGCGTCTGCGTGGCCGCCGCCGAGCGCCCCTCCGGCCTGCGCGACACGATCCCCGTCGGCTCGCAGCTGACCATGCGCGCGGGCTCCGCGGCGCAGGTGCTGCTGGCCTGGGAGGACCCCGAGCGCATGCACCGCGGCCTGCAGAACGCCGCCTTCTCCGCCGCCGCCCTCTCCGGCATCCGGCGCCGTGGCTGGGCGCAGTCCGTCGGCGAGCGCGAGCAGGGCGTCGCCTCGGTGTCGGCCCCGGTCCGCTCCCCCGGCGGCAAGATCATCGCGGCCGTGTCGGTGTCCGGCCCGCTGGAGCGGCTCTCCCGCCAGCCCGGCCGCATGCACGCTCCCGCCGTGCTCGCCGCCGCGGAGCGGCTCTCCGAGTCGCTACGCCGCGCCGCGGCGGAATAGTCCCTCAGAACAAGGCATCCTGCTCGAGCTCGAGCAGGGTCTGCTTGCGGGCGATGCCGCCGGCGTAGCCGGTGAGCGTGCCGTTGGCGCCGATGACGCGGTGGCACGGGATGACGATCGGGATCGGGTTGCTGCCGTTGGCCAGGCCGACCGCACGCGACGCGGCGTTGGTGCGGCCGAGCTGCGCGGCGATCTGCCCGTAGGACGCGGTCTGGCCGTAGGGGATGCCCGTCAGCTGCTGCCACACCAGCTGCTGGAAGGCCGTGCCCACCGGCGAGAGCGGCAGGTCGAACTCCTTGAGGTCGCGCTCGAAGTACGCCGTGAGCTGGCGCACGGTCTCGACGAGCACGGGGTGCGCGTCGTCGCGCGGGCCGCGCACGCGCCCGTCCGCGGAGGCGAACGGCGAGAACTCGATCGCCGTGACCGCGCCGGCCTGCTCGACGATCCGCAGCTCGCCGATGGGTGAGTCCATGGTCGTCCACATGTCAGTTCTCCTCGTTCGGGTCGGTCGTGGGAGCCGGAGCGACGGCCGGCATCAGGGTGTTCCACAGGTGCATGAGGGCGTAGGAGCGCCAGGGCCGCCACGCGTCGGTGGCCGCCACGACGGCGACCGGGTCGTGACCCAGTCCCCGCAGGGCGTTGCGCACGCCGAGGTCGGTCGGCAGGAAGACGTCGGGGTGGCCGAGCGCGCGCATCGCGACGTAGTCGGCGGTCCAGGGGCCGATGCCCGGCAGGGCGAGCAGCGCGTCGCGCACGGTGTCGCGGTCGGGCCCGCGGTCCAGCGCCACCCTGCCCTCGGCGAGAGCACCGGCCAGGCCGACGAGGGCGCGGCCCCGCGCCCGCGGCATCGGCAGGGTCTCCGGATCCACCCCGGCCAGCGTCGCGGCGTCGGGGAACAGGTGCGTCAGCCCCGAGATGTCGGAGTCGACCGTCCGACCGTGGGCCGCCACCATCCGCCCGGCCACGGTGCACGCGCCGACGACGCTGACCTGCTGGCCGATCACGGTGCGGACGGCGACCTCGTCGCCGTCGACCTGCCCGGGCACCCGGAGCCCGGGCAGCGCGGCCACCAGCGGGCCGACCACGGGGTCGTCGTCGAAGTGGGCGCCCACCGCCAGCGGGTCGCAGTCGGCGTCGACGAGCCGACGGGCACGCTCCACCGCGGCTGCGGTGTCGCGCAGGTCGTGCAGCGCGAACGTCGCCGTGACGAACGCCGTCTCCCCCGGCTCCAGCGCGTCGTCGACGTCGAGACGCACCGTGCCGGGGCCGTGCGGCAGGTCGAGCGTCCGCGCGTACCAGCCCGGTCCGGCGACCTCGACGCCCGGCACCAGGTGGTAGGCCAGGAAGGCGAGCAGCGCCCGGCCCGCGAACGGCGTGCGGACCGCCAGCCGCATCGTGACGGTGCCGGTCGTCGATCGACCGCCGCGCCGGCCACGCAGGTCTGTGGGTGAGCCGGCGTAGACCTCGCGCACGGTCTCGTTGAACTGACGGACGCTGGAGAAGCCGGCGGCGAACGCGATGTCGGCGTAGGAGAGGTCCGTGGTCTCGATGAGCACTCGCGCGGTCTGGGCGCGCTTGGCCCGCGCGAGCGCCAGGGGCCCGGCTCCCAGCTCGGCGACGAGCAGCCGCGACAGGTGCCGCGGCGTGTAGCCGACGCGGCGGGCAAGCCCCTCGACGCCCTCGCGGTCGACCACGCCGTCGGCGATCAGGCGCATGGCGCGACCCGCGGCGGTGGCCGCGATGTCCCAGTCGGGGCTGCCCGGTGTCGCGTCCGGGAGGCAGCGCTTGCAGGCGCGGAAGCCCGCGGCCTGTGCCGCGGCGGGGCTGGGGTGGAAGGTCACGTTGACGAAGGCCGGCGTCCGCGCCGGACACGACGGGCGGCAGTAGATGCCGGTCGTGCGCACGGCGGTGTAGAAGATGCCGTCGAAGCGACGGTCGCGCGACCTCACGGCGCGGTAGCAGGACTCCGCGTCCCATCGCTCCCTCGTCTGCATGCGTCCATCATGACCCACGCGCACGGCCGTGACTGGCGGGAATCGGACACCAGGACGACGCACCTCCGGTCGCGACGACTTGCGGCGTTCGTCCGCGCGCCAACCAGGGGTTTGGGAGGATGGACGGGTGGCCGACGACCGAACGCCGCCGGCCGACGAGCCGGTGACCCCGACGACGCATCGGACGATGCATCGCACCCACCGACGCACGGTCGTCCGGGTGGTCCTGGTGACGCACCTCGTCCTCGCGCTGCTCACCGGCGTCGGCGTCGCGGTGGCCTACCACCAGCTCAACGGCAACATCGAGGCGCTGCCCGCGATCCCCGAGGAGGTCGACCGACCCGACGCCGTCGAGGTGGAGGGTCCCAAGCAGCCCATCAACATCCTGGTCATGGGGTCCGACACCCGCAGCGGCGCCGGCAACCAGATCGACGGCGAGTCGGGCGCGGAGGGCTCGGACACCACGATCCTGCTGCACATCTCGGCGGATCGTCAGGACGCGTACGGCGTGAGCCTGCCCCGCGACGCCCTGGTCGACCGCCCCGAGTGCGTGATGCCCGGAGGCAAGAAGGTCGCGGGCGAGAAGCTCGCGATGTTCAACGAGGCGTTCACGGTGGGCGGACCCCTGTGCACGGTGCAGATGGTCGAGAAGCTCACCGACGTCCGCATCGACCACCAGGTCGTCGTCGACTTCAACGGCTTCAAGGGCATGGTCGACGCGGTCAACGGCGTCGAGGTCTGCATCCCCAAGGACGTCGACGACGACGAGCACGACATCCACTTCGACGCCGGCACCCAGACGCTGACCGGCCGCCAGGCCCTCAACTACGTCCGGGAGCGCTACGTCCTGTCCGTCACCGGCGACGTCGGACGCATGAAGCGCCAGCAGGCCTTCATCGCCTCGATGATCAACAAGGTCGTCTCGGGTGGCACGCTCTCGCGGCCCGACCGCGTCTACAACTTCCTGGACGCGGCTACCGGATCGCTCCAGCTCGACGAGGAGCTGGCCAACCTGCCCGCACTCGTCGACCTCGCGATGGACCTGCGCTCGACCGGGCTCGACGACATCAAGTTCGTGACCGTGCCGTTCGCGGAGTACGAGCCCGATCCCAACCGGCTCGTGTGGACCGACAAGGCCGACGACCTGTGGAAGCGGATCCGCAACGACCGCCCGCTGGGTCGCGAGTTCGACGGCGGCAGCGTCAGCGCCAGCGACCCCGTCGGGACCCCGAGCGGCACGCCGTCGCAGCCGAGCACGGACGCCCCCTCCACGCCGGAGCAGACCGAGCGGGCCGAGGCCGAGGCCGAGGCTCGAGTCCAGGCCGGGCTCTGCGCGTGAGCGCCTGACCCTTCCGCCGGGCCCCACGCGTGTGGTAGGCCGAGACATGGACACCGCCACGCTTCTCCGTGAGCTCGAGCCGACCGTCGAGGCCAACCTCAACCGGCACCTGGGGGTGGCCCAGGAGTGGATGCCCCACGAGTACGTGCCGTGGGCGGAGGGTCGCAACTTCGCGCTCCTCGACGGCGATCCGTGGTCGGTGGAGCAGTCGACGCTCTCGCCCATCGCGCGCACGGCGTTGGAGGTCAACCTCCTCACCGAGGACAACCTGCCCAGCTACCACCGGGAGGTCGAGCGCGCCTTCGGCCGCGAGAGCGCCTGGGGCGAGTGGGTCAACCGCTGGACCGCCGAGGAGGGACGCCACGCGTTCTGCATCCGCGACTACCTGCTCGTCACCCGCGGCGTCGATCCCGACGAGCTGGAGCGAGCGCGCATGCAGACGATGGAGGCCGGCTTCGACTCGGGCGAGAAGGCGCTGCTCAACGTGTGCGCCTACGTGTCGTTCCAGGAGCTCGCCACCCGGGTCTCGCACCGCAACACCGGCCGGGTGACCCAGGACCCGGTCGCGGAGCGGCTCCTGACCCGCGTGGCCAAGGACGAGAACCTCCACATGGTCTTCTACCGCAACATCGTCGAGGCCGCGCTGCAGCTGGCGCCCGGCCCCACGATGCGGGCGATCACCGACGAGGTCGTCGGCTTCCAGATGCCCGGCTCGGTCATCCCCGGCTTCGCCCGCAAGGCCGTCCAGATGGCGCGTGCGGGCATCTACGACCTGCGCATCCACCACGACGACATCGTCATGCCGCTGGTGCGCCAGTGGGGCCTGCTCGACCTGGAGGGGCTGGACGAGGAGGGCGAGCGCGCGCGGGAGGAGCTCGTCGGCGCGATCGCGGCCCTCGACGAGCAGGCCACCCGGTTCGTCGAGCAGCGCGAGGCCGCCGCCGCCAAGCGCGCGGCACGACAGGGCTGACCGCCGAACGACACGGGGAAATGAGCAGAGGCCCCGCCCTGCTGGGCGGAGCCTCTGCCTGCTGTACCCCCGACCGGATTCGAACCGGCGCTACCGCCGTGAGAGGGCGGCGTGCTAGGCCGCTACACAACGGGGGCCAACGTGGTGCTGATCGTGCTGCGCCAGACTATCCAAAGCTGATCTGCCGCACAAAATCCCGGTCTCCACCAGGATCTTGGCTGGGATACTAGGACTCGAACCTAGAATAACTGGACCAGAACCAGTCGTGTTGCCAATTACACCATATCCCATGGTTTTACTACGGTTCGGCTCCTTCGTTCCTGCTTCAGGAGCCGACGAGAAACCTTACACGCGAGGCTCGACGGGTTCCAAAACGCCCTGCTCCCGCACCGTCCTGACCCCCATCGCGCGGGACACCCAGACGGCCAGACCGAGGTAGACGAGCGACTGCGTCAGGGTCGTGGGAAGGCTCCACCACGTGCCGCCGGTGGGGTTGAGCGCCGAGGTCATGTCGCCGTAGGCCAGGGCCACGCCGAACGCCAGCCAGTTGTTGAGCACGTGCATCGCGATGCCCGCCTCGAGCCCGCCGGTGAGGATCACCAGAGCCCCGGCCACGAGCCCGAACGCCAGCCGGTCGACGAAGATCGGCGGGTCCTGGACGCCGTGCGCCAGCGCGAACAGCAGCGCCGGCACGACGACTGCGACCGCCATCGCCAGCCGCGGGTCGCGGAAGACCCCGCCGAGGGCCTGGGTGAGGTAGCCGCGGAACGCGTACTCCTCCCCCGCCGCCTGGAGCGGCGTGAGCAGCAGGATCACCAGGAGGAAGTCGCGGGTCTGGCGGGTGAAGTCGTTGAGCTCACCGCTGGTCTCGACGGCCGGCGCCGGCACGACCGTGCCGACGACGACGGTGGCCACCAGCGCCAGCATGGCCAGGGCGAAGCAGACGGCCAGCCAGCCCCAGCGGATGCGGCCGACGACCGATGCCAGCCAGCCGGGGCTCATGCGGTGCACGAGCCACGCCACGAGCCAGACCGCCGGGATCGTCACCGCCCAGCCGAGGTTGATGACGGCGAGGTACGACGGCAGCACCGGGCCGACGCCCGAGAGCTGGTCGAACACGTCCTCGGCCGGGGTGCCGCGGGTGACGATGACGAGGACCGCCACCGCGACCGTGACGATCACCTGGAGCACGAGGACCAGCGCGAGCACCGCGACGACGCCCACCAGCGGGCGCCACCAGGACCAGCGGGCGCCCCGCTGGAGCTGGTGGTAGGCCAGCGAGGACATCAGGCCAGCGCGCCCTGCAGGCGGGCCAGGCTGCGCTCCCGCCCCAGCAGCTCCATCGACTCGAAGAGCGGCGGCGAGACCCGGCGACCGGTGACGGCCACGCGCACGGGACCGAAGGCCACCCGCGGCTTGAGCGCCAGCCCCTCGATCAGCGCCGACTGCAGGGCCTCCTGGATCGACGCGGTCGACCACTCGCGGAGCTCGACGACCGCGTCGTACGACGCCTGGACGATGCGCCGACCGTCGTCGTCGAGCAGCTTCGCGGCGTCGGCGGGGTCGCGGGTGAAGTCGGCCTCGTCGACGAAGAGGAAGCCGAGCATGTCCACGGCCTCGGTGAGCTTGTTGATGCGCTCGGCCACCAGCGGCATCGCCAGCTCGAGCAGCTGGGCGTCGGCGTCGGAGACCGGGTCGGAGACGACGCCGGCGGACTTGAGGAACGGCAGCGCACGGTGGGTGACGTCCTCCACCGACAGCAGGCGCATGTGGGAGGCGTTGATCGCGTCGGCCTTCTTGAGGTCGAAGCGCGCGGGGTTGGGGTTGACGTCGCCGATGTCGAACGCCGCCACCATCTCCTCGAGCGTGAAGACGTCGCGGTCGCCGGAGATCGCCCATCCGAGCAGGGCGACGTAGTTGAGCAGCCCCTCGGGCAGGAAGCCGGCGTCGCGGTAACCCAGGGCGTTGGCCTCGGGGTCGCGCTTCGAGAGCTTCTTGTTGCCCTGGCCCATGACGTAGGGCAGGTGACCGAACTGCGGGGCGCCGATGCCGATGCCGACGTCCTGGAGGGCGGCGTAGAGCGGGATCTGTCGCGGCGTGCTGGACAGCAGGTCCTCACCGCGCAGGACGTGCGTGATCTCCATCAACGCATCGTCCACAGGGTTGACCAGCGTGTAGAGCGGGTCGCCGTTGGCGCGGGCCAGCGCGTAGTCGGGCACGTGGTCGGAGTGGAAGGAGATCCGGCCACGCACCAGGTCGTCGAAGGCGACCTCGCCGTCCGGCATCCGGAAGCGCACGACGGCCGCACGCCCCTCGGCCTCGAACGCCGCGACCTGCTCGGCGTCGAGGTCGCGGCAGAACCCGTCGTAGCCCATCAGCTTGGAGCCGGACGCCTTGCGGCGCGCCTCGACCTCGTCGTTGGTGCAGAAGCAGCGGTAGGTGTGGCCGGCGGCGGTCAGCCGCTCGAGGGCGTCGCGGTAGAGGTGGCTCCGCTCGGACTGGCGGTAGGGCCCGTGGGGGCCGCCGACGACCGGGCCCTCGTCCCAGTCGAGGCCCAGCCACGCGAAGAGGTCGAGCAGGGCGTCGTAGGACTCCTGGGTGTTGCGCGCGACGTCGGTGTCCTCGATGCGGAAGACGAACGTGCCGCCGTGGTGGCGCGCGAAGGCCCAGTTGTAGAGGGCGGTGCGGACCAGGCCGACGTGGGGGCTGCCGGTCGGCGAGGGCGCCATCCGGACGCGGACGGCGGAGGGGGCGGGAGTCTCGGTCATCGGGTGGCCACCTTGTTCGTGAGGGTGCCGAGGCCGGCGATCGAGATCTCGACCTCGTCGTCGACCTGCATGGGACCGACGCCCTCGGGGGTGCCGGTGAGGATGACGTCGCCGGGCAGCAGCGTCATGACGCTGGAGACGTGGGCGATCAGCGCCGGGATGTCGAAGATCATGTCGGCGGTCGAGCCGTCCTGCACGACCTCGCCGTTGAGGTGCGTCTGCACGCGGACCCCGTCGATGAAGTGCTGAGGGTCCAGGTCGGTCTCGATCCACGGGCCCAGCGGGCAGAACGAGTCGAAGCCCTTGGCCCGGGTGAACTGACCGTCGGAGCGCTGCAGGTCGCGGGCGGTCACGTCGTTGGCGATCGTGTAGCCGTGGATGACGTCGGTCGCCTGCTCGGGCGGAACGTCGCGGCAGATCCGTCCGATCACGACGGCGAGCTCGCCCTCGTAGTGCAGGTCCTGCGTCTGGCGCGGGTAGTAGATCGGGTCGCCCGGCCCCACCACGCTGGTGTTGGGCTTGAGGAACATCAACGGCTCGCTGGGCACGTCGTTGCCCATCTCGGCCGCGTGCGCCGCGTAGTTGCGCCCGATGCCGACGACCTTGCTGCGCGGCAGCACGGGCGCCAGCAGGCGCACGTCGGAGAGCCGGTGCTCCTGGTCGAGCAGCTTGATGCCGACGTACAGCGGGTCGCCGGCGATCGCCACGACGACGCTGTCCTCGGCGGGCTGGCCGAACTCGTCGACCTCGCCCGTGACCACGCCGTAGGACGGCTCCGAACCGGTGGTGAACCTCGCGATACGCACGTCCCGACCCTAGCCGCCGTGCGTGACAGACCTACCCTTGGTGCGTGATGACCGACGTGCTCGACGAGGCGACGTGGCGCGCCCGGGCGGTCGCCCACGCCGAGCGGGTCGACGCGTTCGTGCGGCCGCACCTCGAGCGTCGCGGAGCCAGCGTCAAGCACCCGGTGCACGACTTCCTCTTCACCTACTACTCCCAGCGCCCCGCCCAGCTGCGCCGCTGGCACCCGGGCTTCGGTGTAGGGCTGGCGGACGCGCCGGAGTACGACGGCCTCAAGGGCTACGCCGACGGCACGGTCACCGCCGAGCACGTCGTCTCCCAGCGACCGCTGGTCGAGTCGATCCACGCGCTGCTCACCGCGACGGCGGGCCGCCCGGCCAACTTCGGGTGCTTCGGCATGCACGAGTGGGCGATGGTCTACCGCCTGGCCGAGGACGAGACCCGTCACGCCGACTGGCCGCTGCGACTCGGGGCCGAGGGCACCGACCGCGTCGTGGAGTCGCACAAGGTGGCGTGCTCGCACTTCGACGCGTTCCGCTTCTTCACGCCGCGGGCCCGTCCGCTGAACACCCTCTCCCCCGGCCGCGACGACCGCCCGTCGTTCGAGCAGCCGGCCTGCCTGCACGCCGGCATGGACCTCTACAAGCACGCCTTCCGACTGACTCCGATGATCAGCTCCGACCTGGTCGCCGACTGCTTCGAGCTGGCCCGCGACATCCGCGAGCTCGACATGCGCGCCGCGCCGTACGACCTCGCCGACCTGGGCTTCGAGCCCGTCCGCATCGAGACCCCCGAAGGCAAGGCCGCCTACGTCGAGGCGCAGCGCCGCTTCGCCGAGCGCGGGGCGCCGCTGCGCGCGCGGCTCGGCGACGCGTGCGAGGGACTGCTGGTCGCAGAGGATCGCCTCCATGCCCGTTGACCCGAGCGCCCAGCCCACGGCGGGGCAGGCCCTGTTCGGCGTCGCCGTCTGGCTCGCCCTCGCCGTCTTCTTCGTCACGGCGATGGCGGGCGAGCCGACCGGCAACCGCGTCTTCCTCGTCATCTCAGCCGTTGTGTGCGTCGGCTTCGCTACCTGGCGAAGCGTCTGGTGGGCGCGGGTGGTCCGGCAGCGCCGGTGATCGAGCAGCGAAGGGCCGTCAAGGACTAGGCGCCCTGGCCCTGCCTCCCTCACCGGGTCTCGACGGGCGTTCGTCGCTGGCGCTCCTCTCTGCTCGACCACCGAGGCTCGTCGCTGGCGCTCCTCACTGCTCGACCGGGGCGTAGCGCACGGCGATGGTGCGGACGGCCTCGTCGACCACCTCGGCCACGCGTGCCGGCGCGACGTCCCAGCCCGGCACGAGGAGCGTCGGCCAGAAGACGTAGTTGGAGATCATGCCCAGGAAGTGCGTGGCGGCGAGGTCGACGTCGTCAACCTGCAGGTTCCCCGCGTCGCGCTCGCTCTGCAGGTAGCGGCGCACGGACTCGAAGTACGGCATCTTCCCGTGCGAGAACTGCGCCTGCGCCAGTTCCGGGAAGCGCGGCAGCTCGGCGATCACGATCCGGAAGAGGTCGGTCATCTGGGGCCGGTCCAGCAGCTCGGCGTAGCGGCGCCCGAGCGTGCCCAGTCCCTCGACGACGTTCCCCGCCGGGGGCGGATCGCCCTCGTCGGCGACCGACCACGACTCGGTCACGATGGCGTCGAACAGGGCGGCCTTGGTCGGGAACTGCTTGAAGAGCGTGGCCCGCGAGACCCCCGAGCGCTCCGCGATCCTCGCCAGCGACGTGCGGTCGTAGCCCAGCTCCAGGAAGAGCGCGGTGGCCGCCGCGACGATCACCGCCCGCTTCTCCTCGGCGACGCGCTGGTGGTACGCCGACGGCACGGGAGTCATGGCCCGGAGCATACGAGGTGAGTGGCTTGACTCACCACGCGCAGCAACCTACGGTCAGGTGGTGAGTCGCCCGACTCACCATCAGACTCGATCCAACGGACCACCTTCATGACCCGCTTCGAAGGCCAGACCGTGCTCGTCACCGGAGGTACCGGCGGCCAGGGCTCCAGCCACGTCCGCGCATTCCACGCCGAGGGCGCCCAGGTCGTGATCGGCGACATCGACGCCGCCAGCGGCGCCGCCCTCGCCGACGAGCTCGGCGTCCGCGCTCGGTTCGTCCGGCTCGACGTGACCGATGAGAGCTCCTGGGCCTCGGCCGTCGCCGCAGCGGAGAGCACCTTCGGCAGGCTCGACGTGCTCGTCAACAACGCCGGCGTCCAGAACCCCCCGGCGCCGATCGAGAGCACCGACCAAGCCACGTGGTCGCGCATCCTCGACATCAACCTCACCGGCACGTTCCTCGGCATCAAGACCGCCACGCCTGCCCTCCGCCGCGCGGCGGGGGGCGCCATCGTCAACATCTCCTCCACGATGGGCCTGGGCGGCACCGCCCACTACGCGCCGTACGTCGCCAGCAAGTGGGCCGTGCGGGGACTCACCCAGACCGCGGCGCTCGAGCTCGGCCGGGACCGTATCCGCGTCAACACCATCCACCCCGGCGTGATCGCGACCCCCTTCATCTCGGAGCCGGCCGCCGGCGCCAGCGCCGCCATCGCGGACTTCTACTCCCCCGAGCCCTTCGCCATCCCCCGGCTCGGAGAGCCGGACGACGTCACCCGACTGCTGCTGTTCCTCACGTCGGCGGAGGCGTCCTTCATCACGGGCGCGGAGTACGTCGTGGACGGCGGGCTCCTCCTGGGCCCCGCCCTCCAGGCGCCAGCGGCATGAGCACGTCGCACCTGCCCGACAGCATCCGGCGAGCCCTCGAGATCACCCCGGCCGCGGGCACGAGGGAGCGGATCGTCGACATCACGACGCGAGGACGTCGTACGGGCCGGCCGAGACGCCTCGAGATCTTCTTCTACCGCGCTGGGGGCGAGATCTACCTGTGCAGCGGGGCGGGCGGGGCCGCGACCGACTGGCACGCGAACCTGCTGACGAACCCCGACTTCACCTTCCACCTCAAGAACGGGATCCGCGCGGACCTGCCCGCCCGCGCGACGCCGGTCACCGACGCCCGGGAGCGCGAGGCCGTGCTGGCCGACATCGTCGCCGACCTCAACCAACCGCACGACCCGGGCACGATCCGGCCGACGCGGCTCGAGGACTGGGCGCAGAGCCGGCTGATGCGCGTCAGCTTCGATGCCGGCGACGGAGAGGCAAGGGCCGGAAGGGCCTGAGCGATCGTCGAGATCCCCGGGGTCCTGCCTCCCTCACCGGGTCTCGACGGACGCTCGTCGCTGACGCTCCTCACTGCTCGACCACCGGCTGCCGTGCCGACGCTCCTCACTGCTCGACCACCGGCTGCCGTGCCGACGCTCCTCACTGGTCGACCACCGGGGGGTGCTTGCGGCTACTGTGCGCGGGTGCGGCAGCGTTCTCTCGAGACGGCGAACCGGTGCGTGACACCGGCAAGCCTCCCCGGGGCTACCCCGGGGGCCACCGGAATGTTCGGGCACGGCACCGCGCGCGCATCGCTGCGCTCCGCTGCAGGTCGGCGCGCGCACGACGGGACAGGTCGAGCAGCGCTGCCGCACACCCCCACGTCCACCGTCCACCCCATGCCGTGAGGAGCGACCTGGCCCGGGCGCTCGCAGCCGGGTTCCTGGGGGGCGAGTGGACGCCGACCGGGCTCGTCGCGAGCGGAGCGGCCGTGCTCGGCCGCAAGCCCCGGTGGCTGAAGCCGCTGGCCAACCAGACGCTGGCGCTCTACCCGCGGCCGCCGTACGACCGGCCGCGCGAGCTGGCGACCAACGTCCGCACCCGCCCCGCGGCGAAGAAGGCGCTGGCCGCCCACCCCGTCGTCGTGCAGCCGATGCCCGGCACCCGCATGCTCAGCAACCGCTGGCGGCTGCCCGAGCTCCACGACCCCGCCGACCTTGCCGAGCTCGTGGGCATCACGACCTCCGAGCTCGACTGGTTCGCGGACCCGCGGCGGCTGGCGCGCTCCGCCGGCGACGTGCCGCTCCAGCACTACCGGGTCAGCCACCGGACGGCGGCGAGTGGTGGGATCCGCGTGCTCGAGGCCCCGAAGCCACGACTGCGGCGGATCCAGCGACAGCTCCTGGACGAGGTCGCGTCCCTCATCCCGCCGCACGACGCCGCGCGTGGCTTCCGGCCGGGCGGCTCGGTGCGGTCCTACGCCGCACCGCACGCGGGGCGGCCCGTGGTCATCCGGCTGGACCTGGAGGCGTTCTTCGCCAGCGTCACGGTGTCGCGGGTCTACGGGATCTGGCGCTCGGCGGGCTACCCCGAGCCGGTCGCCCACCTCCTGGCCGGGCTCGTCACCAGCGTCCTGCCGCGGTCCGCGTGGCGAGCGGTCCCGCGCCCGGCCGACGAGTGGCTCCTGGACGCCCACTGGCGGCTGGGCCGGCGACTGGCCGCCCCCCACCTCCCGCAGGGCGCACCCACCTCCCCCGCGATGGCCAACCTGGCGGCGTTCGGGCTGGACGTGAGACTGACCGCGCTCGCCCGTTCCTGGGGCGGTCGCTACACCAGGTACGCCGACGACCTGGCGTTCTCGGGCGCCGCCGGCTGGGGCAGCGGCACGTCGCGGCTCCTCGACGCCGTCGAGACGATCGTGCGCGACGAAGGCTTCACGCTCAACGCGCGCAAGACCGGGGTGATGCCGCGCGGCGGCCGCCAGACGCTCGGGGGGCTCGTCGTCAACGAGCGACCGCGGGTCTCGCGCCACGACGTGGACCTCCTGCGCGCCATCCTCCACAACTGCCACCGCCACGGACCCAGCACGCAGAACCGCCACGACGTCCCCGCCTTCGAGGAGCACCTGCGCGGCCGCATCGCGTGGGTCGCCCAGCACGACCCGGTGCGCGGCGCGCGCCTGCTGGCCGTGCACGAGTCCGTCGACTGGAGCCGCTAAAAGGTTGCACTCGTTGGTTGAGGAGGTTGCGCAGCAACCGCCTCGAAACCACCGACGTCCGAGCATCGAGCTCGTCACTGCTCGGCCAGCGAAGGGGCTGGTAGTCAGTAGCGGGCGTGCCGGCCGGGACGCGTCGGTCCGGTGAGAGGGCGGCGTAGTGGGTCGACGAGTCCGGTGACGATGCAGAGGACAGCGACGCCGACGAGGGCCCACCAGGCCGATGCGCCCCTCCGGTACGACGAAGAGTCGCCCCACTCGTCGAGGTACTGCGCCGCGACGACCGCCACCAGGCCGACGCCCACGACGACGTACATGCCGATCTTCTGCAAGCGTCGCCGGTCGGCGCAGCGTTGAAGCGGATCCATCTAGGGCTGGACCGCTTCCATGACGAGCTCCACCGTGAGGAACTCACTCCCGACCCGCCATCCATAGTCGTAGCTGACGGTGGTCCCCTTGATGGTGATGGCGCCCGGCCGCGTCGGCGTCACCGCCATGACGAGCTGCTGTCGGGGCGTGGCATTGAGCGTCATGCGCTGACCCTGGGCCGGGACGAGCTCGCTGCACTGCTCCTCGATGTCACTCTTCCTGACGGATCCGACGCCTCCCACCCCGCTGCTGGGGTCGACGGTGCAGAGGAGGTACTCCACACGCACTGCTGCTTCATCCTTGAGGATGTCTGCTTCGATCTCACGGATCTCGATGTCGCCGCGGAGGTCCGTCTCCTCCTCGGCGACGCCGAGGTAGATGGCCTCACCGACCGGCCAGTCATCGTCCACCGCGCTTCCGCCGCCGGCCACGAACACGTCCGCGCCAGTGCGCCAGTGCCACAGTCCCGCCACCAGGCCGCAGGTCAGGACCAACGCCACGCCGGCCACCACGGCGCGCGTAGCCCCTCGTCGCTGAGGCATCGGAGTCACGGGCGCGGCGTCCGTCTGCAGGGTCATGGCGCGAACACTGTCACCGCTCGTCTGTCGGCGTGGGCATTCGTCTGATCGTGTGTGCGCGACCTCGAGCTCGACAGGCCCGGGACCTTGACCGGAGAACGCAGAGGTCGTCGGGGTTTCGAGACAGGCGCCAGCGCGCCTTCCTCAACCCACGGTGGTGCTGGTTGCGCATCTCTTCCAGAGAAGTAAGGTGAGCCTTACCTAATCTTCTCTCGGAAGGATGACCGGTGGCCGTGTCCGCTGTGCACCCGCTCTCCCACCTGTTCCACCCGCGGAACGTCGACGCCTACGCCGACACCATGCGCCGGGGCGTCGACCACCTCGCCGCCACCATGGGCGGGCTGACCGGCCCGTCGACGGGCACCTCGCCCGAGCGCGCCGCCAAGGCGGTGGCCGACGTCGACCTGGACCGGCCGCTCGAGGACCCCGAGCTGGCGCTGGCGGAGATGAGCCGGCTCTACCTCGACGACGCGGTGTGGTTCCACGACCCGACGTACGCCGCGCACCTCAACTGCCCGGTCGTGATCCCCGCGCTGCTGGCCGAGGTGTTCGTCTCCGCGGTCAACTCCAGCCTCGACACCTTCGACCAGTCTGTGGGCGGGACGTTCGTCGAGCGGCACCTCGTCGACTGGACCAACGGCCGGATCGGGTTCGGACCGCAGGCCGACGGGATCTTCACCAGCGGGGGCTCGCAGTCGAACCTGCAGGCGCTCCTGCTCGCCCGCGACCGGGCGCTCGCGGCGACCGGCGCCGACCCACGCACGCTGCGGGTCTTCGCGTCCACCGACGGGCACTTCAGCGTGCAGAAGGCCGCACGGATCCTGGGCCTCGGTGACGACGCGGTCGTCACGATCCCGGTCGACGGCGAGCGCCGGATGGACGCCGGAGCCCTCGGCAAGGCGCTGGCCGACGCCAGCGGTGCGGGGCTGGTGCCGATGGCGGTGGTCGCCACCGCCGGCACGACCGACTTCGGCGCGATCGACCCGCTGCGCACGGTCGCCGCCCTCTGCGAGCTGTACGGCGCCTGGTGCCACGTCGACGCGGCGTACGGCGGAGGGCTGCTCGCCTCGACCACCCGGCGGCACCTGCTCGACGGCATCGACCAGGCCGACTCGGTGACCGTCGACTTCCACAAGACGTGGTTCCAGCCGGTGTCCTCGAGCGCGCTGCTCGTGCGCGACGGCGCGCACCTGGGCCACGTGACGTGGCACGCCGACTACCTCAACCCGAAGGACGCCGAGCACCCCAACCAGGTCGACAAGAGCCTCCAGACGACGCGGCGCTTCGACGCGCTCAAGCTGTGGCTGACGCTGCGGGTGATGGGTCCCGACCAGATCGGCGAGTACGTCGACACGGTGGTCGACCTGGCGCGGGAGGTCGCCGTGCGCATCGACGCCGACCCGTCGCTCGAGGTCGCGGCGACGCCCCAGCTGAGCACGGTGGTGTTCCGCTACCGCCCCGACGGGCTCTCGGAGGACCGGGCCGACCTGCTCGCGCCGCGCATCCGCACCGCGCTCTACGAGAGCGGCGCCGCGATGGTCGCCGCGACCAAGGTGTCCGGCCGCGCGTGGCTCAAGCTCACCCTGCTCAACCCGATGGCCACGCCCGAGCAGGTGCTGGGCATCTGCGCGCGCATCGTCGCCGTCGGTGACGAGCTCGCCCGCGATCAGGCGGCCGCAGTGGTGGTGGCGTGATGCGCGACCTCATCGGCATCGGCGTCGGCCCCTTCAACCTCGGGCTCGCCTGCCTCACCGACCCCCTCGGCCTCGACACGCTCTTCCTCGAGGCGCGCGACGAGCTGGCATGGCACCCCGGGATGATGCTGGACGACGCGACGCTGCAGGTGCCGTTCCTCGCCGACCTGGTGACGATGGCCGACCCGACGTCGCGCTGGTCGTTCCTCAGCTACCTCAAGGAGACCGGTAACCTCTACCCCTTCTACATCCGCGAGTCCTTCTACCCGCTGCGCCGCGAGTACGACGACTACTGCCGCTGGGCCGCCGAGCGGCTGCCCAGCGTGCGGTTCGGGCAGTCGGTCGTGGGCGTCGAGCACGTCGAGGACGACCGCGGGTCGTCGTACGTCGTCACCACCAGCACCGGCGAGGAGCACCGTGGGCGGCGGCTGGTGCTCGGCACGGGCACGCAGCCGCGGGTGCTGGAGTGCGTGCGCGGGGCCGGCGGACCCTTCACGCACTCGGCCGACTATCTGTCGCGCAAGGCGGAGCTGCAGGCGCTGGAGTCGATCGCCATCGTGGGCAGCGGCCAGAGCGCGGCGGAGATCTACCTCGACCTGCTCACCGAGGCTCCCGAGCACGACTACGCCCTGACCTGGCTGACGCGCAGCCCGCGCTTCTTCCCGATGGAGTACACCAAGCTGACGCTGGAGATGACGTCGCCGGAGTACACCGCCTACTTCCAGGACCTGCCCGAGCTCACCCGCGCGCGGCTGCTGCGCGAGCAGCGATCGCTCTACAAGGGGATCAGCGGCGACCTGGTCGACGCGATCTTCGACCTGCACTACCAGCAGCGCGTCACCGGCGACGGGCCCCGCACGACGCTGGTCACCAACACCGAGGTGACCGGCGCGGCCTGGGACGGCACGGCGTACGAGCTCGACCTGCACCACCACGAGACCGACGAGGACTTCGGCCTGCGCACGCAGGGACTCGTGCTCGCGACCGGCTACGGCGCGCGGGTGCCGGCGTTCCTGGACGGCGTGCGCGACCGGATCCGGTGGGATGCTGACGGTCGCTACGTCGCCGACGCGTCGTACGCCGTCGACCACGCCGGTCAGGAGATCTTCGTGCAGAACGCCGAGGAGCACACCCACGGCTTCGTGGCGCCCGACCTCGGCATGGGCGCCTACCGCAACTCGGTCATCGTCGCGGCCGTCACCGGCCGCGAGGTCTACCCCGTCGAGAAGCGGATCGCCGTGCAGAGCTTCGGCGTCCCCGACCACCTGAGGAGGGCACGATGACCATCACGATCGAGCCGCTCGAGCTCGAGCCGCACCTCGCCCGGCTGCACGCGTGGATCACGCACCCCGGCTCCGTCTACTGGGAGATGCCCGACGCGAGCATCGAGGACGTCGCGCGGGAGTACGCCGAGATCCGCGACAACCCGCACCACCGCGCGTGGCTGGGCCGCGTCGACGGCGACCCTGCCTTCCTCGCCGAGACCTACGACCCCGCCCACTCGCTGCTCGCGGACCTGCCCGAGCTGCGCGACGGCGACCTCGGGATGCACGTGCTCGTCGCCCCCACGGACACACCGGTGCCGGGCTTCACGCGGCGGGTCTTCCGCGCGGTGATGGAGCACTGCTTCGCCGACCCCGGCGTGCGTCGCGTGGTCGTCGACCCCGACGTGCGCAACGACAAGATCAAGGTGCTCAACGCGGTGGCGGGCTTCGAGGTCGAGCGCGCGATCACCCTGCCCAGCAAGGACGCCGCGCTGTCCTTCTGCACACGCGCGGCGTTCCTCGCCTCGGAGCTGCTCCGCGAGGTGCCCGCGTGATCGCCGCCGACCACCTGAACCCCGACACGCTCGTCGCCGCCCAGCGGCACCTGGTCGCCAAGGCCATCGCGGAGCTCTCGCACGAGCGGCTGCTCGCGCCGGAGGCGGTCTCCCCCAGGGACTACGTGCTGACGGCGCCGTCGCGCACGGCGACGTACACCTTCCGCGCGCAGCGGCTGGCGCTCGACCACTGGGCCGTGGACGCGGCCAGCCTCGAGCGGCACGTCGACGGGGCGCCGGCGGAGCTCGACGTGCAGGCGTTCGTCGTGGAGGTGGCCGAGCTCCTCGGCATCCCCGACCAGCTGCTGCCGACGTACCTCGAGGAGCTCGCCGCCACCCTCGCGAGCGCCGCCTGGAAGCGGCACCACCACACCGCGACCGCCGCCGACCTGGTCGAGGCCGACTACCAGGAGATCGAGGCGGCGATGACGGAGGGGCACCCGTCCTTCATCGCCAACAACGGCCGTGTCGGCTACGGGCTCGACGACTTCGAGGCCTACGCCCCCGAGACCGGCTCTCGGCTCCGGCTCGTCTGGGTGGCCGCGCGTCGCGCGCACACGCGGCTCTCGCTCGGCGCCGGGCTCACCGAGGAGACGCTGTACGGCGCGGAGCTCGCGGCCGAGACGCGCGAGGCGTTCGGGCGGAGGCTGGCCGACCTCGGGCTCGACCCGGCCGACTACCTCTACCTGCCGCTGCACCCGTGGCAGTGGACCAACAAGGTCGCCGTGACGTTCGCGCCCGACGTCGCGCGGCGCGACCTGGTGCCGCTCGGTGAGGGGCCCGACGACTACCGCGCGCAGCAGTCGATCCGCACGTTCTTCAACGTGAGCGACCCGAGGCGCAGCTACGTCAAGACCGCGCTCGCGATCCAGAACATGGGCTTCCTGCGCGGCCTCTCGCCCGGCTACATGGGCCCCACGCCCGCGATCAACGACTGGGTCGCCTCGGTGGTCGAGGCCGACGACACGCTACGGGAATGCGGCTTCGCCGTGCTCCGCGAGCACGCCGCGATCGGCTACACCGGGGACGCGTTCCACGAGCTGGCGCACACCCACGGCGTCCGCTCGCCGTACCAGAAGATGCTGGCGGCCCTGTGGCGCGAGAGCCCGCTCCCCCGTCTGGGCGAGGGCGAGCGGCTCGCGACGATGGCCTCGCTGCTGCACCGCGACGGCGACGGGCGCTCGCTGGCGGCGGCGCTCGTCGAGGCGTCCGGGCTGGACGCGGCCACGTGGGTCCGGTCCTACCTGCGGGCCTACGTCCGCCCGATCGTGCACTGCCTGCTGGCGCACGACCTGGCGTTCATGCCGCACGGCGAGAACCTCGTCCTGGTCCTGCGCGACGCCGTGCCGGTGCGTGCGCTGATGAAGGACATCGGCGAGGAGGTCGCGGTGATGGGCGACCAGCCGCTGCCGCCCGACGTGGAGCGGGTCCGCGCCAAGGTCACCGACGACGTCAAGGCACTGGCACTGCTCACCGACGTGTTCGACGGCGTGCTGCGCCACCTGGCGGCGATCCTGCACACCGACGGCGTGCTCGACCAGGACGACTTCTGGGCCGAGGTCGCGCGCTGCGTCGCGGACCACGCGGCCGAGCACCCCGAGCTGGCCGAGGCCGGGGCGACGTACGACCTGTTCCGGGCGGAGTTCGACCACAGCTGCCTCAACCGGCTGCAGCTGCGCAACACCCTGGAGATGGTCGATCTCGCCGACCAGGCGCAGTCGCTGATGTACGCCGGCACGCTGGAGAATCCGATCGCGCGCTGGCGTCCGGACGTGTGACAGTGGTGACGTGGACTCCCGAGTGCTCGCCAACTTCCTGGACGCCGACGGTCGGCTGCGCACGATCCCCAGCAAGCAGGCCAAGCTGCGGGTCGTGCTCGACCACCTCGCCCAGTCCTTCGAGATCGGTCGCCGCTACCCCGAGGCCGAGGTCAACGAGGTCCTGAACCGCTTCCACCCCGACCACGCGGCCCTGCGCCGCTACCTCGTCGAGGGCGACTTCCTCACCCGCGAGGGCGGCGTCTACTGGCGCAGCGGCGGGCGCGTCGAGGTCTGAGCCGGCACCTCCGGGGGCGCACAATGTGCGCTGGCAGCCGAGCGGGTGACCGCCGGCGATCGAGGACGCGGAAGGCCGGTGGGGACGTATGCGGGCGATCCTGCTCGGCGGCGCCGTGGCGATGGTCTGCTCGCTGCTCGGGACCCGGGTGGCGATCGGGTGGTTCGCCCGGCACGGCTTCGGGCAGCCCATCCGCGCGGACGGGCCGACCTCGCACCACGTCAAGAGGGGCACGCCCACCATGGGCGGTCTCGTGGTGCTGCTCAGCGCGATCGTCGGCTACCTCCTGGCGACGCTCGTCACCGGAGGCCGCCCGAGCGCCAGCGTCTGGCTCCTGCTGTTGCTGTTCCTCGGCTGCGGGCTCGTCGGCTTCCTCGACGACTTCATCAAGGTCTACACGCAGGACAACCGGGGTCTCAGCAGCCGCGCGAAGATGGCCGGGCAGACGACGGTCGCACTCGCGTTCGGCGTCCTGGCGACGCGCTTCTTCGCCGACGAGCGAGGCGTCATGCCCGCCTCCCAGCACCTCTCCGCCACGCACGACTGGGGCGTCAAGCTGCCCCTGGTGGCGGTCCTGCTCGTCATCTGGTTCATCGTGACGGCCACCTCCAACGGCGCCAACCTCGCCGACGGCGCCGACGGGCTGCTGGCCGGCACGTCGGCGATGATCTTCGGCGCCTACGCGGTCGTGACCTTCTGGCAGAACAACCACCAGTGCCGGTCGGCCGCCCCCTCCCTTCCGGGGTCCGAGTGCTACGTCGCGCGGGACCCTCTCGACCTCGCCGTCTTCTCGGCCGCGGTCGCGACCGCCTGCGTCGGGTTCCTCTGGTGGAACGCCAAGCCGGCGCGGATCATCATGGGCGACGTCGGCTCGCTGGCCATCGGCGGTGCGCTGGCCGGCCTCGCGATCATGTCGAGGACCGAGCTCCTGATGGCCGTCATCGCCGGGCTCTTCGTGCTCGAGACCGTCTCCGTGCTGCTGCAGATGAGCTGGTTCAAGATCACGCGGCGCCTGACCGGCACCGGGCGCCGCATCTTCCGGATCGCGCCCATCCACCACCACTTCGAGCACCTCGGGTGGGAGGAGGTCACCGTGGTCATCCGCTTCTGGATCATCGCCGGCCTGTGCGTCGTGACCGGCCTCGGCATCTTCTACGCCGACTGGCTGAGCTGAGCCCCCCTAGAGAGGCTGGTGCAGGTCCGTGGGCTGGCGCAGCCGGATGCCGTCCACCACGAGCGCGAGCCCGAGGTCGAAGTCGGAGGCGTCGCGCGGCTCGTCGTCGATGGCGCCGGCGCTGCCCGCCTGCAGGTGGGTCTGCTCGTCGATGGCGTGGCCGAAGACGAAGTGCAGCAGGGTGCGCGCGGCGGTGCGGGACAGGTCGGCGGGGAAGCCGCCGTCGGCCAGCGCGGCCAGCAGGGCGTCGTACGGCGCGGAGGCGCCGAGCCCGAACGCGTGCACGGTGGCCACCAGGTCGGCGCCGTCGCGGTAGGCGAGCATCGCGTCGCGCAGCTGCGTGCAGACCGCGACGACCCGCGCGTCCCAGCGGCGCTCCGCCGCGGGGCGGGTCCCACGCTCCAGGATCTCGTCGGCGACGGCCGCGAGCAGGCTCTGCTTGTTGGCGAAGTGGTGGTAGAGCGCGCTGGGCTGGACGCCGAGCTCGGCGCCGAGTCGCCGCATCGTCAGGTCGGAGAGGCCGTAGCGGTCGAGGACGTCGATCGCCCGGTCGACCACGTCCTGGCGGTGGTGTCGCACGTCGCGGGCCCCTCTCGTTGACGGCATCGGCACCCGCACCCTAACCTGAACGCCGTTCACCTGACCACCGTTCAGGTGCGGACCGCGAGGACGCAGGCATGACCATGACCGACACCCCGGACACCGGCACGGAGCGACGACCGCGCTTCAGCACCACCGACCTCGCGCTCGTCGCCGCGTTCGCGGCCCTCACCTCGGCCTGCGCCTACGTCGGCGCGGTGCCGGTCGGCGGCTCAGGCGTCCCGATCACCCTCCAGAGCCTGGCGATCATGCTCGGCGGCTGCCTGCTGGGGCCGGTGCGCGGCTTCCTCGCCGCCGCCCTCTACCTCGGCCTCGGCGCCATCGGCCTGCCCGTCTTCGCGGAGCACTCCTCGGGCCTCGGCGTCTTCACCGGCGCCAGCGCGGGCTACCTGTGGTCCTTCCCGGTCGCCGCCGCTCTCGCGGGGTTCCTCGTCAAGTACGTCGCCGGGCGCGAGCGCAAGACCCGCGCGGTCTTCGTCTTCCTGTGCTCGCTGGCGGGCAGCGTCCTGGTCATCCACCCGGCCGGCATCGCCGGCATGAAGCTGTTCTTCGACGTGCCGTGGTCCGACGCGCTCGCCTACGACACGCCGTTCTGGCTGGGCGACGTGGTGAAGACGACGCTGGTGGCGCTGATCGCCGCCGAGGTGCACCGCGCCTTCCCGCAGCTGCTGCACCCCCGCCGCTAGTCCTCGGCTGCCCGGGCACTCGCGACGCATGGCCACCATCGAGCTGGACGCTGCCGCGGTCACCGTCGACGTCCCCGACGGCGAGCGCGTCATCCTCTCCCCCACGACGCTGACGCTGACCGAGCGCCGCGTCGGCGTCGTCGGCGCCAACGGGTCGGGCAAGTCGACGCTCGCCCGCCTCCTCAACGGGCTGGTCTCCCCCACGGCGGGCCGGGTGCTGGTCGACGGGCTCGACGTCGCGCGCCGCGGGTCCGCCGTACGCCGGCGGGTGGGGTTCGTCTTCACCGACCCGGCGGCACAGCTGGTGATGCCGACGTGCGTCGAGGACGTCGAGCTGTCGCTGCGCACGAGGGAGCGCGACGCCGGTCGCCGACGGGAGCTGGCGCTCGCGGTGCTGGAGCGCTTCGGGCTCGCGGACCACGCCCACGTCAGCGTGCACGCGCTCTCGGGTGGGCAGAAGCAGCTGCTGGCCCTCGCCGGCGTGCTCGCGACCGACCCGTCGGTGCTGGTGGCCGACGAGCCGACGACGCTGCTCGACCTGGCCAACACGCGTCGGGTCGCCGAGCTGCTGTTCGGGCTGGAGCAGCAGCTGGTGCTGGTCACCCACGACCTCGAGCAGGCGCGCCGCTGCGACCGCGTGCTGGTGGTCGACGGCGCCCGGGTCGTCTTCGACGGTGAGGCCGCGGCGGCCGTCGACCACTACGTCGCCTCGGTCACCGAGTGAGCAGCTCCATCCTGGTCGGGGTCTACCAACCCGGCGAGACCCTGCTGCACCGTCTTCCGGTGGGCGTCAAGGTGCTCGGCCTCGGCGCGTTCAGCCTGACCGTCGTGCTGGTGCGCGACGCGCGGGCGTCGTGGGTCTTCCTCGCCGTCGCGCTCGCGGTCGCGCTGCTCGCCCGGACCAGGCTGGCCGTGCTCGCGCGCGCGACCCGGGTGGTGCTGCTCTTCGCCGCGTTCGTCGGGGCCCTGCAGTGGTGGCTCTACGGACGGGACAAGGCCGTCGAGACCCTCGTCGACCTCGTCGCCCTGGCGCTGGCCGCCGTCGTCGTCTCCGCGACCACGCCGGTCAACGCGATGCTCGACGCGCTCGTGCGTTGGGTCCGCCCGCTGCGCCGGGTCGGCGTCGACCCCGACCGCGTGGCCCTCACGTTCGCGCTGGCGATCCAGTCGCTGCCCGGCACCGTCGCGCTGGCCCTCGAGACCCGCGACGCCGCCCGGGCGCGCGGCCTCGGGCGGCACCCGCGCGCCTACCTCACGCCGTTCGTCATCCGCGTCGTCGCCCGGGCGCACGAGACCGGGGACGCCCTGCACGCCCGCGGCATCGGCGACGGCGACGACCAGGCGTGACGCCCTAGCCTGGAGCCATGACCACCGACGACCCCACCCTGGCCGCCGACGTCTACACCCGCGCCCTGGAGCCGCACCGGCGTGGCCGGCTGCGGCGTACGGCGGTCGTCGCGGCCGACATCGTCGCGTCGTCGCTCGGGGGGCTGCTCGAGCTCTCCTCGGCCGGCGAGGTCGTCGTACGACGGCGCGCCGACGACCGCGAGGTGCTGCGCGTGCCGGCCGGACCCCCGGAGGAGGCGGCCCAGCTCGTGGCGCACGTCGAGGAGCAGCTCACGTCGATGAGCCCCGCGGAGTTCCGCGAGGCCTGGGGCATCGCTCAGGAGTAGCGGTGGCTCTTGGCCGCGTGGCCGGCCTCGCGGGTGCAGGTGCGCCCGGACATGTTGCGGTGCCCGCACAGCTCGTCGGTCACGGCGTCGACCGGTCCGGGGTCCGAGGCCAGCGCCTTGGCGGCCGCGGCCGCCTTGGAGGTCGGCTTGTCCGGCGCGACCTTGGGCCGCGCGGCGGGCTTCGCCCCCGACTTGGCCTTCTGCGCCGCGGCGTACTTGGCCTCGCGCATCGCGCGCAGGCCGTCCATCTTGCTCATCGTCCACTCACGAGGACGAGCCTATGCTGTGGCGCCGACAGCCCCGACGCCGCCGCGACGAAGACCTGCACACAACCTTCACGAGTCGTCCCCGTCTCCCGGCCCCCGGCGCTCCTAGGCTCGCCCCATGCCCGTCACCGCGCCCCGGATCCTCGTCGTCGAGGACGAGCCCGTCATCAACCAGGCGGTGACCGACCGGCTCCAGGGGTCGGGGTACGACGTCGTGCAGGCCTGGGACGGGCCCGGCGCGGTGGCGCTGTGCGCCGAGACCTCGCCCGACCTGGTCGTGCTGGACGTGATGCTGCCCGGCTTCGACGGCCACGAGGTGTGCCGGCGGATCCAGGCGCAGCGCCCCGTCCCCGTGCTGATGCTGACCGCGCGCGACGACGAGGCCGACATCCTGGTCGGGCTCGGCGTCGGCGCGGACGACTACCTCACCAAGCCCTTCCGGATGCGCGAGCTCGTGGCGCGCGTGGCGGCGCTGCTGCGTCGCGTCGAGCGGGCGGCCGAGCTCGCGCAGCGCTCCCCCGAGCCGGTCGGCGACCTCGGTGACCTGCACGTCGACGCCGCCTCCCGGCGCGTGCGCGTGGGCGACGACGAGGTGCACCTGACGCCGACCGAGTTCGACCTGCTGCTGTGCCTGGCCAGCAGCCCCGGCACGGTCCTGACCCGCGAGCACCTCTACGCCGAGGTCTGGGGCTGGTCCGGCGCCTCCGGCACCCGCACCGTCGACAGCCACGTGAAGGCGCTGCGCGCCAAGATCGGCGCCGAGCGGGTGCGCACGGTGCATGGCGTCGGCTACGCCCTCGAGCCGAGGCCCCGCGCATGAGCGGACCGCTGCTCGACCAGGTCACCTCGGTCAAGGTCAAGCTCGGCGTGCTGGTCGCGGTGAGCGTCACCGTGGCCGCCGTCGTCGCGGCCGTCGGCGCCTCCAGCGACGTCCCCTTCTGGCTCAGCATCCCGGTGACCGTCGCGCTGGCGCTGGGCGTGACGCAGCTGCTCGCCGTGGGCATGACCTCCCCGTTGCGCGAGATGACCGCTGCGGCCCGCGACATGGCGCGCGGCGACTACTCCGGCCGGGTCACGGCCACCTCCAACGACGAGGTCGGCGAGCTGGCCCGCGCGTTCAACCGCATGGCCGAGGACCTCGCGGCCGTGGACCGGCAGCGCCGCGAGCTCGTGGCCAACGTGAGCCACGAGCTGCGGACCCCGCTCGCCGCACTGTGCGCCGTACTGGAGAACCTCGTGGACGGCGTCGCCGAGCCCGACCCGGTGGCGCTGCGGACCGCCCTCGACCAGGCCGAGCGGCTGTCGGCGCTCGCCTCCGACCTGCTCGACCTCGCCCGGGTCGACGCCGGGGAGGCGCCGCTGGCCACGGCGACCGTGCCCGTGCGCGAGCTGCTGGACCGGGGCGTGGCCGAGGCGCGGGTGACCGGCCGAGAGGTGACGTACGACGTACAGGTCGCGCCCGACGCGCTCACCGCCGAGGCCGACCCCGCGCGGCTGCACCAGCTGGTCGCCAACCTCCTCGACAACGCCTCGCGCCACAGCCCTCCGGGAGGCCGGGTCACCGTGGTGGCCGCGTCCACGCCGACGGGCTGGCGGCTCGAGGTCGCCGACGACGGGCCGGGTGTCCCGGCCGCCGACCGAGACCGGGTCTTCGAGCGCTTCGGCACGCTGTCCGACGCCGAGGGCGGAGGAGGCACGGGGCTCGGCCTCGCGATCGCCCGGTGGGTCAGCGACCTGCACGGCGGGTCCATCCACTTCGTCGATCCGGAGCCGTCGCGCAACGGCGCCCGCGTGCGGGTGGACCTCCCCCGCGACCCCCGTCGTCCCAGCCCCACCACCCCGCCGCAGGAGCCTGTCGTGACCCACCCCGTCCCCGCCCCGCCCGTGCGGGAGCTGACGCCCGCTCCGGTGGCGTCCGTCGCGCCCCACCCGTCGGCCCTGGACCTGATGTTCGGCCGGTTCTGGCCGGACGCGGTGCCGGGCAACCTGCGCGTCGTGCTCGCGAGCCTCGCGGTGGGCCTGCTCGCCGCCGTCGCGCTCCCCTACCGCGACAGCGGCGTGGGCACGGCGGCCGTGCTCCTCGCCGCCGGGGGCGTGGTGCTCGGGTTCAGCGTCCACCGCCGCTCGCCGTTCACGCTGGCCTGCGCGGCACTCTGTGCCCTGCTGGCGCTGACGGTCGTGATGCGCGACGCCGACTGGATCGTGCTGCTCTGCCTGCTCGCGGGCGGCGCCGTGTGCATGGCCGGGGTGGTCCACGGCCGCACCGTGCCGGCGTTCGTCATCGCGGGCATCGCCTGGCCGCTCTCCGGGCTGCGCGGGCTGCCGTGGCTCGGTCGCTCGCTGCGCCGGGTCGGCGCCCTCAACGCCAGCGCGGCCGCCCTGCGCACCGTCGTGTGGTCGCTGCTCGCGCTCCTGGTCTTCGGCCTCCTCTTCGCCTCCGCGGACGCCGTCTTCGCCGAGTGGGCCGGCGCGGTCGTGCCCGACCTCGAGCTCGAGTCCTTCGTGCTCCGATCCTTCGTCACGGTCGCGGTGGGCGGGATGGTCCTCGCGGCGGCGTACCTCGCGCTCAACCCGCCCGACGTCGACACCGAGACCACCCCCGCCCGCCCCGTGGCCCACCGCTACGAGTGGCTCGCGCCGGTCCTGCTCGTCGACGCCGTCTTCGTGGTCTTCCTCGTCGCGCAGGCCACCGTCATCTTCGGCGGCCACGACTACCTCGAGCGCACGACCGGCCTGACCTACGCCGAGTACGTCCACCAGGGCTTCGGGCAGCTCACCGTCGCGACCGGGCTCACCCTCCTGGTGGTGTGGGCCGCGGCCCGCAAGGCGCCGCGGACGACGGCCGCCGACCTGGCGTGGCTCCGGGGCGCGCTCGGACTGCTCTGCGCCCTCACGCTCGTCGTCGTGGTCTCCGCGCTGCACCGGATGCACGTCTACCAGGAGGCCTACGGCTTCACCCGCCTGCGCCTGCTCGTCGACGTCTTCGAGGGCTGGCTGGGGCTGCTGGTGCTGGCCGTCATGGCCACCGGTGTGACGCTGCGGGCCGCCTGGCTCCCCCGTGCCGCGCTGCTGAGCGGCGCCGGCCTCCTGCTCGCCCTCGCCGCGATCAACCCGGACGCCTGGATCGCCCAGCACAACGTCGACCGCTACGCCGAGACCGGCAAGGTCGACTGGTACTACCTGCGCGGCCTCTCCGACGACGCCGTCCCCGTGCTTGCCGGCCTCCCCGCCGACGACGCCACCTGCGCCCTCGCCGGCCGTCGGACGGCGGACGACGACTGGCTGGCCTGGAACCTCGGCCGGCACCGCGCAGCCGACCACCTGGGTGAGGTGGGCCAGCCGGACCCCCGCTGTTTCCAGGACTCCTGAGGTCCTGGGGTGAGAGCATCGGCTGTGCCCGAGCCCCGAGAGAGCGTCCTCGCGCGTCGGCTCCGCCGGCGTCCGGTCGTCGTGCCCCAGCACGCGCTCGACGTCGTACCCGCCGGCGGGCCTCGTCCCCCTCGTCGCCCTCGTGCGCCTCGTCCGGCTCGATCGAGGCGCGAGTGGCTGCAGCTCGGCTACCACACCGTCCTGCTCGGGGCCTTCCTGATGGACGGCTACCTGTTCCTCTTCACCGCGAACGAGCTGCCGTGGAGCGCGATCGGCACCGTGGCGTCGATGGCCCTGCTGGTGGAGTTCCTGCTGTCCTTGAGGTCGAAGCCGGCACCGTTGGAGTGATCCTCTGGACCATCGCGCAAGCGCCGGCGGACCGCTCCTGGAGCGCCTACACTCCCCGCCATGGAGAAGGCCATGAGCGACGCGTCGGACCAGCGTGGATGGGCGCACGCGCTCGGAGGGCTGCTCGCCGCCCTACTCGGCGTCAGCCTCATCGCCCAGGCGGGCGGCAGCGACCGCGAGCTCTTCCTGACCATCGGGATGGCGCTGGGCGCCGTGGGGCTCCTCGGGATCGTGATCGGCGGCGTCGCGATCGGCATCCAGCTGGCACGCGAGTAGCTCAAGCTGCGAGCGGTGACGCGTCAGCGGTTGTCCCCCGATCCTCCGAGGACCGCGCGGCGCTGCCGGTCGGCGAGCTTGTCGACGTTGCGCTGAGCGACGTCGCTCAGCGAGAGGTCGAGGAAGTCGGCCAGGACGGCGGCGTACCAGAGGACGTCGCCGAGCTCGGCGGCCATGTCGTCGCGATCCAGGCGGGCCAGGTCGCTGTTCTCGTCGCGCACCAGCTTCTTGACCTTCTCGGCCACCTCGCCCGCCTCACCCACCAGGCCCAGGACCAGGTGCATGAACTCGTCGGGGGCATCCTTGTCACGGGCGGTGCGCATCGCGGCGCGCTGGTAGTCATCGAGGTCCATGGCGGCACGCTAGCGTCAGAGCCGCAGGTGCTCCGGGAAGCCCGTCCACTGATGCTCCGGCGCCAGGTGCGACATGTCGTTGAAGACCGCGACGGCCGGCGGTCGATCGGCGAAGCAGCGGATCACCGTCAGCGCGGCGTGGCAGCTGTCGATCCCCAGCCACCGCCACGGCGCAGCGCCGTAGACCTCGCGAACGAGCCACCCGATGGTGAAGGCGTGCGTCACCACGAGCTGGTGGCTGTCCTCCTCCGTCTGCTCCGGCGGGGTCAGCAGCCGGATGGCCTCCGAAGCATGCTTCGCCCCCACGACTGCCTCCTCCGCCGACACCTCCGAGAGGAACGCCATCACACCGGAGCGGAACGCCGGATCGACCTCGTCCGGGGACGGCAGGTGCGGTACGTAGTCGCCCGCAGCGTCGAGCTCGGACAGGGGCAGCTGATGGTCGAGCTGGCCGGCCACGAGCCGCGCGGTCTCCGTCGCTCGAGGCAGGGGTCCGTGCAGCACGGATCCCAACGGCACCTGCGACAGCCGGTGCCCGAGCGCGATGGCCTGCTGGACGCCTCGCTCCGTCAGGCTCCCGTGGTGGTCCGGCTCGGCGTGCCTGGCCAGGTAGAGGTGTCGTGCCGACATGGCTGGCATCCAACCACCAGCCGAGTTGACGGGGAGACGTCTCACTCCCGCTTGTGGAAGGAGACCTTGCCGCCCTCGTGGTGGGTGACTCCGTAGCCGGGGTGGTGGATCAGCGTGTGGTGGCGGGCGCAGAGCATCGCGCCACGCTCGACCGAGGTCTCGCCACCCTGAGACCAAGGGTCCAGGTGATGCGCGTGGCACCAGGCGGAGGGCCGGTCACAGCCGAGCGCGATGCAGCCTCCGTCGCGTACGGCCATGGCGATGCGTTGGGCCTTGGTGTGGAAGCGTCGCTTGCGGCCCACGTCGAGGACCTGGGACCTGCCACCGAGGACGACCGGGATCACGCCGGCCTCGCAGGCCATGCGCCTCGCGAGGCTGGGGCTGATGCGGGTGCCGGTGTCGAGCTGCGCGGCCTTGAGCCCACCCATGAGGGTCTCGAGAGTCATGGTCACCACGACGGTGGCATCCATCCCGGCGGCCTTCGGAAGCTTCTCGACGGGGTAGCGGTCGACGTACTCGATGAACGCCAACCCCATGCCGTGCGGCGTCGATCCCTCACCACCGGCCTTGGGAGAGGCCAACGCCTGGAGGGGCTTGCGGAGCTTGTCGGCCTCGTGGGTCGGCATCGAGAACCGGCCATAGGTGGTGCCGTGGCCGTCGTCGTGCATCGTGAACCGCGCCTTCGCGCGGGCCTGGCGCTCCTGCGCCTCCAACTGCCTAGCCTCTTCTGCTTCGCCCACCTCGGGTGCCACGACGTCGAGGACCTGCTTGCCCAGGATCCGCAGGCGGATGGCGTCGAAGTGCTCGGCCTCGGCGAGGAGGTGGTCACGCGCCTGGGTCTTGATCGCGGTGCCGACGTCGTCGGGCAGCGCGTCGACGGCCTCGACGATTACCTTCGCCTGGTCGGCCAGGACGTCACCGCGACTGAGTGCGTCCTCGACCGGTGGGTGTGCTTCGAGGGCTTTGCCGAGCTTGGTGAGGGCCGCGGCGTCGCGTCGGGTCATGTGCGTCTCGTGGGCCAACCACGCGGCCGCAGAGGTCGCGCCTTGGGCGGCGCCGACCTCGGTCCGCTCGGCCTGCACGGCGGTCTTGAGGGTGAGCGCGGCGAGGCGGGCGTTGAGGCGGGTCTCCTCGACCAGCGCCTGGGCTGCTTCCTCTTTCGTCAGGGACCACAGGGGCTGGTCGGCGACGGTGTCGAGCTCGGCGTGAGCGTGTGCCATGGCGACGAGCAGGGGGTGGCTCGGCGGGTGGGTGGCGGGGCTGCTCATGGGACCTACTCAAGCAGCCGCCACCGACAGTGGTGCCTGGTCAGGAGGCGGTTGTCCACAGGGTGTGGAGCATT
>NZ_JACJGM010000009.1 GCF_015024225.1 Nocardioides lijunqiniae
CGCCACCCGGACCACCGAGCGTGGCGGGACGGCGGACGAGCGCCGCAGCGGCCTCGGCGCCGATCCGGCGCGCACCATCACGTCGTCCTCCGGAGCGGGGGGCGGCAGCGGCGGCGGCGCGGCGGGCGGTGACTGCACGGCGCCGATGTCGCAGCCCGCGCCGGTGTCGCGCACCGCGCCGACCGCGTCCCGGTCGAGCAGGTCCCCCCACGTGACCCAGCGCTCCAGCAGCTGGCCGGACGGCAGCGGCGTGGGAAGCGCGGCGAGGCACGAGCCGCTCGGGATGCGGCCGCGCACGGGGCTGCCGTCGTACGGCGTGAGGACGAATCCCAGCGGGTCGTCCTCGAGCCGCGCGAGCATCGGGCTCGCTCCGCGGACGTCGGTGACGGACTCGAGGCCGCAGCTGTCGTCGGTGACGAAGTTGTGGCCGAGCGAGACGCCGTCGTAGACCCGGCAGCTGCGCCGGGTGGGGATGGTGTCGCCGGTGACCCCCTCGTACGC
This sequence comes from Nocardioides lijunqiniae, assembly GCF_015024225.1. Lineage (GTDB taxonomy): Bacteria > Actinomycetota > Actinomycetes > Propionibacteriales > Nocardioidaceae > Nocardioides > Nocardioides lijunqiniae. The sequence continues at coordinate 502 of NZ_JACJGM010000009.1, forward strand.
CGGCGGCCCGATGATCGACCCGAAGCTGCGCAGGGTCCCGGCGGCCGAGACGTCGCCCCCGACCGAGGCGATGTTGCGGGTGAGCGTGGAGGAGATGATCGTCGTGCGGCCGGCCGAGAGGACCCCGCCACCGGCGCCCTCGGAGTAGTTGTCGGTGACCGTGGCGTTGACCAGCGCCACGCTGCCGCGGGCCCAGATCCCGCCGCCGCCGTGGGCCACGGCGAGGTTGCGGGCGACGGTCGAGTTGACCACGAGGACGTCGGCCTCGCCGGCGATCGCCCCGCCGCGGTCGTCGGCGCGGTTGCCGATCACCGTGCTCTCCAGCACCGCGACGTCGCCGTCGACGGTGAAGATGGCACCGCCGGGACCGTCCGCCGCGCTGCCGTCGATGAGCGAGTCGACCACGGTCACGTCGCCGTCACCGTCGGCGTAGAGCGCTCCGCCGTCGCCGTCGGTGGTGTTGCCGTCGATGTGGGAGCCGACCACGAGGATGTCGCCCGTCGAGGCCACGGCACCGCCCGATCCGTCGACCAGGTTGGCGCTGAGGATCGAGTCGTGGACGCGCACGCCGCCCCGGCCGGCGTAGACCGCCCCACCGTCGTCGTTGGCGAGGTTGCCGTTGATGCGGCACCGGTGCACGGTGACCCGGCGCATCGAGAACACCCCGCCTCCCGCCTCCTCGGCGAGGTTCTGCCGGATGACGCAGTCCGACAGCAGCACCTCGCCGCGCGAGGCCAGCGCGGCGCCGGGCCCGTCGGCGCCACCGCGGGTCAGGATCACGTCGCGCAGGTCCAGGTGGCCGGTGCCGTCCTGGCGCAGGACGCGCTTCTCGAAGCACGACTGGCGCAGGCTGCGGCCGTGACCGTCGAGCACCAAGGCGTACGGCGACTCCCGGATCGGGTCGCCGTGGAGGCAGTCGCGCAGCACGATGTCGGCGCCGAGGTCGATGCGCCGTCGCAGCGGGTCGGCCCAGGCCGCGCGCAGCTGGGTCTCGGTCGTCACCCAGCCGGGAGGCACGGCCCCCGCGGACGAGGCGCCGCGCGCGGGCGGGAGGGCGTCGCCGACGCCGGTGGTCAGCGCCGAGGCCTGGCCGGCCAGGAGCAGGGACGCGAGAGCGAGGGTGCTCCACCGGGCGGGGCGTACCGCATCCACGAGTCCTCCTCAGGACTCCGACGGTACGCCGACGAGCCCCTCGCCGAGGGGATTTCGGCACGGCTAGGGGCTCGGACCCCTCTCAGCGGCTCCGCAGCACCCGGACCCGGACCCCGTCGCCGGCCTCCAGGTCACCCTCGGAGCGGTCGTCGGGGAGCGCCTCGAGCATGTCCTCGGGGTCGACCAGCGTGACCTCGTGGCCGTCGAGCACCAGGCGCCGCACCGCCTCGACCAGCATCCGCCGCCCCACGTCGCGCACCTCGTGGACGCGGGTGAGGTCGAGGACGACGGCGGACTCGGTGGGCGGCTCGTCGGCGAGGTAGCGCAGGACGCGCTCCATGCCCACGAAGTTGACCGAGCCCTGGAGCTCGTAGGCCCAGCCGTGCCCGGACCTGTCGCCCGGGAGCTCGGTGCGGCCGCGGACCAGGGAGCGCGCCGGCGGCGGCACCTCCATCAGGTGCATGCCCATGTCGTGGGAGAGGCGCTCGAAGACCTGGACCCCGCGCACGGAGTTGCCGTGCCGGTCGAGCCGCGGCGAGAACGTGGCCATGCCGACCTGCCCGGGCAGGGCGCCGATGAGGCCGCCGGCGACGCCGCTCTTGGCCGGGATCCCGACGCTGGTGAACCAGTCGCCGGCGGCGTCGTACATCCCGCAGGTGGCCATCACCGCCATCACCTGACGGGTCACGTCGTGCGGCACCACCCGCTCGCCGGTGATCGGCTGCACGCCGCCGTTCGCCAGGGTCGCGGCCATGACCGCCAGGTCGCGCACGGTGACGAGCAGCGAGCACTGCCGGGTGTAGCCCTCGACGACCTGCTGGGCGTCCTGCTCGACGATCCCGTGGCTGCGCAGCATGAAGGCGATGGCCCGGTTGCGGTCGGCGGTCTCGAGCTCGGAGGCGAACACCTGCTCGTCGACCTCGAGGTCGCGACCGGCGAAGGCCGAGAAGCCGCGGCGGACCGTCTCGTCGTCGATGAGGGCGTGCACGGTCAGCGCACCGGCGTTGATCATGGGGTTGAGCGGACGCCCGGTCCCCACCTCGAGCGACAGCTCGTTGAACGCGTCGCCGGACGGCTCCACGCCCACCTTCTCCAGCACCCCGTCGATGCCGTGCCGGGCCAGGGCGAGCGCGTAGGCGAAGGGCTTGGAGATGGACTGGATGGAGAACTCCACCGCGTCGTCGCCGACGCCGTAGACCGCCCCGTCGACGGTGGCCAGCGCCAGCGCGAACCGGTCGGGGTCGGCCTGCGCCAGCTCCGGGATGTACGCCGCCAGCTCGCCGCCGGCGTCACCGCCACAGGTGTCGAGGACCTCGGTGAGGTAGTCGGGGATCGGTGAGCGCACCTCAGCGCCTGCGCCCTCGGCCCTGGATGATCACGAAGGCCAGCGCGACGCCCAGGCCGGCGACGAGCGGCCCGATCGTCGCCCACGTGCGCTCCCCCGACATGGAGCTGCCGCCGAGGTAGCCCAGGCCCTGCAGCGTCCACAAGGCGCCGATCGCGACCATGAGGCCGGCTCCCGCCAGGCCCAGCGCCCTCATCGGGCCGCCACCGTCACGAGAGCTCGCGCTTGAGGATCTTGCCGGTCGCGGTCATCGGCAGCGCGTCGACGACCTGCACCTCCCGGGGGTACTTGTAGGCGGCCATCTGCTCCCTGCCCCAGGCCACGAGCTCCTCCTCGCTGACGCCGGCCTCGTCGTGCAGGATGACGACGGCCTTGATCTCCTCGCCGTGCGAGGGGTGCGGGACGCCGATGACCGCGGCCAGCGATACGGCCGGGTGGGTCATCAGGACCTCCTCGATCTCGCGCGGGTAGACGTTGTAGCCGCCCCGGATGATCATGTCCTTGGAGCGGTCGACGATGTAGTACCAGCCGTCGGCGTCGCGGCGGCCCAGGTCGCCGGAGCGGAACCAGCCGTCCTTGATGGCCTCGGCCGTCGCCTCGGGCCGGTTGTAGTAGCCCTTCATGATGTTGTGGCCCTTGATCGCGATCTCGCCGATGGCCTGCTCGGGGTCCTCGCCACCGTCGATCTCGTCCCACGACCCGGGCTCGAGCAGCGTCATCTCGACGCCGGGGATCGGCACGCCGATCGAGCCGGCGCGCACCTCCTCGCCGTACGGCGAGAAGCTCGCGACCGGCGAGGTCTCCGACAGCCCGTAGCCCTCGAGGATCGTCACGCCGAAGCGCTTCTGGAAGTCCTTGTGCACCTCCACCGGGAGCGCCGACCCGCCGGCCGCGGCGATGCGCAGGTTGCGGGCGATCTCCTCGACGTCGACCGAGCCGTCCAGCGCGCCCAGCAGCCCCCAGTACATCGTCGGGACGCCGGCGAAGAACGTCACCTTCTCGGTGATCATCGTCATCAGGGCCGGACCGGCCTCGAAGCGCGGCAGCATCACGACCGTGCCGCCGTAGGCGAAGGCGCCGTTCTGGATGACGGTCTGGCCGAAGGAGTGGAAGAGCGGCAGCACGCACAGGAAGGTGTCGGGGCGCTGCGCGTCGGCGCCGAAGAGGGCCTCGCCCGCGAGCGCGTTGTCGCGCATGTTGCGGTGGCGCAGCTCGGCGCCCTTGGGCTGACCGGTGGTGCCCGAGGTGTAGAGGATCACCGCGGTGTCGTCCTCGTCGGTCGGCACGGTGTCGAACGTCGTCGGCTGGCCGGCGACGGCCTGGCCGAACGTCTCGGCGCCCTCGAGGGGGGAGTCGGCGGCGGGGTCGACCGTGACGACGAAGAAGTGCTCGCAGCCCTCGGCCTGCTGGAAGCCGGCGAAGCCCTCGGCTCCGATCGGCAGGTCGCGGGTGCCCTCGAAGCAGAAGTAGGCCTTCACCTCCGCGTCGGCCAGGTGGTAGGCCACCTCGCGCCCCTTGAGGAGCACGTTGAGCGGCACGACGGTGGCGCCGGCCTTGAGGATGCCGAAGTAGATGATCGTGAGGTGCGGCAGGTTGGCGCAGCTGAGCGCCACCTTGTCGCCGGGCTGGATGCCGCGCGACACGAGCAGGTGGGCCACCTGGTTGGCCGCGCCGTCGACCTGCGCGTAGGTCAGCCGGGTGTCGCCCAGGACGACGGCCTCCCGCTCGGGGTACTGCTCGGTGCTGTGCTCCAGCAGCGTTGCCAGGTTGTACGTCGTCTCCGACACCGGGTCCTCCGTCACGTCGTCGTGGTCAGGCCCAACCTACTGACCGTCCCTGACCTCGTCACGGGAGAGCGCGCCGGGCCACCAGAAGCGTCGCCCCAGCAGCGCGACCAGCGCCGGCACCAGCACGCTGCGCACCAGCAGCGTGTCGAGCAGCACGCCGAACCCGACGATGACGCCGACCTGCGTCAGCACGATCAGCGGCAGCACGCCCAGGACGGTGAACACCGCGGCGAGCAGGATCCCGGCGCTGGTGATGACGCCGCCGGTGACCGCCAGCGCGACCGAGATCGCGCGCTTGGTGTCGTGCTGGGCGGCCTCCTCCTTGGCGCGGGTGGTGAGGAAGATGTTGTAGTCGACGCCGAGGGCCACCAGGAACAGGAAGCTCAGCAGCGGCACGCTGAGGTCGAGCGCCGGGAAGTCGAACCAGTGCGTGAACGCCCACCAGCTGGCCCCCAGGCTCGCCGCGAACGTCGCGACCACGGTGAGCACCAGCACGACCGCGGCGACGATCGAGCGGAGCAGCACCAGCAGCACGAGCAGGACGACGCCCAGGATCATCGGGATGATCAGCGCCTGGTCGCGGTCGGTGGCGGTCTGCGCGTCCAGCGACTGGGCGTCCGGTCCACCGACCAGCGCGTCCGGGTCGACGTCCTTCGCCGCGTCGCGGATCGCCTCGACGGTCGAGAAGGCGCGCTCGGAGCCGGGGTCGGCGCTGAGCACCGCGCTCAGCACCGTGGTGCCCTCGGCGGAGTCCTCGGGCTTCGGCGGCTCCACCCGGTCGACCCCGTCGACGCCGGCGACCGCGCGCCGTACGTCGTCGGCGGCGGCGTCGGGCACCAGGACCGAGGTGGGCTGGGAGGCCCCTGCCGGGAAGTGCTCGGCCAGCACCTCCTGGCCGGTGACCGACTCCGGCGTCGCCCGGAACTGCTCGGTCTGCGACAGGCCCGTCGTGAGCCCGGACAGGGGCAGGGCGAGCACGACCAGGGCCAGGAGGCCGGCGACCGACACCAGGACCGGGCGCCGGGTCACGCCGGCGGCGACCTTCGACCAGAAGCCGGTGCGCGTGGGGTCGTCCTGGCCGACGTGCGGCACGAACGGCCAGAAGAGGCGGCGCCCGAAGAGCGTCATCGCCGCCGGCAGCACGACCAGCGCGTAGAGGACGGCGACCACGATGCCGATGGCGCCGCCGTAGCCGATGTTGCGGCTGCTCGGACTGTCGGCGAAGCCCAGGCAGAGCAGGGCCAGCACGACGGTGCCGGAGCTGGCGAGGATCGCCGGCGCGGCCTGGCTCCAGGCGACCCGCATGGCGTCGTAGCGGCTCTCCTCGCGGCGCAGCTCCTCGCGGTAGCGGGCGATCAGCAGCAGGGCGTAGTTGGTGCCGGCGCCGAAGACGAGCACGGAGGTGATGCCGGTCGACTGCCCGTCCACGCTGAACGGGAAGACTCGGCTGGCGGCGTCGACGGCGGTGGCGGCGACCTGGTCGGCGACCCCGACGACCGACAGCGGCACCAGCCACAGCCAGGGGCTGCGGTAGGTGAGCAGGAGCAGGAGCGCCACGACGCAGGCGGTGGTGATGAGCAGCCGCACGTCGGCGCCGTCGAAGACCTTCGACAGGTCCACGGTGAAGGCGGGCCCGCCGGTGGCCCGGGCGCGCAGCCCGTCGGGCAGGTCAGCCGACGCGGCCTCGCGGATGGCGGTGACGGGCTCCTCGAGCTCGTCCTCGGGGGTGTCGGTGCGCAGCGGCACCCCGACGAAGGCGGCCTCGCCGTCCTCGGCGAAGACCGGGAACGCCTGCTGGCCCTCGGCGGCGAGCGGCTGCAGCTCGGCGACCTTGGCGCCGACGACCTCGCGGTCCTGGGCGGTCAGCTTCTCCCCGTCACGGTCGAAGACCGCGAAGACCGGCGTGAACTCCGAGGTGCCGAGCGACTCCTGGAGCACGCCGGCGCGGGCCGACTCGGCGCTGTCGGGCAGGTTGGCGGCGGCGTTGTCGCTCTCGTCGCCGGTGATGCCCGCGCCCAGCGCGAGGACCGAGAAGACGATCGCGACCAGGACGACGGCGCGGCTCGTCCACCGGCCGATCGGGACCCGCCGACTGGCTTTATTTCCATTGGTGAACATTTCCACCCTCGAAACAGTAGGCTGGCGTCGTGGACGGAGCAAGCCGGGAACCTATGCGTTCACCCGACGCCCTGCGGGTGACGCGGGCGCTGCGCGGGTTCGCCAACGAGTCCGAGCTCTACGTCGGGGCGGCGGGGCGCGAGGCCGAGATGCACCGCACGGACCTCACCGGCCTGGCCGTCGTCATGGACCGCGGCCTGCAGGGCGAGCCGCCGACCCCCGGCCAGATCAGCGCCGCCCTCCAGCTCAGCGCGCCCGCCACGTCCGCGATGCTCGACCGCCTGGAGCGCCTGGGCCACGTCGTGCGCACGCCCCACCCCTCCGACCGGCGCTCGGTCGTCGTGGAGGTCACCGACCACGCGATGCAGGTCGGCGGCGCGATGTTTGGCCGCCTGGCGGCCCACCTCCGTCCGGTCCTGGAGGAGCGCAGCCCCGAGGAGCTCGAGGTCATCGCGTCGTTCCTCGAGGAGGCCGTCACGGCCACCCGCACCGCCCGGGAGTCCCTGGCCGACTAGGCCGACTAGACCGACTGGGAGCGTCGCGCCAGGATCCGGCCGGCCTTGCGCAGGTCCGCCCGCACGGCGAGCGGCGCCAGCACGCCGAGCGCCCGGGCGGCCAGGGCGGCCGGGCCGCGGGCGGCGATCCGCATCGTCGGCTCGACCTCGCAGCCGCCCGGGGCGGGCGCGAACTCCAGGGTCAGCTCCGCCGACCACGACCGCCACGTGCCGCGCTCGGTCCAGCGGTGCGGGCGGTCCAGCTCGGTCGTCTCCATCGCGGGCCGCAGCCCCGGCGTCGTCACGTCGACCCAGCGCTGACCGACCGCGACCGGGCCGCTGACGTCCTCGACGCGGGCCAGGCTCGACTGCCACTGCGACCGGTGGGCGGGGTCGACCAGGTAGTCGAAGGCCACCTCCGGCGGCACGGGCAGGTGCATCAGAAGCGCTCGCCGGTGAGCAGCTCGTAGATCTCGACGTAGCGGGCGCGGGTGCGGTCGACGACCTCGGGCGGCAGCGGCGGCGGCGTGGCGCCGGACGCCTTGTCCCAGCCGGACTCCGGCGAGAGCGCCCAGTTGCGCACGATCTGCTTGTCGTAGGACGGCTGGGTCCGGCCGGGCTGCCAGTCGTCGGCCGGCCAGAAGCGGGAGGAGTCGGGGGTCAGCACCTCGTCGCCGAGGACCATCTCGCCCTCGCTGCCGGCGCCGAACTCGAGCTTGGTGTCGGCCAGGATGATGCCGCGCTCGCGGGCCACGGACTCCGCGCGCGCGTAGACGTCGAGCGTGAGGCGCCGTAGCTCGTCGGCGACGTCGGACCCGACCTCGGCGACCACCGCGGCGAAGGAGACGTTCTCGTCGTGGTCGCCGAGCGCCGCCTTCGTGGCGGGCGTGAAGATCGGCTCGGGCAGGCGGCTGCCGTCCTCGAGGCCGTCGGGCAGCGCGATGCCGCACACCTCGCCGGTGGCGCGGTAGTCGAGCAGTCCGGAGCCGGTGAGGTAGCCGCGCACGACGCACTCGACCGGGTACATGTCCAGGCGCCGGCACACGACCGCGCGCCCGCGCACCGCCTCGGGCACGTCGGTGGAGAGCACGTGGTGGGGCACCCCGAGCTGTCCGAACCACCACAGCGACATGCGGGTGAGGATCTCGCCCTTGTCGGGGATCGTGGTGTCGAGGACGTGGTCGAAGATCGACAGCCGGTCGCTGGCCACCATGAGCAGCTCGCCGGCGTACGGGCCGGAGTCGAGCACGTAGAGGTCGCGCACCTTGCCCGAGTGGAGCGGGGTGGCGCCGGGGATCGCGGGCGCCGCGGGGATGTTGAGGTCGGCCACGGCGTCAGCCTAGTGGCGAGCGCGGCGGGACCGTCCGCGCCGAGGCTTCCGTCGAATCTTAGTCACGTGACATAGTGGTGTTATGACCAGCGTGGTGGGGCCCGACTTCATCGTGATCGGCGCGCCGAAGGCCGGCACGACCGCCCTGCACGCGGCACTGACCCAGCACCCCGAGGTGCGGATGTCGCAGCCCAAGGAGCCCAAGTACTGGCTGTGCGACGACGCGCCGCCGCCGGCCTACCGCGGCCCCGGCGACGCGCACTCCCAGCAGGAGTGGCTGTGGCGGCGCGACGACTACGAGCGGCTGTTCGCCGACGAGGTCCAGGGCGTCGTCCAGGGTGAGAGCACACCGTTCTACCTCTGGCACCGCGCCGCCCACCGCCGGATCGCCGAGGGGCTGCCGGACGTGAAGCTGATCGCGGTCGTGCGCGACCCGATCGACCGGGCCTACTCCAACTGGATGCACCTGTGGTCCGACGGGCTCGAGCCGGTCGCCGACTTCGAGGAGGCGTTCGCGCTGCAGGACCGACGGGTGGCCGACGGATGGGCGCCGTTCTGGCGCTACCGCGACCTCGGCCGGTACGGCGCGCAGCTCGCCCACCTGCACCGCTTCGTCGACCCCGAGCGGGTGCTGGTGCTGCGCTACCGCGCGATCGTGGACGACCCGGCGGCGGCCGTCGACCGCACCTGCCGCTTCCTCGGGATCAGCCCGGGGATGGTCGACTCGATCCCGCGCGACAACTCCCACCCGTTCGTCGAGCCGGGCTGGCGACCGCGGGTGCTGGGCCCGGTCGTGCGCGCCGGCGCCTCCCTGGGGCAGTTCGTGCCGCCGCAGGTGTGGCGCCGCGCGAGCGCTCCGCTGATCTCCCGGCTCGCCGGGTCGGCCGCGGCGCACCGTCCGCTGCTCGCCCCCGAGGCGCGCGAACGGCTGATCCCGCACTTCGCCGAGGACATCGCCCAGCTGGCCGAGGTCACCGGCGAGAGCTTCGACGACTGGCTCTCGACCGCCAGCCGCGGCTCCTTCGCGCAGCGCGCCTCGCAGAGCGGTCAGCGCACGCAGGTCACGAGGTCGTGAGCCCCGTCGGGTCGCGCGGCCTCGACGTAGAAGCGGGTGCGCCCGTCGGGCAGCGGGACCGCCGCGGCGTAGCGGAACGCGCCGTCGCTGTGCGGGGAGGCGATCGGGGCGAGGTCGTCGGGGACCAGGCGGGTGCCGTCCCAGCGGGCCACGCCGGTCTGCTCGTACCAGTTGGAGGCGGCGTCGGCGCGGCCGTCGTACAGCACGGTCAGGGGTGAGCCCGGCAGCACCGCCGCGACCCGGGCGCCGCGCGCGTCCCACTCGCCGGGGCGGCCGGCCAGCACCTCGCCGTGGTCGGTCCACTCGAGCCCGTCGGCGCTCGTGAGCCGGCGACTCGTCATCCGGTCCTCGTGGCCGGCCTCGTCGAGCGGGTGGCAGCACAGCCACATCTCCCAGCCGTCGTCACCGACGGTGACCACCGGGTCCTTGACCGCCGTGTGCTCGTCGCCCGCCAGGACCACCTGCTGGTGGCCCGTCGACAGCTCCTCGACGGTGGGCGCCGTGAGGCTGTCGACCCACCAGTGCTTGGACCCCGGCGTCGCGCACGAGAGGTAGAGGCGCCAGCCGAGGCCGGGCACCGGCACCAGGACGGGGCGCTCGAAGGACTCCGCGCCGAAGGTGTCGCGGTGCACCCGGGTCACCGGATCGAACGTCACGCCGTCGTCGGAGCGGGCCACCACCACGGTCACCCCGCGGCCGTCGGTGAGCGGACGGCGCACCCGCCAGGTGAGCCAGAAGACGCCGTCGACGAGCACCGCGCTGGCGGCGCCGGCCCAGTTGCCGGGGCCCGCGTCGGGCGCGGGGACGACCACCTGGACGTCGTCGTACGACGGGAGCGGCACCAGCGCGGGGAGGGTCATGGACCCGATCATAGTCGAGCATTTCGATCGACTATGCGACGCGGGCCCGTGCGGGCGTCCCGACGGGTCCCCGGGGTCGATGCGTGCCGGCCCGGCGCGGGTGGCACAGTGGGCCCATGCCGGAGTCTGCCGCACAGGTCTACGCCCGCGTCGTCGCCGCCGTCGGACCCGACGGCCGCCTCCCGATGCCTCCGGCGGGCGGCTGGGACAACTTCCCGTGGACCGTCGCCGACGGTGCCGTGGTGCCGCGCGTGCTGCCGCCGCCGTCGGAGGAGGCGCCGCGCCACGGCGAGGGCGACCGGCCCTGCTCGTCGTGCGAGGGCTTCGACCCCGACCACGTGGTGTGGGAGGACGAGCGCTGGGTGCTGACCCACCCCGGCGGGCCCTCCGGGCTGCCGCTGGTCCTGCTGCTGCACACCCGCGAGCACCTCGACTACGGCGACCTCGACGACGACCAGGCCTCCGAGATGGGCCGGATCTCCAACCGGCTGGTGCGGATCATGGAGCACCTGCCCCACGTCGCGCGCGTGCACGCCAACCGCTACGGCGACGGCGCGTCGCACTTCCACCTGTGGTTCTTCGCCCGCACCGTCGGGCTCACCGGCGTGATCGGCTCCACCGCCCTGGAGTGGGACGCGATCCTCCCGCCGGTGCCGGAGGACGTCTGGCGCGCCGACCTGCACACGGTCGCCAGCAAGCTGGCCAACTCGGGTGGCGACGCCCGCGTCTGACGCCGGCCCTGCCCGCGACGCGGAGCAGGAGGAGGTCGCCGACCCGCGGCGCTGGCGCATCCTCGGGGTCTCGCTCGTCGTGGGCTTCATGTCCCTGCTCGACGTGTCGATCGTCAACGTCGCCATCCCCTCCATGCAGGAGGGCCTGGCCACGTCGGCCGGCACGATCCAGTGGGTCGTGTCGGGCTACGCCCTGACCTTCGGGCTGACCCTGGTCGCGGGAGGGCGCCTGGGCGACGCGTTCGGCCGTCGGCGGCTGATGCTCATCGGGCTGGCCGGCTTCATCGTCTCCAGCGCGGCGGTGGGGCTGGCGCCGAACGCCGCCCTGGTCGTCCTCGCCCGCCTCGCGCAGGGGGCGACGGCGGGGCTGCTCACCCCGCAGAACTCCGGGCTGATCCAGCAGCTCTTCCGCGGCCGCGAGCGGGCGCGGGCGTTCGGGATGTTCGGCTTCACCGTGTCGAGCGCCTCCGCGCTCGGGCCGGTCCTGGGTGGGCTGATCATCGCGGCCGCCGGCGAGGACGACGGCTGGCGCTGGCTCTTCCTGATCAACGTGCCCATCGGGCTCGTGGCGATGGTCGCCGTGGCGCGGCTCGTCCCGAGGCGCGAGCCCGGCGCCGCGCGCGACCCGGCCAACCGGATCGACGTACCGGGGGCGCTGCTGCTGGGCGCCACCGTCCTGTGCCTGCTCTACCCCGTCGTCCGGCTCGAGGGGGGCGAGCAGCTGCCGCTGGTGCTCCTCGCCGGCGTCCCGGCGTTCATCTGGGCGTTCGTCGCCTGGGAGCGGCACCTCACCCGCACCGGCCACGCGCCCCTGCTCGACCTCGCCCTGCTGCGCGAGCTGCCCGGCTACGTCAACGGCCTGGCCGTCGGCGCGCTCTACTTCACCGGCTTCACCGGCGTGCTGCTGGTCGTCTCGGTGCACCTGCAGGGCGACCTCGGCTACACGCCGCTGATGGCCGGGCTGCTGCTGATGCCGTTCGCCGTCGGCTCGGCCGTGGCCGCGCCGGTCGCCGGCCGTCTCGTCTCCGACGTCGGGCGCCGGATCACGGTGATCGCGCTGGTCGTGATGATGACCGGGGTGGCGGCCCTCGCGCTGCTGGCGCCGCACGCCGACCCGCTGTGGCCGGTGGCCGTCCCGGCGCTGCTGGTGGCCGGACTCGGCGGCGGTGCGGTCATCTCCCCCAACCTCACGCTGACGCTGACCGACGTACCCCCGCGGATGGGGGGTGCGGCGGGCGGGGCGCTCCAGACCGGGCAGCGCATCGGCTCCGCGATCGGCGCGGCGCTGCTGATGACCGTCTACGAGCTCACGCGCGACTCCGCGTCGAGCACGACCGCGCTCACCGCCGCGCTGGTCACCGCCCTGGTCGTCCTCAGCGTCGCGCTGGCGATGTCCCTGCTGTCGCTGCACCAGGAGCGCCGGCAGTCCCGCTCGACGGGTGCAGCCACCACGCCATCCGACGCGTGACCCACGGCAGCGCGACGTAGGTCATCACCGGCGTCATCACCAGGACCGAGAGCAGCACCCTCAGGGGCAGCACCAGGTCCGGCACCAGCCGGCTCGAGGCGACGTTGACCGCGACGCTCAGCGGGAAGAACACCAGGAAGATCACGCACGCCTGCTTCCACCGGGGCGGTGCGACCGGGGCCGGCGCCCGGTCGTCGCTGACCTCGCGCGTCTCCGGCTCGTCGAACCAGCCCTCGATGCCGGTGCGCTTCTCCACGCGCGACTCGACCACGCCCAGGCCGGCGGCCGAGGAGCGCCACCACTGCCGCTGGGGCGAGTGCTCCCACGCCTGCAGGGACTCGTGGTCGGCGAACCGGTAGAGCATGTGCCAGGTCTCGGAGTCCGGCTGCGGTCGCACCCAGCCGGCGCCGAGGAACCCGGGGAACCGCTCCGCCAGCCTGATCCCCGCCGACAGCCAGCTCACCATCTCCGGCTCGTGACCGGCCTCCAGGTGACGGGTGATGGAGACGGTCACGGGCTCGCTCATGGGCTCCATGCTCCCCTACCCGCGGAGGGGGTGCGCGAGGTGCGCCCGGTGCGGTGTCATGGGTCACGTGACCGCCTCCTTCCTGTCCGCACCACCCGTGACCGCGGCCGTCCAGGCCCTCTACGACGACGACGTCGACGACGTCGGCTACGTCATGAACCTCACCCACCTGTGGGCGCACCAGCCGGAGACGCTCGAGGGCCTGTTCGGGCTGCTGGGCCGGGTCGGCGCCGAGGGCGGGTTCAGCCTGCGCGAGCGCGGGATCCTCGTCGCGGCCACGGCCGCCTCGCTCGGCGACTCCTACTGCGCCCTGGCCTGGGGCTCCCGGCTCGGCAACGAGGCCGACCCGGTCCTCGCCGCCGGCGTGCTCCGCGGCACCGACGAGGGCCTCACCGCAGCCGAGCGCGCGATGGCGGCCTGGGCGCGCGCCGTCGCCACCGATCCCAACGGCACGACCGCCTCCGACGTGCAGGTGCTGCGCGACGCGGGCTTCGACGACGCCCGGATCTTCGCCATGACGACGTTCGTCGCCCTGCGCATCGCTTTCTCGACGGTCAACGACGCGCTCGGCGCCGCGCCTGACGCCGGCCTGAGCCGTACCGCGCCCGCCGAGGTGTGGGACGCGGTGACGTTCGGCCGTCCTGCCGCCGAGGACGACGCACCGGCCTAGGCGGGGCGGGTCAGCAGGCGGTGCCGCGGTCGACGGCGAGGACCGCGCCGGTGACGGACGCGGCCGCGTCGGAGGCGAGGTAGGCCACCGACTCGGCGATGTGCCGGGGCGGCATGAAGCCGTAGCGCCCGCCCGCGGTCTCGCTGAGCAGACCCCAGTCGAGGTCGGCACCGTCGTGCTCGGCCGCCGCGCCCATGGGGAGGTCGGTCTCCACTCCCCCGGGGCACACGGTGTTGACGCGGATGCCGTCCTCGGCCAGCTCGAGCGCCAGCGACTTCATCAGCATGATCACGCCGCCCTTCGACGCGCAGTAGGCCGCCTGGTACGGCTGGGCCCGCAGCCCTGCCACCGACGCGATCGTCACGATGTTGCCGCGGCTCTCGCGCAGCGCGGGCAGCGCGGCCTGGCTCATCAGCATGGGTCCCGTCAGGTTGACGGCGAGGTGCCGCTGCCAGGTCGCGAGGTCCAGCTCCCCGAACCGGCGGAACTGGTCGATCCCCGCCACGTTGACCAGCACGTCGAGGCCACCGAGCTCGGCGACCGCTTCGGCGACGGCGTCGGTCACCGACCCCGCGTCGCCGACGTCGCACGGCCGCACCCCGTCGGCCTCGCGGAGGTCGACCCCGACGACGCGTGCCCCCTCCTCCTCGAGCAGCTCGACCGTCGCCCGCCCGATCCCGCCCGCCGCCCCGGTGACCAGTGCCCGCCTGCCCTCGAACCGTGCCGTCACGTCGCGCTCCGTCCTCGTCGATGACGTCCCCCTCCGAGCCGCCGCGGGCATCCTCGCACCGCTGAGGACTCAGCAGTCGTTGGTTGAGGAGGTTGCGCTGGCAACCGTCTCGACACCAACGCCTCAGGACGACAGCGCCTCCGGCGTCCACGCCACCCATCCGAACGACCCCGCGCCCGCGGGCCGCTCGGACACGTCGTCGTCCGGCTCCGGCCCCTCCTCCAGCGTCAGCCACCACCCGTCGTCACTCCGGTCGTGCTCCGCCCAGACGCCGTCGGACCAGCCGCGCCCCCAGTCGCCAGCTCCGCCCGTGCTGGAGGTCGCGACCCACTCGCCGTCGACCCGACGGAAGTGCTCGAGGTTGATGTCGGCCCCGTCGCCGTTGGCGTCGATCACCGCGGCCCCGCGGTCGCCGAGCGTGCCCACCGCGCGCACGACGGCGTACCGACCGTCCCACCCACCGGCCTCGATCACGGTCCGCGCGTCCAGGTCACTCATCCCACGATCGTCCCAGTCCGGGCGCCGTGACGGCGAGAGGACGGCTTGGTGGTAGCCGGCCTCGACCAGACCCTCCACCGCGGCGTCCATCAAGGCACGCCCCAGACCTCGGCGCCAGGCGCGTGGCAGGACCGCGATGGTGTCCAGCTCTCCGAGCCCGGGGTCGATCGGATCTCGACTCGGACCAACCCCCGCGAAGCCCACGACCCCGACCTCGTCCTCGACGAGCCACCAACGATTCCCGCGTGCGGTCAGGTCCTGTCTCCATCGGAGCACTTGGCTGCGGTTCAGCACGCGCGGTGGTGCCACCCCGGCGAAGGCCTCATTCCACGACGCCACATAGATGCTTGCGACGTGCACCGCGTCCGCGGGAGTGACGCGTCGCATCGAAGAGCGCATCGTCCGAGTGTCGCAACGGGGCGGAACGTGCGCCAGATGGATCGTGCTGGCCGTCAGGTCTCACTCCCGCTTGTGGAAGGAGACCTTGCCGCCCTCGTGGTGGGTGACTCCGTAGCCGGGGTGATGGATCAGCGTGTGGTGGCGGGGGCAGAGCATCGCGCCGCGCTCGACCGAGGTGTCGCCGCCCTGGGACCAGGGGTCGAGGTGGTGGGCGTGGCACCAGGCCGACGGCCGATCGCAACCCAGGGCGATGCAGCCGCCGTCGCGCACGGCCATGGCGATGCGCTGGGCCTTGGTGTGGAAGCGTCGTCTGCGGCCGACGTCGAGGACCTGGGACCTCCCGCCGAGGACGACGGGGATCACGCCGGCCTCGCACGCCATCGTGCGGGCGAGGCTGGGGCTGATGCGGGTGCCGGTGTCGAGCTGCGCGGCCTTGAGCCCACCCATGAGGGTTTCGAGGGTCATGGTGACGACGACGGTGGCGTCCATGCCGGCGGCTTTGGGGAGCTTGTCTACGGGGTAACGGTCGACGTACTCGATGAACGCCAGCCCCATCCCGTGCGGCGTGGATCCCTCGCCACCGGCCTTGGGTGAGGCCAACGCTTGGAGGGGCTTGCGGAGCTTGTCGGCCTCGTGGGTGGGCATCGAGAACCGGCCGTAGGTGGTGCCGTGGCCGTCGTCGTGCATCGTGAACCTGGCCTTGGCTCGGGCCTGGCGCTCCTGGGCCTCGAGCTGCCTGGCTTCTTCTGCTTCGCCGACCTCGGGGGCGACGACGTCGAGGACCTGCTTGCCGAGGACCCGTAGGCGGATGGCGTCGAAGTGCTCGGCCTCGCCGAGGAGGTGGTCACGCGCTTGGGTCCTGATCGCGGTGCCGACGTCGTCGGGCAGCGCGTCGACGGCCTCGACGATCACCTTCGCCTGGTCGGCCAGGACATCACCGCGGCTGAGTGCGTCCTCGACCGGTGGGTGGGCTTCGAGGGCTTTGCCGAGCTTGGTGAGGGCCGCGGCGTCGCGTGAGGTCATGTGCGTCTCGTGGGCCAACCAGGCGGCTGCCGAGGTTGCGCCTTGGGCGGCGCCGACCTCGGTCCGCTCGGCCTGGACGGCGGTCTTGAGGGTGAGTGCGGCGAGGCGGGCGTTGAGGCGGGTCTCCTCTAGCAGCGCCAGTGCTGCTTCCTCTTTCGTCAGGGACCACAGGGGCTGGTCGGCGACGGTGTCGAGCTCGGCGTGAGCGTGTGCCATGGCGACGAGCAGGGGGTGGCTCGGCGGGTGGGTGGCGGGGCTGCTCATGGGACTACTCAAGCAGCCGCCACCGACAGTGGTGCCCTGTCAGGAGGCGGTTGTCCACAGGGTGTGGAGCATGGGTGGCTTTCTTTCTTGGATTTTACTTTCGGTGGTCGGTGGGGTGGTTTCGAGGCTCGCTGCGCTCGCACCTCAACCACCGTGGTCGCCGCCTGCCTCAGCTCACCGGGTCTCGACGGGCGTTCGTCGCTGGCGCTCCTCACTGCTCGACCACCGGAGGGGTGGTCACCGCCTGCCTCAGCTCACCGGGTCTCGACGGGCGCTCGTCGCTGGCGCTCCTCACTGCTCGACCACCGGTGGGGTGGTTTCGAGGCTCGCTGCGCTCGCACCTCCACCACCGTGGGCGACGACCGGAGGTGTGGAGGTCAGACGCCGGGGACGATGCGGAGGTCGCGGACGGCTCCGCCGTCGAGGGCGTCGAGGGCGGCCCGGTAGGCCGGGCTGTCGTGGGCGGCGCGGGCGGCGTCGACGGAGTCGAAGGAGATCAGGACCGAGCGGGTGGTCTCGCCGGCCTCGTAGGTCTGCTCGGGCATGCCGCGGGCCAGGAAGGTGCCGCCGGCGCCCTCGAGGGCGGGGCCGGCGAGCTTCGCGTAGGCGGCGAGCTTGGCCTCGTCGGTGATCTCGCGGTAGAGGCTGATCCAGTAGGCGGTCATGGCTACAGGATCGCGCCCGGCGTGTAGGCGGCTGCGGCCGGGTGGCGCTCGGCGAGCTCGGCGACCCGGCCCACCACCGACCGGGTCTGGCGCACCGCGGCGCCGGTGAACGTGATCGGCTCCGCGACCAGCGACGACAGCTGCTCGGCCGTGAGCCCCAGGCGCGGGTCGGCGGCGAGCCGGGCGAAGACGTCGTTCTCGGCCTGGCCGCGGCGCATGTCGAGCGCGACGCCGACGGCGGCCTCCTTGATCGCCTCGTGCGCGGTCTCGCGGCCGACGCCGTTGCGCACGGCGGCCATCAGCACCTTCGTCGTCGCGAGGAACGGCAGGTAGCGGTCGAGCTCGCGCTGGATGACCGCGGGGAACGCACCGAACTCGTCGAGCACGGTGAGGAAGGTCTGGAACAGCCCGTCGGCGGCGAAGAACGCGTCGGGCAGCGCCACCCGTCGTACGACGGAGCAGGAGACGTCGCCCTCGTTCCACTGGTCACCGGCGAGCTCGCCCACCATCGAGAGGTAGCCGCGGGTCACGACCGCCAGGCCGTTGACGCGCTCGCAGGAGCGGGTGTTCATCTTGTGGGGCATCGCGGACGAGCCGACCTGGCCCTCCTTGAAGCCCTCGGTGACGAGCTCGTTGCCGGCCATCAGCCGGATCGTGGTGGCGAGGTTGGAGGGGCCGGCGACCAGCTGCACCACCGCGGAGAGCACGTCGAAGTCCAGCGAGCGGGGGTAGACCTGGCCGACCGACGTCAGCATCCGGTCGAAGCCGAGGTGCGTGGCGACCCGCTGCTCCAGCTCGTCGAGCCGGGACTCGTCGCCGTCGAGCAGGTCGAGCATGTCCTGGGCGGTGCCCATCGGGCCCTTGATGCCCCGCAGCGGGTAGCGCCGCAGCAGGCCCTCGATGCGCTCCACGCCGATCAGCAGCTCGTCGGCCACGGTGGCGAACCGCTTGCCGAGGGTGGTCGCCTGGGCCGCGACGTTGTGCGAGCGACCGGCCATGACGGTGGTCTCGTGCTCGGAGGCCAGCCGGGCCAGGCGCACGAGCGCGGCGACGGCCCGGTCGCGCAGGATCTCCAGCGACTGCTTGAGCTGCAGCTGCTCGACGTTCTCCGTCAGGTCGCGCGAGGTCATGCCCTTGTGGATGTGCTCGTGCCCGGCGAGCGCCGAGAACTCCTCGATCCGCGCCTTCACGTCGTGACGGGTGATCCGCTCACGAGCGGCGATCGACGCGAGGTCGACCTGGTCGACGACGCTCTCGTAGGCCTCGACGACCCCGTCGGGCACCTCGATCCCGAGGTCGCGCTGCGCGCGCAGCACCGCGATCCACAGCTGCCGCTCGAGCACGATCTTGTGCTCGGGCGACCAGATCGCCGCGAGGTCGGCGCCGGCGTAGCGGGTGGCGAGGACGTTGGGGACGCTCATGCGGGTTCCGTTCCTGGTGCGGCGGACGCGGCGATGTCGGTGCGGTGCTGGGCACCCGGGAAGTCGAGCTCGCCGACCCCGGCGTACGCCGCGTCGCGCGCGGCGGCCACCGAGTCGCCCGTCCCGACGACGGCGAGCACGCGGCCGCCGGCCGTGACCAGGTCGTCGCCGCGCAGGGCGGTGCCGGCCTGGATGACGTGCACGCCCTCGCGGGCCTCCGCGGCGTCGACGCCGGCGATCACGTCGCCGGACGAGGACGACTCGGGGTAGCCGCGGCTCGCCATCACCACGGCCACGGCGGCGCCGGGCCGCCACGTCGGCGCCGGCACGTCGGCCAGCGAGCCGGTGGCGGCGCCGAGCAGCAGGGGCGAGAGCGGGGCGTCCAGCAGCGCGAGCAGCGCCTGGGTCTCCGGGTCGCCGAAGCGCGCGTTGAACTCCACGACGCGCACCCCGCGCGACGTCAGCGCGAGGCCGGCGTAGAGGAGGCCGGTGAACGGCGTGCCGCGGCGGTCCATCTCGTCGACGGTGGGCTTCAGCACGGTCGCGAGCACCTGGGCGACCAGGTCGGCCGGCACCCACGGGAGCGGCGTGTAGGCACCCATCCCGCCGGTGTTGGGGCCCTCGTCGCCGTCGCCGATGCGCTTGAAGTCCTGTGCCGGAAGCAGCGGGTAGACGGTGGTGCCGTCGGTGATCGCGAACAGCGAGACCTCGGGGCCGTCGAGGAACTCCTCGATCACCACGCGCTCGCAGGACGTCGCGTGGGCGAGCGCCTCGGCGTGGTCCATCGTGACGACGACGCCCTTGCCCGCGGCGAGCCCGTCGTCCTTCACGACGTACGGCGGTCCGAGCTCGGTGAGCGCGCGCTCGGCCTCGTCCTCGTCGGTGCACACGAAGGAGCGGGCGGTCGGCACGTGGGCGGCGCTCATGACCTCCTTGGCGAAGGCCTTCGACCCCTCGAGCTGCGCGGCGGCGCCGGTCGGGCCGAACACCGCGATCCCGCGGGCGGTGACGGCGTCCGCGACGCCGGCGACCAGCGGCGCCTCGGGCCCGACGACCACCAGGTCGACGCCCAGGCGCTCGGCGAGGTCGGCGACCTGCCCGCCGTCCATCGCGTCGACGTCGTGCAGCGTCGCGTGGGCGGCCATGCCGGGGTTGCCCGGGGCGGCATGGACCTCGTCGACGCCGGGGTCGAGGTCGAGGGCGCGGACCAACGCGTGCTCACGGCCACCGGTCCCGATCACGAGAGTCTTCACGGGCACCCAGCGTAGTGCCGCCGGGACCAGGCATGATTGCGGCTGCCCCCACTCGGGAAAGAAGCCTGCATGCCCCAGTTCCCCCGCGTCGGCGACCTCTTCGGTCGCTACCGCATCGACGCCCAGATCGGGCAGGGCGGCATGGGTGTCGTCTTCGCCGCGACCGACACCGCCTTCGACCGGCGGGTGGCGCTCAAGGTGGTCTCGGCGGCGCTCGGCGGGTCCGCGGAGTTCCTGGCCCGCTTCGAGCGCGAGGCCTCGCTGCTGGCGCGGCTCAACTCCCCCCACGTCATCGCGATCTTCGACTACGGCGAGCAGGACGGCTGCCCCTACCTCGCGACCCAGTACGTCGGCGGCGGCGACCTCGGCGCCCTGCTGGCCGCCCGCGGCCCGATGCCGCCCCAGCTGGCCTCCTCGGTGTGCGCCCAGGTGGCCGACGCGCTCGGCGACGCCCACCGCGCCGGCGTCGTCCACCGCGACGTGAAGCCCACCAACGTGCTCCTGCGCGACGCCGACACCCGCGACCTGCACGCCTACCTGTGCGATTTCGGCATCGCCCGCAGCGACAGCGAGGGGCTGACCGCGCCCGGCTCGGTGTCCGGCACGTGGAGCTACCTCGCCCCCGAGTGCGGCGCCGGCGCCCCCGGCACCGTCTCCTCCGACGTCTACGCGCTCGGCTGCCTGTTCTGGGCCACGCTGACCGGCTCGCCGCCGTTCCGCGGCAGCGACGTCGAGATCGCGATCGCCCACCAGAACGCCCCGCTGCCGCAGCTGGCCGGCGACGACGCGTTCACCCGCCACGCCAACGCGATCCTCGCCAACACCCTCGCCAAGGACCCCCGCGCCCGCTACGACACCGCCGACGCGCTGCGCGCCGACCTGCTCGCGGCGGCGGGCATCCCGTCGACCGGCATCCGCCCGCTGTCCTCCCCGGCCATCGCCTCGTCGCCCTCCGCCCCGACCGCGCTCCCCTCGGGCGGGCGCGTGTCACTGGGGTCGCTGCCCCGGGCGACGTCCCCGGGGGGCGGACCCCGCCGACGTCGTACGGGCCTCGTCGTCACGCTCTCCTGCCTCGCGGTCCTCGCCGTCACCGGCGGGATCGTCGCCGCCACCCAGCTCGGCGACGACCCCGAGCCCGGGCCGAGCGGCGGCGGCACGACCACGGCCGCCCCCACCAGCGCCGACCCGACTCCCACGGGCCCGACGGAGACTCCGAAGCCCGAGGTCGTCGGGCCGGTCACCGGCGACCAGGACGGCGACGGCCTGGGCGACGTCACCGCCCGGTGGCGGCCGGAGGGCAAGAGCTTCGAGCGGGTCGCCACCTGGCACAGCGACGGCTCCGCGCTGGCCCTGGCCGACCAGCGCCGGGAGCGGACGACGCGGGACTACAGCCGCGAGGAGGTGCTGGGCGACTTCGACGGCGACGACGTCCTCGAGCTGGTCGTCGTCGACACCCCGGCGCAGACCGGTGAGATCACCGTGAAGGGCACGCTCTCGGGCGGCGCCGCGGTGAAGCAGCGGCTGGCGCGGCCGCAGAACAAGCCGTACGTCACCCCGATCGCCGGTGACGCCGACGGCGACGGGCTCGACGACCTGATGCTGGTCTCGTGGGCGCTGCAGAAGCCCATGGCCCTCTCCGTGGCCCGGTCGGACGGCACGCGCTTCGGCAAGCCGGCGTTCGGCGTCGAGGTGCCCTTCGGCTACCAGGACACGTCGGTGGAGGTGGGCGACCTCGACGGCGACGGCCGCGCCGACCTGGCCCTGCTGACGACCCCCGACGTGCCGGCGGGCGACCGGTCACGGTCCACGGTCCGCACCTACCTGTCGCAGGAGGACGGCCGCTTCGTCGAGCGCGGCAAGGCGCGGACCTTCACCAGCGACATCGGTCCGGGCCTGCACGCCATGGACATCGACGGGGACGAGGACACCGAGCTGCTGGTGAGCTCGGACCAGGACTCCTTCATGGAGCTCGTCGTCCTGGACCACCAGCGCGGAGGCATGGGCAAGCCGCGGCCGGCCGGCGTCCTGCCGCAGCCGCCCAGGTCCTACTACGACAGCGAGGTCGTCGTGGGCGACTACGACGGCGACGGTCGCGACGACGTCGCCGGCCTGGGACGGGCCCCGGCGGGCAAGAAGACGGCCCTGCAGGTCGCGCTGTCGTCGGGCAAGCGGCTCGGCGGCGCCAGCGTCTGGGCCACGTGGGACCTCGAGCTGACCGACTACTACGGGCTCAACGCGCTCGGAAGCAGCTTCCCGTGAGCGGCCAGGCGCCGCCGCCGCCCCCTCCGCCCCCGCGCCCGCCGTCGCCGCCGTCGGGTGGTCGACCCCCGCGGGTCGGCGAGCTGGTCGGCCACTACCGCGTCGACAGCGTCCTCGGCGTGGGCGGCATGGGCATGGTCTTCTCCGCCACCGACACGCGGCTGCAGCGCCAGGTGGCGCTCAAGGTGATGCTCGGCCACGTCGGGACGTCGCCGGAGTTCCAGCGGCGCTTCCAGCGCGAGGCCTCCGTCCTGGCCCGGCTCGACTCCCCGCACGTGGTCGCGATCTACGACCACGGCGAGCAGGACGGCTGGCCGTTCATCGTCACCCAGTACGCCGCCGGCGGCGACCTCGGCGCGATGATCCGCAACGGCGGGCCGCTGCCGCCGCCGCTGGCCTTCCGGGTCTGCGCCCAGGTCGCCGACGCCCTGTCGGCCGCGCACTCGGTCGGCGTCGTGCACCGCGACGTCAAGCCGGCCAACGTGCTGCTGCGCGACGAGCGGACCGACCGGGTCCACATCTACCTGTGCGACTTCGGCGTCGCCACCACCGAGGGCGCGGGGCTGACGACGCCCGGCGCGGTCGCCGGCACCTGGAACTACCTGGCCCCCGAGCGCGCCGCGGGCGACCCCGGCACGCCGGCCAGCGACGTCTACTCCGTGGGCTGCCTGCTCTACGAGTGCCTGACCGGCCGGCCGCCGTACACCGGGGCGGACGTGTCGGTCGCGATGGCCCACCTCCAGCAGCCGGTCCCGCAGCTGCCGGGCGAGGACGACCTGACGACGCGGGTCAACCAGGTCCTGGCCGGCGCGCTGGCCAAGGACCCCGCGGAGCGCTACGACTCCGCCCGCGCGCTGCGCGACGCGCTGCGCGAGCTGGGCGGCGGACTGACGCCGTCCACCCCGACCTCGCCGCCGCTGGTGCTGGGGCGACGCCGTCGGCGCCGTCGACTGCTCGTCGCGAGCGGCGTGGCGACCGCCCTCGTGCTCGGCGGCGTGGCGACCGGCGTGCTGCTGACCTCCGGCGGCGACGACCCGACTGCCGACCCGGACCCGGCCCCGACCTCCGGGTCGCCCGCCCCGACGGCGACGGGCACCCCCGTGCCGGAGCCGACGCCCGAGGTGGTGACCGGCGACCTCGACCACGACGGCCTCGGCGACGTCGCGCCCCTGTCCTACGACGGATCCTGGCTGATGCGCTCGAACGGGACGCGGCTCGCCAAGCCCCGTCGCCTGCCCGGCGTGACCCCGCCGGCCGTGACGGGCGACGTCGACGGCGACGGCCGCCTGGACGTCGTGACCATGGACGGCGAGCCGCCCTCGATGGTCGCCCGCACGCGGCTCGCGAGCGGGACCGAGCAGACGTCCCTGGTGCGCAGCGGGGCCGTGGACGACATCCTGGCCGACCACATCCCGTTCGTCGCCGACGTCGACGGCGACGAGCGGCAGGACCTCGGCGTCGTGACCATCGGCGACGGCCGGATCCTGGTCACCGTGGCGCGCGGCCGCGGTGACGGCACCTTCGGCAGCGGCAAGCGCTGGCTGCGCGGCGACGCGCCGCGCGACTCACCCGGCGGCGGCCAGGTCGCGCTCGGCGACCTGACCGGCGACGGCCTGGCGGACCTGGTGTTCGTCGCCGAGGCGGAGACCGAGACCCGGCTGCGGGTGCTGGTGTCGACGGGGTCGGCGTTCGAGGCCCAGCCGCCGAGCCCCGTGCCGTTCGACCTGCGCTACGAGTCCTGGCGGGCCGGCGACTTCGACGGCGACGGCACGGACGAGCTGGCGGTGGTGCAGTCCGGACCCCGGGTCACGGTGTACTCCTGGGAGGACGGGCGCTTCACGACCTCGCCCTGGATCGACGCCCTGTTCGAGGAGGGCTACACGATCCTGGGCGCCGGCGTGACCGACATCGACGGCGACGGCGACGACGACCTGGCCCTCCACGCCTACCAGGAGGGCATCGTCGTGCTCACGTCGTCGACCAACGCCTTCACGATCGCCGACGACCGCCCGACCAAGGTGCCTTCCCGGATGCTGCAGCTCGACCAGCTGGGGCCCATCAGCTACAAGTGAGCCGGCTCAGAGCAGGTCGTGGACGACGATCGTCTGGTCGCGCTTGGGACCGACGCCGATGACCGAGATGCGCGAGCCCGACATCGCCTCGACCGCCTTCACGTAGGCCTGGGCGTTGGCGGGGAGCTCCTCGAACGTGCGGACGTGCGAGATGTCCTCCCACCAGCCCGGGAGCTCCTCGTAGATCGGCACGGCGTGGTGGAAGTCGCTCTGGTTGACCGGCATCTCGTCGTGGCGCACGCCGTTGACGTCGTAGGCCACGCACACCGGAACCTTCTCCAGGCCCGTGAGCACGTCGAGCTTGGTGAGGACGAAGTCCGTGACGCCGTTGACGCGCGCGGCGTAGCGGGCGATGACCGAGTCGTACCAGCCGCAGCGGCGCGGGCGCCCGGTCGTGACGCCGAACTCCGCGCCGACCTTGCTGAGGTGGGCGCCGAAGTCGTCGAACAGCTCGGTGGGGAACGGGCCCTCGCCGACGCGGGTGGTGTAGGCCTTCACGATGCCCACGACACGGTCCAGGCGGCTCGGCGGGATGCCGGAGCCGGTGCACGCGCCGCCGGAGGTCGCCGAGCTGGAGGTCACGAACGGGTAGGTGCCGTGGTCGACGTCGAGCAGCGTCGCCTGGCCGCCCTCGAGCAGCACGGTCTCGCCGCGGTCGAGCGCCTGGTTGAGGAGCAGCCCGGTGTCGCAGACCATCGGGCGCAGCCGCTCGACGTACTCGAGCAGCTCCTCGACGATCGCGTCCACCTCGGGCGCGCGGCGGTTGTAGATCTTGGCGAGGATCTGGCCCTTGAGCTCGAGGGCGCCCTCGACCTTCTGGCGCAGGATGTTCTCGTCGAAGATGTCCTGGACCCGGATGCCGATGCGGTTCATCTTGTCGGCGTACGTCGGTCCGATGCCGCGCCCCGTCGTGCCGAGGCGGCGCGAGCCGAGGAAGCGCTCGGTCACCTTGTCGAGGCTGCGGTTGTAGCTCGCGATCACGTGCGCGTTGGCGCTGACCTTGAGCTTGCTGACGTCGACGCCGCGGGCGGTCAGCGCGTCGAGCTCCTCGAAGAGCACCTCGATGTCGACGACGACGCCGTTGCCGATGACCGGCGTGCAGTTGGGGCTGAGGATGCCGCTGGGCAGCAGGTGCAGGGCGTACTTCTCGTCGCCGATGACCACCGTGTGGCCGGCGTTGTTGCCGCCGTTGAACTTCACGACGTGGTCGACGCGGCTCCCGAGCAGGTCGGTCGCCTTGCCCTTGCCTTCGTCGCCCCACTGGGCACCGATGATGGCGATGGCAGGCATGTGCACTCCTCGTGGTGGAACGACAAAGCCCCGGGCAACAGCGACCGGGGCTCTTGCGGCGTCACGCTACCAAAGCGGACCGTCGGCCGCTCAATCCCGTGGGCTAGTGTCCCTGTGCGATGGACCCTCTTCTGGTGATCACCAACAGCGACGCCGGCACCGCCGACGACGAGTCGCTGGCGGCTGCCCTGGCCGTGCTGCGCGAGCACACGTCCGTGGAGGTCCAGGCGACCTCCAACCCCGGCGAGCTCGACGGGGTCCTGCACCGCGCGGGGTCGCGCCGGATCGTGGTCGCGGGAGGCGACGGCAGCCTGCACGCCGTGGTCGCCGCCCTCCACCGCCGCCACGACCTCGACAAGGCGGTGCTCGGGCTGCTCCCGCTCGGGACCGGCAACGACTTCGCCCGCGGCGTCGGCATCCCCCTCGACATCGAGGAGGCCGCCTCGGTGCTGGTGACCGGCCGGGTCCGGGCGATGGACCTCATCGTCGACGAGGTCGGCCAGGTCGTCGTCAACAGCGTCCACGTGGGCGCCGGCGCCAACGCCAGCCGCCGCGGGCACCGCTGGAAGGGCCGCCTGCACGCCGTGGGCGTCGGCAAGGTCAACCTCGGCAAGCTCGGCTACCCGATCGGCGCGGCCCTCACGGCGTTCAAGCCGCCGGTCCTGCGGCTGCACGTCGAGCTCGACGGCAAGGTCGTCAACGACCTGGACACGCGGGTGCTGATGGTCGCGCTCGGCAACGGCTCGTCGGTGGGCGGCGGCACCGAGCTCACCCCCGAGGCCGACCCCGAGGACGGCCGGATCGACCTGATGATCTCGCGCGCCACCGGACCGATCGCGCGGCTGGGCTTCGCCGCCCGGCTGGGGTTCGGCACCCACGAGCAGGCCGACGACGTCACCGCCCTGCGCGGCCGCGAGGTCTCCGTCAGCGGCGAGCGGTTCTGGATCAGCGCCGACGGCGAGATCTCCGGACCGGAGCGCCACCGCACCTGGCACGTCGAGCCCGCCGCCTACTCGATGGTCCTGCCCGCCGGCTGAGCCCGCCCGACCGGTAGCGTTGCCGCCTGTGGCACGAAGCAAGGGACAGCAGGGCGGCGACCCCGTCGACTGGGTGACGCGCGCCGCCGACGACGCCATCCGGCACGCCGGCGAGGGCAACCGGGTCACCGTGTCCTCGGGCATCAGCCCGTCGGGGCCGGTCCACCTGGGCAACCTGCGCGAGGTCCTGACCGTCCACTTCGTCGCCGACGAGATCGCGCGACGCGGCGTGCCCGTGCGGCACCTGCACGTGTGGGACGACTACGACCGCTTCCGCAAGGTGCCGGCCGGCATCGACGCGTCCTACGCCGAGCACATCGGCCGCCCCCTGTCCGCCGTCCCGGACCCGACGGGTGAGTTCCCCAGCTGGGCCGGGCGCTGGAAGGCGCCGCTGCTCTCCGCGCTGGCCGAGATGGGCGTCGAGCTCGAGCAGGTCAGCCAGACCGAGCGCTACACCTCGGGCTTCTACCGCGACCAGGTCCTGCACGCCGTCTCGCGCCGCGACGACATCGAGGCCGTCATGGCCCGCTACCGCACCAAGGCGCCGGCGGCCGGCGAGGACGCCGCGGCCGCAGGCATCCCGTTCCCCTACAAGCCCTACTGCCGCCAGTGCGGGCGCGACACGACCACCGCGACGGCGTACGACGACGCGACCACGACGCTGTCCTACACCTGCTCCTCGTGCGGCTTCACCGGCAGCACCAACCTGTCCACGGACTTCGAGGGCAAGCTCGTGTGGAAGGTCGACTGGCCGATGCGCTGGGCGCTGGAGAAGGTCGACTTCGAGCCGGCCGGCGACGACCACGCCACCCCGGGCTCGTCGTTCACGGTCGGCAAGGAGCTGGTGGGCGAGATCTTCGGCGCCCCCATGCCGACGTACTTCGGCTACTCGTTCGTCGGCATCGCCGGCATGGCGAAGATGTCGTCCTCGCGCGGCGGCGTGCCCACCGCGGCCGACGCACTGCGGATCCTCGAGGCGCCGATCCTGCGCTGGCTCTACGTGCGCCGCCAACCGCGCCAGGTCTTCACCATCGACTTCGGCCCCGAGGTCGTGCGGCTCTACGACGAGTGGGACGCGCTCGGCCGCAAGGCCGCCGACCCGGCCCGCCGCGACGGCGCCGTGCTCGCCTACGAGCGCGCCTCCGCCACCGTGTCGGCCGGCACCCTGACGACGTCGCCGGTGCCCGTGCCCTTCAAGCTGCTCTCCTCGGTGGCCGACGTGACCGCCGGCTCCGCCGAGCTGATCTCCTCGACCGTCGCCCGCGTCGGCCACCCGCACGAGTCGGTCTCCGACCTCGAGCCGCGGCTGTCGAAGGCGATGACCTGGACGCAGGAGTTCGTGCCGGAGGACGACCGCACCACCGTGCGCTCCTCCCCCGACACCGACCGCCTGGCGGCCCTGACCGAGGACGAGACCCGCTGGCTGGCACAGCTGCTCGACCGGCTGCCCGACTCCTTCGACCTCGACGAGCTGACCGCCCTGATCTACGGCGTGCCCAAGCTCGCCCGCGGCATGGGCGTCGACGACCCGCCCACCGACGAGGTCAAGGCGGACCAGAAGGACTTCTTCCGCCTGCTCTACCAGCTCCTCGTCGCCGCCGACCGCGGCCCCCGCCTCCCCACCCTCTTCGTCGCCCTCGGCCCCGAGCGCGTCCGCACCCTCCTCGGCGCCTGACGCTCGCACGCCGCGACCTCCGGTGGTTGAGGTGCGAGCGCCGCGAGCCTCGAAACCACCCATCCGGTGGTCGAGCAGCGAGGAGCGCCAGCGACGAGCGCCCGTCGAGACCCCTGCACCTCTGGTTGTCTCCTCGGGGCCGGACTGGGGTGCCGCGCGCTTAGCCGGTCGCGTCTCCGCGTCAAGGAGCTTCGCCCGCTTCGCGGCGGCCTGCGGCCGTCCTTGACCCGGAGCCTCTCTCGACCGGCTTGACGGCGCACGGGGCGACACGGGCTCCGCCCGCGCCGCCCGCGCAATGCGCGGCACCCCTCTGGTGGGGTTGGTGTGACTGGTGGTGCGACAACCGACACTCAGCGTCGGCAGTTGGTCACCACACCGGGCCGGCCAAGCGTGGAGACGTCGGCGTCAGGCCCGAACTGCCGACGTAGGTGACCGATAGGCAGGGCCCGGGCTGCTACGCGCGCGGGCCAACCTCAGCCACGCATCGACCGTGTGGTTTCGAGGCTCGCTGGCGCTCGCACCTCAACCACCGAAGGTCGCGCCCCGCCACTCAGCCCAGGAGTGCGTCGTACGCCGCAGGGCTGGAGTCGCGCAGGAACTCCGAGCAGCGCTCCCACTCGTGGGTCTCGCCGATGGCGCGGGCCGAGAGGGCCAGGAGGGCCAGGCTCGTGAGAAAGCCGCGATTGGGCTCGTGCTCCCACGGGACGGGGCCGTGGCCCTTCCAGCCGTTGCGGCGCAGGTTGTCGAGCGAGCGGTGGTAGCCGACGCGGGAGTAGGCGTAGACGGTCACGTCGTCGGCGCCGGACTCGCGGGCCTCGCCGGCGAGGGCGGCCCAGGCGGCGGGCGACTCCGGGTGGCGTCGTACGACGTCAGCAGGCGTGGAGTCCGCCAGCTCCGCAGCGGCCGGGTCGACCGGCAGGTGGGTGGGAGGGGGGCCGGCCATCAGATCCATGTGACTCATGGCCCCAGTGTCCCAGGCCGACGGCTAGCTGACCGACTTGCCTGCGGAGCGGAGGTTCTCGCAGGCCTCGCCGACGCGCGCGGCCATGCCGGCCTCGCCGGCCTTGCCCCAGGCGCGCGGGTCGTAGGCCTTCTTGTTGCCGACCTCCCCGTCGACCTTCAGCACGCCGTCGTAGTTGGCGAACATGTGGGCGGCGACCGGGCGGGTGAAGGCGTACTGGGTGTCGGTGTCGACGTTCATCTTCACGACGCCGTAGTCGACGGCCGCGCCGATCTCCTCGGCCGACGAGCCGGACCCTCCGTGGAAGACCAGGTCGAACGGCTTGCTGCCGGCCTCGAGGCCGAGCTTGGCGGCGACGGCCTCCTGCGCGGTCTTGAGGATCTCGGGGCGCAGCTTGACGTTGCCGGGCTTGTAGACGCCGTGGACGTTGCCGAAGGTCAGCGCCGCCATGTAGCGACCCTGCTCGCCGTTGCCCAGCGCCTCGATCGTCGCCAGCGCGTCCTCGGGGGTCGTGTAGAGCTGGTCGTTGATCTCGTTGGCGACCCCGTCCTCCTCGCCACCGACGACGCCGATCTCGACCTCGAGGATGATGTGGGCGGCGGCGCAGCGGGCGAGCAGGTCGCGCGCGATCTCGAGGTTCTCCTCGAGGGGCACGGCGGAGCCGTCCCACATGTGCGACTGGAAGAGCGGCAGCTCGCCGCGGGCGACGCGCTCGGCGGAGATCTCCACCAGCGGGCGCACGAAGCCGTCGAGCTTGTCCTTGGGGCAGTGGTCGGTGTGCAGCGCGATCTGCACGGGGTAGTTCTTCGCGACCTCGGCGGCGTAGGCGGCGAACGCCACGGAGCCGGTGACCATGTGCTTCACGCTGGGGCCGGAGAGGTACTCCGCGCCGCCGGTCGAGACCTGGATGATGCCGTCGGAGCCCGCGTCGGCGAAGCCCTTCAGGGCCGCGTTGAGCGTCTGCGACGAGGACACGTTGATCGCCGGGAACGCGAACGCGTTGGCCTTGGCCGTGTCGAGCATCTGGGCGTACATCTCAGGAGTCGCGATAGGCATGACGCCAGCGTAGTGGCTACCGGCGGGTCGGCCGAGACCCAACGTCGCCCGTGACAACCGATCCGCCGACCGTCCCGTCTCCCCTGCTGAAGGCAATCGCACACGAGAGGTGGACGCCATGACGTCGAGTCGGCTCCAGGACGAGATCGAGCACTCCTTCGGGGACGGCCCCGCGCCACGCCCGGTCGACGCGCACGTGGCGGCGGGACGACGGGCGCTGCGCCGCCGCCGGGCAGGCGTCGCCTCCCTGGTCGTCGTGGCCGCGGTCGGCGCCGGCTGGGCCGTGACGGGGCCCCAGGACTCCGGGGGCACGAGCGGCGAGGTGGCCACCGACCCCACCGCGACGCCCACGCCGACCCCCATGACGACGCCGGTGCCCGCCGGCGCTCCCTGGACCGACGAGGAGGGCCCGGTCCGCTACCGCGACGGCGTCCTCGAGGTCCGACCGGGCGTGGTCGTGCACGAGCGGATCGACGACCCCTACGCCGACCGGCCGTCGCGCGCCTCTACGGCCCTCGACGTCACCTACCGCGGCGAGCGGCAGTGGGTCATCGCCGAGCTCGTGGGCGCCGGCGACGACGACTTCAGCGTCGGGACCGCCGACCCCAGCAACGGCTGGGCGAGCTTCGCCGACTGGGTGGCCGACCAGGTCGACGCCAACGGGGCCGGCGACGACGGCTGGCCCGTGTCCCTCGAGCAGGACCAGCAGGGCCGCGTCGTCGCGACCCCCGGCACCACCGTGCTGGACCGCACCGACGACCCGCGCCTGGGTGACTCCTTCGCCGCCCCCCGACAGCCGACCGGCGCCGCCCTCGTGGTCGCCGCCGAGGACGGTAAGCGCTACTTCCTGGTCTGGCGGGTGCTCGACGGAGGGCTGAACGTCATCACGACCCCGGCCACCCGCAAGCTGGGCGGCACGTTCGAGGAGATGCTCGACCACGCCCGGGCGCAGTACGCCGGCGGCGAGGGGCTGCTGTGAGCACGTCCTCGCGCGACGACGAGTTCGCCGCGTTCGTCGCGGCTCGCCAGCGTCATCTCCGCCGCATCGCCTACGCGTGCTGCGGCGACTGGCACCGCGCCGACGACCTGCTGCAGACCGCCCTGGTCAAGCTGTACGTCGCCTGGCCGCGGCTGCGCCGCTCCGACAACGCCGAGGCCTACACGCGCCAGATCATCGTGCGTGCCAACGTCGACGAGTCGCGCCGCCCGTGGCGCCGGGAGCGCTCCGGGCTCGACGGCGTGGACGGGGCCGCACCGGAGGGGATGCCGGTCGAGGAGCGGTCGGCGCTCTTCGAGGCGCTCCAGGAGCTGCCGGAGATGCAGCGCAAGGTGGTCGTCCTGCGGCACTGGCTCGGCCTCTCGGTCGGCGAGACCGCCCGCGAGCTGCGGATCTCGGAGGGGACGGTCAAGAGCCACTCCTCCCGGGGCCTGGGCCGGCTCGAGCAGACGCTCACCGAGCGGTAGCCGCACACCCGGGCCGTACCGTCGAGGCATGCGCCGGCACCGCTCGTTGAGGACGACCACCCGCGAGTCCGCGCTGCCCGTCGATCCCGACCGCGCCTGGGCCGTCGTGGCGTCCGGCCGCACCGGCTCGCGCTGGTACGTCGACGCGGCGCCGTTCGTCGTCCGTGGGGGCATCGACCGGCTGGCCGGCGGCGTCGGCCGCCGGTGGCCGCCTCCGGGCACGCCCCTGCTGGCGACCGGCGACCACGCGGGCTTCTGGCGGGTGGCCGAGGCCGACCACGACCGCCGCCGCCTGGAGCTGGTCGCCGAGGTACGCGCACCCGGGACGGTCACCCTCACCACGGAGATCACCGACGCCGGCCGGCTGCGGCAGACCGTCGCCCTCGACCCGGACGGGCTGCTCGGCGCGGCGTACCTGGTCGCCGACCTCGGCGCCCGCGAGCTGGTGTCCGAGCTGACCCACCGCCGGCTCCTCCGCGAGATCGGGCAAACGCCGACGCGGCCCTAAGAGGGCGGGTTAGGGTCGCGCCACCCACCCCTCGGAAGGACCCTCCGTGCTCCGCTCTGCCGTCCGCTCGCTCCTCGTCACCGTGGCCGCCGCCGCCCTCGTCGCCGGCCCCTCGCTGGCCGACGCCGCCCCCGCGCAGCGCGCCGGCGACCCCACCTTCCACCTGCAGCCGGTGGGCAGCTGCCACGCGCTGACGTTCAAGCAGTACGTGGCCGAGTCCGCGCCCGCGACTGCCGTGCCGTGCACCGAGGCGCACACCAGCCGGACCATCGCCTCCTTCACGCTCTCCGGCAAGGTCGACTGGAAGGACGGCGCCGCGCTCTGGGCGAAGGCCGCCAAGCGGTGCCACCCCGCCTTCAGGTCCGCCCTCGGCGGCAACGCCAAGACCCGCAACATGTCGAGCTACATCATCAGCTTCTTCATCCCGACGGCGGCGGAGCGCCGCCAGGGCGCCACCTGGCTCCGCTGCGACATCGCCCTCCCCGGGGGCAAGCAGCTGCAGCCACTCCCCACCGACGGCGGCCGACTGCTGCCCGTCCCGCTGGACGACTCCGTGACCTACTGCCTGTCCCCCAAGAACTTCCGCACGGTCTGCGCGAAGCCGCACACCTACCGCGCCGGCGGGGTGGTGCGTCTGTCCGGGAAGAGGTACCCGGGCGAGAAGCGGATCGCCAGGATCGCCGTCCGTAAGTGTCCCGGGGCCACCGGCGTCAAGAAGACGTACTTCTACCACACCCAGCGTCACAGCTGGAGGTACGCCGACAAGGTGATCATCTGCATGATCAAGACCCGGAGGTGAAGGCCTCCATGCTCCGCACCGCACTCCGCTCGCTCCTCGTCACCGTGGCCGCGGCCGCCCTCGTCGCCGGCCCGTCGCTCGCCGACGCGGCACCCGCTCAGCGTGCTGGCGACCCCACCTTCCACATGCAGCCGGTCGGCAGCTGCCACGCCCTGACGTACAAGCAGCTCATGTCCGAGTCCACTCCCGCGACCGCCGTGCCCTGCACCGAGGCGCACACCAGCCGGACCATCGCCGAGGTCCGACTCACCGGCAAGGTCGACTGGAAGGACGTCGACGCGCTCTGGGCGAAGAAGGGCGCCAAGCGCTGCTTGCCCGCATGGAGGTCCGCGCTCGGCGGAAACGTCAAGACCCGCGGCATGGCGACGTACGTCATCGCGTGGTTCGTCCCGACTGCCGCCGAGCGCCGTCAAGGCGCCGCGTGGATCCGCTGTGACGTCGTGCTCCTCGGCGGGAAGAAGCTCCAGCCGCTGCCCACCGACGGCCGCAGGCTTCTGCCCGTCCCGCTGGACGACTCGGTGGCCTACTGCTTGTCCCCCAAGGGCTTGATGACGGTCTGCGCGAGGGCACACACCTACCGTGCCGTGCGCGTGTTTCCGCTGGCTGGGAAGAGGTACCCGGGCGACAAGCGGATCGACGCGATCGCCGCTCGTAAGTGCCCGAAGGTCACCGGCACCAAGAAGGCGTACTGGAACCACACCACGGCCGAGGGCTGGAAGTACGGCGAGCGGTTGATTCGATGCCTGGCCAAGACCCGCAGGTAGCGCCCTAGCCGCGCCAGGCGTCGTCGCCCGACAGGTCGGCGTACTGGCGCACCCAGGCGTGCATGGCGATCGCCGCCGCGGCGGAGGCGTTGATGGAGCGGGTCGAGCCGAACTGCGCGATCGAGAAGGTCCCGTCGCACGCCTCGCGCGCGGCCGCCGAGAGCCCCGGGCCCTCCTGGCCGAAGAGGAAGCACACCCGCCGCGGCACGTCCATCGTCTCGAGGTGAGCGCTGCCGGGCAGGTTGTCGATGCCGAGCAGGCGCACGTCGCGCTCCCCGAGGTACGCCGCCAGGTCGGCGGCGGTCTCGTGGTGGCGCACGTGCTGGTAGCGGTCGGTGACCATCGCGCCGCGACGGTTCCAGCGGCGGTTGCCCACGATGTGCACCTCGGCGGCCAGGAAGGCGTTGGCCGACCGCACGACGGTGCCGATGTTGAAGTCGTGCTGCCAGTTCTCGATGGCGACGTGGAAGTCGTGCCGCCGCAGGTCGAGGTCGGCGACGATCGCCTCCATGCTCCAGTAGCGGTAGCGGTCGACGACGTTGCGACGGTCGCCCTCGGCCAGCAGCACCGGGTCGTACTCCGCCCCGGTGGGCAGGGGCCCCGCCCACGGTCCGACGCCCACCTCGGCGGGACCGTGCGGCATCGGGTCGTACGGCGCCCGCCGGTCCTCGCTGTCCTCCGCCACGGCGGCGAGACTACCCAGGGCCGACGTGGGCGCCGCCAGGTACCGTTTGTCCGTGATCGCGCTCCTGCTCGACCCCCTGCTGCTGGGCATGGACTGGATGGACCCCAACTGGCTGCTGGAGGAGTTCGGCAGCGCGTTCTACTGGATCAGCCTGCTGATCGTCTTCGTCGAGTGCGGCCTGTTCTTCCCGTTCCTCCCCGGTGACACGCTGCTCTTCGCGCTGGGTCTCTTCATCGCCGGCGAGTCGATGGACATGTTCCCGGGCAGCCCCCTGGTGGAGCTGCTGATCGCCTTCCTGCTCCTGACCACCGCCGCCGTGCTGGGCAACGTCGCCGGCTACGAGATCGGCCGCGCCATCGGGCCGCCGCTCTACAACCGCGAGGGCCGGATCCTCAAGAAGAAGTACTTCGACCAGACCCAGGCCTTCTTCGACAAGCACGGCAACAAGGCCCTGGTCATCGGGCGCTTCGTGCCGTTCGTCCGGACCTACATCACCGTCGTCGCCGGCGTCACCCGCATGGAGCGCCGCCGATTCTTCAAGTGGAGCCTGGTCGGGGCCGTCCTGTGGGTGGCCAGCATCCTCGCGCTCGGCTACTTCCTCGGCTCGGCCTTCCCCGGGCTCGGCGAGAACATCGACAAGGCGATCATCCTGATCCTGGCCTTCTCGGTGCTCCCGGTGATCTACGAGTGGTGGAAGCACCGCCGCCAGGTCGACGAGGCGGTCGACGACGTGTCGGACGACGCGACCGCCGGCAGCTAGCCGCGGGCGGCGTCCAGCGCCGCCTTGGTGAGCACGGCACGCACCTCGAGCCCCACGTCGGCGAGCGGGTTCTCGCCCTCGGGGCTGCGGTCGATCGCGCACACCACGACCTCCACCACGGCGCCGGCCTCGCGCAGCGCTCTCGTCGCGTCGCGCACGGCGCCGCCGGTCGTGATCACGTCCTCGACCAGCGTCACCCGGCGCCCGGCCACGTCGGGGCCCTCGGCCAGCTTGCAGGTGCCGTACTCCTTGGCCTGCTTGCGCACGAACAGCGCGGGCGTCCCGGTGAGGCTGCTGACCAGCGTCGCGATCGGCACGCCGCCGAGCTCGAGCCCGCCCAGGAGCTCGGTGCCCTCGGGCAGCAGCGGCACCATCTGCCGCGCGACCCGGGCCAGGAGCTCGGGCTGGGCCTCGAAGAGGTACTTGTCGAAGTACTCCGACGACACCTGGCCGGAGCGCAGCGTGAACTCGCCGGTCAGCCGGCAGCAGGCGTCGACGTCGGCGGCGAGGGTGGGGTCGGGAGCTGGGTCCGTGGTCACGCGTGAAGGCTAGCGTCCGCCCCCCGTACGCTCGGACGCATGCTCGCGCACCGCCTCGAGGGGATCCCGCCGACCATCTTCTCGCGCATGTCGGCCCTGGCCCTGTCCACCGGCGCGGTCAACCTCGGCCAGGGCTTCCCGGACGTCGACGGGCCGCCCGAGGTCGTCGACCGCGCGGTGGCCGCGCTGCGCGAGGGCGCCAACCAGTACGCCCCCGGCACCGGCATCCCGGCGCTGCGCCAGGCGATCGCCCGGCACCAGCAGCGCCACTACGGCATCGAGCTCGACCCCGACACCGAGGTCGTCGTCACCACCGGCTGCACCGAGGCGGTGGCCGCGGCCCTGCTGGGGCTGGTCGACCCGGGCGACGAGATCGTGGTGCTGGAGCCCTACTACGACTCCTACGTCGCGATGATCCAGATGGCCGGCGGCGTACGGCGCCCGGTCACCCTGCGCGCCCCCGACTTCCGGCTCGACCTCGACGAGCTGCGCGCCGCGGTCACCCCGCGCACGCGCTTCGTGCTCCTCAACACCCCGCACAACCCGACGGGCACGGTGCTGAGCCGCGTCGAGCTCCAGGCCGTGGCCGACCTCGCGATCGAGCACGACCTGGTCGTGATCACCGACGAGGTCTACGAGCACCTGGTCTTCGACGACCACGAGCACGTCCCGATCGCGACCCTGCCGGGCATGGCCGAGCGCACGCTGACGCTGTCGAGTGCGGGCAAGTCCTACTCGTTCACCGGGTGGAAGGTCGGCTGGGCCACGGGGCCGGCCGCGCTCGTGGGCGCGGTGCTAGCCGCCAAGCAGTGGCTGACGTTCACGTCCGGCTCGCCCCTGCAGCCGGCGGTGGCGCTGGCGCTCGACGAGCTGCCGGACGTCCCGCGCGAGCTCGCCGTGGACCTCCAGGGCCGGCGCGACCTGCTCTGCGCCGGGCTCACCGACGCTGGGCTCGACGTCCGGGTGCCGGAGGGCACCTACTTCGCCACCACCGACGTCGCCGCGCTGGGGTGGCCCGACGGGCTGTCGTTCTGCCTGGCCCTGCCCGAGCGAGCCGGGGTGGTGGCGATCCCGGCCCAGGTCTTCTACGACGACCAGGAGGAGGGCCGCCACCGCGTGCGCTGGGCGTTCTGCAAGGAGCCCTCGGTGATCGCCGAGGGCACCCGGCGCCTCAGCGCCGCTGACCTCCGGCCCTGAACCACGCGTTGCCGCGGCCGACGTAGAGCAGCACGATCGCGGCGATGCACATGATCAGGTTCAGCACCGGCAGGATCGCCAGCGCCGTCAGGAGGCAGAGCGGGATGGCGACCGCGGCCGAGATCGTCAGCACGATCCGGGCCCAGGCGGCGCCGCGCATCACGAAGAACGCCAGCACGATCGCCACGAGCGCCCACACGATGCCGATGCCCGCGAAGATGACCGTGAAGGTGCTGATCTGGTCGCGCGTCCAGCCGGACGCGCTCTCCTCGAAGCCCTCGTAGTACTCGTCGACGCCGGCCAGCACGGCCACGAGGAGGAAGCCCAGCGAC
This sequence comes from Nocardioides lijunqiniae, assembly GCF_015024225.1. GTDB lineage: Bacteria > Actinomycetota > Actinomycetes > Propionibacteriales > Nocardioidaceae > Nocardioides > Nocardioides lijunqiniae. The sequence continues at coordinate 37,709 of NZ_JACJGM010000009.1, forward strand.
AGCAGCGCGATCGTGCTGCCCACCCACGTGAGGACGGCCGCGGCGGTCACCGTGCCGGGGCGTCGGCCGCCGTCCTGGGGAGCGTGGGCGAAGGCCGGGTTGTAGGCGCCCTGCTGCGGCTGGCCGTAGGGGTTCTGCGTCGGCTGGCCGTACGGCGGCGGAGGGGGCGCGCCGAAGGGGTTGTTCGGGTCGGTCATGGGGCGAACTCTTCCATCCTGCTGCGGCTCAGGAGAACCAGGCCCGCACCTCGGGCCGGGCCAGCAGCGAGATCGTCACCAGGCACGCGGCCAGCGGCAGCACGAGGACGATGTTCAGCACCGCACCGACCAGGGAGACGGCGCCCGCGATCGCGGCGGACACGATGAGCGCGGTGCGGCCCCAGCGGACGCGGCGGAAGGCCTGCACGGCGAACACCATGGCGGCGCCGCCCCAGACCACCACGATGCCGGTCAGGGCGAACGTCGCCGAGCGGATCTCGGCCTCCGAGAGCCCCTGGGAGCGCAGGTCGGGGTTCTGCTTGTAGAGCTCCTCGAAGACCAGGTCGGGCGCGGCCAGGAGCACGAGCGCGCTCATCGCCAGCAGGAAGATCGCCAGCGAGCAGAACGCCCAGGTGATGATGCAGGCCCAGAGCAGCTGACCGGGCCGGGCGGACGAGCGGGTGGCGACCCGGCCCGTCGGCGTGACGGAGGAGGTCCAGGCGGCGGACGGCGCGGCGCCGAAGCCGGTCATCGGGCGCGGCTCGACGGGCGGCGCGGGCGGGGGCGGGGCCTGGAACATCGACGGGGTGGCGGGACCGGCCGGGCTCTCGCGCTCCACCGGTGCGGCCGCCTTGCCGTCGAACCAGTCGCGGGCCGGCTGGAACCACAGCATCACCGAGGCCGCCGCCACGACGGCCGACATGAAGCCGCCGGCCACCATCCCGCAGACGAACAGCGGTCCCGCCACGACGGCGAGGCCGAGGCGGGCGCTGCGCGAGCGCTTGAGCACGTGGAAGCCGAGGATCGCGGCGGCCGTGGCACAGGCGCCGGCCACCATCGCGAGGACGCGCAGGATCGTCGTGACCCCGTCCATGTCCAGGCCCAGCCCGTCGCCCGGGGGCTCGGACAGGAAGGTCTCGATCGACTTCTGGGTCTCCAGCGAGCCCAGACCGGCCACCCGCTGGAACACCAGGGCGAGGATCAGCGCCGAGCCGCCCATGATCATCCAGGCGGCCAGGGTGACCTGTCGTGGGCGTGGGGGCGCGTCGCTCATGCGCCCCATTCCACCAGTTCCGTGCTCACCCGGCGACGGCGAGGGTCAGCGCCCCGTCGTCCCCGAGGTCCACGGTCACCCGGTCGCCGTCGGTCACCTCGCCGCCGATGAGCATCCGCGCGAGCGGGTCGCCGATGGCGGTCTGGATGAGCCGGCGCAGCGGCCGGGCGCCGTACGCGGGGTCGTAGCCGGTCTCCGCGAGCCACTGACGAGCCGCGGGCGCGACGTCGATCGCGATCCGTCGTACGGCGAGCCGCTGCTCCAGCAGCGCGAGCTGCAGCTCCACGATCCGGCCCAGGTCGTCGCGGGTCAGCGCGTCGAACTGCACGATGTCGTCGAGGCGGTTGAGGAACTCCGGCTTGAAGCTCGAGCGCACCACGGCGAGGACCGACTCGCGCTTCTTCTCCGGGTCCAGCAGCGGGTCGACCAGGTAGTGCGAGCCGAGGTTGCTGGTGAGGATCAGGATCGTGTTGCGGAAGTCGACGGTGCGGCCCTGGCCGTCGGTCAGCCGGCCGTCGTCGAGCACCTGCAGCAGGATGTCGAAGACCTCGGGGTGGGCCTTCTCCACCTCGTCGAGCAGCACCACGGAGTAGGGACGGCGCCGCACGGCCTCGGTGAGCTGACCGCCCTCGTCGTAGCCGACGTAGCCCGGAGGGGCACCGACCAGGCGCGAGACCGAGTGCTTCTCGGAGTACTCGCTCATGTCGATGCGCACGATCGCGCGCTCGTCGTCGAAGAGGAAGTCGGCCAGGGCCTTGGCCAGCTCGGTCTTGCCGGTGCCCGTCGGGCCGAGGAAGAGGAAGGAGCCGGTCGGCCGGTTCGGGTCGGCGATGCCCGCGCGCGATCGGCGTACGGCGTCGCTGACGGCGCGCACGGCCTCGTGCTGGCCGATCAGGCGCTCGCCGACGACGGACTCCATCTCCAGCAGCTTGGCGGTCTCGCCCTGCAGCATCCGGCCGGTCGGGATCCCGGTCCAGGCCTCCACGACCTCGGCGACCTGCTCGGCGCCGACCTCCTCGCCGACCAGCGGCTCGACGTCGGTGCGGTCGACGGCCTCGACCTCGCGGATCTGCTGCTCCAGCGCAGGGATCCGGCCGTAGAGGATCTCGCTGGCCTTCTCGAACTCGCCCTCGCGCTGGAGGCGCTCGCTCTCGATGCGCAGCTGGTCGAGCTGACGGCGCAGCTCGCCCTCGCCCTCGAGGGTGGCCTTCTCCTGCTCCCACCGGGCCTCGAGCCCGCGGAGCTCCTCCTCGCGGTCGGCCAGGTCGGCGCGCAGCCGCTCCAGCCGCTCGGCGGAGGCGGCGTCGCTCTCACGCTGCAGCGCGAACTCCTCCATGCGCAGCCGCTCGACCTGGCGGCGCAGCTGGTCGATCTCCTCCGGGGAGGACTCGATCTCCATCCGCAGCCGCGAGGACGCCTCGTCGATGAGGTCGATGGCCTTGTCGGGCAGCTGGCGCCCGGTGATGTAGCGGTCGCTGAGGGTCGCGGCGGCCACGAGCGCGGCGTCGGTGATCCGGACGCCGTGGTGGGCCTCGTACTTCTCCTGGATGCCGCGCAGGATCTGGATGGTGTCCTCGACGCTGGGCTCGCCCACGAAGACCTGCTGGAAGCGGCGCTCCAGCGCGGGATCCTTCTCGATGCGCTCGCGGTACTCGTCGAGCGTGGTGGCACCGATCATGTGCAGCTCGCCGCGCGCCAGCATCGGCTTGAGCATGTTGCCGGCGTCCATGGCGGAGTCGCCGCCGGCGCCCGCGCCGACGACGGTGTGCAGCTCGTCGATGAACGTGATGACCTGGCCGCCGGCGTCCTTGATCTCCTCCAGGACGGCCTTGAGGCGCTCCTCGAACTCACCGCGGTACTTCGCTCCCGCGACCATCGCGGCCAGGTCCAGGCTGAGCACCCGACGGCCCTTGAGGGAGTCGGGCACGTCGCCCGCCACCACGCGCTGGGCCAGGCCCTCGACGACGGCGGTCTTGCCGACGCCGGGGTCGCCGATGAGCACGGGGTTGTTCTTGGTGCGGCGCGAGAGCACCTGCACGACGCGGCGGATCTCGGCGTCGCGCCCGATGACGGGGTCCAGGCGGCCCTCCTGGGCGGCGGCGGTGAGGTCGACGGAGTACTTGTCCAGCGCCTCGTACGTCGACTCGGCGTCCTGGCTGGTGACGCGGCGGTTGCCGCGGACGGCCGTGAGCCCCTCGCGCAGGCCGGCCTCGGTCAGCCCCGCGTCGGCGAGGACCCGCTGCGCCGGGCTCTCGGTGCCGGCGATCGCGATCAGCAGGTGCTCGGTGGCGACGTACTCGTCCTTCATGGACGAGGCCAGGTCGAGAGCGCCCGCCAGCACCCGGGTCAGGGCGGGCGAGGCGGCGGGCTGCTGGACGGTCGCACCGCTGGCCTTCGGCAGCGCGTCGAGCACGGCGACCGCGCGGGCGGTCAGCGCGGCGGCGTCGACGCCGGCCTTGGTGACCAGGTTGCGGGCGATGCCGTCCTCCTGGCGCAGCAGGGCCACCAGCACGTGGATGGGCTCGGTGGCGGTGTTGCCGGCCGTGGTGGCCGAGAGCTGGGCGGCCTCGATGGCCTCCCGGCTGCGGGTGGTGAACTTGTCGGCGCCGAACTGGCTCATGGGTGCTCCTCCTGCGGTGGCGCTGGTACGTGATGCTGACATAACGTGTGGGAACTTGAGTCTGTTCCACTCAACTCTGGGCAGTTTGATCCCCCGTCGGCCGGGGAAGGAAGCCATCTCCTACCGCCGACGGAAGGCAGCCCCATGTCCAGCAACGTGCCCGGACTGGACGCGAGGATCCAGAAGGTCGTCGAGGCCGCCATCGCGGCCGAGATGTCCGACTTCGGCTACTACGGCACCTGCGCCGACGGCTTCGACGGCTACTCCCGGGCCACGGAGGAGTCGCCGATCACGGACTCCATCCGGGTCACCTATCCCGAGGGCCACGTCTACGCGTTCGGGAACCGCTCGGACCACCTCGAGCCCAACTTCTCGGGCGCCTACGCCCACGTGACCGACCTATACAGCAAGTGGGACGAGGAGATCAAGCAGAACTTCGAGCGGTTCGACGACCTGCCCACCCCCGAGAGCTTCGACTTCAGCATCGAGCGGCTCGGCATCCTCGCCACCGCGCTCGACGGCCGGCGGCGCCTACCTCGACGGCAGCGGTTCCGACGCCCGGACGTCCCTGGGCAACGCCGACCTCGCCGGCTACGTGGCCGCGATCGGCAGCGACCTGTCCGGCTTCCAAGGCGATGCCATCGAGGCGCTGAACGGCTCCTACCTCGCACGCACCTCCACCGTGATCGCCGGGCAGCAGGTCCTCATGGTGGCGCTCGGCATCGTCGTGACCGGGGAGCGGGAGGTCTGGGTCAGGACGCGGGAGGACCTGCTCGAGATCGCCGACTCGGCGGAGGCCGCCTTCCTCGACTACGCCGGCGGGGGCGGTGGCGGGTCGCTGAAGACCACGTTCCTGGTCCTTGGCGCCGTCGCCACCGCGGCGACGGCGTTCACCGGCGCCGGCATGATCGTCACCGCCGCGGCGCTCAACGCCGCCGGCACCTTCCTCCCCGAGACGCCCGCCGAGCCCGAGCTGGAGTTCGCCGGGGGAAGCGTCAGCGAGGTCCACGGCCACCTGCTGATGGCCCTGAGCGACCAGTGCCGCGTGATCGCCGACGTCGAGCGGGCGTTCGCCGACTGCGCGGACGCGGCCGTGGCCTCCAGCGTCGACAACCCCGACTACCACGACTTCGCGACGCCGGGCGATCCCGTGCCCTTCCTCCAGGCGGGCGAGGACGCGGAGTACTTCGGCCCCGGGGAGACCCTGGCCGTCCACGGCCCGGAGCTGCGCGAGGCCGCCGGCAAGGTGGAGGCCGTCTCCCAGGTGCTGCAGCACGTCTGCCAGGACCTGCCAACCCTGTCCTCCTGGAGCTGGGACCGCCACCACGTCGTCGGCTACGGCCGCTACGGCCACCACGGCGAGACCCAGGCCCTGGCGCAGCACCTCGAGGGCCTGCTGCAGGGCTCGGCGACCCGGATGAACGAGGTCGCTGAGAAGATGGTGCTGGTCTCCTACGACTTCGAGGCCACCGAGCAGCAGATCGCCGACGAGCTCCGCCAACGGCTCGCCGAGGTCCCCGACCCCACACCGAACCAGGACGTCGAGTACGGCCACCCCGCCGACGCCGGCTGAGTTCTCCCCCTCCGGAAGGAGCCCCGTGCTCTCGATCACCTACGTCAGCACCGCCGACCGTCTGCTGTCGAAGCCCGAGCTGCTGAGCATGCTCTCCGCGATCCGTCCGCGCAACGAGGAGCTGGGGCTGACCGGGGTGCTGCTCTACCGCGGCGGCAACATCATCCAGACGCTCGAGGGGCCCGACGAGGTCGTCGACACGACGTACTCGAAGATCGAGCGGGACCCCCGTCACCGGGGCGTCCTCCTGCTGCTGCGCGAACCGGTGGAGCAGCGGCTCTTCCCCGACTGGTCCATGGGCTTCCACGAGGTGAGCGTCGCGGACGTGGCCGGGGTGGAGGGCTACACGGAGTTCCTGCGGCGACCCGCCACGGCCTCGCTGGGCGACCAGGCAGCGCCGGCGTACCGGCTGCTCGAGCTCTTCCGCGAGAACATGCGGTAGCCCGAACAGGCTATTCCCCCGGCGGCCGGACACACCGAGACTGCGGCAATGAAGACCACCAAGTCCACCCTCACCGTGCTGCTCGCCGCCGTGCTGCTCGTGCTCGGCTTCGACTACGTGACGTTCGCCGCCACCGGCTCCAGTCTCGTCCTCGGCAAGACCAACACCGCCGGCAAGACGACCCAGGTCACCAACAAGGGGGCCGGCCCCGCGCTCTCGCTCAGGACCAGGCCCAACGCGCCGCCCCTGAAGGTGACCTCGTCGAAGAAGGTCGCCCGGCTGAACGCCGACGCCCTGGACGGGCTGGACGCCAGCCAGCTCGGGACCAAGGTCTACCGCCTGGAGCGCGAGGTGGACGTCACCGGCAGCTACGCGACGGGGTTCACCGGCATCCCGGCCGGCACGTACGCCGTCACCTACAGCGTCACGATGACCGAGGCCGGGGGCACGGCCGCCAACCCCCGTCAGACCGAGTGCTACTTCGACGTGCCCGGGAGCCCCGGGGTGAGCACCAAGCGCGGGTACTCGACGTCGGGCTCCAGCGGCTACTACCCCAACCTCACCGGCACCACCGTGCTGACGAACCCGACGTCGTGGGACTTCTTCTGCTCGGCGACCCCGTCAGTGAGCTGGGACAGCGTCTACTCGCCCCTGGAGATCATCTTCACGAGGATCGACACGGTGCGCCCGGTCGGGACCAAGCCCGCCGCGAGCGGTCCGCCGCTGCGCCAGCGCTAGCGGCCGCGGCGCCAGACGACCACCGACTGGCCGGTGGACGTCTGGCGCAGCACCGGCAGCTTGTTGGCGGGCGCCTGGTCGAGCGAGCGGCCCGTGAGGGCCTGCCGCAACGCGTCGCGGGTGGCGTCGAGCTCGGCCTGCAGCTCCTCGTTGCGGGCCGCGAGCGCCGCGACCCGGTTGTCGAGCTCGAGGATCCGGCGCACCCCCTCGATGCCGATGCCCGAGGAGGTGAGGTCGGCGATCTCGCGCAGCCGCTCGATGTCGCGCGCGGAGTAGCGGCGACCACCCCCGACCGTGCGGCCGGGGGTGATCAGGCCGAGGCGCTCGTAGGTGCGCAGGGTCTGCGGGTGCAGCCCGGTCAGCTCGGCGGCCACGCTGATGACGAACACGGCGGCGTCCGGGCCGGGAGCCGCGAACGGCGGCCCGGACATCACGCGCCCGCCTCGAAGAGGTTGGCGCGCAGGGGTTTGCTCGCCATGGCCTCACGGTAGGCCTGGACGGCCTCGCGCGCGGCCTGGTCGAGCACCGCCGGCACCTGTACCTCGACAGTGGCGAGCAGGTCGCCGTACGTGCCGTCGGCCCGACGCACGCCCTTGCCCCGGACCCGGAAGGTGCGCCCGTTGGGCGTGCCGGCCGGGATCTTGAGTGTCACCGGGGCGCCGCCCAGCGTGGGCACCTTGATGTCCGCACCCAGCGCCGCCTCGTCGAAGGAGACCGGGACGGTGAGGGTGAGGTTGTCGCCCTTGCGGGCGAAGAGCCGGTGCGGGGAGACCTTGACGACCACGAACAGGTCGCCCGCGGGTCCGCCGTTCTCGCCGGCCGAGCCCTTGCCGCGCACCCGGATCCGCTGACCGTCCTTGACCCCCGCGGGGATGCGCGCCTGGATGGAGCGCGCGGACGTGCCGCGGCCGCTGCCGTGGCAGGTCGGGCAGGCCTCGTCGTAGACGAGCTGGCGACCGCCGCAGTGGGGGCAGGTCTCGTTCATGGCGAACGCGCCGCCGGTGGAGACGGTGACGTAGCCGGCGCCGTCGCACTGCGGGCAGATGTGCGGCTTGGTGCCGGGCTTGCCGCCCGTGCCGGAGCACGCGGGGCAGGGCGAGTCGGAGGCGAGCCGCAGCGAGATCGTGACGCCGTCCATGGCGTCGGTGAAGCTGATCGTCGCCGTCGTCTCGACGTCCGCGCCCTTGCTCGGCCGGCGGACCTGCTGCCCGCCGCCGCGACGGCCGCCGCCCCCGAAGAGGTCGCCGAACATGTCGCCGAAGCCGCCCCCGCTGCCGGCACGGTCGCGGAGCAGGTCGTCGAGGTTGAACCCGCCGCCCGCCCCGCCGCCGCCGAAGCCGCCGCGGGCGCCCGAGCCGTAGAGCTCGCGCATCTCGTCGTACTTCGTGCGCTTGTCGGCGTCGCCCACGACGTCGTAGGCCTCGGCGACCGCCTTGAACCTGTCGTGCTTCGCGGTGTCGCCGGGGTTGGAGTCGGGGTGGTTGGCGCGCGCGAGCTTGCGGTAGGCCTTCTTGATCTCGTCGGCCGTCGCGTCCTTCTTGACGCCGAGCACCTGGTAGAAGTCCTTCTGCGCCCAGTCGGCGCGGAAGCCCTCCTTGCCGTCACTCATCGCACACCTCCTTCCCTACTCGTCGGTCGTGGTGCTCGCCGGGTCGACGACCAGCACCTGCGCCGCGCGCACGACGCGGTCGCCGATCTTGTAGCCGGCCTTGGCGATCACCTTGCAGGTCGTCACCGTGACCTCGGGGTCCTCGCCCAGGTGGGAGAGGGCCTCGTGCACGGTGGGGTCGAACGGGTCGCCCGGGGCGCCGAAGCGGGTCAGGCCGAGGCCCGACACGATCCGCTCCAGCTGCTCGGCGACGGCCTTGAAGCCACCGTCGAGCTCGTCGTGCTCGCGGGCCCGGTCGATGGTGTCGAGCACCTCGGTGATCGGGGCCAGCACGGCGTAGGTGGCGTTCTCCCGCAGCAGGTCGCGGTCGCGGTCGACGCGGCGCTTGTAGTTGAGGAACTCGGCCTGCAGCCGCTGCAGGTCGGCGGTCCGCTCGGCCAGCGCCATCTGCGTCACGACGAGCTCGTCCTGCGCGATGACCTCGCCCTCGGCCGGGGCCGAGGAGGAGGCCTCGGTGGGCTCCTCCTCGACCTCGGTCTCGTTGGCCATCTCGGAGGCGGCGTCGCCGAAGGAGTCCTGCGGCTGCTCCTCCACCGGCTCCTCGTCGGGGGTGACATGGGGGTCGGTCACTTGGACTCGCCCTCGGTCGGCTCCTCGTCGACGATCTCGGCGTCGACGACGTCGTCGTCGGCCTCGCCCGTCGAGCCGTCGGACCCACCGGCGGCGGCCTGCTCGGCCTCCGCGGCGGCGTACATGGCCGCACCCATCTTCTGGCTGGACTCACCGAGCTTGGACACCCCGGCCGTCAGCGTCTCGGGGGACGCCTCGGCGTCCTCCAGCAGCGCCTTCAGCGCGTCGAGGTCGGTCTGCACCTCGGTCTTCACGTCCTCGGGGAGCTTCTCGTCGTTGTCGGCGAGGAACTTCTCGGTCGTGTAGACGAGCTGGTCGGCCTGGTTGCGGACCTCGACGGTCTCGCGACGCTTGGCGTCCTCCTCGGCGTACTGCTCGGCCTCCTTGACCATCCGGTCGATCTCGTCCTTCGACAGCGCGGAGCCGCCGGAGATCGTCATCGACTGCTCCTTGCCGGAGGCGGTGTCCTTGGCGTGCACCTGGACGATGCCGTTGGCGTCGATGTCGAAGGTGACCTCGATCTTCGGGATGCCGCGCGGGGCGGGCGGGAGACCGGTGAGCTCGAAGTTGCCGAGGGGCTGGTTCTGCGCCCACATCTGGCGCTCGCCCTGGGCGACCTTGATCTCGACCGACGGCTGGTTGTCGTCGGCGGTGGTGAAGATCTCCGAGCGCTTGGTCGGGATCGTGGTGTTGCGCTCGATCAGCGTGGTCATCACGCCGCCCTTGGTCTCGATGCCGAGCGAGAGCGGGGTGACGTCGAGGAGCAGGACGTCCTTGACCTCGCCCTTGAGCACGCCGGCCTGCAGCGCGGCGCCCACGGCGACGACCTCGTCGGGGTTGACGCCCTTGTTGGGCTGCTTGCCGCCGAGGAGCTCGGTGACCAGCTCGGTGACGGCGGGCATCCGGGTGGAGCCACCGACGAGCACGACGTGGTCGATCTTGTCGATCGCGACGCCGCCGTCCTTGAGGACGTTCTGGAACGGCGCCTTGGTGCGGTCGAGCAGGTCCGCGGTGAGCTTCTGGAACTCGCTGCGCGTCAGCCGCTCCTCGAAGTGCAGCGGGCCGGACTCGCCGTGGGTGATGTAGGGCAGGTGGACCGTGGTCTCGCTCGAGGACGACAGCTCGATCTTGGCCTTCTCGGCGGCCTCCTGGAGGCGCTGCTTGGCGATCTTGTCGGCCGCGAGGTCGACGCCGTTGTTGTCCTTGAACTTCTTGACCATCCACTCGACGACGCGGTTGTCCCAGTCGTCGCCACCGAGGTGGTTGTCACCGGAGGTCGCCTTGACCTCGACGACGCCCTCGCCGATCTCGAGCAGGGACACGTCGAACGTGCCGCCACCGAGGTCGAAGACCAGGATCGTCTGGTCGTCGCCCTTGTCGAGGCCGTAGGCCAGGGCGGCCGCGGTGGGCTCGTTGACGATGCGGCTGACGTTGAGGCCCGCGATCTCGCCGGCCTCCTTGGTCGCCTGACGCTGGGCGTCGGAGAAGTACGCCGGGACGGTGATGACCGCGTCGGTCACGGTCTCGCCGAGGTAGGCCTCGGCGTCGCGCTTGAGCTTCTGCAGCACGAAGGCGCTGATCTGCTGGGGGGTGAAGTCCTTGTCGTCGATCTTCTGCTTCCAGTCGGTGCCCATGTGGCGCTTGACCGAGCGGATGGTGCGGTCCACGTTGGTGACCGCCTGACGCTTCGCGACCTCGCCGACCAGCACCTCGCCGGACTTCGCGAACGCGACGACCGAGGGAGTGGTGCGGGCACCTTCGGCGTTGGCGATGACGGTGGGCTCGCCACCCTCGAGGACCGCGACGACGCTGTTCGTCGTACCGAGGTCGATGCCGACAGCACGTGCCATGAGTTGTTACCTCCATGATTCGGCCCGGGGGGCCTGGGTTGAAGACTGTGGGTCTCAGTCTGGCAAAGAACTTGAGTCGACTCAACTCAACTTCCGTCTATGGGTGTCAACGGGCGCCCCCGGGTGCTTGTTCCCGCTCCGGGGAGATGTTTTCGTGGCCGGGTGCCGACCCCCGCCGAGATCGTCCGCCACCACCACGGCTCCCCTCCCCCGGGCGCGGACCCGTGGGTGCCGCCGCACCGGCCGACGCCGTACGAGGTCGAGGTGGTCGACCACGACCCCGCCTGGCCGGCGCTCTTCGACCGGGTCGAGGCCCTGGTGCACGGCGCGCTCGGGGCGGGCGTGGTCGAGCTGCACCACGTCGGCTCGACCTCGGTGCCGGGCCTGGCGGCCACGCCGGTGATCGACGTCGACCTCGTCGTCGCCGATCCCGCCGACGAGGTCTCCTACCTGCCGGCCCTCGTCGCGGCCGGGTTCGTCCACACGATCCGCGAGCCGTGGTGGCACGAGCACCGGATGCTGCTCCTCGCCTCACCCCGGGCGTGCCTCCACGTCTTCGGACCCGACTGCCCCGAGGTGGTGCGGCACCGGATGTTCCACGACTGGCTCGTGGCCCACCCCGACGACCGCGACCGCTACGCCGCCGCCAAGCACGAGGCCGCCCTTCTCACCGGCAGCGCCGACGGGCAGGGCGTGGACTACCACCGCCACAAGTCGGCGACCGTGCGCGCGATCTACGAGCGGATGTTCCGCGCGCACGGGCTCATCACGTGAGCGCCGCGCTCCCGTCGACCGACGAGGCGGTGGCGGCGTCCGTCGCGGTCGCGAAAGCCGTTGGCCTGCCCGTGGGACGTCCCGAAGTCATCGCCGAGAACTACAGCGTTCGCGTTCGGCTGCACCCGCACCCCGTCGTCAGCCGGGTGGTCACCGCGGGACAGGACCTGCGACCTCATCCGCGTCCCTGGCTGGAGCGGGAGGTCCGCCTGGGGCGGTTCCTCGCGTCGCGGAACGCCGACGTGGTGGCTCCGTGGATCGACCCCGGTCCCCACACGGTCGACGGGGATCGACGTGTCGCTCTGGGAATGGGTCGAGCACACTCCCTCGACCATCTCGGGGCCCGACTTCGGAGTGATGCTGGGCGGCCTTCACGCGATCCTGGCCACGTACGAGGCGCCCCTGCCGACTCTGGTCGGCCCTCTGACCGACATCGCCACCGCCCTCGAGCGTTCAGATGATCCTGTGCTGCACCGAGCCGCCGAGGAACTCGTTCCCCTGGCTCTGACCTGGCCCCGTCGCCCGCTCCACGGTGATGCCCACACGGGCAACGTGCTGATGACGCCCGCCGGCCCCCGGTGGACGGACTTCGAGGACGTGTGTGTCGGTCCGGTCGAGTGGGACCTGGCCTCGCTGACGCTGACCGACGAGGCGATCAACGCCTACCCAGGCGCGCTGGACGAGGGCCGCTTGGAGGACTGCCGGGACCTGCGGCGCCTCCAGGTGCTGGCCAGCTTGCTGGTGGGCGACTTCGACGCCGCCAACCTTCGCAGCACGCTGGCCACGAAGCTGGAGCGACGGACGCCTCGCCGCTAGGCCGTGTAGGTGAACGGCCCGCCGGGTGGGTCCTCGCCCACCCGGCCGTTGACGGGGGGCTCGGGATAGGTCATGGCAGCACCGTAGGACGGCGTGCCGACGGTCAGCCGGTGTCGAACGTGTCGGTGAGGTCGAGGGTGCCGGTGCGGCTGGTGACGAAGACCTGGCCGTGGGGCTCGCGCCACAGGTGGATGCCCGGCGCGAGTGGTAGGTAGGTCCAGCCGGCGTGGGTCTTCAACCGGTGGTGATGTCGGCAGAGGGGCGCCAGGTTGCACTCGCAGGTGGGGCCGCCGGCGGCGTGGGCGACGACGTGGTCGAGGTCGCAGCCGCGGGCGCGTCGGGTGCAGTGGGGGAACACGCAGGTCCGGTCGCGCAGCCGCACCTTCTCGGCGGTGGTGGGCGACGGGGCGTACGTCGTGGTGCCGTCGTGGCGCTCACAGGGGGTGTCGGGGTGGGTGTTGAGGTCGATGACGGGTCGCACGGTGACGAAGCGGTCGGTGCGGGCACACCAGGAGCGGAACGTCTCCTCGAGCCAGGTGCGGCCGGTCTCGTCGACCGCCGTCGGGTCGCAGCCGGCCAGGCCCTGGTCGGTGAGGTGGACGTAGGCCACGACCTCCTTGGTGGGGACCGGCGGCTCCTCGCCGTTGATGAGCGCCAGGGCGCGGGCGGGATCGGCGAGGATCCCGATCGCGATCGATCGCCGCACGTCGAGGGAGTCGGTGGAGCCGTCGCGCTTCAGCGCGGCCGCGATCAGGGACAGGGCGCGGTCGTAGTCCTTGAGGTCGGCCCAGTCGGCGCGCAGGGTCATGTCGCCGACGCCCGTGTGGTTGAGGGACTCCTCGTGCAGCGTCGCGTGACGGGCGTCCAGGGCCTCGAGCTGATCGAGCTCGCGCTGCTCGGGGTAGAGCAGGGTCATCGCCCGGTCCACGAGGTGGTCGAGGGTGACCGTCCCGGCCTGCTCGGCGACGGGCGCGACCTCCTGGTCGACGTAGGTGGTCACGTCCTGGGGCTTGCCGAGGACCGCCTGGGCGACGCGGCGGGCCCGCCACACGGGGACCTGTCCGGCGAGGACGCGGGCGTGGGTGCGCGGGAGGCGGTGGGCCAGGACCAGGGCGTCGCGCAGGAACGCCCGCCCGGCGGTGGTGGACATGCCGTTGGCCGCGGCGAACGCGGCCGGCGCGTCCCACCGGATGGTGGGGATCCCGAACCACTCGTGGTCCTCGACGGGCAGCTCGTCGGACGGGCTGCCGTCGTCGTAAGCCGTCGCGCGGGGCGCGTGCCAGGTCTCGTCGCCGGGCGTCTCGGGATGGGCATGGGCCCACGCGACAGCGAGGCGGAGCAGGTCGACCTCGGCGTCGTTGGCGCGGCCGCGTGCCTCGCGGACCGCGGCCAGCATCTCGTGGGGCGTCGCATCCTCGACCGGGAGGTCACCGGGTCGGTCGGGGTGCGTGATGGACATGGTCCATACTAACCGAACGTCTGTTCGATGGTCAAGACCCGGCGCCAGCCCTGTGGAGTGGTTTCGGGGCTCGCTTCGCTCGCACCTCAACCACCGGGGTCAGCGTCGAGGCACACTGGCAGGCATGCGACGGGTGGTGGCGGCGGTGGCGGGGTTGGTGCTGCTCTCCGCGTGCACGGCGGACGACGAGCCGGAGGCGTCGCCGTCGCCGGCACCGAGCGCCAGGTCGTCGGCGCCCGCACCAAGCACGACGCCCACGCCGTCACCGCGGGTGCGGCCGGACGACGTCCGGGTGCGTACGGCGGTCGAGGCCGTGCAGCACCTGGCGGGCGAGATCGGGCCGCGGCCGGGCACCAGCCGCGCCTACTTCCGGGCGGCGGCGTGGGTGGAGGACGAGCTCACCGGGCACGGGTGGCAGGTCGAGCGGCAGCGCTTTGCGACGCCCGCCGGCTACTCGTGGAACGGACCCGTCGAGGCCGGGCCGTCGGTCAACCTGGTCGCGACGAGGGGCACGCTGCGACGCGGCCGGCCGTGGCTCCTCGTCGGCGCGCACCTGGACACGGTGGTGGCGGCGCCCGGCGCGGAGGACAACGCGTCGGGGGTCGGGGTCCTGCTCGCGGTCGCCGAGGCCCTGGACGGACGGCGCAGCCGGCTGCCGGTCGTGCTGGTGGCGTTCGGCTCCGAGGAGCCGCGCGGCCCGGGCGACGACGACCACCACTTCGGCTCGCGCGCGTACGTCGCCTCGCTGACGGAGCCGCAGCGGCGCAGCCTCGCGGGGATGGTCTCGCTCGACCGGGTCGGCGTGGGCGACGTGCTTCCGGTGGGCACGCCGGCGGAGCCCAACGCGCTGACCGACGAGCTGGTGGCGGCCGCCAGGAGGGCGGGGGTCGAGACGGTCCTCGACCCGTTCCAGCGGTCCAGCGACCACTGGTCCTTCGTCCGCGACGGCCTGCCCGGCGCACGCCTCGGCAGCACGCCGTACGCCGCCTACCACGACGAGACCGACACCCCCGAGGTCGTGCAGCGCGCACAGCTCGAGCGCACCGCGCGCACGGTGCTGGCCTGGGTGGGCGCCGTCAGCCCTTGATGGCTGGTGAGGTGACGGACGCGTTGGGCAGGCCGGAGTACTTGGCCCACGCCTTGGTCGTGTATCGCTTCCCCTTGAGGCGCGTCGAGGTCGCAGACCAACCGCGCCAGCTTCCGGGCCGGATGGTGGCGCCGTTGTCGCCTCGGATCTTGCCCGCTGAGTGGCCGTTGATGTAGGCAGCACCGAACGACGTCACGCGAATGTCCTCGACGCCGACGTTCCTGACCCGGAAGTGGTGGTGGATGAGGCCCTTGACCGGGCTGTGAGAGGTGCACGCCTTGACCGCGATGGCGCCACGGACCTTCCAGCCCGAGCACTTCTGCGCTGCCTCTGCCCCCGGCGTCACGACGACGGTGAGTCCGAGGACGAGGACGATGACTGTCAAGAACCTGCGCATGGTGCCTCCCGGAGTGCATGGTCATATCTCAGGACTGGGTACTGCTCGCACACCCTAGGCGTGCACGTCGCGGCTCGACCACCCCCGAGATCCAGCCCGCCTCGCTCAGCGCGAGGCGCGCCAGAGGCCGAGCGCGATGTCGACCAGGCCCACCCGGGGCAGGTCCGCGACCTCGTCGAGCGGGATCCAGCGCGCCTCGTCGGTGGTGCCGTCGAGCTCGCGGGTGAGCTCGCCGCCGACCACGCGCGCCTCGTAGACGACGCGGACCGCCTTCATGGGCCGAGACGTCGCGATGTGCCGCCGCGAGGGCGGGATGACGTAGGAGTCGACGCCGAGCAGGCGGCCCAGCTCCACCTCGTAGCCCGTCTCCTCGAGCAGCTCGCGCACGGCCCCCTCGGCGGCCTGCTCCTCGAGGTCGACCCCGCCCCCGGGCATCGTCCACTGGGGCTCGGCCGCCTCGTTCCACAGGGCGAGGAGCACCCGGTCCTGGTCGTCCACCACGACGGCGTACGCCGCGAGCCGGGTGTCGTAGTCGGTGAATTCCACCGGACCATCATGGAATACCGCCCCACCGCGACGGGTAACTACCTGGCATGACCGTTCCGACCATCACGCTCAACGACCAGACCACCATCCCCCAGCTGGGCTTCGGCGTCTTCATGGTGCCGCCCGAGGAGACCGCGGCGACGGTCGCGACGGCGCTCGAGGTCGGCTACCGCCACCTCGACACGGCTCAGATGTATGGCAACGAGGAGGGCGTGGGCCAAGCCATCGCCGCCTCGAGCATCGCCCGCGAGGAGCTCTACGTCACGACGAAGCTCAACAACACCAACCACCGCCCCGAGGACGTCCGCCGCAGCTTCGACGAGTCCTTCGAGCGCCTCGGCCTCGAGTACGTCGACCTGTTCCTCATCCACTGGCCGCTGCCGACCCGCTACGACGGCGACTTCGTCTCCACGTGGAAGGCCATGATCGAGCTCAAGGAGGACGGGCGGCTGCGCTCCGTGGGCGTCTCGAACTTCCACGCCGAGCACCTCGACCCGATCATCGAGGCGACCGGCGTCCTGCCGGTCGTCAACCAGATCGAGGCCCACCCCTACCTCGTCAACGACGAGGTGCGCGCGGCGTCGCACGAGCGCGGCATCACCGTCGAGGCCTGGGCGCCGATCGCCAAGGGCAAGGTCGTGGACGACGAGGTCATCCAGGGCATCGCGGAGCGCCACGGCAAGACGCCGTCGCAGGTGACCCTGCGCTGGCACATCGAGCGCGGCGACGTGGTGTTCCCCAAGTCGATGCGCGAGGAGCGCATGCGCGAGAACTTCGACATCTTCGACTTCCAGCTCTCCCCGGACGAGGTGGAGGCCATCCGCCGCCTCGACCAGGGCGAGGAGGGCCGGACCGGCCCCAACCCGGAGACCATGGACTGGATCCCCAGCTGACGCAGCGGGGCTGAGGCTCAGGCGCGACCGGTCAGTCGGTCGGCCAGGGCCTCGGCCCGGTCGTCGGTGAGTCCGCCGACGACCTGCAGGCGCCCGTCGGTGACCTGCTGCTGCACCGTCGGGGCCGCTAGCACCTCGCCGTCGAGCACGAGGGCCACCTGCCGCGCGCCGGGCGCACCCGCGGTGAGGTCCGCGAACGCGGCCGCCGCCTCGTCGTCCAGCACCACCTCGACGTAGGGGCCGGCGCCGTCGTCGGCCTCGGCGGTGGCCGACTCGATCCCGCCGACCGCCGCAGCGGGCTCCAGGCTGTACTTCGTGCCGCCGGCGTCGCAGGCCGCCAAGGGGTCCTCCGGCGCCGCCGCCGGGGGCGGAGCGGCGCAGTCGAGATCGCGGAACTGCTGCAGCACCAGCGAGTCGGGCGCCGGCTCGCGGCTGGTCGCGAGCACCACCCGCAGCTCGACGGGCACCGCCGCCTCGCTCGTCCCGGGCTCGTCGGCCGGGCCCGCCTGATCCTCGGCGCAGCCGGCGAGCGCCGCGAGGAGCACGCCCACGGCGAGGCCGGAGGACAGCCGTCGGGCGCTCATGCCGGCGATCGTCTCACGCGTCCAGCGCGCGGCCCCAGGCCTCCAGCAGCCGGGCGAGCTCGCGGCGGTCCGGCTCGTCGAGCAGCGAGACGAGGCGGCGCTCGTTGGCCATGTGCCGCTCGAAGGTCCCGTCGACGAGCTCCCGGCCGCGCCCGGTGAGCCGGACGCGGCGGCCGCGGCCGTCGTCCTCGCTGGTCTGGCGGAGCACCAGCCCGGCGCCCTCCAACCGGTCGAGCCGCTTGGTCACCGCGCCGGAGGTGACCATCGTCGTCTGCGCGATCTGCCCCGGCGACAGCTCGTACGGCGCACCGGCGCGGCGCAGCGCGGCCAGGACGTCGAAGTCGCCGTCGGAGAGGCCCGCGGCGGCGAAGACCGGGCGCAGCTCCTCGTCGAGGAGCACGGCGAGGCGGTGCAGCCGGCCGATGACGCCCTGGGGCGAGACGTCGACCTCGGGCCGCTCGACGGCCCACTGGGCCATGATCCGGCCGACGTGGTCGGGCTCCTGATGGTCCGAGGACATGCGGGGAATATATCTTACCCGGAAGATATTATGTCTTCCATGGAAACTACTTCGTGGCGCACCGTCCTCGTCGTCAGCGTCGCGCCGCTGGCCTGGGGCACGACGTACCTGGTCACCGAGCGGCTGCTGCCCCCGGACCGGCCGCTGTTCGCCGCGGCCGTGCGGGCCCTGCCGGCCGGCCTGCTGCTCCTCGGCGTGCGGCGCCGGCTCCCTCGCGGCGAGTGGTGGTGGAAGGCGGCGCTGCTCGGCCTGTGCAACATCGGGCTCTTCTTCCCGCTGCTCTTCCTCGCGGCCTACGAGCTCCCCGGCGGGCTGGCCTCCACCCTCCAGGCGACCTCACCGCTGGCGGTGATGGCGCTCGCCTGGCTCCTGCTCCGGGAGCAGCCGGGCCGCCGCCGCGTGCTGTGCGCGCTGGTCGGCCTCGTCGGCGTCGCGCTCCTCGTGCTCCGCTCCCCGGGCGCCGTGTCGACCCTCGGGCTGCTCGGCGCCTTCGGCTCGGTGGCGGTCTCGGCGCTGGGGTTCGTGATGGTCAAGCGCTGGCCCGCGCCCGTCGACCTGCTCACCCTCGTCTCGTGGCAGCTCGTGGCCGGTGGGCTGGCCCTGGTCCCGGTCGCACTGCTCGTCGAGGGCGCACCGCCGCCCCTCGACCTCGACGCGGCGGCGGGGTTCCTGTGGCTCGGCGGGGTCGGCACCGTCCTCGCCTACGCGTGCTGGTTCCACGGGCTGGCGCGCATGCCCGCGGGCGCGGTCTCGCTCATCGGGCTGCTCAACCCGGTCGTGGGCACCGCGCTCGGCGTCGTGGTCGCCGGCGAGCTCTTCGGCTGGGCGCAGGCGCTCGGCATGGCCCTGGTCCTGGGCGGCGTCGTGGCCGGTCAGCGGATGGTGACGCGGACCTCGTTGGACGCCTCACCGCTGTCGGTGTCGACCACGCGGAAGCGGTTCTTGCCCGGCTGACTGGTCTGGATGTACGTCGTGAAGGTCTCGTTGCTCACCGAGGCGGTCACCGGGAAGATCCCCCAGGCGCCGCCCTCCCACTGCTGCACCTGCAGGATCGCGCCCTCGCCGCCGGGGTAGGTGCCGCGCAGGTAGATGCGGTCCATGGAGCCGACCTCGGAGGAGTCGGAGGTGAGCGAGATCTTCTCCTCGGGCTTCGCCGACGCGGTCGACGACGGCGCTCCGGCCTCGTCGCCGGGGTCGGGGGCCAGCGTGATCCGGGGGCCCGTGTCCTTCTCCGTCGGCGACGGCGTGGGCAGGTACATCGTCTCGCCGCCGGAGCTGCCGCCGTCGCTGGCGGTGTCGCCGCCGTCGAGGTTCAGCACCCGCGCGGCGAGCAGCGCACCACCGCCGAGCACGAGCCCCACGGCCAGCGCCACGGCCACGAGCGCGATGACGCCCGAGACGACGGGGTGTCCCTCTCGAGCGGGACGGTCTTCGTCGGCCACGTGCGGTCTCCCCTGGGTGGTGGTGCGTGGGCCCCATTGTCGGGGACGGGCCCAAGGGGACCAAACGCGAGCCTCAGAGGCCGCGCCTCCAGATGATCTCCTCGTGCAGCCGCGTGCTGCGCCAGCCGTCGGCGGTGCGGGCCAGGGTGTGGTGGTAGATCCCGCCGAACTCCACGATCCTCTCCCCGCCGGCGCCGTCGGCCATCGGCATCGGGTTGTGGAAGTACGCCGCGCACGTGGCGGAGTCGCCGTCCACGCGGATGTCGAGCTGTCCGAGCGTGTGCATCCGCTTCGGGAAGAACGCCGGCAGCATCTCGGCCAGCCACGGCTTCACCTCGGCGTACGCCGCCGCGATGCCGCCGGACTCGGTGTAGTCGATCTGCGCGTCGGCGGCGAACACCGTGTCCAGCGCGTCCCACTCGCCGGTGTCGATGGCGCGCGTGTAGCGCACCAGCACGTCGGTGATCTCGGCCCGGTCGCTCAGCATCTGGAGGTCCACGGGTGGACTCTGGCACAAAACTGGAACACGTTCTACTGTGTCGCCCATGCGATTCACCTACGCGGAGGCCATGACCCAGGCGACGTTCTACGCGCCCCTGGCCCAGGCCGCGGAGGCTGCGGGCTACACCAGCATGACGGTGGCCGACAGCCTGATCTACCCCAAGGAGTCGGACTCCAAGTACCCCTACACCGACACCGGCGACCGGGCGTTCCTCGACGGCAAGGAGTTCATCGAGACGATGGTGCTCTGCGCGCACCTGTTCGCGGTGACCACGACGCTGCGGCTGACGCCGTTCGTGCTCAAGCTGCCCGTGCGTCCGCCCGTGCTGGTCGCCAAGCAGGCCTCGTCGCTGGCGTTCCTGTCCGACAACCGCCTCGGTCTCGGCGTGGGCATCTCGCCGTGGCCCGAGGACTTCGCCAACCTCGGCGTCGACTGGGCCCGGCGCGGCAAGCGCATGGACGAGTGCATGGACATCCTGCGCGGCCTGACCACCGGCGAGTTCTTCGGCTACGACGGCGAGTTCTACCAGGTCGACGAGCTCAAGCAGTGCCCCGGCGCGAGCGAGCCGATCCCGCTCCTCGTCGGCGGCCACGTCGACAACGCGCTGCGTCGCGCCGTGCTCAAGGGCGACGGCTGGATGCACGCCGGCGGCGACGGCGAGGAGCTCGACCGGCTGCTGACCCGCCTCGCGGAGATCCGCCGGGAGGAGGGCGACACCCGCGACGACTTCGAGGTGCACGTCATCTCCTACGACGCCTACGACCTCGACGGCATCAAGCGCCTGGAGGACAAGGGCGTCACCGACTGCATCGTCGGCTTCCGCGTGCCCTACATCATGGGCCCCGACCCCGAGCCGCTGCAGGACAAGATCGACCACCTGAACAAGTACGCCGACCAGATCATCAGCAAGGTCGGCGGATGAGCGAGGCACTCGGCCTCACGCAGGTCCTGCAGGAGTCGATCGCGGAGGCGGAGGAGCTGGTCGCCAACGCGCCGTTCATCCGTACCGAGCAGGACCGCCTGGAGGGCTACGACTACCTGTCGGGGCGGATCCGGATGGCCATGCAGATGGCGTTCGACTACGACCTCGACCGGCCGCTGTTCGTGAACCCCACCCACCAGTTCTCCCGGCAGGGCCTGGACAACCCCGACGCGGTCTACCTCAACGCCTTCCTGCGCGAGGGCGTCGAGTACGTCGTGCGCGGGCGGCGCGGCAGCAGCGCCGACCTGTCCTTCCAGGTCATGGGCGGCGCCTACACCGCCGACTCCGCGGCCACGTCCCTGCTGGCCTTCGACGACCGCGAGCTGGACATCGCCGCCGACGGCACCTTCGAGTTCACCTACGTCGCCGAGCCCGGCGCCAAGACCATGATCGTGCGCGAGGTCTTCAACGACTGGGACACCGAGGAGCGCGGACTGCTCACGATCGAGCGCCCGGACACCCTCGGGCAGCCGGCCCGCGCGCTCACCCACGACCTGCTTCGCAAGAAGTACGAGGTCGCCGCGCGCAGCCTGGTCGGCAGCATCCAGACGTGGTTCGCCTTCCCCCATTTCTTCCAGTACAAGGAGCCGGTCAACACCCTGACCGCCCCGCAGTCGACCCCCGGCGGCCTCGCCTCCCAGCGCTCGTCGATCGGTCACTACGAGCTCGCCGAGGACGAGGCGCTCGTCGTGAGCGTGCCGGAGTGCACCGACTGCAGCTATCAGGGCATCCAGATCGGCTCCGACTGGTACGCCTCGACCGACTACGAGACCCACCAGACGTCGCTCACCAAGGCGCAGGCCGTCACCGACCCTGACGGCGTGATGCGCTTCGTCGTCTCCGAGCGCTCCCCCGCCGGCGAGGGCCGCGCGATCGCCAACTGGCTCGAGACGACCGGCCACCGCACCGGCTCGATGATGCTGCGCTGGCAGCGCCTCGAGCGCGACCTGACCCAGGACGCCGACGGTCCGACGGTCGAGCGGGTCCGGCTCGCCGACGTACCCGACCTCCTCCCGCACTTCACGCCCCTCTCCACCGAGGAGTACGCCGAGCGCATCGCCGCGCGACAGCGCTCCGTAGCCCGAAGGATGCTGAGTTGAACAACGAGACCGGGTCGAGCGAGCTGGGACTGGCCGAGGCCCACGACACGTCCATCGAGGAGCGCTACACGCCCGTGCCGCTGCTGCGCGGCAAGGTCATCGTGATCTCCGGGATCGGGCCCGGCCTGGGCCGGTCGCTGGCCGAGGAGGCCGCCAGGATGGGCGCCGACCTCGTGATCGCCAGCCGCACCGAGTCGCGGCTGCTGGCGCTCCAGGCCGAGCTCGAGGGCCACGGCGGCCGCGTCGTCAGCGTCGTCACCGACGTGACCGACGAGGACTCGCGGGTCAACCTGCGCGACCGGACCCTCGAGGCGTTCGGACGCGTCGACTGCGTCATCAACAACGCGTTCACGATCCCGCCGATGGACCCGATCACCCAGATCTCGCCGCGCAAGCTGGCCAAGGTCAACGAGACCAACGTCTTCGCCCCCCTGCGGCTCTCGGCGCTCTTCGCCGACGCGCTCGCCGACAGCTCGGGCTCGCTGATCATGCTCAACTCCTGCGTCTCGTTCAGCTCCCAGCCCGAGTACGCCGGCTACAAGCTGTCCAAGGGCGCGCTCGAGCACCTCGCCTCGTCGCTCGCGACCGAGCTCGGGCCGCGCGGGATCCGCGTCAACAGCGTGGCGCCCTCCTACATCTACGAGGACGTCAACCGCGGCTACTTCGACTTCCTCGCCGCCGTCGAGGAGAAGACGCACGAGGAGGTCTACGCCGAGAAGGCCGCGCCGACCGACCTCAAGCGCCTCGCGTCGTCGGAGGAGGTCGCCCGCGCGACGCTCTTCCTCGCCAGCGACCTGGCCTCCGCGGTGACCGGGCAGATGCTGACCGTCGACTGCGGAGAGTTCCACAGCTGACATGAGCGACAACATCATGGTGCGCGAGCGCCCGGACGTCGGGTCCTACGACGACATCGTCGCGGCCGCCGTGCGCACGACCGGCCTGTCCGACTTCGGCGGCACCACCCACGAGGAGGGGCTGCGGGTCCTGGTCGAGGACCTCGCGTCCGCCGAGGCCGGGCTCACCCCCCGCGGCAACTACTTCCAGCGCTCGGAGGTGAAGTCGGCCCTCGTCGGCGTGCTGCTCACGCAGGCCCAGCTGGCAGCCCACCCCGAGCACGCCGACGTGGCCGTCCCGCGGCCGGTGTTCGTGATGGGGCTGCCCCGCACCGGCACGACCGCCCTCCACCGGCTGCTGCACGCCGACCCCGCGGCGCAGGGGCTGGAGATGTGGCTCACCCAGTACCCCCAGCCGCGCCCGCCGCGCGAGACCTGGGAGTCCGACCCGATCTTCACCGCCATGCAGCAGGCCTTCTCCGCCCACCACGTGGAGTCGCCGGAGTTCATGGGGATCCACTACATGGACGCCACGACCGTCGAGGAGTGCTGGCGGCTGCTGCGCCAGACCGGCAAGTCCAACTCCTACGAGTCGCTGGCCCACGTGCCGCGCTACACCGAGTGGCTCTCGCGGCAGGACTGGACCGACGCCTACGCGCGCCACCGGCAGAACCTCCAGCTGGTCGGGCTCCACGACACCGACAAGCGCTGGGTGCTCAAGAACCCCTCGCACATGACCGCCCTCGACGCGCTGATGACGGTCTACCCCGACGCGCTCGTCGTCTACACCCACCGCGACCCGGTCGTGTGCATCGCCTCGTCCTGCTCGCTCTCGGCCGAGACCACGGTCGGCCACTCGACGACGTACGTCGGCGACGTGATCGGCCGCACGCAGCTGGACCTGTGGTCGCGGGCCTACCACTCCTTCCACGACGCGCGGCCGGCCTACGACCAGGCGCAGTTCGCCGACGTCGCGTTCCAGGACCTGGTCACCGACCCGCTCGGCACGATGCGCGGCGTGTACGAGCAGTTCGCGCTCGACTGGACGCCCGAGGCGGAGCACGCCATCACCGAGATCGACCGGGAGTCGAGGTCGGGCTCCGCCAGGCCGTCGCACTCCTACGACCTGGCCGACTACGGCCTCACCGAGAGCGACGTACGGAAGGCGTTCGACCGATGAGCTCCGAGGCCAAGCGCGTCGTCGTCTGGGGCACCGGCGTCGTCGGCTCGATGGTGATCGCCGAGATCGTGCGGAGCCCGGCCTTCGAGCTGGTCGGCGTCGGCGTGAGCAACCCCGCCAAGGTCGGCCGCGACGCCGGCGAGATCTGCGGCCTCGACCCCGTCGGCGTGCTGGCGACCGACTCCGTCGAGGAGCTGGTCGCGCTGCGCCCCGACGCGCTGGTGCACTACGGGCCGACGGCGCAGCACGCCGACGACAACATCCGCGTCATCGGCGCGTTCCTCCGCGCCGGGATCGACGTGTGCTCGACCGCGATGACGCCGTGGGTGTGGCCGGGCATGACGCAGACGCCCGCCGCCTGGATCGACCCCATCACCGCCGCGTGCGAGGAGGGCGGCGCCTCCTGCTTCACCACCGGCATCGACCCGGGCTTCGCCAACGACCTGTTCCCGCTGACCCTGATGGGACTGTGCGGCGAGGTGCGGTCGGTGCGGGCGTCCGAGCTGCTCGACTACACCGACTACGAGGGCGACTACGAGGACGAGATGGGCATCGGCCGGCCGCCGGAGTTCACCGCGCTGCTCGAGATCCCCGAGCTGCTGATCATGGCCTGGGGCGCGACCGTGCCGATGATCGCGCACGCCGCCGGCATCGAGCTCGACGACATCACCACCACGTGGGAGAAGTGGGTGACGCCGACCGAGCGCACCACCGCCAAGGGCGTCGTCGCGGCCGGCAACGTCGCGGCGATCCGCTTCACGATCAACGGCATCTACGGCGGTCGCGAGGTCATCTCGCTCGAGCACGTCAACCGGATCGGCCTCGACGCCGCGCCCGACTGGCCGGCCGGCTCCCAGGACGACGTCTACCGCGTCGACATCACCGGCTCGCCCTCGATCAGCCAGGAGACGTCGTTCCGGTTCACCGACGGCTCGGGACGCTCACCGGCCGTCGCCGGGTGCCTGGCCACCGGCCTGCGCGCCCTGAACGCCGTACCGGCCGTCAACGCGCTGCCGGCCGGCTGGGTCACCGCGCTCGACCTGCCGCTGGTGCCCGGGGTCGGCACGATCCGCTGAATCACGCTCCCGTCCACAGGCGGGAGGCGGC
The DNA here is from genome assembly GCF_015024225.1 of Nocardioides lijunqiniae. Taxonomy (GTDB): domain Bacteria; phylum Actinomycetota; class Actinomycetes; order Propionibacteriales; family Nocardioidaceae; genus Nocardioides; species Nocardioides lijunqiniae. The sequence goes on from NZ_JACJGM010000009.1 coordinate 62,644, forward strand.
CCGGTTTGGCGGGGGTGCCGCGGCGAGCAGCCTCCGGGCATGTCGAACCCCGCCACCGACCTCGAGATCGCGCTGCCGCCCACCTGGCGCCGGCGCGAGGACCCCGACCACGGCGTGCTGGTCGCCGCGCGTGCCACCTCGATGCCCGCCAGCGGCGTTCGCCCCGAGCTCACCCTGACCTGCGTCACCGTCGAGCGGCCGCTGGAGGAGTGGCGGGCGGAGGCGATGGCGGAGCTGGCGGCCCGGCTCGACGACTTCGAGCTCGAGGACGACGACGTCTACGACCTGTTCGGCCACGACGTCGCCTACCGCCGCTTCGCCTACCGCCTGGGCGCCGCCGACCTGCTCTGCGACCAGTGGGCGTGGCGCACGGGGTCCGTGGGCGTGACGCTCACGTGCTCCGTCGCCCGCGAGGACTACTGGGACTACTGCGACGTCTTCGAGGCCATCGCCGAGACCGTCGACCTCTCGCCGCTGGCCGCCTGAGCGCGGTGCTCGCGCGGACTGACGCCCCGCTCCCGCTTGAAGGCGGTGCTCAGCGCGAACGGCGTCGCGTAGCCGACCCGGCGGGCCACGGAGCCCACCGTGGCGTCGGGCTCGAGCAGCAGGTCGGCGGCCAGCGTGAGCCGCCAGTCCGAGAGGAAGGCCATCGGCGGCTCGCCCACCAGCTCGGTGAACCGTCGGGCGAACGCCGCCCGGGAGGCGCCCACGCGCTCGGCCAGGCCGCCGACGGTCCACGCGTGCTCGGGGTGGTGCTGGAGCAGCCGCAGCGCCGGACCGACGACGGGGTCGGCGTGCGCGGCGTACCAGCGCGGCGGGTCGGCCTCGGGCCGGTCGAGCCAGGCGCGCACGACGCTGATCACGAGCAGGTCCAGGAGCCGGTCGAGCACCGCCTCCTGGCCCGGACGGTCGTGCCGCATCTCCTCGCCCAGCAGCGCGACCAGCGGCAGCCCGAGCTCGCTCTCGGGCAGCACCAGCACCGGCGGGAGCGCACGGAGCAGCCGCCGCCCGACCGCCGACTCGACCAGGTAGGCGCCGGTGAGGAGCATCGTCTCCCCGACCGGGCTGTTGCCCCAGCTGCGCACGCCCTGCCGCATCTCCTCGGCCAGCTCGTGGCCGTCGGGGGCCCGGCAGACCTGCCCCGGCAGGATCACCGCCTGGGGCGGCGTGCCCAGGTCGTCGGCGATGGTCGCGTGGCCGGGCCCGCGCAGGACGGCGATGTCGCCGGGACCGAGCAGGGTCGGCGACCCCTGGTCGGGCGCCAGCCACATCCGGCCGCGGACGACGGCCGTGACCGACAGCGGCGACTCGTCCTCGAGCCGCACCGACCAGGGCGGGTCCATCAGGCAGCGCAGCAGGAACGCCTGGCGGGCGCGTGGCCCGTCGAGCAGCCCGGTGAGGACGTCCATGGCATCACCGTAGACGCTCAGGTATGGATCCGGCGCTCTGGTCGATGGTGCGTCTCTCCGGGTCGGGTTGGAATGGACCCATGATCGACCTCCTCGAGCCCCTGCGCGGTCCCCTCCTGCTCGGCGCCGCCGTCACGGCCGGCCTCCAGGCCGGCACCTACTACACCTGGGCCTCCGGCGTGATGCCCGGACTGGCCCGGGTCGACGACCGGACGTTCGTCCACGCGATGCAGGAGATGAACGTCGCGATCGTCAACCCGGTCTTCCTGGCGAGCTTCCTCGGCGCACCGGCCCTCGCGGTCGCGGCCGCGCTGGCCGTCGACGCACCGGTCCGGCCGTGGGCGGTCGCGGCCGCCGGTCTCGCCCTGGCGACGCTGATCGTCACGGCGGCCGGCAACGTGCCGCTGAACGACGCCCTGGCCCAGACCGGCGTACGCGCGGACTTCGAGTCGGCGTGGGTGCGGCTCAACGCCGTGCGCGCCGTGACGTCGACCGCCTCGCTCGCCTGCCTGGCCTGGGCCGCCTGGCGTTCGTAGCCCTCAGCAGGTCACGTAGACCGAGCCCTGGAAGTTGTCCGTGACCTTGACCCAGCGGGGACCGGTGAAGTCCTTGCGCCAGCCGGTGGTGCCCTGGACGTACTTCGTGCAGCCGGAGGGCACGTAGTAGCCGTCGGCGTCGTGCAGCTGGCCGCCGCTCGACTCGCGCGGCGAGAGCGTGATCGTCTTGCCGGTGGGCCTGCCCTGGCTGTCGCTCCAGTTCTCCCCGGCGAGGATGTTGCCCGTGCTGCTGCCGTAGTTGGTGATGGTGCCGCAGATGCCGGTGGTGCTGCAGAGCGGGCCGGCCTGGGCCGGCGTCGTGGCACCGCCGACGAGCGCCGTGCCGGCGGCCAGGGTGACGGCGCCGAGGGCGAGGCCGGTACGGAGGAGCTTCTTCATGGGTCGCTCCCTTTCGTGGGGGGATGGGGAGGTTCACGACCGGCGCGGGAGCCTGAAGGTCACGGTCCCGACCGAGCGTCCGACCGACGTCGATCCTGGGTAGACGACGCGGAGGGTCTGCTGTCCCTGGCCGAGCTTGCGGCGCGGGAGGTTCACGACGACGCGGCCGCGGCGCAGCCGCGCCCGGCGCACGAGGTCGCCGTTGGCGCGGCGGATCTCGACCCGCCCGGAGGCGGGGCCGCCGGCTGCCTGCACGCGGACGCGGAGGCGCACCTGGGTGCGCAGGACCTTGAGCACGCTGGCGGTGACCACGGTGCGCGCCGGCGGGACGGGAGCCGGGGCGTCAGGGTCCGGGACGGTGACGGCGAGGGTCATCGAGGTCGCGAGGTGCGTGCGGGTCCGGTCGAACACCAGGCTCAGCGAGTGGCCGCCGACGTCCAGCACGCCGGCCGGCAGCGTGGTCGCGAACGTGCCGCCGGTGACCGTGGCCCGGGCCAGCTCCTGACCGCCCTCGGAGATGACGACGGTGCCGGAGGCGGCCGTCTCCGAGCGGACGGTGCCGGCGACGCGGACGCCGTCGGTGCCGGTCATGGTCGCCGAGGCCGTCATCAGCGTGGCGCCGCGCCCGACGGTGAACTCGTCGATCACCCACGGTGCCGTGTCCGGCTGCTTGACGTCGTAGACCCAGCTGGTGACCGTGCGGGTCTCGGTGTCGAGCGCGGTGAAGACGCACAGGTCGTTGCTCTGCACGAAGGGCAGCGGCAGCCCGTCGGGGTTGGTGAACGGCTTCACCGACGGCAGGATCGGCTCCAGGCCGCCGGGGTTGCCCAGCGCGAGGTAGTTGTCGGAGTTCCACGGCGCCGGAGGCAGCGGCCGGACCCGGTTGGAGAGCCCGTCGAAGGCGCCGTAGGTGTTGCCCGTGTTGGAGGTCTCCAGCCAGTTCGTGCCGCTCTCCGAGCGGTAGCGGTTCCACAGGTGGCTGTGGCCGTTGAGCACCAGGTCGGTGCCGGCCTCCTCCAGCAGCGGCTGCAGGTCGTGCAGGAGCATGTTGTCGCGCGGGTGGTACTCGTAGCGCACGGAGGTGAGCGCGCCCAGGGCGTCGCGGGTCTCGATCCGGTCGGGCTCGGCGAAGACCGGCATGATGTTGTCGCCGAGTCCCTGCGGTCCCTCGTGCAGCACCACGACGGTGATCTTGGCGCGGCGGAACTCCTCGCTCGCCAGCTCCTTCTCGAGCCACTCGTACTGCTCGCTGCCGGAGGCCAGCGACTCGAACACGAACTCGCCGTACCCCTGGGCCATCGGGTCGGCCAGGGTCGCGGCGGACTCCTGGTAGCGGCTGGTCGCGGTGCGGTCGGCCGGCAGGGTGTTGGCGGTCGCGCTGCGCCAGATGCGGGTGGAGAACAGGCTGATCAGCCGGACGTCGCCGACCGTCGTGGCGTAGTACTTCTTGCCGCCGGGCGAGTCCTCGGGGAGGGAGAAGATCTCCTCGTAGGTGGTGGTGCTCCAGGAGTTGTCCTCGAGCCACTGCTCCTTGATCGCGGCGTCCCCGGTGGGGTTCACCGTCGCGGCGACGTCGCGGTAGCGGCGCTCGGCGACCTCGCGCGGCACGCAGTTGTTCAGGTTGAGCGCCGTCGTCCCGTCGACGCGGCCCTGCACCTCGTGGTTGCCGATCGCGGGGTAGAGCACGGCTGACTGGAGGATCTCGCCGCCGACGTAGGAGCGGCCTCCGGTCGAGACCCGGCCACCGCGGCCCTGGAGCGCGGGGAAGAAGCCGCTGCCGCGGGTGTCGTCGAACCACTCCGAGGCGCGGTCGGGCACGTTGACCAGGTCGCCGGCGAGGAAGACCGCGTCGATGGTGCCGATCGTCGCCTTCGCCAGCTCGAGGTTGGCGGGGGTGTTGACCATCGCCTGGTGGTCGCTGGTGAGCAGGATCCTGGTGCGCGAGCCCGGCTTGGGCGCCGGCGCCAGCTCGAAGGTGCCCGAGGCTCCGAAGGCGCCGGCGTCGGCGCTCACGATCCGGTACGGCGTGCGGCCGCTGAGGCCGGTCGCCACCGCCTCGTGCCGGTGCACCTCGCGCGGGGTCATCGTGGCCGGCTTGACCGGCACGTTGGACGCGGCGTCCTCGACGACGCGCGACAGCCGGAAGGAGTCGGCCGCGAACACCCGCACCCCCGAGGTGGGGGTACCGCCGGCGGCGGCCAGCAGCTGAGCGTCGCTGAGACCCGTGACGGCCTCGCCGACCAGCAGCGCGTGGCCGGAGCCGGCGTACTCGGTCATCCAGACCACCGAGACCCCGTCGGCCGTCGGCGCCTGGAGGAAGGGGTCGGTGAGCAGGCCGAGCGTGCCCGCCCGGGCCGCCGACAGGGCGCGGCCCGTGCGCGCCGACGCCGACCACACGAGGGCCGGGCTCAGCGCGATCGCGGACGCGGCGACCGCGCCGGCTCCCACGACGGCGCGGCGGGACAGGGAGCGGTCGAACGAGACCAGGGACACGGTGGCGGATCCTTCGGACGGAGGCGGGTGTGCCACCAGCGAAGCCGCCGCCGGACGGTGCGGGGAACCAACAAAAGCGCAAAGGCGGCCGGACCGACGAGTGTTGGGCTCCCGGCCACCTGGGCGCCACCAGGAGTCCACGAGGGATGCCTTGCCGCGGCGATGGTGGTCGCCATGGAGCTCTCCGGTGCGCGCGTCTCGCTGGTCGACGACGCCGCCGCGGTGCGGGCGGCGGCCGCCACGCTCCTGCCCGAGGGCGCGGTCGTCTCCACCCACAGCTGCGTCGAGGACCTGCTCGACGCCTCGCCCGCCGTGTCCCTCGTCCTGGTCGAGGTGCACCTGCGCAACCAGCGCCAGCCGTCGGCCCTGCACGGTGTCGAGGCGGTCACGGCGCTGACCCGTGCCGGCTACGACGTGTGCGTCTACACCCGGGAGGAGCGCCCGCACGTGCTGGCGTCGTGCCTGGCCGCGGGCGCACGCGGGGTGGTGTCGAAGTCCCTGCCGCTCACGGACCTCCCCCGGATGCTCGACGCCGTCGCCGCCGGCGAGCCCGTGGCGCCGGCGCCGGTTCTCGAGATCCTGGGGACCCTGCGCGAGCGCGGCCACCTGACCCTCCTCACCGACCGCCAGCGCGAGGTGCTCGGCGGCCGGGCCCGCGGCCTCACCTACGCCCAGCTCGCCCGCGACCTCTTCGTGTCGTCCTCCACGCTCCGCGGCTACTGGCGCGAGATCACCGAGGCCGTGGGCCGGCACCTCGCCGAGGCCTCGCCGGGGGACATCGAGCACGCGCTGGGGCTGCGTCCGGGCGACCTCCTCGACCGGCGCGCTCAGCGGACGGGCGCCACCAGGTCGCGGAAGCGCGCCAGCGCGGCCGGCGTGCCGAGCTCGGCGCGCGCCTCGGGCTCCGCGAGGTAGAACCGGCAGAACGCCACCACGGCGTGGGGGTCGCTGGCGATCTTCTCGGCGTCGAGCGTCGGGTCCTCGGTGCGGGCCATGCGCCCCAGCGCGTTGAGGCCCTGGACCGCACCGGGCGTCACCTCGAAGGAGAGCCAGTTGTGGATGGGGTCGTCGGGCGAGGGGATCAGGTCCGTCACCGCGCGCTGGCGGGTCCAGTGCGGCCAGACGCCGCGCACGGCCTCCCACCCGAACACCATCGGCTCGGTCTGGGTCCGCAGGACGACCCGGGTCGGGGTGAGCAGGATGCCCTTCGACGGCGTCATCCGGCTGCGCACACCGCCGTAGGCACCCACGAGCAGGAGCAGGCCGAGCAGGAGGACGAAGACCGAGATCACCAGCCCGAGCACGCGGTCCCCGCCCCGGTCGTGGAGGACCTCCCGCAGCGCGAGGGCGGGCGCCACCACGAGGAGCAGACCGAAGACCAGGAGGGCCAGGACCGAGACGACCCGGACCGCGTGGATCGGCAGCAGCGTGCCGCGACCCTCCGGCCCGTCGTAGGTGGCCGGTGGGAGGCGGCGTCGGGAGTTGCCGAAGGGGATGACCGCGACGGCCGCGGCGAGGACGAGGAGCAGCACCCCGGCCGCGACCTTGCCCAGCAGCAGGGCGCGGAGACCGGCGAGCGCGAGGACCGCCCCCACCACCGTGGCGGCGCCGATCAGCAGGAACCGGCGACGCGGCTTGAGGTGCCAGCCCGCGCCGGAGTCACGGAACGTCAGCGGGGTGGGGGTGTCGGTCACGGACCCGTCCTACCCCACGGCGACGCCGCCCACACGAACATCCGGTCTAGGCTCGCCGGGTGCCCTCACTCCTGCGCGGGCGGCTCGCGCCGCTGCTGGCCGTCGTCCCGCTCGTGCTGGCCCTGGTCCCGGCCCTCGGGGCGCCCGCCGCGGCGGGCCCCGACACGCTCTTCCCGCGGCTGGGCGACGCGAGCTACGACGCCCGTCACTACGACGTCCGCCTGCGCTACGACCCGTCGACCAACCGGCTGAGGGCACGCACGTCGCTGCGCGCGGTGGCACCGACCCGGCTGACGTCGTTCCAGCTGGACCTCGTGGGCATGCGCGTCACGTCGGTCCGGGTCGGGGGCGCGAAGGCCCGGTGGCGGCGCAGCGGTCAGCAGCTGGTCGTCACGCCGCGCCGGCCCGTCGAGGGCCGCTTCTCCGTGACCGTGGCCTACCGCGGGGTCCCGCGCACCTACCGCGACCCCGACGGCTCCCGCGAGGGCTGGGTCCGCACCGGCGACGGCGCCATCGCCCTGGGCGAGCCGGTCGGCACCATGACCTGGATCCCCTCCGACAACACCCCCGGTGACAAGGCCAGCTACACCTACCGGATCACGGTGCCGACGGGCACCACGGCGGTCGCCAACGGCGACCTGGCGCGCCGCGCCACCCACGGCCGGCGCACCACCTGGACGTGGAGGGCCCGCGACCCGATGGCGACCTACCTCGCCATGGTCGCCATCGGCCGGTTCCGCGGCTACCACTCCACGGCCCGCTCGGTCACCGGCCGGCGGATCCCGGTGTGGACCTTCGCCGACCGCGACCACGACGTGCCGCGCTCGGTGCGCCGCACGCTGCCGCGGGCGCTGAGGTTCGCGGAGCGCCTGTTCGGGCCCTACCCGTTCACCTCGACCGGGATGGTCGTCGACGACGCCGACGTGGGCTACGCGCTCGAGACCCAGACCCGGCCGTTCTACCCGTTCGCCGTCGACACCGTGACGCTCGTGCACGAGATGGCGCACCAGTGGTTCGGCAACTCCGTGACCGTCAGCGACTGGCACGACCTGTGGCTGGCCGAGGGCTTCGCGACCTACACGGAGTGGCTCTGGGAGGCCCGCCGGGGCGGCCGCACGCCGGCCCAGCAGTTCGACTCGCTCTACGCCCAGCCGGCGTCCGCCCGAATGTGGAGCCCGGCGCCCACGGAGTTCACCGACTCCCGGGACCTCTTCGGCGCCCCCGTCTACCAGCGCGGCGCGATGACCCTCCAGGCCCTGCGCGAGCGGATCGGGGACGCCGACTTCTTCGCCTTCCTCAAGATCTGGGCGCGCACGTACCGGCACGGCAACGCCACCACCGCCGACCTCGTGCGCGTGGCCGAGCAGGTCTCCGGCCAGCAGCTCGACCAGCTGTTCGCCGACTGGCTCGAGCTCGACGGCAGGCCCGCGGGCTACTAGTCCAGCAGCCCTCGGCGACGGGCGATGGCGGCCGCCTCGGTGCGGCCGGAGGCGCCCAGCTTGCCGAGGATGTTGGAGACGTGGACCGAGACGGTCTTGGTCGAGATGAACAGCTGCTTGGCCACCTCGCCGTTGCTGCGACCGTCGGCCACCAGCGCCAGGATCTCCCGCTCCCGGGCGGTCAGCGCGTCGGGAGCCGCGGAGCGCTGCGCGGCCCCGCCGATGGCGCGCAGCTCGTCGAGCAGCGGCCGGGCGCCGAGCGCGTGAGCCGTCGCGCGCGCCAGGTCACCGACCTCGCGCGCACCGGCGACGTCGCCGGTGGCCCGCAGGATGCCCGCGAGACCGACCCGCACGGCGGCGAGCTCGTGGACGTGGCCGAAGTCCTCGAAGAGCACGACCGCCTCGCGCCAGGTGTCGACCAGGACGTCGAGCGGCGGGGCGCCGTCGCCGCCCGCGCGCCAGCGGGCGCGCAGCGTCTCGGCATCGAGGCGCTTCATCCAGGCGCGGCCCTCGGGGCCCCAGTGGCCGGAGGGATCGGTGTAGCGGTCGAGGACGTGGTGCCCGTCGGCGCACAGCCGGTCGACCGCGGCGCGGTGGTCGCTGCGCTCGGCGGTGCTCATCCGCGGCATCGACGCGGAGACCGCCGCGATGGCGGCGGCCGCGAGCCGGATGCGGGCGCTGAACCAGGGGTGCCAGATGCCGCTCAGCACCGCGACCGCGTCGGCGTAGACGCCGAGGGCGGCGGCCGGGTCACCGCGACGGCTCGCGGCGGTGATCTCCAGCTCGGCGGCGTGGATCGCGATCGAGCCCTCCCGGGGCCAGAACGGGCGCAGGGCCCTGACCTCGCGCTCGACGTCGGCGCCGCGCGCCTGCTCGATGTGCAGCCGCAGCGGCAGCATCAGCGCCCGCGGGATCGGCGGAGGAGGCGGGTCGCTGACCTGGATCAGGCGGAGGACGTCGTCCCACTCGCCGCGGTAGAAGTGGACCAGCGCCTGCTGCCAGCGGGACTCGAAGGCGTAGGGCGCCCACGGGATCCCGGCCGCCTCGGCGCGGTCGATGGCGGTGCTGAACCACCGGATCGCGTCGTCGAACTCGCCCCAGTCCTCGTAGGAGCGGCCCAGGAAGAACCGCCCGCGCAGCTCCGCGTGGATCGCGCCGACCCGCTCGGCCCGCACGACCGCGTCGCCGAGCGCGGCCCGCAGCCCCTCCTTGGGACCCGCCTTCTTCAGTCCGCCCAGGGTGGTGATGGCATCGGAGGCGAGCTCGTTGAGGTCGAGCCGCTCGGCCAGGGCGAGGGCGTCCATGGCGAACGTCTGCGCCTCGTCGAAGCGGCCCCAGGAGGCGAGGATGCGGGCGTGGGTCGCGAGCGCCCGCGCCCGCAGGGGGCTCTCGCCCTCCGGCGCCAGCTGCAGCGCCCGGGACGAGAGGTCGGCGGGGTCCTCGGCGCTGTCGGTGACGTAGAGGGCGTTGGCCTGGGCGGTGAGCATGCGCGCGCGCCACACGTCGGAGGCCTCGGCCGGCAGCCGGTCGAGCTGCTCCTGGATGACCGCCACCGCCCGCTCGGGGTCGCCACTGGCGGTCAGCGCGTCGGCGGTGGCCACCACGAGCTTGGAGAGGTCGACGTCGGCGCCGGCGCAGCGCTCCGGGTCGGCGAGCAGCTCGAGCGCCTGCTGGTAGTGGTAGGCGGCCTCGTCGGGCCCGCCGACGGTCGAGGCCTCGTCGCCCGCGCGCACGCTCGCGCTCAGCGCCGTGTCGAGGTCGTTGGCGAGCCGGGCGTGCCGGGCGAGCTCGGCGGCGGTGCCGCGCGCCCTGCCCTCGCTGAGCGCCACGGCGTACTGGCGGTGGAGGCGGACGCGCTCGCCGGGCAGCAGGTCGTCGTAGACGGCCTCGCCCAGGAGCGCGTGGCGGAAGGAGTAGTGGTCGCCGTCGGCGACGAGGACGTTCATCTCGACGGCCCTGCGCAGGCCCTCGTCGAGCGCGACGGGAGCCAGGCCCGAGGCGGCCTCCAGCATCTCGTGGGCGACCTTGCGACCGCTGGCGCTGGCCGCCCGGACGACCTGCCGGGCGTTGTCGTCGAGGCGGTCCAGGCGCACCAGCAGGACGTCGGCGAGGTCGGCGGGCACCCAGCTGCCGGGCAGGGACGCCGCGCTCGTCAGCTCCTCGACGAAGAACGCGTTGCCCTCGGCTCGGGCCACGATGTCGCCGAGCTCGGCCTCGCTGAGGCCCCCCGGCACCAGCTCGGCGACCAGGGCGCGGACGGCGTCGTCGGGCAGCGGCGCCAGCGCCATCCGGTCGACCCCGCGCAGCCGGGACCACTCCGCGACCTGGCGGCGCAGCGGGTGGCGGCGGTGCAGGTCGTCGGAGCGGTAGGAGGCGACGATCGCGACCGGGCCCTCGAACTCGCGGGAGAAGAGGAAGCCGAGCATGTCGCGGGTGGACCGGTCGGCCCAGTGGGCGTCCTCGATGACCAGCAGGAGCGGGCGGCGCTCGGCGGCGGCCTCGAGCATCGCGTGCACGGCGCCGAAGAGGTCGGAGCGGTCGAGCGACTGGGTGTCGTCGCCGGAGGAGGCGGACAGGACGCGGCGGCCCGGCTGGAGGCGGGCGAGAGAGGGGTGCACGGCCGCCACCGCGCCGACGACGTCGGGCAGGTCGAGGGCGAGGCGACCGAGCACCTCGGAGAACGGGAGGTAGGGCAGGGCGCTGTCGCCGAAGTCGAGACAGTGGCCGGCGACGACGTGCCAGCCCTCGGCGACCGCCAGGTCGCGCAGCTCGAGCAGCAGCCGCGTCTTGCCGACACCGGCGTCGCCGGAGAGCAGGACGGTCCCGCCGTCGCGACGCGTGCCGTCCGCGGCCGGACGGACGCCGAGCGACGAGGCGATCTGCCTCAGCTCGGCGTCGCGACCGACCAGGGTCGTGCTCGCGTGCGTCATGGGCCCCATGATGTCGCCTGCCGGCGACATCGGCCCGGGACTTCTCGCCTCCGGCACCTCGTCGGCCCTAGCTGCCGAACTCGGTCCTCTCGGCGGGGCGGCGCACGAACGGCAGCCGCGCCCGACCGCGCCGGTTGCGGACGGCGCTCTGCCGGATCCGGTCGCTGCGGTAGCTGGCCTCGGTCTTGATGTAGATGCTGCTGCTCATAGTGGTGCTCCTCAGGTCTCGTTGACCCCCTGAGGCTCGCCGTCTGAGGTAGCCCGGCACATCGGGCAGGTGCCCTAGTTCCTCGACTCGGCGCGCATCGTGAGCCACAGGCTCAGCACCAGGTAGTAGACGAGGTAGGCCACCGAGCCGGCCACGACCAGCCCGTGCGGGTCGGGCAGCTGGGCGACGATCACGGCGTACGCCGCGAACCACAGGGCCGTGAGCACGAAGGTCAGCTGCCACAGCGCCTCGGTACGCGAGGGGTAGACGTAGCGGATCGGCACGAAGACCAGCACCGTGCACACCAGCAGGACGGCCGCGGTCACGCCGGTGTCCAGGCTCGTGGCGACGACGTAGAAGGCGACGATGTTCCAGTAGCTGGGGAAGCCGAGGAAGAAGTGCTCGCCCGCCACGACCGGCTTGGCGTCGGTGCGGCAGAACTGCACGCACGAGGCCAGCAGCGGCACGGCCGCGCAGATCCCGCCGAAGAGCCCCTCGGGGAGGTAGCCGTTGGCCCACAGCAGCGCCATCGGCGCGAGCACGTAGGTCATGTAGTCGACGATGTTGTCGAGCAGCGCGCCGTCGAAGCCGGGGAACAGCTCCTTGACCCGGAAGCGGCGCGCGAGGATCCCGTCGGTCCCGTCGACGACCATGGCGGCGAGGAACAGCCACAGCACCGTCTCCACGTCGCCGCGGTAGGAGTAGTGCACCATCAGCAGCGCCAGCACCGATCCGCTCGCCGTGTAGGCGTGGACCGCGAGGGCGGCCAGTCGGGCGCCGGACATGGTTCGTCTCCTCAGGAGAAGGGGGTGAGCAGTCGGCCACCCATCCAGACGCTGCTGACCAGCGGGACACCAGGACGATAGGCCAGGTGGACGTGGCTCGGGGCATCGACCACGACGAGGTCGGCGCGGCGCCCCGGCTCCAGGACGCCGACGTCGTCGCGGTCGAGGGCCGCCGCGCCGGTGGCGGTGGCGGCGCGCACGGCCTCCAGCGGGGTCAGGCCCATCTCGCGCACCGCGAGCGCGATGCAGAAGGGCAGCGAGCTGGTGAAGCTCGAGCCGGGGTTGCAGTCGGAGGCGATCGCGACGCGGACGCCGGCGTCGAGGAGACGGCGCGCGTCGGGGTAGGGCTGGCGTGTGGAGAACTCCACGCCGGGCAGCAGGGTGGCGATCGTGCCGGAGTCGCGCAGCGCGTCGACGTCCTCGTCCTCGAGGTAGGTGCAGTGGTCCACCGCGACCAGGCCGAGCTCCGCGGCCAGGCGCACGCCGGGGCCCGGTCCGAGCTGGTTGGCGTGGAGGCGGCCGCGCAGGCCGTGGGCGCGGCCGGCCTCCAGCACCGCACGCGCCTGGTCGGCGTCGAAGGCGCCGGTCTCGCAGAAGACGTCGACCCACCGCGCGTACGGCGCCGCCGCCTCGAGCATCGGGCCCGTCACGAGCTCGACGTACGCCGCCGGGTCGCCCTCGGGCACCACGTGGGCGCCCAGGAACGTCGTCTCCTCGGTGAACTGCGCCGCCACGGCCAGGCTGCGGGCCTCGTCGCGGACGGTCAGCCCGTAGCCGGACTTGATCTCGACGGTGGTCGTGCCCTGGCGGCGCATCTCCTGCACGAGGCGCCCGACGTGGGCGGCGAGCTGCTCGTCGGTGGCGGCGCGGGTGGCGGCGACGGTGGTGCGGATCCCGCCGGCGGCGTAGGGCTCGCCGGTCATGCGGGCCGTGAACTCCGCCGACCGGTCGCCGGCGAACACCAGGTGGCTGTGGCTGTCGACGAAGCCGGGGACGACGGCGCGCCCGCCGAGGTCGACGCGCTCGTCGGCGTCGGGCGCCTGCGTGGCGGGCCCGACCCAGGCGACGGTCGCGCCCTCCATCACGAGGGCGGCGCGCTCCAGGGTGTCGGGGCCGTCGGTGGCGAACGTGGTCAGCTCGGCGATGCCCGTCAGCAGGGTGCTGGTCATGCCCAGGTCCTCTCGATGGCGTCGGCGAGGTCGCGGCCGACCCGCTCGCGGTCGTCGTCGCGGAAGGTGACGCGCCCGTCGGCCACGACGTGGACGACGTCGGCGGCCGTGGCGGCGAACACCGCGGTGTGCCCGTCTGCGCCGGTGCCGGCGGTGCGGGCGCTCGCGGTGTCGAGGGTGACCAGGTCGGCGCGCTGGCCGACCGCGATGGCGCCCGCGTCGGGGAAGCCCAGGCTGGCGTGCCCGGTGACGGTGGCCGCGGCGAGGAGCTCGGCGGCCGTCCAGTGGCCGCGGGTCCGGGTGGCGAGGCGCTCGTCCATCTCGACGGCGCGCATCTCCTCGAAGAGGTCGATCACGGCATGGCTGTCGGAGCCGAGCGTGAGGGGGCTGCCCGCGTCGTGCAGCCGTCGGCTGGGGCCGACCCCGTCGCCGAGGTCGCGCTCGGTGGTCGGGCAGAAGCACGCGCGCGCGCCGGCGCCCCCGAGGAGGGCCACGTCCTCGTCGGTGAGGTGGGTGGCGTGGACCGCGGTGGTCAGCGGTCCGAGCACGCCGTGGTCGGCCAGCAGCCGGGTGGGCGTGACGCCGTGCGCCGCGCGGCAGGCGTCGTTCTCGGCCGTCTGCTCGGACAGGTGCACGTGCAGGGGTCGCCCGGCGCTCGCCTCGACCACCGTGGCCAGCTGGTCGGCGGGCACCGCCCGGACGGAGTGGACGGCCGCGCCGACGACGGTGGCGTCCTCGGGTCGCAGCAGGGCGACGCGCTCGGCCCAGCGCCCGGCGTCGCCGTCGGAGTAGCGCACCTGGGCGCCCTGCGGCGGCTCGCCGAAGCCGCTGCTGAGGTAGCAGGTGTCCAGCAGCGCGATCCGCACGCCCGCCTCCCTTGCGGCCTCGACGAGGGCGAGGCCCATCGCGTTGGGGTCGTCGTACGGCGTGCCGTCGGGCTGGTGGTGCAGGTAGTGGAACTCCCCCACGGTGGTCACGCCGGCCGCCGCCATCTCGCCGTACGTCGCCCGCGCGAGCCGGTGGTAGGTGTCCGGGTCGAGCCGTCCTGCCACGGCGTACATCTGCTCGCGCCAGGTCCAGAACGTGCCCCGCTCCCGCTGGGTCCTACCTCGCAGCGCCCGGTGGAAGGCGTGGCTGTGGCAGTTGGCCAGGCCGGGGAGGGTGAGGCCCGGGAGGCGGTGAGTTTCACCGGGTACCCGGTGAAACTCACGCTTCCGGGGTGAAGTCTCGTCAGGGAAGCGTGAGTTTCGCGACGCCGCTGTGACAGAAGTGAAACGTCCGCCCTCGATCGTCACCAGCACGTCGTCGGCGACGTCGCCGTCGACCCACGCCCGCTCCAGCAGGTACGCCGTCGGGTCGGCGCTCACCGCGCCAGCCGCTCGAGGGTGTCGGCCAGGGCGCTGACGCCGACGAGGCAGTCGGCGATCCGCGCCGACTCGGCGGGCGAGTGCGAGACGCCGGTCGGGTTGCGCACGAAGAGCATGGCCGAGGGGATGCCGGCGGCGGACAGGATGCCGGCGTCGTGACCGGCCTGGGTCGGGACGACCGGCCAGTCGCCGCCCTCGTGGTCAGCGGCGATCCTCGCGGCGAGGTCCGCGGCGAAGACGACCGACGACGACACCGACTCGGCGGTCACCTCCAGCGACGTGCCGTCACGCCCCGCGCGGTCTGCCCCTTGCCGGGAGACCGCCTCCACCAGCGTCGCGAGGTCCTCGTCGCTGGCGCAGCGGGCGTCGAGCCACGCGGTGACCCGCGACGGGACGGCGTTGGTGCCGTTGGGCGTCACCTCGAGGCGACCGAAGGTCGCGCGGGAGCCCGCCAGCCGGGCCTGCTTGTTGGCGGCCAGCGCCGTCATCGCGTAGGTCAGCATCGGGTCGGCGCGGTCCTCCATGCGCGTGGTGCCCGCGTGGTTGGCCTCGCCCGTGAAGTCGAAGCGGTAGCGCCCGTGCGGCCAGATCCCGCTGGCCACGCCCACCGCGGCGCCGCGGTCGACCAGGTCGCGGCCCTGCTCGACGTGCAGCTCCACGAACGTCGCCACGCGGGCCAGCGACATCACCGAGCCGTCAAGCCCCGCCGTCTCGAGCGCGTCGGGGAGCGCGACGCCGTCGCGGTCGCGGAGCTCGCGGGCATCGGCCCACGACAGCGCCCCGCTCGCCAGGCGCGAGCCCAGGCAGGCCAGGCCGAAGCGCGAGCCCTCCTCCTCGGCGAAGACCGAGACCCCGATCCGCCTGCGGGGCACGACGCCGCGCGAGCGCAGCAGGTCGACGGCCGCGAGCGCGGAGACGACGCCGAGCGGACCGTCGTACGCGCCGCCGTCGAGCACGGAGTCGAGGTGCGAGCCGGTGAGGACGTCGCCCTCCTCGACCACGGGGGGCTCCCACCAGGCGACGAGGTTGCCCAGGCCGTCGGCCTCGACGCTCAGGTCGCGCGCGGTCGCCTGCTCGACGAACCAGGCGCGCAGCTCGGTCTCCGCGGAGAGGTAGGGCTGGCGGAAGTAGCCGCCGGAGGACGCGGACCGCCCGACCGGCGCCAGGTCCGCCCACATCCGCTCGAAGTCGTCAGCCATGGTGCCTCCCATACTGGTGCACATGGAGTTCCAGGACGTCGTACGGCGCCGCCGCATGGTCCGCCGCTACGCCGACCGGCCCGTCGACCCCGCGATCGTCGACCGGGCGCTCGAGAACGCCACCCACGCGCCGAGCGCCGGCTTCAGCCAGGGCTGGGCGTTCGTACGGCTGGACACCCCCGAGGACGTGCGGCGCTTCTGGGTCGCGTCGTCGGACCGGGTGGACGACCCGGACGCCTGGCTGGCGGGGCTGATGACGGCACCGGTGGTGATCGTGCCGTGCTCGAGCAAGGCGGCGTACCTGGAGCGCTACGCCGAGCCGGACAAGGGCTGGACCGACCGCGACGAGGCGCGCTGGCCGATGCCGTTCTGGCACATGGACGCCGCGATGGCCTCGCTGCTGGTCCTGCAGACCGCCACCGACGCCGGCCTGGGCGCCTGCTTCTTCGGGGTCTTCGCCCCGCACGAGCAGCGGGTGCGCGCGGAGCTCGGCATCCCCGACGACTACGACCCGGTCGGCGTGATCACGATCGGGCACCGGGTGCCCGACACCGGCAACTCCGGCTCGCCCGCGCGGCGAGCGCGCACCCCGTGGACCGACGTCGTCCATCGCGGTCGCTGGGGGCACTGACCCAGCGAAGCGTCCGCGCGGTGGGCGGTCAACGGCGACGAGGCTGCCGCCATCTCGGATCCGAGACTCCGGACGGGACGGCACCGCGGGCAGTACGGTGCCTCCCATGTCCTTGCCGGGTGAGCCGACGACTTCGCGCGCCGTGGCCAAGCTGCAGGCGCTCGTGCGGATCCCGACCGTCAGCGACCGCGACCCCGCGAAGGTCGACGTGCAGGCGTTCGACGACTTCGTGACCGAGCTGGCCGTGCAGTTCCCCGTGCTCCACGACACCCTCGAGCTGACCCGGGTCGACAGCCACGGGCTGCTCTTCCACTGGCCCGGCGCGAGCGCCGAGCGGCCGGTGGTCCTGATGGCGCACCTCGACGTGGTGCCCGTCGAGGGCACCTGGCAGCACCCCGCGTTCGGCGGCGACGTGGTCGACGGCCACATCTGGGGCCGCGGCACGCTGGACGACAAGGGCTCCCTGGTCGGCATCTGCGAGGCCGTCGAGACCCTCCTGGAGCGCGGCTTCACCCCCGCGCAGGACGTGTGGCTGTCCTTCGGCTGCAACGAGGAGGTCTCGGGCACCTCGGCGGTCCTGGCCGTCGAGGAGCTCGCGCGCCGCGGCGTACGACCGTGGTTCGTGCTCGACGAGGGCGGCGCCGTGGCGAGCGAGGCGTTCCCCGGGGTCAAGGCTCCGATCGGCGTCATCGGCCTCACCGAGAAGGGCGTCACCAGCCTGGAGCTGCGCGTCGAGGGCCGCGGCGGCCACGCGAGCACCCCGACGCCGATGGGTCCGACGGCGCGGATCGCACGCGCGATCGTGCGTCTCGACCGGGCGCCGATGGCGCCGCGCACGCCGTCGCCCACGATCGAGCTGTTCCGCCGGATGGCGCCGCACGGCCCGCTCCCGCTGCGCCCGGTCTTCGCCAACGCCGCCCGGCTCAAGCCGCTGCTCACCCGCGCGCTGCTGGCCGCCGGCCCCGAGACGAGCGCGATGACGCGGACGACGTTCGCGGTGACGACCCTGTCGGGATCGCCGGCCCTCAACGTCATCGCCGCCACCGCCCGCGCGGGCGTCAACATCCGGATCATGGTCGGCGACACCGTCGCCGACGTGCTCGAGCACGTGCGCACGGTCGTCGCCGACGACCAGGTGGAGGTCGACGTCGTCGAGCGCAACGAGCCCAGCCCGGTCTCGCCGATGGACGAGGCGTTCGAGCTGCTCGAGGCCACGATCGGCGAGGTCTTCCCGGACGCCGTCGCGGCGCCGTACGTGATGATGGCCGCCACCGACTCCCGGTTCTTCACCGAGATCTGCGAGCGCGTCTACCGCTTCGCGCCGTTCCGCATGACCAAGGCCCAGCGGCAGGCCATCCACAGCTACGACGAGCACCTCGGCGTCGACGCCTTCGTCGACGGCGTCCGGTGGTACCAGCGCCTGATCGAGAGGATCCCCGCATGAGCAGTCCCCGGGTGCCGTCGAGCGGCCGCCAGGCGGTGAAGGGGCTCGGCCTCATCGTCGGCTTCCTGGTCGCGGTCGAGATCGCGAGCGGGGTGCTCCAGGGCTACTACACGCCGATCTTCCCGCAGATCGCCGACCACCTCGAGATCAGCGAGGGCGACGTCAACTGGTTCGAGGCGGCGCAGCTGATCGTCAGCGCCCTGTGCGTGCCCCTGCTCTCGCGGCTGGGCGACCTGATCGGGCACCAGCGGGTGCTGCTGCTCTCGACCGCCGTGACGGCGCTCGGCTCCTGGCTGCTGGCGTTCGCGCCGTCGTTCGAGACCTTCCTCATCGGCTGGGCGCTCCAGGGCGCGTACGTCGTGTGGCTGCCGCTCGAGGTGTCGATCATCCACCGGCGCACGCGCGACTCCGGCCGCCAGGAGCTGCTGACCCGCCGCGGCGCGGCCGTCCTCGTGGGCGCGCTCGAGCTGGCGGTCATCGTCGGCGCGCTGAGCAGCGGGATCCTCGTCGAGTCCCTCGACATGAACCTGATCCTGGCCATCCCCGCCCTGGTCGTCACCGCGGTGTTCTTCGTGATCCTGGTCGGCATCGAGAACGCGCCGGGTGAGGCCACCGGCGGCATCGACTGGGGCGGCCTGGGCCTGATCACCCTCGCGCTCGGCCTGGTCATGGGCGGCTTCGTGGTGCTGCGGCTCGAGGGCGCCGGCAGCCCCGTGGCGTGGCTGCTCATCGTGGCCGGCCTCGCCGCGCTGGTGCCGTTCTGGCGCTACGAGGTGCGTCAGGCCGAGCCGATGGTCGACGTCCGCCTGCTCGCCAGCGCCCGGCAGTGGCCGATCCAGGCGACGGCGTTCCTGTTCGGCATCCCGGTGCTCGGCGGGCAGATCCCGCTGTCGACGTTCGCCCAGGCCGACCCGGCCGAGCGCGGCTACGGCCTCGGCGCCGACTCGGCGTTCGTCTCCACCCTGATCGGGGTCTATGTCATCACGCTCGCGATCGGCGCGTTCACGCTGCCGCTGACCTCGCGCTGGCTGGGCGTGCGTCGCGCGCTGATGGTGTCGTGCCTGCTGGTGGCGCTGGGCTACGCCCTGTGGATCCCGTTCCACGACAGCACCGCGCAGGCGCTGCTCAACATGGGCATCGCGGGGCTCGGCTCGGGCGCCCTCGTCGCCGCCCTGCCGGCAGCGGCGGCGGCCGCCGCGCCGCCGGACCGCACCGGCTTCGCGACCGGCATGACCAACGCGACCAAGACCGTCGGCGGCGCGATCGCATCCTCGATCTTCGCGATCGCCCTGGCCAGCAAGGGCATCGAGGGCGTGACCGAGGCCGAGGCGCCGCTGTCGGGCTACCTCACCGTGTGGGCGGTCTGCTCCGTGGCCGCGCTGCTGGCGGCGGTGTCGCTGCTGGCCGCGCCGAAGCACGCCTTCTCCGACCGGGTCACGTCGGAAGGGCCCGAGCCAGCAACGCCTGCAGCTCGGTGAAGTGCCGCTCGGTGGCGGCCTCGTCGTACGCCGAGGTGTCGGACATCGTGTAGCCGTGCGGCGCCCCGGGGTAGACCTCGTTGCTCGCGGTCAGGCCGTGCGCGAGCAGCGCCTCGCCCAGGGCGTCGACGGCCTCCGGGGGCATCGAGGGGTCCTGGTCGGCGTGGCCGAAGACCAGCTCGGCCCGCGCGGAGCCGAGCCCGGCGTGCGGGCTGTCGGGCTCGTCGGTCACCAGGCCCCCACCGTGGAAGCCGGCACAGGCCGCGACGACCGCGGGGTGCGAGGTGGCGGCGCGCAGCGCGAGCCGGGCGCCCATGCAGTAGCCGACCGTCCCGATCGGGCCCTCGGCCATGCCGCTCAGACCGCGCAGGGTCTGCACGTAGGCGGCGATGTCGGGCACCGCCAGGTCCGACGTGAGGCCGTGCACGCGGGGCATCGCCTCGGCGAAGAACTCCTCGCGGGCGCCGGGCTCGCGCAGGTCCCGCCGCGGTGCGATCTCGGCCACCGTGCCGTCGCGGTAGAGGACGTTCGGTGCCAGCACGACGTACCCCCAGCCGGCGATGCGCTCGCCCATCTCCTGGATCCGCGGGCGCAGCCCGATCGCGTCCATGAACAGCAGCACGCCGGGTCCCGAGCCGGTGGCGGGGCGGGCGAGGAGCGCCTCGGCGGTGCCGTCGGCGGCGGGGAGCTCGATGAGGTCCATGCCGCCGACGCTAGCCAGCGGCCGCATATCCTGGAGGCCTGGGGAGTGATGACGATGACCGACCACGACAAGCAGCGCGACGACCGCACCGGCAGGAGCGCTGCCGCGGCGCGGATGGCCCACCAGCACACCTGGGTGGACCAGCAGATCCGGATCGCCATGGAGAAGGGGCAGTTCGACGACCTGCCCGGCGCCGGCAAGCCGATCAAGGACCTCGGGGCGAGCCACGACCCCGACTGGTGGCTCAAGAAGCTGGTCGAGCGCGAGCGGATCGCGGTCCTTCCACCGTCGCTGCAGCTGCGCAAGGACGACGCCGAGCTCGACGACCGCCTGGACGAGCTGTTCGCCGAGGCGGAGGTGCGCCGCGAGGTCGAGGACTTCAACGCGCGGGTGATGCGGGCGCGCTACTCCCCCCAGGACGGCCAGCCGCCGCTGGTCACCATGCCGCGCGACGTCGACCAGACCGTGGCCGGCTGGCACCGGCGGCGCGAGGTGCGGCGTGCGGCCCGGGCGGCCGCGGCGGCGGCTGCGGCCGCGTCGGAGCCCTCCGAGCAGGCGGGCCGGCCGGGTCGGCGCCGTTGGTGGCGTCGCTCCCGTCACTGACGTCCCAGTGCCCGTACGAAACTCACGCTTCCCGGCCGAAACTTCGCACCGGAAGCGTGAGTTTCACCGGGTACCGGTGAAACTCCCGCGCGTTAGATCGGTCATACCCGCCCGGCGAGCCCGCTGGTACTTTCCCGGCCATGACCGCGTTGCGCAGCGCCAAGGACTTCTTCCGCCCGCTGGCCGTCGGGGCGCCCACCCCGCTGACCGAGATCCCAGCGCGGCCCAGCCGCGCGATCCACTTCTTCGACCCGAGCAACGAGAAGATGGCGGCCAAGATCCCGGCGATGGTCGGGACCGTCGACGTGCTGCTCGGCAACCTCGAGGACGCGGTCAAGGCCGACAACAAGCTCGCCGCCCGCGAGGGGCTGGTGCGCATCGCGCAGGACACCCCCGGTCTCGGAGGGCCCGACGCCGCGACGCAGCTCTGGACCCGCGTCAACAGCCTCGACAGCCCGTGGGCGCTCGACGACCTCACGACGCTGGTCCCGGCCATCGGCGAACGGCTCGACGTCATCATGGTGCCCAAGGTGCAGGGCGCCGAGGACATCCACTACGTCGACCGGCTGCTCGCGCAGCTCGAGGCCAAGGCCGGGCTGGACCGGCCGATCCTGATCCACGCCATCCTCGAGACCGCCCGCGGGGTCGCCAACGTCGAGGAGATCTGCGGCGCCTCGCCGCGCATGCAGGGCCTCTCGCTGGGCCCGGCCGACCTGGCCGCCGACCGCCGGATGAAGACCACCCGCGTCGGCGGCGGGCACCCCGGCTACCTCGTGCGCGAGGACCCGCCCCGCATCGACGGCGTCGCCAACCTGGAGGCCGGCCGGGCGACGTACCAGCAGGACCTGTGGCACTACACGATCGCCCGCATGGTCGACGCCTGCGCGATGCACGGGATCTACCCCTACTACGGGCCGTTCGGCGACATCGCCGACGTGACGGCGTGCGAGGACCAGTTCCGCAACGCCTTCCTGCTCGGCTGCGTCGGCACGTGGAGCCTGCACCCGAAGCAGATCGCCATCGCCCACCGCGTCTTCAGCCCCAGCGTCGAGGACGTCGCCCACGCGCGCCGGGTCGCGGCCGCCATGGGCGACGGCACCGGCGCGGTGATGATCGACGGCAAGATGGAGGACGACGCCTCGCTCAAGCAGTGCCTGGTGATGGTGCGTCTCGCCGAGCAGCTGTCCGCGATCGACCCCGAGCTCAAGGCGCAGTACGACGCCATCCCCACCCCGGAGGCCTGACATGGACGACCCCACCTTCCGCCCGCGCCGCTCGGTCCTCTACATGCCGGGCTCCAACGCCAAGGCGCTGGAGAAGGCCAAGACGCTGCCGGTCGACGGGCTGATCCTCGACCTGGAGGACTCCGTCGCCCCCGGCGCGAAGGCCGAGGCGCGCGAGGCCGTGTGCGCCGCCGCGGCGAGCGGCGCCTACGGTCGGCGCGAGCTGACGATCCGCGTCAACGCCGCCGACACCGAGTGGCACGCCGACGACCTGGCGGCCGCGTGCGCCGCCGGCCCGGACGCGATCGTCGTACCGAAGGTCGACAGCGCCGAGGCGGTCCGCACCCTCGTCGACACGCTGGAGCGCCACGGCGCCCCCGACCGCACCACGCTGTGGGCGATGGTCGAGACGCCGCGGGCGATGCTGCACGCCGAGGAGATCGCCGGCGCGTCCGAGCGGCTCACCGTCCTGGTGATGGGCACCAACGACCTCGCCAAGGAGCTGTACGCCGAGCACGTGCCGGGCCGCCACCCGCTCCTGGTGGGGCTGTCGCTGGCGTTGCTCGCGGCGCGGGCCACGGGCACGGCGATCCTCGACGGCGTCTACAACGACGTGAAGGACACCGAGGGCTTCCTCGCCGAGTGCCAGCAGGGCCGCGAGATGGGCTTCGACGGCAAGACCGTCATCCACCCGGGCCAGGTCGAGGGCGCCAACGCGGCGTTCGCGCCGTCCGAGCAGGCCGTAGCGGACGCCCGGGGCATGCTCGAGGCGTGGGAGGCCGGTCGCGGCAGTGGCGTGGTGACCTACCGAGGACGGATGGTCGAGAGCCTGCACGTGGAGACCGCCCGCCGCACGCTCGCGATCCACGAGACCATTGCAGCGTTACATGATGACGGGTAAAATCTGTCCGTAATCCGAAGATTCTCGCCCATACCCTTGCGCTGACCGGACAAAACCACCCGCGGGGGTGGTTCGGGCGGAGCCTGCCCACCGCCATGCTCGGAGAGACACATCTTGAGAGGATGGTTTTTCCCATGGTTGTACTCGGTCTGATTCTGCTCATCATCGGCCTGGTGGCATCGATTCCGATCCTCACCACGATCGGCGCGATCCTGTTGGTCGTCGGCCTGATCCTGAACCTCGTCCCGATCGGCGGTTCGCGTCGACGGGTCTTCTGACCCAGCTCCACTCCGAAGGACCCCCGGCCTACGCGGCCCGGGGGTCCTTCCCATTTTCCGGGACCCCCTCCCCGGGGCGCCGCGACGCGCCGTACTGGTTCGTTGCCCGCGGTACTGCGCGACGCGCAGTAGTGTGCCGTGCATGGACACCACGCAGCTCCTCAAGGGAGTGCTCGACCTGGCCGTGCTCGCGGTCGTGGAGGACGACGACGGCTACGGCTACGACGTGCTCCGACGGCTGCGCGCCGGCGGGCTGACCGAGGTGGGCGACGCCTCGGTCTACGGCACCCTGCGCCGCCTCTACGCCGCCGGCGCCCTCACCTCCTACGTCGTGCCGTCCGACGAGGGCCCCCACCGCAAGTACTACGGGATCACGCCCGTCGGCCGCACCCAGCTGGAGCAGCAGACCAAGGACTGGGCGACCTTCTCCGACACCGTCACCGCCCTCCTCGACCACCGCACGCTCGACCACCAGCCGCAGGACCAGACGCAGGGAGCAGCCTCGTGAACGACACCCGCACCCCCACCCGGCCCGAGGTCGAGGCCTTCGTCGCCGACGTGCGCGCCCGCCTGGCCGACCTCAGCGACGACGAGCGCGAGGAGCTGCTCGGCGGGCTCGAGGCCGACCTCTCCGACCAGGTCGCCGACGGCGCCGACGTGCTGGGCGACCCCGCGGCGTACGCCGCCGAGCTGCGCGCCGCGGCGGGACTGCCCGAGCGCTCCCGGAGCCGCCGACGGCTGCCGCTGCCCGGGCGACCGACGCGCGCCAGCCTCACCGACGACCTGGACCGGCTCCGCGCGCGTTTCTTCGAGCTCGTGGAGAGTCACCCCTGGAGCCGTCAGGCCTGGGCCATCGCCGAGGCAGCCCGCCCCGCGTGGTGGGTGCTGCGCGCCTGGATCGCGGTGACCTTCGTCGACCAGGCCACGGGAGAGTGGGAGTACGTCACGCTCCTGCCGACCCTGGGGGTCACCCTCCTCGGGCCCGCCGTGCTGCTCGCCGCCATCGTGGTCAGCGTGCTCATCGGTCTCGGGCGGCTGTGGCCCGGCTCCGGGCCGGACCGTCCGCTACTCCCTCGGCTGGCGCTCATCGCCGCCAACGTCGCGGCGGTGGTGGTGTCGCTCGGCTTCGCCTCCGCGGGGCAGCACGGCGACATCTACAGCGGCACCGGCTACAACGCCGGCTACCGTGCCGGCCACCACCAGCCCGGTTTGCGCGTGGACAGCGTCAAGGTGCGCAGCCTGTTCGTCTACGACGCCCAGGGGAACCCCGTAGAGGGGGCCCAGATCTTCCGCGGCAACGGCGACCCGCTCGCCATCGAGCCGGAGCAGGCGGCCATCGGCCGCCGCGAGAATCGGAAGGTCGGCTGCGGCTGGTTCAACGGGACGACCCAGCTCTTCAACGTCTTCCCCCTGGCCGAGCGCGAGCAGCGTCGCGGCACCTGCCTCGACGAGCCGGGGACCGGCGACGGGGCCGTCTCCGAGGCCCAGCCGCCGTTCGCGGTCGTGCCGCCGGTGACCTCACCAGTGCCGCCCGCGGTCGTCGCGCCGGTCCCGTCCGCGGGCCCCACCGCCGTCGTCACCCCGAAGCCCCAGCCGAAGCCGCGGCCGTAGCTCAGTCGGTGTCGCGGCGCAGCCTCTCGTCGAGCCAGAGCTTGACGCTGCCCGCGACGCCGGCGAGGTCGTGCACCATCTTCCCGAGGGCGTCCTGGGTCTGCTGGAAGGTGTCCGCGTAGCTGGCGGCCGCGGCCTTGGCGGCGTCGCTGACCTTGGCGTCGTCGTCGGCGCTGCGACGCGGGTAGTCGCCGGCGAGGAAGCGGGTGTACTCGCCCGAGTCGACCCAGCGGCGCAGCTCGGTCGCGCGGACGACGGCGAACGGGTGGGTGCGGTTCTCGATGAGCAGCAGCTTGAGGACGGAGTCGCGCAGGTCGGTGGCGTCGAGGTACTCCTGGCCCTGCGCGAAGAACGACGTGATGTCGAGCTCGTCGAGGTGGCCGCCGCTCGCCAGCTGCATGTGCACCCGGAACGCCGTGGCGGGGTCCTGGGTGGCCAGCAGCCCGGCCCGGTCGGCGGACAGCTCGGCCTTGCGCGACCACTCGTAGAGCGCCGCGACGATCGCGCGGACGCCGAGCGCGCCCAGCGGCAGGCTGTTGAGGACGCCGGTCAGCTGGAGGAGCCGCTGCAGGAGCGTCTGGTAGACGGCGTGGCCGCTGACCGCGTGGCCCAGCTCGTGGGCGATGACGTAGCGCAGCTCGTCCTCGTCGAGCAGGTCGACCAGCCCGGAGTTGAGCACGATGAACGGCTTGTTCATGCCGACCGTGATCGCGTTGAGCGTCGGGTTGGCGACGACGTAGAGCTCGGGCACCTCCGCGACGTCGAGCACGCGCGCCACGTCGAGCAGCTGGTGGTGCAGCGCCGGGAACTGGCGCTCGTCGACCCGGACGGCCGAGCCCAGGAACACCAGTCGGAACGCCCGCTCGTTGAACATCCCCGACACCGCCTTGAGCACGGTGTCGAACCCCTTGAGCCGCCGCAGCGCCACCAGGGCCCCTTGGTCAGCGGGGTGCTCCCACGCGCGCGAGCTGATGTCGGTCAGGGTCGCCCGTGAGCGGGCCGGCTGTGACGTCACGCGCTCACTCTGCCACGGCCCTCCTCACCTCCGCCTGCAGAGCGCTACTCCCGCATGGGGATGCGGACGCCGCGCTCGGCGGCGACCTCGGCGGCGCGGTCGTAGCCGGCGTCGACGTGACGGATGACGCCCATGGCGGGGTCGTTGGTGAGGACGCGCTCGATCTTCTCGGCGGCCAGCGCGGTGCCGTCGGCGACGCAGACCTGGCCGGCGTGCAGGGAGCGACCCATGCCGACGCCGCCACCGTGGTGGAAGGAGACCCAGCTGGCGCCCGAGGCGGTGTTGACCAGCGCGTTGAGGATCGCCCAGTCGGCGATGGCGTCGGAGCCGTCGAGCATCGCCTCGGTCTCCCGGTACGGCGAGGCGACGGAGCCGCAGTCGAGGTGGTCGCGGCCAATCACGACCGGCGCCGAGAGCTCGCCCGAGGCGACCATCTCGTTGAAGCGCAGCCCGGCCAGGTGGCGCTCGCCCTGGCCCAGCCAGCAGATCCGAGCCGGCAGTCCCTGGAACGCCACGCGCTCCCCCGCCATGGTGATCCACTTCCGCAGGCGCTCGTTGTCCGGGAAGAGCTCGAGGATCGCCCGGTCGGTGGCGGCGATGTCGGCCGGGTCGCCCGAGAGCGCGGCCCAGCGGAACGGCCCGCGGCCCTCGCAGAAGAGCGGCCGGATGTAGGCCGGGACGAAGCCGGGGAAGTCGAAGGCCCGGTCGTAGCCGCCCTTGCGCGCCTCGTCGCGGATCGAGTTGCCGTAGTCGAAGACCTCGGCGCCGCGGTCCTGGAACTCCACCATCGCCCGCACGTGCGTCGCCATGGACTCGCGCGCGCGCCGGGTGAAGCCCACCGGGTCGGCCTCGCGCTCGGTCGCCCACGCGTCGTACGGCGTGCCGGCGGGCAGGTAGTAGAGGGGGTCGTGCGCCGAGGTCTGGTCGGTGACGATGTCGACCGGGGCGCCGGACTCCAGGAGCTCCGGCAGCATCACCGCGGCGTTGCCGAGCACGCCGATCGACAGCGGCGTGCGGGCGTCGCGGGCCGCGACCGCCATCGCGACCGCCTCGTCGAGCGAGTCGGCGCGGACGTCGAGGTAGCGGTGCTCGAGGCGCCGCTCGATGCGGTCGGGGTCGCACTCGAGGCAGATGACCACGCCGTCGTTCATGGTCACGGCCAGCGGCTGCGCGCCACCCATGCCGCCCAGCCCGGCGGTCACGGTGATCGTGCCGGCGAGCGTCCCGCCGAACCGCTTGTCCGCCACCGCGGCGAACGTCTCGAACGTGCCCTGCAGGATGCCCTGGGTGCCGATGTAGATCCAGGACCCGGCGGTCATCTGGCCGTACATCGTCAGGCCGAGGTCCTCCAGCCGCCGGAACTCCTCCCAGTCGGCCCAGTCGCCGACCAGGTTGGAGTTGGCGATCAGGACCCGCGGCGCCCAGGCGTGGGTGCGCATGACGCCGACCGGCTTGCCCGACTGCACGAGCATCGTCTCGTCGTCCTCGAGGTCGCGCAGGGTCCGCACCAGCGCGTCGTAGGCCTCCCAGCTGCGGGCGGCCTTGCCGGTGCCGCCGTAGACGACGAGGTCCTCGGGCCGCTCGGCGTTGTCGGGGTCGAGGTTGTTCATCAGCATCCGCAGCGGCGCCTCGGTCTGCCACGACTTCGCGGTCAGCTCGCGGCCGCGCGCGGCGCGGATGGGGAGGCGGGGGTTGGGCACGGTCATGCGAGCTCTCCGATCACGTCGTGGACGGCGGTCAGGACGGCGCCGGAGCCGACGAGCGACACCGCCGCCTCGATCTCGGGCGCCAGGTGCCGGTCGGGGCCGGGGCCCTCGACCCCGCCCTCGCGCAGCAGCCGTACGACGGCAGCGGTGGCGGGCGAGGCGGCGAGCGGGGCGCGCAGGTCGAGCGCCCGCGCCGCGGTCATCACCTCGATCGCGACCACCCGGGTCAGCCCGTCGACGGCGCGGCGCAGCTTGCGGGCGGCCGACCAGCCCATCGACACGTGGTCCTCCTGCATGGCGCTGGAGGGGATCGAGTCCACCGACGCCGGCACCGCCAGCCGCTTCAGCTCGGAGACCACCGCGGCCTGCGTGTACTGCGCGATCATCAGGCCGCTGTCGACCCCAGGGTCGTGCGCGAGGAACGGCGGCAGCCCGTGGCTGCGCGACCTGTCGAGGAACCGGTCGGTGCGCCGCTCGCTCATGCTGGCCACGTCGGCGGCGACGATCGCCAGGAAGTCGAGCACGTAGCCCACCGGCGCACCGTGGAAGTTGCCGTTGGACTCCACCCGGCCGTCCCCGTCGGTGAGCACCACCGGGTTGTCGACGGCGCTGGCCAGCTCGCGCCCCGCGACGAGCGCCGCGTGCTCGACGGTGTCGCGGGCGGCGCCGTGCACCTGGGGCGCGCAGCGCAGCGAGTAGGCGTCCTGGACGCGGTTGCAGTCGGGCCCGCGGTGGGAGGCGACGACGCCGGACCCGGCGAGCAGCCGGGTGAGGTTGGCCGCCGAGAGCGCCTGGCCCGGGTGCGGACGGATCGCCTGCAGCTCGGGGGCGAAGACCCGGTCGGTGCCCAGCTGGGCCTCGACCGACATGGCGGCCGCGACGTCCGCCGTCCGCAGCAGGCGGCGCAGGTCCGCGATCGCCATCGCGAGCATGCCCAACATCCCGTCGGTGCCGTTGATCAGCGCGAGCCCCTCCTTCTCGACCAGCTCGACCGGCGTCAGCCCGGCGGCGGCCAGCGCCTCCCCGGCCGGCACCAGGACGCGGCTCGCGTCCCGGACGGTCCCCTCGCCCATGAGCGCGAGGGCGCAGTGCGCGAGCGGAGCCAGGTCGCCGGAGCAGCCCAACGAGCCGTACTCGTGCACGACCGGGGTGATGCCGTGGTTGAGGAGGTCGGCGAGCAGCCGGGCGGTGCCCACCCGCACACCCGTGTGGCCGGTGGCCAGCGTCGACAGGCGCAGCAGCATCAGCGCACGCACCACCTCCCGCTCGACCTCCGGCCCGGAGCCCGCCGCGTGCGAGCGCACCAGCGAGCGCTGGAGCTGGGCGCGGAGCTCGGCCGGGATGTGCCGGGTGGCGAGCGCCCCGAAGCCGGTCGAGATCCCGTACGCCGGCGTGGTGGCCGACGCCAGCCGGTCGACGACCTCCCGGGCCCGGGACAGGGCCGCGAGCGCCTCCTCGCCCATCAGCACCGGCGCCCCGTCGCGTGCCACGGAGACGACGTCCTCCAGGCGGAGGGGGCCGACGTCGACGAGCACGGGAGCGGGGGCGGGCGAGGTCATGGGCCCATCCCACCGCCACGCGACCGACTCCGACAGGGCCGCGAACCGGGCTCCGTCTCGGATCCGAGACGCAGGCGCTTCATGAATTCCGTGCACAAGTTCAGTGAACAGGGGGTAACTCACCTCACACTTTCTCGTTGAGCCAGCACCACCGGGCACTGCCCATCCCCCGAAGGAGTCCCCCATGAAGCGATCTCTGCGCATCCCCTCCGCGCTCCTCAGCGTCGGACTGGTCGCCGCGCTGACGGCAGCCACGCCGAGCACGGCGGCCGCCCCGGCGCCTTCGGCGGCCAAGGTCGTGAAGACCTCGTTCGCCCTCGGCGCGTCCGGCTTCGGCAGCGTCGCGCGCGGTGGCGACATCCCCGTCAGCTCGGGCGAGGCCACGGCGTACCAGTCGATCGGCTGCACCAACCGCGCCGGCGTCAACCGCACCAACTACGTCGCCGAGGCCACCCTGCCCGGCATCGGGAACGTCACCGGGATCCGCACCCGCGTCTGGACCGCCAAGCGCGGCAAGGTCGTCTCGTCGTACTCCACGCAGCGCATCGCCGAGGTCGTCATCGCGCAGGGCGCGCTCGGCCGGCTGACCCTCGAGGGCGTGACGTCGCAGTCGCGGGCATTCCACGACGGCTCCCGCTTCCGCACCGAGGGCAGCTCCAGCGTCCTCAAGGCCGTCTACAAGCCGGTCGCCGGACCCGCCCGCGAGGTCCGCGTCCCGTCGCTGAACCGCCCGCTCACCATCCCCGGCCTGGCGACCATCCGGATCGGCGTCACGCAGTCGCGCAGCCTGCGCAACGGCGTGCGCGTCACCACCGACGGCATCGACATCCGGGTGCTGCCCACGCGCACCCGCACGCAGGTCGCCTTCTCGGCCGCCAAGATCCAGAGCGGCGCCCGCCACGGCACCTTCAAGGGCTACTCCGCCGGCGTCCGGGCCTCGGCCCTGGCCAACAACGTCAAGGTCGGCCGCACGCCGTACCTGCCGATGCCCTGCACCGGCACCCAGGGCCGGATCGCCACCCGCGACACCGCGGGCGTCAACCTCCCGGGCGCGGCCACGGTCAACGCCCTGCGCACCCAGCAGATGGCCAAGCAGACCCGCCGCGGCGCCCGCATGTGGGAGCAGGGCTCGGTGGGCCGCATCCGCCTGGGCAACGGGCAGGTCGTCCTGCGGGGCGTCACCGCCCGCGCCACCGTGACCCGCAACGCCAAGGGCCGCCTCACGCGCAGCGCCACGGGCACGCAGATCGGCGCCCTGGTCGTCAACGGCGAGACGCAGCAGATCCCGTCGTCCGGCGTGATCGAGATCCCGGGCGTGCTGAAGATCCAGGAGAAGGTCGTGCAGCGACTCAGCGCCGGCGTCATGGTCATCGGCGCCCGCATCACCCTGCTCGACGGCACCGGCGCCGTGATCGACATCGGCATCGCGAACGCCCAGATCCGCCGCTGACCCCCGCTCCACCCGCTCACCCGACCGACCCCGCCCGGCCTGCCGGGCGGGGTCGGTCGCGTCCAGGGCACACTCGTGGCCATGAGCCAGGTCCCGGCAGCGACCCGCACGCTGCGGGTGCTGCGGTACCTCGCCAGCCAGCCCGACCCGGTCCCGCTCGAGCACATCAGCCGGGCCTGCGACCTGCCGCGGAGCACGGCCTACCACCTGCTGGCGGCCATGGTCGCCGAGGGCTTCGTGGTCCACCTGGCCGAGGAGCGCAGCTACGGCCTCGGCGTCGCCGCCTTCGAGGTCGGCAGCGGCTACTCCCGTCAGGCGCCGCTGCAGCGCATCGCCCGCCACCAGCTCGCGGCGCTGGTCGACCGCACCGGCGAGTCCGCGCACCTGGCGGTCCTCCACGGTCGCGACGTCCTCTACGTCGTCGAGGAGCGCGCGCCGGGGCGGCCGCCGCTCGTGACCGACATCGGGGTCCGGCTCCCGGCCCACCTCACCGCCAGCGGCCGGGCGCTCCTCGCGGCGCTGCCGGCGCCCCAGGTCCGGGCGCTCTACCCGGAGGCGGCGGCGTTCGTGGACCGCACCGGCCGCGGCCCGCGGCGTCCCAGCGAGCTGCGCTCCCTGCTGTCCGCCGTGCGCCGCGCCGGGCACGCCGAGGAGGACGGCGAGGTGACCCTCGGCTTCGCCAGCGTGGCCGCCGCGGTGCTCGACCACAACGCGCACCCGCTGGCGGCCGTCGCCGCCACCTACGAGGGCGCCCCTCCTCCCGGGCTCACCGAGGAGGTGTGCCGCACGGCCGCCTCGCTCTCGCGTCGCATCGGAGGGCGTGACGCCGGGGCCGCTCGGCCGTTGGTCCCTCGACAGGACCCGATGCGTGGGTGATCCTGTCGCCAGTCGACCCAGGAGCCCCCATGCGCCGTACCGATCCCCGATCCCGTCGCCGCGTCATCTGGGCGGCCGTGGCCTCCGGGGCCCTGCTCGTCGGCGCCCTGCAGTCGGTGCCGTCGTTCGGCCAGCGGGAGGGCTCGCTGCTCGACGACTACGACGCCAGCAAGGTCGCGGCGCTCGAGTCGCTGCCCCACGTCGACCCGCCGGGCACCCCGCCGCACGACCACCACGACCCCGCGACCAAGAACGCCGTCTCGCGCGCCGGTGAGGTCGGCACCGACACCCAGGACCCCACCACCGCCGCCCAGCGCCGCGCCGGCGCCGCCTACGCCGCCAGCCAGCGCCGGCTCCCCGACCCCCGGCTCACCAAGGTGTACCTCACGGGCAGGCGCACCGCGCTGCCGCGCACCCGCTACGCGATGGCCGGCGGCTGCTACGCCCTGAGCAGCGCGGGTCGCTACGTCACCCGCGCCGGCTCGGGCCTCGCGCTCAGCCGCGTGCGCGCCACCCGGGCCGCGCCCTTCTACTTCAAGGCCACCGACCTCGGCAGCTACCTCGTCTACGGCGCCAGGCGCGACTTCCTCTCCCGCGCCGGGCTCGCGGGCCGACCCAGCCCCGACGCCGACTGGACCGTGCGCAAGACCGGCGCGACGTTCACCTTCACCCTGCGCGGCGGCCGCAGCCTGCGCGCGGACGGCGGCCGGCTCGCCCTCGGCGCGAGGCCGACCGGCTTCCGGCTCGAGCGGGTGGGCGGCTGCTCCGCCTACCCCGAGTCGGGCATCGACGTCGTGGGCCGCCCGCACGGCGGCGTCACCCCGATCCAGGAGGTGCGTGGCTACGTCGACGCCCACACCCACGGCATGGCCTTCGAGTTCCTCGGCGGCGAGGCCCACTGCGGCAAGCCCTGGGACCGCTACGGCGCGCCCTACGCGCTGGTCGACTGCGCGGACCACCGCGCCACCGGTGGCAACGGCTCCGTCCTGGAGACCTTCCTGTCCGGGCAGCCGAGCCACGACCCGGTGGGCTGGCCGACGTTCAAGGACTGGCCCGCGCCCGACTCGCTGACCCACGAGGGCACCTACTACCGCTGGATGGAGCGCTCCTGGCGCGGCGGCCAGCGGCTCTTCGTCAACCTGCTCGTCGAGAACAACAAGCTCTGCGAGATCTACCCGCTCAAGCGCAACTCCTGCGACGACATGGACTCGATCCGGCTCCAGGCGCGCCAGATGCACAAGTTCCAGGACTACATCGACGCCCAGTACGGCGGTCCCGGCAAGGGCTTCTACCGGATCGTCACCAACCCCTTCCAGGCCCGCAAGGTCATCAACTCCGGCCGGATGGCCGTGGTGATGGGCATCGAGACGAGCATCCCGTTCGGCTGCACGTTCAAGCGGGTCCTCGGCAAGGACGTGCCGGCGTGCAGCGCGGGCGAGATCGACCGCCAGCTCGACGAGGTGCACAGGATGGGCGTGCGCCAGATGGAGCTGGTCAACAAGTTCGACAACGCGCTCGCGGGCGTGGCCGGCGACGCCGGGACCACCGGGGTGGTCATCAACTCCGCCAACTTCCTGGAGACCGGCAGCTTCTGGGACATGAAGCACTGCGAGCCGGCCGACGGCGAGACCACCGACCGGCCCCAGCTGGCCGCGCCGCAGATCGACGACCAGCAGCAGGACGCGCTCTTCGGGGCGATCGGCCAGCTCTTCGGCGGCGCCCTGCCCGCCGTACCCCTCTACGGGCCGCCGGCCCACTGCAACGCGCGCGGGCTGACCACGCTCGGGGAGAAGACCATCACCGGGCTCGCGAAGCGCCGGATGATCTTCGACCCCGACCACCTCAGCGTGAAGGCCCGCACGTCCGCGGTCGACCAGATCGACCGGATGAACTATCCCGGGATCGTCTCGAGCCACTCCTGGTCGACCCCCGACACCTACCCGCGCATCTACAAGCTGGGCGGCTTCATCACGCCGTACGCCGGCGACTCGACGGGCTTCGTCGGCAAGTGGCGCCGCCACCTCGGCTGGACCGACAAGCGCTACTACTTCGGCTTCGGCTTCGGCGCCGACATCAACGGCCTCGGCGCACAGGGCGACCCGCGCGGAGCCAACGTCGCCAACAAGGTGCGCTACCCCTTCCGCGGCCTCAACGGCGTCACCGTCAAGCGCCAGACGGCCGGCAAGCGGGTCTACGACATCAACAAGGACGGCGTCGCGCAGTACGGCCTCTACCCCGACTGGATCGAGGACCTGCGCAAGGTCGCCGGACGCGACGGCGGCGCGATCGTCGACGACATGTCGCGCGGCGCCGAGGCCTACCTCCAGATGTGGGAGCGCACCCAGGGCGTCAAGCCCGACTCCTGCCGCAACCCCGGCCTGCGCAAGCGGGTCTCGCGCGTCGAGCGCCTGGTGCGCCGCGGCATGACCACCCAGCGCGTGATGCGGGCGGTCGGCCAGCCCTACCAGCGCCTGGGCGCGACGTACCGCTTCTGCGCCAAGACGGCGACCAAGCGCAAGGTCGTCATGACCGTCGTCTTCAACCGCGCCGGGCGGGTCCAGCGCCTGCGCTGAGGTCCCGCGACGCACGCGAGCCTCGCGGTTGCGCGGCGACGGGATCCGTCGTTCGCCTGCGGGAGGGCCACGAGGGTGCTTGCATCGGTCCCTCCTGCTCCCGTCCCGAGGTTGACCCGTGCCCCTGCGCTCCGCCCGCCCCCGTCCCGCCCTGGCCCTCGCCGTCGTGGCGATCGCGGCGACCCTGTCCGCCCTCGCCCCGCCCGCCGCGACCGCCGACCCGGCGACGCCCGTGGCTCCGGTCTTCGCCGTGTCGGAGTGGAGTCGCAGTGACTCCAGCCGGCTCCCCGACCTGGCCTACTCGCAGATCGAGCTCTCCTCCAACGCGACCTACGGCATCGCCAGCGACGGCCGCCTCCACTGGGCGGCCGACTACTACACGGGCAGCACGCACGCCACGCCGTCGTTCGCGGAGAAGATCGTGGACGTCGCGGTCGGGCAGTCGTTCGGTCTCGCGCTCGACGACACCGGTCACGTGCACGTCTGGGGATCCGGGCTCGCCCTGGACGAGGAGGACGCCGCCGCGACCTACCGCGACGTCACGGCGTACCGGTCGCAGGCCATCGGCGTCACGACCGACGGCGAGCTGCGCCTCTGGGGCACCGACTCCAACCTGAACGAGCTGGGCTTCGACCCCGACGAGCTCGCCGGGCGCGAGTTCGTCGCCGCCGACACGTCGTACGGCGGCTCGGTCGCCCTGACCGACGACGGCAAGACGGTCTCCGCGGGCGTCTTCCTCACAGCGTCGTACAGCAACCCCTTCCCCGCGGACCGCGCCGACGAGACCATCGTCGAGGTCGACCTCGGCGACCAGAACGCCATCGCCCTGACCGACGAGGGCGAGGTGATCGCCTGGGGCGCCGGCTACGAGGGTCAGCTCGACGTGCCCGCCTCCCTCGCCGAGGAGACCGTCGTGGCGGTGTCGACCGGCTTCTGGTGGTCCGCGGCCGTGACCGCGGACGGCGAGGTCGTCACCTGGGGCGAGAAGGAGCTTACGGAGCTGCCGCCGCTCCGGTCGGACGCCCGGGTCGTCGGCGTCGAGCTCGATCGCTACCGGTCCGCGCTCACCTACGCCCGGATCGGCGCGCTCGAGGCGCCGACGCTGTCCGACGACGACCCGGTGGTCGGCACGCCCGTCACCGTCGAGGGCGCCGTGTGGTCGGTGGAGCCCGACTCGGTGAGCTACGCGTGGGAGGCCGACGGGCAGCCGCGCCCGGAGACGAGCGGAACCTTCACCCCGACCGCCGGCGACCTCGACGCGCTGCTGTCCGTCACGATCACCGCCCACAAGGAGGGCTACCTCGACGGGGTCGTGCGGGTGGACGCCGACGGCTACGTCGCGCCCGGGAAGTTCGAGACCGCCCCGGCCGTCACGGTGCGCGGCGTCCCGCGCGTCGGCGAGTGGCTCGTCGGCACCCTGGAGGCGGACACCTCCCCCCTGCCCGACTCCTACGACTACCAGTGGCTGCGCCAGTCGGAGGGCGAGGGGGGCCCCCGCCTGGACGCCATCGAGGGAGCCGAGGGACTGGTCTACGAGCCCACGCCCGCGGATGTCGGGCACCTCCTGACCCTGAGGGTCACCGCCGAGCGCAACGGCTTCGTCCCGGCCTCGGCGACCGGCTCGGCCGACGGCCCCGTCACCCTCGGCACGATGACCGGAGGCGGCGTCACCGTGACCGGCACGCCCCGCGTGGGGCGCTCGCTCGCCGTCACGACGCGGGCCACCGAGCCGGCCGCCGAGAGCACGTCGTACGCGTGGCGGCGCAACGGCGTCGCGATCCCGGGCGCCACCAGGTCGACCTACGTGCCGCTCGCGCGCGACCTCGGCGCCCTGCTCACCGTCGCCGTCACGACGACGACCGCCGGCTACGAGCCCGCCTCCGCGACCTCGACCGGGGTCAAGGTCGGGCTCCCGGCGGCGAAGCTGGCCATCAGCGCGCCCGCCAAGGCCGTGCGCGGCAAGCGGGTGACCGTGACCCTGAGCAGGCTCGCCCCCGGCGAGGCCTGGACGCTGCGCCTGGGCGGCAAGGTCGTCGCCCGCGGCAAGGCCACCGCGCGCGGCACGTCCGTCGTACGGCTGAAGGTGCCGAAGGCCGTCGGTCGCAAGGCTCTCGCGCTCACCGGGTCGTACGCCGACCGCTCGGCGACGCGGCCGCTCAAGGTGGTCGCACGCTGACACGGCGCGAGATCGAAGTTACCGCCGGGTAGGATTCCCTCACCCGGATGTGGCACTGACGGGGCGGGCCGGGACCTCTAGGCTCGCCTCGCCCGTCGCCTCTCGACCGGCAACCGTTCGACGAGGAGTCCTCGCGCATGCAGATCGTCGCCATCGTTGTCTCGCTGGCCATCACCGCCGTCGGCATCACCCTGTTCGTCCGGGCGATCCGCGACATCCTCGCCACACTCAGGATCGGCCAGCCGGCGGCCCGCACGGACAACCCCCTGGGTCGCACCCTCGTGATGCTCAAGGAGACGCTCGGCCACACCCGGATGCTCCAGTGGACGATCGTCGGGATCGCCCACTGGTTCGTGTTCGTCGGCTTCGGGCTGCTGTTCTTCACGCTGCTGACGGCGTTCGGGCAGCTCTTCGACCCGGAGTTCGCGCTGCCGCTGATCGGCACGTTCTTCCTCTACGAGTGGGTCACCGAGCTCTTCACGGTCGTCATGATCGCGGCGATCGTCGGGTTCATCGCCTACCGCGCCCGCCGCCCCAAGGAGCGCACCCGCGGCGTCAAGGGCCGCTTCTGGGGCTCGACCATGTGGCAGGGCTACTTCGTCGAGTCCGTGATCCTCGGCGTCGGCCTGTGCATCGTCACGCTGCGCGGGCTCGAGTACGCCCTGCTCTCCCACGGCTCGCACGCCGACCACGCCTCCGCGCTGCACTTCCCGCTGACGTTCTGGCTGGGCGAGGCGTTCTCCGGCCTGTCCGAGGGCACCCTCGAGAACCTCGTCTACCTCGTGGCCATGCTCAAGATCATCATCTCGTTCGCGTGGATGATCACGATCTCGCTGAACCTGACGATGGGCGTCGCCTGGCACCGGTTCTCGGTGTTCTTCAACATCTGGTTCAAGCGCGAGTCGTCCGGCCGCACGGCGCTCGGCGCCATGAAGCCGCTCACCTCCGACGGCAAGGCGATCACGCTCGACGACATCGACGACCTCGACGAGGACTCCAAGCTCGGCGTCGGCGCCATCGAGGACTTCAGCTGGAAGGGCATCCTGGACTTCTCGACCTGCACCGAGTGTGGCCGCTGCCAGTCGCAGTGCCCCGCCTGGAACACCGAGAAGCCGCTGTCACCCAAGCTGCTCATCACCGCGCTGCGCGACCACGCCTTCGCCAAGGCGCCGTACCTCCGGGCCGAGGGTGACGAGGCCCGCGCCGCCCTGCTCGAGGGCAACGACACGCTGACCCGCGAGGTCGAGCGCCCGCTGATCGGCGACACCGGCGACGACTGGTTCTACATGCCCGACAGCGGCGCCGCGGTGATCGACCCCGAGGTGCTGTGGAACTGCACGTCCTGCGGCGCTTGCGTCCAGCAGTGCCCCGTCGACATCGAGCACGTCGACCACATCATGGACATGCGTCGCCACGCCGTGCTGGTGGAGTCGAACTTCCCGGCCGAGCTCAACGGTCTCTTCAAGGGCCTGGAGAACAAGGGCAACCCGTGGAACATGTCGCCCAACGCGCGCATGGACTGGGCCAAGGGCCTCGACTTCGAGGTCAAGGTCGTCGGCGAGTCGATCGAGTCCCTCGACGAGGTCGACTGGCTCTTCTGGGTCGGCTGCGCCGGTGCCTACGAGGACCGCGCCAAGAAGACCACCCGCGCCGTGGCCGAGCTGCTGGACATCGCCGGCGTGAGCTTCGGCGTCCTCGGCAACGGCGAGACCTGCTCGGGTGACCCGGCGCGCCGCGCCGGCAACGAGTTCGTCTTCCAGGGCCTGGCCCAGCAGAACGTCGAGACGCTGAAGGAGGCGAAGGCCAAGACCGTCGTCTCGACCTGCGCCCACTGCTTCAACACCCTCAAGAACGAGTACTCCGACTTCGGCATCGAGCTCGAGGTCGTCCACCACACCCAGCTGCTCAACCGCCTCGTCCGCGAGGGCAAGCTGACCCCGGTCAACGACGGCGCCGGCGCCCACAAGCGCTCGATCACCTACCACGACCCGTGCTACATCGGCCGCCACAACGGCGTCTACTCCCCGCCGCGCGAGCTGCTCCAGATCCTCCCCGGCGCCGAGCTCGTCGAGATGGAGCGCAACTCCGAGCGCTCGTTCTGCTGCGGCGCCGGCGGCGCCCGCATGTGGATGGAGGAGAACACCGGCGAGCGGATCAACGTCAACCGCACCAACGAGGCCGTCGGCACCGGCGCCGACCAGATCGCGGTCGGCTGCCCGTTCTGCCGGGTGATGCTCTCCGACGGCCTGACCG
Source organism: Nocardioides lijunqiniae (assembly GCF_015024225.1). Lineage (GTDB taxonomy): Bacteria > Actinomycetota > Actinomycetes > Propionibacteriales > Nocardioidaceae > Nocardioides > Nocardioides lijunqiniae. The sequence continues at coordinate 100,752 of NZ_JACJGM010000009.1, forward strand.
CAGCCCAGGCGAAGGGCGAGGCCCGCGAGGAGGTCGAGGTCCTCGACGTCGCGCAGATGCTGCTCGCCTCGGTCAAGGGTGAGCAGGCCACCAAGCTCGCGCCCGGCGCGGGTGCCGGCGCCGGCGCCGCCGCCAAGGCCAGGCCTGCCGAGAAGGACCCCGACAAGGACGAGGCCACGAAGGCCGAGCCCGAGGCCGGCGACGACACGATCACCGAGGACACCGTCGTCGACACCGAGGACGCCGGGCCGCTGGCCAAGGCCTCCGGCGGCTCGTCGCTCTTCGACGACCCCGAGATGACGTCCCCCGACGACGTGGAGTCGACGCCCGACCCCGCGCCGTCGGCGAAGCCCGTCGAGAAGACGGGCGGCTCGCTGTTCGACCTCGGCGACGACGACGAGCCCGAGGCGACGTCCGCACCGGAGCCCGAGGCCCCGGCGGAGACGAAGGCCGAGCCCACCACGGACCTGGCGTCGGGCGGCGGCTCGCTGTTCGACCTCGGTGGCGACACCGAGGAGCCGCAGGCGAAGGCCGCCCCGGAGCCGGCGACGGCGTCCGAGCCGGAGCCTGAGGCCGAGGCCGCCCCGGCGGTGGAGCTCGGCTCCGGAGGCGGGTCGCTGTTCGACATCGCCTCCCCCGAGCCCGTCGTCGCCCCGGCGGCGAAGCAGGCCGAGCCCGAGCCCGCGAAGCAGCCCGAGCCCGAGCCGGCAGCGGAGCCTGCGGCCGAGGCCGCGCAGCCGACCACGGAGATCCCCGAGTCCGGGTCGCTGTTCGACATCGCCGCGGCCGAGCCGGCCCCGGCGCCCGCGAAGGCCGAGCCCGCACCCGCACCCGCGGCCGAGCCGGAGCCGGAAGCCGAGCCGGAACCGGAGGCGAAGGCCGAGCCCGCGCCCGCGGTCGCCGCGCCGGCAGCGGAGATCCCGGAGTCCGGGTCGCTGTTCGACATCGAGGCCCCCGCGCCGTCGGCGCCCGCGCCGAAGGCCGAGGCCCCCGCGGAGCCGGAGCCCGAGCCGGAGCCCGTGCCGGCGGCGCCGGAGGCCGAGGAGAGCACCTCCCCGGGCGCCGCCCTCAGCGCCGCCGCGACCTCGCTCGCCAGCGACGCCGACGCGCCGGAGGAGACGCCCGCGACCGAGCCGGAGGCGGAGCCCGAGCTCGAAGCCGAGCCGGAGGACGAGGCTGAGCCCGAGCCGCAGGCCGAGGCGAAGCCGAAGCCGGCGAGCTCCGGCGAGAAGCACCAGCCGAAGACCGACGTCGACATCAGCGACTCCGGCTCCCTCTTCGACCTGTAGGGCGCGACCACCGTCAGCGGGGGCTGCTTCGCCGCTTTCGTTGCTCCCGGTGCTGGCTCACGCTCGAGCCATGGACGAGGTGTCGCGGCTGATGCGCGAGCAGGACGGTGTCGTCAGCAGACGGCAGCTGCTCGCCGCAGGCGTGCGGCCCAGCAACCTGGCACGGATGGTCCGCCGGCGTGAGCTGACCGGCGTCCACCCCGGGGTGTTCGTCGAGCACACCGGACCGCTCACCTGGCAGCAGCGCGCCTGGGCGGGCGTGATCGACGTGGCCGTGCCGTGGGAGCGTCGGGTCGGGGCGCCCGCCGGCGTGCGCGTGGTGCGTCTGCGCGACTTCGGGGCACGTGTGCAGTGGAACCTCGGCCCGCCGCGCATCCGCTACGACGACGCGATCATCGACGTGGCAGCCGATGCGGCCGACGACCTCGGCGCCGTCGCGGCCCTGGCCGACGCGTGCGGGTCACGGCGCACCACGGCGGAGCGTGAGCCACCGGGAGCGAGGCGCGACCGTCTATCGCGACGTCGACTACGGCGGGGTCGTCGTCGAGCTGGACGGTCGGCTGTTCCACGACTCCACCGAGGCACGCGACCGCGACCTCGAGCGGGACCTCGACGCGGCGACGTACGGCGCCGCGACCGTGCGGCTCGGCTACGCCCAGGTGTTCGGGCGGGGCTGCTCGACCGCCGTCAAGGTCGCGCGGGTGCTGCAGCGCCACGGGTGGCCGGGCGCGGTGACGAGGTGCGGGTCCTGCCCCTAGGAGGCGGCGTCGTCGGAGTCGACGTGCTCGGGGACGACGACCGGGCGGATGCGGGCCCAGGCGATGAAGGCCAGGCCCACGGCGAGCATGATCAGGCCCGCCCACAGGTTGGCGTTGGGGCCGCCGGTCTTCTCGGTCTCGGGGTCGCCGAAGAGGCCCATGAGGGTGAGGATCACGCCGTAGACGCCGATCAGGCCGCCGATGATGTTGCGGATGTCGAAGGCGCCGGCCTGGTGCTTGCGCTCGGAAGTGCCGTTGGCAGTCATGCGTTGCTCCTCAGAAGACGAAGTTCAGGACGATGACGATGGCGAGCGCGACACCGGCGAGCGGCATCGTACGGCGGTACCACGGGTAGGTCGCCTCGTTGGCGTCGACCAGGTCCTCCCGCGGGGTCTCGGAGTAGACGAGCCCGCGCAGCTCCTCGGGTGGCTTCGGCTTGGTCATCAGCGAGACGACGACGCTCACCACGATGTCGACGACGAACGCCGCGCCGGCGGCCACGAACGACGCACCCTGGCCGCTGAGCGAGATCCAGCCCTGGCTGAGGCCGCCCAGGACGTCGGTGGAGATGATCCCGACCACGATGGCCGCCAACGTGCCGCTGACCAGACCGGTCCAGCCGGCGGTCGCGGTCATCCGCTTCCAGAACATGCCGAGGATGAAGGTCGCGAACAGCGGGGCGTTGAAGAACCCGAACAGCGTCTGGAGGTAGTCCATGATGTTCGAGAAGTTCGCCGCCAGCTGCGCGGTGCCCACGGCGATCACCGTGGCGCCGACCGTCGCGAGCCGGCCGACCTTGAGGTAGTAGGAGTCGTCGCGGTCCTTGACGAAGTACCGCTGCCACAGGTCGTAGCTGAACACGGTGTTGAACGCCGAGATGTTGGCCGCCATGCCGGCCATGAACGCCGCCAGCAGACCGGCGATCGCCACGCCGAGCAGGCCGTTGGGGAGCAGGTCGCGCATCAGCAGGATCAGCGAGTCGTTGTACTGCACCGTCCCGCCGGCCCCGCCCTCGACGGTCTCCCCCGCCTTGGTCTGCGCGATCTCGGTGACCAGGACCGCCGCGATCATGCCGGGCAGGATCGTGATGAACGGAACCAGGATCTTGGGGAAGGCGCCGATGATCGGCGTCTTGCGCGCCGACGAGATGGAGTCGGTGGCCATGGCGCGCTGGACCTCGACGAAGTTCGTCGTCCAGTAGCCGAACGAGAGCACGAACCCGAGACCGAAGACGATGCCCACGACCGAGAGGAAGTCGGAGTTGAAGCCGGTGAGCGCCGTGCCGGGCCAGGAGTTGAGCTGGTCGGCGGCCGGCGGGGCGCCGCCGGTGCCGGCGTTCTCGGTGATCTTGTCCTTGAGGCCGCCCCAGCCGCCGACCTGGTGCAGGCCGAGCAGCGTGAGCGGGAGCAGCGCCGCGACGATGACGAAGAACTGCAGGACCTCGTTGTAGATCGCGGCGGAGAGGCCGCCGAGGGTGATGTAGGACAGCACGATGACCGCCGCGACGAGCAGCGCGAGGAAGAGGTTCCACCCGAGCAGCGCGCGGATGATCGTGCCGAGCAGGTAGAGGTTGATGCCGGCGATGAGCAGCTGCGCGACCGCGAACGAGATCGAGTTGACCAGGTGGGCGCCGGTGCCGAAGCGGCGGAACATGAACTCGGGGACCGAGCGCACCTTGGAGCCGTAGTAGAACGGCATCATCACGACGCCGAGGAACAGCATGGCCGGGATGGCGCCGATCCAGAAGTAGTGGACGGCGGGGAGACCGAACTGGGCGCCGTTGGCCGACATGCCCATGATCTCGACCGCGCCGAGGTTGGCGGAGATGAACGCCAGGCCGGTCACCCACGCGGGCAGCGAGCGCCCCGACAGGAAGAAGTCGACCGAGTCCGACACCTGCCGTCGGGCGACGACGCCGATGCCGAGGACGACCGCGAAGTACAGCAGCACGATCAGGTAGTCGACCCAGCTGGCCGAGATGATCGTGTCGCTCGCCATGGCGACGGGGACGGACAGGGAGCTCGCCATCGAGCGGCCTCTTCTCTACCGATCCTGGTGGTGCGATCCGGGAGTGGACCACGGGCCCGATTCCCCGCTGAGGGCTCGTTGAAACACGATTGTCACCTCGCATTTCCGACGGTGGCGTCACCGCGACGCCATTCTGGCGTCACGCGACCTTGACATGACGTCACAGTGGCGTCAGAGTGGTGCACATGGACATCACGCCGTACGTCGACAGCCTCCGCCGGGACCTCCTGGCCGCGGCCGAGGGCGCGGGGCCGGAGGCCCGTGAGATCGCCGAGCGCCTCGGCTTCGCGCTCGACCCCGCCGCCCGCCTCGCGCTGATGGAGGCCATCTCCCAGGCGGCCTCCGAGATCACCGCCGAGATGCCGGCCGGCGGGGTCGACGTGCGGCTGAGCGGCCGCGAGCTCGACTTCGTCGTCGACACGCCCGCCCCGGCCCCGACGGCGCCGCCTGTGGCCCCGGCCACGCCGGCACCCGGGGGCGAGGCCGAGGAGGACGGCGGCGTCGCGCGCATCACCCTGCGGCTGCCCGAGTCCGTCAAGACCCGCGCCGAGGACGCCGCCGCGCAGGCCGGCCAGTCGCTCAACACCTGGCTCGTCAACGTCGTGCGCTCGGCCACCCACCACGGCTCGATCAACGTCGACATCGATCTGTCGAGCATCCCGTTCCTCGGCAAGGACCCCTTCGGGGGCGGCAACAAGCCCGGTCGCCGCATGACCGGCTGGATCTAGCAGACACCCACCCACCACCCGGGACCGGCGCCAGGCCGGCCCCGCGGACGAGCACACCCGAAAGAGGACCGCCATGACCGTGCACCACTTCGAGACCCGGCACCCCGTGCGCCTGTACGTCGAGCTCGGCAAGGGCTCGGTGCGGGTGAGCGCCACCGACACCACCGAGTCCCACGTCGAGATCTCCGGACGCGACGCCGCCGACGTGCTCGTCGAGCAGTCCGGCGACCAGCTCACCGTCGTCGCCCCCCGCCAGCGCGGCGGCTTCCTGAGCGGCGACTCCGCGCTGCACGTGGTCGTCACCGTGCCCACCGACAGCGACGTGGCCGTCAAGAGCGGCAGCGCCGACGTCGACTGCCGCGGCGCCTTCGGCGCGGGGCAGGTCAAGAGCGGCTCGGGCGACGTCACGCTCGAGGCCTTCGGGCGGCCGGCCACCGTCGAGACCGGCTCGGGCGACATCCGCATCGAGCGGGCCGACTCCGAGCTGCGGATCAAGAGCGGCTCCGGCGACGTCCACGTCGAGCACACCGCGTCGGCCGTGGCGGTCTCCACCGGGTCGGGCGACGTGCAGGTCGGCACCAACAACGGCCCGGCGACCGTCAAGACCGGCTCCGGGGACCTCAAGGTCGTCGAGGCCACCCACGACGTCTCGCTGTCCACGGGCAGCGGCGACCTGCACATCAGCACCGCCAGCCGCGGCCGGTTCACGGTCAAGGGCGCCTCGGGCGACGTCCGGATCGGCATCCCCGCCGGGGTCCCGGTCTGGACCGACATCTCCACCATCACCGGCCGCATCCACTCCACCCTGCAGGGCGCGGGCCAGCCCGAGGAGGGCGTCGACCACGTCGAGGTCCGCACCAAGACCGTCAGCGGCGACGTGGTCCTCACCGAGGTCTGAGCCGCCATCCGCACCCCACCCACCGCACCCGCACCACACGCACTGCCACCCCCACCGAACGGAGCACCACCATGAGCGCCTTCGACCCCCTGATGCTGACCCTCGCCCGCCACCAGATCGACGAGCGCGTCGCCAAGGCGTCGCAGCCGCGGCGCCCCGCGCGCCGCCACGAGCGCACCGCCCGCCGGCTCCGCGCGATCGCGGACCGCCTGGACTCCTGAGGCCCCGCCCGCCGAGCGCTCCCCGGGAAGTCGGGTGCGGCTCCCCGCCGGCGTCTGCCACCATCGACCTGTGACCCGTCACCTCCTCGGCACCCTCCCGCCGCCTCCGGTCGTCTGACCGGAGCCCGCGCCGCGCGCTCCGACGCCCCCACCCGCGGACCGTCCAGGAGCACCGTGCATCACCCCAGGCACCACGTCAGTCACCCGCACCCGACCCGTCTGGGCCTGCTGCAGATCTCGCTCGCCGGCGTCCTCTGGGGCACCGGGGGCCTCGCCGTCCAGGTGGTCCGCGAGGCCACGCCGATGTCGGTCCTGGTCGTCAGCGCCTACCGGATGCTCATCGCCGCGGCCGTGCTCGGCCTCGCGGTCGTCGCGCTGCGCCGGCTCGGGGCCGTGGCCACCCTGCTGCGCGCGCAGCCACGCCGGGCGGTGCTCGTCGGGGCCGGCACGGCGGCGTACCAGGCGCTCTACTTCGGCGCCGTGGTGCAGGTCGGCGTCTCCGTCGCCACCGTCGTCAGCCTGGGCCTCGCGCCGGTGCTGCTGACCGTCGGCGAGTCCGTGCGCGCCCGCCGGACACCCTCGCCCTCGAGGCTGCTCGTGCTCGCGGCCGCGGTGTGCGGCCTGCTGCTCGTCAGCCTCGGGGCGGGCGGCGACACCGGGCCGAACCCCCTGCTCGGCGTGCTCGCGGCGGTCGGCTCCGGGTCGGCGTACGCACTGACGACGGTCCTGGGCCGCCCGCTCGCGCAGGGCCACGCGCCGCTGGCCCTGACCACCGTCACCACGTCCGTCGGCGCCGTCGTCCTGCTGCCGCTCGCGCTGCTCAGCGGCCTGGCCGGCAGCCCGGTCGTCACCGCCGACCCGGTCGCCGTTTCCACGCTCGCCTACCTGGGCCTGGTCACGATGGCGCTGGCCTACGGCCTGCTGTACGCCGGCCTGCGCACCACCTCGGGCAGTGCGGCGGTGATCGCCACCCTGCTCGAGCCGGCGACCGCCGCCGTGGTGGCCGCCGCGTTCCTCGACGAGCGGATCGGGCTCGCCGGGGTCGCCGGCACCGCGCTGATCCTGGTCGCCGTGGCGGGGCTCGGCAAGGAGCCCTCGGTGCCTCCGGCCTAGCGGACGGTCCTCAGGACTTCATGGCGACGCCGAGCCGCCAGTAGCCCATGAACGCCACCTGCCGGCGGTCGACCTCGAGGTCCTTGACCAGGGCGCGGCGCAGGCCGGTGACGACCTTGGACTCCCCCGCGATCCAGGCGTAGAGGCCGTCGAGGTCGTGACCGACCACGCTGACGGCCTCGTCGATGTCCTCGCCGGAGGAGGAGTAGGTGGGGGTCTCCCACAGGTCGGGGTCGACGTCGTCGACGGCGTCGATCGGGGGCAGCTCCAGGGGCGCGCCCAGGTGGTCGAGCACCGCCTGCATCACGGCGACGCCGCGCTCGGCGCCGTCGCGCGGCAGCCAGGTGACGCGGACGCCCTCGGGGTGGCGCAGGGTCTGGACGTCGGCCGTCAGCGGCACCTCGAGGAAGGCCGCGCCGCGGGCGTCGGCCGGCAGGGCGGACAGGATGCTCGCGATCGCCGGTACGGCGGTCTCGTCGCCGGCCAGCAGCAGCCGGTCGGCCGCGCCGGGGACGAACTCGATGCCGCCGTAGGGCATGCCGCGGCGCGGCGCCATCACGACCACGCCGTCGCCGACGGCGACCTGCTCGGCCCAGGCGGCGCCGGGGCCCACCGGGCCGTGGCCGATGTGGAGCACGATGTCGACGACCAGGCGGGTGTCGGCGCCGGTGCCGCGGACGTCGCGCACGGTGTAGGTGCGCATGTGCCCGCGCTCCTCGGCCGGCCGCGCGTACCACGCCGCCATCGCGGCCTCGTCGATGCCGGCCACGTCGGGCAGCCCGTCGGTGCCGGGAAAGATCAGCTTGATGCGCTGGTCGAGCAGCGGCCCCTCGACCCCGAACTCCGCGAGCGCCGGCGAGCCCAGCTCGACCCGCACGAAGCTGGGCGAGAGCCGGTCGACCGAGACCACCTCGACGCGCTCGAGGAGGAGCGGCAGCGCGTTGGACGTGGCGGAAGCGGTCGTGGTCATCGGCGAGATCCTCGGTTAGGCAGTCCTAAGTTAGGACGACCTTACGCGGGATCCGGGCCGCTGTCAGATCGAGGTGCGGTGGAAGTTCTGGAACGAGCGCGACGGCGTCGGGCCGCGCTGGCCCTGGTAGCGCGAGCCGTACTTCTCCGAGCCGTAGGGGTGCTCGGAGGGCGAGGTGAGCCGGAAGAAGCAGAACTGACCGATCTTCATGCCGGGGTAGAGCTTGATCGGCAGCGTGGCGACGTTGGCCAGCTCGAGGGTGACGTGGCCGGAGAAGCCGGGGTCCACGAAGCCCGCGGTGGCGTGGGTCAGCAGCCCCAGCCGGCCCAGCGAGGACTTGCCCTCCACCCGGGCGGCGACGTCGTCGGGCAGCGAGACGACCTCGTAGGTCGACCCGAGCACGAACTCCCCCGGGTGCAGGATGAACGGCTCGTCGCCCTCGGGCTCGACCTCGCGGGTCAGGTCCGACTGGTCGGCCGCCGGGTCGATGTGGGGGTAGCGGTGGTTCTCGAAGACCCGGAAGAAGCGGTCGAGCCGCACGTCGATGGACGACGGCTGCAGCATCGCGGGGTCCCACGGGTCCATGGCCACCCGGCCGGCGTCGATCTCGGCCAGGATGTCGCGGTCGCTGAGAAGCACGGCACGACCTTAGTGCCTGAAGTACCGGCGAAGCGCCGGTCTCGTGGGACCCTGGACCGTGCAGCTCTCTCGTCAGGTCGGTCGCGTCAGCAGGACCGCGATCCTGGCGGTGGCGGGAGCGGCGCTGACGAACATCGCGCTGCTCGGCTACCTCGGCCTCCACGCCGACCCGGTGACCGCCCGCGCCTCCGACGCCGGTCGCGAGATCCGGCTCGCGCACCTGGCGATGCTCGACCAGGAGACCGGTCTGCGCGCCTTCCTGATCACCGGCAACGACTCCGACCTGGCGCCGTACGAGAAGGGCGTCGCGGACCTCGAGGAGCACCTCGCCCAGGCGCGCGAGGACCTCGCCGACGACCCGGACCTGCTCGCCCTCCTGGACACCCAGGAGGAGGCCATCGACCGGTGGTCGGAGCGGTGGGCCGTGCGGGCGGTGCGTGACGGGCGCGAGATCGCGGCCAACGACCGCGGCGCCGAGAAGCGCATCTTCGTCGACACCGGCCGGGTGCTCTTCGAGACCTACCGCGCCGCGAACGCCGATACCGAAGCTGCGGCCAACGACCTGCGCGACAACGCGGAGGAGCTCCAGCAGCGGGCGGTGCTGGTGTCCTTCGCCCTGCAGGTGCTCGTGCTGGTGGTCGGGCTGCTCGTGGTGCGCCGGCGCACCCGGACCCTCACCGCGTCGATCGTGAAGCCGGTCGAGGGCCTCCTGAGCACCATCGGCCACCTGCGCGACGGCGACCTCGGCACGCGCAGCACGGCCGAGGGGCCGGGGGAGCTCAAGGCGATCGGACGGGGCCTCGACGAGATGGCCGAGGCCCTCGAGACCGAGCGCGCCACCACCCGGCAGCGCTCCGCGGAGCTGATCGCGGCGCGACGGGAGGCCGACGAGGCCAACGCCGCGAAGTCGGCGTTCCTGGCCACGATGAGCCACGAGATCCGCACCCCCATGAACGCCGTCATCGGCATGTCCGGGCTGCTGCTCGACACCCCGCTGACCGACGAGCAGCGGGAGTACGCCGAGACCGTGCGACGCAGCGGCGACTCCCTGCTCACGATCATCAACGACGTCCTGGACTTCTCGAAGATCGAGTCCGGTGAGCTCGAGCTGGAGAAGCACGACTTCGTGCTGCGCGACTGCGTCGAGAGCGCGCTGGACCTGGTGGCCGCCCAGGCCTCCGCGCAGGGGCTCGACCTGGTCTGCCAGATCGAGCCGGAGGTGCCCCCCGTCGTCGAGGGCGACGTGACCCGCGTGCGCCAGGTGCTGGTCAACCTGCTCGGCAACGCCGTGAAGTTCACCGAGCGGGGCGAGGTGCTGCTGACCGTCAGCTCGGTGGGCGACGAGCCCGACGCCGACGGGCGCCGCACCCTCGCATTCGCCGTCGCGGACACCGGTGTCGGCATCCCGGCCGAGCGCATGGACCGGCTCTTCCGCTCCTTCAGCCAGGTCGACAGCAGCACGACGCGCACCCACGGCGGCACCGGGCTGGGCCTGGCGATCAGCCTGCGACTCGCGGAGGCGATGGACGGCCGGCTCGACGTCGCCAGCACCCTCGGCACCGGCTCGACGTTCACGCTCGTGGTGCCGCTGCGACCGGGCCTCGAGGTGGAGGACCGGGTGCGGGTCGCCCCGGCCGAGCTGCCCGGCAAGCGCGTTCTGGTCGTCGACGACAACGCCACCAACCGCCGCATCCTGCGCGCGCAGCTCGAGGCCTGGGGGATGACCGTCGACGATCACGGCCACCCCGGGCAGGCGCTCGCGCTCGCCGGTCAGGCCGCGAGCCCCTACGACGTCGCGCTCCTCGACATGAACATGCCCGGCCTGGACGGCGCCCGGCTGGCCGCCGCGCTGCGCCGCCTCGAGGGCTGGGAGGCGGTCCCGGTCATCCTCCTCACCTCGCTCGGCGAGCGGGTCGCGGTGCCGCAGGTGCCGGACGCCGTGCACCTCACCAAGCCGGTCAAGGCGGCGGCGCTGCGCACCACCGTCGCGCGCGTGCTGGGCTCCACCGAGGGCGAGACCAACGGCGTCGCGTCGCTCGACCACGTCGGGCGGCTGCGGCTGCTGCTCGCCGAGGACAACCCGGTCAACCAGCGGGTCGCGGTCCTGATCCTCGAGCGCCTGGGCCAGCGCCCGGTCGTGGTGGGCAACGGCCAGGAGGCGCTCGAGGCCGTGCGCAGCGCGCCGTACGACCTGGTCCTGATGGACGTGCAGATGCCGGTCATGGACGGCCTCGAGGCCACCCGGCGGATCCGCGCCGAGCTGCCGGCCGCCCGCCAGCCCCGCATCGTGGCGATGACCGCCAACGCGATGGTCGACGACCGCGACGCGAGCCTGGAGGCGGGGATGGACGACCACCTCGCCAAGCCCGTGCGCGCCGAGGACCTGGTCGCGGTGCTCGCCCGGGTACGCCGCGGCGCGGCCCCCGAGCCGGAGCCGCCGGCCGCTCCGGAGCCGACGCCGACGACGGGACCGGCGGTCGACCCCGCCGCCCTCGACACGCTCACCCAGCACCTCGGCGCGGCCGCCGACGACTTCCGCGAGTCGCTGGTGCACGCGTGGCGCCGCGAGTCGCGCCACCAGCTCGAGCTGCTCGACGTCGCCGCGACCGAGGGCGACCGCGCCGCGGTCGCCGCCATCCTCCACAGCCTGCGCTCCTCCAGCGCGGCCCTCGGCGCGGTGGCGCTCGCGGCGCAGTGCCAGTCGGTCGAGGACACCCTGCGCGCCGACGACCCGCTCGACCTGGTCGCGGCCGCCTCGCGCGTCCACCACGAGGTGGATCGGGCCGACGAGGCCTTCGGGGCCTGAGCGCCCACCCGCCGGGCAGGATGGGCGTCATGTCCCCGTCGTCCTTCCACCGCTACGTCGCCCTCGGCGACTCCTTCACCGAGGGGTACGGCGACCCCGACCCGGACCGCCCCAACGGGCTGCGCGGCTGGGCCGACCGGGTCGCCGAGGTCCTGGGCTCCCGGCAGGACGCGCGGGGCGAGGACTTCGGCTACGCCAACCTCGCGATCCGCGGCCGCAAGATGGACGCGGTGCTCGCCGAGCAGCTCGGCCCGGCGCTCGCGCTGGAGCCCGACCTCGTGACCGTCTACGCCGGCGCCAACGACATCCTGCGCCCCAGGGTCGACCTCGACGCGCTGGTCGCGCGCTACGACGCCGCGCTCGGCGACCTCGCCGCCACGGGCGCCCGGCTGCTGGTCTTCACGGCCTTCGACCCGGGCGGCTCGGCGACGTACAAGATGCTGCGCGGGCGCTTCGCGCTCTACAACGAGCTGGTGCGCGAGAGCGCCGACCGGCACGGCGCCGACATCGTCGACTTCTGGCGGCTGCGCGAGTACCGCGACTGGCGGCTGTGGGACGACGACCGCATGCACATGGGGCCGGCCGGCCACCAGCGCATGGCCATCGAGGTCCTCGACGTGCTGGGCGTCGAGCACGACCTGCAGCCCCTGTCGCTGCGGGAGCTGACGGTGCTCGCGCGCCGCGAGCAGCTGCGCGAGCACGCCGCCTGGGTCCGCACCTCCGCGGCGCCCTGGGTGCACCGCCGCCTCACCGGCCGCTCGTCGGGCGACACCGTCGAGCCACGCCACCCGACCCTCGGGCGGGTGGTCGCACCGGAGCGGCAGCCCTCGATATAGGCTGGCCCGCGATCCGGTCCGCCGGGTCAGTGCGGACGTAGCTCAGTTGGTAGAGCGCGACCTTCCCAAGGTCGATGTCGCGAGTTCGAGTCTCGTCGTCCGCTCCACAGCCGCCGTTGGTTGAGGAGGTCGCGCAGCGACCGTCTCGAAACCCGGTGAGCCGCACGACAGCCTCGGTTGAGGGGTTTCGAGACAGGACGTCGTCCTTCCTCAACCCCCGGTGGGGAACCCGCCGGCACGGAGCAGGGCGCCGGGCAGCCGCTTGCCGAGGCGGTCCTCGAGCCAGGTGACGGTGTCGACGGTGGTGGCCAGGTCGAGGCCGGTCTCGATGCCGGAGCGGGCGAAGAGGTAGGCGAGGTCCTCGGTCGCGACGTTCCCGGTCGCGTTGGGTGCGAACGGGCAGCCGCCCGCGCCGCCGATGCTCGCGTCGAGGGTCGTGACGCCGGCCGCGACGGCCGCGACGGCGTTGGCGACGCCGGTGTGGCGGGTGTCGTGCAGGTGCACGCGCAGCGGCAGGTCGGCCCCGGCGACCTGGCGAGCCAGGGCGAAGCGCTCGGTGAGGTCGCGCGGGACGGCGACGCCGATCGTGTCGGCCAGCGCCAGCTCGTCGGGGCCGGTGTCGACGACCCGGCTGACGACCTCGCGCAGCCGCGCGAGCGGCACCTCCCCCTCGAAGGGGCAGCCGAACGACGCCGCCACGGTCACGGTCGCGAAGACACCCGCCTCGCGGGCCTGCCCCACGAGCGACGCGGCGGTGACGCAGGCCTCGGCGGTGCTCATGCCCTGGTTGCGCCGGCAGAACGTGTCGGAGGCGACCACGACGACGTCGATCTCGTCGACCCCGCCGGCCAGGGCGCGGTCGAGCCCGCGCTGGTTCATCACCAGGCCGGCGTAGCGCACGCCGTCGGGGCGCGGCAGCGCCGCCATGAGCTCGTCGGCGTCCGCCATCTGCGGCACCCGCGACGGGTTCACGAAGCTGGTCACCTCGATGCGCCGGGCGCCCGCGCGCACCGCCCGCTCGACGAGCTCGAGCTTGTCGGCGGTGGAGAGCACCGTCGCCTCGTTCTGCAGCCCGTCGCGCGGCGACATCTCCACGATCTCGACGCGGGTGGGGCCGGTGCTCATCGCTGCTCCTGCAGGTAGGTGAGGGCGGACGCCTCGTCGACCACCTCGGCGTACTTGGCGGCGAGGTCGAAGAGGTTCGCCTCGTGCGGTCCCGGGTCGCGGTCGCCCACGGCGTCGGCGACGACGAGCGGGACGAAGCCGTGCTGGATGGCGTCGACCGCGCTCGCGCGCACGCACCCGCTGGTGCTGACGCCGACGATGACGACCGTGTCGACGCCCATCGCCTGCAGCGTCGGCGCGAGCGTGGTGCCGAAGAACGCCGAGGCGTACTGCTTGACCACCACGACCTCGTCGGCGCGGGGCGCGACGGGCTCCATCAGCTCGCCCATCGGCCCGTCGCCCACGAGGCTCGCGAGCGCCGGCACCTTGCGGAAGAAGACGCCGCCGTCGAGGCCCCCGGGCCCGAACGAGACCCGCGTGTGGATCACCGGCACGCCCGCCGCGCGCGCCGCCTCGACCACGCGGCCCGCGGAGTGCAGGCAGGCGTCGTCGGGCAGGCAGAGCGGGCTGTCGGCGTCGAAGTACGCGCGCATCAGGTCGATGGCGAGCACCACCGGGGTGGTGCCCGGCTGGAGCGCGGCGCCGAACGCCGCGCCCAGCCGGGGATCGGGGTGGGACACGGGCGTCACCTGACGATCGGGGGCCGCGGAGCGGGAAGCCCGGTCTCCTCCAGGCTCTTCTCCAGGATGGTCTCCAGCGAGGGTCCCATGTCGAACGTCGGCAGCGGCGAGGGCCGGTCGCGGCCCAGCTCCTCGCGCAGCGCCGTCGTCGCGTCGGCGTCGACCGTGCCGGCCTCGTCGCAGACCACGCCGTAGCGGCGCGAGCCCTCGGCGCTCACCAGCCCGCGGCGCACCTCCAGCGAGACCAGCTCGGGGTCGCGGGCCAGCGGGTCGCCCCAGCCGCCCCCGCCCCAGGTGACGAAGTGCAGGAGGTCGCCGGGCTGCACGGGCACGTCGTGCACCTTGCTGCCGAGCACCTCGCTGGTCCCGTCGGCCCGGTCGAGCCACTTGCGGCTGCGCGCGCCCGGCTCGCCGCCGTTGACGCCCCACGGGTAGGTCAGCCAGCGGTCGTCATGGATGGCGATCGTGCCGGCCTCGAGGAACCGGTAGGCGACCTCCACGGCGTTGCCGCCGCGGTGCAGGCCGGCGCCCCCGGTGTCCGTGACCGTCTCCCAGCGCTCGACGCGCAGCGGGTAGTAGGACTCGAGGTACTCGCAGGGGATGTTGACGAACGACGGCCACAGCGAGTGCCCGTCGGGCCCGTCGCCGATCGGGCGGCCGGGGATGCCGCCGAAGCCGATCGAGTAGAGCTGGAACCACTCGCCCTTGCGGTCGCCCTCGCCGTAGTTGCCGGAGTACATGAAGTGCGGCGAGGAGGAGAAGCCGGCGGCGTTGAGCAGGTCCGGGTTGGTCTGGCCGAGCAGCCCGCCGAAGAGGTCGAAGACCCGCCCGATGCCGTGGTTGCGCGCGTTGAGCGCGGCGGGGTACGTCGGCTTCCAGAACGAGTCGTCCGGGATCTCGACGTCCACGAGCGGGTAGAAGCCGTCGTTCCACAGGATCTGCGGGTCGGCGACGGTGATCATGTAGATCCCGAAGAACATTCGGACGAGGTTCTCGTTGATGTAGTAGTTGATCGGCCCCTGGGCCTGCGGACTGCTGCCGGTGAAGTCGAGCAGCACCTTGTCGCCGGTGCGGGTCAGGCTGAGCTTGAGCTCGTACGGCCCGTAGCCGAGGCCGTCGTCGCAGATGTAGTCGGTGAACTCCAGCGTCCGGCCCTCCTCGAACACCATCGCGAGGAGCACCTTCATCGCCCGGTAGTTGCGCTCGAGGAGCGCGTCGAGCGCGGAGTTGTAGGTGTCGACGCCGAAGCGCGCGCACAGCTCCTGCACCCGGCGGGCGGCGGTGCGGCAGGCCGCGACGATGCCGTTGAGGTCGGCGCGGTTCCAGTCGGGCTTGCGGACCTGGTTGAGGATGATCCGCAGCGCGTCGTCGTCGAGCACGCCGGCCTTGTAGAGCCGGAACGGCGGGATGACCACGCCCTCCTCGAAGATCGTGCGCGCGTCGGTCGGCATGGAGGCCGGGCTCTTGCCGCCCACGTCGGACATGTGCCCGAACATCGCCGACCAGCCGACGATGCGGCCCTCGAAGAAGATCGGGATGACCACGAGCCAGTCGTTGGCGTGGCTGATCGCGGCGCCGCACGAGTAGGGGTCGGACGTCAGCAGGACGTCACCCTCCTCGATCGTCCCGTCGAAGTTGTCGAGGAAGTCGGGGATGGACAGCCCGAACTGGCCGACCATCATCTTGCCCTCGTGGTTGGCGATCAGCGGGAACTCGTCGTGCTGCTCGCGGATCCCCGGTGACAGCGCGGTGCGGAACAGCACCTCGTCCATCTCGTAGCGCGCGTTGCGCAGCGCGTTCTCGACGAGGTCGAGGGTGACCACGTCGACGTCGACCGAGCGCATCGGCTCGGTGTTGGTCTCGATGAGCCGAGCCATGTCAGTTCTCCTTGCGGTCGTCGTGGCCGGGGGTGGGCGGGTCGGTGGGGCGGATGAGCAGGCTGCCGCTGGGGTGGACGGTGGCCGCGTGACCGGGCAGGACGAGCGTGGTGGAGTCCATCTCGGTGACGATCGCGGGACCGGCGACGACGTCGCCCGCGCGCAGGCGGGCCCGGTCGTAGATGCCGGCCTCGACCTCGGCGCCCTCGACCCACACGGCGCTGCGCTCGACGAGGGCGGCGGCGGGGTCCCCGTCGCCGTCCTCGAGCACGGGCGCCGCGACCTCGGGGCGGGGCCCGTTGGCGGTGGCCCGCACGGTGACGAGCTCGTGCTCGTTGTCCAGGACGAAGGAGAAGAGCCGCTCGTGCTCGACGTCGAACGCCGCACGCAGCGCGGCGATGCCGGCGCCGCTGCCGTCGAAGGAGTCGATGTCGATCGTCACCGGGATCTCGAAGCCCTGCCCGTGGTAGCGCAGGTCGGCGGAGTAGACGAGGCGCTGGTCGGCCTCGGCCACGCCCTCCTTGGCGAGCGTCTCGCGCGAGGCGGCACCGAGCTCCTGGAGGATCTCCAGCAGGCTGTCGTCGCTGAGCTCGTCGAAGCGGCGCACGAGGGTGCGCACCGACTCGTCGCGCAGGTTGGTGGTCGCGTCGCCGTAGGCGCACAGCACGCCGGGCGACGGCGGGATGATCACCGGCCAGGCCCCCGTCAGCCTGCCCAGCGCGTTGGCGTGCAGCGGCCCGGCGCCACCGAAGGCGACCAGCGCGAAGTCGCGCGGGTCGAAGCCCTGCTGGACCGAGACCAGGCGCAGCGCGCCGAACATGTTCTCGTTGACGATGTCGATCATCCCCGCGGCGGCGGCCTCCACCGAGCCGAGGGCGGTGGCGTCGGCGATCGACTTCACCGCGGCGCGCGCGGCCTCGCGGTCGAGCGTGATCTCGCCGCCGGCGAGGTCGGTCGGGAGGTAGCCGAGCACCACGTTGGCGTCGGTCACCGTGGGCTCGGTGCCGCCGGCGGCGTACGCCGCGGGGCCGGGCGACGCGCCCGCCGACTGGGGACCGACGCGCAGCGCCTGGGTCAGCTCGGGCACGTGGGCGATGGAGCCGCCGCCGGCCCCGACGGTGCGGACGTCGACGGAGGTGGCGCGGACCTTGAGGTCGCCCACCGTCGTCTCGCGTCCGACCCGCGGGGTCAGGTCCTGCACCAGGGCGACGTCCGTGGACGTGCCGCCCATGTCGAAGGTGAGGAAGTCGCGGAAGCCCGCTTGCTCGGCGACCCACGTGGCGCCGGTGACGCCGCCGGCCGGGCCGGAGAGCAGCAGGTTGACCGGGTTGTCGGAGGCGACGCCGGCGGAGACGAGGCCGCCGTCGCTGCGCAGGATGCAGAGCTTGCCGTCGACGCCGGCGTCGACGAGCTGCGACTCCAGGTTGGCGACGTACTTCTTGACCTGGGGCTGCACCGCGGCGTTGGCGACGGTGGTGATGGTGCGCTCGTACTCGCGCAGCTCCGGCAGCACCGACGACGACAGCGACACCGCGATGCCGGGCAGCAGCTCGGCGGCGATCTCGCCGACGCGGCGCTCGTGGTCGGGGTTGGCGTAGGCGTTGATGAGGCTGATGCTCAGCGCCTCGATGCCCTGGGTCGCGAGCACGCCCAGCTTGCGGCGTACGTCGTCCTCGTCGAGCTCGGTGACCACGGACCCGTCGGCGCCGATGCGGCCGACCACCTCGACGGTGTCCTCGAGCGCGGCGAGCGGCTCGGGCTTGGGCCAGATGATCCAGCCGGCCAGGCCGCCGGGCACGAAGGAGCGGGCGATCTGGAGCACCTGGCGGAAGCCGTCGGTGGTCACCAGGCCGACGCGGGCGCCCTTGCCCTCGAGGATCGCGTTGGTGGCGACCGTCGTGCCGTGGAAGACCTCCGAGATCTCGTCCATGGTGACGCCGGCGGCGGCGCAGGCGCGCTCGATGCCGCGCAGCACCCCGACGGACTGGTCCTCGGGGGTGGAGGAGGTCTTGGCGCGGTGGGTCTCGCCGGTCTCCTCGTCGATCAGGAGGATGTCGGTGAACGTGCCACCCACATCGACGCCGAGTCGGTAGGTCATGGTGCCTCCTCAGATCACGCCGGCCGAGCGCAACGACGACAGCATGTCGTCGTCGAGTCCCAGCAGGCCGCGGTAGATGTGGTCGTTGTGCTCGCCGAGCTCGGGTCCGACGTGGCGGACCCGACCGGGGCTCTCCGAGAGCTTGGGGGCGACGTTGTGCATCGCGAACTCGCCCAGGTCGGGGTGCGCGAGGCGCACGATGGCCTCGCGGGCGGCGAAGTGGGCGTCCTCGAACATGTCCTTGGCCCGGAAGATCCGGCCCGCGGGCACGCCCTGGGCGTGCAGCCGCTCGAGCAGGTCGTCCGCGGCGATGGTCGAGCTCCACTGGGCGATGACGCCGTCGAGCTGCTCCATCCACTGGCCGCGGGCGCTGTGGGTCGCGTAGCGCTCGTCCTCTGCCAGCTCGGGCTGCTCCATCGCGGCGACGAGCCGTTTGAAGACGGTGTCCTGGTTGGCCGCGATCAGCACCATCTCGCCGTCGGAGGTGGGGTAGACGTTGCTCGGCGAGACGTTCGGCAGCGTGGTGCCGGTGCGCTCGCGCTGGTAGCCGGCGACCTGCCACTCGGGCACCAGCGACTCCATCATCGCCAGCACCGCCTCGTAGATCGCGGAGTCCACGACCTGGCCGCGACCGGTGCGGCCGCGCTGGTGCAGGGCGACCAGGGTGCCGAGGCAGGCGAAGACGGCGGCGAGCGAGTCGCCCAGCGAGATGCCGGCCCGGGCGGGGGCGCGGTCGGGGTCGCCGGTGACGTAGCGGATGCCGCCCATCGCCTCACCGATGGAGCCGTAGCCGGCCCGCGAGGCGTAGGGCCCGGTCTGGCCGAAGCCGGTGACGCGGGTGATCACGAGGCCGGGGTTGGTCTCCCACAGGGTCTCGGGCGCCATGCCCCACCGCTCGAGCGTGCCCGGGCGGAAGTTCTCGATCAGCACGTCGGCCTCGGCGATGATCCGGCGGACCAGGTCCTGGCCGGCCTCGGTGCGCAGGTCGGCGGTCACCGAGAGCTTGTTGCGCGCGACGACCGGCCACCACAGCGACGTGCCGTAGGGCTTCTCGCGGCCCCACTGCCGCATCGGGTCGCCCTTGCCGGGGTCCTCGACCTTGATCACCTCCGCCCCGAAGTCGCCGAGCAGCTGGCCGCAGAAGGGGCCGGCCAGCAGCTGGCCGAGCTCGACGACCCGCAGGTCGTCCAGGGGAAGGGGCTGGTCCATGAAGGTCCTGTCTCGTGGGGGACGCGTCGTTGCATACAACTGTGAGGTGGGCTGGGTCACACCCCGCTCCACTTCGCCGAACCTAGGCCTGACCGTGCGCCGTGGTCAATGGTCTGTCTCAGAAGTTGCATACAATTAACTTCCGGGTCGGCGCTGTTGCGCCCCCGCGCTGATAGCCTCCCCGCACCATGACCGAGACCTCCCCGGCCGCCGAGGCGGGCACCGGCGCCGCCGCGGACCACGCGTACCGGCTGGTGCGCGAGCAGATCCTGTCCGGTCAGCGCGTCGGCGGTGAGTGGCTGCGCGAGGGCGACCTGGCCGACCACCTCGGCGTGAGCCGCACCCCCGTGCGCGAGGCGCTGCGCCGCCTCACCGCCGAGGGACTGGTGCGCTACGAGCGCAACCGCGGCGTGCAGGTGCAGGCCTGGAACGCCTCGGACCTCGACGAGATCTTCAGCCTGCGCTCGGTGCTCGAGCCGTGGGGCTGCCGGCTCGCGGCGACCAGCGGCCTGGCCGACCTGACCACGCTCGACGCCCTGGCTCACGAGATGGACGCGTGCGTCGCCGGCCGCTCCCCCGACCTCGACCGGCTGACCGAGCTCAACAACCGCTTCCACCGACTGGTGCTGGAGGGCTCGGGCAACTCGCGGCTGCCCGGGCTGATCGCGTCGGTCGTGCAGGTGCCGCTGGTGTGGCGCACGTTCTCCCGCTACCCGCCGGAGGCCCTGGCGCGCAGCCTGGCCCACCACCACGAGCTGGTCGCCGCGCTCACCGCCGGCGACGCCGACTGGGCCGAGTCGGTGATGTGCAGCCACGTGCGGGCCGCGTGGTCGTCCATCCGCGAGGGCGTGCAGGCCACGTCGTAGCCTCGTCGGCGTGGAGTTCACCGGTTTCCCCGTCGCGGCGTTCGACTTCTACGACGACCTGGAGGTCGACAACACCAAGTCCTACTGGGCCGCCCACAAGGGCGTCTACGAGGAGGCGGTCCTCGCGCCGATGAAGGCGCTGACCGCGGCGCTCGAGCCGGAGTTCGGCGCGGTCAAGATCTTCCGGCCCTACCGCGACGTGCGCTTCGCGAAGGACAAGACGCCCTACAAGACCCACCAGGGCGCGTTCGTCGCGTCGGGTCCGGCCACCGGCTGGTACGTCGAGATCGCGCCGCGGGGCATGCGGGTCGGCGCCGGCTTCTACGAGGCGTCCGGGCCGCGCCTGACCGCCGTACGCGAGGCGGTGGCGGACGACAAGACCGGGCCGGCGCTGAGGCGGACGCTCACCAAGCTGGAGAAGGCGGGCTTCGAGATCACCGGCCAGCAGCTCAAGACCACCCCGCGCGGCTACGACGCCGGTCACCCTCGCATCGACCTGCTGCGCCACAGGACGCTGACCGCGGGGAAGTCGTACGGCTTCGCCGACTTCATCCACACCGCCGAGCTGCTCGAGCACGTGCGCGAGGACTGGCGCGCGCTCAAGCCACTGGTCTCGTGGCTCGAGCGCGCGTTCGCCCGCGCCGACTGATCAGTCGAACCAGATGCCGCTCAGCGCCGCCTGCTTGAGCTGCGCCACGGTGAACGGCGGCTCGTCGGCGAGCAGCTCGGAGCCCTTGCTGGACGCCGCGTTGTGCGACACGACCATGACGTCCCAGCCGTCGGCCGTGTAGACGGTCACGAAGCGGGAGGAGACGCCGCCGTCGACGGCCGGGCCGGTGTTGACGTAGGTCGCGACCCAGGAGCCGTCCGGCCCGGGCACGCAGCCGCCGAGGCCACCGGTCCGGCAGCGCTTGCGCGGCCCACCGGCCGTGCCGATCTGCTCCCCCGTGTCGACGCTGTAGGGCAGGGAGTACTCCGCCGGGGTGATCCCGACGCGCACGCCGAAGCCGTTCCACCGGAAGTCGACGATCGGCGCCTCGTCGACGACCTCCTTCGCGGGCAGCTCGGTGACCTGCCCCGGGAACAGCTCGGCGAACGTCGCCGGCACCTGAGCCTGGGTCACCGCGAGCGGGCGGCGGGTCGGGGCGGTGGGCGTCGTGGGGTCGGGCGTGGGCGTCGGGGTGGGGTCCGAGGCGGCCGCGCCGCCGCGGGGCGAGGCGCCGCCGTCCAGGACCTGGGGAACCACCGCCACGCCGGCGGCGACCAGCCCCACCACGGCCGCGGCGGTGATCCCGCCACCGACCCGGCGGCGGCGGCGCAGGCGACGACCTCGCGCCGTACCGCCGGCGACGAGGCGGTCCACGTCGGGCTCGAGCCGCGACGCGGCCCGCTGCAGGGTGCTCGTGCTGTCGTCGTTCATGTGGTGCTCCTGTCCCGCGCACGGGCGAGCGCCCGCATGCTCCGGTTCTTCACGGCACCGGGAGTGATCCCGAGGTGGTGCGCGACCTCGTCGACGCCGAGGTCCTCGACGTACCTGAGGACGAGCACCGCGCGGTCGACGGCCGACAGCCCGCCGAGCAGCTCCTGCAGGTCCAGCCGCAGGTCCGCCCCGTCGCTCGCGTCGGCGAGCGGCGCGTCCGGCAGGTCGGCGTACGGCACCTCGCCGCTGCTGCGCCGCCGGCGCCCGCTGATGAACGTGCGCGTCAGCGTGGTCTGGGCGTACGCCGCCGGGTTGTCGATGCGACCGCCGAGCGGTCGCCGCCACCGGTCGTAGACCTTGGCCAGCGTCTCCTGGACGAGGTCCTCGGCGGTGTGGGCGTCGCCGCACAGCAGGTACGCCGAGCGGTACAGCTGCGCCGCACGCGACCGTGCGAACTCCTCGAACCCCGCGTGATCCGCGTCGCTGGCCATGTCACTCCTGGTCGGGCCCACGGTGGGCCCTCACCCTCTCCGACGCACAGGTCGGTCGCCAGGTCACACTCGACCTAGCGTTGCCTGGCCGCGTGAGTTTCACCGGGTACCCGGTGAAACTCATGCTTCCCGCATGAAGCTTCGTGCAGGAAGCGTGAGTTTCGCGACGGCGGTGTGACGGATGGGGCGAGCTGAGCGCCTCGCCACCGGGCGTCAGGCACGTCAGGCCTTCGTGAAGCTCGCCATCGTGCGGTCGGGCTCCCAGAACGCCTTCATGGAGGCGACCGTGCCGTCGTCGTGGACGACGTAGACCATGATCAGGTCGGTGGTGGTGTGGCTGCCGTCGGGGAACGCCGTGCGGATGGAGCCGATGTTGGCGCAGGTGTTGCTGCCGGGGTTGGCGAAGGAGTCGGTGATCGTGAACTCGAAGGTCGCGATCGGCGCGATCGCCTGCTCCCAGAACGCCCGGATCCCGTCGTGGCCGCGGTGCCCCTTGCCCTCGGGGTCGAACATCGACGGCCCCACCGGGTCCTCGAGCACGGCGTCGGCCGCGTAGACCGTCAGCCACTCCTCGAGGTCGCCCTTCGCCACGGCGGAGTAGGACCGCTGCGAGGCCGCGCGGGCGGGGTGGGGGTCGTTCGGGGCGTTCCAGATGATGGCGTCCGACGTGATCATGGGGGCATCGTAGGCGCGAACTGGAACACGTTCTAGTGTCCGACCTTCCGCCGCCCGCCCCACGGGCGTCACGTGCGGTTCACCTCGTGATCGCCGCGCCCGGTCACCCTGGCGGCATGGCCAAGCGCTCGGCATACCTGCACGTCGGCCTCGACGACCGCTCCGGCGACATCCTCGAGCCAGCCCTCCAGCGGCACGCGCACGCGCTCGCCGCGCTCGGCGTGCACGCGCCGGCCGCCTCCACCGACGAGATGTTCCGCGCCGCCCTCGAGGTCATGCGCTGCCACCGCACCTGGGGCTACCGCCGCGAGGAGGTCGAGGGCGCCTGGGCCAAGATCTGCCGCCGCGGCCTGCGCGGCACCGGCACCCTGGTCTTCTCCCAGCCGATGCTCGCCGACGCGACGACCGAGCAGATCGAGCTGCTGCTCGACGGCCTGCGCGGCTTCAAGCGCCACGTGGTGCTGACCGTCGCCGCCCCGGACACCTGGACGCCCGGCGACCTCGACCTGGGCCCGCTGCTGGACCGCTGGACCAAGGCCGTGGGCCGCCCCGAGCGCGTGCACGTGATCGTGTCGCCGCCCGTACGCCGCCCGGCGACCACCTGGAAGGCCTTCGGCAAGGTCGTCGGCTTCGGGACGGCGTCGCTGTCGCTGGACGGCGTCGAGGCCGCCACCGTCGCGCGCCCCCCGCGCCTGGTCTCCACCGAGCGTCACGAGGCGCTGCGCGACCTCGGCCGCCGCTGGGCCGGCCAGATCGTCAGCCGCGACCTCGACGTCCGCGGCGACCTGGCCGACCTGGTCCCCGAGGTCACGCCCGCCCCGGACCCGATCACCCTGATCGCCCCCACCGACCAGGCCCTCGCCGACGCCCTGCGACAGGTCGAGCGCCTCGAGCGCCGCAACCGCACCCTCGAGACGCAGGTCGGCGAGCTCCGTCAGCCCCGACGACGCTGGGGCCGCAGCGCCTGATCCGGTGGTTGAGGTGCGAGCGAAGCGAGCCTCGAAACCACCCACCGGTGGTCGAGCAGCGAGCGCCAGCGAGCGTCCGTCGAGACCCCGTCCGTCGAACGGCTCGCTCTCCGCGTCCCCTGCGTCGGCGTGCACCTCACTGGATTTCGACGCGCTCGCGCGACTTCGTTCCTCAGTCGCGTCGCTTGCTCAATCTCCCTGACCCCACGCCGCGCGTTCGTTCCTCACGCACGGCTGGTCAGTGAGGCTGCCAGGCGTCTTCGTCGGCGGTGCGGGAGGTGACGGCCTTGGGGAGCTTCTGGTCGGCGAGCTGCTGGATCGAGACCTGCTCGAAGACGTCGCGCAGCGAGCGGCGGGCGGCGATCCAGACGTGCTGGAGCACCTCGGCGGACTCGTTGTAGCTGACCGCCTCGGGACGCAGGCCGTAGACGGAGACCAGCGGGCCGTCGACGGCGCGGATCACGTCGGCGACCGAGACGTCGTTGGCCGGGCGGCCCATGCGCCAGCCGCCGGACTGGCCGCGCTGCGACATCACGATGCCGGCGCGACGGAGGTCGGCGAGGATGGCCTGGAGGAACCCGTGCGGGATCTCCTGGAGCTTGCCGAGCTCCTCGGCGCTGACCGCGCGCCCGTCGGCGCGCTGGGACATCTCGATCAGCGCTCGCAGGGCGTAGTCGGACTTGGCGGAGACGCGCATAGGGCGAGTGTGTCAGATATCCCTATCCGATCACTGCACCTACTGCCCCTCGACGGCCCGGGAGACGCCCGTCACCCGCACAGGCGCTCGCTTGCGCCACCCCGGCGCGCTGCCTATCATTATGTTACCG
The DNA here is from genome assembly GCF_015024225.1 of Nocardioides lijunqiniae. GTDB lineage: Bacteria > Actinomycetota > Actinomycetes > Propionibacteriales > Nocardioidaceae > Nocardioides > Nocardioides lijunqiniae. The sequence goes on from NZ_JACJGM010000009.1 coordinate 125,214, forward strand.
GTCAGTAGCGAACGCTGCCCTGCCCAGGGCCGGGCACCCCGAGATCACAGAAATGGTGGGCCAGTGAGCCACTACAAGAGCAACCTGCGCGACATCGAGTTCAACCTGTTCGAGGTCCTCGGCCGCGACGAGGTCCTGGGTCAGGGCCCGTTCGCCGAGCTCGACGGCGAGACCGCCCGCTCGATCCTCGTCGAGGTCGAGCGCCTCTCGCGCGAGGACCTCGCGGCGTCGTACGAGGACAGCGACCGCACGCCGCCGGTGTTCGACCCCGCGACCGGCACGGCCGACCTGCCCGAGTCGTTCAAGAAGAGCTACCAGGCCTGGATGGACGCCGAGTGGTGGCGCCTGCAGCTCATGGAGGAGCTCGGCGGCCAGCCCGCCCCCTCCAGCCTGCTCTGGGCCCTCGGCGAGATGGTGCTGGGCGCCAACGCGCCGGTGTGGATGTACGCCGCCGGCGCGCCCTTCGCCAACATCGTCTACCGCAACGGCAACGAGCGGGACAAGAAGATCGCGCAGTTCATGGTCGACCGGCAGTGGGGCTGCACCATGGTCCTCACCGAGCCCGACGCCGGCTCCGACGTCGGCGCCGGCCGCGCCAAGGCCACGCTCAACGACGACGGCTCCTGGAACATCGAGGGCGTCAAGCGCTTCATCACCTCGGCCGAGCACGACATGAGCGAGAACATCATGCACCTCGTGCTGGCCCGCCCCGTCGGCATCGACGGCGTCGGCGGCCCGGGCACCAAGGGGCTCAGCCTGTTCCTCGTGCCGAAGTTCCACTTCGACCACGAGACCGGCGAGCTGACCGGCGAGCGCAACGGCGCCTACGTCACCAACGTCGAGCACAAGATGGGCATCAAGGTCTCCAACACCTGCGAGGTCACGTTCGGCGACCCCGCCACCCACGGCGGCGAGCCCGCCAAGGGCTGGCTGCTCGGCGAGGTGCACAACGGCATCGCGCAGATGTTCCAGGTCATCGAGAACGCCCGGATGATGGTGGGCAGCAAGGCCATCGCCACGCTCTCCACCGGCTACCTCAACGCCCTCGACTACGCCAAGGAGCGCCGCCAGGGCGCCGACCTGACGCAGTCGGGCGACAAGACGGCCCCGCGCGTCACGATCACGCACCACCCCGACGTGCGCCGCTCGCTGATGACGCAGAAGGCGTTCGCCGAGGCGATGCGCTCGCTGGTGCTCTACACCGCCACCTGGCAGGACGAGGTGATGACGGCCGAGCACGCCGGCGAGCGAGACGAGCTGGCCGAGAAGGTCAACGACCTGCTGCTCCCGATCGTCAAGGGCTACGGCTCGGAGCGCTCGTGGGTCCTGCTGGGCACCGAGTCGCTGCAGACCTTCGGCGGCTCGGGCTTCCTGCAGGACTACCCCGTCGAGCAGTACGTGCGCGACGCCAAGATCGACACCCTCTACGAGGGCACGACCGCGATCCAGGGCCAGGACTTCTTCTTCCGCAAGATCGTCAAGGACCAGGGCAAGGCGCTGGGCCACCTGGCCGCCGAGATCCAGTCGTTCATCGACTCCGAGGCCGGCAACGGCCGCCTCAAGGTCGAGCGCGCGCTGCTCGCCACGGCCCTCGAGGACGCCAACGCCATCGTCGGTCACATGATCAACGACCTGATGTCGGCCGAGGGCGAGATCCGCAACATCTACAAGGTGGGCCTCAACACCACCCGTCTGCTGATGGCCCTCGGCGACGTCGTGTGCGGCTGGCTGCTGCTCAAGGGCGCCGAGGTGGCGCTCGAGAAGCTCGCCGGCGATCCGGGCAAGGACAAGGCGTTCTACGAGGGCAAGGTTGCGGCCGCGCAGTTCTTCGCGCAGACCAACCTGCCCCGCCTGACCGCCGAGCGCGCCATCGCCGAGAGCATCGACCTCTCGCTCATGGACCTGGACGAGTCCAGCTTCTGACCCACCTCCACTGATCCACCTCCACTGGCCCGCCAGGAGCTCCTGGCGGGTCAGTGGTGATTTCGGCGCAGCCCGCTCGCCGCGGCGGCGCGGACGGCGTCGGTGAGCCGGGCGAGCGCCGGGCTGTCGAGGCGCCACCGCTGCCAGTACAGCGGTACGTCGAGACGGCTGCGGGCCGACAGGGCCACGACGCGGCCTGCGGCCAGGTCGGGCGCCGACTGCGGCTCGGGGAGCATCCCCCAGCCGAGGCCGAGCCGGATCGCCTCGCGGAAGTCCGCCGAGGTCGGGACCCGGTGGACCACCGGCGGCGAGGCCGGCCCGCCGGTGCGCTCGACCAGGTGGTCGTGCTGCAGGGCGTCCTTCTCGTTGAACACCACGACCGGCATGGCGGCCCAGTCGAAGGAGCGCCCGCGCCGCCACCGCTCGGCGAACTCCGGCGACGCCACCGGCCGGTAGCGCAGCACGCCCAGCTGCTCGGACACGCAGCCCTGCACGGCCCTCGGCTCGGAGGTGACCACCGCGAGCACGTCGCCGGTGCGCAGCAGGTCCGCGGTGTGGGCCTGGTCGTCGACGTGCAGGGTGAGCATCGCGCCGGGCCACGTGGCCACCTCCCCCAGCACCGGGCGGAACCACGTGGCCAGCGAGTCGGCGTTGACCGCCACGGGGAGCGAGAGCCGCTCGCGGGCGCCCTCGTCGAGCGCGTCGCGCGCCTCGTCGTACAGGAGCCTCGTCTGGCGCGCGAGCCGCAGCAGCGCCTCTCCCGCCGCGGTGGGACGGCACGGCGTCGTGCGCTGCACCAGCACCTGGCCGGCCGCCGACTCCAGTGCCCGGATGCGCTGGCTGATCGCGCTGGGCGTCACGTGCAGGTGGCGGGCGGCGGCGTCGAACGTGCCCTGCTCGACGATCGCGACCAGGGCGGCCAGCTGGGCGGGGTGCGGCTCCATGAACCGATGCTGTCATAAGTGTTGCTAATGATCCGTGAGTTTCTTTCGCTGGCCTGAAGCCGCCCGACCACCTAGCGTCGTCGTGTGCTCGACTCCGCCGTCGCCGGCCTCGCCACCGGCCTGACCCTCATCATCGCCATCGGCGCGCAGAACGCGTTCGTGCTGCGCCAGGGCCTCGTGCGCGAGCACGTCGGACCGGTGGTCGCCGTCTGCGCGATCTCCGACCTGGTGCTGATCCTCGCCGGGGTGAGCGGCATCGGCAGCGTCGTCGAGGAGGCCTCGTGGGTGCTCGACGTGGTGACGTGGCTCGGCGTCGCCTTCCTCACCTGGTACGGCGTGAAGTCGCTGCAGCGCGCCCGGCGCCCGCAGACGCTGGCGGCGGCCCGGGCCGGCGCCCCGACGCTGCGGCGAGCGGTCGTCACCGCGGTGGCCCTCACCTGGCTCAACCCCCACGTCTACCTCGACACCGTGCTGCTGCTCGGCTCGATCGCGACCGCCGAGGGCGACGGCCGCTGGTGGTTCGCCCTGGGCGCCTGCACCGCGAGCGTGCTGTGGTTCACCTCGCTGGGCTACGGCTCCCGCTTCGCCGAGCGCCTGTTCTCCACCCCGCGGGCGTGGCGGGTGCTCGACGTCGTCATCGGCCTCACGATGCTCGCGATCGCGCTGCGCCTCGCCCTGGGCTGACCCGGCTGCGGGCGGCGTTCACTAGGCTGCGGCCCATGACCGACCAGGAACGTCTTGCCGGGTACGTCGAGGTGTGGTGGGAGGCCGTCCACGACCTCACCGCCGTGCTCGAGTCGCTGAGCCCCGAGGAGTGGGACCTCCCGACCGACCTGCCCGGCTGGGACGTCCGCGCGGTCGCCGCGCACGTCGCCCACCTCGAGGGCATCCTCGCCGGCGCCCCGGAGGAGACCGCCGAGGTCGGTGAGCCGGCCCACGTCACCGGGATGATGGGCCTCTACACCGAGATCGGCGTGGTCAACCGTCGCGACGCCGATCCCGACGCCCTCATCAACGAGATCCGCGAGGCCGCCACCACCCGCCACACCGCGCTCCTGCTCGACCCGCCCACCGACGGACAGGCCAAGCCGCCCGTGATCTTCGGCGGCGTCCCGTGGAGCTGGGAGACGCTCCTGCGCAACCGGCCGCTCGACGTGTGGATGCACGAGCAGGACGTACGCCGCGCGGTCGGCCGCCCCGGCGGCATGGACGGCGCGCCGGCCCGCCACACTGCGGAGTACCTCGCCGAGAGCATGGGCTACGTCCTGGCCAAGAAGGCCGCCGCGCCCGCCGGGTCCACGCTGGTGCTGGAGATGACCGGCAGCGAGCCGTTCGCGTTCGCCGTCAACGACGCCGGCCGCGGGGAGCGGCTGCCCGAGCCGCCCGCAACCCCCACCGCCTGCCTGCGCATGGACCGCGCGAGCTTCGTGGTCCTGGCCGGGGGCCGCCGGCCCGCCGAGGTCGGCGCGGTCGAGGTGCTCGGCGACACCGAGCTCGGCAGCCGCGTCGTCGGCGCGATGGCGACGACGCCATGAGCGCCTGGCGGCTCGACGACATCCCCGACCAGACCGGCCGCACCGTCCTGGTCACCGGCACGACGGTCGGCGGGCTGGGCCACCACACCGCCCTCGAGCTGGCCCGCCGCGGCGCCCGGGTGATCCTCTCGGGGCGCTCGGAGAGCAAGCTCGACGAGACCGAGAAGGAGGTCCGGGGCGAGGTGCCCGACGCGCTGCTCGAGCGGCTCACCGTCGACCTCTCCGACCTGTCGTCGGTGCGCGCGGCGGGCGAGCGCGCGCAGGACTTCGGGCCGATCGACGTACTGGTCAACAACGCCGGCGTCATGGGCACGCCCCACTCCCGCACCGCCGACGGCCTCGAGCTGCAGCTGGCCACCAACCACTTCGGGCCGTTCCTGCTCACCGGGCTGCTGCTGCCGCAGCTCGTCGCGAGCGGTGACGCCCGGGTGGTGAGCGTGGCCTCGGTGTTCCACCGCTTCGCCAAGGGCGCGCCCCTGGGCGACCCGCACCGGCAGGAGGGCCGCTACTCCAAGTGGCCGACGTACGGCGCCACCAAGCTGGCCAACCTGCTGTTCGCCTACGAGCTCGAGCGCCGCGCCTGTCAGGCCGAGCTGCCGCTGCACGCCTACGCCGCCCACCCGGGCTTCGCCGGCACGCACCTGGCGGCCAACGGCCAGTACGGACGCTCCTCGGGCGGCATCGCCACGATCCTGGACGCGACGATCCGCGCGGTCTCGCAGTCGGCGGCGGCCGGCGCCTGGCCGAGCCTGATGGCGGCGACCGCCGACCTGCCCGGCGGCACCTACGTCGGCCCGAGCGGTCTCGGGGAGATGGCCGGCGCGCCGCAGGTGGTCACGAGCAGCAAGGCGTCGCGCGACCTGGCATCGCAGCGGCGACTGTGGGAGATCAGCGAGGAGACGACGGGCATCTCCTACCCCTGAACGAGATCGCCTCAGGGTGTGGTGAACCCCTGCGGGACGGCCCGGGCAGCACCTAGCATGCCCGTGTCAGGCCCGACTCCTCGATGGCGTGGGCACCCCACCTCGTCGATGGAGCCGTTCGTGATGATTGCTTGGGGACGTCGGCACCTGCGTGTCAGTCGTCGTAGCGTGGTGCGTGCCTGCGTGGTGGTCGTCGCGCTGCTCGCCAGCGCGCTGGCGCTGCCGCCCGCGTCGGCTCAGGTGCCTCGGTCCCAGACCTTCACCCTGTCGGGGGCGACGTTCTCCGACGGCGGGACCGCGACGGGATCGTTCGTGCTGCGCGCGGCCAGCGAGTCCGACTCCGCCAGCACGATCGAGAGGTTCGACGTCACGGTGTCGGGAGGCTCCTTCGACGCGACGAACTACTCCTCGACCGCAGGTGACGCCGGGTACTGGACGCTGAGCAGGGGGGAGCTTCAGGTCAGCCTGTACAAGGCCGGGTCCTCGCGCACGCTCCGGTTCGCCGGAGCCGGCCTCGACGGCACGTCAGGCACCCGCACGGTTCCGCTGTCGGTCGCCTCCGCCTCCGGCAACGTCGAGTGCTACAACTGCTCGCCGTACCGCAGGTTCACGGCGGGAGAGCTGCAGGCCGCTCCCACCGCCCTCGTCGCGCAGTCGCTCGCGTTCACGTCCACGCCGCCCACCGCGCCGGGCCTCGGGTCGACCTACAGCCCCACGGCCACCGGGACGGGCCCGTCAGGTCCGGTCACGTTCTCGGTGGGCGCGGCATCGACTCCGGGGACGTGCACGATCTCCTCGGACGTGGTCACCTTCAGCCAGGCCGGGACCTGCGTCGTCGCAGCCGACAGGGCCGGCGACGCCGACTTCGCGGCCGCGCCGACGATCACCCAGTCGATCGTCGTCCCGGACACACAGACCATCGCCTTCCCCACCCTGCCGTCGCCCGTGCGGGGCGGGGACGAGCACGCGCTCACGGCCACGAGCTCCTCCGGTCTCCCGGTCAGCTACTCGGTGGCGTCGGGCACGACGAACGACGCCTGCCGCATCAGCGACGACGGCACGGCCGTCGTGTTCCGCGACAGCGGCACGTGCGCCGTCGCGGCCGATCAGCCCGGGAGCGCCACCGTCCGGCCGGCTCCGCGGGTGGTGAGGTCCACGACCGTCGACGCGAGTCGGCCGTCGGTGGCCCTGACGGCACCCCCGGGCCCGCTCTCGGGCACGTTCCCCGTGACCGTGACGTTCTCGGAGGCGGTAGCCGGACTGAGTGCCTCGGACTTCGTCGTCACCAACGGCATCGCGACCGACGTGGCCGGATCCGGTGACACGTACACGGTCGACCTCTCCGCCCTCACCTTCGGCGACGTCACCATCGGCCTGCCGGCCGCCTCCACCAACGACGTCGCAGGCAACCCCAACACCGCCGCCGACCCCCTGACCCGCACCGTGGTCAGGCCCACGTTCACGACCGGGCCGGACGCGACCATCAGCGGCACCCCCGTCGCCGGCGGCACGCTCACCGCCGCTCCGACCGACCTCGCGGCCACGACCCCAGCCGCAGCATCGTTCGCCTACGCGTGGGCAGCAGACGGCGAGCCCGTCCCGGGCGCCCGCGGGGCGACGCTGACCCTCACGGGAGCCGAGGTCGGCACGAGCATCACCGTGACCGTCACCGCGAAGCGGGACGACTACGTCGATGCCGCCGACACCTCCGACCCGACCGCGCCGGTGCTGGAGGCGTCGTTCGGCACCGGACCCACCGCGACAGTCACCGGGACCGCCCAGGTGGGTCAGACCCTGAGTGCCGGGACCGGGGCACCGGTCCCGGACCCCGAGTCCTACCGCTTCGCCTGGTACGCCGACGGCACCCCCGTCGCCGGTGCGACGTCGGCCACGCTGCTCCTGACCCCCGCCCATCGAGGCCGTCGGATCACGGTCGCCGTGACCGCGGTGCGGGCCGGGTACGCCGACGCCACCAGCACCTCGGCGCCCACCGCGGTGGTCGCGACCGACCGGGCTCCCGCGCTGCAGCTGCGACTGACCGTGCCGACGGGCTCACGAGACGCCGCCACGACGCCGGACGGCGAGCCCACCGTCCGCCGCGGAGCGAGCATCACCCTGCGCTGGACCTCCAGCGACGCCCAGCGCCTCACCGCCACCGGTGAGCTCGCCGACCTCCTCCGCGCCCGCTACGGCGACCGGCCCCTCCCCGCCACGGGAGCGCTCCGGGTGCGCATGGACCGGGCCGGGGCCCACCGCTACCGGCTGCGCGCGACCAACGAGACCGGCAACACCACCGCCACGGCCGGGGTCGTCGCGGTCCGCCGACCCACCCGCCTGACCGTCGAGGCCCCCGCCACCGCGCGCCCAGGCAGGACGATCCGGGTCCGGGTCACCGGCCTGGGCTACCGCGAGCGGTTCTACGTCACCCTCAGCGACGGCCGCACCACCACGCGGGTCCGCACCGGACGAGCCGACACCCACGGCAACCTCGTCCGACGCATCACCCTCCCCCGCACCCTCGACCGCGCGACGAGGGTCACGGTGAGGGTCACCGGACGCTCCACCAGGCGCACCGGGGCCACGGTCGTCCGACTGCCCTGACCTCGATCCCTGACCCCTGACCAAAGTCGCAGCGCCTCCGACCAGCGGTCGATGCGCCGACCCCGGGGCGCGACCTAGCGTCGTACCCATGCCCACCGACGCGCCCCTGCAGACCTGGGAGCTGCGTGTCGCCGGCCGCGCCCACCGCGTGGAGGTGCGTGGCTCGGTGTCGCGCCGCATCCAGTGGTGGGTCGACGGCGACCTCGTCCTGGACAAGAAGAGCGCCGACGACAAGCCGCGCCTGACCGCCCCCGACCGGCCCGAGCTCGGCGCGCTGTCGCTGCGCTTCAGCGGCCTGGGCAAGCCGCGCCGGGCCACCGTGACCCCGCAGGGGCAGCTGACCGGCATCGACCTGGACCCCGAGGAGGGCTCGCCGGCGGCGGCGCACGAGGACCGCGTGCGCGCCCACCCGCGCCGCTACGCGCTGGTGCAGACGGCGGGCGGCGTGGCCGCGGTCGTCGTACCGATCCTGGTGACGATCCTGCTCGCGCGGCTCGCGTTCTCCATCGACTGGCCCGACCTGGGGCTGCCGAGCATCCCCTGGCCCAACCTGCCGTCGCTGCCGTCGGTCCCGCTGCCCGACCTGCCGAGCCTGCCCAGCATCAGCCTGCCCGGGTGGCTGGAGTGGGTCCTGGACCGGGGCAACTACGTCTGGCCGGTGATCATCGCCTTCGTCGTCGCCCGCGGCGAGATCGCCCGGCGCCGCAAGCAGGACGAGCTGCGCGCCCAGGCCCGCGCCGAGGCGCAGGAGCTCGAGCAGGGCCGCGACCAGGACCGCGACCGCGACGAGGGGTCGGCCTAGCTGCGGTCGCGCACGCGCACGAGGCCGGCCAGCGTGGCGACGTACGCCGAGCCGTCGGGGGCCAGCGTCACCGCGGAGTAGTGGTTGTTGAACATCGAGCCGATGCCGACGCGTACCGACCAGACCGTGCGGCCGGTGCGGGCGTCGAGGGCGGTGAAGTACCACGCGTTGACGCCCAGCAGGCTGGAGCGCTTGGTGTAGGCGTAGACGAGTCCGGTCTCGAGCGAGACCTTGGCGACCGACGTGGGGGCGATCGCCTCCGACGTCCAGGCCTCCTCGCACTTGCCGCCGGCCACGTCGACCCGCGCGAACCCGCCTTCCGGCGTGAAGCCGAGCAGGGTGCTGAGCGGGTTGCGGTAGCCGTGGTTGTTCTCGACGATCACCCCGTCGCCCACGGATACCAGCGAGTTGTCGGTGGCGCTCGCGCCGTCGGCGAACACCGCGCGCTGGCAGACCAGGTCGCCGTCGGCGGTGTCGTAGACCTGCACCCGCATGCGCGGCTCGGCGTTGTCGGTGATGGCGACCAGCCCGCCGGGCAGGATCGTCGGCGTCGTGCCGCTGCCGCGGCTGAGCTGGCCGGGCTTGGTCCGGGTGCCGCGGTCGTACGGCGTGCGCCAGCGCACCGTGGGGCGACGCGCGCCGTCGACGCCGAGCCGGTAAAGCGCGTCGACGGTCACCGCGTAGACGCCGCCGTCGCGCCCGACGGCCAGCGAGTTGGCGATCTCCTCGCCGAGCTGGCGCACGGTGGCGCGGCCGGTGCCGTTGTCGACGAAGCCCACCCGGCCGTCCTCGGTCGCGTACCAGATCTTGCCCTCCCAGTCGGGCATCAGCGCGATCAGGCAGTCGTCCTCGGGCACCTGCTTGGTGAGGTCGTGCGTCGCCTGCACGGTCAGGTCGGGCTCGCCGTCGCCGTCGGCGGTGGTCAGCACCACGACGGTCCGATCGGTCGTGGCGACGACCGCGCGGTCCTGGTCGTCGAGGAAGAAGTAGGAGCCCCCGCAGAGGTCCTCCCACGGCCGCTGGCCGTTGCCGTTGTCGCGGCGGGCCGGCAGCTCGAAGGTGTCCTGCGGCCGCATCGACTCGGGGTCGATGACGTGGAGCACCGGCCCGGAGTAGCTCCCGCACAGCGCCACGAGCCGCTGCCGGGTGTCGAACGCGAGCGTGGCGCACTCCTTCACGCCGTACCAGGCGGTGTCGACCTCGGGGGACTCGCCGAGCGGCCCCGGACCGGCGTACGCATCGGAGGCCCAGCCGTCGTTGTGCATCGAGCTGCTCCCGTTGGCCGCGAGCCGCGGGTGCTGCGGGACGTCGAGCTCGATGGGGTTCGGCAGCGCGGGACGCCCGATGTAGCGCGGCGTCGTCATCGCCCCGATCCCCGGCGGCACGGGGAGATACCCGTCAGGGATGAGCACCACCACCCCGACCAGCGCCAGCACCGCCCCCGTCCAGATGGCCACGACCCGTCGCGAAGGCCGCAACCAGTCCCGCACCCGCGGGTGGAACAACGCGCCGAGCGCGAGCAACAGGAGCAGCGGCCCAAGCGCCCACACCAGCACCGCCACCGAGACCAGGAAGGCAGACCGCTTGAACCTCACCGCGACAGATGGGGCTGATGGGACATAAGTGAATAGTAGGGCCGCCGTTGGTTGAGGAGGGACGAAGTCCCGTCTCGAAACCAACCCTCACGGTGGTTGAGGTGCGAGGAGCGCCAGCGACGAGCCTCGAAACCACCCCGCCGCTACGGCACGTCGCAGCGCGAGCGCACGCCACGATCCCCGCACCCCAACCGGTGGTCGAGCAGCGAGCGCACGTCGAGACCCCCGCACCCAAGCGCCAACCGCAGGGCCCCAGCACGGCACGAGCAGGCATGATGTGCGCCATGGCCGACTCTCGCGCGGGCACGCCCGCCCAGCCGCAGGACCTCGTCGACGTCGCGCACCTCGTGACGGCGTACTACACCGAGGTCCCGGACCCCGACGACGTCGACCAGCAGGTCGCCTTCGGGACGAGCGGCCACCGCGGGACCAGCCTGCGGACCAGCTTCAACGAGACCCACATCCTCGCGACGACGCAGGCGATCTGCGACTACCGCAAGGACCAGGGCTACACCGGCCCGCTGTTCATCGGCCGCGACACCCACGGCCTGTCCGAGCCGGCGTGGGCGACCGCGCTGGAGGTGCTGGCGGCCAACGACGTCACCGTCCTGGTCGACGCCGACGACCGCTACACGCCGACCCCGGCCGTCAGCCACGCGATCATCCGCGCCAACCGTGGCAAGCCGCTGGACCAGCCCGCCGGCCTCGCCGACGGCATCGTGGTGACCCCGTCGCACAACCCGCCGAGCGACGGTGGCTTCAAGTACAACCCGCCGCACGGCGGCCCCGCCGACTCCGACGCGACCGCGGTCATCGCCAAGCGCGCCAACGAGCTGATCGCGGCCGGCCTCGACGGCGTACGCCGGATCCCGTTCGCCCGCGCCCGCGCCGCCGCGTCGTCGTACGACTTCCTCGGCACCTACGTCGACGACCTCCCGCAGGTCGTCGACCTCGCGGCGATCCGCGACGCCGGCGTACGCATCGGCGCCGACCCGCTCGGCGGTGCGAGCGTCGACTACTGGGGCGCGATCGCCGACCGGCACGGCCTCGACCTGACCGTGGTCAACCCGCTGGTCGACCCCACCTGGCGCTTCATGACGCTCGACTGGGACGAGAAGATCCGCATGGACTGCTCCTCCCCCAACGCGATGGCCTCGCTGATCGCGCGCAAGGACGAGTACGACATCGCGACCGGCAACGACGCCGACTCCGACCGTCACGGCATCGTCACCCCCGACGCCGGCCTAATGAACCCCAACCACTTCCTGGCCGTCGCGATCGGCTACCTCTTCGGCGGCGCCCGCCCCGGCTGGCCCGACAGCGCCCGCATCGGCAAGACGCTGGTGTCCTCCTCGATGATCGACCGCGTCGCCGCCTCCCTCGGCAAGCCGATGGTGGAGGTGCCGGTCGGCTTCAAGTGGTTCGTGCCCGGCCTGATCGACGGCTCGTTCGGCTTCGGCGGCGAGGAGTCGGCGGGCGCGTCGTTCCTGCGCACCGACGGCGGCCCCTGGACGACCGACAAGGACGGCATCATCCTGGCCCTGCTGGCCTCCGAGATCCTGGCCCGCACGGACCGCAGCCCCAGCCAGCACTACGCCGACCTGGTCTCCCAGCACGGCGACCCGGCGTACGCCCGCATCGACGCCCCCGCCGACCGCGCGCAGAAGGCCAAGCTCGCCGCCCTCGCCCCCGATGACGTCACCGCCACCTCACTGGCCGGCGAGGAGATCACCGCCAAGCTCACCGAGGCCCCCGGCAACGGCGCCAAGATCGGCGGCCTCAAGGTGACTACCGAGTCCGCGTGGTTCGCCGCGCGGCCTTCAGGCACCGAGGACGTCTACAAGATCTACGCCGAGTCGTTTCAAGGCCCTGAGCACCTCGCGCGCGTCCAGGAGGAGGCGCGAGAGGTCGTGTCCGCGGCGCTGGGCTGAGCCGGGCCCCCGAATCTTTGGGCGTGGGGCCGTCCAGTGAAGGCGGGCTTACGTTTGCCTCAACTGGGCGCCCGTACCGCCCAGAATAGGCCACAGCTTGACCTGTAGTGACCAGTCCTCATCTCGGGCGTCCCGGCATGCCCGTTCTGGCGGCGGATCGGCTGAGACGCGGCGTCGTGCGCGTACTCACAACGCGCAACTGCCGACATCAGTAAGTTCCATCAGGCAGTATCAGTCCCGAAGGTCGGGCCGCAGCACGCGTGGGGAGTTGGAAAGAGTGCGGGTAGTTAGAGTTGCTTTTCAGGGATACAAGCGATTAGTTGACACCTCGTGCAGTACCGCAGGAAAGATGATCGCGTTCCTCGGGCCCAATGAGGCTGGCAAGACCACAGTGCTGAAGGCTCTTGACTGGTACTCGCACGGCGGAGCTCTACCCGCTACTAGCGTCAACAAGTCGAATCCACCTTCCGACGGGACGGCCGTAGTCTCTGTGGATTACTGGCTAGAGGCTGAAGACCTTAAAGCTCTGGACGGGCTAGAACTCGCCCAAAAACCGGAGTTCTATCTCCGGTCGCGAACAGCTTCTGGCGGTCAGACAGGACGCTTGAAGCCTATGGTCCATCGAAAGGCCACCGCCTTTGACAAGATGAAGGGACGCTTCGTAGAAGCAGTGTCGCAGGAGGGGGACCCGCCAGACGAGGACGAATCCGAGCCACATCTCGCCAACTGGTCCGCCACCGTGTTGGAGGCGCTCGCCGATCCCAACGCCGGTTGGTCACAGGATTGGGATACTGACTTTGAGGCCGCGCTTTCAAGACTTGATGGCACCGGCCAAGAGGAGTTGGGTGATGACCTGCGGCGGACCCGAGTTCTGCTTCAGAGCGGCACGCCGGACGTAGCCGCACGCGCCGTCCTTCGAGAGCGGCTGCCTGAGTTTGCGATGTTCACTGAGAGCGACCGCGACCTGCAGTCTTCCTATGAACTGTCGGACGACGCGGTGCGCGCGAACCCGCCCAAGGCTCTGGCCAACCTAGCGTGGGTCGCCGAGCTTGATTTGGAAGACCTTTGGCGGGCAATCCAGTCGGACGATGCACGCGACGCGCGAACGAAGGAACGTCGAGCAAACGAACGGCTAAGCGCGCGGCTGAGCTCCCGCTGGAGCCAACGAGAACTAGATGTCGAGTTCAACGTTGACGGCACGCGACTCGAGATTCAAGTTTTCGAGAAGTCCGACGATGGTGCAGTGTCGCCCATCAGCGAGAGAAGTGACGGGCTGCAGACGTTTGTCGCCTTGGTTGCGTTCCTGGCCCGACATGACTTCACTGTGCCGCCCGTTCTCCTCGTGGACGAAGCGGAGACACACCTCCACTACGACGCGCAAGCTGATCTTGTCGAGGTGCTCACGCGGGACATAAGCGCGACGCAGGTTTTCTACACGACGCACTCGCCAGGATGTCTACCCCGTGACCTTGGTACGGGAATAAGGCTCGTGCGACCTTCCGTCAGTCGATCCGACGAGAGCAAACTCCGGAACGACTTCTGGACGAGTGATAGCCCCGGCTTCTCGCCCCTGCTCTTTGCCATGGGGGCCGGCGCGGCTGCGTTCTCCGCGTTTCGCAAGGCGGTGCTAACTGAAGGTGCTTCGGACATGATCTTGCTGCCCAGCCTCCTCAGGCTCGCAACGGGCGAATCAGACTTGGAATTTCAGGTGGCACCCGGGATTGCGAACTATCACGGGACGGGCCTCGAGCTCGAAGAGATTGCGGCCCGTGTCGTCTACCTTGTCGACGGCGACAAGGGCGGCGACGATCACCGAGCGCGACTAGTGGGCATGGGAATCCCGGACGAGCGCATCAAGCAGTTCCCGCAACCGACTGCGGTTGAAGATTACGTGCATCCGGATCGATACCTTGGGCTTGTGAACGATCTCCTCGCCGTGGCAGGCAACGAAGAGCCGATCCGCTTGGAGGAGTTGGATCGCAGCGTGTCAATCGGCAAGGCTGTTGAGACATGGTGCGAGGGCCGCGGGATCCGTTCCCCGGGAAAGACCGTCATAGCCGCACAACTGGTAGACGACCCTTCCACCTTGGTCCTCGCAGACGGAGCCAAGCCCAAGTTGGCATCGCTCCACGGCGAGTTGATGAAGGCTCTCAATCGCAAGTCAACGTAGGACGAAAACGGTCTCGCGAAGACCTCGCCGGGCGCCGATAGCCAAGGTCAAGGGACGCGAGCCGGCGGAACGTCGCCGCCAAGTCACAGTCACTCCGCCGCGTAGCGGGCAGCGCGATCACCCATTGACGTTCGACGAATCGCGTTCTGCGCAACCTACGGTCCGCTGCCGCTAGTGTTCGCGCGCCCGGGCCCGAAAAGGACGAGCGGCCTATGCCCTTTGCGAGCTCCTTGGAGTCGAACGTCGCAGAAGGGCGGGCAACAGACCGAGCACCACTCCAGCAAGGAGCAGGGACAAGTCAAGGACTGGCTGAATCCAGATCCGCTTCTGCGGATCGTCCAGTCGGTAGGTGATGTCTTCGCCGTCTAGGTCGTTCCCCGCTGCGCTCCCAAGACCGGTTCCGAGGCGCCAGGAACGGACGCCGGCGCTGCCGCCAGTTGGTTCGGGGAACGACTCGGAGAGTTCGACGGCGGCTGGAAGCTGCAGCTTGACCTCGACCGGGTGCCTCAGCATGTAGGTCAGTCCCTGCTCAGCCATGTCAGCGTCCGGCATCCACGAAGAGTCGAAGCGTAGGCCACCCTGCGCCCGTCCAAAACCAAACCTTTCCCAAACCGTGTCGTGGAATCGAACTCGTAGGTCGAAGGTGAGCTGCTGCATCTTCCCGACTGCCGGGACCTTGCAAATGAGCGCAACGGTTCCGTCATGCACCCTGTGAAAAACTGGATGCGCAACCTTTACATCCTTACCGTCGTACCAGGACGCACAGTTCAGTCCATTCGGCATGACGTCGCTACTCTTCGTGCCCCATTGAGCACCTTTCGGAAGGATTGCGACAATCGTCAAGGGCTTATCGATATTGATCTCATACAGAGGCCCGCCGCTCATCAATAGCAACGTAGCACGCATGTCCACCTCCGCCTCGGGGGCAAAGTCAATCGCCCAACGGATCTCAGGCGCAGTCGTATACGGACTCAGCATTCGATATTGCATTGCGACCGTCGTATTGATGTCGGCGTAGATCCCCAACTTCATCCGGTTGAGCGATTGGTCGTCAATCCTAGGATCGGACGCCTCAACGGTACGAACGGCCATCGTGATGCATACGAAGCACAGGGCGAGGACACAACCCGCCGCGAGCGGCCCCTGCCGCAAAAACCAGCGCAAGACTCTGCTCGAGCGAACCTTGGCCATTAGGCCGCGTCCGCCGGCACCTAGCTCCGATCTCGTCCACCGCCCGAGGCGCAGGGTAGCTGTCGAACAGCGACGAAGCGCTTTCAGGACGGAGGTGAAAGGCACCCGCGGGATACTACCGGCGTCTCACACCCTTCATGCTCGGATTCGAAGTGTTGGGTAAGTAATCCAAAACCGAACGTGTCGCCTAGGGCGCATGGATCCGTTCGTGTCGACATGGAGAGCCGTTTGCGCACATCGATTGGACGAGCAAGGCGCCAGCTGCGCCGCGTTCCTCTACCGCGCCATTGCCTACTCGCTGGGCACGGCATCAACCGCATTGAGCGGTGATCACCTACAACGCCTACAAACGATCCCTGCGCCATGTCCGGGCCGAGCACGGCATGAGACCGAAGTTCATCGAGCCTTGCTGCCCCGGACAGGACGGCAAGGTGGAGAGGCGCGACCGGACCGTCGCGACCGAGTGGGCTTACCGCCAAGTCTTCACCAGGCGACAAACGCAAGGCGCCCTTCCTCTCTGGATCGAGCACTCCAACACTCGACGCCACGGCGCACTCGAAGGACACGCACCGATCAGCCGCGTGTCCCAAGTGTCGGCCCGTTACAGCCAACGATGTTGCGAGCCTCCGAACCCCAAGTGTCCGCTCGAGCCTCGATCCGAGCGCAGGCGGCCGCGTCATTCCGCCGCAAGACGGGCTTATCCGCCGGTTCATCGGCGGGATCGCACTGCTACCAGTCGCCTCGACGAATGCGCTGATCCATCAGGATCGCCCACGTGTAAGCCGAACCCTGGCTCCTTTTGAGTTCGCTTGGTTTCGCGGCAGGCATCGATCGCGTCGCGTTTTCAAAGTTGGTTCGCGAGAGCGACCTATTGATCTCCCGTCCGTCCCTCTCGACCCGAAGGTAGTTCCCAGGCACGCGATAGGTGAACGGCAGGCCGGTGGACGTCGAGAAGGGCTCTCCTGCGCTTCGTCGAATGCGGTCCCAGATGTCGTCGAGCTCAGCCATCAAGCCAGTGTGGTGGGCCAGCCCCGACTTCGCCAGGGTGTCATGTCAGCGCGGCTGCGCCACTTTGCCGCAGGTGCCTCGCGCGCCTGCTGATTGCTTGCTGTACCGGCAGAGCGGGTCAGTCTAGCGTCGACCACGCGATCTGAAGACGCCCGAGGGTCTGGTGCGATAGACACACCTTGTGGTCGACGAAGATCAACTTTCAAAGCAGCAGCGAGCCAAGTCGGGATTCATTCGTGCTTACGGCATGTTCTGGTCACGCGACGAAGTTGACTGGTGGGGTGAACACGGCTCGCTAGAACTGCTCGGCCGAGTCAACAAGAACCGCGGCGCCCTACAGGTCGCAAACTTTTGGGACCAACGTGGCATCTATGTGCTCTACAACGACCATGGGCCGTACTACGTGGGCAAGACCTTCGAGCAAGCACTTGGCGTGAGGCTACGGCAGCATCAAAAGGACACCAGTCCGCACCGCGAACGTTGGAACCGGTTCTCGTGGTTCGGCTGGCGTCGAGTATTGAAGGGCACCGATGCCACCGGTTTTCAGCGTCTTGGTCAAGTGCCCGCCGGCGTACTCACCGACTCACGCAGTTCAGTAGCGGATATAGAAGCCCTCCTCATCGAGGCGCTGGGCACACGTTGGGTTGGGAATGCTCGCAGCGAGTCCTTCGCCGCAGCTGTTAGGTGGGAACAGGTGTTCTGGGGCGAGCACGCCGAGTATCTAGCGAAGATTCGCTAACAGCCACGCCCTCTCGCCGCCCATAGGCGTGCCACTGCGCAAAGCTCGGCCAAGGGGACGGCCCGCAGGCCGGGACTTCGTGGCAAGGATCGCGTGGCAAGACGTCGAATAGAGGGCGTTCGCGCCACACCCTGGCGCGACGGGACCTGCCCTATGCTTCGGAGGTGGCGCAGGGGGAGCTGAACGTCGGCCGACTCTTGCAGGCGGCTGAGGTCGCCTCGCCCGTGCGGGCTGCCGAGGAGGTGGCCCACGAGCTGGCGCTCGCCTTCGGGGCGACCGAGGTGTCGTTCCTAATCACCGACGCGTCCGGCAGGGCACTCGTCCGCCTGGCTCACATTCCCTCGGTCGGGGCGCGCTTCGGGGGCAGCCCGGACGACGACGAACGTCGGCATGACGAGGACTCAGCGACCCTGGTGGCCCTCGACGGCGGACCGGATGAGCAGGCGCTGCGGACGCAGACGGTGCAGGTGATTGGGCCCGAGGTCGCCACGACGCCGCCCGGCCGTCACCGGCTCCTCGCGCCGGTGACCGAGCGAGGCGAGTCCATCGGGCTGCTGGAGCTGTTCCTGCCGGAGAAGCCGGCCGACGAGACCGTGGCCGAGATCGCGCGGGTGGCTCACCTGCTGGCGTTCGTGGTGATCGCCAACCGGCGGCACACGGACCTGTACGAGTGGGGCCAGCGCACGGAGAACTACAGCCTGTCCGCGGAGATCCAGCAGCGTCTGCTGCCGGCCGCACGCACCTGCGAGGCGGCAGCCTTCACGCTCGCCGGGTGGCTCGAGCCGGCAGCGACGATCGGCGGCGACACGTTCGACTACAGCCTGGCGCGCGACTTCCTGCACCTGTCGCTCACGGACGCCATGGGGCACGGGGTCGAGGCCGCCCTGACCGCGAGCATGTGCCTGGCGGGTCTGCGTGGTGGCCGCCGAAGCGGGATGTCGCTCGTGGAGCAGGCCGAGTCGACCAACGCGGCGCTGTGCGATTACCCGCGGGGCACCGGCGAGGACTTCGTGACCGGGATCGTCGGACGACTCGCGCTGAAGAGCGGGGCGCTGGATCTGCTCAACGCCGGACACGTCGCGCCTTATCTCCTGCGCGACGGCGCGCTGACCTCTCTCGAGCTGCGCGTGGACCTGGCGCTCGGGATGTTCGAGGACACGACGTACGGCAGCACGCGCGTGCAGCTGCGACCCGGGGACCGGCTCGTCCTGCTCACCGACGGGATGCTCGACCGCAACGACATGGACGTCGCCGTCCATCGCGCGATCCTCGAGAGCCACGAGCTTCATCCGCGCGAGGTCGTGCGCGCGCTCGCCGACAGCGCCCTGGAGGCCACGGGCGGCACGCTGCGAGACGACGCGACCGTGCTCTGCCTGGACTGGCACGGGGAGCACCAGGGGTCGCGCGAGGTCGAGTTCGGCGCTGAGCCGGGTCGCGCCAGCGACCGGCTCGTCTGAGCCAGCACGAAGGGGGGATCGGCAGACCCTGAATAGCGCGGTGGATCTGCGCGACTGTGGAGGCACCAGTCCACCGTGGACCACTAGGAGTGACAACATGCCTCGCACCCAAATCGACCTCACCGTCCCGAGCCTGGCCGGCAAGCGCGCGGTCCTGTCCGGGGGCAGCGACGGCATCGGCCTCGAGATAGCCAAGCGCCTCGCCGCCGCCGGCGCGGAGCTCCTCCTGCCGGTGCGCAACCAGGGCAAGGGACAGGCGGCCGCCGCCGAGATCCGCGCCGCCGCACCCGGCGCGACCGTGCTCCTGCACGCGCTCGACCTGTCCTCGCTTGACTCCGTCGCCGCCCTCGGCGCGACGCTGCGCGCCGAGGGGGCGCCGATCCACCTCCTCATTAACAACGCCGGGGTGATGACGCCTCCGGAGCGACAGACGACCGCCGACGGCTACGAGCTGCAGATGGGCACCAACCACCTCGGCCACGTCGCGCTGGTCGCTCACCTGATGCCGCTGCTGCGGGCCGGGCGGGCCCGCATCACCTCCCAGATCAGCATCGCCGCCGCCAGTGGGAGCATCAACTGGGACGACCTGAACTGGGAACGCTCCTACCACGGCGGGAACGCCTACCGGCAGTCGAAGATCGCGTTCGGGCTCTTCGGCCTCGAGCTCGATCGCCGGAGCAAGGCATTGGGCTGGGGCATCACCAGCAACCTCTCCCACCCCGGCGTCGCCCCGACCAGCCTGCTCGCCGCCCGGGCCGAGCTCGGCCGCGACCGGGACACCGTCGGCGTACGCGTGATCCGCGCCCTCTCCAAGCGGGGTCTCCTCGCCGGCACCGTCCAGAGCGCCGCCCTTCCCGCGCTTCTCGCCGCCACCTCGCCTGACGCTGAGGGCGGTCTCCTCTACGGCCCACGAGGGTTCCAGCACCTGGGCGGAGCGCCCGCGGAGCAGCCGCTGTACAAGCCTCTGCGCGACGAGGAGGAGGCCAAGCGCATCTGGCTGGCCTCCGAGAAGCTCGCCGGAGTCAGCTTCGCGGACGCCGCGGGCGACCTTCCGTCGGTCGCCGGAGCAGGAGACTGATCATGATCGACCGGACGCAGCTGGCGGAGTTCCTGCGTCGTCGCCGTGAGGCACTGCAGCCCGAGGACGTCGGGATGCCGCGGGGACAGCGACGTCGAACCAGCGGCCTGCGGCGCGAGGAGGTCGCCGTGCTGTGCCACATGTCGACCGACTACTACTCACGCCTCGAGCAGGAGCGCGGCCCTCAGCCCTCCGAGCAGATGATCGCCTCGATCGCCCAAGGGCTTCACCTGACCGTCCCCGAGCGCGACCACCTCTTCCGCCTCGCCGGGCACCAGCCACCTGCCCGCGGACCCAGCAGCGAGCACGTCAGCCCGGGACTGCTGCGGATCCTCGACCGCCTCACGGACACCCCGGCCGAGATCGTGACCGAGCTGGGCGAGACGCTGCGCCAGACCCCGCCCCGGGTCGCCCTGGTCGGTGACTGGACCCGCTTCACCGGTCCCGCCCGGAGCAACGGCTTCCGGTGGTTCGCCGACCCGAGCACCCGCGACATCTACGTCGCCGAGGACCACGAGTTCCTCTCCCGTATGTACGCCGCCGGGCTGCGCGGGATCGCCGCCGTGCGCGGCCCGGGGTCGCGCGCAGTCGAGCTGGCCTACCTCCTGCTCGAGCAGAGCGAGGAGTTCCGCGCCCTGTGGGCCGACCACGAGATCGGGCTCGAGCCCGACGAGGTCAAGCGCTTCCAGCACCCCGAGGTCGGCCGGCTCGACCTCAACTGCCAGGTCCTGCTCGACCCCCACCAGTCGCACCGGCTCCTGGTCTACACCGCCGATCCCGGCACCCCGAGCTACGACAAGCTCCAGATGCTCACCGTCATCGGCGCCCAGGTCATGTCCTGACCGTGCCCCGCTCCTGACCCTGCCTCACTCCTGACCCGCCCTCCGGCGCGGCACGGCCTTGCCGTGCCGCGCCCTCCCCTGCCCTGACCAGCCCTGAGGACCGACCATGACCCGCTTGCTCTATCGACTCGGCCTGCGCACCGCGGGCCACCCGTGGCGCACCATCGCCGTCTGGCTGGGTGTCGCCGTCGTGGCGTTCCTGGCCGCCGGTGCCGTCGGCGGTACGCCGCAGGACGACTTCAACATCGACCGGGCCGCGGCCCAGACCGGTGTGGAGCAGCTGCGCGAGCACTTCCCCGAGTCCGCGGTGGCGGGCAGCTCGGCGCTGGTCGTGGTCCACGACCGAGCCGGCGACGCCGTGGACGACACGGCCGTCGCCGACCTCACGTCCCGTCTGTCCGAGCTCGACCACGCCACCTCGGTCAGCGCACCTCGCTGGTCGGCGGACCGGGACACCGCCGTGCTGACGGTGGTGTTCGACGTCCCCGTCACCCATCCCGACCTGACCGGCGGCGCCGGTGTCGAGGCGATGGAGGAGGCGGCAGCAGAGGTCGTCGGCGACGAGCTGCAGGTCGAGCTCGGTGGTGAGCTGCCGAACGCCGGCCCGGGCGAGGTGGAGGGCACCGGCGAGATCGCCGGGGTGGTGGTCGCGCTCATCCTGATGACCCTCGTGCTCGGCACCGTCGTGACTGCCGGTCTGCCGCTCCTCGTCGCCCTGGTCGGGCTCGCCGTCTCGGTGGCGGGGGTGACGCTGCTCGCCGGCGTGATGAGCGTGAGCACGTCCGCGCCCACCGTGGCGCTCATGGTGGGCCTCGGTGTGGGCATCGACTACGCCCTGCTGCTGATCACGCGCTTCCTGGAGCACCTGCGCAACGACGGCGTGACGGTCCCCGAGGCCGCCGGACGGGCCACTGCGACGGCGGGCCGCTCGGTCGTGTTCGCCTCGGCGATCGTGCTCGTCTCGCTCATGGGGCTGCCGCTGGCCGGGCTGCCGATCTACTCCTCGCTCGGACTCGCGACCGGCATCGCCGTGGTCGCCGTGGCTGCGACCGCGCTGACCCTCGTGCCGGCGCTGTGCGGCCTCTTCGGTCGGCGTCTCCTCCCGAAGCGGGAGCGCAGGGGGCTGCCGCCGCGCCGGACGCGACCGCGGCGCGAGCCTCTCGCAGCCCGTTGGGCGATGGGCGTCGGACGCCGACCGATGGTGTGGACCCTCGCCGCGACGCTGTTCCTGATCACCCTGGCCGCACCCACCCTCGCGATGCGGACCTGGCCCCGCGACGTCTCCGACAGTCCCGCCGAGTCCACGACCCGCCAGGCCTACGACATCATCGCCGCCGAGCTCGGCCCGGGCGCGAACGGGCCGTTGACGGTCGTGGTGGACCGGGCGGCGATCGGCGACGCCGGCGTCGCAGCCGCGACAGCGCAGCTGGCCGAGACCGACGGCATCGCCGCGGTGGGCGAGCCGTTGGTGTCGCCCGACGGCGAGGTGGCCGTCATCCAGGCAGAGCCCGCCTTCGGCCCCTCCGACGCCCGCACCCCTGACCTGGTCGAGCAGCTGCGAGACGACCTGGACGCCGCCGAGGTGACCGGCAGCACCGCCTTGTTCTCCGACATCTCGGGGCTGATGGCCGAGCGGATCTGGCTCGTGGTGGGCTTCGTCATCCTGCTGTCAGTCCTCCTCCTCGCCGCCATGTTCCGCTCGGTGGTCGTCCCGGTGAAGGCGGCGGTCCTCAACCTGTTGTCGATCGGGGCCGCCTACGGCGTCGTGACCGCGGTCTTCCAGTGGGGCTGGGGTGCGGGGCTGCTCGGGTTCGAGGAGACCGTGCCCGTGTCCAGCTTCCTCCCGATCCTGATGTTCGCGGTCCTCTTCGGGCTGTCCATGGACTACGAGGTCTTCCTGCTCTCCCGGATCCGTGAGGACTGGCTGCAGACCGGCGACGCGCGGGGCAGCGTCGTACGCGGCCTCGCCGCCACCGGGCGCGTCATCTCGACCGCCGCCGCCGTCATGGTCGCCGTCTTCCTGGGCTTCGCCACCGAGTCCGACCTCGTCGTCCAGCAGCTCGGTGTGGGGATGGCGGTGGCCATCCTGCTCGACGCCACCGTCGTCCGGATGGTGCTCGTGCCGGCCACCATGACCATGCTCGGTCACCGCAGCTGGTGGCTCCCGCGCTGGCTCGATCGGCTGCTGCCGGCTATCGAGGCGGAGAGCGGCGAGCGGCCCTGGGAGCGCGTCGTGGGCCGTGGGGCGGACGCGGCGCGGGACGAGACAGGCGTCTCTGTCCGGGGCTGACCCGGCCTGGCTCTGCCCCACGGGGCGTCAGAGGGCCGGGCTGACCTGCACGTTTGCGGTGAAGCGCGACGCGCGGCGCCCCGTTTCCCCTACGCTGTGCCTCGACCATCTGTGGGCGCATTTCTGAGGCGTGAGGGGTTCCGGTGCAGGGCTCCTCCGACGGCTCGGACCTGTGGAACCTCACCCTCCAGCACTCCCCCATCGGGATGGCGCTGGTCGCGCCCGACGGGCGCCTGCTGCGCGTGAACCCGGCGATGGGCGACATGCTCGGCTACGACGCCGAGCAGCTGGCCCAGGGCGGCTTCCAGGAGATCACCCACCCCAACGACCTCGCCGGCGACCTGGCGATGGTGCAGCGCTGCCTGGACGGCGACATCGACTCCTTCCGCCTGCGCAAGCGCTACCTGCACCGCGACGGCCACGTCGTGTGGGGCGACCTGTCGGCGGCGCTGGTGCGCGGGACGGACGGGCGCCCGCTGCACTTCATCTCCCAGATCCTCGACGTCACCGAGGCGGAGGAGCAGCGGGCGCGGCTCACGAGCACCAACGCCGAGCTCGAGCGGGAGCGCCAGGCCCTCGAGGCGATCTTCGAGACGGTGGGCGTGGGGCTGCTGCTGATCGGCCGCGACGGTCGCTACGAGCGGATGAACCGCCGCCACCACGAGACGATGCGGCAGCCCTTCCCCGACGGCCACGACGGCGTCGCGGGCCAGCTCGGGCACGTCTACCGACTCGACGGCCAGACGTTGATGACCCGCGATGAGATGCCGTCGTACCGGGCCGCCCAGGGCGAGGAGTTCGACGACTACGCCTACTGGGTCGGCGACGACCCGCTCACCCGGTCGGCGTACTCGACGTCGGCGCGGCAGGTGCGCAGCGCGTCGGGCGAGAAGCTGGGCGCCGCGCTGGCCTACCAGGACATCACCGACCTGATGCGGGCGATGCAGGTGAAGGACGAGTTCGTGTCGTCGGTGTCCCACGAGCTGCGGACGCCGCTCACCTCGGTGCTCGGCTACCTCGAGATCATCGGCGGCCGCGAGGACCTGCCGGCCGACGTCGCCGCCCAGCTGCGCGTCGTACGGCGCAACGCCTCGCGCCTCGAGACGCTGGTCTCCGACCTGCTGCACGTCGGCGAGCTCGGCGAGGGCCAGCTGCCGCTGCACCGCGACGCGGTGGACCTGGCGGCGCTGGTACGGCACGCGGTCGAGGCGGCGCGGGCGCTGGCCGCCAACGCCGACGTGACGCTCGAGCTCGACGCCCCCGAGCACCTCGGCGCCCTGCTCGACGAGCAGCGCGTGCGCCAGGTCGTGGACAACCTGCTGTCGAACGCCGTGAAGTACAGCCGGCCCGGCGGATCGGTCCACGTCACGCTGCGCCGGGTCGAGGAGACCGTGGAGCTCGAGGTGCGCGACACCGGCATCGGCATCGCGCCGGCGGAGGCCGCGCAGGTCTTCGAGCGGTTCTTCCGCGGCGGCGAGGCTCTCCAGAACCAGATCCCCGGCACCGGCCTGGGGCTCAACATCGTCAGCTCGATCGTCGCCGCCCACGGCGGTGAGGTGACGCTGGACAGCGAGGTCGGCCGGGGCAGCACGTTCCGGGTGACCCTGCCGCACCGGGACGGCTGACCCTCCACCGCGGCGATGGCCTACCTTCGCCACCATGAAGGTCGTCATCGCCGGAGGCTCCGGCGCGCTGGGACGGCGGCTCTGCGCCCACCTCGGGGCCGCCGGCCACGAGGTCGTGGTCCTGACCCGACGCGTGCGGCCGGGCCCCTTCCGCCAGGTCGAGTGGGACGGACGCAGGGTCGGCGCCTGGTCCGCCGAGCTCGCGGGCAGCGCGGTGATCAACCTCGCCGGCGAGCTGGTCGACCGCCGGCCCACCCCTGCGAACGTCGACCTGCTGACCCGGTCGCGGGTGGAGCCCACGCGCGCGCTGGTGGAGGCAAGTGCGTCCCTCGCCGATCCGGTGCCGGTGTGGGTGCAGGCGAGCACGCTGGCGATCTACGGCGACGCCGGCGACCGGGTCCTGGACGAGTCCGCCCCGCCGGCGAGCGAGCCACCGCAGATGACGAGCGTCGCGACGGCGTGGGAGGCAGCCGCGGTTGGAGCGAACGCCCGGCGGATGACCGTGCTGCGCACGGGCATCGTCCTGGACAACGACACCCCGGCCCTCGACCGGCTGCTGTCGCTCGCTCGTTGGGGCCTCGGCGGTCGCGTGGGGACGGGCGACCAGTGGGTGAGCTGGATCCACGTGGAGGACTGGCTCGCCGTCGTACGGCGCCTCCTCGACCCCGACGGCGAGCTGTCCGGGGTCGTCCACGCGACCGGGCCGCGCCCGGTGCGCAATACGGACCTGATGGCAGCCCTGCGGCACAGCCTCCACCGGCCCGCGGCGCCCCCGACACCGGCCGCGTTGGTCCGTCTCGGCGCCGTGCTGCTGCGGACCGATCCGGCGCTCGCGCTCACCGGTCGGCGTGCGGTGCCGTCCCGGCTGCTCGATGCGGGCTTCGACTTCCGCTTCCCCGACCTCGACGAGGCGCTCGCCGATCTGCTGGACCGTCAGCGCCGCGGCGTCTGAAGGACGCTCAGGTCGGCGACCACGCCGGCGTGGTCGCTGGCCCACACGTCGTCCTGGGGCGTGTCGAGGAGCAGCTCGCAGGAGTCGACCCGCAGGGTCGGGCCGTGCGGTCCGCAGCGCACCCAGACGTAGTCGATGCGCCGCCCCGTCTCCAACGGCCAGGTGCCGCTCGTGACGAGGGGGTTGGCGGGGCAGAAGGTGTGACCCGGCTCGCCGGGGTGGGCGGTCGCCCAGACGTCGCGGTAGGCGACGCTGGTGCCGCCCAGGGACTGAAGACCCGCCCAGAACCTCATGCTGGCTGACTCGGGCGTCGCGTCGAAGTCGCTGGCGAGCACGACGTGGCCGCCACGTTGGCGCACCAGCTCCTCGAGCCGGGTCGCCATCCCCACCGCCTGGAGCTCGCGCTCGCGCTCGTGGCCCAACCGGAACGACGGCTTCGGACTGGCGAACCACAGGGCGCCGTACGGCGACGGCGCCTCGACCCTCGCGGCCAGCAGCGAGCCGGGGAACTCCCGCGAGTCGACGCGTTCGGTGACCAGGAAGTCCTGCTCGACCACCTCGACGAGCGGCCACCGGCTGGCCAGGGACATGCCGGTCCCGTCGCTCTCGCGGCGCCACTGGTGGGCGACGTGCAGGTCATGGCCGAGCAGGTCGACGACCTGGTCGTAGTGGTCGGTGACCACGGTCTCCTGGAGCGCGACCAGGTCAGGTCGGAGCCCGGTCAACGTCTCGCGCAGGACCTCCCGGCGGGCGTCCCAGTCGCCGTGGCGCGCCCAGACGTTCATGGTCACGACTCGCATGCGGTCACCGTCTCCGTGGCTGTGCGCTCGACGACTCCTGCGGTCGCCTGCACCGTTCGGTACCCCTCCACGAGGCCCCGAAGCTCGGCTCAGGGGACCTCGAGGCCGGGCTGCGCACGTCCTCGGCGCTCGGTGGCGTCCGGTGCCGTGAGCGACCCGAGCAGCGCCAACCGCTCGGCGCCCACCGTGCCGTGCTCGGCGTGGTGGACGACGAGGAGCTGGCCGTCGGTGCCCTCGATCGCGAGCTTGGACAGGAGCAGGGTCAGCTCCCCGACCTGGGGATGGGTCATCCGGACGCTCTTGCTCTGCACCGGCCTGACGTCGTGGCGAGCCCACGCCTTGCGGAACTCCTCGCTCCCGAGCGACAGCTCGCCGACGAGCTGGACGACGCGAGGGTCGTCGATGGCGTCCCCGATCCGGCCGCGGAAGCCCGCGACCAGTCGCGGCACCATCCGGTCCCAGTCGGGGAAGCGCTCGCGCTCCGCGGGGTCGAGGAAGAGCGAGCGGATCCGGTTCTCGCCGACGCGTATGGCCGGCGAGAGCGCCCGGGCCAGCGGGTTGGTGGCGAGCACGTCGAGGTAGCGCCCCTCGACGTACGCCGGCAGCCCGATCACCTCCAGCAGCTGGGCACCTGGACCGACGGGTTGCGGTCGCGGCCCTGCTCGAGGCGCAGGTAGTAGTCGGAGCTGATCCCGGCGAGCATCGCGACCTCCTCGCGCCGCAGGCCGGCCACCCGGCGTACGCCGTGCACGGGCAGGCCGACGTCCTGCGGCGCCACGAGCTCGCGCCGCGCCCGCAGGTAGTCACCCAACCGGTTGTCCTGGCTCACGCCTCCACGGTAGCCGCGCGACGGCACCCGTCCCTGTCCCTGCCACTCCCAGGATCAGCAGGGGTCTGGGTGTCCGAGCCAGCCCGGACCACAGTGGCGGCATGACCACTTCAGACACCACCCTCCCCGGCGGCACCTTCGAGCTCGGCGACCTCACCGTCACCCGCGTGGGCTACGGCGCCATGCAGCTCGCCGGGCCCCACGTCTTCGGCCCGCCCGCCGACCGCGACGGCGCCGTCGCCGTGCTGCGCGAGGCCGTCGACCTCGGCATCACCCACATCGACACCAGCGACTTCTACGGCCCCCACGTCACCAACCAGATCATCCGCGAGGCGCTGCACCCCTACCCCGAGGACCTGCACCTGGTCACGAAGGTCGGCAACGTCCGCGACGCCGAGGGCGGCTGGCCGCCGGCGCGTACGCCGGACCAGCTGCGGCAGGCGGTCCACGACAACCTGACCAACCTGGGCCTCGAGGTCCTCGACGTCGTCAACGTGCGTCTCGGCGGGTTCGACTCCCCCGAGCCGGGCTCGCTAGCCGAGACGTTCGGGACGCTGGCCGAGCTGCGCGAGCAGGGCCTGATCCGTCACCTCGGCCTGAGCACCGTCACGGCCGAGCAGGTCGCCGAGGCGCAGCAGATCGCGCCGGTGGTGTGCGTGCAGAACCAGTACAACCTCGCGCACCGCGAGGACGACGACCTCGTGGACCGCCTGGCGGAGCAGGGGATCGCCTACGTGCCGTACTTCCCGCTCGGCGGCTTCTCGCCGCTCCAGTCGGCCGAGCTGACGGCGGTTGCCGACCGCCTCGGCGCCACCGCGATGTCGGTCGCCCTCGCGTGGCTGCTCCAGCGCTCGCCCAACATCCTGCTGATCCCTGGCACGTCGTCGGTCGCGCACCTGCGGGAGAACGTCGCCGGCGCCGGTCTCACCCTGTCCGCCGACGACCTCGCCGCGCTCGACCGCATCGGGGGCTGATCGCCGGGGTCACCAGCGCCTGACTCAGCGCAGCCGGGCGAGGTCGCGACGGACGTAGCGCAGGTGCGCCCACTCCTCCTCCAGGATGACCCGGATGCAGTCGCCGACGCTGGGGTGCCAGTCGTCTCCGCCCCACGGGTTGTCGCGTTCCTCCGCCAGCAGCTCCGGCGTCGCCGTGGCCAGGAAGTCCGTCACCAGCTGCTGTCGCTCGGCGCGCACCGCGAGGACCTCGTCGTAGGCCGGCGGCTCGGCGCGGAAGATCGACATGTCGAAGCCCATCTCCTCGGCACCCGTGAAGATCTGGCCGATCTCGTGGAACGGTTGCGGCATACGCAGGATGCCGCCGCGGAGCCATGCGTCCGTCGCCAGGACGAGGTGTCGCAGGGTCTGAACCAGGGACCACTCCTCCTCGACGTGCGCGTCCACCAGCTCGGGCGGCGTGCCCGCCACCGTCTCCTGCCACGCGGCCTGGACCGCGACCCACCCCTCGCGCAGTCCCTCGGGTGTCTCCGCCTTCTGCAGCTCACGGCCAGGGAACTGCCGGTTGAGCTCGGCGTCCACGAGCGGCACCACGTCCACCCCGTTGACGAACAGACTGCCGAAGAACAGGTCATGGCTGTCGATGTCGAGCCCGCCCACGTCGACGCTGCGCATCGTCACGCCGCTGACGTCGGAGAACCGCAGCGTCGCGCCCTTGAAGCTTGCCCTGACGAAGGTCGCGCCCTCGAACTCGTCGGTGCCTGAGTAGGTCGTCATCGCTCCATCATCACCGGAGGCGGGGACATGCCCTACGCAGACAGCAGAGCGCGGAACCGCTCCGCGTCGTCGGTGCGGGGCAGGTTGTTGAACATGACGTACGGCGACGGTCGGCCGCCGACCAGGTCCCGGAGCCGCCGCAGCTCGTCATCGGTGTGGACGTGTCGCGAGCCTGTGGTGCCGTGCAGCCGGTAGTAGGTCCGGTCCGGCGTGACCGTCTCGGTCTGCATCGGATCGACTACGTGGACCAGGTCCAGCTCGGCGCAGAGCTCGGTGAGCAGCTCCGTGGGCCATTCACCCCGGGGCTCCCACAGCAGGCGCCCGGCCGGCCGCTCCACCTGCGAGACGAACGTGCGGAGCCGGCCGAGGTTGTCAGCCGTCGGGCGAAAGCTCTTCGGGCACTGCAGCAGCACCGCGGTCGCCCGGAGGAGCCGGGCGCACTCGAGGGTCCGGTGCCAGCCGGCCAGCACCGGAGGAGTCGTGCGGAACGCCCCGACCTGTCCACGGGCGGAGTCCGGGAGAGGCCGCTTCATGCGCCGGTAGGTGGGGCTGTTGGACTCGTGGGTGACGATCTGCCACGCCTTGATCGTGAACTCGAAGTCGGCCGGCACCTGCGCACGCCAGCGCGCCAGCACCGCGTCGGCCGGCGGTTCGTAGAACGTGTGCTGCACCTCGACCACGGGGAAGCGCCGCACGTACGACGCCTGCGAGAACGTCCAGCCGCACAGTCCTACGCGGGCATCCATGACGCTGAGTCTCCCCGACGGGAGGGACGCGGAGAAGTCACCCATCGGAGTTGCGGGTCAGGCGATGTACTCGCCGGCCACTCGATCGGCGACCACCAAGAGTCTGCGACAGAGTTGCCACCTGAGAAGTTGGTGGAGACCAGGCCGGGAGGACTGACAGCGTCTTCGTTTCACAGGGGTGCCCGCCGTCGCTCGGCTGCGTGAGTTCGCGGCACCCTGGATGCGCGGCTCACCGCCGGCGCAGGCGCCTGACAGTGCAAATTCGGTCGGTCGCGCAACGACGGGTCGATGGCGCGTCCTTCCACCGTCTGTCGGCAAGGCCTGGAGCCAACGATCCGGGTCATCGCCAGGGGCCTCACGTCCGCTGAAGCCCTGATGGTCGAGACCACGCTCATCTGGAAGCTAGGTCGGACCCTGACCAACGTCGCTTCAGGTCACTACGTCGGTCGCTTCCGGCCGCCGGACACGTTCCACAAGAGACTGGCCCGCTTCGACTTCGAGAATGGCATCTACTACGTCAACGTCGGCGAGGGCGAGACCCGCAGTTGGGCTGATTGTCGGCGGCACGGATTCCTCGCCGCTGGCGGCCATCGAAAGTGGAGTGACGCCATCCGTCGACTCGAGCAGGGAGATGTAGTCATCGCTTACCTAAAGGGCGCTGGCTACGTCGGCGTTGGTGTCGTGCGCTCTGTCGCCGTTCCGTATGCCAACTACAGAAACAACATCGGTGTGGCGCTCGCACGGGACGAACTCGAAGAGCCGAACCTCGGGCACGACTCTGACGACCTATCGGTCTGCGAGTACATCGTCGCCGTGGAATGGAACGCCACCGTTGATCGAGCAAACGCCAAGTGGCTGCCACGAAGTGGTCTCTTCACATCGCAACTTGTCCGAGCGTCCCTCGACGGCCAGCCAGCCACGATGACGTTCGTCGAAGAGGCCTTCGGTGTTGATCTGGCCGCATTGGCTGATGGCCAGACGCCTAACCGGGATCGAGACATTCCCTCGCTTCTGGAGCAGTAGCCCGGCACCGCCCGTAGCCCCACCGTCGTTCGGGGCGGCGCAGAACGGGACCAATGACTCCGAGGTGCGTCTATCCGCCGCGTGTGGGCGCGGTGAATCGTCCGCTCATGCCCATGAGAGGTCACCCACGTAGCGACGGGATACGGTTCCGTCGTGTCTGACTCTGCGCTTGTGATCGAGGCGAACCCGACGGTCACCGAGCACACCTGCGATCACTGCTCGCAGCCGTTTCAACGAGTTCAGGGCTACGTGCATCGGGATGGCGATGCGCACGCGGTCTACATAGCCTCCTGCTACCACCACGACGGTCACGAGGTCTTCATCGATGCAGTGTTCAGCCCGACATGGGAGGACGCAGCGGACGATCACGTCACCTTCGGATGCCGGGTCGGCCAGGTCGCTGGGCAGTCCGATCCCGGAGCGTCGCTGACCACTGGCGCGACTGCGTTCACTGACAGTCCGTTCTTCGGACGGAAGTTGTCTCGTGAGGAAGCGATGGGTCATCCGCTCATCGATGACTTCTGGGCGCTCGTCGACCACATCCTCGTCCGCGACCCTGTCGTCCGTGACCACGTCTACGGACCGGGTGCGGAGTTCGCTTAGGACGTCCGCTCATGCCGCGATCCGCGCGGTTCAGAGTTGCGTCTTACCCCCGCGATAGATGCGGTTATCCCATGACCCCCGTCGGTCAGGCGGTCTCGTCGTCGGTCCACCGTTCGGCGAGTGTGGAGATGTCCGCATGGCCGGGTGGGGCGGGGGCGCGGGAGCGATATCGGTGGCCAGTGGGGCTGGTGGTCTCGACCGTGTGGCGGCCTGGGCCGGCGATGGGTAGCGCGGTCCAGCCGTGGGCCTGCTTGGCGAGGTTGCAGCGCTGGCACAAGCCCTGCAGGTTCGCCGCAGAAGTCCTGCCACCGGCCTCGAATGCCTGGACGTGGTCGATCTGAGCGACGGGGGCGCCGCACCAGGGGGTACGGCAGAGGTCCTGGTCGCGGGTGGAGACGAAGTCGGCGAGAGCCTTGGGGGCGAGGCGGGCGCGGGAGTCCATGCCCAGCAGCTTGCCCGTGCTGGGAGCGACGTAGAGGCGGCGGATGAACGCGCGCGCCTTGCCCATGGCGTCCTTGGCGAGCGCGCGCGCCCACGGGGCGGGCACCGGACCGTAGCCGGCCAGGTGGGCCGCGTCGTCGGTCAGCCCGAGCAGGGACTGGTCGGTCATCACGAGCTTGAGCTCGACCCGGGGTGTCTCCTCCGCCGGGGTGCCGGTGACCCGTTCGACGAGGGTGTCGGCCATGACCTGGCCCTTCGTCCGCTCGTCTCCCTGGGCGCGGGCGGTGTTGGCCGCGGCGATCAGGGAGGCGTGGACGCTCACCCCCTGCTTGACCGGCAGCAGCGCGGTGACCCAGCACATCGTGTCGGGGGCGGGGCGGATGCTGACGCGACGCTCGGCCTCGGCCTTGCGGGCGCGGGCGGTCACCGCGGCGGCGTCGAGCTCGCACGCGAGCTTCTTCGCGGCCTGGGCCAGGGCGGCGTCGCTCATCGCCGCGGCCTCGCCGCTGGCGCAGAGGCGGGCGTCGACCTCGACGCGGTCCTCGCGACTCAGGCAGGCGGTCTCGCGGGCGAGGATCGTGGCGCGCCACTCGTTGAGCAGGCCCTGCCGCATCAGCGCCAGGGTGTGCGGCATCTCTGTCTCGAGGACCTTCGCCAGGCCCAGGAACCGGGACGCCTTGTGGGGTGACTCGCGACGGGCGAGGCCGATCTGCTCGGCGACGCCCTCCCCCACCCGCTCGGCACGCACCCCCGCCGCGACCTGGTCGGCGCGCTGGGACTCGTCGAGGTCCACGGCGGTGATGGCCTGGGCGGCCGACCCGATGCACTTGAGGTCTTCGACCTTGCGCAGGAGCTCGATGCGTTGCGCGTCCGAGAGGTCACGCGGGCAGTCGGCGAGGGTGGAGGCCGCCTCGTCGAGCTGTCGCATGAGGGTGTCGAACATGAGGTCGACGCTATGCCTCGGCGGCGACACTCGTCGATCAGACAGCGGGCGCCTGTGGAGGGCCCGAGCGGCAACACCAGCCTGTGCACACCGAGCGGCTTACGAGACGAGGCAGGTCACGTCACCCAGCGGCCACGGTGCAGGACGCGCTGGACGTCGAGCTGCTCGTCGAGGACGACGAGGTCGGCGCGATGGCCGGGGACCAGGGAGCCGATCCCCTGGAGGCCGAGCATCTCGGCGGGCGTCGAGCTCGCGGCGCGGACGGCGTCGGCGAGGGACAGCCCGGCCACCTGGACGGCGTACCGGACGGCTGCGGCCAGGGTGAGCGTCGAGCCGGCGATCGCGCCGCCCTCGGCCAGCCGCGCCACCCCATCGCGGACGGTGACCGTCATCCGTCCGAGGCGGTAGTCACCGTCGGCCGCCGCGGCGGCGGCCATCGCGTCGGTCACGAGCACGATCCGGTCCGGCTTCGCCTCCGCGGCGAGCCGCAGGGCGGCAGGATGGACGTGGACGCCGTCGGCGATCAGCTCGACGTAGGCGTCCGGCCGCTCCAGCAGCGCCGCGATCGGACCCGGCTCGCGGTGGTGCAGCGGCCGCATCGCGTTGAAGAGGTGGGTGCCGACCCGGGCACCGGCGTCGAGCGCCGCCCGCGCCTCGTCGTACGTCGCCTCCGTGTGGCCGATCGCTGCCACGACTCCGGCCGCCACCAGCCGGCGCACCGCGTCCAGGCCCCCGGGCAGCTCGGGGGCGAGCGTGACCATCCGGACCTGGCCGCGCCCGGCCTCGAGCAGCGCCTCCAGCAGCGCCGGGTCGGGCTCGGTGAGCAGGGCCGGGTCGTGCGCGCCGGCGCGCTTCGGGCTCAGCCAGGGGCCCTCCAGGTGGAGCCCCGCGATCACGCCGTCCTCGGAGGCCGCGGCGAGCTCGGCCACGGAGGCCAGCAGCCGCTCGGGCGTCGCGGTGACCAGGCTGGCCAGCATCGTGGTCGTCCCGTGGGCCAGGTGCGCCCGGGTCACGGCGGCGGCGTCGTGCGCCGTCCCCGCGTCGAACGACGCTCCGCCGCCGCCGTGGACGTGCACGTCGACGAAGCCCGGCACGAGCGTCGCCTCGGGCAGGTCGACGTCGGCCGGCCGGCCGGGCGTGCCCTCGCCGACGTCGGCGACGCGGTCGCCCTCGACGAGCACCCATCCCGGCGCGAGGACCCGGGTGGGGGTGACCACCCGGGCCGCCGCGATGATCATGCTCAGACGCTAGCGTCCGCGGTCACGACGGACTCCTCGCCCTCGGCCTCGCGGCCGGGGGTGCGCAGGTTCCACCTGCGGATCACGAAGCGAAACAGGAAGTAGTAGATGGCGGCGTACCCCAACCCGATGGGGATCAGCAGCAGCGGATCGGTCGCGATGTTGAAGTTGAGCACGTAGTCGAACAGGCCGGCCGAGAACCCGAAGCCGTCCTTGATGCCGAGCGCGTTGACCAGTGCCATCGAGGACCCCGTCAGGAGCGCGTGGATCACGTACAGCGGCCACGCCACGAACATGAACGCGAACTCGAGCGGCTCCGTGACACCCGTCAGGAACGACGTCAGCGCGCCGGAGGCCATGATGCCGCCGACGACCTTCTTGTTCTCGGGCTTCGCCTCGTGCCAGATTGCCAGCGCCGCGGCGGGGAGCGCGAACATCATGATCGGGAAGAAGCCGGTCATGAAGGCGCCCGCCGACGGGTCGCCTGCGAGGAAGCGCGGGATGTCGCCGTTGACGACCTTCCCGGCGGAGTTCTCGTACTCGCCGAAGACGAACCACGGCGGGTTGTTGAGGATGTGGTGCAGGCCGAGCGGGATCAGCAGCCGGTTGAGCGTGCCGTAGACGAAGCCGCCGACCTCCTCGTTGTCGGTGACCGACTCGCCCAGGTTGGTGATGCCGTCGTCGAAGGCCGGGTAGACGAGGTTCATCAGCACCGAGATCCCGACCGCCGCGAACGACGTGATGATCGGGACGAACCGCCGCCCACCGAAGAAGGCGAGGTACTCCGGCAGCTTGATCCGGTGGTAGCGCTGCCAGAGCCACGCGGAGACGAGCCCGATCACGATGCCGCCAAGGACGCCGTAGTTGATCAGTGCCTGCTCCGCACCCTCGGCGGGAAGGCCCAGGACGAACGGGGACATCGCGTCGCCCACGGCCTTGAAGACCAGGTAGCCGACGACGGCGGCCAGCGCCGTGGACCCGTCGGACTTCCTGGCCATGCCGATGGCCACCCCCACCGCGAAGAGCAGGGGGAGGTTGGCGAACAGCGCGTTGCCGGCGGCTCCGATGACCGCGGCCACCCTGTCCCAGCCGAGGCCGTCGGCGCCGAGCACGTCGGCCTGACCGAAGCGCAGCAGCAGCGCCGCCACGGGCAGGGCCGCGATCGGGAGCATCAGGCTGCGCCCGAACTTCTGGAGCGGCCCGAGGTTCAGGCGCCGCTTCTCTCCTGCGCCCGCGGACGCGTCTGCTGTGCTCATCGCTTGGTGTTCCTCTCGGGTGCGGTGCGGCGGTGGCCCAGGTCGTCACGACCCAGGGACATGTGGAGCTGGTAGCGGTCGCCCCGGTAGCGGGAGACCACGTGCTCGAGGGGGCGCCCGGCGCTGGAGGACACGCGCCGGAACACCAGCAGCGGGGTGTTGACCGGCGCGTCCAGACGACGCGCGGTGGCGGCGTCGGCCGTCTCGCCCCACAGGGTCTGCTCGGCCGCGTCGATCGGGGCGTCGAAGACGTCGGCGAAGAGCTCGTAGAG
Organism: Nocardioides lijunqiniae; assembly: GCF_015024225.1. Lineage (GTDB taxonomy): Bacteria > Actinomycetota > Actinomycetes > Propionibacteriales > Nocardioidaceae > Nocardioides > Nocardioides lijunqiniae. Next base: position 160,701 of record NZ_JACJGM010000009.1, read on the forward strand.
GGAGCCGCCCAGGTCGTGGCGGTCGAGCCCGGGGAGCAGGGCGCGGGGGTACCAGCCGTGCTCGAGCGCGATCGGCTCGCCGTCCGCGAGCCGGACCCGGTCGACGCGCCAGGCGCTGGCGCCGGGGTCGAGCGCCAGGGCCTTGGCGACCTCGCTCGGCGGCTCGTCCGGCTCGACCGACAGCAGCCGGGTCGAGGGCTCCAGGCCGCGGCGGCGCATGTCCTGGCTGAACGACGCCAGGTGCAGCCGGCTCTCGAGTCGCGGCGTCGCCACGAACGTGCCCTTGCCGTGCACCCGGTGCAGCAGCCCGTCCGAGACCAGCACGTCGATCGCCTTGCGCACGGTCGCGCGGGAGACGCCGTACGTCGCCATCAGCTCGCGCTCCGACGGGATGGCCGCCTCCGGCCCGAGCTCCTTGACCGCCATCTCGGCGAGCGCGTCGCTGAGCTGCGCGTGCTTGGTGCGCGGACCGGCGGTGACGGTCCGGGCGGGACGGCTGGTGGCCACTTCGACCTCTCGACGGAGTTCCGTGTCACTGGTACGGTCTGGTACGTACCAGTTGGGAGTGTGGGCCCGGTGCCCTGCGCCTGTCAAGGACCACGAGGAGCGCGATGACCACCCAGATGGCGCGTGAGATCGCCGAGCAGCCCGACGCCGTACGGCGCACGCTCGCCGCCCTGCGTCCCCGGCGCGACGCGGTCCGGGAGCTGGTGGCGGGGCGGCGGGTGCTGTTCGCGGCGCGCGGCTCCTCCGACAACGCCGCGATCTACGGGCGCTACCTGCTGGAGACGCAGGCCGGCGTGGCGGGCGGCCTGGTCTCGCCCAGCGTCGCCACGCACTACCGCTCACGGCTCGACCTGTCTGACGCGGTCGTGGTGAGCGTGTCGCAGTCGGGGGCGACCGAGGAGATCGTCACGACGCAGGCCTGGGCGCGTGGGTGCGGCGCCGCGACCCTGGCCGTCACCAACGTCGAGGACTCACCGTTGGTGAGCGCCGCCGACCTGGCGCTCGTGACGCAGGCCGGCCCGGAGGTCGCGGTGCCGGCGACCAAGACCTACCTCACCCAGCTCGTCGCGATGGCCGAGCTCGCCGCCGCGCTGGTGGACGACACGGCCGCCCTCGACGCCGAGCTCGACCGGGTGCCGGGCGAGATCGAGCGGCTCCTCGACGTCGACGTCGCCGAGGCGGTCCAGGCCCTGCGGTCGGCCGACTACACGGTGGTGTCGGGGCGCGGCCTGATGATGGGCACCGCGCTGGAGACGGCGCTGAAGCTCGAGGAGACCTGCCTGCGCCCGGTGCGCGGCTACTCCTACGCCGACCTGCGCCACGGGCCGATCTCGGTGGTCACCCAGGGCATGACCGCGCTGCTGGTCGCGGCCCCCGACGGTCCACTCGTGGGGCCGCTGGCCGACCTCGCCGCCGACCTCGCGGGCCGCGGGGCGCGGGTCGTCGGCCTCGGCGGGGACCCGGCGTTCGCGCGAGCCTGCGCGGTCCACGTGCCCGGACCCGACCTGACCGAGGCCGTGGCCCCGCTGGGCGCGATCGTGCCCGGACAGCGGATCGTCGAGGGGCTCGCCCTCGCGCTCGGCCTGGACCCCGACAACCCCCGGGGCCTGGCCAAGGTCACCTCCACCGACCCACACTCGTGACCCCACGAACGACCCCACCGAAGGAGCACCGATGAGCACCAAGGCCGAGCAGATCCTCGCCGGGCTGGGCGGCGCCGGCAACGTCGTCGAGATCGAGCCCTGCATCACCCGCCTGCGCACGGAGGTCAAGGACGGCGGGCTCGTCGACGAGAAGGCGCTGCGCGCCGCCGGCGCGCACGGCGTCATGCAGTCGGGCACGGTCGTGCAGGTCGTCGTCGGGCCCGAGGCCGACAACCTCGCCGACGACATCGAGGACCTGATGTGACCGAGGTCCGCGCGCCCCTGCCGGGCCGGGTCGTGGCGATGGGCGACGTGCCGGACCCCGTCTTCTCCTCGGAGATGGTCGGGCCGGGCATCGCCATCGAGCCCGACCCGGGCGAGGTCACCGTCGTCTCCCCCGTGGCCGGCACGGTCGTCAAGGTGCACCCGCACGCGTTCATCGTGCTGGCGTCCGACGGCGTGGGCGTCCTGGTCCACCTCGGGATCGACACGGTCAAGCTGGACGGTCGCGGCTTCGAGGTGCTCGTCACCCAGGGCAGCACGGTCGAGGCCGGCACGCCGATGGTCCGCTGGGACCCGGCGACGCTCGAGGACGGGATGTCGCCGCTGGTGCCGGTCGTGGCCATGGACCGGCCGAAGGGGTCGGTGCCCGCGCCCTCCGACGGCACCCGTGCCGCCGCCGGCGACCTCCTCTTCACCGTGGCTCCGTGAGGCCCGCCGCCCTGCTGCTCGACCTGGACGGGACCCTGGTCGACTCCGAGCCGCTGCACCGCGCCGCCTACGAGGCCTACTTCGCCTCGCGCGGCTGGGACGTCGCCGACCTCAGCGTCTTCACCGGCCGCCGGGCCGCCGACGTCTTCGCCACCACCGCCGGCCCCTGGGGCGACGAGGACCCGCAGGCCGTGTCGCAGGCGGTCGTCTCCCAGATCCCTGCGGACGTCGACCCCGAGGAGGTGGCCGGCGCACGCGACCTCGTCCTGGCGGCGGTCGCCGCAGGCACCCGGGTCGCGATCGTCACCTCGGCCGCCGCCGACTGGGTGACCCGGTCGCTGGGTCCCATGGGCGTCCTGGACCACCTCGACGTCGTCGTCACGTCCGCCGACGTCACCGACGGCAAGCCGCACCCCGCCGGCTACCGGCTCGCCGCAGAGCGCCTCGGAATCGCCCCCGCCGACTGCCTGGCCGCCGAGGACTCGCCCGCCGGCGTACGCGCGGCGGTGGCTGCCGGCGTCGGCGAGGTCGTCGGCGTCACCACCACCCACGACGACGCCGTCCTGCTCGAGGCGGGCGCCGCGTCCGTCAGCCCGGACTTGCGGGAGCTGGCGGCGCGGCTGCGCCGGTGACGTTTCAGGCCGCGGCGGCCACCTTCGCGCGACGCGCCTGCTGGGTCAGCCGGGCCTGGGCGGCGCGGCGGACCTTGGGGCCCTTGGTCGTCATGGCGAAGAGGACCTTGAGCTGGCTGGGCAGGTTCTTGGCGTTGGTGGTCGCCAGGAAGTCGTTGGGCAGCGAGAGCCGCACGACCTTGTGCCAGGCGCTCGCGACCTGCTGCGGCAGCGGCGCCATGTGGTAGCTCAGGCCGTAGCGCTGGAAGACGTCCTGCACCTGCGGGGCGATCTCGGCGTACCGGTTGCTGGGCAGGTCGGGGAACAGGTGGTGCTCGATCTGGTGCGACAGGTTGCCGGTCATGAAGTGCATGGCCTTGCTGCCGGAGATGTTGGCCGAGCCGAGCATCTGGCGCAGGTACCACTCGCCGCGGGTCTCGCCCTCGATCGAGGTGCGCTCGAAGGTCTCGACGCCCTCGGGGAAGTGGCCGCACATGATGACCGAGTGCGTCCACAGGTTGCGGACCAGGTTGGCGGTGAAGTTGGCGGCCAGCGTCGGCACGAACGAGCCGGTCGGCAGGGACATCAGCGGGTGCACGACGTAGTCCTTGCGGACCTGGTTGCGGATCTTCTTCAGCGTCTGCTTGGCGCGGGCCTTGAACTCCGGGGCCTGGCGGCGCTTCTCGCTCGAGAGGTTCTTGCCGAGCTCGAGGTCGTAGGCCGCGATGCCGTACTCGAAGAAGCAGGCGTTGATGAAGTTCCACAGCGGCTGCGCCAGGTAGAGCGGGTACCAGCGCTGGTCCTCGTCGACGCGCATGATGCCGTAGCCGAGGTCGTTGTCCTTGCCGACGACGTTCGTGTAGGTGTGGTGCAGCTCGTTGTGCGAGTGCTTCCACTGGTCCGACGGCGAGGCGTTGTCCCACTCCCAGGTGGTGGAGTGGATCTTCGGGTCACGCATCCAGTCCCACTGGCCGTGCATGACGTTGTGGCCGATCTCCATGTTCTCGATGATCTTGGCGACGCTGAGGCCGGCGGTGCCGATGACCCAGGCCGGCGGGAACGCGCTGGCGAGCAGCACGGCGCGGCTGGCGAGCTCGAGCTTGCGCTGGGCGTCGATGACCGTGCGGATGTACGCCGAGTCGCGCTCGCCGCGGCTGTCGAGGATCGACTGGCGGATGGCGTCGAGCTCGACGCCGAGGCGCTCGATCTCCTCGTCGCTGAGGTGCGCGATGGGGTTCGTGCTCTCAGTCTTCTTCTGAAGGACGGTCATGTCGATCTCCTCTTGCTGGTCAGGTCGATCGGTCAGTGGTCGATGTCGCAGGGGCCGGCGGCCGCGTTGATGCAGGTCTGGATGATCACGCCGTCGCCGGGCGCGGCGACGGTGACCTCGCCGTTGCGCAGGTCGCGCACGGCGCCCGAGCGCAGCGGCAGCACGCAGCCGAAGCAGACGCCCATCCGGCAGCCGCTCGGCATCAGGACGCCGCCGGACTCGCCGACGTCGAGGATCGGGGTGGCACCGTCGCCGTCGACGATGATCCCGCTCCGGCCGAAGGTGACGGTGCCGCCCTCGCCGTCGGTCGCGACGACCGCCGTGCGGAACCGCTCGATGTGCAGCGGCAGGCCGCGGGCGGTGTGGTGCTCCTCGAGCGCGTCGAGCAGGCCGACGGGCCCGCAGGCGTACGTCGTGCGCTCGGCGAGGTCGGGGACGATCGAGTCGAGGTCGTGCACGTCGAGCATCCCGTGGACGTCGGTGTGCATCTCGACGAGGCGGACGCGGCCCTCGGCGGCGTAGGCGCGCAGCTCGCGGCCGAAGATGACCTCGGAGCGCGACAGCGCGGAGTGCAGCAGCACGATGTCGGAGTCGAGCGGCTCGGCGCGCGAGAAGAGGTTGCGCAGCATGCCGATCACCGGCGTGACGCCGGAGCCGGCGGTCACGAGCAGCAGCTTCTCGGGGCGCGGGTCGGGCAGGACGAAGTCGCCCTCGGCCTGGCCGAGCTGGATCATCTGGCCGGCGCGGGCGCGGCGCACGAGGTGGTTGGACACCGCGCCGTCGGGGATCGCCTTGACGGTGATGCTGATGTGGCCGTCGGCGCGGGGGCCGTGGGTCAGCGAGTAGGTGCGCCACAGGCGGACGCCGTCGACGTCGACGCCCACGCGGACGTACTGGCCCGGCACGTGGCCGGCCCAGTCCTTGCCCGGCTTGAGCACGATCGTGGCGGCGTCGGCGGTCTCGGGGACGATCGAGACGATCCGCGCGCGCAGGTCGGCGCCGGAGCGCAGCGGGTGGAAGATGTCCAGGACGTCGGCCGGCACGAGCGGGGTCACGGCCGCCTCGGCGACGCGCATCAGCCGGTCCCGGAGCGCGAGCGAGCGCACGGCGGGCTCGCCGTTCGCGGTGCGCATCAGGCCTACGGAGGTCATACCTCTACTGTGCCCGTCTCCCGAGGTAAAGTCATGACCAGACGACGTGAAGACCTACGTCACATTTGTTCGCAGGAGACAAAAAATGACCTCTCGCTCCCGCCCGACCCCCGCTCAGGGCCTGCTCATCCCCGTCGAGGCGGTCGCGGAGATCCGCGCGCACCTGCCCGCGGTGGCCGACGACGTGGTCGCCGCGATCATCGAGGAGGTGCCCAGCTACGCCGACGCGTTCGGCGGCCGCATGGGCGAGACCATCCGCAACGCCGTGCGGCTGGCGCTGGGCGGCTTCCTGTCGCTCGCCGGCGGCACCCCCGGCGCCGACCCCCGCACCCCGGCCGCGCCCGCGGTCGACGGCGCCTACCAGCTCGGGCGCGGCGAGGCGCGCAGCGGCCGCACCACCGACGCGCTGCTGGCGGCGTACCGCATCGGGGCGCGGGTCTCCTGGCGGGAGATGTCCATGTACGCCGTCGACGCGGGGCTGTCCGCGGAGACGCTGGTGTCGTTCGCGGAGCTGGTGTTCGCCTACATCGACGAGCTGTCCGCGGCCAGCGTCGCGGGGCACACCGACGAGCTGGCGACCACGGGGCGGGTGCGCCAGCGGCTGCTGGAGCGGATCGCGCACCACCTGCTGGTCGGCTCCCCCGCCGAGACCGTCACCAGCGCCGCCGAGCGGGCGGGGTGGGAGCAGCCGGAGACGCTGACCGCGGTCATCGTGCCGGAGTCGCAGGTGCGCCCGGTGCTCTCCGAGATCTCCCCCCAGACCCTGCAGACCGAGGTGCCCGACCTCGACGACGTCGCGCTGCTGCTCGTGCCCGACGCCCACGGCAGGGCCCGCGCCGCCCTCTTGCGCACGCTCGCCGACCGCGGCTGCGTGGCCGGGCCCTCCCGGCCGTGGCTGGAGGTGCGGGCCTCCCTCGACCGCGCCGTGCGGGCGCGCAGCGCGGGCCTGGACGGCGACACGGACCGGCACCTCGTCCAGCTGGTGCTGACCGCCGACGCCTCGGCGCTGGCCGACCTGCGCGCCGACGTGCTCGCCCCGATGGCCGAGCTGCGACCGGGCGTCGCCGACAAGCTCACCGACACGCTGCGCGCCTGGCTGCTGCACCAGGGACGGCGCGACGACGTCGCCGGGGCGCTGTTCGTGCACCCGCAGACCGTGCGCTACCGCATGGGCCAGATCCGCGACCTGTACGGCGACCGGCTCGACGACCCGGACACCGTGCTGGCGCTCACGATCGCCCTCGGCGCGGGCTAGCGCGGCCCGGCGCCGGGCCGCGCCCACCCGGTGGCTCGTACCGTGGGCGCATGTCGTCTCCCTGGGGCCACCGCCGCGCACGTCGCGCCCGTCGCGCCCGCCTGCTCGTCGGCGTGGTCGCGCCCACGCTCCTGCTGCTCGCCGCCTGCGGCTCCGACGACGACCCGCCGCTGGACACCACCCCGTCCTCCGAGTCGTCGTCCGAGGCCTCCGACGAGACGCCGTCACCCTCGGCGGACTCCTCGGGCGACCCCTCGGGCGGCACCGCGCCGCCCGCCGGTGAGGCCGGGACCTACGTCGCGCTCGGCGACTCGTTCGCGTCGGCTCCGCTGGTGCCCGAGACCGACCCGGCCGACGGCTGCCAGCGCTCGACCGGCAACTACCCGCACCTGGTCGCGGAGGCGGCCGGCTACGAGCTCACCGACGTCACCTGCATCGCGGCCTCGACCACGTCGATGGTCGGGGTGCAGATCACCGGTGAGACGCAGAACCTCCCGCAGTTCGAGGCGCTCGACGAGGACGTCGACCTGGTGACGATGACGGTCGGCGGCAACGACTTCGGCCTGTTCTCCCAGCTGCTGCTCGCCTGCCTGCCCGCCGCCGGCGCCGACCAGGCCACGCCGTGCCGGCAGAAGCTGGCCGCGAGCGGTCAGGAGAAGGTGCTGCTCGGCCAGGTCGACAAGATCCGGGGCCGCATCGAGGCCACGACCCGCGGCATCCTCGACCGGGCGCCCCAGGCGCGCGTGATCGTGGCCGACTACCCGCAGCTGCTGCCCGACCAGGGCTCCTGCCCGGACCTGGTGCCGCTCGCCGAGGGCGACTACGGACTGGTGACCGAGCTCAACAAGGCGCTCTCCGACGCCGTCCGCACCGGCGCCAAGGCCGGCGGGGCCGAGGTGGTCGACGTGTTCAAGGCCAGCAAGGGCCACGACGTCTGCTCCGACGACCCGTGGGTCAACGGCGTCCAGACCGACCCCGAGCGCGCCCTTGCGCTGCACCCGTTCGCCGAGGGGCAGCAGGGCGTCGCCGACCTGGTGCTGGCGAAGCTGCGCTGACGACTGGGTTTCGAGACAGGCGCTAGCGCGCCTTCCTCAACCCCCGGGGGGTTGAGGAGGTTGCGCAGCAACCGTCTTGAAACCCCTACAGCGCGCTGTGGACGACCCGGCCGGCGGCGACGGTGAGCGCGACCGGCATCGAGCGGAGCAGACGGGCGGTGTCGGCGGCGTCCTCGCCGGGGGCGAGGGGGTCGCGGTCGAGGAGCACGAGGTCGGCGCGGGAGCCGACGCCGACGGTGGGCTGGCCGTCGACGGAGGCGGCCAGCGCCTCGTGGGCGGTGAGCGCCTGCTCGGCGTGCCAGCTGTCCTCGTCGTCGGCGCCGCGGTGCACGGCGGCCCCGATCGCGAGCCACGGGTCGAGCGGGGCGACGGGGGCGTCGGAGCCGAACACCATCGGGATGCCGGCGTCGAGCATCCAGCGGAAGGCGAAGCAGCGCTCGCTGCGACCCGGCCAGATCTGCTCGGTGAGCACCCGGTCGTCGATGAGGTGCGCGGGCTGGACGCTGGCGCGCACCGGCACCCCGGCCATGCGCCGTACGTCGTCGCGGGTGATCAGCTGGGCGTGCTCGATGGAGCCGCGGGCGCCGGTCTCGGCGTAGACCGACAGCGCGTGGGCGACGGCCGCGTCGCCGATCGCGTGGACGGCCACCTCGAGACCCCCGGAGTGGGCCCGGGCGAGGAGCGAGCGCAGCTCGGCGCCGCTCTGGTTGGCCGCGCCGACGCCGCCGTCGACGTACGGCTCGCAGCACCACGCGGTGCGGGTGTTGAGGGAGCCGTCGCTGATGATCTTCAGCGGCCCCATCGTGAGCCGGTCGTCGCCGGCCACGAGGGCGTCGCCGGTGCGCAGGCCGGCGGCGAGCACCTCGTCGAGCCGCTCGGCGTACATCGCCACCCGCACGCGCAGCACGTCGCAGCCCTCGGTCCAGCGCTCCACCCAGTCCTGCGGGCCGCCGCCGAACTCGAAGTCCACGAGCCCCACGACGCCCTTGGCGGCGGCGCGGTGGAGGGAGTTGAGGTAGCCCGCCGGGGAGATCCCGTCGTTGCCGACCAGGCCGGGCAGCCCGGCGTACGCCGCGAACCACTCGTTCTCGTAGACGTTGTCGTCGCGCACCTCGAGCCCGAGGGCGACCTGCGCCGAGGTGCTGAGCCAGGCGTGGTGGGCGTCGCCGGCGATCAGGACGACGGGGGTGTCGCCGGCCACCGCGTCGAGCTCGGCCACCGTGGGCTGGCGCTCCCAGACCGCCGGGCGGTGCCCGAAGCCCACGAGCGGGCGGCCGGGGTGCTCGGCCAGCCAGAAGCGGGCGAGGTCGAGGGCGTGCTCGGCGGAGTCGGCGGCGCTCAGGTCGAGGCGGGTGGAGGTCAGCGACCACTGACCGAGGTGGGTGTGCTGGTCCCAGAGCCCGGGCACCAGCCAGCGCCCTCCGGCGTCGACCTCCTCGACGCCCGCAGGCCGCGCCAGGCGGGGTCCCACCTGGGTGACCCGGCCGTCCTCGACCAGGACGTCGACGGGCTCGTCGGACAGCCCCACGACGGGGGTCACGGGCACCAGACGGGCGTCGCGGACGATCACGGGCGCAACGCTAGTGACCTCCTAGGGGTGCGCCCCGACCGCCTCCCCCGCGGGGGCCGGGCCGTGCGGGTCGTCACTCGTCATCGATCTCGGCCGCAGGAGCGCTCCGCCCACGACCGCCGCCAGCAGCGCGCACGCCGCACCCACCGCGAACGCCGCCTGGTAGCCGCCGTTGAGCGCCGCGACCTGCGAGGCACCGTCCTCGAGCAGGCGGTCCGAGCGGGCCGTGGAGATGCTGACCAGGACCGCCAGGCCGAGCGCGCCGCCCATCATGAAGCTGGTGTTGACGATCCCGGACGCCAGGCCGGCCTCGTCGGGCTCCACGTCACCCATGGCCGCCAGCAGCACCGGGTTGAACGCGATGCCCGCGCCCACGCCGAGGAGCAGCATCGAGGGCAGAACGTCGACCACGAAGCGGCCGTCGACGGGCGCGCGCGAGAAGAGCGCGAGGCTGAGCGCCGCCAGGGACAGGCCGACCACCAGCGGCGGCCGGATGCCGAAGCGCATCACGAGCCGGTCGCTGACCTGCAGCGAGCAGTAGGCCATGACGACGCTGGTGGGCACGAACGCGAGGCCGACGTCCAGGGCGTCGTAGGCCAGGACCTGCTGGAGGTAGAGCGCCGCGAGGAAGAACCACGCGAACATCGCCGCGGCCCAGAGCACGCCCACCACCTGGGAGACGCTGACGTTGCGCAGGCCGAGGAGCCGCAGCGGCATCAGCGGGTTGGCCGCGGTCGCCTCGCGCGCCACGAAGGCCGCCAGCAGCAGCACGCCGAGCCCGAGCAGGAGCAGCGTGCGGGCGCTGGTCCAGCCGGCCTCGTTGCCGCCGACGATGGCGTAGACGCTCGTCATCAGCGCGACCGTGACCAGCGCTGCGCCGACGACGTCGAGGCGCGCGGCCTGCGGGACCAGCTCGTCGGCCGGCAGCACCCGCCGCGCGGCGATCCAGACGGCCACGCCGATCGGCACGTTGACGAGGAAGATCCAGTGCCAGGAGAACAGCCCAGTCAGCACCCCGCCGAGCAGGACGCCCACGGCCCCGCCGCCGGACATGACGAAGCCGAAGACGCCCATGGCCTTGGCCCGCTCGGCCGGCTCGGAGAAGAGCCCCATGATCAGCGCCAGCGCCACGGCCGACACCGCGGCGCCGCCCAGGCCCTGGACCGCGCGGCCCACCACGAGCAGCTCCGACGACGGCGCGAGCCCGCAGGCGACGGACGCGACGGTGAACGACACGACCCCGCCCTGGAAGACCCGCTTGTTGCCGAGCAGGTCGCCGAGGCGGCCCGAGAGCAGCAGGAAGCCACCGAACGTCAGCAGGTAGGCGTTGACGACCCAGGCGAGCGCCGACGGGGAGAACCCGAGGTCGGACTGGATCGAGGGCAGCGCGACGTTCACGATGCTGGAGTCCAGGACGATCATCAGGTCGCCCAGGCACAGCACGTAGAGGGCCAGCCAGCGGCTGCGGGTGGAGAGCTCGGTCATCAGGGGGTTCCTCGGGTGTCAGGGGCGGTCTCGTGCTGTCCACGAACGCCGGTCCGTCGATACGACAGACCCAGCACACCCGACCGAGTCATCGGTGCGCCCGACCGCGGTTGCGCGATCGGGCGCACCGGCCAACTACGGTGACGCCATGGACGCGCGGGCACTCGGGGTGGCGGTGCTGCTCGGCGCGCTCGGGGTCGCCGGCGGGTACGCCGCCGTGACGATGTCGCAGGACGAGCCGGCCCGCATGAGCGCGGTCGTGCCCGTGCCCGGGCAGTCGCCGTCGTACCCCTCGGACCCGGTGGTCCGGGTGCTGCCCGACCCCGGCGCGCCCGCCCTGGCCCCGGGCCTCGAGCTGGAGCCGCGACGGATCGGGTCGGAGCGGTTCGGGGTGTGGGTGTCGGTGCCGCGCGGGTGGGTCCGCAACGACAGCGAGCTCACGGAGTCCAAGTGGGCCCCGCCCCGCGCGCCGCTCAACACCTACTTCCTGCGGGTCAAGTCGATCACCGGCCAGCGGCTGTCGATCGCGCAGGCCCTCGCGCTGCGCCGCGACTCGCTCGAGGAGGTCGTCACGGAGTTCGACCTCGAGGTCGAGAACGACGAGACCCTCGTGGCGACGTACGTGAACGAGGGCTATCGCCGGCTCACGATGGAGCGCTTCGTCGAGCTGGACGGCGACGGCGTCGCCGACGTCACGGTGGTCGTCATCGGCCGGCTGGCCGACCGCGACGGGCTGCTCGACCTGCTCGAGGGCGTCAGCGCCAGCGCGTCGCGCCAGCGCGCCTGACGGGCCCGCCCGTCACAGCCCGTGGGTGTCGACGCTGTCGAGCACCCGGTTGGCGGTGGCGCGGTCGGCGCTGCGGACCTGCACCCACAGCAGCCGGTTGGCGGCGACCTGCACCACCCGCTCGACGGTGATGCCGCCGGGGCACCCGGTGTGGACGACGGTGGTCGAGTCGTCGCCGCCGGCCTCGGTGACCGGGTCGTCGCTGCCGTCGCACTCGGGGTGCTGCGGCAGCTGCGTGGGCAGCTTCTCGCCGGGGAGCAGCCCCAGGAAGACGCCCTCGGCGCGGGAGCCGGCGTCGGCCCACTGCGACGAGGTGCCGATCGAGAGCGCGGGATAGGTGCCCTGGGCGCTGGTCGGCGGCACCCAGCCGTCGGCGGCCACGGCGCGGTCCCAGTCGTCGGGCACCTGCGCGGTGAGCGAGCCGGTGTCGTCCATGACCTCGACCTCGCGGTCGCGCTGCAGCAGCCCCAGCCCCGCGCCTGCGGCCGCGCCGACGACCAGCGCGGCCGCGCCCGCGAGCGCCACGAGTCGGCGCCGTCGCCCCGGGGCGGC
>NZ_JACJGM010000010.1 GCF_015024225.1 Nocardioides lijunqiniae
GACCCGCCGCGTCCGGTGCGCCGCGCGGCCGAGACGGCGCGCAACCGCGCGCTCGGCCGCGACGCCGCACCCGACCCGGTGGTCGAGACGGCGGCGCGCGGGCGCGGCGAGCCCAGCCGGCTGCCGTACTCCTGGGACGCCGACTACCCCGCGCGGATCGGCCTGCTGCCGCGCGAGGGCACGAGTGCGGACGTGCGGTGGTTCGAGATCGACCCCTGCTACGTCTTCCACACGCTCAACGCCTACGAGGACGGCGACCTCGTGGTGATCGACGCGGTGCGCCACGAGCGGATGTTCGCCACCGACTTCACCGGACCCCACGAGGGGCTGTCCTCGCTCGTGCGCTTCACCGTCGACACGGTCGCGGGCACGGTGCGCGAGCACCGCTACGACGAGCACAGCCAGGAGTTCCCGCGCCACGACGAGCGCCTGACCGGCGCCTGCCACCGCTACGGCTGGTCGGTCGGCTTCGACGGCGTCGCCTCCGGGGACGTGGTCCTCAAGCACGACGTCCACGCCGGCTCGACCATGGCGCGCCGCCTCGGCGCGGGCAAGGAGGTCGGCGAGTTCTGCTTCGTGCCCCACGCGCACGACGCGGCCGAGGGGGCCGGCGTGATCATGGGCTACGTCCACGACCGCCCCACCGGTCTCAGCGACCTGGTCCTCCTCGACGCGCAGACCCTCGAAGACGTCGCCGCCGTCCACCTCCCCGGACGCGTGCCGGCGGGGTTCCACGGCAGCTGGGCGCCGGCCGCGGGCAGCTAGCCGGTCAGGTGGCCGGTCAGTCGAGCGGCGGCAGCACGACCTCGCCCCGGGGCAGGACCGGGAGGTCGCGGCCGAGGGTGATGTCGACGGGGTTGGTGAGGCAGCGGATCGAGCCGCCGCCGAGGTGGAACTCCGACACGTCGACGATGACCACGTCGAAGCCCCACGCCTCCAGCTGCGCACGGACGCGGTCGGGGCAGGCCGGCATGACGACGGTGCGGCCGACGACGACGGAGTTGGCGGCGAACGTCGTCAGCGCCTCCTCCTCGGTGAGCACCAGCGCCTCGGGCACCAGCTCCATCAGTGCGCGGGCCGACGGTGCGTCGAGCGCGGCCGGGCAGACCATCGCGCGGCGCTCGTCGAGCGGGCAGAAGGCGAGGTCGAGGTGGTACATCCCGGGGTGGGTGATCCGCAGCCCGCGCACCCGCACGCCGAGCTCCAGCGCGAGGTGCTTGAGCGCGAGCTCCTCGGTGCGGGGGCCGTAGCCGACCACGAGCGCGTCGCCGAACGCGAACGCGTCGCCGGCCTCGAGGTGGGCGCCGACGCCGTCGCGACCGACGTACGACGTGGTGGCGCCGCTGCCGGCGAACCACTCCTGCGCGGAGCCGGTCTCCATGCGGCGCTGGGGGTAGCGCATGTGCGACATCACGACGTGGCGCTCGCCGCCGGGGCGGACCAGGCCGAGGCCGAGGTTCATCGCGTAGACCATGTCGGGGGCGTCGGCGCGCTGCGGCAGGACGTCGACGGTGGCGCCCAGCCCGCGCAGGGTGGCGACCATCGTCTGCCACTGCTCCATGGCGAGGGCCGGGTCGGGCTGGACCTCGGGGTCCATGAACGGGTTGATCGCGTAGTCGATGCGGAAGTGCGACGGCTCGACGGCGACGTAGTGGCGGCCCCATGCCAGCTCGGTGGCCGGACCCCCGGCCAGGACGGTCGGGCCGGTGTCGGCGCCCGTCTCGGGAACCGTGCCCAGGTGCGTGTCCTGCTCTCGTACCAGCTCAGCGGACTCGGTCAACGCCGTCACCCCATCTCGCTCGAAGGATTGTCAGACAATCTGACATTCCCAGTGTAGGGCAACCACCGGCCGCGCGCACCACCATCGGCGCGGTGTGATGCCGCACAATGACTGGCATGCCCGAGCCGTTCTCGACCCTGCACCTGGAGCACGCCTCCACGGTCGACCGGGCGGCCGACGAGCTGCGGCGCGCGATCTTCGACGGCGAGCTGGAGTCCGGCACCAACCTGCGCGAGGTGGCGCTCGCCGCGTCGCTCGGCGTCTCGCGGCCCACGGTCCGCGAGGCACTCACGATCCTGGTGGCCGAGGGCATCGCCACCCGCGAGCCGCACCGCGGCGTGAGCGTGTCCACGCCGCAGGCCGACTCGGTGCGCGACGTCTGCGCCGCGCGGTGGGTCCTCGAGGGCGCCGGCGTACGACGCTGGGCCGAGGCCACCGTCGGCCAGCGGGCCCACGTGCACCGCAGCCTGGCCGACTACATCGCGGCGGTCCGCGAGGGCGCGTCGTACCAGCAGCTCAACGAGCGCCACCTCGCCTTCCACGTCTCCCTGGTCGGGCTCACGGGCAGCGAGCGACTGGTCCAGATGGCCGACAACCTCGTCGTCGAGCTGAAGCTGGCGCTCGCCCAGGTCGACCGGATCCGCCGCAACGCCCACGACCAGGCCGACTCCCACGCCGCCCTGGTCCAGCTCCTCGACGACGGCGACGTCGACGGCGCCGAGGAGTTCCTGCGGCGCCACCTCGAGGACGCCGAGGTCGCGATCATCGAGGCGCTCGGACTCGGCTGACCTGTCAGACTGGCCTCCGTGCGCTTCCTGACCTGGCTCCTGACGACCGCGATCGCCCTCGCCACCGCCGCGTGGCTGATCGACGGCATCCGCTTCACCGGACCCGACTCGGGCACCGAGGAGATCCAGGACAAGCTGCTGCCGCTGCTGCTGGTGGCGCTGATCCTGGGCGTCATCTCGTCGTTCGTGAAGCCGGTGCTCACCGTGCTCTCGATCCCGTTCATCATCGTCACGCTGGGCCTGTTCCTGCTGGTGATCAACGCCGTGATGCTGATGCTCACCGGCTGGCTGGCCGACGGGCTCGGCATCGGCTTCGAGGTCACCGGCTTCTGGCCGGCCGTCGGCGGCGCGATCGTGATCACGCTGGTCACCTGGATCGTCGACGGCGTCATCGGCCGCCCCGACGAGAAGCGGTGAGCGCCCCGGTCCCGCCGGCCCGCGCGCCCGGCTCGTACGCCGTCGCGCTGGTCTGCCTGGGCAACATCTGCCGCTCGCCGATGGCCGACGTCGTGCTGCAGGAGCGGTTGGCCCGCGCCGGTCTGGAGGACCGGGTCTCGGTGGCCAGCTGCGGCACCGGCGACTGGCACGTCGGCCACCCGATGGACCCGCGCGCCGCGGCGACGCTGCAGGCGGCGGGCTACGACCCGACGCGACACCGCGCGCAGACGCTGGACGCCACGTGGTTCGAGCGCTTCGACCTGCTGCTGGCCATGGACTCCGCCAACCTCGCCGACGTCCGCGAGCTGCGCGGGTCGACCCCGGAGCCCGAGCGCGCCATGCTGTTCCGCAGCCTCGACCCGGTCGATCCCGGCGGCGAGGTGCCCGACCCGTACTACGGTGGGGACGCCGGCTTCGAGGAGGTGCTCGCGATGGTGGAGCGCACCACCGACGCGCTCGTGCGCGCCCTCACCGACGAGCTCGACCGGCAGTGACCCGCCAGCCGCTGGTCGCCCGCCGCGCCGAGGAGCTGCTCGGCTCCTCCGTCGTCGCCACCGCCCCGGTCGCGGGCGGCGACATCTCGACGGCCACCAAGCTGCGGCTCTCCGACGGCACCACCGCCCTGATGAAGACCCTCTCGAACGCCCCGGAGCGGTTCTTCGTGACCGAGGCGGCCGGCCTGCGTTGGCTGGCCGAGTCCGGCGGGGTCCACGTGCCCGAGGTGCTCGCCGTCGACGCGGACTGCCTGGTCCTGCGCTGGGTCGAGTCCGGCCGCAACGGCGTCGAGTCCGCCGCGGCGTTCGGTCGCGCGCTCGCCGCGACGCACGCCGCCGGCGCCCCGCGATTCGGCGCCGAGGCCGACGGCTTCATCGGCCGGCTGCCCCTGCCCAACCGGACCGCCCCGACGTGGGCGGAGTTCTACGCCGTGCGCCGGGTGCTGCCCTACCTCAAGCTCGCGCGCGACCGCGGCGCCGTCACCGACACCGAGGCCGCGACCGTCGAGTCGCTCGTGGGCCGGCTCACCGACCTGCTCCCCGACGAGCCCCCCGCCCGCGTGCACGGCGACCTGTGGAACGGCAACGTCCTGTGGGGCCAGGACGGCCAGGTGTGGGTGATCGACCCGGCGGCGTACGGCGGTCACCGCGAGGTCGACCTGGGGATGCTGGCGATGTTCGGCCTGCCCCACCTGCCGCGGGTGCTGGATGCCTACGACGAGGCCGCCCCGCTCGCCGACGGCTGGGAGGACCGGCTCGGGCTGCACCAGGTCTTCCCGCTGCTCGTGCACGCCTGCCTCTTCGGCGGCGGCTACGGCGCCCGCGCCGCGGAGACCGCGGCCCGCTACGTCTGAGCGGCGACCGCGCGCAGAGCGCGTCCGAGGCGGCCCGGGCGCGACCGGGTCGAGGCCGGGCCGAGGTCGAGGTCGAGGTCGAGGTCGAGATCGGTCGGCCGGAGGTTCTGGGCGTTTCCCTGCGCTTCTGGGCCGTTGTTTCGCCCCAGAACGTCAGGTTTTTCAGCATCTGCTGAAAAACCTGCCCGAGCTCAGCCGCGGTGGAGCGCGTCGTTGCGCTGGTGCAGCTCGCGCAGGCTCGCCTCGACGGCGGCCAGGAAGTCGTCGACCTCGCCGATGTCGTAGCCCTCGCGCCAGCGCACCTGCTCGAAGCGGGCCTCGCGCACGGCCTCGGGCCGCATGACGCGCATGGTCGCCGGCCCACCGGGCACCTCGCGCGGGTCGACCAGGCGCGCCTCCAGGTCGTCGTTCTCCTGGATGAGCGCCGTGTGCGCGACGCAGGCCTCGTCGAGGAGCTCGTCCACCGCGCTCATCTCGTAGCCGTGGCGCAGCCGCACGGGGGTGAACCGCTGGCTCTCGATGTCGTGGGGGCTCAGTGCCATGGCCCCAGCCTGTCACCCGGCGCCGCCCGGGCGGAGGTTCTGGGCATTTCCCCTCGCTTCCGGGCCGTTGTTCTGGCCCAGAGGCGAGGGGTTTTCAGCATCTGCTGATATCCCTGCCACCGCCCGGACCGACGCAGGGCGGAGGTCAGCAGTCGGGGGCGTCGCCGCGGGCGGCGGGGGGCATCACGGTCTCGGCGCAGCGCTCGCCCAGCACCGCGCGGGCCACCGACGCGCCGACGTCGCGCAGGGCGGCGAGCTCGGCCTCGCTGCGGCCGTCGATCAGCAGCCGGCGCACCTCGGCCGCGTGGCCCGGCGCGGACGCCACCACCTTGTCGTAGCCGGCGTCGGTGAGGGTCGCGACGGTGCTACGCCGGTCCTGCTCGTGGGGATGGCGGGTGAGCCAGCCCTGCGCCTCGAGCCGGCCGACGGCGTTGGACAGCCGTGACGGGCTGGCGTTGGACTGGGCGGCGAGGTCGCTCATCCGCCGCTGCCGGCCCTCGGCCTGCGAGAGCGAGCTGAGCACGAAGTAGTCGAAGAGGTTGAGCCCGCTGTCGCGGTGGAGCTGGGCGTCGAGCGACCCGGGGAGCAGCCACATCATCGCGGTCACCCCCACCCAGGCCAGCTGCTCCTCCTCGGAGAGCCAGCGCGGCTGCGCGTCGTCGTCCATGTCACCTCCCGCTCCGTCGCCGTGATCGTACCGCCCGATTCGTTTCAACCTTGAAGTTTTCATGCTACCGTTATTTCAAGCTTGAATCATTTACCGAGGAGACTCCCATGACCCTGTTCCGTCTCGACGCCAGCATCCGAGTAGAGGGCTCGCACAGCCGCGCCCTCGGCGACCTGGTCGAGCACGAGTGGACCCAGGCGCACCCGGGCGACGAGGTCGTCCGCCGCCACCTGGGCACCGACCCGCTGCCCGCCACCGCCTGGGCCGACGCCGTGTCCGGCGCCTACGTCGCCCCCGAGGAGCGCACGCCCGCCCAGGCCGACGCCGCGACGATCGCCGCCGGCCTGGTCGACGAGCTGGTGGCCGCGGACGCGCTGCTGTTCGCCGTACCGCTCTACAACTTCGGCGTCTCCCAGCACTTCAAGTCCTACGTCGACCTGGTCATCACCGACCCGCGCATGGCCGCGGGCGCCGAGTCGGCCATCGCCGGCAAGCCCGCCGTGCTCGCGACCGTGCGCGGCGGCGCCTACGGCGCGGGCACGCCGCGCGAGGGCTGGGACCACGCCACCGGCTGGATGCGCCGGATCCTCGAGGACGTCTGGGGCCTGGAGCTGCACGCCGTCGAGGAGGAGTTCTCCCTGGTGGGCGTGAACCCGGCGCTCGACCAGTTCGCCGACCTCGCCGAGAAGATCCGCTCCGACGCGGCCAGCCTGGCCTCCGAGCACGGCCGGTCCCTGGCCGGCTCGCTGCGCCGCAGCGCCTGACGGGTCGCCTGACGGGTCGCCTGAGGGGTCACCTGAGGGGGCGGGCGGGGGAGTACGAGCGAAGCGAGTACTCCCAATGGAGCGACGAAGTCGGTCCACTCTCAGTCGCGGCTCAGGCACTCCTGGCACAGTAAGGGCGTGCCTCCCGTCCCCAAGCCGCGCGTCCTCGTCGTCGAGGACGACCGCGCCGTGCGCGAGTCGCTGCGGCGCTCGCTGGAGTTCAACGGCTACGACGTGCACCTCGCCGCCGACGGCGCCGAGGCGCTGGCCGGCATCGCGGGCGTGCACCCCGACGTCGTGGTGATGGACGTGATGATGCCGCGCCTCGACGGCCTCGAGACGACGCGCGCGCTGCGCACCGCGGGCAACTCCGTGCCGATCCTGGTCCTGACCGCCCGCGACGCCGTGGGCGACCGGGTCGAGGGCCTCGACGCCGGCGCCGACGACTACCTCACCAAGCCGTTCGCCCTCCAGGAGCTCCTCGCCCGCCTGCGCGCGCTGCTGCGCCGCGTCGTCCAGGACGAGGACGCCCCCGACGAGACCCTTTCCTTCGCCGACCTCACCATGAACGTCGCCACCCGCGAGGTCCTGCGCGGCACGCGCGCGATGGAGCTCACCCGCACCGAGTTCACGCTGCTCGAGATGTTCCTGCGGCGCCCGCGCCGGGTGCTGGAGCGCTCGTTCATCCTGGAGGAGGTCTGGGGCTACGACTTCCCGACGACCGCCAACTCGCTGGAGGTCTACGTCGGCTACCTGCGCCGCAAGACCGAGGCCGAGGGCGAGCCGCGGCTGATCCACACCGTGCGCGGCGTGGGCTACGTGCTGAAGGAGTCATGACGACCGGCAGTCCCCCTCCCCGCGACGTCGCGGCCTCCGGGCCCGAGCCGAAGCAGGAGAGCAAGCAGTCACCCGACGAGGGGTGGTTCCACTACCGCCGCTCGCTGGCGAGCCGGGTGACGCTGCTGACGACGATGGCGGTCGGCCTCACCGTCGCGTTCCTCGCCGCCGGCGCCTACGTCACCGTGCGCATGCAGCTGCAGTCGACCCTGGACGACACGCTCAAGGAGCGCGCCTACCAGACCACGAAGGCCCCCACCCTGATCGACCGGCGCACGGGCGACGAGCTGCCGGCCTGGGCGGTGCTGGCCACCGACCTGCGGATCGCGGTCGTCTTCGCCGACGGCAGCGCGCCGTACCGTCCCGAGCAGCTCGACGACGCGCCCCGCCTCGGCGGCCCCGAGCTGGCGGTGGCGCGCGGAGACGCGAAGTCCAGCGTGCGCACCGTGATCGGCGGCGACAGCGAGTACCGCGCGGTGACGGTGCCGTACGGCGACGGGCAGGCGCTGGTGATCGCCCAGTCGCTCGAGGGCCAGCAGCGGGTGCTGACCAAGCTGGGCGTCGTGATGGCGACGTTCGGCCTGCTGGGGGTGCTGGCGGCGGGCATGGCCGGCTGGGGCGTGGCCCGCAACGGGCTGCGCCCGGTGCGGCGACTGACCCGCTCGGTCGAGCACATCGCCCGCACCGAGGACCTCACCCCGCTGCCGGTCGAGGGCGACGACGAGATCGCCCGGCTGGCGTCGGCGTTCAACCAGATGCTGCTCGCGCTCGGCGCCTCCCGCGACCGCCAGCGCCAGCTCGTGGCGGATGCCGGGCACGAGCTGCGGACGCCGCTGACGTCGCTGCGCACCAACGTCGACCTGCTCACCCAGGCCTCCTCCCCCGACGGACCGGACCTGCCGGCGCAGGCGCGCGAGGAGCTGCTCGAGGACATCCGTGCCCAGATCGAGGAGCTCACGACGCTGATCGGCGACCTGGTCGAGCTGGCCCGCGACGAGCCGCTGGCGCTGGTCGTCGAGCCGGTCGACCTCACCGGCATCGTCGACCACGCGGTAAGCCGCGTGCGGCTGCGAGCGCCGTCGCTGGCCTTCGACGTCGACGCCGCGCCGTGGTGGGTGGTCGGCGAGGCCGGCGGCCTGGAGCGCGCGGTGACCAACCTGCTCGACAACGCCGCCAAGTGGAGCCCGCCCGAGGGCCGGGTGCGGGTGCGACTCGCCCACGGGGTGCTGACCGTCGACGACGAGGGCCCGGGCATCGAGGAGGCCGACCGGCCGCACGTGTTCGACCGGTTCTGGCGCGCCGAGGAGTCGCGCGGGCTCCCGGGCTCCGGCCTGGGCCTGTCCATCGTCCGGCAGGTGGCCGAGCGCCACTCCGGCTCGGTCGAGGCGACCGTCTCGCCCTCCGGTGGGGCGCGGCTGATCCTGCGGCTGCCGGGCTCCGACGTCCCCGCGCCGCCGGCGCCTCCCGCACCGAGGGTCGACGTCCATGCCTGACCGCCGAAGCGCCGCGGCGGTCGCGCTGCTGCTCTGCGCCGCGCTCACCGCCTGCTCGGGCGACGACCCGCCCCCCAAGCCGCACGGCGACCCCGCCCCCGTCTGGAACCCCTGCGACGGCATCACCCCCGCGCAGGCGCAGCAGGCGTTCGGCACGACGTTCACGATCGACGACGGCGAGGAGGGCGACCTGCGCTGCGTGCTCACGCCCGCCGAGGAGGGCGGGCCGGCGCTCGAGGCCAACTACCAGGTCTTCCCCTCCGGGCTCGACGCCGTGTTCTCCGGCATGGGTCCCCTGGCCGGCGAGACGCTCGTCGTGGATGTCGCCGGCGCCGACGACGCGCGGCTGGTGGTCAACGCGGAGACGAAGTCGCTGCTCATCAGCGGCTTCGTGCAGAACGGCGACCTGATCCAGACCGTCAACCTCGTCGACCCGGCGCCGTTCGACCGCGCCGCGGGCGTGCGCGGCATCCGCCGGGTGCTGGCCGCCTTCTCCGCGCATGCGGTCGCGGAGCAGGTGGAGTGACGCTGCGCGGCGCGGGGGGTTGGGCGGGGGGCCGGCGCAACAACCGCGTGGGGGGGGGGACAGAAGCCCCGGGGCGGGGGGCGGGGGGGGGGGGGCGGCCGGGGGCGGGGGGGGTGGGGCCCCCGGGCCCCCCCCCAAACCCCCCGCTTCTGGGGTGGAACTTCAGCCCGGAGGCTCCAGTTTCGCCGGTCAGCCGGTGAATCTTGGGGCGCGTGGGACCTGACGCCCCCCGCTGCCGCGCGTCAGTCGGCGAGGGCGGCGAGGAGGCGCTCGGCCTTGAGGGTGGCCTCGGCGTGCTCGGAGGCGACGTCGGACTGGACGGTGATGCCGCCGCCGGTGCCGAGCAGGTAGCGGCCGTCGCCGGTCGTGGTGAGGGAGCGGATCACCACGCCGAGGTCGGCGCGGCCGTCGGCGGCGACCCAGCCGAACGCTCCGGCGTAGGCGCCGCGCGGGGAGGACTCGACCGCCTCGATGATCTGCATGGTGCGGAGCTTGGGCGCCCCGGTCATGGAGCCGGCGGGGAAGAGCGCGCGCAGCGCCGCGACCGTGGAGACGCCGTCGGACAGGTGACCGCGCACCGTCGAGACGAGCTGGTGGACGGTGGCGTAGGACTCCACCTCCATCAGGGCGGGCACCTGCACGGTGCCCGGGTCGCAGACCATCGCCAGGTCGTTGCGCAGCAGGTCGACGATCATCAGGTTCTCGGCGCGGAACCGCGCGTCGCTCACCAGCGCGTGCCGGTGTCGCTCGTCCTGCTCGGGGGTGTCGCCGCGGGGCGTGGTGCCCTTGATCGGCTTGGTCTCCAGGGTGCGGTCGGAGGTGACCAGCGCGTAGCGCTCCGGCGAGGAGCTCAGCAGCCACCCGCGCGCGCCGTCGACGTCGTGCTGGAGGAACCCGGCGTACGGCGCTGGGTTGAGCTCGCGCAGCCTGAGGTAGGCGGCGACGGGGTCGAGGGCGCTGGTGGTCTCGCGGCGGTAGGTGAGGTTGACCTCGTAGGAGTTGCCGGCGTGCAGCTCCTCCTGGACCCGGTCGAACGCCGCGGCGTAGTCGGGGGTCGGCGGGTGGGTCGTCTGCCGGGCACCGCGCCCGGGCGCTGCCTGCGGCACACGACCCGCCGACCCGTCCCCACCCACTGCCGCCACCGGATGCTCGAACAGGCGCACCTGCCGCGGCCGCATCCAGACGGCGTCGGGCATCGCGCCGGCCGACGGCAGCGCGGCGGGGAGGTCGGGGCGGCTCGCGTAGCCGAGGTAGCCGAACCACTGGTCGGTCGGCGCGCCGGACGCGAGCTCGGCCTCGAGCACCGCGAAGACGTCGTCGCCCACGACCTCCGCGCGGCCGCCGGCGTGCCGGGTGACCTCGCGGCGGGCCGCGGAGTAGGACAGCGAGACGTCGTCGGCGTCGAGCCAGCCGATGAGCGAGCGCCGGCCCGACCACTCGCGCGCGCCGCCGCCGTCGAGCCAGAAGCAGCGCGGGTGGCTCGCGGCGACCTCGCGGAAGTACGCGACCGGGTCCTGCCCCGCTGTGCTCACGACGGGCTCACGCCGGGCTCACGACGGGCTCACCACGGGCCGAGGAAGTTTGCGACCAGCGCGGCGCCGTGCTGGGAGAGCACCGACTCGGGGTGGAACTGCACGCCCACCAGCGGCAGGTCGTGGTGGGCGACGGCCATCGTGACGCCGCTGACCTCGTCGACGGCCGTGCGCCGCAGGCAGTCGGGCAGCTCGAGCGCGGCCAGCGAGTGGTAGCGGACCGCCTGGAACCCGTCGGGCACCCCGGCGAAGAGACCGTCGCCGTCGTGGCGCACGACCGCGGTCACGCCGTGACCCGGCGGCACCCGGTCGACCCGACCGCCGTACGTCGTGACGAGGCCCTGCATGCCCAGGCAGACGCCGAGCACCGGACGGGTCGCGGCCAGCAGCACCTCGCGCCCGACGGCGAAGTCGGTCGCGGCGTCGGGGCGACCGGGGCCGGGCGAGAGCACGACGTGGGAGTGGGCGAGGACGTCCTCCACCGCGACCTCGTCGTGCTGGACCACCCGCGGCAGCACGCCGGTCACCTCGGCGACGAGGTGGACGAGGTTGAACGTGTAGGAGTCGTGGTGGTCGACCACGACGACGTCCGGGGTGGCCACCCGGCCAACCTAGTCCGCGGCGGGGCGCGGGCCGTCGAGCAGCAGGCCCGCCACGAGCTCGTGCAGCAGGTCGTAGCCGCGCTCGGTGAGGATCGACTCCGCGTGGAACTGGATGCCCCGGTAGTGCGGACCGGTCAGCACGTTGACGTCGCCGGTGTCCGGGTCGGCGTCGACCGACACCCCGTCGGGCAGCGGCCGGTCGCCCGGGCGGCCGACGAAGGTGTTGTAGAAGCCGACCCGCTCGGTGCGGCCGTTGACGACGACCGGCGACTGGGTGCCCTGGAAGACGATGTCCTTGTAGGCGAGCGGGATCCCGAGCTCGTGGCACAGCGCCTGGTGACCCAGGCACACCGCCAGGAACGGTCGCTGGTCGGCCAGCAGCGCGGCCACGGCCTCGCGCAGCCGCAGCATCTTGGGGTCGTCGTCGTCGCGCGGGTCGCCGGGACCGGGCCCGACGATCACCAGGTCGAAGCCGTCCAGGCAGCCGGCGACGTAGTCCTCGTGCCGGACGACGGTGCTCGTCAGCCCCAGCACGCCGAGCACGTGACGCAGCATGTTCACGAAGTCGTCCTCGCCGTCGAGGATCACGACGCTCCGGCCGGCAAGCCGGGGGTCCGGCGGCGCGCCCGCCTGGTCGGTCAGCCAGAAGCGGCTCAGCCGGCGGTTGCGCGCGTTGAGCGTCAGCAGCACGTCCTCGTCGTTGACGAGCTCGGCGAGGTTGACGTCGGGCACCGGCGCGGCCGGCACCAGCCCGAAGGCCCGCAGGATGCCGGCGGCCTTGGCGTGCGTCTCGGCCACCTCGTACGCCGGGTCCGAGTCACGCACGAGCGTCGCGCCGGCGGTCACCTTGAGGCTGCCGTCGAGGCCGACGTCGGCGGAGCGGATGACGATCGGGCTGTCGACGACCGGGCCGCCCGTGGCGTCGCGGCCGAGGATCGCCAGCGCGGCGCCGTAGTAGCCGCGGCCCTCGGTCTCGTACTGCTTGATCAGGCGGCAGGCGTTCTCCACCGGGCTGCCGGTGACCGTGGCGGCGTACATGGTGTCGCGCAGGACCTCGCGCACGTCACGGTCGGTGCGTCCGGCCAGGAGGTACTCGGTGTGGATCAGGTGCGTCATCGGCTTGAGGAACGGGCCGAGCACCTGGCCACCCTCGTGGCAGATGTCGCACATCATCTTGAGCTCCTCGTCGACGACCATGAAGAGCTCGTAGATCTCCTTCTCGTCGTGGAGGAAGTCGAGGAGCTGCTCGCGGATCGGCGCGACCCCCTCGCCGGAGCGGGGGATGCGGAAGGTGCCGCTGATGGGGTTCATCCGGACGTCGCCGCCGTGGATCGTCACGTGCCGCTCGGGGCTGGCGCCGATGAGGTAGCGGTCGCCGGTGAAGAACAGGTAGGTCCAGTAGGCGCCGCGCTCGCGCTCGAGGAGGTTCTTCAGGACCGTGAGCGCGACCTCGGGCCCCCAGTCGGCGACCTGCGCGCGGTAGTGGCGCCCGATGACCAGGTTGGCGCCCTCGCCCTGGCCGATCTCGTCGTCGATGATCGCCGAGACCAGCTCGCCGTACTCCTCGTCGCCGGTCTCGAAGCCCCCGCGGTCGGTGAACTCCACGGGCACCTCGTCGATCGCCGCGACCACCTCGGCGACGGAGAACTCCAGCTCGGTGTCGACGTCGACCACCACCAGCGGCGTGCCGTCGTCGTGGGCCTCGAAGCCGCGCTCGGCCACCTGCCGGAACGGCACCGCCAGCAGCCGGTCGGCGATGTGGCCGTCGGCGGGGACGCCCTCGGCGAGGGGTACGTCGAGCAGCGACTCGACCACGCTCCGCCGGCCGCCCACCAGGCCGACCGTGTCGCGGTCGCCCGCCCGCGTGGAGCGGCGGATGATCGCCCACGCCTCGTGCCCCTGGAGCGCGGCGATGGCGTCCCGGGCGGCGGAGGTCTCAGGCATGCCCGAAGCCTAGTTGTCGCGTGCTCCACGGCCTGCGCCGTCCCGTCCGGTGGTTGAGGAAGGCGCCTTGGCGCTCGACCGCCGGGGTCGCGTCAGCTGATGGTGGTGAGGAGCTGGGTGGCGCGGGTGAGGACGACGTAGAGGGTGGCACGACCGGTGGCGGACTCGTCCTCGATCTCCTGCGGGCGCACGACCACGATCCCGTCGAACTCCAGACCCTTGGTGTCCAGTCCGGTGAGGACCACGACCCGGTCGGTGCCCGAGGGGGCGACCGAGGAGTCGACGGCCGCGCGGGCGCCGGGGGCGTCCTCGGCGAGCTCGGGCCAGCCGGCCAGCCAGGCGTTGACCTCGGAGCGGCGGGCGGCGGGGACGACGATGCCGACGGTGCCGCCGACCTGGCCGGCCACCTCGACCACGGCGGCGCGGGTCGCGGCCTCGAGGTCGGTGACGCCGGTGACCTCGACCGGCTCGACGCCCGTCGAGCGCACGGCGGTCGGCAGGTCGGCGTCGAGCCCGACGCGCTCGGCGTAGGCGGCGGCGTACTCGTAGATCTCGGAGGAGTTGCGGTAGTTGGTCGAGAGGTGGAACTCGTGCAGCGCCTTGCCCTGGAGGGCCTCGGCCCGCGCCGCGGCGGACTCCTCCGGCACCGGCCACGAGGACTGCGCCGGGTCGCCGACGATCGTCCACGACGCGGCGCGACCGCGCCGGCCGACCATGCGCCACGCCATCGGCGTGAGGTCCTGGGCCTCGTCGACGAGCACGTGGGCGAACCCGTCGTCCTCGATGCGGTGGGTCGGGGGGGTCCAGGCGCGACCGGTCGGCGCGTACTCGCGGTCGGACGCGGTGGTCAGCTCCTGCATGTCGACGCCGCCCTCGACCAGCGCCAGCGGGTCGTCGCGCTCGTCGTCGGCCTTCGCGGGGACGTCGCCCAGCGCGTAGCGCAGCTCGTCGAGCAGCGGCACGTCCTCGACGGACAGCGAGCCGTCGCCGCTCCACGACTTGGTGAGCAGCCGCTGCTCCTCCGAGGACAGCACGCCCTCGCTCACCCGGGCCAGCAGCTCGGGGTCGCGCAGCCAGGTCAGCACGTGCGGCGCGTCCAGCGGCGGCCACCAGCTCACCGCGAAGTCGACGAACCGGGAGTCCGAGAGCATCTCCTCGTCGAACGCCTCGCGGCCGCGGTCGCGACCGCGCTCGCCGCGCACCTGGCGCCACATGGCGTCCAGCAGGGTCGGCGCGACACGGGTGACCTGCTTGTTGCGGCGGCCCTGGCTCATCAGCTGGCGACGGACCCGCCCGAGCACGCCGCGGTCCAGGACGATGGTGTCGTCGCGCCAGAAGATCCGCAGGTCCGTGGGGCTGCCGGGCGCTTGCTGGCGGGCGGTGCGGCGCAGCACCTCGGCCATCCGTGCGGAGCCCTTGACGTCGGCGACCGCCGGCTCGTCGTGGCGGGTGGCGCGCACGCCGTCCACGACCTCGCCCAGCGAGCGCAGCGCGACGGCGGTCTCGCCGAGGCTCGGCAGCACGCGGCCGATGTAGCGCATGAAGACGCCGCTGGGGCCGACGATGAGCACGCCGCCGGACTCGTAGCGGCGACGGTCGTTGTAGAGCAGGAACGCCGCGCGGTGCAGCGCGACGACGGTCTTGCCGGTGCCCGGCCCGCCGGAGATGGAGACCACGCCCTTGCCCGGGGCGCGGATGGCCTTGTCCTGCTCGGCCTGGATGGTGGCGACGATCGAGTGCATCGACCGGTCGCGGGCCCGCGAGAGCTGGGCCATGAGCGCGCCCTCGCCGACGATGGGCAGCTCGACGCCTTCGGCCTCGAGGTCGGCGTGGGCCTCGGAGTCGAGCAGCTCGTCCTCGACCCCGACGACGCGCGGACCGGTGCAGCGCAGCACCCGGCGGCGTACGACCTGGTGCGGCTCGGCGGCCGTGGCCTGGTAGAACACCGCCGCGGCCGGCGCTCGCCAGTCGATCAGCAGCGAGTCGCGGTCGGCGTCGCGCAGGCCGATGCGGCCGATGTAGCGGGGTTGGGTGTCGAGCTCGTGGCGCAGGTCGAGGCGGCCGAAGACCAGTCCCTCGTGGGCGGCGTCGAGCTGGGCGATCCTCTTGGCCGCCTGGAAGACCATCGCGTCGCGCTCGACGAGACCGCCCTCGTGGCCCAGCCGGCCACGGTCGTGGCCCTCGCGCGCCAGGGCGCGCGCCGCCGTGGCGGAGTCCTGCAGCTGCACGTAGACGCGGTCCACGAAGTCCTGCTCGCGAGCGATCTCGCGCTCGGCCAGCTCCTCAGTCAACGAACGTGTCCCCTCAGCACCCGACGGCCCGGACCCACCGGGGTGCCGGCGGGCAAGTTCTCAAGCCTATACGCCGCCCGGCGGTCGCAGCAGGGGGTTCGGGAGAGACAGCGGAGGCCCCGCTCGCGGCGCGTCCCAGGTGCGCCTCGAGCGGGGCCTCCGCCGTTCGTCGGGACCGGTCTCCGTGATCCCCCCAGACCCTCGGCTCCGTGTCCCGTCGCCAGAGGCTCCCTCACCTCCGACCCGACTCACGCTACGCAGGAACACCCCACGGCCGGGTCACGGCGCATCCACGGTTCACCCACGTTCGGTCAACACGCGTGCTCTCGTCAGGACCTCTTGCGGGAGAGGAAGGCGAGCATCGCCTCGCGGGCCTCGTCGGAGGCGAAGAGCGAGGCGCTGAGGGCGGCCATCTCGTCGCCGCGAGCGGTGATGCGCTCCAGCAGGTCGGTGGCCAGCAGGCGCTTGGTCTCGCGCAGGCCCTGCGGCGATCCCGTCACCAGGGAGGCGACGACCTCGGCGACGGCCGCGTCCAGCTCGTCGGCCGGCACCGAGCGCGTGACCAGGCCCATGTCGACGGCCTGCGCTGCGGTGAACGCCTCCCCGGTGAGGAACGTGAGGGCCGCGGCGCGCGAGGTGAGACGGGGAAGGACGGTGAGCGAGATGACGGCCGGCGTGAGCCCGAGCTTGACCTCGGTGAGCGCGAAGCTGGCCTCGTCGGCCGCGACGACGATGTCGGAGGCGGCCACGAGGCCGATGCCGCCGGCGCGCACCGCGCCCTGCAGCCGCGTGACCACGGGCTTGCGCAGAGTCACGATCTGGCGCTGCATCTCCACGAGCACCTTCGCGCCCTCCTCCATGCCGCCCGAGGCCGCCTCGGAGAGGTCGGCGCCCGAGCAGAACACCCGTCCGGTCGCCTGGAGCACGACAACGCGCACGTCGGGGTCGCCGTCGGCGGCCTCGAGGTGCGCGAAGAGCTCGACGATGAGCTGCTGCGACAGGGCGTTGCGGTTGTGGGGCGAGTCCAGGGTGATGGTCGCGACGCCCTCGGCGACCTCGTAGTGGACCAGCTCGTCGGGGGCGGGGGTGACGTTCGACATGGCGGTCATCCTGCCGCACCCCCATCCGGAAGCGGCACGGTGACGAACACCTCTCCATGCGCACCCGACTGCTCTACGCCCTCTTCGGCCTGATGGCCGCCCTGCTGGGGGTGGCGACGGGCCACCTGGTCGCGTCGCTCCTCAACCCCGCCTCCTCCCCCGTGCTGGCGGTGGGCTCGACGGTCATCGACCTGACGCCCACGCCGATGAAGGAGTGGGCGATCCAGCAGTTCGGGAGCAACGACAAGATCATCCTGGTCGGGTCCGTGCTGCTCGTCGTGCTGCTGCTGGCCGCGGTGGCCGGGCTCCTCGCCCGCCGCCGGCTCGTCGTGGGCGCGGGGATGCTCGTGGTCCTCGTGGCCATCGCGGCCGGTGCCGCGATGACCCGCCCGGCCTCCGACGCGCTGGACCTGGTGCCCAGCCTGCTCACGGCCGTGGCCGGCGTGGCCGCCCTGTGGTGGCTGGACCGGGCGCACCGCACCGGCGCCGTCCTGCGGGACTCCTCCGGGGGCGAGCGCCTCACCCTCGGCTCCGACGCCCAGCGATCCGGGCCCTCCGAGCACTCGGGACGCTCCCAGCACCGCGCCAGCCGGCGCGGCGTCCTGGTGGCGCTGGGCGTGATCGCCGCCGCGACCGCCGTCATGGGCGGCGCGGGCCGCGTCATCGGCCGGCTGCGCAGCCGCCCCGAGGACATCGACCTCCCGGCCGCCGCGGACCCGGCGCCGCCGCTGCCGAGGGGCATCGAGGGCGACGTGCCCGGACTGACGTCGTTCCGCACGCCGACCAAGGACTTCTACCGGGTCGACACCCGCCTGGACACCCCGGTCATCAGCGCCGACGACTGGTCGCTGACCATCGACGGCGACGTCGACGAGGAGCTCACGTTCAGCTTCGACGACCTGCTCGAGATGGACCTCATCGAGCGCGACATCACCCTCACCTGCGTGTCCAACAGCGTCGGAGGGCCCTACGTCGGCGCCGCCCGCTGGACCGGGGTGCGGCTCACCGACCTGCTCGACATGGCCGGGGTGGGCAGCAAGGCCGACCAGATCCTCAGCACCGACTTCGAGGGGATGACGATCAGCACCCCGCTCGACCTGGCCACCGACGGCCGCGACGCGATGGTGGCGATCGGGATGAACGGCGCCGGCCTGCCCCGCGCCAACGGCTTCCCGGCCCGCCTCGTGATCCCGGGCCTCTACGGGTTCATCAGTGCCACGAAGTGGGTCACGCGGCTCACGCTGACGACGTACGCCGAGAAGTCGGCGTACTGGACCGACAAGGACTGGGACACCGACGCCCCGATCAAGATCTCGGCCCGCATCGACACCCCCAACGCCCTCGACGAGCTGCCGAAGGGCGAGAACCTCATCGGCGGCGTGGCCTGGGCCCAGCAGAAGGACGGCGTCGCGAAGGTCGAGGTCCGGGTGGACGGCGGGCCCTGGAAGCCGGCCGAGCTCGGCCCTGACGGCGGCAACGACTACTGGCGCCAGTGGGTCTACCGCTGGGACGCCGAGCCGGGCCAGCACACGATCGCCGCACGCGTCACCAGCGGCGACGGCGAGGTGCAGACCGCGGCGACCGCCGAGCCGTTCCCGGGCGGCTCCAGCGGCATCCACGAGTTCCTCGTGTCCGTGGCGTAGGCCGCGTGAGCCAGGTCACCGAAAACCTTCGGCGCGCACCAATCCGGATCCCCGGCAGCACCGAACCACTGTCAGACCAAGAGCACGACACCCCAACGGAAGGCACGACATCATGAAGCTCCAGACCCTCAGCCGCACCGGCGGCATCGCCGCCGCGGCGATCGCCCTGTCGCTCTCGCTCGCTGCCTGTGGCGGGGACGAGGAGTCCAGCTCGGGCTCCGACGACTCCTCCAGCTCCGCCGAGTCGACGCCCTCGGAGTCCGCCTCGGAGGAGTCCACCCCGGCCGAGCCCGCCGCCGACGGCCCGTTCGGCGACGGCTGCGCCGCCGTGCCGACCTCGGGTGCCGGCTCCTTCGACGGCATGGTCAAGGACCCGGTCGCCACCGCCGCCAGCAACAACCCGCTGCTCTCGACCCTGGTCACCGCGGTCGGCGAGGCCGGCCTCGCCGGCACCCTGAACGACCTGCCCGAGGCCACGGTCTTCGCCCCGGTCAACGACGCGTTCGCCGCGATCCCCGAGGACCAGCTCAACGCGATCCTGGCCGACAAGGCCATGCTCACCAAGATCCTGACCCACCACGTGGTGGCCGGGAAGCTGGACCCGACGGCCGTCGTCGGCGAGCAGACCACCGTCAACAAGGACACGCTGACCGTCGAGGGCGACGAGACCGGCATGACCGTCACGGACGGCGTGGCCACCGCCAACGTCATCTGCGGCAACGTCCCCACCGCCAACGCCACGGTCTACATCATCGACCAGGTGATGGCCGGCGCGAAGTGACCGTTTCCCAAGAGACGGTCTGAGCGCGAGGATCTGTTCCATGGACCCGACCGGACCCGCCATCGCCGGTGTCCCCTCCTGGGAGGGGGCACCGGCGGTGCCGGACCTCGGCGACCTGCTGAAGCTCTCCGCCCGCGGGGACCAGGCAGCATTCGCCCAGCTGTACGACGCCGTCGCCGCACGCGCCTACGGGCTCGCGCTGCGGGTCGTGCGTGACCCGGCGCAGGCCGAGGAGGTCACGCAGGAGGCGCTGCTGGAGCTGTGGCGGACCGCGAGCCGCTTCGACAGCGCGCTCGGGAGCCCCATGGCCTGGATCCTCACCATCGTGCACCGCAAGGCCGTCGACCGGGTCCGCTCGGCCGAGGCCTCCACCCGACGGGACACGACGTACCACGTGCAGAACCAGGCGGTGGACCACGACACCACCGCCGACGCCGCCCACGCCTCCCTGGAGGCCAGGCGGGTCAGGGACGCGCTGCAGAGTCTCACCGACGTGCAGCGCGAGGCCCTGGAGCTCGCCTACTTCGGCGGCTACACGCACACGGAAGTGGCCACCATGCTCGACCTCCCGGTCGGCACGGCCAAGACACGGATCCGCGACGGCCTGATCAGGCTGCGCGACACGATGGGGGTAGGAACATGAGCAGCGACATCCACGCGCTCTCGGGTGCCTACGCCGTCGACGCGCTCGACGACATCGAGCGCGCCCAGTTCGAGCGGCACCTCGCCGAGTGCGAGGCGTGCCGGGCCGAGGTCCGGAGCCTGCGCGAAGCGACGGCGTTGCTGGCCGAGGCCGTGCAGCAGGAGCCGCCCGCCGGGCTGCGCGACCGGGTGCTCGCCGGCATCGACACCGTGCGCCCCCTGCCGCCCCTCACCTCCCCCGCGTCCGCCCCCCTGACTCCCGTCGTCTCCTCCGACGCCGACGCACTGGGGACGCCGGCGTCGTCGGAGGCGTCGGGGAGCCGGCGCACCCGCCGCCGCTTCCCCGCCCTCGTCGCCGCGGCCTCGGTCGCCGCGGTGCTCGGCCTGGGCGGCGTCGTCGCCTCCCAGCCCTGGAAGGACGAGACCTCGCAGCCGCCGTCGGCGGTCGACCAGGTGCTCGCCGCCCCCGACGCCGAGTCGTGGGAGCAGCGCATGGACGACGGCGCGAAGGTGACGCTGACCCGCTCCGAGAAGCTCAACCGGGCGGTCGTCACCGCCGAGGGCATGCCCGAGCTCACCGACGAGCAGGTCTACGAGCTGTGGCTGCAGCACGACGGACGGATGGTCCCGGCCGGGGTGATGGACGGCGAGTCCGGCACCCTGCTGCTGGAGGGCGACCCCTCCACCGCCGAGGCCGCCGGCATCACGATCGAGCCTGCGGGAGGCTCCGAGGAGCCGACCACCGAGCCGATCATGACCTTCCCGTTCGAGCAAGTCTGATGACCCGCAGGGACCGCCACCGCGTCGCGGTGGTGGGATCCGGCGTGTCCGGACTCACCGCGGCGTACGTCGCCTCCGGCTCGGCCGAGGTCACGCTCTTCGAGGCCGACGACCGGCTCGGGGGCCACGCCGACACCCATCGCGTGAGCGAGGGCGACCGCGAGCTCGCGATCGACACCGGCTTCATCGTGCACAACGAGCGCACCTACCCGGTGCTCCTGCGGATGTTCGCCGAGCTCGGCGTCGCGACGCAGGAGTCGGAGATGTCGATGTCGATCCGCGACGACGGCACCGGGCTGGAGTGGGCCGGCGCGCTCGGCCGGCACGGCGTGTTCCCCTCCGCCCGACACCTCGCCGACCGCCGCTACCTGCGGATGCTCACCGAGATCCCGCGCTTCCACCGGCGAGCCCGCCGGCTGCTGGCGGCCGAGGGTCCCGAGGCCACCGAGGCCACCGAGGCCACCGACACGACGCTGCGTGCCTTCCTGGCCGACGGCGGGTTCACGCCGTACTTCACCCGACACTTCATGGAGCCGCTCGTCGCCGCCGTGTGGTCCTGCGACCCCGCGGTCTCCCTGGACTACCCCGCGCGCTACCTCTTCCGGTTCCTCGACCACCACGGCATGCTCGCGGTCTTCGGGTCGCCGCCGTGGCGCACGGTCACCGGCGGCTCGCACGAGTACGTCGGTCGCCTCGCCGCCCGGCTGGTCGAGCGAGGCGCGCACGTGCGCACCGGCACCAAGGTCACCTCGCTCCTCGAGACGCCCGACGGCGTCGAGGTCACCGACGGCAACGGCACCGTCACCACCTACGACGCCGTCGTGGTCGCCGCGCACCCGGCGCAGGCGCTCTCGATGCTGGCCGAGCCCACGCCCGCGCAGCGCGACGTGCTGGGCGCGATGCCCTACGAGCCCAACGTGGCCGTCCTGCACACCGACACCTCGCTGCTCCCGCGCAACCCGAGCACGTGGGCCTCGTGGAACCACCGCCGCACCGCCGACGACCGGGCCACCGGGGAGAACGGCGTGCTCGTCACCTACGACCTGACCCGGCTGCAGCGCCTCGACACCGACGTCCACTACCTCGTCACGCTCGGCGGTGAGCACCTCATCGACCCCACGACGGTCATCGACCGCATGGAGTACGAGCACCCGCTCTACAACCCGACGTCCGTGGCCGCCCAGCAGCGGCTGCCGGAGATCGACACCGACCGGGTCGCGTTCGCCGGCGCCTACCACGGCTGGGGCTTCCACGAGGACGGCGCGCGCTCGGGTCTCGCCGCCGCCGAGCGGCTCGGCTTCGGCTGGGTGGCGCCCGCCGAGCTGACCGTCGCCGGCCCCGACGTCGCGGACGGGCAGGTCTACGACACGACCATCCGGCACACCCGGCGCGCGCCGTTCGCCCGCACCTTCGAGCACCGCTCGCGCACCTGGCTGGTCGACCTCGACCGGCTCCCCGACCACGGCGTGCTGGGCAGCTTCGAGGCGCGCGACCACCTCGGCGACGCCGACCGGAGCATCCGCGCCAACGTGGAGGCCTTCCTGGCCGCCCACGACGTCCGGCTCGACGGCGGCCGCATCCTCATGGCCGCCCACGCCCGCGCGTTCGGCTACTGCTTCAACCCGATCACCGTCTTCTGGTGCTGGGACGCCGCCGGCGAGCTCGCCGCCACCGTCGTCGAGGTGCACAACACCTACGGCGACCGGCACGCCTACCTGGTCCACCCCGACGCCCAGGGCCGCACCTCGACCCCCAAGGCCATGTACGTCTCGCCGTTCCACGGCACCGACGGCACCTACGAGCTGGCCGTGCCCGTCCCGGGCCGCAGCCTGCAGGTCGCCGTCACGCTGCACAGCGACGACGGCGCCGTGTTCTCGGCGTCGCTCTCCGGGCGCCGGTCCTCGGCGAGCCCCTGGCGCGCGGCACCCGCAGCGCTGCGCGGCTCGGTCCTGATCCGCGCCCACGGCGTGTGGCTCTGGCTGCGCCGCCTGCCGATCCGTCCTCGTCCACCGCACCACCAGGAAGGAGTCTCGCGATGACGCTGACTCCCGCACGCCCGGCCGTCGACAGCTGGCCCGGCCTCGCCGTCGTCCCCTCCGGCCCCCGCGCCGCGGTCTCCGCACGCGTGGCCAAGCGCCTCTTCCGCGCCGCGATCGACCGCCTCGACGTCACCGTCGTCGCCGGCGACGAGACGTTCGGCAAGGGTGGTCCCGTCGCCGTCATCCACCGGCCCGACGAGTTCTACGCCCGCATCGGGCGCCACCAGCTGATCGGCTTCGGCGAGGCCTACCTCACCGGCGCGTGGGACACCCGCGAGCCCGGCGACCTCGGCGCCTTCCTCACGGTGCTGGCAGCGGAGGTCTCCGACCTCGTGCCCCAGAGCCTGCAGCGACTGCGGGCCGCAATCGTCGCCCGACCGCCCAGCCTGCACCGCAACACCGAGCACAACACGCGCGACAACATCGCGCACCACTACGACCTCTCCAACGACCTGTTCGAGCAGTTCCTCGACAGCTCGCTGAGCTACTCCTCGGCGCTCTTCCCCTCCGAGGTCGTCGACCGCGGTGACCACCTCCAGGCCACCGCGCCGTACGACGCCCCGGTGTCCGCCGGCCTGCACGACGCCCAGATCCACAAGATCGAGCGGATGCTCGACGAGGCTCACGTGGGCCCCGGCAGCCGCGTCCTCGAGATCGGCTCGGGCTGGGGCGAGCTCGCCATCCGCGCCGCCTCGCGCGGCGCGACGGTGCGCACGATCACCCTGTCCACCGAGCAGCAGGCGCTCGCGCGTCAGCGCGTGGCCGCCGCCGGCCTCAGCGAGCTGGTCTCGGTCGACCTGTGCGACTACCGCGCCGTCGACGGCTCCTACGACGCGGTGGTGTCGGTGGAGATGATCGAGGCGGTCGGCTGGGAGTACTGGCAGACCTACTTCCAGACCATCGACCGGGTGCTCGCGCCCGGCGGACGCGTCGTCATCCAGGCGATCACGATGCCGCACGACCGGATGCTCGCCACCCGGCGCACCTACACCTGGATCAACAAGTACATCTTCCCCGGCGGCTTCCTGCCCTCCGTGCAGGTGCTCGACGAGATCACCGACGACCACACCACGCTGGCGCTGACCGGGCGGCTGTCCTTCGGCGCCCACTACGCCGAGACGCTGCGCCTGTGGGACGAGGCCTTCCTGGCCGCCTCGCAGCGCATCCTGGGCCTCGGCTTCGACGGGACCTTCCTGCGGATGTGGCACTTCTACCTGGAGTACTCCCGCGCCGGCTTCGCCGCGGCGTACCTCGACGTCAACCAGCTGACGTTCACCCGCCCCACGGACAGCGTGTGAGCACGACCGCCGTCGCGCCGCGCCTGGCCGCGGCCGTCGCGCCGTTCGTCGGCGGCGAGCTGCCGGTCCGCCTGCGCGCCTGGGACGGCTCGGAGGCCGGCCCCGTCGACGCCCCTCTCGTCGAGCTCCGCTCGCCGTCCGCCGTACGCCGCCTGCTGCGGCACCCCGGAGAGCTCGGGGCCGCGCAGGCCTACGTCACGGGGGAGCTCGAGGTCCACGAGGTCGGAGGCTGGGACCTCGACGCCGCCCTCACCCATGCGTTCTCGGTCGCTCGCGACCGGGGACTGAGCGGTGGGCGGCCGAGCATCGGCGCGCTCGCGCGCGCCGTACGCACCGTCATGGGGATCGGTGCGCTCGGTCGTCCACCCGCTGCTCCAGCCTCGCAGGCCCGCATCCGCGGCCGCTTGCACAGCCCCCTGCGAGACCGACGGTCGATCAGCCACCACTACGACCTGTCGAACGAGTTCTACTCGCTGATCCTCGACCCGAGCATGGCCTACTCGTGCGGCTACCACGTCACGCCCGACGTGTCGCTCGAGGAGGCGCAGTCGGAGAAGCTGTCGCTCGTGTGCCGCAAGCTCGGCCTGGAGCCCGGCATGCGCCTGCTCGACGTCGGCTGCGGCTGGGGCTCGCTGTCCCTGCACGCCGCGGAGCACTTCGGCGCCCAGGTCACCGGCGTCACGATCGCGGCCGAGCAGAAGCGCTTCATCGACGCCCGGATCGCCGAGCGCGGCCTCCAGGACCGGGTGGAGATCCGTCTGCAGGACTACCGCGAGGTGCCCGAGCGCGACCACTTCGACGCCGTGTCGTCGCTGGAGATGGGCGAGCACGTCGGGCAGGACAACTACCCGACGTACGCCGAGGTCCTGCACCGCTCGGTGCGTCCCGGCGGGCGCGTGCTGGTGCAGCAGATGTCGCGCACCGGCGCCTGGCCCGGCGGCGGGCCGTTCATCGAGTCGTTCATCGCGCCCGACATGCACATGCGCCCCGTCGGCGAGACCGTCGCGCTGCTGGAGGGCTCGGGTCTCGAGGCCCGCGACGTGCACGCGCTGCGGGAGCACTACGTGCTCACGGTGGCCGGGTGGCTGCGGCGCTTCGAGAGCAACGTCGAGCGCCTCACCGAGCTCGTGGGCGAGGAGGTCGTGCGCGTCTGGCGGCTCTACCTCGTCGGCGGCGCCATGGCCTTCCGCGACGGGCGCATGGGCGTCGACCAGGTCCTCCTGGTCCGTCCCGGCGCCGCCCACACGCTGCCGTGGCAGCGTCACTGGTGAGCGACATCCTGGTTGTCAGCGCGACCGCTCTCGGGACGGCCGCGCTGCTCATGCTCCTCACGGCGCTGCTGGCGCGGCGGCTCGGCAGGGTCGCCGTCGTCGACGTCGCGTGGGGGCTCGGGTTCGTCCTGGTGGCCGCGGTCTCCGCGGTCGTCGGTGGCCTCGTCGACGACGGGGACGCCGACGCGCTCCGGCGGTGGCTCGTGCTGGGCCTCGTGGCGGCCTGGGGGCTCCGCTTGGCCTGGCACATCCGCCGCCGGGCCGTCGGCCACGGCGAGGACCCGCGCTACGAGAAGCTCCTCGGCGGCACGCTCGAGGACGTCGGCCTCGCCGTCGCCGTGCGCAAGGTGTTCCTCGTGCAGGGAGCCGCGCTCTGGTTCATCTCGCTGCCGGTCCAGGTGGGCGCGGTCTCCGAGGTCTGGACCTGGTGGCTCGTGGGCGCCGGCGCCGCGCTATGGGCCGTCGGCCTGGTCTTCGAGACCGTCGGCGACGCCCAGCTCGCGGCGTACAAGAGCGACCCGCAGCGTCCGCCGGTGATGGACCGCGGCCTGTGGCGCTACACGCGCCACCCCAACTACTTCGGCGACGCCTGTGTCTGGTGGGGTCTCTGGCTCATGGCCGGGCTCGGCTCCGGCTGGCAGGTCGGGCTCGCCACGGTCCTGGCTCCCGTGGCCATGACCTACTTCCTGGTCTTCGCCACCGGCGCCCGGCTGCTCGAGCAGACGATGATGAAGCGCGAGGGCTACCCGGCGTACGCCGCCCGCACCTCGATGTTCCTCCCGCGCCCGCCGCGCCGCCGGCCCGGCGGCGCCCGCCGCGCGGTCCGCGCCGGCTGAGGCTCTGTCAGAAGCCTGCCCGACTCCAGCGGGCCTCGGCTCGCGACCAGCAGGTGTCGTGGAGGTGGCGACCAGCCCAACTCTCCTGCGGGGACCGATCGGCGCGATTTTGTTGGTGCCGCCACGCCCGGAGCGTGCGTTTCGCTCTTCTCGGGACGTCCACCGTCCCGCCGCCCGCCTCGGTGGGCGGCTCCTCTCGGACAGGAGATCCACCATGAAGAGCATTCTGCTGACCCGCACCGCGACGACCGCGGCGCTGCTCACGGCCGCGACCGCCGCCGTCGTCGGCGGCACCGCCACCTCCGCGAGCGCCGGGTCCTGCACCAACGGCAGCGGGATCCAGTACTGCGGCGGCGTGACCAACTCGCCCGCCTCGCCGCGGGCGAAGCCCCTGCAGTACACCCTCAACTGGACCACGAGCGGGACCCCGGTCTCCTCCGGCTCCCTGGCCCCCGGCCGGGGCACCGGCGGCAACAACACCGGCATCGACGTGGACGGCTACTACATCCCGTCCGGCTGCGTCGGCTACGGCGGGACCGGCAACGGGCAGACGAGCGGCTGGTACAAGATCAACGACTTCACCCAGCCCACCATCACGCTCTACTGCTGAGCGAGCCCCGCACCGACGGCCGCCCGGCCGGTCGTCGACCCGAGGGTCATCGGATGTCGTGGCCGGGGTGGTCCGCGTCGTAGGAGTGGCGGGACCCGGCGATGTCGGCCCGGTGCTCGAGCGACCAGTCCGCCAGCGCCTTGACGAGGTGCGTCAGGCTGGCACCGGTCTCGGTGAGGCGGTAGTCGACCTGGGCCGGCACGGTCGGGTAGACGGTGCGCAGGACCAGGCCGTCCCGCTCCAACCGACGCACGGTCAGGGTCAGCATGCGTTGGGAGATGCCGTCGATCGCGCGCTGCAGCTGACGGAAGCGCCGGGGGCCGCCGGCGAGCTCGACGATGACGAGCACGGACCAGGTGTCGCCGATCCGGTCCAGGACGTCGCGGATCCCGCAGTCGGGATGGTCCGGCTGACCGCAGGGCTCGATGTCGGCAGCGCCGGCGGTTACCTCCGTGTGCCTCACTGACACGAAACTGCCTCCTTGTGGGTCGGTCCCAGGCGGTCGAGGATCTCAGCGTAGTTACTGATGGGAACCACGACAGGAGACACGACCGCATGATCATGGTGACCGGCGCGAACGGACAGCTCGCCTCGGGGACGCTTCGGGCGTTGGCCGAGCGCGGGGTGCCCGCTGTCGGCGGCAGCCGCGCGCCTCGCGACGGGCAGCGGCGCCTCGACTTCGACGACCCGACGAGCCTCGACCTCGCCGGCGTCTCGACGCTGGTGCTGGTCTCGGCGGGGTACGCCGAGGACGACCGGGTCATCGCTCGTCATCGTGCCGTCCTCGACGCTGCGATGCGCGACGGGGTCGGCCACGTCGTCTACACGAGCCTGACCACGGCGGGCGACCACCTCGGCTTCGCCCTCGCCCACCGGAGCACCGAGCGGATGATCGAGGACAGCGGTCTCTCCTGGACGATCCTGCGCAACGGGCTCTACGCCGAGCTGTTCGGCGCGCTGCTGACCTGGACCGACGACGGGCTGGCGTCCGCGTTCGGGGACGGGGCCCTCTCGGCGGTGGCGCGGACCGACCTGGCGGCGGCAGCCGCCATCGTGGCCGGCGACCCCGCCGCGCACGTCGGCAGGACCTACGACCTGGTCGGGGAGCCGATCACCGCGGCGGCCGTCGCCGGCACGCTGGGCGTGGCGCACCGGACCATCGGGCTCGGCGACTACCGCGCCCATCTCCTCGCCGACGAGTCCTTGCTGCCGTTCCAGCCGCCGATGCTCGTGTCGATCGCGGCCGGCGTCCGGTACGGGTTCCTCGGCGACACCACCACCCACCTCGCCGAGCTGCTCGGTCGACCGCCCGCCCGCCCTCTGGTCGTCGCGGCGGACACGGCGTCCGCCATGCGGCCCGCCCTCCGGTGACGCGCACGCACGGGCCGGGCTCCCTGCCTCAGGCGGGCTGCTCCGGCTCGGGGTCGGTCCTCGCCTGATCCTGCCGCTTGGCCCGCTCGTGGCGGCGACGCTGCTCCTCGGCGCGCTCGCGGATCCGGCGCAGGAACTCCTCGTCCTTGGCGGGGTCGCTCGCGGCCATCCGGCCCGGACGGTCGTACTCGGGGAACGACGACTGGATCGCCGACGGACGCGAGGTCTGCGGCCGGCCGGCGACGAGCCAGGCGACCGAGCCCACGAACGGGAAGAAGAGCACCAGCAGCAGCCAGATCGTCTTGGACAGGTTGCGGATGCGGCTCTCGTCGCTGCCGATGACGTCGACGAGGCAGAACACCCACAGGGCGAAGGTGACGACGGCGCCGAGCAGCTCGAGCTTGATCATGGACGGATTGTGGACCACCGTCGCCCGTCGTGCAGCCGGAATCCACCGACCCGCGTGCTCACATGTCGCGGTAGCGGCGCGCTGCCTCGAGAGCCGGACGAAGCACGTCGACGCCGGCGGGCCGTGCCGACCAGTCCGGGTACGTCGTGCCGGGCGTCGCGTACGGCGTCACGTAGGCGCTCGTGTCGCGCTGGACCCGCCAGCCCTCGGCGAGGGGGCCGAGGTCGAGGGCGTCGTAGCCGATCGCGTCGAGGAACGCGGTGACCGTCTCCTTGGCCGACGCGTCCTGACCGGCGATCGTGAGCGTCGAGCGCTCGGGGTCCCCCGCCGGCCGGGAGAGCACGGCCAGGTGGTCGACGTAGATGTTGTTGAAGCCCTTGACCACGTGGGAGTCGGGCAGGTGCGCCTGCAGCAGCTCGCTGGTCGTCGTGGACTCGTCGTCCAGCTCGGCGATGTGCCCGTCACGGTCGGGGTAGTAGTTGTTGGTGTCGATCACGACCTTGCCGCGCAGCGGCTCCACCGGCACCTGCCGGTAGCTCTTGAGCGGAACCGTCACGACGGCGATGTCGGCCGCCGCCGCGGCCTCCGCCGCGGTCGCGGCCCGCGCCCGCGGGCCGAGCTGCGCGACCAGGTCGGACAGCGTCTCGGGTCCACGGCTGTTGCTGAGCACCACGTCGAAGCCGGCCTCCACCGCCAGCCGTGCCACGGTGCTGCCGATGTTGCCGCTGCCGATGAGTCCGATGGTCGTCATGGTGGTGGAACGGCCCCGAGCGGCAGGGCATTCCGCGCCGCGTCACCGGCGCGTCACCGCCGCGCCGTCGCGGCCTCGTATCCTGCGACGCGTGACCCGTGACGAGACCCTGCCCGACGCCACCGACGAGGAGCTGGGCGAGGAGCTCGTCCGCCTGGCCTCCGCCGACAACTTCCGCGACGTCGCGGGCTCGGGCTACGCCACGGCCGACGGCGGCACGCTCCGGCGCGGGGTGCTCTTCCGCTCCAACGAGCTGACGCTGACCGACGAGGACGCCGACGCCCTGTCGAGGCTGGGGATCACCGCGATCTTCGACCTGCGCGACAGCCACGAGGTGGAGGCCCACCCCGATGCCCCGGTGCCCGGAGCCGACTGGCGCCACG
The DNA here is from genome assembly GCF_015024225.1 of Nocardioides lijunqiniae. GTDB lineage: Bacteria > Actinomycetota > Actinomycetes > Propionibacteriales > Nocardioidaceae > Nocardioides > Nocardioides lijunqiniae. The sequence goes on from NZ_JACJGM010000010.1 coordinate 29,467, forward strand.
TCGAGGTCAAGGGCATCCCCATGGACACCGTGACCACCCTGGAGTCGCGGGAGCAGGGACTGGCCGTGATGCGCGAGGTCTACCGCGGGTTCGTCCAGAAGGACGGCGGCCGCGACGCCTTCAGCACCCTGCTGCGCGAGATCGCCGCGGGCGAGGCGCCGCAGCTCTTCCACTGCACCGCCGGCAAGGACCGCACCGGCTGGGCGTCGGCTCTCCTGCTCCACGTGGCCGGGGTCGACCGCGCGACGGTGCTCGAGGACTACCTGCTCACCAACACGATCTCCTCGGCCACGCGGGCCAAGTACCTCGGCATGGTGCGCGAGCACCTCGGGGAGGAGAAGGTCGACGTCTACGAGACCGTCATGGTCGCGGACGCGGGCTACCTCCAGGAGGCCTACGACGCCGCCGACGCGACGTACGGCTCGCTCGACGGCTACCTCGCCGACGGGCTAGGGCTTGGTCCCGACACCCTGGCCGCCCTGCGCGCCCGCCTGGTCGTCCAGCGGGTCGTCTAGCGAGTCGTCCAGCGGGTCGGCCCGCGAGTCTGGCGGCGGCTGGTCGAGGGGCCCGTCGAGCTGGTCGCTCAGCTGCGCCCGGACGCTCTGCGTGCGGATGCTCTGGGTGCGTGCGCTGCGGCCGTCCTTCTCGTGCCCCTCGAGCACGATCTCGTGGGTGTCGCCGTCGCGACCGTCGAAGCGGACGGTCACCGTCTCGAACCCCTTGTGCCGCTGCATCTGCGCGTACATCGCGTAGACCCGCCGGTCGGCCTCGGTGAGGTCGACCGAGTCGGTGAACGGCGTCAGCAGCGCGCGCGGCCACAGCCTCTGCGCCAGCACGACGTTGAGCTCCACGCCAAGCACGCCGATCACGGCGGCGATGTAGATCAGCCCGATCAGGCCGAGGACGAGGCCGAAGGTCTTGTTCATCGAGCTGGTGCCGCCCAGCACGTTGGTGGCGTAGACCGTCCCGGCGTGCTGCAGCGCCTGCCAGCCGATCGCGACCAGGAACGCCCCGGGCGCCGTCCGCAGGAAGTGGTCGCGGCGCGGCGAGGCCAGGCGGAAGAGCAGGGTCAGCACCAGGCCGACCACGACGACCGTGCCGGCGAGGATCACCCAGCGGATGGTGGTGTTGATCTCGGCGCCGAAGTTCTCAGCGTTGCTGCCGAGGACCCCGACCGCGGACAGCACCAGCACCGCGATGCCGGCGGCCGCCAGGAGGGCGAGGCTCTTGAACCGCAGCAGGAAGGGGTTGGGGCGGCTGTTGCGCGGCACGGCGTACGCCGTCGCCATCGTGTTCTGCGCGGCCATGCCCAGGCCAAGGCAGCCGTACATCGCCGCGAGCGACCCGACCACGACCGCACCCGTCGAGCCGCGCAGCCCCTCGGGCCGACCCAGCTGGTCGCCGATGATGGGGAAGTTGCTCAGCGCGGAGTTGAGCACCTCCTCCTGCAGCTCGGGGTTGCCCTGCAGGATGAAGCCGAAGATCGAGGTCGCCAGCAGCAGCAGCGGGAAGATGGCGACGAAGGCGTAGTAGGTCAGCGCCGCCGACAGGTAGTTGCCCTGGTCGTCGAAGAACTTGTAGATCGTGGCGATCGGCACGCCCAGCACCCGGAAGCGCCGCTGCGTGCGATCGACCTTCCCGACGACGTTGGCCACAGGCTCACGGTACTGGTGATGTCCCCGGGGGCGTGGTTTATAGGCTCGCTGCACTCGCACCTCCACCACCGAGGGGGTGCCCCCTCCACACGGCGTGGTTTCGAGGCTCGCTGCGCTCGCACCTCGACCACCGAGAGCGACCCTCGGTGGTCGAGGTGCGAGGAGCGCCAGCGACGAGCCTCGAGACCACCCCGCCGGCTCAGTAGGACTTCGGCAGCCCCAGGGAGTGCATCGAGACGAAGTTCAGGATCATCTCGCGGCTGACGGGGGCGATCCGGCCGGCGCGGGTGGCGACGAGGAGGCCGGCCATGCCGTACTCCTGCGTGATGCCGTTGCCGCCGTGGGTCTGCACCGCGCGGTCGGCGGCGTCGCAGGCGGCCTCGGCCGCGGCGTACTTGGCCATGTTGGCGGCCTCGCCGGCGCCCAGGTCGTCGCCGGCGTCGTAGAGGGCCGCGGCCTTCTGGGTCATCAGCCGGGCCAGCTCGATCTCGATGTGCGACTGCGCCAGCGGGTGGGCCACGGCCTGGTGGGCGCCGATCGGGGTCTTGAAGACGACCCGCTCCTTGGCGTAGGCCGTCGCCTTGTCCAGCGCGTAGCGGGCCAGGCCGGTCGAGAACGCCGCCGCCATGATGCGCTCCGGGTTGAGGCCCGCGAAGAGCTGCACCAGCCCGCCGTCCTCGTCGCCCACGAGCGCGTCGGCCGGGAGCCGGACGTCGTCGAGGAACACCTGGAACTGCAGCTCGGGGCTGACGATCTCCATCGCGATCGCCTTGGCCTCCAGGCCCGGCGCGTCTGTGGGCACCACGAACAGGCAGGGCTTGAGCTTGCCCGTCCTCGCGTCCTCGGCGCGCGCGACCACCAGGACGTTGTCGGCCTCGTCGACGCCGGAGATGTAGATCTTGCGCCCGTTGAGCACCCACCCGTCGCCGTCGCGCCGGGCGGTGGTGGTGATGTTGTGCGTGTTGGTGCCGGCGTCGGGCTCGGTGATCGCGAACGCCATCGTGCCGGTGCCGTCGCAGAGGCCGGGCAGCCAGCGCTGCTTCTGCTCCTCGGTGCCGTAGCGGCTGATGATCGTGCCGCAGATCGCCGGGCTGACGACCATCAGCAGCAGCGGGCAGCCCTGCGCCGAGAGTTCCTCGCAGACGGCCGCGATGTCGCCGATCCCGCCACCACCGCCGCCGTACTGCTCGGGGATGTTGATGCCGAGGTAGCCGTTCTTGCCGATCTCCAGCCACAGGTCGGTGGTCTTCCCACCCGAGCGCGCCTTCTCGGTGAACCAGTCGCGGCCGTACTTCGAGGCCAGCCTGCGCACCGCCGCCCGCAGCTCCTGGCGCTCCTCGGTCTCCGTGAACGTGGTCATGCTTCTTCTCCTGTCTCGACGACGGCGAGGACCTCGCCGGCGGCGACCTGGGTGCCTTGCTGGACGTGGATCTCGGTGACCGTGCCGTCGTGCGGCGCGCTCACGGTGTGCTGCATCTTCATGGCCTCGAGGACCAGGACGGGGTCGCCGGCGGCGACCGTGGCGCCGGGCTCGACGGCGACGCGGACGACGGTGCCGGGCATCGGCGCCAGCAGGCTGCCGCTCGCCACCTGCTCGGCCGGGTCGACGAAGCGCGGGGTGCGCACCAGGCGGGCGTGGCCCAGCGGCCCGTCCACCTCGACGGCGTCGCCGTCGACCCGGACGGCGTACGTCGCGGCGACGCCCTGCGCCTCCAGCGTCACCTCGTCGGTGCCGGCGGCCAGCACGGTGACGTCGTCGAACGCGTAGCCGTCGCGGCCCCCGAGCCAGCTGACCTCGTGGTCGCCGAAGGTGGTCGTCTGGGGCTGCGAGACGACGTTGCGCCACGCGACGGGCACCCCGCGCTGGACGGTGCGCCTCCCCCGCGCGTCCTCGGCGAGCGCCACCGCGGCCGCGACCTGCAGGTGACGGTGCGGCTCCGTCGACCCGCCCGCCTCCACCACGGAGGTGCGCTCGAGGAAGTCCGTGCTCACCTGGCCGTCGAGGAACGACTGCTCGCGCAGGATCCGCACCAGCAGGTCGCGGTTGGTGGTCAGCCCGTGGATGCGCGCCCGGTCGAGTGCGCCCGCGAGCCGTCGGGCCGCGGCCGCACGCGTGGGCGCCACCGCGATCACCTTGGCCAGCATCGCGTCGTAGTGCGTCGACACCTCGCTGCCGGACGTGAAGCCCGACTCCACCCGGATGCCCGGGCCGGCCGGGATCTCGAACGCCGTCAGGGTGCCGCTCTGGGGCTGGTAGCCGGCCGCGGGGTCCTCGGCGTAGAGCCGCACCTCGATCGCGTGGCCCTGCGGCGTCCAGTCTCCGGCCGGCAGCACGCCGCTCTCCGCGACGGCGAGCTGCAGCTCGACCAGGTCGACGCCCCAGACCTCCTCGGTGACCGGGTGCTCGACCTGCAGGCGGGTGTTCATCTCGAGGAAGAAGAAGCGCTCGGTGGCGGCGTCGTAGAGGAACTCCACGGTGCCGGCGCCGACGTATCCGATCGCCTCGCCCGCGGCGCGGGCCGCGTCGTGCAGCTGCGTGACGACCGCCGGGTCGAGATCGGGAGCGGGCGCCTCCTCGACGACCTTCTGATGACGGCGCTGGATCGAGCAGTCGCGCTCGCCGAGCACCAGCACGCCGTCGCGGTGGCCGACGACCTGGACCTCGACGTGGCGACCGCGCTCGACGTAGGACTCCACGAAGACGGTGCCGTCGCCGAACGCCGACTCGGCCTCGCGGCGCGCGGCCTCGATCTCGCCGGGCAGGTCGGCGAGCTCGCGCACGATCCGCATGCCGCGCCCGCCGCCGCCCGCCGAGGCCTTCACGATCAGCGGCAGGTCGGCGTCGGTGGCGTCGTCGACGGTGAGGTTGCGCAGCACCGGGACGCCGGCCGCCTCCATCAGCCTCTTGGACTCGATCTTGGACCCCATCCGGCGGATCGAGTCGGCCGCGGGGCCGATCCAGGTGCGACCGGCGTCGAGCACGGCCTGGGCGAACTCGGCGTTCTCCGACAGGAACCCGTAGCCGGGGTGGATCGCGTCGGCGCCGGTGATCCGCGCCGCCTCGAGCACCAGGTCGGAGCGCAGGTAGGTCTCCGCGGGCGCGTTGCCCGGCAGGCGCACCGCGACCGTCGCCTCGCGGACGTAGGGCAGGTCGGCGTCGGCGTCGGAGTGGAGCGCCACGGTCTCGATGCCGAGGTCGCGGCAGGTGCGGAACACCCGGCTCGCGATCTCGGCGCGGTTGGCCACCAATACTCTGCTGATCATGTCGTACCTCTCACTGGGTTTCGACGCGCCCGTTGCGACCTCGTGCCTCGGTCGCAGGGCTTGCTCAACCTCGTCTCGCTGACGCGACGTGCTCGTCCCTCGCACGGCGCTGCTCGCTTGATCACGGGCGGAAGACGCCGAAGCGGTCGGTGCCGCTGTAGGCCTGGTTGTCGATCACGGACAGGCAGATGCCCAGGACGGTGCGGGTGTCGCGGGGGTCGATGACCCCGTCGTCGTAGAGCATCCCGGAGAGGAAGTACGGCAGGGACTGCTCCTCGACCTGGGCCTCGACGAGCTCCTTGATGCCCCGGAAGCCCTCGGCGTCGAACTCCTGGCCCTTGGACTCCGCGGACTGCTGGGCCACGATCTCGAGCACCCCCGCGAGCTGGGCCGGCCCCATGACCGCGGACTTCGCCGAGGGCCAGGTGAAGAGGAAGCGCGGGTCGAAGGCGCGGCCGTTCATGCCGTAGTTGCCGGCGCCGTAGGAGGCACCCATGATCACCGTCAGGTGCGGGACGGTGGAGTTGCTGATCGCGTTGATCATCATCGCGCCGTGCTTGATGATGCCGCCCTGCTCGTAGTCCTTGCCGACCATGTAGCCGGTGGTGTTGTGCAGGAACAGCAGGGGCGTGTCGGTCTGGTTGGCCAGCTGCACGAACTGCGTCGCCTTCTGCGCCTCCTCCGAGAACAGCACGCCCTGGGCGTTGGCCAGGATCCCGATGGGGTGGCCGTGGAGCCGGGCCCACCCGGTCACCAGCGAGGTGCCGTAGAGGGGCTTGAACTCGTCGAAGACCTGGCCGTTCGTGTCGCTGACGCCGTCGCACAGTCGCGCGATGACCTCGCGGGGGTCGAACGGCTCCTTGAGGTCGGTCGGGATCAGGTCGAGCAGGCCGTCGGGGTCGGCGTCCGGCTCGGCGTACGCCGCGCCCTCGTTGGTCGAGGAGGGACGAAGTCCCGTCTCGAGACCCGGCGAGGTGCGCGCCTTCCTCCAGTTCAGCCGGGCGACGATGCGGCGCCCGATGCGGATCGCGTCGCGCTCGTCCTCGGCGAGGTAGTCGGCGAGACCGGAGGTGCGCGCGTGCATCTCCGCGCCGCCCAGGGACTCGTCGTCGGACTCCTCGCCGGTGGCCATCTTCACCAGCGGCGGCCCGCCGAGGAAGACCTTGGCCTGCTCCTTGACCATCACGGTGTAGTCGCTCATGCCGGGCACGTAGGCGCCACCGGCCGTGGAGTTGCCGAACACCAGCGCGACGGTGGGCTCCTTGCGGGCGCTGGCGCGCGTGATGTCGCGGAAGAGCTTGCCGCCGGGGATGAAGATCTCCTTCTGCGTCGGCAGGTCCGCACCTCCCGACTCGACCAGGGCGACGCTCGGGAGCCCGTTCTCCTGGGCGATCTGGGCGGCCCGGAAGATCTTCTTCACCGTCCAGGGGTTGGAGGCACCGCCCTTCACCGAGGGGTCGTTGGCGGTGATCATGCACTCGACGCCCTCGATCACCCCGATGCCGGTGACGACGCTGGCGCCGACGGTGAAGTCGGAGCCCCAGCCGGCCAGGGGGCTCAGCTCCAGGAAGGCCGAGCCCTCGTCGACGAGCAGCTCGATGCGCTCGCGCGGCATCAGCTTGCCGCGGCCGTGGTGGCGCGCGACGGACCGCTCGCCGCCGCCGGCCACCGCCTTCGCGTGCTCGGCGTCGAGCGCCTCGATCTTCTCGAGCATCGCCTCGCGGTTGGTCATGGTCACTGTTGCCTTTCGTCTTCAGGGGTTTCGAGGCTCAGGCCTAGCGGCCTTCGCACCTCAACCAGCGCGAGGCCGCTCATGTCGCGTAGCCGAGCAGCTTCGCGGCGAGGTCGGTGAGGACCTCGGTGGCGCCGCCGCCGATGGGGAGCAGCCGGGCGTCGCGGTAGTGCCGCTCGACCTCGGTGCCGTGCATGTAGCCGGTGCCGCCGTGCAGCTGGACCGCCTCGTCGCAGACGTACGTCGCGGCGTCGCAGGCCGTCTGCTTGGCCAGGCAGGCCTCGGCGATGACGCTCTCGCCAGCGACGTGGCGCGCGGCCACGGCGTGGGTGTAGGCGCGGGCGACCTCGACGCGGCGGTGCATCTCGACGAGCTTGTGGCGCACCACCTGGCGCGAGACGAGCGGCTGGCCGAAGGTCTCGCGCTCGCGGCAGTAGGCGGCGGTGAGCGCGAGCGAGCGGGCGGCGATGCCGTAGCCGTGGACCGCCAGCGCCATCCGCTCGACGACGAACTGCTCGGCGATGTACCAGAAGCCGGCGTCCTGCTCGCCGACCAGGTTGCCCACCGGCACCCGCACGTCGACGAAGGACAGCTCGGCGGTGTCGGAGCAGTGCCAGCCCATCTTGGCCAGCCCGCGATCGACGGTGAAGCCGGGCGAGTCCTTGTCGATGACCAGCAGGCTGACGCCGCCCGCGCCGGGACCGCCCGTGCGCACCGCGGTCGTGACGAAGTCGGCGCGCACCCCGCTGGTGATGAACGTCTTGGCGCCGTTGACGACGTAGTGCTCGCCGTCGCGCACCGCGGTCGTGCGCAGGCTGCCGACGTCGGAGCCGCCGCCGGGCTCGGTGATGGCGAGCGAGCCGATCAGCTCCCCCGCCAGCGTGGGCCGAACGTAGCGGGCGACCAGGTCGGGCGAGCCGTGGGCCGCGAGGTGGGGCAGGGCGATGCCGTGGGTGAACAGGCCGGCCATCAGGCCGCTCGAGGCGCCGGCGGCCAGCATCGCCTCCTGGAGCGCGACGGTGTCGAGCAGGTCGCCGCCCTCGCCCCCGACCGACTCGGGGAACGAGATGCCGAGCAGGCCCTGGCGCGCCGCGGCGACGTGCAGCTCGCGGGGGATGGACCCGGCGTCCTCCCACGCCTGGAGGTGCGGCGCGACCTCGCGGCGGGTGAACTCGGTGGCGAGCTCGACCAGCGCCTCGCGGTGGTCGTCCGGCCTGGTCTCGGTGGCCGTCACAGCAGTCCCTCCTGGACGTGCACGATGCGGGAGCGGACCCACTCGCCCAGGCCCTTGGCCTGCGGGTCGAAGCGGGTCGAGGCGGCGACGCCCTCGCCGAGCAGGCCGCGGATGAGCACGTTGACGGCGCCGAGGTGCGGCAGGACGTAGACCTCGACGTCGAGGTCGCGCGCCTCGGGGATCAGCTCGCGCACCTTGCGCGGGCTCATGAACTTCGCCAGCCACGTCACGCGTGCGGCGTGCTTGTCGGCGTCGACGGTGTCGTCGTGGGCGACCCACAGGCCGAGGTTGGCGTCGCCGCCCTTGTCGCCGGAGCGGGCGTGCACGAAGGAGCCGAGCGGCGCGCGGCGCGTGAGCGAGTCGACCGGTGCGGGGTACGGCGAGGGGCGCTGGCCGTCGGCGTCGTCGGCGCGGGAGAAGTCGGTCGGGTCGGGCACGACCTCGCGGGTGCCGTCGGCGTGGACGACGGTGTGGGTGAGCGCCGAGCGGTCGACGTACTCGGGCCGGTAGATGCCGTAGGGCGTCGGCGGCCCGGGCGGCGCGGTCATCGTGAAGCCCGGGTACGACGCCAGCGCGAGCTCGACCGCGGGGCCGGTGAACGCCTTGCCGACCGGGCCGGCGTCGGGGTCCAGCACCGTGCAGCGCAGCAGGCAGGAGGCGCCCTCCTCGGTGTCGGCGTCGACGCCGGGCAGGGCGGTGCGGGTCCAGGCCACGGTGGCCGCGGTGAGCGAGGGCTCCAGCTGGGCGCGCACCCAGTCGGCCTTGGCGTCGATGTCGAGACCGGTGAGGACCAGCTCGAGGGAGTTGCGGAAGCCGCCGAGGGTGTTGACGCAGACCTTGAGCCGCTCGGGCGGCGCCTCGCCGGTGACCCCGGTGATCGCGACACGGTCGGGGCCCTCCTGCGAGAGCCGCACCGAGGCGAGGTCGGTGACGACGTCGGGGTTGAGGTAGCGGGTGCTCTGGATCTCGTAGACCAGCTGGGCGGTGACGGTGTCGACCGTGACCGCGCCCCCGGTGCCGTCCTGCTTGGTGACGACGCACGAGCCGTCGGCGGAGATCTCCGCGAGCGGGAAGCCGAGCGGGCGCCCGGTGTGGGGCAGCGTGCGGAAGCCGGAGAAGTTGCCGCCCGTGGCCTGCGTGCCGCACTCCAGCACGTGCCCCGCGACGACGGCGCCGGCCAGCTCGTCGTACGACGTCGGCGTCCAGCCGAAGTGCGCGACGGCCGGGCCGACGACCAGCGAGGCGTCGGTGACCCGGCCGGTCACGACGATGTCGGCGCCCTGGCGCAGCGCGGCGGCGATGCCGAAGCCGCCGAGGTAGGCGTTGGCGGTCAGGGCTCCGTCGAAGGACATCGACCGCAGGTCGTCGCCCTCGACGTGGGCGATCCGCGCGTCCAGGCCGAGACCCCTCGCGACCTCGCGCAGCTTGTCGGCGAGCCCGGCGGGGTTGAGGCCGCCGGCGTTGCTGACGATCCTGACGCCCTTCTCGAGCGCGAGCCCGAGGCAGTCCTCGACCTGGCGCACGAACGTGCGCGCGTAGCCCAGCGAGGGGTCCTTCATCGTGTCCTTGCCGAGGATCAGCATGGTCAGCTCGGCGAGGTAGTCGCCGGTGAGGACGTCGAGGCCCTGTCCGTCGTGGGTGCCCTCCAGCATCTCGCGCATGGCGGCCAGGCGGTCGCCGTAGAAGCCGGAGCAGTTGCCGATCCTGAGAGGTGTCGAGGCTCCCTCCGCTCGCACCTCAACCACCGTTCCTCGCCCGCCCCTCGCCCGGAGGTCCGGCGAAGCACTGCGCGATGCCCAGCCAGCGCTCGGCGTCGTCCCCCTCGGCCACCAGGGCGGTGTCGTCGCGGTGGACCCGCTGGGTGACCAGCAGGCAGAAGTCGTACGCCGGGCCGCTCACCCGCTGCGCGGCGTCCTCGGGGCCCCACACCCAGAGCTCGCCCGACGGCGAGGTGAGCTCGACGCGCGGCTCGTCGGCCGGGACCTCGAGGCCGTTGGTCACGAACGAGAACCCGCGGGTGCGCACCCCGATGTGGGCCACGTGGCGGATGCGGTCGGTGACCTCGGGCTCGGTGCCGAGGGCCTCGTAGACGTCCAGGGCGTGGGCCCAGGTCTCCATGAACCGGGCGGTCGCCATCGACGTCGCCGACATCGGCGGACCGAACCACGGCATCTTCTGGCCCTCGGGGAGCTCGCGCAGCGCCTCGGCGAGCTCGGTGCGGGCCTTGCCCCAGCGCGCGAGCAGCGCCGCCGGGGACAGCCGCGCCACCTCGTGGGCCGAGGCGTCCACGTAGCCGGTCGGGTCGGCGATGGCCTGGAGGACGAGCGCGTCCCAGGCCTCCTTGCCCTCGGGGCCGGTCAGCGAGCGCGCCGCGGCCGTGGCGGTCTCGTCGGTCCAGAGCAGGTGCGCCACCTGGGTGGCGACGGTCCAGCCGGCGGCCGGGGTGGGCGTGGCCCAGCCGCCCGCCTCGGAGCCGTCGAGGCCCGCGACGGCGCTCCACAACCGGTCGGACTCGGCGTCCAGGTCGGCGAGCAGGTCCTCGAGCAGCTGGTTCACGGGGTCTCCTTCAGGGCGGCGTCCAGGGTCAGGGCCCACTGGTCGAGGATCCCGGCGCGCCGGCGGGCGTCGTCGGTGATGGTGTCGGCGAGGCCGAGCCCACGGACCAGGTCGAGGGTCGCCTGGATCAGCTCCCGGGTCCCGGGTCGCGACTCGTCGGCCCCCAGCAGCTCGACGGTGAGGCGGTGCACCTCGCGGCCGACGCGCTGCTCCAGCGGGGCGACGGCGGCCAGCAGGGTCGGGTCGGTGCGGGCCGCGACCCACAGCTCCAGCGCCGCGGTGAAGACCGGCGAGGTGAAGTGGTCGCCGAGCATCGTCAGCACCTCGCGGGTGCGTCGCTCGCCCTGCGGGAGCCGCGAGGCGGCGGCGGCCAGCTCGGCGCCGCGCACCTCCGTCAGGTGCTCGACGGCGGCGACGACGAGGTCGTTCTTGGTCGGGAAGTGGTGCAGCTGGGCGCCCCGGCTCACCCCGGCCCGCTGGGAGACCAGCGTGGTGGTGGTGCCGCCGAAACCGCGCTCCACGAGCACCTCGACCGTGGCCTGCAGCAGGCGGGCCCGCATCGCCCGGGTGCGCTCCTCCTGGGGGACGCGCGTCACGGAGCCGCGCGTCAGGGGGCCGGTGGTCACGCTGAGAGCATGCCGCGCATCGAACAAACAGTCAAGCCTGACTTTTATTGCGAGCCGACGCTTGAGGAGAGCTTCTCCCCTCCAAGGACGAGAGGGGCAGCCGAGCGAGCACCCAGCGGGCCGTGCCGCGAGGCCACGGGCTGTCCCGACCGGGTGGTGCGCCAGACTTCCGCCATGCCCACGATCCTGATCACCGGAGCGTCCTCCGGCCTCGGCGCCGAGATGGCGCGCCAGTTCGCCGCGAAGGGCCACGACCTCGCCCTGTGCGCCCGCCGCACCGACCGGCTCGAGGAGCTGCGCGACGAGATCGCCGCCGCCCACCCCGAGCGCCGGGTGGTGCTCCGCGCGCTCGACGTCACCGACGACGGCCAGGTCTTCGAGGTGTTCCGCGCCTTCCGCGCCGACTTCGGCACCCTCGACCGGGTCATCGTCAACGCCGGGCTGGGCAAGGGCGCAGCCCTCGGCACCGGCCACTACGACGCCAACCGCGAGACCGCGATGACCAACTTCGTCGCGGCTCTCGCGCAGACGGAGGCCGCGATGGAGATCTTCCGCGACCAGGAGCACGGCCATCTGGTGATGGTCTCGTCGATGTCGGCGATGCGCGGCATGCCCAAGTCGATGACGACGTACGCCGCGACGAAGGCCGGCGCGGCCATGCTCGCCGAGGGCATCCGCAACGAGCTCTACGGCAAGCCGCTCGGCAAGCGGCTCAAGGTCACCGTGCTCTACCCCGGCTACATCGCCTCGGAGATGAACGACGCGGTCGCCGACAAGGCGCTGCTGATGACGTCCACCGAGAAGGGCGTCCGGTCGATGGTCAGCGCGATCGAGAAGCAGGTCGCCGACGCCTGCGTCCCGCCCCTCCCCTGGGCGCCCCTCTCCCTCCTCATGAAGCACGCCCCCCTCCCGGTCCTCAAGCGCCTCATGTGACCGCCCCGCCGGTCAGCGGTAGGTGAGGAGGTCTGCCGGGAGGTGGGCGTGCTCGTTGAAGGTGAGCAGGCGGGGGCCGGTGGAGCCGACCATCACGCGGGTGAGGGACGAGTTGACCGTCACGGTGTTGAAGCGTCCCCACAGCTGGGCGAGGGCGGCCGGGTCGCCCTCGGGCGCGACCAGGGCGGCCACGACGACCGCGATGGTGCCGCCCGAGCTCACGACCACGACGGTCCGGCCCGGCCCGGCGTCCTCGGCGGCCGCGGCCAGCGAGCCGCGCACGCGCGCGACGAAGGCGGCGTAGGACTCCGGGAAGCCGTCGTCCTCCCCCGCGGTCCAGCGGGCGGTGGCGCGCTCGAACAGCTCCTGGAACGCACGGCGGTCCAGCTCGCCGGGCGCGTCGCCGCGGTGGGCGGCGACCAGCCCCACGTGGTCGAACTCGTCCCACCCCGCGTCCACGGTCGTCGGCAGGCCGCTCCAGCCGGCGCCCTCGGCGATCGCCTCGGCGGTCTCGCGGTGGCGGCGCATGTCGCCGCGCACCACCGCGCTCGGCGTCACGCCCTGCGCGGCGAGCGCCGCGCCGAGCAGCCGCCCCTGCGCCCACCCGGTCTCGGAGAGCACGTCGTAGTCGGCGGCGCCGAACGACGCCTGGCCGTGGCGCACCAGCAGGACCTGACCCATCGGCCGCGCCCCGTCAGCCGGCCGCGGCGACGAGCCCGCGGCAGCGGGTCTCGAGGTAGCCGACCGCCGGGCCGAACACGGCGTACTGCTCGTTGGTGGTCTGCTGGTGGAAGTACCGGTACCAGATCTGCTGGGCGATGACGGCGAGCCGGAACAGGCCGAACACCTCGTAGAAGCGCCAGCGCTCGGGCGTCATGTCGAAGCCCATCCGCTCGCAGTAGTGCTCCACGACCTCGGCGCGGGTCCACATCCCGGGTGCGGTGGTGGGCTGCCGGCGGAACATCTGGAAGAACTCGTCGTCGCCCGCCTCGACCCAGTAGGACAGCATCCCGCCGAGGTCCATGAGCGGGTCGCCGACGGTGGCCATCTCCCAGTCGAGGACGCCGACCACGGTCATGGGGTCGTCGGCGTCGAGCACGAGGTTGTCGAAGCGGAAGTCGTTGTGGATCATCCGCTGCCCGACGTCGCCGGGCTTGTGGGCCTCGAGCCACGCGACGACGTCGGACCAGTCGCCGGTGTCGTCGGTGCGCGCGTCGGCGAACCGCTTCGTCCAGCCGCCCAGCTGGCGGTCGACGTAGCCCTCGCCACGCCCGAACGCCGCCAGCTCCGGCGAGGCCGTGACGTCGACCGAGTGCAGCGCCACCAGCACGTCGAGCACGCTCCCGCACAGCCGCGACACCTCCTCGGGCGGCAGGTCCCACGGCAGGTCGCGCCGCGGGATGGTGCCCTCGACGCGCTCCATCACGTAGAAGTCCGAGCCGATGACGCTGTCGTCGGTGCAGTGCCCGACCATCGTGGCGACGTACGGGAAGAGCGGGGCGAGCTCGCGCTGGATCACGAACTCCCGGCCCATGTCGTGCGCGCCGGCGGCCTTCACGCCGGCCGGAGGGCGGCGCAGGACGAGGTCGCGCTCCGGGTAGCGCAGCAGGTAGGTCAGGTTGGAGGCGCCTCCGGGGAACTGCCGCACCTCCGGCGTCGCGTCGAGGTCGTCGCGGAAGGCCAGCGCGTGCTCGCGCAGCCAGGCGGCGACCGCCTCGACGTCGAAGGCGTCCTCGTCGCGGACCGGCTTCGCCGGGTTTCCCTCGTCAGCCACGGGGCGCCCCCTCGAGCTTGGCGGCCTGCGCCCGCATCACCAGGTCGTACGTCGCCCGGTCGGACTGCTTGAGCCCGTGGGCGTCGCGCGCGGGCTGGTCGGGCACGATCAGCTCGTCGCCCCGGTCGAGCCCCTCGAGCACCGCGGCCGCGATGTCGGCGGCGCTGATCGGCGAGGTCTCGACGAGGTGGCTGACCACACCGGCCAGCTCGGTGTCGGCGCCGCGCATCGAGGACATCAGGTTGGTGCGGAAGTAGGAGGGGCACACGACGTGCGCCGTCACGCCGTACGCCGCCAGCTCGTGGCCGGTCGTCTCGGTGAGCGCGACGACGGCGGCCTTGCTGGCGTTGTAGGACGCCATGCCGGCGGGGTGGACCAGGCCGGCGAGCGAGGCGGTGTTGACGATCCGCCCCGAGCGCTGACGCTTGAGCATCGGGACGAAGGTGCGGGTGCCGCGGACCGCGCCGAAGAGGTTGATCTCGGTGATCCACTGCCACTCGTCCATCGTGGCGACGTCGAGCCGGCCACCGCCCGCGACGCCGGCGTTGTTGACGAGCACGTCGAGCCCGCCCCACGTGGCCTCCACGTGCGCGAGCGCCGCGGCCCAGTCGTCGTCCGACGTGATGTCGAGGCGGGCCCCCTCGTTGGTTGAGGAGCGAGCGCCGGCGAGCGTCTCGAAACCCCGCTCGTAGCTCACGTCCGTGCGCAGCACCTCGTCGCCGCGCGCCTCGAACGCCGCGGCCAGCGCCTCCCCGAGGCCGGAGGCGGCCCCGGTGACGAGGACCCGGCTCATCGCTTGGTCCCGTAGCGGCCGAGCTCGAGACGTGCGACGACCCCGAGGTGCACCTCGTCGGGGCCGTCCGCGAGCCGCAGCGAGCGGGCAGAGGTCCAGGCCTCGGCGAGCGGGAAGTCCGCCGAGAGCCCGCCCCCGCCGTGGATCTGCATCGCGAAGTCGATGACCTGCTGGGCCATGCGCGGCACGGCGACCTTGATCTGCGAGACCTCCGAGAGCGCGTTGACCGGGCCGCCGACGTCCAGCTTCCAGGCGGCGTTGAGCACCAGCAGGCGCGCCTGGTCGATCGCGATCCGGGCCTCGGCGATGCGCTCGCGGTTGCCGCCGAGGTTGACCAGGGGCTTGCCGAACGCCGTCCGCTCGGTGCCGCGCTCGCAGATCCTCTCCAGCGCCATCTCGGCCAGGCCGATCAGCCGCATGCAGTGGTGGACGCGGCCGGGGCCGAGCCGGCCCTGGGCGATCCCGAACGCCTCGCCCGGGCCGCTGAGGATGTTCGTCACCGGCACCCGCACGTCGGTGAAGGAGACCTCGCCGTGGCCGAGCGGCTCGTCGTAGAGGCCCATCACGCTCAGCATCCGCTCGACCTTGACGCCGGGGGTGTCGCGCGGGACGAGGACCATCGAGTGCCGGTGGTGACGGTCGGCGTCGGGATCGGTGAGCCCCATGAAGACCAGGACCTTGCAGTCGGGGTGACCGATGCCGGTCGACCACCACTTGCGGCCGTTGATGACGACCTCGTCGCCGTCGAGGACCGCGGTGGCCTCCATGTTGGTGGCGTCGGAGGACGCGACGCCGGGCTCGGTCATCGTGAACGCCGAGCGGATGCGGCCGTCGAGCAGCGGCTCGAGCCACTCGCGGCGCTGCTCCTCGGTGCCGTAGCGCAGCAGCACCTCCATGTTGCCGGTGTCCGGGGCGTTGCAGTTGAGGACCAGCGGCGTGATCGCCGAGCGGCCGCTGAGCTCGGCGATGGGCGCGTAGTCGACGTTGGTCAGGCCCTCGCCACCGTCGGTGCCGAACCGTGCGGCGTACTCGCCGGCGTGCTCGTGGGGCAGGAAGAGGTTCCACAGCCCGCGCTCGCGGGCCTTGGCCTTGAGCTCCTCGATCAGTGGCAGCGGCTGCCACGGGTCGCCGGTGAGGCGGGCCTGGGCGAGGTCGCGGTGGTAGGCCTCCTCCGCCGGCTCGATCTCGGTCTCGATCAAGTCCTTGACGCGGGCGGTCAGGTCGGCGGCGCGCGGTGACGGAGAGAAGTCCACGTACCGCACAGTAGTGCGACCATGCTCACGTGCTGACCCCGATCCGCGCCCTCGCCGCCCTCGCCCTGGCGACGCTGCTCGTCACCGGCTGCAGCGGCGAGGAGGAGCCCGGCGACGCGTCCGCGCCGACGAACGAGCTCGTGCCCCGCCAGGGGCCGCCCCGCAGCCTCGAGCTCGACGGGGAGTCCTCCCCCGAGGATGCCGACGCCGTCCGCGACGGGTTGGTCGCCCTGTGGGTGGGCGACGACGCGACCGAGGAGGACGTCGCCACCGGTGAGTGCTTCGCGGCGGCCCTGCTGGAGGGAACGACCCCGGAGCAGCTGACCGATGTGGGCATCCTCGACCTGAGCGGCACCGTCGTCGACGAGCTCCAGGTCCTCGACCGGGAAGGGGCCGAGCTGTGGGTCGACGCGCAGCTGGCCTGCACCGACTTCGTCGAGGAGTCGACGCGCGCCCAGGTCGCCGCCACCAAGGGCAAGGTCGACGCCGCGGCGTACGAGACCTGCCTGCGCGGCGCCCTCACCGAGGACCAGCAGCGCGACGCGGCGATCGCCTCGGTGATGGGCGACCTGTCCGGCGACGCCGTCGCCGCCCTCAGCCGGGCCCAGCTGACCTGCGTCCAGCAGACCCTGCCACCGGACTGAGACGCCACCGACCCGCCCGAGGATCCTCGGACGGGTCGGTGGTCGGGCGGGCTAGGCGGGGAAGGCGCCGCCGGTCTCCGCGAGCTCGCGGAGGTGGGCGGTGGGCCGGAACCGGTCGCCGTACGTCGCGGCCAGCTCGTCGGCGCGCTTCACGAACGCCTTCAGGCCGATCTCGCCGTCGGCGCCTTCGTAGCCGGTCATGAACTGCGCGGCGCCGCCGGTCATCGGCGGGAAGCCGATGCCCATGATGGAGCCGATGTTGGCCGCGGCGGCGGACTCGATCACGCCCTCCTCGAAGCACTTGGCGGTCTCGAGCGCCTCGGCGAAGAGCATCCGGTCCTTGACGTCCTGGAGCGGGATCTGCTGCTCGGCGACGGGGAACAGCTCGCTCAGGCCCGACCAGATGGACTGGCGCTTGCCGGCCTCGTCGTAGTCGTAGAAGCCGGCGCCGCGCAGGCGACCGGCGCGACCGGCCTGCAGCATCGTGTCGACGACCGCGGTGCCGGGGTGCTCAGGGGCGGGGCTGCCCTCGCGCTCGGCGGCCTCGCGGGTCGCCTTGGCGATCTTGGCCATGAGCTCGAGGTTGAGCTCGTCGGAGAGCTGCAGCACGGGCGCGGGGTAGCCGGCCTGGGTGGTGGCTCGCTCGATCGTCCAGGGCTGCACGCCCTCGGCGAGCATCGCCATGCCCTCGTTGACCATGAAGCCGATGACGCGCGAGGTGTAGAAGCCGCGGCTGTCGTTGACGACGATCGGCGTCTTGCGGATCTGCTGCACGACGTCGTACGCCTTGGCCAGCGCGGCGTCCGAGGTCGCCTTGCCCTTGATGATCTCGACCAGCGGCATCTTGTCCACGGGGCTGAAGAAGTGCAGCCCGATGAAGTCGGCCGGGCGGTCGACGCCCTCGGCGAGCTCGGTGATCGGCAGCGTCGAGGTGTTGGAGCACAGGAGCGCGTCGGCGTTGACGTACGGCGCGATCTCGGCGAACACCTGGTGCTTGAGCGAGGGGTCCTCGAAGACGGCCTCGATCACCAGGTCGCAGCCGGCGAGGGCGGCGGGGTCGGTGGTGGCGGTGATCCGGCCCAGCAGCTCGGCCTTCTTGTCCTCGGTGGACTTGCCGCGCGAGATCGCCTTGTCCAGCAGGGTCTCGGAATAGGCCTTGCCCTTGTCGGCGCTGGCCTGCTCGACGTCCTTGAGGACGACCTCCATGCCCGCACGCGCGCAGGAGTAGGCGATGCCGGCGCCCATCATGCCGGCGCCCAGGACGCCGACCTTGGTGGCCTTGAACGGCTCGAAGCCGTCGGGGCGCAGCGAGCCGGAGTTGATGGCCTGCAGGTCGAAGAAGAACGCCTGGATCATGTTCTTCGAGCCCTGGTTGACGATCAGGTTCGTGAGGTAGCGCGACTCGATGCGCGAGGCGGTGTCGAAGTCGACCTGCGCGCCCTCGACCGCGGCGCTCAGGATCGCGCGGGCGGCGGGGTAGAGCGCGCCCTTGGTCTGCTTGCGCAGCAGCGCGGGGAACGCCGGGAGGAAGCCTGCGAGGGCCGGAGACTTCGGGGTGCCGCCGGGCATCTTGTAGCCGGGGGCGTCCCAGGGGTTCTTCGAGGCCTCGGGGTTGGCCTTGATCCAGGCCTTCGCGGCCGGGACGAGGTCCTCTCGGGTGGCGACGAGCTCGTCGACCAGGCCCTTCTCCTTGGCGGTGCCCGGGTTGAACTGGGTGCCCTGGAGCAGGACGTCCATCAGGCCGGACTGGATGCCGAGCAGGCGCACGATGCGGGTGACGCCGCCGCCGCCGGGCAGCAGGCCCAGGCTGGACTCGGGCAGGCCGAGCTTGACCGAGGAGTCGTCGACGACGATGCGGTGGTTGGTGGCCAGCGCGATCTCGAAGCCGCCACCGAGCGCGGCGCCGTTGATGGCGGCCACGACGGGGCGCGGGAAGGTCTCGAGGCGGCGCAGGCCGGCCTTGACGCTCTCGGCGAGCGAGAACACCGAGGCGGCGTCGTCCTTGGTCGCCTGGACCATGGACTTCAGGTTGCCGCCGGCGAAGAAGGTCTTCTTCGCGGAGGCCACGACGACGCCGGTGACGTCGTCCGCCTCGGCGTACAGGCGGTCGACGGCGTCAGCCATCGAGGAGATGTAGAGCTCGTTCATCGTGTTGGCGCTGGCCGTCGGGTCGTCGAGGGTCAGCGTGACGATGCCGTCGGCGTCGCGCTCGTAGTGCACAGCGGTCTGGGTGGTGGTGCTCATCTGGGTGTCCTGTTCGTCTGAGGAGCGGTTCTGTGGGTGGTGACGGTGAGCGTTCGGCTCACGGGGTCTCGGCACGCGGGTCACGGCTTCGCAAGCTCAGCCGTGCCGCTGCTCGACCTGGCGCCTGGGCGGGCGTCGCGCTCGTTCCTCGCGCGACACCCGGGCGCTCACGTCACACCAGCTCGACGATGGTCGCGATGCCCATGCCGCCGCCGACGCAGAGCGTGGCGAGGCCGCGGCGCAGGTCGCGGCGCTGGAGCTCGTCGATGAGCGTGCCGAGGATCATCGCGCCGGTGGCGCCGAGGGGGTGGCCCATGGCGATGGCGCCGCCGTTGACGTTGGTGATCTCGTGGCTGATGCCCATGTCGCGCATGAAGCGCATCGCCACGGCGGCGAAGGCCTCGTTGATCTCGAACAGGTCGATGTCGTCGACGGTGAGGCCGGCCTTGGCGAGCGCCTTGCGGGCCGCGGGGGCCGGGCCGGTCAGCATGATGACCGGGTCGGCGCCGGAGACGGCGGTCGCCAGGACGCGGGCGCGAGGCGTGAGGCCCAGGTCGGTGCCGACCTGCTCGGAGCCGATCAGCGTGATCGCGGCGCCGTCGACGATGCCGGAGGAGTTGCCGGCGTGGTGGACGTGGTTGATCTTCTCGACCCAGTGGTACTTCTCCAGCGCGACGTCGTCGAAGCCGGCGTCGGCGCCGATCTGGGCGAAGGACGGCTTGAGGCCGGCGAGGCCCTCGGGGCTGGTGTCGGGGCGGATCGTCTCGTCGTGGTCGAGGACGGTGAGGCCGCTGATGTCCTTGACGGGGATGACCGAGCCGCCGAAGTAGCCGTTGGCCCAGGCCTTGGCGGCGCGGTGGTGCGACTCGGCGGCGTACGCGTCGACGTCGTCGCGGGTCCAGCCCTCGACGGTCGCGATCAGGTCGGCGCCGATGCCCTGCGGCACGAAGCCGGCCTTGAAGGCGGTGGCCGGGTCGGAGGCCCAGGCGCCGCCGTCGGAGCCCATGGGCACGCGGCTCATGGACTCGACGCCGCCGGCGAGGATCAGGTCCTCGAAGCCGCCACGGACGCGGGACGCGGCCTGGTTGACGGCCTCGAGGCCCGAGGCGCAGAAGCGGTTGAGCTGGACGCCGGCGACGGTGTCGGGGTAGCCGGCCGCCAGCGCGGCGGTCTTGGCGATGTCGCCACCCTGGTCGCCGATCGGGGAGACGACGCCGAGCACGACGTCGTCGACGCGGGCCGGGTCGAGGCCGGGGTTGCGGTCCTTGACCGCGTCGAGCAGGCCGACCACGAGGTCGACGGGCTTGACCTCGTGCAGGGAGCCGTTGGCCTTGCCCTTGCCGCGCGGCGTACGGATGTGGTCGTACACGAATGCTTCTGCCATGACCGTCCTCGATGTTGGGTGACGCGATGTGGAGACGAGCGTGTGGGTCGGGTGCGTGGTCCTCCCGAGAACACCGATTGTGACACTATTGCTGTCACAATCGTCAAGGCCCCGGGTGTGGCCTCACTCACCCGGCGCCGCGAGTCCGCCACGAAGGAGGCAGGCATGAACCACGAGTCCGTCACCGGCGGCGTCGACGAGCTGCGCGGCCTGCTCACGCTGGACGAGCTCACCAACCGCGTTGGGATGAGCGTGCGCAACGTGCGCTTCTACACCACCAAGGGCCTCGTGCCGCCCCCGCTGCGCCGCGGCCGGTCGGGCTACTACACGCCCGACCACGTGGCCCGGCTCGAGCTGGTCCAGGAGCTGCAGAGCCACGGCTTCACCCTCGCCGCGATCGAGGGCTACCTCGCCGGCATCCCCGACGACGCCAGCCCCGAGGACATCGCGCTGCGGCGCACGATGCTCGCCCCGTGGCAGGCCGGCCGCCCGGTGGTCCTGAGCCTCGCCGACCTCGAGCGCCGCTGCGACCGGGCGCTGTCGGAGGACGACCTGCAGGTGCTCGCCGCACTCGGCATCGCCGAGCCCGTCGGCGAGGAGACCTACGAGGTCGCGCAGTCGCAGCTCTCCGTCGGCCTGGCCCTGCTCGACCTGGGCTACCCGCTCGAGGCGGCGGTCGCCACCGGCGAGATCTACCGCCGCCACGGCCGCGAGCTGGCGCACGAGCTGTACGACGTCTTCCGCCGGATGGTGTGGCCGGTCTACCGCGAGTCCGGCGCCACGCCCGAGACCGTGCAGGCCGTCGTCGAGCGCCTCAAGCCGTTGTCCGTCGCCAGCCTCGTGTCCGCCTACGAGGCCGGCATGGACGAGACCAAGCGCGAGAACATCGCACGGAAGGCTCGGGGCTGACGGTCGCCGGCGGTGGAGTTTCGCCGGTCGACCGGCGTTTCTGGAGGTTCTGGGCCAAAGTTTCGTACCCCTAGCGTGAGTTTCGCCGGTCGACCGGCGAATCTCCCCGGCCGCACAACGCACCAGCGCCCGCCACCGTGAGGTGACGGGCGCTGCGTGGTCGGGCTGAGGGGTCAGCGACGACCGGAGCTGAACGACGCGGCGGTGTGGCTGCCGCCGGAGGAGGACGACGAGGACGAGCCGCGCGAGCGGCCGCCACCGGAGCGACCGCCGCCGGCGTTGCCGCCGGACTTGGGCGCCGCCTTGGCGGAGCCGCCGCGACCGCGGCCGCCACCACCGCCGCCGGACTTGGGCTGGCCGCCGGAGCGACCACCGCCACCGCCACCGCCGGAGCGACGACGCGGGCCGCTGCCGCTGCCGACCGGCCGCGAGCCGGAGGACTCGGGGCGGTCGAGCTCGATGCCGCCGACGACCACCGTGCGCTCGCCGGGGGCGAGCGTGGTGAGCATCGGGTGCGAGGCGTTGTCGATGCGCGTGGTGGTCGGCTTGATGCCGGCCGCGCGGGTCAGCTGGCGCACGTCGCGCACCTGGTCGTCGGTCATCAGCGTGATGACGGTGCCCGCGGCGCCGGCTCGCGCCGTACGGCCCGAGCGGTGCAGGTAGGCCTTGTGCTCGGTCGGCGGGTCGGCGTGCACGACGAGGGCCACGTCGTCGACGTGGATGCCGCGCGCGGCGATGTCGGTCGCGACCAGGGTCGTGGCCTTGCCGGAGTGGAACATCTCCATGTTGCGCGTGCGCGCGTTCTGGCTCAGGTTGCCGTGCAGGTCGACCGAGGGCACGCCCGACTTGTTGAGCTGACGGGCCAGCGCCTTCGCGCCGTGCTTGGTGCGGGTGAAGACGACCGTGCGGCCCGGCGCGCTGGTCAGGTCGACCAGGATCGAGACGCGGTGCTCGCGGGCGACGTGCAGGACGTGGTGGTCCATGGTCGACACCGGCGACTGCGCCGAGTCGGCCTCGTGGACCTTCGGGGAGTGCAGGAAGCGCTTGACCAGGACGTCGATCGCCTTGTCGAGCGTCGCCGAGAACAGCAGGCGCTGACCTGACTGCGGGGTCTTGTCCATGATCCGGCGTACGGCGGGCAGGAAGCCGAGGTCGGCCATGTGGTCGGCCTCGTCGAGCACGGTGACCTCGATGTTGCCGAGGTCGAGGTGGCCCTGCTGCATCAGGTCCTCGAGGCGACCGGGGCAGGCGACGACGATGTCGACGCCCTTGCGGAGGCCCTGGACCTGCGGGTTCTGGCCGACGCCACCGAAGACGGTGATCGTCGAGAAGCCGGCGGCCTTGGCCAGCGGCTGCAGCGCGGCGTGGATCTGGCCCACGAGCTCGCGGGTCGGCGCCAGGATCAGCGCACGCGGCGACTTGGGCGCCGCGCGGCGACCGGAGTCGGAGAGCCGCGAGATCATCGGCAGGAGGAAGGCGTAGGTCTTGCCGGAGCCGGTGCGGCCCCGGCCGAGGACGTCACGGCCGGCCAGCGAGTCGGGCAGCGTGGCCGCCTGGATCGGGGTCGGGACCGTGATGCCGGCCTCGGAGAGGATGGAGACGAGCTCGGACGGAACGCCGAGCGCGGCAAAGGAGGGCGAAGCAGTATTCACAGGGAGTCACTAACGTTGGTGTGTCTCACCAAGCTGGCCCGTCGGCGACGGGCGGGAAGCATGTGCCTCACGAAGGAGGGGCGCGACCGGGACCGAGGATCTCGTGCGCGCGGGAGCTCGAGGCAAGACTGAACGAGCTGCTGAAGCAAGCCTAGGGCAACCGGCCGCACAACCCGGCATTGCCAGCGCTCCATAGGGTGTGAGCATGACCACCGTCCTCGTCACCGGAGCCACCGGCTTCGTCGGCCGCCGTCTCGTGCCCGAGCTCGTCGATCAGGGGCACACGGTGCGCGCCATGACCCGCCACCCCGACACCTACGACGGGCCGGGTGAGGCCGTCGGCGCCGACGTCGGCGATCCCGACAGCCTGGACCGCGCGCTGGCGGGCGCGGACGTCGCGGTCTACCTCGTCCACTCCCTCGACGACCAGGACTTCGAGCGCAAGGACGCGGAGGCGGCGAGGGCCTTCGGGCGCGCCGCGGCCGGCGCCGGCGTGCGCCAGATCATCTACCTCGGCGGCCTGGGCGCCGACGGCGACGACCTCTCGGCGCACCTGCGCTCGCGACGTGAGGTCGAGTCGCTGCTGGGCGAGGACGGCGTCCCCGTCACCGTCCTGCGCGCCGCGATCGTCGTGGGCGCCGGCGGGATCTCCTGGGAGATGACCCGCCAGCTGGTGAAGAACCTGCCCGCGATGGTCGTGCCCAAGTGGGCCGCCACCCGCACCCAGCCGGTCGCGATCTCCGACGTCGTGCGCTACCTCTCCGGCGTCGTCGACCACGACGAGGCGATCGGGAAGGTCTTCGAGATCGGCGGCGCCGACCGGTTGAGCTACATCGAGATGCTCCAGCAGGCCTCGCAGGTGATGAACGGCCGGACCCTGCGGGTCTTCCAGGTGCCGGTGCTGACGCCCAAGCTGTCGTCGTACTGGATCTCGTTCGTCACGAACGTCGACGTCACGACCGGCCGCAACCTGATCGACTCGATGGGCACCGAGGTCATCGTCACCGACGACTCGATCCTCCGCGTCGTGCCGGGCGAGCCGCTGAGCTACCGCGAGGCCGTCGAGGTCGCCATCGAGGAGTCGAAGGCCTCAGCCGCCGAAGAGCAGGGGTAGCGCCAGCAGCATCGTCAGCGACCACGTGCAGTGGGTGAGGATCGGCGCCAGGATCCCGCCCGACGCGCGGCGCTGCAGCCCGACGATCACGCCGAGCAGGATCGCCGCGAACGACAGCATGATGTTGCCGGAGGCCAGCGTCGCCACGATGTAGGCGATCGAGGTCCACAGCACCGGCCGGCGCGGGATCGCGGCGTAGGCGGCGCCGCGGAAGAACAGCTCCTCGGCGACGCCGTTGATCGCCGTGATCAGGGCCAGCAGCGGCAGCGACCCCTGGTCGGCGTAGTCGAGGACCGAGGTCACCTGGCGCTCGAGGGGGTCGATGGTGCGCACGACCAGCGAGCCCGCGATGAAGACCGCGGACAGGCCCAGGCCGATCAGGATCGGGGTGAGGACGGGGCGGACGTGGTCGTCGCGCCGCGCGATCCGGCCGAGGTGCAGCGGGCCGGAGGCGAAGGCGCCGACGGCCCAGACGGCGGCCAGGCCGAACGTCGCCGGGTAGAACCACCGGCTGCCCGGGTCGATGCGCAGCGACAGGCCCAGCACCAGCGCGCCGAGCAGCACGAAGCAGATCGTGACCACCTGACGCCGCCGCAACGCCGTCGGGGTCTCATGGTGGTCGCGCGGGACGACGTCCCACAACGACCGCTCGAGCCACGCACGCACACAGATCACCCCTCGCCGTAAGACTCTACGGGCGAGGGGTGAGCGTGCTCGAACTGAGTGACGGACGCTACTTCTTGAACGCGTCCTTGACGTCGCCCACGGCGTCCTTGGCCTTCTCGGCGCCGTCCTTCAGCGAGGACTTGGCCTGGTCGCCCTTGCCCTCGGCCTCGAGGCTCTCGTCGCCGGTCGCCTTGCCGGTGTGCTCCTTGGCCTTGCCGCCGAGGTCCTCGGCCTTGTTGCTGAGCTTGTCGTCCAGTCCCATTGCTACCTCCTGGGTTGTACGCGTGACGCCGCCGACGGTTTGCCAGCGGACGTGCCTCCAGTGAACGTCAGCACCCCGTCCGCCACCACACCCCGGCGGATGGTCCGCAGGTCGGTGACGTAGTTCTGCTTCAGCAGCCACGGCGCCCGGTCGCCCTGCTTGGGCAGCACATCGAGGGACCGCAACACGTAGCCGGCCTTGAAGTCGAGGAACGGCTGCTCGCCCACCGAGGGGTCCTTGACCGCCACCACCGTGGTGGTCCCGGTCTCGTCGAGGTGACGCAGCACCCGGCAGACGTAGTCGGCGACCAGGTCGGCCTTGAGCGTCCAGGACGCGTTGGTGTAGCCGATCGTGTAGGCGAAGTTGGGGACGCCGCTGAGCATCAGCGCCTTGTAGGCCATCGTCTCCGACAGCTCCACCGGCACCCCGTCGACGACGAGGTCGACGCCGCCGAACGGCAGCAGCCGCAGGCCGGTGGCCGTCACGACGATGTCGGCCTCGAGCTCCTCGCCCGACGTCAGCCGGATGCCCGTGGGCGTGAACGTCTCGATGGTGTCGGTGACGATCGAGGCGTCGCCGCGGCGCAGCGCCCGGAACAGGTCGCCGTCGGGCACGAAGCAGACCCGCTGGTCCCAGGGGTCGTAGACGGGCTTGAAGTGCTCATCGACGTCGACGCCCTCGGGCAGCTGCTTGGCGGTCTGGTCGCGGATCATCCGCTTCACGAGCGCCGGGCGCCGCTGGCTGAGCTGGTAGAAGCCGATGGCGGTGAGGATGTTGGCCCAGCGCACGACGGGGTACGACAGCCGCTGCGGCAGCCGGCGCAGGAGCTTGGCCAGCGGGTCGCGCCCCGAGCGGGACATGACGTACGTCGGCGAGCGCTGCAGCATCGTGACGTGCTCGGCGGTCGTGGCCATCGCCGGCACGAGCGTGATCGCCGTGGCCCCGCTGCCGATGACCACGACCCGCTTGCCGGTGTGGTCGAGGTCCTCAGGCCAGTGCTGCGGGTGCACGACGTCGCCGGCGAAGTCGTCCTGGCCGGGGAACGTCGGCGCGTAGCCCTGCTCGTAGTCGTAGTAGCCCGAACAGCCCCACAGGAAGTCCGTCGTGATCGTCACGGGCTCGCCGTCGTGGTCGGCGGTGACGGTCCAGCACGCGGTCTCGGAGTCCCAGCTGGCGGTGGTGACGCGGTGGCGGTAGCGGATCAGCTCGTCCACGCCGTACTCGTGGGCGACCGTGCGCAGGTAGTCGAGGATCAGCGGCCCGTCGGCCAGCGCGGTGTCGCCCGGCCACGGCCGCCAGTGGAAGCCGAAGGTGAACATGTCGGAGTCGGAGCGGATGCCGGGGTACGTGAACAGGTCCCACGTCCCGCCGCTGCGCTCGCGGCTCTCCAGGACGGCCACGCTGCGGCCGGGGTGCTCGGTGCGCAGCCGGCAGGCCGCGCCGATCCCGGCCAGGCCGGCGCCGATGACCAACACGTCCACGTGCTCGGTGCTCATGTCGTGCACGCTAGCCCGATCCGGCGCCTATTGACAGTTGTTCAGCAAGCGGCGTGGGTCACGGTGGCCGGTCTCGACGGGCGTTCGTCGCTGGCGCTCCTCACTGCTCGACCGCCGAGGCGGCTAGGCCTGGACGGCGACGCCGCGGGCGAGGAGGTCGTCGACTCCCGCGATGCCCCAGGCGGCGAGGGCCTCGCGGGTGTGGGTGCCGGCGGCGGGCGAGGGGGGCAGGCCGAGGGTCGCGGCGGTGCGGGAGAAGCGCGGCGCCGGCTGCGGCTGGACCATCCCGTCGCGCTCGACGAAGGTCTCGCGGGCGCGCAGGTGCGGGTGCTCGAAGGCCTCGCTGACCGGGATGATCCCGGCCACGCAGGCGTCGGTGCCCTCGAAGACCCCCACCCACTCGGCCTGGGTGCGCGACCCGAAGGTCTCCGTGAAGACGGCCCGCATCTCGTCGTAGCGCTCCGGCTCGCCCTGCCCGGGGCAGGTGTCCCGGATGCCCAAAGTGGTCACGAGCGCGTCGAAGAACTGGGGCTCGAGCGCGGCCACCGACAGGTGGCGCCCGTCCGAGGTCTCGTAGACGTCGTAGAACGGGACGCCGCCGTCGAGGAGGTTCGCGCCACGCTGCTCGGTGAAGCCGCCGCTCGCGAGGAACGCCGCGGTCATCGCGTTGAGGTGGGCGGTGCCGTCGACGATCGCGGCGTCCACGACCTGTCCCCTGCCCGAGACGCGGGCCTCGAGGAGGGCGGCGAGGATCCCGATGACGAGGTACGTCGAGCCGCCGCCGAAGTCGCCGACCAGGTTGGACGGGAAGTGCGGCCTGGCCGGGTCCTGGCCCATGCCGTGCAGGGCGCCGGTGATCGCGATGTAGTTCATGTCGTGGCCGGCCGCCTTGGCCAGCGGGCCGTCCTGGCCCCAGCCGGTCATCCGGCCGTAGACGACGCGCTCGTTGACCGCCAGGCAGTCGTCGGGGCCCAGACCCAGCCGCTCGGTGACGCCCGGGCGCATCCCCTCGATCACCACGTCGGCGCCGCGGACCAGCTCGAGCACGGTGGCGACCGCGTCGGGGTCCTTGAGGTTGAGCGCGACGCTGGGACGCCCGCGGTTGAGCAGCATCGTGGCACCGCCGGCGAGGGCCTGTCCGCCGGGCCGCTCGACGCGGATCACGTCGGCGCCGAGGTCGGCCAGGATCATGCAGGCGTGCGGTCCGGGGCCGATCCCCGCGATCTCGACGACCTTGACCCCGCGCAGCGGTCCGGTGCCCTGTCCCAGTTCGTACGTCATGCGGGCGATCATGACAGAACGACTGTCACAGTGGAACGGGACGGCGACCGGCGTCAGCCCGGGAGCACCCGGGTGAGGAACTGCCGGGTCCGCTCCTCGCGGGGGTCGGTGAAGATCTGCTGCGGCGGACCCTGCTCGAGGATCCGGCCGTCGCTGAGGAAGCACACCGTGGTGGCTACCTCGCGCGCGAAGCCCATCTCGTGCGTGGCCAGCACCATCGTGGTGCCGCGCTCGGCTAGGTCGCGCACGATCCCGAGCACCTCGCCGACCAGCTCGGGGTCGAGCGCCGCGGTGATCTCGTCGAGCAGCAGCAGCGTCGGCTGCGTGCACAGCGCGCGCACCAGCGCCACCCGCTGCTGCTGGCCGCCGGAGAGGCGGTCGGGATGCTTGTCGACGTGGTCGGCCAGCCCGAACGTCGCCAGCAGCTCGCGCGCGCGGTCCTCGGCGGCGCCGCGGGCCAGCCCGTGCACCCGCCGCGGCGCGAGCGTGCAGTTGTCGAGCACGCTCAGGTGCGGGAAGAGGTTGTAGGCCTGGAAGACCATGCCCATCCGCTGCCGCACCTCGCGCGGGTCGACGTGCGGGTCGGAGATCTCGCGTCCCTCGAAGCGGATCACGCCGTCGTCGACGTCCTCGAGCAGGTTCAGGCAGCGCAGCAGCGTCGACTTGCCCGAGCCGGACGAGCCGATCAGGCAGACCACGTCGTGCGGGTGCACGTCGAGGGTCACGTCGTCGAGGACGACCCGGTCGCCGTAGGACTTGCGGACCTCGAGGGCCTCCAGGAGCGGGGCGGTCATCGGACTCCCTTCATCGAACGCCTGCGCGCTCGCGCTCGAGGGCGCGCCGGCCCAGCCAGTCGGTGAGACGCGCCAGAGGGATGGTGATCGCGATGAAGAAGACCGAGACCACGACGTACGGCGTGTAGTTGAACGTGTAGCCGGTGGTGTCGCGCGCGGCGAAGACGGCGTCGAACACGCCGACGACCGAGACCAGCGCGGTGTCCTTCTGCAGCGAGACGAAGTCGTTGAGCAGCGGCGGGGCCACCCGGCGCACGGCCTGGGGCACCACGACGAAGCGCATCGTCTGGGTCCGGCTGAGCGCCAGCGCCTCGGCGCTCATCACCTGCGAGGGGTGGATCGACTCGATGCCGGAGCGGAACACCTCGGCGACGTAGGCGCCGTAGGACAGCACCAGCGCGACCCCGGCCCACACGTAGCGGTCGTCGGTGAGGCCCTCCAGGCGCAGGGCGGGGACGCCGAAGCCGAGCATCAGGATCAGCAGCACGGTGGGGACGCCGCGGAAGATGTCGACGTAGACCACGGCCAGCAGCCGGAACGGCGCGAGCAGCGGGCTGCGGGAGGTGCGCGCCAGCGCGACGGCGAGACCGAGCGCGAGGATCGCGACCTCGCAGATGAGGAAGAGCTTGACGTTGAGCCAGAAGCCGTCGCGGATGTCGGGCAGGGCGTCCTTGGCGTAGCCCCAGTCGAAGAAGGTCTCGCGGAAGCGGTCCCACCCGGGGGCGCTGAGGAGCACCGTCACGAGGCCGGCGAGGACCAGCGCGATCGCGCCGGAGGCGACCAGCAGGGAGCGGGTGCGCTGCTGGCGTCGTACGCGGCGACGCTCCAGCTCGCGGTCGCTCGGCTGCCAGTCGGTCACTGGAGCTCGGGGACGTCCACCACGTCGGACAGCCACTTCTGCTCGATCTCGGCGAGGGTGCCGTTCTCGGTCAGCGTGGCGAGGGCCTCGTTGACGCACGGCACCAGGTCGCTGCCCTTCTCGAAGAGCATCCCGAACTCCTCCTGGTCGCCGGTCTCGGGCTGGAACTGGCCCACGAGCTTGCTGCCGGGGATCTCGGCGGCGCTGATGTAGAACGCCGTCGGAAGGTCGGCCAGGATCGCGTCGGTCTGGCCGTTGAGGAGCGCGTTCTTGGCCGCGACGGTGTCCTCGAAGACGGCCGGCTTCTGGTCGGGCTTGACGACGTCGCGGATGGCCTTGAGCGAGGTGGTCGCCGTCTGGGCGCCGAGGTTGTAGTCGGCCAGCTCGGCCACCGTGGTGACCTCGGAGACGGGGCTGCCGTCCAGCGCCACGACGGCCTGCGAGGCGGAGTAGTAGCCGTCGGAGAAGTCGACGACCTGCTTGCGCTCGTCGGTGATCGAGATCTGGTTGATGTCGAAGTCGAAGTTCTTCTCACCCGGCGCGAAGGAGGTGTTGAACGGCACCGTCACCCAGGTGACCTCCTCGGGCGTGAAGCCGAGCTCGTCGGCGACCGCGTAGGCCACCGCCGACTCGAAGCCCTCGCCGTTGGTGGGGTCCTCGTCGACGAACCACGGCGAGAACGCCGGGGAGTCGGTGCCGACCGTGAGCGTGCCCTCCTGGGTCAGCGGCAGGTCGCCCTTCTCGCAGGAGGCCGTGGCGGCGCCGCTGTCGTCGTCCTCGTCGGCGGGCGCGCAGGCGATCGCGGCGACGAGCACGGGGAGGACGGCGAGGGCGGTACGACGCAGGCGCATGGGGAAATCGTAGGGCCGCGCGGGGCCGCCGCCGACCGGGTCGTCCACGGTGGACCGGGCCGCGTGACCCGCGCCACGCATGCTTGCAACTCGTTGCATAGGTCTGTCAGGCTCCCGGTCATGGCCCTCGAGCACGCCCTCCTCGTCGCGCTGCGCGAGCAGCCCGCGAGCGGGCTCGACCTGGCCCGTCGCTTCGGCCGCTCGATCGGCTTCTTCTGGAGCGCCACCCACCAGCAGATCTACCGGGTCCTGGCGCGCATGGAGGCCGACGGCTGGCTGGTGGCCACCGAGGTGGCGCAGACCGGCAAGCCCGACAAGAAGGTGTACGACGTCACGCCGGCCGGTGCGGACGCGCTCGCCGCCTGGCTGGCCGAGCCGACCCCCACGCACGCGCTGCGCAGCGACCTCGCGGTGAAGATGCGCGGGGCGTCGTTCGGCGACCGCGAGGCGGTCCTGGACGTCGTGCGCGCCAACCTCGCCGACCACCAGCTGCGGCTCGAGCACTACCGGTCGCTGATGCGACGCGACTACCCCCGGCCGGCGGCCCTGACCGGCCTCGACCTCGACCACTACCTCGTGCTGCGCGGCGGGATCCTCACCGAGGAGACCTGGGTGACGTGGCTGACCGAGTACCTGGAGGCCCACGCATGACCGCACCCTCGCCCTACCCCCACCTCCTGTCGCCGATCACGCTCGGCTCGCTCGAGCTCCGCAACCGGGTGGTCATGGGCTCCATGCACACCGGCCTCGAGGACTCCCGGCGCGACCTGCCCGACCTGGCGGCGTACCTCGCGGAGCGGGCGCGCGGCGGGGTCGGGCTGATCGTGACCGGCGGCTACGCGCCCAACAGGCGCGGCTGGCTCAAGCCGCTGGCCGCCGAGATGACCACGCGGCTGCAGGCGATGCGGCACCGCGACGTGACCGCCGCCGTGCACGAGGAGGGCGGCGCGATCGCGATGCAGGTGCTGCACGCGGGCCGCTACGGCTATCACCCGTTCAGCGTCTCGGCGTCGGCCCGGAAGTCGCCCATCACGCCGTTCCGCCCGAGCGCGCTGTCGACGCGCGCGGTCGACCGGACCGCCACCGACTTCGCGCGGTCGGTGGCGCTCGCGGTGAAGGCCGGCTACGACGCCGTGGAGATCATGGGCTCCGAGGGCTACCTCATCAACCAGTTCCTGGCGGCACGCACCAACGACCGCACCGACGCGTGGGGCGGCTCGGCCGCGAAGCGGATGCGCTTCCCCGTCGAGGTCGTCCGCCGCTCCCGCGAGCTGGTGGGCGGCGAGCTGCCGATCCTGTACCGGATCTCGCTGCTGGACCTCGTCGAGGGCGGGCAGAGCTGGGAGGAGGTGGTGGAGCTCGCCGGGCTGCTCGAGGAGGCCGGCGTGACCGTGCTCAACACCGGCATCGGCTGGCACGAGGCGCGGGTCCCGACGATCATCACCCAGGTGCCGCGCGGCGCCTGGCGCTCCGCGACCGCCCGGCTCAAGGCCGCGGTCTCGGTGCCGGTCTGCGCCTCCAACCGCATCAACACCCCCGAGCTGGCGGAGTCGATCCTCGCCGCCGGCGAGGCCGACCTGGTGTCGATGGCCCGGCCCCTGCTGGCCGACCCGGACTTCGTCGCCAAGGCCGGCGCCGGCCGCGCCGACGAGATCAACACCTGCATCGCCTGCAACCAGGCCTGCCTCGACCACGTCTTCGAGAACCGCAAGGCCTCCTGCCTGGTCAACCCCCGCGCCGGCCGCGAGCTGACGCTGACCCTGGGCCCGACCCGGCGCACGGCCTCGGTCGCCGTGGTGGGGGCCGGCCCCGCCGGGCTGGCCACGGCGGTCTCGGCGGCGGAGCGCGGCTTCGCGGTCACGCTGTTCGAGCGGTCCGCGTCGCTGGGCGGCCAGTTCCGGCTGGCGATGGCCGTGCCGGGCAAGGAGGACTTCGCCGACACGCTGCGCTACTACGCCCGCCGGCTGGAGGTGCTGGGCGTCGACGTGCGCCTCGGCGCGGCCGCCGGGGTGGCCGACCTGGCGGCGTACGACGAGGTCGTGGTCGCCACCGGTGTCGTGCCGCGGGTGCCGTCGTTCGACGGGGTCGACCACCCCTCGGTCGTCTCCTACGCCGACGTGCTGTCGGGTGCGGTCGTGCCCGGACGACGGGTGGCCGTCGTCGGCGCGGGCGGCATCGGCGTCGACGTCAGCGTGTGGCTGACCCACGACCGCTCCGAGGACCTCGACGACTGGATGTCGCACTGGGGCGTCGGCGACCCCACTCTGCACCCCGGCGGCCTGACCGAGCGCAAGCCGCGCACGGCGCTGCGCGAGGTGACGCTGATCCAGCGCAAGACGACGCCGATCGGCATCGGCCTGGGCAAGACCTCCGGCTGGGCGCACCGCGCCGTGCTCAAGCAGTCGGGCGTCACCCAGGTCTCCGGGGCGACGTACGACCGCGTCGACGACGCCGGCCTGCACCTCACGGTCGACGGCGTCGGCTCGGTGCTCGACGTCGACCACGTGGTGCTGTGCGCCGGCCAGGAGTCGGTGCGCGACCTGTACGACGAGCTCGTGGCGACGCGGCCGTCGTCGGTGCACCTGGTCGGTGGCGCCGACGTCGCCGCCGAGCTCGACGCCAAGCGCGCGATCGAGCAGGGGACGAGGGTGGCCGCGTCGCTCTGAGGCCTGCTTGGGACTCGCTCTGGGACCCGCCCCTACCGCCGCACCGCCCGGGTGGCCGCGCTGCGCTGGGTGAGCGCTGCGTAGCCGGGCCTGGTGCCGGTGACGCGGACGGTGACCCGCTTGCCGGCGTGGGCCTTCCGGAGGCGGAACGACGTGCCGTCGGCGCCGCGGACGGCCCGGCCGGCGACGTACCACTGGACGCGCAGCCGCACCGGTCGCGGGCTCCAGGTCCCGGGCCGGACGGTCAGCCGGCGGCCGACCTTCGCGGCTCCGGCGACCACCGGTCGCCGCCCGGTCAGACGTCCCGGGGCGACGGTGGCGGCCTGCGACGTCGCGCTGCTGGGCGGCGAGTACGGGCGGGTGCCCGTGACCGTCACCGACAGCTTGCGACCGACCAGCGCCGGGGGCACCACGAAGGTGCGGCCCGTGGCGCCGCGGACGGGCTGCCCGCCGGCGAGCCACTGGTACGTCAGCGTCGTGCCGGCCGGCCAGGTGCCCGGCGTCGCGGTGAGGGTCTCGCCGACGCGCACCACGCCGCGCACGGACGGGACGCCGGCCTCAGGTGCGCCCGGAGCGGCGACCGTCACGTTGCGGACCTCGGAGACGTCGACGCCGCCGAAGGGGTTCGTCGTCTCGACGAACCACCCGTGCTCGCCCGGGGCGACGTCCCAGTCGACCGTGCGCGTCTCGCCGGACGGCACGCCCTTGAGCACCGCGATCTCGCGGCTGGTGAGGACGTCGGCGCGGAAGCCGTCGGTCGCCAGCGTCTTGGTCGTCGCGTCGATGCCGGCGGCGGCGTAGGGGATCTCGAACTCCTGGTGCTGCAGGTCCAGGGAGGGGTCCTCGGAGTCGAAGTCGTCCAGCGACGGCGAGTAGGTGCGCACGATGATCCGCTCGCCCTGGTTGTCGAAGTGGAGCAGCCGCAGGTAGCCCAGGCCGCCCTCGGGCAGGCCCTGGTAGTCGAACAGCATCGAGTGGACGGTGCGGTCGGCGACGCCGTCGCCGTCGTCGTCGAACTCGTCGGTGCGGGTGTAGGCGTCGTGGTAGTGACCCGACGAGACCGCGAAGACGTTGGGGTTGGGCGCCACGACCTCGTCCATGATCCGCTGCGGGATCGGGCCGAGCCCGCCGGTGGTGAGCATGAACTCGTGAAGGTTCACCCACACCTTGCGCTCGGGGTAGCGGGCGATCACCTGGTTCATCCAGGCGATCTCCGCGTCACCCGCGCCCCAGCCCATCGACAGCATCAGGAAGTCGACGCCGTTGGCGCTCACGAGGTCGTAGTGGCCCCGGTTGTTCTGGTACGACTGGCCGTACCAGGGGTTGCCGGCGTAGCGGGCCTCGCCGAACCACTGACCGAAGGCCTCGTAGTCCTCGTCGTGGTGCCCGACGTCGTGGTTGCCGGCCAGCACGCCGTAGGGCAGACCGGCCGCGTCGAGCTTGTCGTAGGCCGCGTCCGCCTTCTCCCACTGACGCTGCTGCGACGACACGTTGACGATGTCGCCGGTGTGGATGACGTACTGCAGGTTCAGCTCGTCGCGCTGGTCGAGGAAGAACTGGTTGATCGCGACCTGGTGCTTGTAGAAGTCGTCGGTCTCGTTGTAGTACTGCGTGTCCGACTCCCAGCCGATCGTGAAGTCGTACGCCGACCGGGGCGTGACGCCCTTGGTGGAGTACGGCGCCGGGGTGCTGGCCCGCGTCGAGCGGACCTCGCCCGCGAAGCCCTCGGAGTGCTGCACCAGCACCGTCATCCGGCCGCCCGCCGTGCGGCCGGCCGTGGGGACCGTGGTCTCCAGGGTGAAGGGCTCGCTGTCGGTCGTGACCTTGCGGGCGACCTCCTCCCAGCCGGCGCCGGCCGAGTCCTGCACGTAGAGCAGCACCTTGGCCCCGGCGTTGGCCGAGCCGGTCCAGCGCAGCCGCGCCTGCGCGTCCGCACCGGCGTCGGCCGGCACGGCCACCGTGAACAGCTGGTAGGGCAGCTCGGTCTGGGACGACACCTCGTGCTCGATGCCGTCGGTGCTCGCGACCTGGGCGAGCTGGGCGTCGGTGAGGACCACCTTGTCGCCGCGGTCGGCCCCGAGCGCGTGACCGGTCGTGCCGTCGTACGCGCTGACCTCGGCGTCGGTGGGCACGAACGTGTCGCCCTCGCGGAAGGCCATCGTCAGCTCGTCGCCCTCGGGCGAGGACGCGGTGGCGCTCAGCCGGACGCCGCCGGCCGTGACGGTCTCCCCGTCGCCGGGGCCGCCCAGCTCGGTGTCGGGCCGCTCGTCGGTCGTCGTGAACGTGACCGAGCGGGTCGTCTCGTTGCCGACCCGGTCGCGCGCCGTGAAGACCGCCACGTGCTCGCCGGGGGTCAGCCGCAGCGAGCCCGTGGCGTGCGGCAGCGTGATCGGCTCGCCGTCGAGGGTCGCGGTGACCCCGCCGTCGCCCAGGCCGGCGCCGGCGTCGGTCGCGGTGGCGTCGATCGTGAACGGCCCGCGGAGGCGAGCGCCGTCGGTGAGCGTGGGCGCCACCACCGGGGAGGTGTTGTCGACGACGACGGTGCGGCTCACGCCGACCGCGTCCGTGGCCGCGGTGACCGTGTGCGGCCCGTCGGCCACGGTGGTGGTGTCCCACTGGTGGGCCAGCGAGTCGAAGGCGTCGTCGGGGATGGTGAACGTGGCGGTGAAGTAGACCTGCGTGGCGTCGGCGAAGCCGATCCGGGTCGCCGGGTCGGGGCAGGCGCGCACCGTCGGCTCCTGTCCCTCGCCGGCGCCGCCACAGGTGGCCGGTCGCAGCACGCGACCGTCCGGCAGGGCCAGGCGCAGGTTGAGCGCCGAGAAGTCGTCGTTGTTCTCGTTCGGGTCGGGCTGCGGGAACGCCTTGGTGCCGGCGTAGATGCCGACCGTGAGCGCCTGGCCCTTGACGACCTTCTCGACCGGCACCGTCGCGGTGACGGTCTCGATCCGCTCGTAGAAGCCCTCGTCGAAGACGGTCAGGACGTCCTCGCCCATGCGGACGCCGTTGCGGAAGAACGCGTCGGTGTTGGTGGCCTCGAAGGCGAAGATCGGGGCACCCTCGAGCGCCGGGACCGGCGCCGGGACCTGCTGGCCGTCGACGGCCAGGCGCAGCGCTGCCGGGTCGTCGGCGGTGGTCGCCGCGAGCCGCGTCGTCCCGCCGACGTAATCGCCCTCCTTGACGTTGAGCCGCACGGGCGCGGGCTCGGCCTCGGCGAGCTCGATGCGCTTCGGGCCCAGCGTGCTGGTGTTGGTGCCGTCGGAGGTGGTGACGGTGTACTCCACCCAGCGCTTGCCGTAGAGGTCGACGGCCGGCACGGAGTAGGCGTAGCGGTCGGGCGCGGCGAACCGGAGGTAGCGGGTGACCGGCTCGTCGACGTCGGTGCCGATGGTCAGCGCCACCGTGCGGACCTGCTGGGCGTCGGTGACGCCGAACTCCAGCGCGAGGTCCTCGGTGTCGGGGGTCTCGGTGCCGCCGGTGAGGTCGGTGATCGCCGGGGCGAGCGCGTCGTCGGGCGTGGCCACGAGACCGGCCGGGACCTGGTCGGGGGCCGCGTAGCCGGGCGTCGCGGTCCCGGTGCCGACACGGGTCTGGAGGGTCCCGGAGTCCCAGCGGTACTGCAGCGGCTGGTCGGCCACGGTGTCGGCGTCGGTCAGGTAGTGGGCCCGGCTGACGTCGTACCCGCTGTTGGTCATCACCTGGATGCCGCGCAGGCCGGCGTTGGACATGCCGGCCGAGGTGATCTCGACGAGGTCCTCGCCCGCGGTGAGGCGGGCGCCGAAGTGGGCGTTGAAGTCGGCCGCCGTGAGCGCGGCGTTCTGCGGGTTCTTGACCCACAGGACCAGGGTGCGACCGGGCTGGATGACCGGGTCTGCGGGCACTGCGGGCCACAGCGCGCTGTTGGTCGTGACGCCGCTGGCGTCGATGTAGAGGTAGTTGATCGTGAAGTCGGCGAAGCTCACGGGCTCGTCGGAGGCGTTGTAGACCTCGACGAACTCGTAGCCGTCGGCGCTGCCGACGTTGGCGGTGTCGGGGGCGACCTCGGTCACCTGGAGCAGCGGGGCGTCGAGCGCGGGGTCCGCGGCGGGCGGCGGGCCCTGCACCGGGACGCGGGGGCCTTCCGGCTCCTCGGTCGGCTCCTCCGTGGGCTCCTCGGTCGGGTCCGGGTCGGGTGCCGTGAGCTGGGCGGCCTCGACGGTGCCGGCGGTGTACGGCGCGAGGTCGGCGTGGACGCGGGCGAGCTTGCCCGTGGCCGGGACGCCGAAGTGGGTCGAGGCGTTCGGCGTGGCGGTGCGCGCCGGGTAGAGCGACCAGGAGACGGCGGAGCCGGCCTGGTCGACGCGGACGCCGCGCGGGCCGCCGTTGGCCATGCCGCTCTGGCCGGTGACGTGGTAGACGAGTGCGTCCGGGGCGGCACCCACGGCCGCGCGGAACTCGGCGTCGGTGTGCGCGAAGCTGTCGACGTTGCCGCTGGCGTACTGCAGCCAGAACAGCGCCACGCCGTGGGCGGGGATCGTCGCGCTGGAGTCGGCGACCGTCAGCGGCTTGTCGCTCGCGCTGGTGCCGGCCTCCGAGAAGATGTAGGTGAGGCCCACGCCCTGGGTGACGTCGATCGGGGCGTCGGTCGTGTTGGCGACCTCGAAGAACTCGTAGTGGTCGTCACCGGTGTTGTCCGGCGCGATCTCGGTGACCAGCAGGGGCGGCGTGCTCCCGGCCGGCGTGCTGGGCTCCTCGCTGGGCTCCTCGCTGGGCTCCTCGCTGGGCTCCTCGGTCGGCTCCTCGGTGGGGGTCCCCACCTGGGCCGGGTCGACGGTGCCGGGAGTCGGGGCCTGCTGCTGGCCGTGGACGCTGAGCTGGGTGCTGCCGGCCGTGGTGGGCCGGCCGTAGGTGACGGTCCTGTCCGAGGCGACGTCCGTGGCGGTCCAGGTGATGCGGGACAGCTCGGTGCCGCCCTGCGTGACGTACATCGAGGTGCCGGAGTTGTTCAGCCCGTCCTGACCGGTGAGGTGCGCCAGCGGGTAGTCGCCGGTCACGCCGAGCCCGGCGTAGAAGTCGCGGAACTGCTGGTCCGTGAGGCGGGCGTCCGGGCCGCCGGTGGCGGTCGCGTCGCGGTACTTGCTGTTCTTCACCCACAGCACGACGGTGCCGCGCGCGGGCACCACGGTGCCCGGGTCGTAGGCGAGGGTCCTGGGGGTCGAGCCGCTGAGGTAGACGACCTGGACGCCCGCGGCCGTGAGGTCGATCGCGGTCCCGGTCGTGTTGGTCAGCTCGATGAACTCCCACGCGTCGGCCGACGTCCCGTCGGCGGCCGGCATGTTGCCGGAGTTGACGTTGACCTCGGTGATCATCAGCGACGGCGCGGCGACCGGGCCGCTCGGCGGGGTGCTCGTGGGGTCCGTCGGCAGCTCGGTGGGGCTGGGGTTGTCGGTCGGGGACGGCTGGTCCGTGGGCGACGGCTGCTCCGTCGGCGACGGGGCGTCCGTCGGCGAGGGCTGGTCCGTGGGCGACGGGGTGTCCGTGGGAGTGGGCGTCGGCGTCGGGGTGGGCGTCGGGTCCTCGGTGGGGGCGGTGGCGCCGGGGGTCAGCTGCTGGGCGGCGACGGCGCCGGGCGTCGGCACGGCCTTGCGGGCGTAGAGGGTCGCGTCCGTGGTGGCGGCCGCCGGGACGGCGTACTCGGCGGCGGTGCCGGCGCCCTGGTCGGTGCCGGGCAGGTAGGCGGAGCGGCTGACCACCGCGCCGGAGCGCTGGATGCTGACCGGGAGCGGGGCGGTGCCGGAGTTGGCCATGCCGTTCTGGCCGGTGAGGTGGATGACCGGGGCGTCGGAGGCGACGCCGTAGTGGGCCCAGAAGTCGGTGTCGGAGAAGAGCAGGGAGTTGGGGCTGCCGGAGCTGTAGCCGTCGGCGCTGCCGGACTGGTAGCGCAGCCAGAGCACCGCGGTGCCGTGGGCCGGGACGACGGTCGGGGCGACGGAGTCGGCGGCCACCGTCAGCGCGGCGGCGCGGTAGTGCAGCGTGTAGCCGGCCGTCGCGAGGTCGATGTCGGCGTCGGTGGTGTTGGTGACCTCGAGGTACTCGAAGTTGTCCTGGCTGCTCGCCCGCCCGGCGACCTGGTGGCTGCCGTTGTCGGCGACGACCTCGGAGACGAAGAGCGGCGGCAGCTCGGCCGCCGCCCGCGCGGGCGCGGCCTGCGAGGAGGCGGCCAGCACGGGACCCCCGGTCGCCAGCACCCCGAGGGAGAGTGCGGCGGCCAGGATGCGGCCGGTGGTGCACGACCGCGGGGTGTTCGAGAGCATCCGGTTCCACCTTCTGTTGTGACGGGCGGCCGGAGAGTCTCAGGGTCGGGGTCCCGGTGGTCGAACGTCGTGTGGCCGCGAGGTGGACGGCAGTCGAGCGGTTCGTGGTGGTCCCCGGGCGGCGGCTACCGTCGGCCGGGTGATCCGCGACCTGACCGACGAGGAAGCCCGCCGTGCCCTGCTGCTGAAGTGGGGGGAGGTCGAGCCCGACGTGCTGCCCGCGTGGGTGGCCGAGATGGACTACGCGCTGGCGCCGCCGATCGCCGAGGCCCTGCAGCAGGCCGTGACCGACGGCATCACCGGCTACCCGCCGCTGGGCACCGGCGGCGAGCTCGGCCGGGCGTACGCCGGATGGGCGCGGCGGCAGTTCGGCGCCGAGGTCGACCCCGAGCTGGTCATCCCGACGGTCGACGTCACGGCCGGGATGCGCGTGGCTCTCGACGCGCTGTCGGAGCCGGGTCCCGTGGTGATGCCGGTGCCGGCGTACTCCCCGCAGCTCGACCTCGCCCAGGTGACCGGACGGGAGCGGGTCGACCTGCCGCTCGACCCCGACGCGCCGCGCGCCGAGCTCGACCTCGACCGCCTGGACCGGCTGTTCGCCGACGGCGCCCGCACGCTGCTGCTGACCCAGCCGCACAACCCGTGGGGCCGGGTCTTCACGCGCGCCGAGCTCGAGGGCGTCCGCGACGTGGTGGTGCGCCACGGCGCCCGGGTGGTCTCCGACGAGATCCACGCGGGGCTGGTGCTCGAGGGCGCCGAGCACGTCCCCTACCTCTCGGTCGAGGGCACCGCCGACCACGCCGTCGCGCTCGTGGCGGCCTCCAAGGCCTTCAACGTCGCCGGCCTGCGCTGCGCGCAGATCGTCAGCGGCGACCGCGCGACCTTCGAGCGGCTCGCCGGCGTGCCGATGGTGCGCAACGACTCGTGGTCCCCCCTCGGCGTCATCGCGGCCGTGGCCGCCTACACCGACGGCGACCCGTGGCTCGACGCGCTGCGCGCCCGGCTGTCCTCGCAGCGCGACCTGCTGGGCGAGCTCCTCGCCGAGCACCTGCCCCAGGCACGCATGCGCGCGCTCGAGGCGACGTACCTGGCGTGGCTCGACCTGCGCGCCTACGGCCACGACGACCCCGCGGCGGTCGCGCTCGAGCGCGGCCGCGTGCGCCTCGCCCCGGGCCACGACTACCAGCCCGGCCTGGCCGGGCACGTGCGGCTGAACGTCGCCACCTCGCCCGCCAGGTTGACGGAGATCGTTCGCCGGCTGGCCACCTCGATGGAGGCGGGAGACACCTCGCGCTCCTAGCGTCGGCGCCGTGGAGACCACGGTCATCGGCTGCGGGTACCTCGGCGCGACCCACGCCGCCTGCCTCGCAGAGCTCGGGTACGACGTCCTCGGCGTCGAGGTCGACGCCACCAAGCGGGAGCTGCTCGCGGCCGGGCGGGTGCCGTTCTACGAGCCCGGGCTGCAGGACCTGCTCGCGAAGCACGTGGCGAGCGGCCGCCTGCGGTTCACCGACTCCTTCGAGGAGGCCGCGGCCTTCGCCGACCTGCACTTCCTGTGCGTCGGCACGCCGCAGCTGGCCTCGAGCATGGGCGCCGACACCTCGCAGGTCGAGGCCGCGGTGCGCGCGCTGGCGCCGTACCTGGACGGCCCGTCGTACGTCGTCGGCAAGTCGACCGTCCCGGTCGGCACCGCGGAGCGGATGGCCACGCTGCTCGCCGAGCTCTCGCCCGTCGGCGCGGAGGCGGAGCTGGCGTGGAACCCGGAGTTCCTGCGCGAGGGCTTCGCGGTCGCGGACACGCTGGCGCCGGACCGGATCGTGCTGGGCGTGGCCACGGAGAGGGCCGAGAAGGTGCTGCGCGAGCTCTACGCGCCGCTGCTCGACGCCGGCACGCCGCTGGTCGTCACCGACTACGCCACCGCCGAGCTCGTGAAGGTCGCCGCCAACGCCTTCCTGGCCACCAAGATCTCCTTCATCAACGCGGTGGCCGAGGTCTGCGAGGCGGCCGGCGCCGACGTCGTGGACCTCGCCGACGCGATCGGCCACGACGCCCGCATCGGGCGGCGCTTCCTCAACGCCGGCATCGGCTTCGGCGGCGGCTGCCTGCCCAAGGACATCCGTGCCTTCGTGCACCGCGCCGGCGAGCTCGGCGTCGACGACGCGCTGGCCTTCCTGCGCCAGGTCGACGACGTCAACCAGCGCCAGCGGCAGCGGGTCGCCCGGATCGCCACGGCGATGCTCGGCGGCAGCGTGACCCGGTCGCGGATCTGCGTGTGGGGGGCGGCCTTCAAGCCCGACAGCGACGACGTCCGCGACTCCCCGGCCCTCTCGATCGCCGGGCGGCTGCACGTGCGCGGCGCGCACGTGACCGTCTACGACCCGCAGGCCACCGAGACCGCGCGGGCCCGCTTCCCCACGCTGGACTACGTCTCTTCCGCGGTCGACGCCGCACGCGACGCCGACCTGGTGCTGCACCTCACCGAGTGGCCGGAGTTCCGGGCCGTCGACATCGCCGAGGTCTCCGCCGTCGTACGACGACAGCAGCTGTTGGACGGCCGCAACGTGCTCGACCTGCCGTCCTGGCGCGCCGCGGGGTGGACCGCGCGCGGGCTCGGGCGCGGCTGAGCGCTGCGCGGCGACGCCTCAGCGCGGCTCGACGCGGAGCAGGTCCCCCGGCTGGCAGCCGAGGACGTCGCAGATGGCCGTGAGGGTGTTGAAGCGGACGGCGCGGGCGCGACCGTTCTTGAGCACCGAGAGGTTGACGACCGTGATGCCCACGCGGTCGGCGAGCTCGGTCAGCGTCATCCCGTGCTCGAGCAGCAACTCGTCGAGACGCACCACCACGCGGTGGTCCTGTCCTGAGGCGCTCATACGGTGGCGTCGAGCTCGTCCTGCATCGGCACCGCGCGCCGAAGCACCCGGGCGACCGACAGCACGCCCAGCGACACCACCACGAGCGACACCGAGATCCCGGGGTGGAACAGTTGTCCGGTCCAGGTCCCACCGCGCACCGCCGCCTCGACCACGACGCCCCTCCCCGCCGCGGCCACGAACGGCCACACGAGCGTCATCACCAGCAGGAACCACCCCAGCTGCCGGGTCCGCGCGGCCGTCACCTCCGTGAACAGACCCGACCGCCGGGCGCCCTCGATCACCCGTCGCACGAGCAGCAGGGAGCCGAGGACGAACACGAGCAGGCCCAGCGGCTCGAGCGCGGAGGCGGTCTTCTGCCAGCGGGTCGGCTCGGAGAGACAGATCTCCACCTCCTCCGCGTGCGCCGCGGCCACGCCGCGACGCAGGTCGCGCTGCGAGACCTCCGTCGTCGCCGGTGCCGTCTCGTTGACCACCGTCGCGCACGCCTTTCGGTCACCGATCGTGCCCACGGTGACGTTGGTGCCCTCCCCCAGCGCGAGGCTCGCGACCGCGATCAGCGCGGTGCCGGCCAGGCCGAGGAAGAGGTAGGCGAGCAGCACGGAGACCACGGTCTCGAGCGGGCCGAAGGGGTTGCGGTCCCGGCGGACCTCACGCTGCGACATGGGGCCGCTCCGTTCCTCGATGATATCGAGAAACGATATGCCATCGCCGGCGGAGTCGCCGCGGTCAGCCCTGGCCGGCCGGCTGGGCGGCGATCATCGCGGCGTACCACTCGTAGGAGCGCTTGGGGGTGCGCTGCTGGGTCTCGTAGTCGACGTGGACCAGGCCGAAGCGCTGGGTGTAGCCCTCGGACCACTCGAAGTTGTCGAGCAGCGACCAGGCGTAGTAGCCGCGCACGTCGACGCCGCGCTCGATCGCCGTCTGGACGGCCTTGAGGTGGGCGTCGAGGTAGTCGATGCGGGGCTGGTCGTCGACGACGCCGTCGGCGTCGGGGCCCATGTTGTAGGCGCAGCCGGACTCGGTGATCATGATCGGCGGCAGCGCGGCGCGGAAGCGCGCGCGGAACATGATCAGCCACTCGCGCAGGGCGTCGGGCACGACCGGCCAGCCGAAGTCGGTCGTCGGGTAGCCGAGCAGCTCGCGGAACTCGAAGGGCATCTCGGCGTCCTCGGGCGCGGCGCCGATGCGCATCGGGTTGTAGTAGTTGACGCCGTAGAAGTCGAGGGGCTGGCGGATCGTGGCCATGTCGCCGGACTGGATGACGTCCTCGAGGAGCGGCTGGAGGTCGACGGGATAGCGCCCGAGCAGCATCGGCTCGAGGTAGAGGCCGTTCCACATGGCGTCGAACAGCTTGGTCGCGCCGACGTCGGCCGGCTCGTCGCTGGCGGGCCACATGGGCGCGTGGTTGTTGGCGCAGCCGACGCTCGTGGCGCCCGCGGCGCGCAGCGCGATCGCGGCGCGACCGTGGCCGAGCAGGAGGTGGTGGGCGACCGGCAGGCTGTCGAACATCAGCGTGCGCGCGGGCGCGTGCATGCCGACGCCGTAGGCCATCATCGTGACGACGTTGGGCTCGTTGACCGGGATCCA
Source organism: Nocardioides lijunqiniae (assembly GCF_015024225.1). GTDB lineage: Bacteria > Actinomycetota > Actinomycetes > Propionibacteriales > Nocardioidaceae > Nocardioides > Nocardioides lijunqiniae. The sequence continues at coordinate 72,859 of NZ_JACJGM010000010.1, forward strand.
GTGCTCGACGCGGTCGGCGTAGCGCTCGCCGACGATGGCGGCGTACTCCGCGAAGCGGTCGATCGTCGCGCGGTTGAGCCAACCGCCGTCGTCCTCGAGCGCCTGCGGCAGGTCCCAGTGGAAGAGCGTGGCCATCGGCTGCTGGCCGTGCGCCAGGAGGGTGTCGATCAGCCGGTCGTAGAAGTCCAGGCCCTTCTCGTTGGGCTTGCCCGAGCCGGTGGGCTGGATGCGGGGCCAGGCGATAGAGAAGCGGTAGCCGCCGGTGCCGAGGCCCTGCATCAGGGCGACGTCCTCCTCGTAGCGGTGGTAGTGGTCGCAGGCCACGTCGCCGGTGGAGCCGTCCTTGATGTGCCCGGGCTCGTGGGTCCAGGTGTCCCAGACGCTGGGGCCGCGGCCGTCCTCGGTCGCCGCGCCCTCGATCTGGTACGACGCGGTGCTGGTCCCGAAGCGGAAACCGGGCGGGAGCTGGGGGTACGGCTGGTCGGGCACGGCACAATCTTGCCCGTGACCGCCAACATCCGCAGGGCTTCCGCACGCTTCGCCGACCGGGCACCCGGACGGGCCACCCACCACGCCTTCTCGTTCGGCCAGCACTACGACCCCGAGCACGCCTCGTTCGGCCCGATGGTGTGCCACGACGACCACCTGCTCGGCTCGGGCCAGGGCTTCGAGCAGCACCGCCACGCCGACCTCGAGATCGTCAGCTGGGTGGTCTCCGGCGCGCTCACCCACGGCGACGAGACCGGTGGCTCGGAGACGGTCGTCGAGCCGGGCAGCGTCGCCGTGCTCTCCGCCGGCTCCGGCGTGGCGCACGCCGAGCACGCCTCGCCCGACGGGCCGACGCGGTTCGTCCAGGTGTGGCTGACCCCCGACGCGCCCGGCACGACGCCGTCGTACGACGTGGTGCCGGTGGCGCTCCCGCGCAACGAGCTGGTGGTGATGGCCGCGGGCGACGGCGCGGCTGCGGTCCCTGCGCGCGTCGGCGTCGCCGGGGCGACGTTCTCGGTGGCCCGCCTGGACGAGGGCACCGTCCTCGCGCTGCCGGACGCCCCGCTGGTGCACGTCTTCGTGGCCACCGGCGCGCTGGTCCGGTCCTCACTGGCCGAGCCGCTCTCGGCGGGTGACGCCTTGATGCTCACCGACGAGTCCGGACGCTCGGTCACCGCCGCCGTCCCCACCGAGCTGCTGGTGTGGACCTTTGCGGGATGAGCGAGGAGCCGGGGCTCATATCTCCTTCATCAGCTCGCGGAGACTGATCAGCGCGCTGCGGATGCGGGTCTTGGCGGTACCCAGCGGGATGCCGGCCCGAGCGGCCACCTCGGAGTGGCTGAGTCCCTCGAAGTAGGCCAGCTCGACCGCCTGGCGCTGCACCGGCGAGAGGCCGGCCAGCGCGAGGCGCACCCGGGCGCCGTCGAGGGAGGCGCCGACCGCGTCGTGGGTGTGGTCGTCCGAGACGGACGGCCGCACGGTCGCGCGGCGCTCGTAGACGGACTCGCGCTCGGCACGCCGCGAGGAGGACCGCACCCGGTTGACCGCCGCGCCGTGGACGGCCATCAGGATCCAGGAGATCGCGCTGCCCCGCGCGGGGTCGAAGCGCGCGGCGTGCGTCCACAGGTGCAGGTAGGCCTCCTGGGCTACCTCCTCGGCCTGGCCCCGGTCGCGCACGACGCGCAGCGCGAGGCCGAAGGCGCGGTTGATGGTCACGTCGTACACCGCCGCGAAGGCGTCCTGGTCGCCGCCGGCGGCGAGTCCGAGCATCTGCGCGCAGTCGATGCCTGGTGGCACGTCGAGGGTCATGGGGACTCAGCGCATCGAGTAGGTCGCCAGGGAGATGCCGGCGTAGTGGCTCACGAACGCCAGCACGGTGAGGCTGTGGAACACCTCGTGGAAGCCGAACCACCGCGGCCAGGGGTCGGGTCGCCGGAAGCCGTAGACCGCGGCGCCCACGGTGTAGAGGAGCCCGCCCGCGGCCAGCAGCAGGACGGTGGCGCCCCCGACGTCACCCTCGAGCCGGTGGGCACCGTCGACCAGCTCGGGCAGGAACAGGACCACGCCCCACCCGCAGGCGACGTAGACGGGCGGTGAGAGCCAGCGCGGCGCGTCTGGCCACACGAGCCTCGCGCCCACGCCGACGACCGCGCTCGACCAGACGATCAGGATCATGACGGTCGCGTCGCGACCCTCCAGCAGGAGCAGGGCGTACGCCGTGCAGGAGCCCGCGATCAGCACGAAGATGTTGCAGTGGTCCAGCCGGCGCAGCACCCGCCAGGAGCCCGGAGACCAGGTGCCGCGGTGGTAGGCGGCGGAGACCCCGAACAGCAGCAGTGCCGAGGCGGTGAAGACCGCGGACCCCGCCCGGGTGGCGTCGTCGGGCGACAGCAGCACCAGCACCACCCCGCCCACCAGGGCGAGCGGGACGGTGCCGAGGTGCAGCCAGCCCCGTAGGCGCGGCTTGACCTCCGCGAGCGTGTCGAGCACCTGGTCGACGACCTGCTCGTGCCGTGCCTGTCCCACCGGTGCGACCGCGGGGTCGCCGCCGGCGGCGGGAGGGGTGAGGCGGGAACGTCGCATGGCTCGGACTCCGACGGCGACGCGCGGGTCCGGGGGCGTGGCGGCGATGAGGGCTGGTCTCCCAGCGGATGTGGCAGGCCGGTACCCGTCGACCGCGCCGACAAACTCAGCTGTCGGCGCGCTCCAGGTCGGACAGGACCTCGCTGGCCACGTCGACCAGGCGGCGGCGCTCCTGGCGGGCGCGCGTGCGCAAGAGGTCGAAGGCCTCCGCCGTCGTGATCCCGTCCCCCTGGGCCAGCGCCCCCTTGGCCTGCTCGATCACGATGCGGCTGTTGAGCGCCCCCTGCAGCTGCTCGGTCAGGAGCTCGGCCTGGACGAGGTTGCGCTCCTGGATGATCGCGATCGTGGCGACGTCTGCCAGGGCCTGGACGACGCGGACCTCGTCGGGCTCGAAGCGGGCGTCCTGCGTCCCGAAGATGTTGAGCGCCCCGATCACCTGGGAGCGCAGCCTCATCGGGAAGGCGTGCACCGACTGGAATCCCGCCTCGAGAGCGCGCGGCGCGAACCGTGGCCAGCGGTCGGCCGCGTGGGCGAGATCGGCGTTGACGACGGGAACTCCCGTGCTCAGGGCCTCGAGGCAGGGGCCCTCATGGTTCTGGATCTGCAGGAGCTCGAGCATCTTGCCCGACTCGTTGCTCGCGGCCATGAAGCGCACCCGGCCCTGGTGGTCGGACAGCACGAGGCCCACCGCGGCAGCGCCGCTGACCGTGGCGGCCTTCTCCGTGAGGTGGTCGAGGAAGTCGACGAGGTCGAAGTCGTCGACCAGGGTGTCGGCCACGTCCACGAAGAAGTCGGACAGGTCGGGCAGAGAGATCATGGGAGAGCCTCACGTTTCGTCACGAGCCACTGTGTCATCGATTTCAGCCGGGGTCTGCCGTAGGCATCTGCCGGCCGGAGACGATCTCCGTCGCCAGGGCGCCCAGGTCCTGGCCGGTGGCCCAGGCGTGGGCCCGCATGCGAACCAGCGCCTCGGCGAGGCCGACCCCGAGGGCCACCATCACCATCCCCTGGGCCTGGTAGACGTGGGCGTGGCCGCCCAGGATGTCGCCGAGGTCCGGGGGGAGCGTGCTTCCCCCGTCGGCGGCGCGACCGTCCAGCAGGATGTCGGTCGCGATGTCGGCGAGGACCAGGGCGGTCCGCAGTCCCTCGGGGTCCAGGGGCCGGCTGCCGGCGTACAGCGTGAGCACCCCGAAGATGCTGGCGCCGACGTGCAGCGGTAGCGCGTAGGCCGCTGCGGCGCCGGCTCGCACCGCCACCGGCGCCCAACCCGGCCATCGGGGGAGGCCGGCGAGAGTCAGGTCCGCGACGAGCACCGGTCGGCGCGAGGTGAAGGCGTCCCGGGTGGGTCCCTCCCCCACTCCGAACTGCGCCTCCTCCAGCTCTCGCGTCGTGGCCGAGGACGCGGCCGCGACCGTGTGGGAGCCGACGCTCGGCACCAGGGTGATCGCCGCCCCGGTCAGGGGAAGCTGCTGGCAGGCGACCGCGCACAGAGAGTCGAGGGTGGCCACCATCCCGGCCTCGCCCGGACGTCGTCGAGCGAGCGCAGCGTCGACGCGTCGACGGATGGAGGCGGCGTCTGCCACGGGACCTGGCTCTCGGAGGGCGGCTCGGAACTGCGCCGTCAGGGTCCGGGGCGACGATGGAACGTCCCAGCACCGTAGCCCTTCAGCGGCGCAAGGGGTAGCCTGGGCGGACCTTGTCGTCCCGGACCCCGACGGCCTCAGCTGTCGATGCCGTTCGGGAAGGCAAGACCCATGACGTCAAGCACTCACGCTCAGGTTGATCCGGCTCTCGAGCCGCGAACGACGCCGGCCCCGCACCGTCAGGCCTCGGCCGCGTTCCTCGTGACGCTGTCCGGCACGGGCAGCGTCCACGTCGTCGACCTGGCGACCCATCCGTGTGGTCAGCTCGTGGCGCACGACCCACCCGACCTCCAGGGGGTGGACGAGGCCCGTCTGACCATCCTGGCGGCCGACCTCCTGCGGCACCTGGGCGTCCTCCCGGACGACGGTGTCGAGGACAACCTGTCGGATCGTGAGCGGCAGGTGCTGACGCTCGTCGCCGAGGGCTACCGCAACCGGGAGATCGCCGGTCGGCTGTATCTCAGCCCCAACTCGGTCAAGACCTACATCAGGACCGCCTACCGCAAGATGGGCGTGACGCACCGGACCCAGGCCGTCAGGTGGTGTCTCGCGCGCGGCTACGGCGAGCAACCGATACTGGGGTCGGCCGAGACGACGACGAGGCACGCGAGTTGAGGTAGCGCTGCTCGGGGATGCTGGTGGCCAGGGCGGCAGCGGTGGCATAGGCCAGCGCGGCCTCCTCGCGACGGCCGGCCATCTCCAGCAGGTGTGCGCGGACGGCGGGCAGCCGGTGGTGGCGTCGCATCGACCGGTCCTCGAGCAGCGGGTCGGTGAGCGCGAGACCGGCCAGCGGACCCTCGCTCATGCCCACCGCGACCGCGCGGCTCAGCGTGACGGCGGGGCTGGGGGCGACCCGGTCCAGCATCGCGTACAGGACCGCGACCTGCTGCCAGTCGGTGTCCGCGGCGCTCGCGGCGTCGGCGTGGACGGCCGCGATCGACGCCTCCAGCTGGAAGCGCCCGACCCGCCCCCGCGGCAGCGCCTCCTCCAGCAGCGCCACCCCCTCGGCGATCCGCTCACGGTCCCAGAGGGCCCGGTCCTGGTCGGCCAGCCGCACCAGGTCGCCGGAGGCGTCCGTGCGCGCCGGGGTGCGCGCGGTCGTCAGCAGCGCCAGCGCGAGCAGCCCGGCCGTCTCGTCGTCCTCGGGTACCCGCTCGCGCAGCAGCCGGCACAGCCGCACCGCCTCGTCGGTGAGCGAGACGTCGACGAGCCGGTCGCCGCCGCTGGCGGCGTACCCCTCGTTGAGGACGAGGTAGAGCACGTGCCGTACGGCGGACAGCCGCGCCGTGCGCTCGGCGGCCGCCACCTCGCCGAAGCGGGCGCCGGCCTCGCGCAGCGTCGCCTTCGCGCGGCTGACCGCTGGCCCATCGTCGGGGCCGGGACCAGGAAGCCGGCCGCGACCTGCTCGGTCGTGAGGCCGCCGACCGCGCGGAGGGCGAGCGCCACCTGGGAGGCGGCGGACAGCGCGGGGTGGGCGCACAGCAGGAGCAGGTCGAGCGTCGCGTCGACGTCCTCCACCTCGCCCGCGCCGACGGCCGCGGCCGCGACCCGGAGCTCCCGGTCGGCGCGCGCGCTCTCGCTGCGCCACCGGTCGACGAGGCGGCGCGAGGCCACCCGCAGCAGCCAGCCGCGCGGCTGCGCGGGCACGCCCTCGCGCTGCCACTGCACGGTCGCGTCGACCATCGCCTCCTGCAGCGCGTCCTCGCAGGCGTCGAAGTCGCCGTGGCGGCGTACCAGCGCGCCCAGGACGTGCGGCGCCTCCCGGCGCCACACCTCCTCGACAGGGCTGGTCACCGGCTCAGTCGTCGCCGCCGGGCCACATCGCCGGCCGGAGCTCGACGGTGTCGCCGGGGCTGGCGAACTGCCGGGCGACCTGCTCGGCGCGCTCGCGGTCGGCCACGTCGATGAGGAAGAACCCCGCGAGGTGCTCCTTGAGCTCGGAGTACGGGCCGTCGGTGACCAGCACCTCGGCCGCCTCCTCGCGGTAGAGCGTCGCGGTGCCTGGGTCGCCCAGCGCCTCGCCGCCGACCAGCTCGCCGTTGCCCTGGAGCTCGGTCAGCAGCTCCTCGAACGCCGCGTCCCTGCGGGCGCGCTCCGCGGCGGGGAGCGCCTGGTAGGCGGCGACGTGCGCGCCGGTCGGGTGGCCCCAGGGCTCGGGGTTGGAGTGGATCAGGACGACGTACTTCATGGGGGCTCCTCCGGTGTCGGTCACCTGGGTGACATGGTGCCGTGCGGCACCTCGGTGGTACGTCGGAGCCGACCCGGCCGTTTCGACATCGGACCGTCGGGCCGGAGGTTCTGGGCCTCTCGGCGACGTTCTGGGGCGGCGCAACGGCCCAGAAGCTCGCCGGTCCCAGCAGATGCTGGTACGGGCCGCGCGCCGACCTGTCGTCGCGTCGCGGACGGGAGGTTCTGGGCATTTCCCCGCGCTTCCGGGCCAGAATTCCGGCCCAGAACGTCAGGGTTTTCAGCAGATGCTGAAAAACCTGCCTCAGCAGACGACCGCCAGCGCGCCGGGGAGGACCTCGACGCAGGCGGGCAGGGCGGAGAGACCGGGGAGGGCGCCGAGGGGCTCGCCGTCACCGCCGACGGGCACGGTTCCGCGGCGACCGTCGGCGGCGACCTCGACGCGGCGACCGGTCAGGACGGTGACCTCGGCCAGCGCGACGTGGCGGCCGTCGTAGACCTTCGGGAGGGAGCGCATCAGCGCGAGCCTGCCGGCCGCCTCGATCACCACCACGTCCAGGAGGCCGTCGTCGACGACCGCGGAGGGCGCGATGTGCATGCCCTTGCCGTAGTAGCCGGAGTTGGCCACGACCACGCAGGCCGCGGAGTACTCCCGGGTCACGCCGTCGACGCTCACGCGGCAGCGCGCCGGCTGGTACGTCGCCAGCGCGCGGAGCGCCGCGTAGGGGTACTGCAGCGCCGAGGGCAGCCGGTGCGAGCGGTCCACGATCTCGGCGGCGCACGCGTCGACGCCGGAGTAGACGGACCCGGCGACCCGGCGCGCGGGCGAGCCCGGCAGCGAGAGCGACAGCAGGTCGACCCGACGCACGACGCCCTCGAGCAGCAGCCTGGCCTGCGCGGCGGGGTCGTCGGGCACGCCGAGCATCCGCGCGAAGTCGTTGCCGCGGCCCGCGGGCAGCAGGCCGAGGGTGCCGCCGCGCACGGAGACCGCGCCGGCGAGGGAGGAGAGCATGCCGTCGCCGCCCACGGAGACGACGACGTCGCCGCGCGCGACCGCGGCGTCCACCAGCGCGTCCATGGCCTCGGGTCCGGGCGAGTAGGTGACGTCCACGGTCGCGCCCGCGTGGCGCAGCTGCTGGGCCACCGGCACGACCGCCTCGGGCGCCGCACCGCCACCGGAGGCGGGGTTGACCAGGAACGAGAAGGACCGGGAGGTCACGGGATGAGCACCCCCGGGTTGAGCACGCCGGTCGGGTCGAGGTCGGCCTTGACCGCGCGCAGCACCGAGGCGCCGAGCGCGCCGATCTCGCGCGTCAGCCACGGCCGGTGGTCGGTGCCGACCGCGTGGTGGTGGGTGATCGTCGCGCCGGCCGCGACCATCGCGTCGCTGGCGGCGACCTTCGCCGCGTGCCACTGCGCGAGCGGGTCGTCGCCGAGCTTGGTCGCCACGGTGAAGTAGAGCGAGCAGCCGGTCTCGTAGACGTGCGAGACGTGGCACAGCACCAGCGCCCCGTCGCTCAGCGTGGTCTCGAGCGCGGTCTTCACGTCGGCGTAGAGGCGCTCGCGGTTGGACCAGAACGTCGCGGTCTCCAGGGTCTCCACCAGGACTCCGACGTCGAGCAGCGAGTCGCGCAGGTACGGCGCACCGAAGCGGCCGTGGGCCCAGGCGCGGCCCGGCTCCTCGCCCAGACCCGTCCCGCCGAGCCCCTCCAGCACCGAGGTCACGGCAGCCCGCTTCGCGGCGTTGACCGCCGGCTCCCCCTCGTAGCCGGTGATCATCAGGCAGCCGCCCGACGAGGCGCCGCCGATCTCGTCGGGGCGGGCGAGGTTGATCGCGGTCTCGGCCTCGTCGGAGAGGCGGATCACGGTCGGCAGGAGCCCGCTCTGCGCCAGCGTGCGCATCGCGTCGGCCCCGGCCTCGAACGACGGCCAGTGCCAGCCCTCGTAGACCTTCTCGGCCGGGAGCCGGCGCACCCGCACGGTGACCGAGGTGATCACGCCGAACGCACCCTCCGAGCCGAGCACCAGCTGGCGCAGGTCGGGCCCGGCGGCGTTGGCCGGGGCCCTGCCCAGCACCAGCTCGCCGCGCGGTGTGGCCACCCGGAGCCCGACGACCAGCGCGTCGAACCGGCCGTAGCCGGCGCTCGACTGGCCGCTGGAGCGGGTGGCGGCGAACCCGCCGATCGTCGCGTACTCGAACGACTGCGGGTAGTGCCCCAGCGTCAGGCCCTCCTCCGCGAGCAGCGACTCCGCCTCGGGTCCGCGCAGCCCCGGCTCGAGCACGGCGGTCATGGAGACGTGGTCGACCACCAGCAGCCGCTTCATCCGCACCAGGTCCAGCGACACCAGGCCGGCGTAGCCCTCACGGCGCGCCACGAGCCCGCCGGTGACCGACGTGCCGCCGCCGAACGGGACCACCGCGAGGTGGTGCTCGACGGCCAGGGCCAGGACCGCCGCCACCTGCTCGTGCCCGTCGGGGCGGACGACGACGTCGGGGGCGTCGCCCAGGTCGCCGCTGCGGGCGCGCAGGAGGTCGGGGGTCGACTTGCCGCGGGTGCGCAGCCGCCGGGTCGCGTCGTCGGTGAGCACGTGCTCCTCGCCGACGACGGCGCGCAGGCCGTCCAGCAGGTCCGCCGAGAGCGCGGCGGTCGGCACGGCGACGGAGGTGGCGGCCGGTCGCTCGTCGATCCCGAAGGCCATCTCGATGAGCCCGCGCGCGGCCTCCGGCAGCGCGGTGGCGGCCTCGGGGTCGCCCCAGCGCTGGGGATGCATCTCGGACTGCACGAATCGGGTCATGTGTTACAGTGTGACACATGACGTCACTTCGTAACAACCCCTCGGACGGACCGAGGGACGCCTACCTGGACGCCGCCCGCGCGTGCATCCTGGACGTCGGCTGGCGGCGCACGACGCTCACCGAGGTCGCCCGTCGGGCCGGCGTCTCGCGGATGACGATCTACCGCAGCTGGTCGGACATGCAGACCCTCCTGGGCGACCTGATGACCCGGGAGTGGACCGGCGTGGTGCAGACGGCGCTCGCCGCCCAGGACCCCGCGCAGCCGGCGGTGGCGCGCCTGGTCGACGGGATCGTGGGCACGGTGCGGGTGCTGCGCGACAACGAGCTGTTCGTGCGGATCATCGAGCTCGACCCCGAGCTGATCCTCCCCTACGTCCTGTCCCGGCGCGGCCGCTCGCAGGACCTGATCCTCGCGCTCACCGACCAGGCGATCCGCGACGCCCAGGCCGCCGGCGAAGTGCGGGCGGGCAGCTCCGTGGCCATCGCCCGTGGCCTGCTCCTCGCCGCCCACGGCTTCGTGCTGTCCGCGCACACGATGGTCGACGACGCCGTCTCCGAGGCCGAGCTGGACGCCGAGCTCACCACCCTGCTGACCCGGACCCTCGTGCCGTGAGCGACCCGGTCGCCACCCGGATCACGCCCGGCCTCGACGGCGCCCCGACCGACGTCGACCTGGTCGTCATCGGGCTGGGCATCACCGGGGTCGGCGTCGCTCTGGACGCCGTGACCCGCGGCCTGTCGGTGCTGGCCGTCGATGCCCACGACCTCGCCTTCGGCACCTCGCGGTGGTCCTCGAAGATGGTCCACGGCGGCCTGCGCTACCTCGCCCAGGGCCAGGTCGGCGTCGCGCGCGAGAGCGCCGTGGAGCGCGGCATCCTCATGGAGGTCACCGCCCCGCACCTGACCCACGCGATGCCGATGGTGGTGCCGCTCAGCTCGTCGGTCTCACGCGTGCAGGAGCGCCTGACCCACGCGGGCCTGCTCGCGGGCGACGGCCTGCGTCGCAGCGCCGGCACCGACGAGGAGACGCTCCCGCGGCCGCGCCGGCTCACCACCACCGAGCTGATGGCGATGGCGCCGCCCCTGCGCTCCGCCGGCCTCCGCGGCGGCCTGCTGTCCTGGGACGGCCGGCTCGAGGACGACGCGCGCCTGGTCACGACGATCGCCCGCACCGCCGCGTCGTACGGCGCGCACGTGCGCACCCGCGCCCGCGTGCTCGGCGCCACCGGCACCTCGGTCGAGCTGCGCGACGAGCTCAGCGGCGCGACCCACTCGGTCACCGCGCGCGCCGTGGTCAACGCGACCGGCGTCTGGGCCGGCGAGCTGGTCGACGAGGTGAGCCTGCGGCCCAGCCGCGGCACCCACCTGGTGCTGCGCCAGGAGACGCTGCCCGGCCTCGCGGTGTCGGTCTTCGCGCCGATCCCCGGGTCGACGAGCCGCTTCGTGCTGGTGCTCCCCCAGCCGGACGGCACGATCTACGTCGGGCTGACCGACGAGGCCGCCGACGGCCCGGTGCCCGACGTGCCGGAGCCGACGGAGCCCGAGATCGGCTTCCTGCTCGACGTGGTCTCGGCCGCGTTCGAGCGCCAGCTGCGGCGCGAGGACGTCGTCGGCGCGTACGCCGGGCTGCGCCCGCTGCTCGACACTCCCTCCGACGACCCGGACGGGGCCGCCACGACCGCGGACCTGTCGCGGCGCCACGCCGTGCTGACCAGCCGCACGGGCGTCGTCACCGTCGTCGGCGGCAAGCTCACGACGTACCGGCAGATGGCGCAGGACGCCGTGGACGCGGCCGTCGCCGGCTCGGGGCTGTCCGCCGGCCCGTGTCGCACCCGCGACCTGCCGATCCTCGGCGCCGCGACCCGCCCGGCGCTGGCGGCCCTCGAGCAGCCCGCGCGGCTCGTGCGCCGCTACGGCACCGACGCCGAGCTGGTGCTCGAGAGCGCGCGCCGGGTCACGGGCCTCTCCGCCGAGGAGCTCCTCGCGCCGGTCGCCCCGACCGTCCCGGTCACGCTGGCCGAGCTGGTCTTCGGCGTGACCCACGAGGGCGCCGCCGACGTCGACGACCTCCTCGACCGCCGCACCCGCGTGGGCCTGGTCCCCGCCGACCGGCCCCTCGCCGTACCCGCCGCGGAGCGCGCCCTCACCCTCGCCGGGCGGCCGGTCCGCCACGGGTAGCACGGCACCGATGAGTTCGGGCGTCGACGCCGGTCTCCAGAGGAGGCAGACTGGACGACGCGAGGAGCAGCACCCATGACGACCACGATGACATCGGGGACCGAGACCGTGACGACCGACGGAGCGAGCACGAGCACCACCGCGGGGACCGGCACGGGCGAGCTCGCGGACTTCGACGGGCTGACCGAGCGCTACCAGCGCGAGCTGCTGGCCCACTGCTACCGGATGAGCGGCTCGGTGCACGAGGCCGAGGACCTGGTGCAGGAGACGTTCCTGCGCGCGTGGAAGGCCTCCGCCGACTTCCAGGGCCGCTCCTCGGTCCGCACCTGGCTCTACCGGATCGCCACCAACGTCTGCCTCACCAACCTCGAGGGCCGGCCGCGCCGCCCCCTGCCGGCCGGGCTCGGCACGCCCGACCAGATGGCCGGCGACGCGCTGGAGCAGGACCACGAGGTCGCCTGGCTGGAGCCGGTGCCCGACGCGGCCGTCGTGGTCGCCGAGCGCGACTCCATCCGCCTCGCCTTCGTGGCCGCGCTGCAGCACCTCCCCGCGCGCCAGCGCGCGGTGCTGATCCTGCGCGACGTCCTGCGCTGGTCGGCGGCCGAGGTCGCCACGGCGCTCGACACCACCACCGCGGCGGTCAACTCCGCCCTCCAGCGCGCGCACGCGCAGATGAAGGAGCGCGGGCTCACCGAGGACAGCGTCGAGCCGGCGCTCACCTCCGCCCAGCAGCAGCTCCTCGAGCGCTACGTCGAGGCGTTCTGGCGCAAGGACGTCGACACGATCGTGCAGCTGCTGACCGCTGAGGCCGTGTGGGAGATGCCGCCGTTCACCGGCTGGTACGTCGGTGCCGCCAACATCGGCGACCTCATCGACACGCAGTGCCCCGGCGGCACGCACGACATGCCGATGCTGCCGACCTCGGCCAACGGCCAGCCCGCCTTCGGCCTCTACATGCGGGCCAGGGACGGCAGCGGCTTCGTGCCGTTCCACCTGCAGGTCCTCGAGCTCGAGGGCGAGCGGGTCAAGCACGTCGGCGCCTTCTTCGACGTCGACTTCACCCGCTTCGGGCTGCCGGCCCACCTGCCCGCCGACCACACGCCCTGATGACCGCGCTCGACGCCTCCGTCGAGCTGCTCGACCGGTCGCTGTCCTACACCCGCGTGGCCCTCGCCTCCGTGTCGGACGCCGACCTGGGGCGGCCGACCCCGTGCACCGGGTGGGACCTCGCCCGGCTGCTCGCGCACATGGAGGACTCGCTGGACGCCTTCGACGAGGGCGCCTCCGGCCAGGTGCGGCTCGAGCGCAGCGTGCGCGCCGGGGTGCGCGTGCGTGCGCTGCAGGAGAAGGCCTGCCGCCTGCTCGGCACGTGGAGCGCCGAGCCGCCGACCCGCACCCGCATCGGCCCGCACCTGGTCGACACCTCCGTCCTGGTGCTCGCGGCCGCACTCGAGATCACGGTCCACGGCTGGGACGTCGCCTCGTCGCTCGGTCTCTCGCACCCGGTGCCCGACGACCTCGCCGCCCGACTTCTCCCGGCCGCCTCGGCACTGGTCAGCGCCGACGACCGCGGCACCCGCTTCGCGCCCGAGCGGCCCCCTCCTAGCACGAGTGGCGACTCCGCGCGGCTGCTTGGCTTCCTCGGCCGGCAGCTGACTGGTCCACCTCGTCACGATATGCGCAATCGCGACACCGGACCCCGCGCGGCTTCCTAGCCTGGGGGCATGTCCCCGTCCGAGGCGCTGCCGCCGCCCGCCGCCCACCTCACCGACCGGCTCCACACGGCGTCCGCCCTGGTCAGGGCCGGTGCGATCGGCGCGGCGCTGGGCGAGCTCGACGCGCTCGCGGCCGGCTCCGACGCCCTCGACGAGACCGGCCGCGCCCGTCTGCTGGCCCTGCGCGTGGAGTGCCGGCTGGCCCGCGGGGACCTGGCCGAGGCCATGCGGCTGGCCGACCAGCTCGCGCCGTACGTCGAGCGCGCGGGCCTCGCCGCCGGCTTCGCGCACCAGGCCAAGGGGGAGCTGGCGGCCGCCCTCGGCGACGCCGAGCACGCCGTCGACCACCTCCTGGCCGCCGGGCGCGCGGTCGCCGGGCTGCCCGAGGACCCCGAGCTGCTGACGTGGCGTGCCGGCGCGGCGCTGGGCCTGGTCCTCACGGGCCACCACCACGAGGCGGCCGAGCTGGCGACCGAGCAGCACCGCATCGCGGTCGCGCACGGATCGGCGTACGCGATCGCGCAGGCGCTGCGCACGCTGGCGGCCGCCGACCCCGGCGGCCACCGGGTCCGGTCGCTGCGCGAGGCGCGCGCCGTGCTGGCCGGCGTCGAGGCCGGACGGCTGGCGGCCCAGGTCGACGCGGATCTCGCCGGCCTGCTGCTGCTGCGCACCGACCCCGCCGCGCTGCCCGAGGCGGTGCTGCTGCTCCGCGGGGCCGAGCACTACGCCGGGATGGAGGAGCTCTGGCCCCTGCAGAGCCGGATCCGCCGGCTGCTCGACCGCTGCGGCGAGCCGCCGCACCGGCTGCGGGCCGAGGCGCTCACCGTCCTCACGCCGGCCGAGCTCCGGGTCGCGGGTCTCGTGGCCGCCGGGCTGACCAACCGCCAGGCGGCCGAGCGCCTGGAGGTCTCGGTGAAGGCCGTCGAGTGGCACCTCTCGCGCACCTACCGCAAGCTCGGGATCGGCTCGCGCGCCGGGCTCGAGCTCGCGTTCGGCGTCCCCGCCTGAGCGTCCTCAGTCGCGCAGCGGGTGCGCGATCTCGTCCTGGGGCAGCTTGGCCCAGACCGTGGCGACGACCGCGGCCACGGTCGGGACCACCGCGGCGATGAAGAACGTCGCGCGCAGGCCGATCGCCTCCGACACCGGCCCGGCCAGCGCCATCGACACCGGCATCAGGCTGATCGAGACGAAGAAGTCCAGCGACGCGACGCGACCCAGCATGTGGGGCGGCACCCGGCGCTGCAGCAGCGTGCCCCAGATGACCATCGGCGCCGAGAACATCGCGCCCAGCACCAGCGCGGCGACGACGACCTGCCACACCGCCGTGGCCACACCCATGACGGCGAGGGGCAGGCAGCCGACACCCCACATGAGGTTCATGACGGTGAGGTAGCGACGCGGCATCCGGAACGACGCCATCGCCAGCGACCCCACCGCGCCGCCGATGCCGAAGGCGCCCAGCACCAGGGCGTGGTCGCCCGGTCCGCCGCCGAGCCGGTCCTTGACCAGGAACGGCACCAGCACCTCCAGCGGCCCCATCAGCACCAGGATCATGATCGAGGCGAACAGCAGCGTGGCCAGCAACCACGGCGTGCGGACCATGTAGACGAAGCCCTCGCGCATGTCGGCCAGCGCGCCGGCGATCGCGGGCCGCGAGTCGTCCACCGCCTCCGGGTCGCGGCGCACGGCGGTCTTGGGCACGGCGGTCAGCGCGAGCAGGCCGAGCCCGGACGCGGCGGCCGCGACCCCGATCGCGGCGCTGGAGCTCAGGATCCCGACGACGACGCCGGCGACGCCCGGGCCCACGGCCTGACCGATCGTGGGGCGGACCATGCCCTCGAAGCCGTTGACCGCCATCAGGTCGGACTCCGGCACCAGCGCGGGCAGCCACGCGGAGTAGGCGGGGTAGTAGAAGGCCATGCCGGCCCCGGCCAGGAACGTCACGACGGCGAGGTGCCAGAGCTCGGTGCGGTCGGCGTAGGACAGCGCGGCCACGGTGGCCATGCCGGCCAGCTCGAGCGCGGCGACCCCGATCAGGATCGTCTTCTGCGGCACCCGGTCGGCCACGACGCCGGCCAGCAGCGCCGGGAGCAGCACGCCGACGGCGCCGGCGGTGGTCACCGCCGACAGCTGCCCGGGGCCGCCGCCGATGCGGATGACCTCCCAGACCAGCCCGACGGTCCACACCCCGCTGGCGAAGGTCGTGAGCACGAGCGCGACGGCGAGCCGCCGGTAGGCCGGGTGGCGGAACGGCGTGAGCGCGCGCGGGAGCTGCCGCCGTGGCGGCTGGTCGGCGACCCCGTCGGGGTCGACCGCGAGCTGGTCGGTCATGGCATCCTCCGTCTCCCATGGTGACGGTGAGGACCGACATCCGCGACCCGATTCATCGGTGGTCCCTCCCGCCGGCGACCAGCACGACCTTGCCCAGCGCCCGGCGACCCTCGAGATCCGCGTGCGCGCGGGCCGCCCCGGCCAGCGGGTACGTCGTGACCAGCGGGCGCCACTCGCCTGCCGCGACCCTGGCCAGCGCCCGCCGGGCCAGCCCCGGGATGCCGTCGGGGAGTGCCATCATGCGCGGGCCCAGGCTCCACCCCACGGTGAGGCCGCGCTCGACGACGTCGCGGGTGTCGAAGCGGGTCGGCTCGCCCGCGGCGTAGCCGAACATCACGTGCCGCCCGCCGGGACGCAGCAGCTCGAGCGCCGTGCGGCCCAGCTCTCCGCCGACGCCGTCGTAGACGACCGTGACGCCGCCGCGCTCCCGGACCGCCTCGTCCCAGCCGGGCCGCCCGTAGTCGACCACCTCGCCACCGAGGTCGACCAGGGCCCGGGTGCGCTCGACGCCGCGGGCCGCGGCCACCACGTCGGCGCCCGCGGCCATCGCCGACTGCGCGAGCAGCCAGCCGAGGCCCCCGGCCGCGGACAGCACCAGCACGGTGTCGCCGGGGCCGACCGGCTCCAGCTCCACGACCCCGAGGGCCGTCCGCCCCGTCCCGACCGCGGCGACCGCGTCCGGGAACGACACGTGGTCGGGGACCGCGAACAGGGTGCCGACCGTCGTGACCGCCTGCTCGGCGTACCCGCCGGGCACCATGCCGAGGTGGGCGACCACGCGGCGCCCGACCCAGGACCCGTCGACGCCCTCGCCCACGGCGTCGACGACGCCCGCCACCTCGCGGCCCGGCACGGTCGGCAGATCGGCCGGCGGCAGCGGGCCGCCGGCCTCGCCGCGGCGCAGGGTCGTGTCGAGCAGGTGCACCCCGGAGGCCTCGACCGCGATCCTCACCTCCCCGGCGGCGGGCTCGAGGTCGGGGAGGTCGTCGAGGACCAGGACGTCAGGGGGGCCGAAGGCGTGGTGCCGGATCGCATGCATGATCCCAGTGCACAAGGTGAAGCTAACTTGAAGTCAAGCGTCCTGGACCCGGCGTCCTCGCTCGGTCGGCAGGCTCAGTGTGGCCAGTGGACCAGCGACACCCGGTCGCCGCGCGGGCTCTTGATCACGGTGGCGACCCAGTCGCGGCCGCTGCCGACCAGGGACCCCGGGGTCCTGAGCGACACCTCGCCGCTGCGGACAGATCGCAGCTCGAGGAGCTCCGCGTCGCCCTCCGACTGGGTGAGGGCGAGGTAGCCGGCCGGCTCGACGTCCTGAAGCGTGAGAGAGGGCGTGCCCGTGGCCTGCCAGCGCCGGCGATGGGTCCGGGCGTCGAGGCCCTGGAACCTGCGGAAGGCGCTGTCCGTCACGACGTCGACCCCGGCGAAGGAGGCAAGCACCCGGCGCCGGCCCCCGTGGTCCCAGAGGGTGCGGCCGGTCCTGGCGTCGAGGAGGAGCCCCACCCGGTCTCCCGCCACGACCTCGATCCGCCCCCGTCCGAGGGGGGTGACGTCGAGAGCGAGCGCGCAGTCGGCGTCGGGGCCCGTGGCCTCGCGGGGCAGCGTCCAGTCGAAGGACCGGCTCCACACCTCTCGCCCGTCGAGACGACGGGCCACGAGCACGGCCTGGCACGCCCGGCCCACGGACCCGGCGACGGACTCCTCGACGAGGAGGCGTCCCGCCGCCTCGAAGAAGTTGCCCAGCTGATCGGGCCCGAGTCGCTCGCCGGTCTCGGCATCGAGCACCCGGACCAGGGTGCGCTCGCCGTACGGATCGGCCGTCCGGTCGGTGCCGTAGGGGAAGCTGGTGATCTGCACGGTCGCTCCGACCACCCTGAGCGCGTCCACGGACGCGGGTGTCCGCCACCTCTCCCGCCCCGTGGCCGGGTCGAGCGCCATGACCGCGCAGCCGTCCGAGGCGCCGTCGCCCCGCCCCCCGCACGCGGAGGCGAAGACCGAGGACGGCGTCACCACGACCTCGCCCACGTCGCGCTGCCAGCGCAACCGACCGGTGCGGCCGTCGAGGACACGGACGTGGGGAGACCTCCCGGCGCCCCGGTCCGTGTCCTCCGGGATGGAGTAGCGAACGACCATGTCGCCGGCGGCGAAGGCCTGCGGGTAGCCCCGGCGCGACGCGGGCTCGCGCACGACCCACTCCTCCTCGCCCGCGGCGTCCAGCCGCACGGTGGCAGCCGACGTCATCACGACGTGGCCGTCGCCGATGGCGGCCACGGCCTCGACGGGCTCGCCGTACGCGCGGCTGAGCCACCGGACGTCCCCCGCCCGAGGCCCGGCAGGCGCGGGCGTCGGGGTCGCGTCGGCCGACGGCGAGCCAGACGCCGGTCGCTCCGACGAGGACCCCTGGCCCGAGCACGCGACCGCGGCGAGCAGGACGACCGCCGCTGTCGCGACCCTGCCTGCGGAGAACCTCATGGCGGCGCTATCCCCGGCATCCCGCGACCGCAAACGTGGGGCGGCCGCGACCGCGTCGGCCTCAGTCGGCGGGCAGGGCGACGTACGTCGTCTCGAGGTACTCCTCGATGCCCTCGAAGCCGCCCTCGCGGCCGAAGCCGCTGGCCTTCATGCCGCCGAACGGCGCCGCGGGGTTGGAGACCAGGCCGGTGTTGACGCCGACCATGCCGAAGTCGAGCGACTCGGCCAGCCGGATCGTGCGGGCCAGGTCGCGGGTGTAGACGTAGGAGGCCAGGCCGTACTCGGTGGCGTTGGCGCGCTCGATCGCCTCCGCCTCGGTCTCGAACGTCGTGATCGGCGCGACCGGCCCGAAGATCTCCTGGGTGTTGATCGCGGAGGCCGGCGGGACGTCGACCAGGACGGTCGGGGAGTAGAAGAAGCCCGGACCGCCGGGCGCCGAGCCGCCGGTGACGACGTGGGCGCCGTCGTCGACCGCGTCCTGGACGAGCCGGGTGACACCGTCGAGCGCCTTCTCGTCGATCAGCGGGCCGACGTCGACGCCGTCGTCCTGACCACGCCCGAGGGTGAGGCCGCCCATCCGCTCGCCGAGGCGCTCGCCGAACTCGGCGGCCACGCTGCGGTGCACCAGGAACCGGTTGGCCGACGTGCAGGCCTCGCCCATGTTGCGCATCTTGGCCACCATGGCGCCCTCGACGGCGGCGTCGAGGTCGGCGTCCTCGAACACCAGGAACGGCGCGTTGCCGCCGAGCTCCATGCTCAGCCGCTGGAGCTGGTCGGCGGACTGCGCGACGAGCGTGCGGCCCACCGCCGTGGAGCCGGTGAAGCTGACCTTGCGCAGGCGGTCGTCGGCCTGCAGGGCGGTGCTGAGCTCACCCGTGGAGGACGTCGTGACGACGTTCAGGACGCCGGCCGGCAGACCGACCTCCTCGAGGATCGCGGCCAGCGCCAGCATCGTCAGCGGCGTCTGCGAGGCCGGCTTGACGACCATCGTGCAGCCGGCGGCGATCGCGGGCCCGATCTTGCGGGTGCCCATCGCCAGCGGGAAGTTCCAGGGAGTGATGAACAGGCACGGACCGACCGGCTTGCGCACCGTCAGCAGGCGGCTGCCGCCGGCCGGTGCCTGCATCCAGCGCCCGTGGATGCGCACGGCCTCCTCGGAGTACCAGCGGAAGAACTCCGAGCCGTAGGCCACCTCGCCCTTCGCCTCGGCGACAGGCTTGCCCATCTCCAGGCTCATCAGGTGCGCGACGTCGTCGGCGCGCTCGGTGAGCAGGTCGAAGGCGCGGCGCAGGATCTCGCCGCGCTCGCGCGGAGCGGTGCGCGCCCAGTCGGCCTGGGCGGCGGCCGCCGCGTCCAGGGCCTCGACGGCCTCCTCGGTGGAGGCGTCGGCCACGTCGGTCAGCACCGAGCCGTCGGCGGGGTCGATCACCTCGATCCGGGCGCCGCTCGCGGCCTCCCGCCAGGTGCCGCCGATGAAGAGATTGCGCTGCTGGGCGCCCAGCAGGTCGAGTCCGGTCATGAAATCACTCTGTCACCTGGGGACAACCAGGGAAACGGATACGGGGTCACGGTCGGGGGCGTAGCATCGAGGAGTCGACTTTCGAGGGAGCACCGAGAAGGCGACGTTGAGCCCCTTGCCGACCCCATGCGGCAAGGGGCTCTCCCCTTTCCGGGGCGGGAACCACCTCTCCGGACCTCCTCCGGACCCCCCTCCGGACGCCGACGCGGGGCCCGGCCGGCGGCCGGACCCCGCGCGGGGTGTGCGTTGCGGACGGGCCTACGGCACGTCGTACCTCAGGGTGTAGGAGCCGGAGCCCGAGTAGGCGTAGACCTCCACCCGGTAGGTACCGGCCCCGGCGGTGTAGGCGATCGACTCCGTCGAGGACGAGCCCTCGCTCGCCGCGACGTCCGACCAGGTGCCGCTGCTGCTGCGCCGCTGCAGGAACAGGTCGAAGTCGGTGCCGGACGGGCCGGTGAGGCAGGCGTTGATGACGCCGGCCGCCGCGGTGAAGCCCGACGTGGACGGCTTGTACGACGAGGCGCGCGACGCGACGGTGCCCGAGGCGGTCACCTCGGAGCAGGTGCCGCCGCCGGGAGGCGTCGAGCCGCCGCAGGTCGGCTCACCCGACTGCGCCGGGACCGAGACGGCGTCCCACGCGGCCTTCACCTTGGTGAACGTCGAGCAGTCGGTCGAGCCGTAGAGGTTCTTCGTGGCGGTCAGCGTCGCCACGCGGGCCTTGCCGTGGGTCCACGACGAGGTCTTGAGCAGCAGGCCGTTGTAGAAGATCTTGCCGGCGGTCTGGATGCCGACCCCCGTGACGGTCGAGCCGTTGCACGTGGGCGACGCCGGCGAGGCGTTGGAGCCCTGCGAGAGCAGGTAGAACCAGTGGTTCAACGGGCCCGCGGCGGCGTGCACCTCGGTGGTGGGGATGCTCGAGGAGTAGCAGTTGGGGTCGCCGACGGCACTGGGGTTGTACATGTTGCGGATCGGCCCGTTGCCGACCAGGTTCGCCTCCTCCCCGACCAGGAAGTCGGCCGGGTCGTTGGGGTTGGCGGCGTACGCCTCGGTCAGGGCGCCGAAGATGTCGCCGGCCGCCTCGTTGAGGCCGCCGGTCTCGTTGCCGCCGGTCGAGCCGCCCGGGGTCGTCTGGAAGATCCCGTGACCGTTCTCGTGGGCGACGATGTCGATCGCGGTCAGCTGGCGCGCGTTGTCCTGGCTGTGGCCGAAGTTGATGATCGAGCCGTCGTAGTAGGCGTTGACGTCGTTGAGCCCGACCCGTGCGGGGTAGTTGCTGCCGTTGCCCTTGATGCCGTTGCGGCCCAGCCAGGCCGCGAGCATGTCGGTCTCCTTGCCGGCGGCGTACAGCACGTCGACGCAGGCGGTCTCGAGGTTGGTGCCCGAGCCGTTGCCCCACACGTCGTCGGTGCCGGTGTAGGCCGCGCCGTTCTGGCCGCCGCACTTGAGGCCGGGGTGGGCGGTGTCGGTCATCGAGTACGACGAGCCGGAGCCGGAGGTGCCGATGCTGACGGCGCCGTTGTAGTAGCCCGTGCCGCTGCCGTGCATGACCTGGTCCCAGGCGAGCAGCACCTTGCCGGTGCGCGCGTCGGTCCACACCGTCTGCAGGGAGGGGCTGCCGGCCTTGCGCCCGGTCACCTTCGTCACCCAGGCGAGGCGGGGCGTGCCCTCGGCGTAGACGGTGAGGCGCGGCCTGGTGACCCGGGCGACCCGGGTGACCTGACGACGGGCGGTGGCGCGGGCCTGGGCGCGGGTGACCGTGGGGCGCACCGACGGCAGCGAGATCCGGCGCTCCTGGCCGCTGGTCGAGCCGGTGACCTTGCCGGACTCGTCGACCGCGAGGACGAAGTCGCCGCCGTAGACGGGCAGGCCGCGGTAGGTGCGCGAGTAGGCGACGTAGTGGCTGCCGCGCGAGCCGGGCGTCGTCGAGACCCGCGTGAGCGCGTCTCGGGCGCCGGCGCGGAACGCCGTCCGGTGCTCGCGCACGTAGTCGGAGGCGGCGTCGATGGCGCGGGTGCGGCCCTCGCCCTTCGCCAGGGCCTGGCCGGTCTGGGCGGTCTCTGTCCGGGCCTGGGCCTGGGGTGCCGGGGCGGCGGGGGCGGTGTACGACGGCGCCTGGACGCTCAGCGCGAGCGCGCCGGACAGCGCGCTCGCCAGCGCTGCGCCGAGCAGCGTGGTGGCTCTCATGGTTCTCCCTGGGGGTGGTGGGTGGGGGTCCTGCGCAGGGCACCGGGGTGACGGTGTGGCCTGGACCCGAACCTAGGAACGTCACCCCCCGGGGGTAAGGGGGGAAACCCTCGTCTACCCGCGGCGCGGGTCGGCCGGTGGTGCGGCGGAGGGCGCCGGGGTGGGCGGGGTGGGCGGGATGAGTCGTGTGTCGCAGGCAGCGCCCCGGCGCGGTCTCCGGCACACGACCCGGATCCGACTCGCCCCGACCAAGCTTCGGCGGCCGCGGGTGGGTCGTGTGTCGCAGGCAGCGCCCCGGCGCGCTCTCCGGCACACGACCCGGATCCGACTCGCCCCGCCCCCCAGGCGCGCCGGCCCGCTACTCCGGCGGCTGGGGGACGAGCAGGGTGGCGAGCTGGGTGCGGGAGCGGAGGTCCAGCTTGCGGTAGATGCGGGTGAGGGTGGCCTCGACGGTCTTGACGCTGACGAAGGTGCGCTCGGCGATCTCGCGGTTGCTGGCGCCCTGCGCGACCTCGCGGGCGACCCGGCGCTCGCCGTCGGTGAGCCGGTCGAGCAGCGGGTCGGCGCCCTGGCCGGGCGGGTGCGGGAGCAGCTCGGCGCGCACCTGGTCGGCCCACGAGCGGGCGTGCAGGGACGTGAACAGGTCGTGCGCGTCCTGGAGGGCCGCCCGCGCCGCGGCGACGCGGCGACGGCGACGCTCGAGGTGGGCACGGGTCACCAGGGTGCGGCCGAGGTCGATGCGCATGCCGACGTCGGCCGTGACCTTGGCCGAGCGGTCGAGGACCAGCTCGGCGCCGACCAGGTCGCCGCGGGCGACGAGCAGCTCGGCCTCGGCGCGGTCGAGCTGGGCGGCGACCCCTTCGGTGCCCCCACGCCCGTCGAGCACCCGGCGCGCCTGCGCCAGCAGCGACTCCGCGTCGTCGAGCTGGCCGAGGAGGACCAGGGCGCCGACCAGCTCGGCCTGCCAGCGGTTGACCGTCGGGTCGGCGATGCCGTGCTCGTGCTCCAGCTCGCGGATCCGGGTGAGGGCGTCGCGGGCGCCGCTGGCGTCGCCGCTGCGCATCAGCCCCTGCCCGAGCAGGATCAGGTGGCGCTGCAGGTAGCGGTTGTCGCCTCGCTCTGCCGCGGCCTCCGCGCCTCGCTGGGCCAGCGTGACGGCGCGCCCCAGGTCGCCGCCCACGAGCTCGGCCTGGGCGGTGATGAACCAGCCGGTGTGCGCGCTGAGCCCGAACTCCTCCCCCACGGTGGTCGCCCGCTCGGCGTACTCCATCGCCTCGCGGCACCGCCCGGTGCGGGCGGCGACCTCCACCAGGCACCGCAGCACGTGGACGTGGTCCATGCCCGCCCCGCGCTCGACGTGGGCCAGCATCGCCAGGAAGCCGCTCCACGCCTCGTCGAGCCGGTCGTCGTAGAGGGCGAAGCGGGCGGCCATGTAGGCCGGCGAGGTGTGCAGGAACCCGGTCGGCACCGGCACGTCGAGGGCGACCGCGCGGGCGAGGTGGTGGTCGTGGTCGAGGCCCAGCCAGCGCCGCGCGACCGCGAGCGCGGTCAGCCCGACCGCCAGGTCGTCGATGTCCCCGGACGCCTCCAGCAGCCCCACCGCCCGCTCCGCCGACCGCGCCGCGGCGGCGGGTCGCGCCTCCATCAGCGCCATCCGTGCCCGCTGCAGCAGCACCATCGCGACCAGCCGGTCGTTGTCGCCGGCGTCGGCGAGCGCGGCGGTGAGCACCTCGTCGAGGAACGCCGGGCCGCTGGCGGCGAGCTCGGGCACGGCGAGCCGCACCCGCACCGCCTGGGCCGGGGTCGCGGGCGTCTCCAGGAAGTCGGTGAGGCCGCGGTTGAGCAGGTCGACGTGGTTGCCCGGCGCGGCGGTCTCCACCGCCGTGGCCAGCCACTCCACGCGCTCCTGCGCCAGCTCGCAGGGGGCGCGGTCGGCGGCGAGGAGGTAGAGCTCCGCGGCGATCTCGCGGCCGCCCGACTCGAGCGCCTCCCGGGCGGCGAGCCCCAGCTCGTGGGCCAGGTCGGCGTCGGGTCGGGGGTCGGCGAGCGCGACGTGCCGCATCCGCTCCGCCGGCGTCGTGGCCACGTCGGCCAGCCGGCGGTGGTGCTCGGCGCGGTCGGTGGCGGCGACCGCGTCGGTGACGATCGCGCGCAGCATGGTCGGCGTGAACCGCACGACGCCCTCCGGGCCGGTGACCAGCCCCGCCTGCGCGGCGCGGCGCAGCTCCTCGTCGGCGCCGAGGCGTCCGGCGCGCTCCAGCTGGCGCACGGTCGGGCGGTGGAGGAGGGCGGCGAGGCACAGCGACTCGCGCACGTCGGGTGGCTGGGCGAGGAACCGGTCGCGCAGCACCCGCTCCAGGCTGGTCGGCAGCGGTGTGGGCCGGCCGAGCAGCGACGGCGTCGCGCCGATCGCGCCGGCGAGGGCCAGCGCGAGCGAGGGCACGCCGCCGGACTCGACGTAGAGGGTGTGCGCGACGTCGGCGGGCAGGCCGTGGGCGCAGAGCAGGTCGACCATGTCGTCGGCCTCGAGCGGTGGCACCTCCAGCGGGTGCAGGTCGCTCACGTCGGCCTCCGTGCCGCGGTCGCCGGGCCCGACCGTCGCGACCACCGAGACCCGGCCCCGCAGTCGCCGTCGCGCGTAGCCGACGATGCGCGAGGACTCGCCGTCGAGCCACTGGACGTCGTCGAGCAGCAGCAGGATCGGCTGCTGGGCGGCCCACGCGTCCAGGACCGCGTGGAAGGCGGCCGCGAGGTCCGAGCGCAGGTCGTCGGTGGCCTCGATGCCCACGAGCCCCGACCCGACCACCGCGCGCGTGGTCGGGGGCAGGTCCGCGACGAACGCCGCCGGCACCTGCGCGAGCAGGTCGCGCAGGGCCGCGAACGGCAGCGCGTGCTCGTCGGCAGCACCCCCGGCGCGGAGCGACACCGCGCCCCGCCCCGCGCGGTGCTGCTCCTCGAGGTGGTCGAGCAGGGCGCTCTTGCCGACGCCCACCGGTCCGTGGAGCGCGACGGACTCGCCCCGCCCGAGAAGGACCTGGACCTCCGAGAGCAGGGTGAGACGGCCGACGACCCGAGACACCGCTGCCAGGGTAGGGCCCGGCCCTGCGGCGGCGACAGCCCTCCGGCGCCGGAGACCGGAAGCTCGCACGGCCCCGCGAGGACCCAGCGCCGACCCAGGGCGGTCTCAGCGCGCCTTGCGCAGGAAGGCCTCCAGGATGGGTCCGGCCGTGCGCGAGCCGGAGGCCCCGAGCTCGACGAAGACCGCCACGGCGAGGTCGCCCTGGGCCGCGATCATCCAGGCGTGCGTCTCGACGCGGCCGCCGCGCTCGAACTCCGCGGTGCCGGTCTTGGCGATCACCTCGGGTCCGGGCACGTCCTGGAGGCCGGCGCCGCTGCCGTCGGTGACGACGCCGCGCATCATCGCCTTGAGCTCGCGCGCCTCTCCCGCGGTGAGCGGCTCCACGTCGGGCGGGGTCACCTCGACCGAGGGCAGCAGCCGCGGGACCACCACCGACCCCTGCTGCACGGAGGCGACCACCGTCGCCATGGCCATCGGGGAGGCCAGGACCCGGCCCTGGCCGATGAGGTTGGCGGCCTTCTCGGTGCGGGACGCCGCCGGCTCCACCTGCCCGAAGTAGGCCGGGAAGCCCAGGTCGTGGTCGATGCCCATGCCCAGGGAGGCGGCGGCCTCGAAGAGGTCGAGCTCGCCGAGCTTGGGTGCCTGCGAGATGAAGGCGGTGTTGCACGAGTTGGCCAGCGCCGTGCGCAGCGGGATCCGCCCGACCGCGGAGGCGGGGTAGTCGGAGTAGTTCTTGAAGCGCTTGCCGTCCACGGTCAGCGTGGTGGTGCACGGCACCGGGGTGTCGGGGGTGACCCCGGCGCGCAGCAGCGCCAGGGTGCTGGCGGTCTTGAACGTCGAGCCGGGCGCGAACTGCCCGAACGTGGCGATGTTCTGCCCGCCGGTGCCCGGGCCGTTGGCCGCGACCAGGATGTCGCCGTTGCTCGGGCGCAGCGCGACGATCGCGCTCGAGGGTCCGACGTCGCGCAGCAGCAGCTCCGCCTCGACCTGGAGGTCGAGGTCCATCGTGAGCTCCAGCGGCCGGCCCGGGGCGCCGTCGACCCGGAAGAGCTCGCGCTCCTTGCCGTCGGAGCCCACCGCGTTGACGACGGCACCCGGCATGCCCTGCAGCTGCTCGTCGTAGCGCGACTGCAGCCCGGAGAGGCCGGCCTGGTCGCCGGGCTGGTAGCGCTCGGGGTCCTCGGCCACCATCTCGGCGGTGACCTCGCCGACGGTGCCGAGGATGGGCGCCGCGAACTCCCGCGACGGTGCGAGCGGGACGTCGTCGCCGAGCGCGCGGGCGCCGGGGATCTGCTCGTAGCCGCTGCCGACCCGGGGTGGCACCTGGTCGGCGCGGTAGACGATGGCCTCGACGAACGCGAGCGCGCCGGCGCCCCTGACCTGCTTGACGAACGGCGCCACGTCGATGCCGACGAGGCGGGCGAGGCTGCGGGCCGACGCCCCCGCCTGGGCCGCCGGCACCTGGCCCCGGTCGATGCCCAGGCGCACGACGTCGCGCGGGGTGACGATCTTGAGACCACGCGCCCCGACGATGTCGCCGCGGGCGGCGCGGACCGGGGTGAGGTCGAGCGTGGTCGACGCGCCCAGGGACGGCTCGACCAGCTCGCGGGTCCACACCACCTGCCACTCGTCGTCGACCCGGCTCAGCGTGGCCTCGCTGTCGTAGGTCCACGGCCGGTCGGCGGCGATCGGCCAGGTCCAGGACAGCGTGGCCGTGGCGGTGTCGCCGTCGGTGGTCACGTCGCCGGCCTCCACGGTCGGCTCGACCTCGCCCATGCCCTTCACGACCTCGCCCAGCTCGGCCTTGACCTCGGCCGAGGTGGCCTGGGTGAACGGAACGTCGGCGAGGTCACCGCTGACCAGGCCGTCGGCCAGCGCCTGCGCCGCTGCGTCGGGGTCGGGTCCGCGGTCGGCCGGGTCGCCGGAGGAGTCGCACGCGGCGAGGAGCAGGACGAGGGCGGTCAGGCCCGCGAGTCGAGAACGCATGCCTCCCTTCTAGCACCCGCCGCCCCGGCCCCCGGTCATCAGTGGCGGGCGAGCCACCGGTCGATGTCGATGCCGGCGCGCCGTGCCGCGACCCGTGCGGCGCGCGTCGTCAGGTCGGGCACCCGGAACGTCTCGGGCTCGATGCGCGAGTCCGCTGCGGCGTAGCGCCGCTGCGAGGCGGCGATCTGCGCGGCCGGCACCCGCGCGCCGTACGACGTGGGCGTGGTGCGCGCGGAGGCGCCGGTGAGCAGGGGGCTCACCAGCGGCGCGTAGCCGGAGGAGTGGCCGGGGCGGTTGGGGTGGTAGCTCTCGCTGATCGGGTTGGAGAGCCCGTTGAGCCACTCGGGGCTGTCGCAGACGGCGTGGCCGACGAAGCGGCTGGTGGGGTTGGCGAAGGCGAACCCGCGCGCCGACGCGGCGGCCGCGAGCTTGCTGTTGAGCAGGTCCGCGGTCTGGTTGAGCCGCGTCTCCTCCGCGGGGGAGAACCACGTCAGGGCGTTGCAGTCCTCGCCCTGGAAGATGCGGGGGTAGCCCACGACGACGACCTTGGCGCTGCTGGCGCGGGAGCGGATCGAGGAGTACAGGGTGGTGAGCCGGCCCGGCAGGGTGGTGCGGATGAAGGCCTGCGCGGTGTCGATGGCGCCGTCGCAGTCACCGGCCCACCAGGGCGTCGCGCACTCGGTCAGGACGCCGGTGAAGTCGGCGTCGTTGCCGCCGACGGAGAGCGTGACGTAGCGGGTGGTCGCCGACAGGGCGCCGAGCTGGGTGCTGGTGACGTCGGCGATCTTCGCGCCGGAGCAGGCGCGGAAGTTCAGCGCGTAGCCGCGCGCCGCGGCGACCAGGCTCGGGTAGGCGTACGTCGAGCGCTGGCACGAGGTGCCGTCGGCGATGTAGGAGCGGGTCCCGGTGCCCGACGAGTAGGAGTCGCCGAGGGCGACGTAGGCCGGACCGGCCGCCTGGGCCGGTGGGGCGACGAGCAGCGCCGAGGTGGTGGCGAGGGCCGCCAGCGCGAGCAGGGCGGCGCGAGCGGGACGAGCGAGACGTGTGAGCACTTCCGAGACCTCCGAGAACCCGGGCACCACGCGATGTGGCACGGGTCACACACCCTGCCACTACCAGTGGGGCGTCGACCAGAGGGCGCCGCCGTCGGTCGCCCCGGTCACCAGGTCCTCGACGTGGTCGCGGAAGCGGGGGCAGGTCGCGATGTCGTGGGCGCGGCAGCGCAGGGCGTGCTCGGTCATCTCCCGGGAGCGCTGCATCTCCTGCATGCGCCGGTCCAGGTCCGCGACGTGCTGCTCCAGGACCCGGTGCCGGTCCCCGGACTCCGCGTCGAGGAGCACGAGGATCTGGTCCAGGCTCATGCCGGCGGCCTTGCTGCGCAGGATCACCGCGACCCGGTAGACGTCGTCCCGGGCGTAGCGCCGGCGTCCTCCGCCGTCGCGCGCGGGGTCCAGGAGCCCCACGTCCTCCCAGTGGCGCAGCACGTGCGTGGCCAGCCCGAAGCGGGCCGCGAGCTCGCCGACCGACAGGTCGACCTCAGCGCTTGACTTCATGTCAACATGAAGACACATCCTCGTGGCTGACACAAGTTCTCGACGTCAGGAGACGCAGATGCAGATCGACCAGTACGACGTGATCGTGGTCGGCGGTGGACCCGCCGGCCTCCAGGCCGCCCTCACCCTGGGCCGCATGCACCACCGGGTGCTGCTGCTCGACTCGGGTCACTACCGCAACGACCCGGCCGACCACCTGCACAACTTCGTGACCCGCGACGGGACGCCGCCCGCGGAGTTCCGCGCGCTCGCGCACCGCGACCTCGACGAGTACGCCACCGTCGAGCGGCGCTCCGTCGCGGTGTCCGCCATCGAGCCGGCGGGCGCCAACGCCGCCGGCGACGGCTTCACCGTCACCCTCGCCGACGGTGCGCAGGCGCTGGCCCGCCGAGTGGTGCTGGCCACCGGGGTGCGCGACACGCTGCCCGAGCTGCCGGGCCTGGAGCCCCTCTGGGGCAACGTCGTGGCCCACTGCCCGTTCTGCCACGGCCACGAGTTCGCCGGCGGCCACGTCGCGCTGCTCGGCGCCGGTCCGCACACCCCGCGCGTGGCGCTGATGGTGTCGCGCATCGCGGACCGGGTGACCGTGCTGACCGACGGCGCCGGCCTGGACGAGCCGACCGCGACCCTCCTGGCGGGCGCGGGCATCGCCGTGCGCGCCGACCGCGTCAGCGGCCTCTCCCCCAGCGAGACCGGCGCGACGGTGTCGTTCGAGGACGGCCCGGCCGAGGAGGTCGCCGGGATCTTCGTGACCACCACGCTCACCCAGTCGGCGCCGTTCGCCGAGCAGCTCGGCCTGGCGATGCTGCCCTCGGGCGGCATCGAGATCGACGTCATGGGCCGCACCAGCGTGCCCGGGGTCTACGCCGCCGGGGACCTCGCCCACGTCGCCGAGGTCCCGATGGCGTTCGCCTCCGTGCTCACCGCCGCCTCCGCCGGGCTGGTCGCCGGGGCCGCGTGCGTCGCGGACCTGCTCGCCATCGACCACCGGATGCCGGTGCCGGCCTGAGCCAGGCCGCGTGGGCCCGGGTCCGTCGACCGGGGGCGCCTCGTGCCACGATCGTGCCCATGATGGTGGCCGAGGCCCTGATCGAGCGGGCGGACCTGCAGAAGCGCGTCGAGCAGCTGCGCCAGCGCATCGAGACCAACGCCCGCTACCAGGAGGGCGAGGAGCCCTCGGAGGACGCCGCCACCCTGCTGCGCGAGTGCGGTGACGTCCTCGTCCAGCTGCGTCGAGTGGTGACGGCGATCAACCTGACCAACGCCACCACGACCGTCGCCGACGGCCGCACGCTCACCGAGCTGCTCGCCGAGCGGGAGGCGCTCCGAGCACGGCACTCGGTGCTGGTCGCGGCCGCGGCAGCCGCGTCGGGCAGCGGGCACGGGTACCGCCAGATGCGCAGCGAGCTCCGTCAGATCGCCGCGCTGCCGGTCGCGGAGGTGCGGCGCGAGGCCGACCAGGTCGCGCGGGAGCTGCGGGTCCTCGACGTCCTGGTCCAGCGGACCAACTGGGAGGCCGTCCTGGTGGAGGTCTGAGCTCAGAGGTGGTGAGTCGGTAGGCGCACCGGAGCGAGCACGAGCCGAGCCGGGCGGTCAATCCCGGCTCCGCGGCGCGGTGGGCAGCGCCTGGCCGACTGGCCTTCACGCACAGCCCAGCACCGTTCACCGGTGACACCGCACGCAGGACGACTCATCACCGTGTGCTGGCCGGTCGCCGAGGGCGGGTACGGGGACCTCACCACCACTCGGCGTCCGCGAGGGCGACACTCCACGTCTGGGTGTCGCCCTCCGCTCGCCGCCGTGACGACGTCAGCTCTTCTTGTGGCGCGGCTTCTTGAAGGGCCGCTCGCCGCCGTCGGCGTCGCCGCCCTCGGGCGGACGGGTGCGGTTCATCCGCGGGCCCTTGTCCTCGGTGAGCTCGATGAGCTTGCCGCTGATGCGGGTGTTCTCGAGCTTCTTCCAGACCTCGGCGGGCAGCTCGGCCGGCAGCTCGACGAGCGAGAAGTCCGGGCGGATCTGGATGTGGCCGAAGTCGCCGCGGCTGAGGCCGCCCTCGTTGGCGATGGCGCCGACGATCTGGCGGGGCTCGATCTTGTGGCGGCGTCCGACGTTGATCCGGTACTGCGCCATGGGCTGGTCAGAGCCGCCGCGCGGGCGCCGCTCGGGGCGGTCGCCGCCCCGCTCCGGGCGGTCCTTGCGCGGGGAGCGCTCGGCGCGGTCGGCGCGCTCCTTGGCCGCCGCACGACGCTCGACCTCGGGGTCGAGCAGCAGCGGGGTCTCGCCCTGCATCGCGATCGCCAGCGCCGCGGCCACGTCGACCTCGGGCACGTCGTTCGCGCGGATGTAGTGGCTCACCACGTCGCGGAAGAAGCCGATGGACGGCGAGCTCAGCGCCTGCGTGATCTGGTCGTCGAAGCGCGCCAGGCGGGTGACGTTGACGTCCTCCGCGGTCGGGAGCGCCATCTTGGTCAGCGGCTGGCGCGTGGCCTTCTCGATGTGCTTGAGGAGGTACTGCTCGCGCGGGGTCACGAACGAGATCGCGTCGCCCTTGCGCCCGGCCCGGCCGGTGCGCCCGATGCGGTGCACGTAGGACTCGGTGTCGGTGGGGATGTCGTAGTTGATGACGTGGCTGATCCGGTCGACGTCGAGCCCGCGCGCGGCCACGTCGGTGGCGACGAGGATGTCGAGCTTGCCGGACTTGAGCTGGTTGACCGTGCGCTCGCGCTGCACCTGGGCGACGTCGCCGTTGATCGCCATCGCGGAGAAGCCGCGGGCGCGCAGCTTCTCGGCCAGGGTCTCGGTCTCGTTCTTGGTGCGGACGAAGACGATCATGCCCTCGAAGTTCTCGACCTCGAGGATGCGCGTGAGGGCGTCGACCTTCTGCGGGTAGCTGCAGATCAGGTAGCGCTGGGTGGTGTTGGCCGAGGTGGTCGTCTTGTTCTTGACCGTGATCTCGACCGGGTCGTTGAGGTACTTCTTCGACAGGCGCCGGATCTGCGCGGGCATCGTCGCGGAGAAGAGCGCGACCTGCTTGGTCTCGGGGGTGTCGGCGAGGATCGTCTCGACGTCGTCGGCGAAGCCCATGTTGAGCATCTCGTCGGCCTCGTCGAGCACCAGGAAGCGCAGCTCGGTGAGGTCGAGCGTGCCCTTCTCCAGGTGGTCCATGATCCGGCCCGGGGTGCCGACGACGATGTGCACGCCGCGGCGCAGGGCGCTGAGCTGCACGCCGTACGCCTGGCCGCCGTAGACGGGGAGCACGTGGACGCCACGGGTGTGGGCGGCGTACTTCTCGAAGGCCTCGCAGACCTGGAGCGCGAGCTCACGGGTCGGCGCGAGCACGAGGGCCTGCGGCTTCTTCTGCTTGACGTCGAGCTGGTCGAGGATCGGCAGCGCGAACGCCGCGGTCTTGCCGGTACCGGTCTGCGCGAGGCCGACCATGTCGTTGCCGGCGAGGAGCGGCGGGATCGTGGCGGCCTGGATGGCGGACGGGCTC
The DNA here is from genome assembly GCF_015024225.1 of Nocardioides lijunqiniae. Taxonomy (GTDB): domain Bacteria; phylum Actinomycetota; class Actinomycetes; order Propionibacteriales; family Nocardioidaceae; genus Nocardioides; species Nocardioides lijunqiniae. Next base: position 104,564 of record NZ_JACJGM010000010.1, read on the forward strand.
TCGTAGCCGACGTCCTTCAGGGCCTTGAGTACTGCGTCACCGAGCCCGAGGTCCGCGAACGTGGGAGTCGCTCCCTCGATCGTGTCGGTCTCTGATGGTGTGGTCACCCGTCAACGGTAGTGGCTTCGCGGCCCCGCGTCCGATTCGCCAACGCGGTGGCTTGTATCACGCCGCCCCCCACGCGCCGCGCGGGCCCGAGCCTCAGCCGCGCCGACCGGCCCCGCCGGCGCCCGGCACCTCGTCGTGCTCGCCGCGTGCCGCGGCCTCGACGAACGCCGCGCGGGCCTGCGTCGCCGCCTCGACCTGGGCTCCGATCACCGCGAGCACCAGGTCCCTCCCGCCCGCCTCGAGCGTGGGCTCGGCCCAGACCCGCTCCCAGGACGTGGCCCCGGACGCGACGCGGTCGTGCAGGCTGCGCCACTCCAGCGGCGCGTCGGGCGCGCCGGTCAGGCCCTCGAGCAGCGCGCGCGTCTGGTCGTCGAGGCCGTCGCGCTGCTCCTCCTCGCGGGCCCGGGCCACGTGCTCGGCGACGCGGCCGAGGGCGTCCTCCAGCCGACGGGTGGCGTCGTGCGCCACCGCCTGCTCCAGCTCGGCCCCGGGGTCGGTCGCGGCGGGCGCCGCCGCGGACGCGTCGTAGAAGCCCTCCGGCAGGGCAGGGCCGGTCACGCGGTGACCTGCGGCTCGCCGCTGCTGCCGCCCGGGTAGGTGCCCTCGAGCGGGCCGGGCGCCATGAGCATGTCGTCGCCCTCCTCGTACTGCTCGGGCGCGGAGTCGGGGAGGTCCTCGTACTCCTGGCTCCCCATGTCCTCGAGCGCGCCGTCGAGCTCGTCCTTGGCCTGGCCCGCCTCGTCGCCGAAGTCCTTGACCTTGTCCAGGGACGCCTCGATGTCGTCCATGCTGGCCGGCAGGTCCTCGAGCGCCTTCATCTCCCCGACCATCGGCAGCTTCTGCACCGCGTCGAGCACCTCCTGGAACTTGTCCAGGCGCTCGGCCTGCGTCTCCGCCCAGGCCTTGATCTCGTCGACGAGCGCGAAGCAGTCGTCGATGATCTGCTTGCACTGGGCGATGTCGTCGATGATGTCCTGGATGACCGCGCCCTTGGTCTTGACGATGTCCAGGGCCAGGAGGAACCACCCCAGGCCCGGGACGAAGCGGCTGGCGATCTTCGAGCTCAGCTTGCCGAGCTTCTTGCCGAGGATGACGAGCACGTCCTCGACCTCGACCGCGATCTTCTCGGAGACGACGGCGATCTGGTCGAACACCGCCGAGCCCTTGCCGATCCCGAAGCCCACGGTGGCCATCACGGCGTGGTAGAGGTTCAGCTGGGCGTGCAGGGCGAGCCCGGCGTGACCCTGCAGGCCCAGCTCGACCTTCCCCGAGAGCTGCGTGAAGTTCATCCCCCAGGCCCGCATGGCGCCGTCGACGATGCGGCACGCCGAGGCGTTCTCCTGGATCCGGGCGTAGTTGGCCGACAGAGGGAAGACGATGTAGTCGCGCAGGCTCTTCTCCGAGAGCCGGTCGATGTTGAGACCGATCCCCAGACCGTTGATGAGGTCGACGCCCTCGTTGATCGTGTCGCGAGCGGTGTCCCAGGTGGCGGCCGCGCCGTCGAAGGCGTTGTTGTGGTTCTGCCGCTCGTCGCCCTCCTCGGGCTCGCCCAGCGAGTCGCCGAGGTCGGCGATCTCGAACAGCTCGATGTCGACGTCGATCGGCGGGGGCCGCAGGTGCGAGGGGATGCCCGAGCCGCGGTAGTGGGTGAAGACGTGGCCGATGTCGCCGTCGCGCAGGTCGATCTGGCGCACCGTGTTGTGGATGGCGTCCCCGACGCCGTCCCACCGTCCGTCGAACACCTGCCGCATGTCGGTGAACCACCCGCCGAGGGTGGGCAGCATGTCGCCGATGGGCTTCATCGCGCAGGTGTCGTAGTCGAAGCCGCTGGCGTTGCAGACCCGCTCGTTGAAGTAGGTGTCGATCTCGTAGGCCTGGTCGCCGACCTTGTTCATGGCGGCGAACATCCGCTCGAGGTTGCCCCACTCGATGGTGATCTGTCCGCCGGTCACGCTGGCCCCCGCCCTGCGGCACGCCCGTCGCGCCGCGCCGGTGGCCTACCCCGCGAGCGACCGGCGCAAACGGCGCGGCGCTCAGCCGGCGTACGCCGCCGCGATCTCGGTGGCGACCCGGGTGAGCTCGGCCTCCGGACGCGGCTCGCCCACCACGCTGTTCTTGGCCTCCACGACGAGATGTCCGGCCTCGACCTCGACCAGGACCCTCGCCAGCTGCTCGCCGACGTACTCCCCGGTCATCAGGACCGCCGGGACCCCACCCACCTGCACCCGCTGCTGCTCGAGCGCGGGGTCGGACTCGTACTCGACGAGCTCGTCGAAGCTCATGACCGGCTCCTGGAAGGTCCACGTGAGGTCCAGCCCGTCGTCGGCGCCGCGGACCGTGGCGCACCGCTGGCTGGTCCCCTCCTGCCGGGGGCCGCTGACCCGTTGCTCGGAGCGGGTGATCTTCGTCAGCTGCTCGTCGGTGACGACGTCGCACGGCGCCCCGGCCGGCTCGGCCTGCCCGTCCGGCTCGGCCGACCCGCTGGGCTCGTCGGTGGGCTCGTCGGTGGGCTCGTCCGTCGGCTCGCTGGTCTGGGACGACTCGCCGGCGTCGGGGTCGTCACCGTCGTCGCCGCACCCGGCCAGGAGCAGGGACAGCACGACGACGGCGGCAGCAGCGCTCGCGAGGGGGCGTCTCATGCTGACGTCCTACCCCCTTCGGAGGCCGCTCACTCCACGGTGACGCTCTTGGCGAGGTTGCGAGGCTTGTCGATGTCGTGGCCGAGGACTTGCGCGGCGTGGAAGGCGAGCAGCTGCAGCGGGATCGTGAGCAGGATCGGGTCCAGCTCGCGCGCGCTGCGGGGCACGTCGATGCGCTGGACGTCGAGGCCGCGCAGGTCGACGTCGGGGTGGGTCACGACGACGAGAGGGCCGCGGCGGGCGGCGATCTCGTGCAGCGCCCCGACGTTGCGGTCGGTGAGCTCGTCCTCGGGCACGATCGCGACCGTCGGCACCTCGGGCGAGATCAGCGCGAGCGGGCCGTGCTTGAGCTCGGAGGTCTGGTATGCCTCCGCGTGCCGGTAGCTGATCTCCTTGAACTTCTGCGCGCCCTCGCGCGCGACCGGGAAGCCGCGCACCCGGCCGACGAAGAAGAGCGACTCCGCCTGCGCCAGCCCGGTGGCGATCTCTGCCAGCCGGTCCTCGCCGTCGAGGACCTCCTGCAGCTGCGCGGGGAGCGCGATCAGCGCCTCGATCAGCCGCTTGCCCTCGGAGATGGACAGGTCGCGCACGCGGCCGAGCTGGAGCGCCAGCAGGGCGAAGCCGAGGAACATGTTGGTCAGCGCCTTGGTGCTGGCGACCGCCACCTCGGGCCCGGCGTGCAGGTAGATCCCGCCGTCGCACTCGCGCGCGATGGCGGAGCCGACGACGTTGACCAGGCCTACGACGCGCCCGCCCTTGCGGCGGATCTCCTGGACGGCCAGCAGGGTGTCGATGGTCTCGCCGGACTGACTGACGGCGACGTAGAGGGTGTCGTGCTCGATGATCGGGTTGCGGTAGCGGAACTCGCTGGCGGCCTCGGCGTCCGCCGGGATGCGCGCCAGCTCCTCGATCAGCGAGGCGCCCATCTGCCCGACGTAGTAGGCCGAGCCGCAGCCGAGGATCTTGACGCGCCGGATCTCGCGGGTCTCGCGGGCGTCCATGTTGAGGCCGCCGAGGTGGGCGGTGCCGAAGCGCTCGTCGAGCCGCCCGCGCAGCACACGCTCGGCGGCGGCCGGCTGCTCGAGCATCTCCTTGCGCATGAACGACTCGTGCTCGCCGGCGTCGTAGGAGGCCGGGTCGACGTCGACCTCGGTGGCCGCGCGCTGGACCTGCGTCAGGTCCTGGCGGTACGTCGTGAAGCCGGTGGCGGTCACCGTGGCCATCTCGCCGTCGTCGAGGTGCGCCACGGTGGTGGTGTAGCGGACCAGCGCGCCGAGGTCGGAGGCGACGTGCATCTCCTTCTCCCCCACGCCGATGATCAGCGGGCTGCCGTTGCGGGCCACCACGATCCGGTCGGGGAAGTCGGCGTGCAGCACCGCCACGCCGTACGTGCCCTCGATCGCGGCCAGCGCCTCTGCGACCCGCTCCTCGAGCGTGTCGGCCGTCGAGCGGGCGATCAGGTGCGCGAGGACCTCGGTGTCGGTGTCGCTGGCCAGCTCCACGCCCTCGTCGGTGAGCCGCTCGCGCAGCGCCGCGGCGTTGTCGATGATCCCGTTGTGGACGACGGCGACGTCACCCGTCGCGTCGACGTGCGGGTGGGCGTTGACGTCGTTGGCCGGGCCGTGGGTGGCCCAGCGGGTGTGCCCGATGCCGACCTTGCCGCTGAACCGCTTGGGCAGCTCGGCGCTCAGGTCGCGCACCCGCCCGGCCTTCTTCGCGACGCGGAGCCCGGACCCGAGCACGGCGACCCCGGCGGAGTCGTAGCCGCGGTGCTCGAGACGGGTGAGCCCCTCGAGGAGCAGCGGGGCTGCCTGCTGGGTGCCGATGTAGCCGACGATGCCGCACATGTCTGTGGTCCTCTAGGTGTAGATGAGGCGGCGTATCTGCCGCTCGGTCAGGCGGGGAGCGGCCACCACGCGGTCGGCCAGCTCGCTCGCGATGCGCGCGAAGATCTCGGGGTTCCTCGCGCCGTACGTCTTCAGCTCGGTGTGGCGCCGGCGCACGTAGTGCTCGACGGGCTCCGCCACGAACGCGAGCACGTCCTCGATGACCCGGGCCGCCTCCGCCGGCGACAGCCCGGTGCTCGCGGCGACGCGCTCCACGAGCTCTCGGTCCGGTGCCACGTCTTGAACTGTGCCGAGACCGGTCTCGTGGCGCAAGTTTCTGCCCGTTTTCGGGCAAGGCGCTCGATATTGGGTCTCGTGCGTCGGTGTCTGGAGTGGATCCTGGGCGCCCTGGGGACCGTGGGGGCACTCCTCGACGGTGTTCATCCGGAAGGGTGGAGCGACTGCGGCCTTCCCAGGGCTCACATGGGGGTCAGGTGGGGCGTGAGCGTCGATTCCAGGCGTGGGCTGTCACTCCAAGTGGGGATGTGCTAGATTGGTGAACACCAGATGAACAGGAGGTGTCCCATGTACGAATCCCAGATGTCCGACCAGCTCGTGATGCGCTGGATCCCCGTTGTCGACCCGTCCGGTCGCACCCACATGGAGTCCTGCTGGATCTCTGCCGCGCAGGCCGCCCCGGCGCCCGCCGTGCAGATCCACCACGCGGCCTGACCGCCGACCCGCACCCGCGGGTTCTTCACACCCTTCGCACCGCCTCGCCGCTCCTGCGGCGGGGCGGTGTGGTGCGTTCGGGGCTCAGCGGCGCGGGAGTTTCGCCGGTCGACCGGCGAATCTGGACCTTGACCGCTGAAACTTCGTCGGTCCAGGGTGAGTTTCGCCGGTCGACCGGCGAAACTCACGCTTCCCGCACCGAACCTGCGGCGGAACCGCCAGTTTCGCCGGTCGACCGGCGAAACTCACGCGGCGTCACGACCGGCCGGAGCGACCGTCTAGGGTCGCGGGCATGGCCCTGGAGACGTCTGCGCAGTCGCCGGCGCCCGTACGCCAGATCGCGAACGCCGTGGCCGGGTGGATCGACCGGCTGGGGCCGGTGTGGGTCGAGGGGCAGGTGGCGCAGGTGAGCCGGCGCCCCGGCGTCGGGACCGTGTTCATGACGCTGCGCGACTCCGTGGCCGACGTGTCGGTGCCGGTGACGTGCTCGCGCCAGATGTTCGACGGGCTCAACCCGCCGCTGGTCGAGGGCGCGAGCGTCGTCATCAACGCCAAGCCCTCCTACTACGCCAACCGCGGCACGCTCTCCCTCTACGCCCGCGAGATCAAGATGGTCGGGCTCGGCGAGCTGCTGGCCCGCCTCGAGCAGCGCCGCCAGCTGCTCGCGGCCGAGGGCCTGTTCGCCCAGGAGCTCAAGCGCCGGCTGCCGTTCCTGCCCGGCAAGGTCGGGCTGGTCACGGCCCCCAACAGCGCCGCCGAGCGCGACGTGCTCGACAACGCCCAGCGACGGTGGCCGGCGGTGGCGTTCGAGGTCGTCCACGCGGCCATGCAGGGCACGCGTGCGGCCGCCGAGGTCATGGACGCCGTCGCCCGGCTCGACCGCGACCCGACGGTCGACGTGATCGTCATCGCTCGCGGCGGCGGCGCGGTCGAGGACCTGCTGCCGTTCAGCGACGAGGGCCTGATCCGGGCCGTGGCTCGCGCGAGCACGCCGGTGGTGTCCGCGATCGGCCACGAGCCCGACTCCCCCCTGCTCGACCTGGTCGCCGACGTCCGCGCCTCCACCCCGACCGACGCCGCCAAGCTGGTCGTCCCCGACGTCCACCAGGAGGTGGCCGGCCTCGGGCAGGCCCGGCTGCGCATGCGCCAGACCGTCCGCACCCGCGTCGACCACGAGCAGCACCGCCTCGACGCGCTGCGCGAGCGCCCGTCGCTGGCCGACCCGCGCTCGCTCATCGACGACCGCGGGGCCGAGCTCGGCGCGCTGCTCGAGCGCAGCCGCCGCACCCTGCGCCACGCCCTCGACCGCGCTGCCGACGACATCGGCCACCAGCGCGCCCGCGCCCGCGCGCTCTCGCCCCTGGCGACCCTCGAGCGCGGCTACGCCGTCCTCCAGGACGCCGACGGCCACGTCGTCACCTCCCTGGACGCGGTGTCGCCCGGCGGCGCGGTCAGCGTCCGCGTGGCCGACGGCCGCATCGCCGCCACCGTCGACTCGACCACCCCCGACCCCGTCCCGCACGAGGAAGAAGACTCCGCATGAGCGACGCCACGCCCTCCTACGAAGCCGCCCGCGAGGAGCTGCTCGACGTCGTACGCCGCCTCGAGACCGGCGGCACGACCCTCGAGGAGTCCCTGGCGCTCTGGGAGCGCGGCGAGCAGCTCGCCACCATCTGCCAGGAGTGGCTCGACGGCGCCCGCAAGCGCCTGGACGAGGTGCTCGACCGGCAGGACGACTGACGCGGGTCAGCCCAGCGGGTCGGTGGTGAGCGACTCCAGCAGCAGTCGCAGGTCGTCCTCGCTCGCCGAGCCGTAGACCAGCAGGTTGTCCTCGCCCACCTCGGCCGCGTAGGCCCGGTCGCCGCCCTCGTCGGAGTAGCTCTCCCACGTGGTCGCGATCGGGCTGTCGAAGTCGACCGGGTCCTCCTCGGAGGCGTCCTCGTCGACGTACGTCGCCAGCAGGTCGTCGAGGCTCTCGTCCTCCTGCCGCACCCCGGCGAAGGTGCCGTCGTCGGTGAGGATCGAGAGGCCGAACGCGGGCCGGTCACCGGGGGTGAACGCAACGTTGGTGGCCTTCCAGCCCTCGGGCAGCGACGGCGGGTAGGCGATCTGGAGCCCCGCGTCCTGCACGAGCTCGACGGTCTCGAGGTAGTCGACGGCCTCGGGCTCGATCTCGGGGTTCTCCCGGGTCACCGCACGGAAGACCACGAACGCGGCGACGGCGAGCACGGTGACGACCAGCGAGGCGATCAGGCCGTTGGCCGACCGCGCGTACCGGGCCGGCTTCTCGCTGTCGCTCACGGGCCCATCCTCACAGGTCGGTAGATTGCCCGCGTGCCGACCCTCGCTCACTTGGTCGCCGAGGTGGTCGCGGTCTCAGCCCTCCTGGCGCTGCTCGTCACGGCCTACCGCCACCCCTCCGGGCGGGTCGAGGCGACGGTCGCGGTGCTCGCCGCGGCGGCGGCGCTGGCCACCGGCCTGGTCTCCCTCGACCACGCCGGCGACGCCGTGCGCGAGCTGGCGCCGGTCGTCGCCTTCCTCGCCACGATCCTGGTCGTCTCCGACGTCTGCGCCCGGGCGGGGCTCTTCGCGGCGGCGGGACGCCTCCTGCGTCCGGGACCAGGGCGCCGCCACGCCCCCCGGAGGCTGTTCACCGCGGCCTTCCTGGTCGCCGCGCTCGTCACCGCCGTGCTGAGCCTCGACGCCACCGTCGTGCTGCTCACGCCGGTCGTCGTGGGGGCGGCGGTCGCTGCCGGCACCTCGACGACGCCCGGCGCCTACGCGTGCCTGCGGATGGCCAACTCCGCCTCGCTGCTGCTCCCGGTCTCCAACCTCACCAACCTGCTGGCGATGCCCCACCTCGACCTGACCTTCGCCGGCTTCGCGGTCACGATGGCACCCGTACTGCTCGCGGTGCTCGCGGTCGAGTACGTCGTGCTGCGCCTGGTCTTCCGCCGGGAGCTCGCCGCGACGCCGTCCGAGGTGGCCGCGACGGAGGTCACCGCGGTGGAGCCGGTCCCCGTCGCGGTCGTGGCCCTGATGCTGGTGGGCTTCGCCGCCACCTCGCCGCTGGGGGTCGAGCCGTTCGTGGTCTCCACGGTGGCGGCGCTCGTGCTGGTGGTCTGGGCCCGGCGCCGCCGGCTGCTCGTGGCGCGCGACGTGGTGGGTGCCGCCCACCCGGGCTTCGCCTGCTTCGTGCTGGCGCTGGGCGTGGTGGTGGCCGCGATCTCGGAGGGCTTCCTGGGCGACCTCGTCGAGGAGGTGCTGCCGGCATCGACGGGCCTCGCGGCCCTGGCCCTGATCGCCGTGCTGGCGACGGTGCTCGCCAACCTCCTGACCAACCTCTCCGCGACGCTGCTGCTGGTCCCGCTCCTCGCCCCGCTCGGCGACACCGCGGTGCTCGCCGCGCTGCTCGGCCTCAACATCGGCGCCGGCCTCACCTACAGCGGCTCGCTCGCCAACCTCCTGTGGGCGCGCCACCTCGGCCGGTACGGCGAGCCGCCCGGCCTGGCCCGCTTCCACCTCGTCTCCTTCGCCGTGACCCCTCTCAGCCTCGCTGCCGCAGTCACGGCTCTGTGGCTGGTCACCTGACCGCACCTGCGGCACACTGTGGGCGTGAGCACCTACCGACTTGCGGAGGCCGCCGAGATCCTCGGCGTCAGCGACGACACGGTACGCCGCTGGGTGGACGCGGGCCGGGTGGCCGCCTCCACCGCCGACGGCCGCGCGGTCATCGCGGGCGCCGACCTCGCCGTCCTCGCCGAGTCGCTGGCCGACTCCCGCGACCCTGACCCGGCCCGCGCGTCCGCGGTCAGCGCCCGCAACCGGCTCACCGGCATCGTCGTGCGGGTCAAGAGGGACGCCGTGATGGCGCAGGTCGACCTCATCTGCGGGCCCTACCGCATCGTCTCGCTGATGAGCTCCGAGGCCGCCGACGACCTCGGCCTCGAGCCCGGCGTGCGCGCGGTCGCCTCGGTGAAGTCGACCAACGTCGTCGTGGAGCGTCCGTGAGCAGCCGCCGCTCCCCCGTGCTCGCCTCCGTCGCGGGGATGGCGCTCGTGCTGCCGCTGGCGGCCTGCGGAGGCGACGACGGCGAGCAGCGCACGATCACGGTGCTCGCAGCGGCCTCACTCACCGAGACGTTCACGACCCTGGCCGCCGACTTCGAGGCCGCGCACGAGGGCGTGCGTGTCCGGCTCGCCTTCGACTCCTCGGCGACCCTCGCCGAGCAGGCCGTGGGCGGCGCCCCGGCCGACGTCCTGGCCACCGCGGACACCACGACGATGGACAGCGCCGCCGACGCGCTCGCCGCGGACCCGCGGGTCTTCGCCACCAACACGATGGTGCTGGTGGTGCCCGCGGACAACCCGGCCGACATCCGCTCCTTCGACGACCTGGGCCCGGGCGTCGACTACGTCGTCTGCGTCGACACCGCGCCCTGCGGCAAGGTCGCCGCCGCCCTGCTCTCGAGCGCCGACCCGGGTGCCGAGCCGGCCAGCCTCGAGGTCGACGTCAAGGCGGTGCTGGCCAAGGTCACCAGCGGCGAGGCCGACGCCGGCCTGGTCTACGCCTCCGACGCGGTGGCGGCAGGCGACGCGGTGACGACCGTGGAGGTCCCCGGCGCCGACGCGCAGGTCACGACGTACCCGATCGCGCCGCTCGACCAGTCGCAGGACGCCGAGCTGGCCCGGCAGTTCGTCGACCTCGTGCTCGACGAGGAGGGGCAGCAGGTCCTCCGGGACGCCGGCTTCGGGGCGCCGTGACGACGGCGCGCACCCTGGGCCGCCCGCCCCTGGTCCTCCTGGTCCCCGCCGCCCTCGCCGCGGCGCTCCTGGTGCTCCCCCTGGTCAGCCTGGTGCTCGACACCCCGTGGGCGACCTTCCTCGACCGTCTCGGCAGCCGCGAGGTAGGCGAGGCGCTGCGTCTCACGGCGGTCGCGTCGGGGGCCACCGTGGTCGCCTGCGTGCTGCTCGGGACGCCGCTGGCCTGGCTGCTCGCCCGCGTCGACTTCCGCGGCCGCGCGGTGCTGCGCGCCGCCGTCACGGTCCCGCTCGTGCTGCCTCCGGTCGTCGCCGGCGTCGCGCTCGTGACCGCGCTGGGACGCACCGGCGTCCTGGGTCCCCTGCTGCGCGAGGGCGGCGTCTCGCTGCCCTACACGACCCCAGCGGTGGTCATCGCCCACACGTTCGTCTCGATGCCGTTCTACGTGCTGTCCGTCGAGGGCGCGATGCGCAGCGCCGGCGAGCGCTACGACGTCGTCGCGGCCACCCTCGGCGCCTCGCGCTGGACGACGTTCCGACGCGTGACGCTGCCGCTGGCGATGCCGGGCGTGCTGGCGGGCGCGGTGCTGGCGTGGGCCCGGTCGCTCGGGGAGTTCGGCGCCACGATCACCTTCGCCGGCAACTACCCCGGCACGACCCAGACCATGCCGTCGCTGATCTACACCACGCTGCAGGCCGACCCCGAGGTGGCGCGCACGCTCAGCATGATCCTGCTCCTGGCGTCCGTCGCGATCCTCGCCGCGCTCCGCAACCGATGGCTGACCACGCCGTGAGCGGGCTCGACGCACGGGTCTACGTCGAGGGCCGGCTCGACGCGGCCCTCACCGCGCAGGCCGGGCAGGTCGTCGCCGTCATCGGACCGAACGGCGCCGGCAAGACGACGCTCCTGCGCGCGCTCGCCGGCCTGGTCCAGATGAGCGGGTCGGTCAGGGTCGCGGGCGAGAGCTGGACCGAGCCGCCGCGGCTCGTGCGCGACCGCGGCCTCGGCTACGTGTTCCAGGACCAGTCCCTCTTCCCCCACCTCACCGCCCTCGACAACGTCGCCTTCGGGCCACGCGCGCGAGGCGTCCGACGACGCGACGCGGAGGCCACCGCCCGGGCGTGGCTCGACCGCCTCGGCGTCGGCGACCTGTCGTCGCGCCGGCCGGGCGAGCTGTCCGGCGGGCAGGCGCAGCGGGTGGCGATCGCCCGGGCGCTGGCCACCCGGCCGGCCCTGCTGCTCCTCGACGAGCCCTTCGCCGGGCTCGACGTGGGGGTGGCCACCGCACTGCGCCTCGAGCTGGCCCGTCACCTCGCCGACTACCCCGGGGTCGCGCTGCTGGTCACGCACGACGCGATCGACGCCCTCACCCTCGCCGACCGGGTGGTCGTCCTCGACCGCGGCCGGGTGGCCCAGGAGGGCACCCCGCAGGACGTCGCGGCCCGCCCCCGCACCGACCACGTGGCGCGTCTGGTCGGCCTCAACGTGCTGCGCGAGGGCGAGGTCCTGCGCTCGTTCAGCCCGCGCGCGGTGACGGTCTCTCTGCACCGCCCCGAGGGGTCGGCCCGTCACCAGTGGCACGGGGTCGTCCTGAGCGCGGCGCCGCACGGGGACGCCGTACGCCTGCTGGTCTCGGGCGAGCACGAGCTGCTCGCCGACGTCACCCCGGCCGCCGCCGGCGAGCTCGGGCTGGCCCCCGGCCGGCAGGTCTGGCTCTCGGTCAAGGAGACCGCCGTGCAGGCGTACGCCGCGGACTGAGCGGCCTCCGACGTCACCGGGGTCCCCGTTACGATGCCGACCATGGACCCCTCGCTCGACGTCGCGCCCCAGACTCCCGACCGCAACCTGGCGCTCGAGCTGGTGCGGGTGACCGAGGCGGCCGCGATGGCGGCAGGTCGCTGGGTGGGGCGCGGCGACAAGAACGGCGCCGACGACGTGGCCGTCAACGCGATGCGCGTGATGATCTCGACCATCGGCATGAACGGCACCGTCGTCATCGGCGAGGGCGAGAAGGACAACGCGCCGATGCTCTACAACGGCGAGCAGGTGGGCGACGGAACCGGCCCCGACTGCGACGTCGCGGTCGACCCGATCGACGGCACCACCCTGACCGCCAAGGGCATGGCCAACGCGGTCGCCGTGCTGGCGGTCTCCCCGCGTGGGTCGATGTACGACCCGTCCGCGGTCTTCTACATGGACAAGCTCGCCACGGGGCCCGAGGCGGCCGACGTCGTCGACATCCGCTACCCCGTCGCGGAGAACATCCACCAGGTCGCGAAGGCCAAGGGAGGCAAGGCCGAGGACGTCACCGTCGTGCTCCTCGACCGGCCCCGTCACGCTCAGCTGGCCGAGGAGATCCGGGCCACCGGGGCACGCATCAAGTTCATCGTCGACGGCGACGTGGCCGGCGCGATCTCCGCGGCCCGACCCGACAGCGGTGTCGACCTGCTGCTCGGCGTCGGCGGTACGCCGGAGGCGATCATCACCGCCTGCGCCATGAAGTGCATGGGCGGCGTGATCCAGGGCCAGCTGTGGCCGCAGGACGACGCGGAGCGCCAGCGCGCCCTCGACGCCGGCCACGACCTCGACCCGGACTTCGTGCTCTCGACCGACGACCTCGTCACCGGCGACGACTGCTTCTTCGTCGCCACCGGCATCACCGACGGCGACCTCATGCGCGGGGTGCGCTACGCCAAGGGCGGCGCCACCACCCACTCGCTGGTCATGCGATCGCGCAGCGGCACGATCCGCTCGATCACCTCCGAGCACCGCCTGCAGAAGCTACGCAGTTACTCCGCGATCGACTTCGACCACTGACGTCACCGACGCCGCCGCCTGGCGGTGCAGCGACGTCACCACGTGGTCGATGACCCGCGGGTCGACGGCCATGCCCACGTGGGACGCCGTGACCTCGATGCCGTGGGCGGCCGCCGGCACGCACGCTCGCCAGTCGACGATGCCGTCGCGCTTGGAGTAGACCGCGGTGAAGCCCACGCCCGCCGGCATCGGCAGCTGGCTCTCGTCGAAGCTCTGCCGCGCGCAGTCGCCGGCCACGCAGTCGGCGGCCATCAGGCCCGGCACGCCGGCGCGGCTGAGCCGCACCAGCAGGTCGACGCTCGCGGTCAGCACCCGGTGGTGGGCGGCAGGCGCGAGCATCGGGCTGCCGAGGGTCACGATGCCGGACACGAGGTCCGGTCGGCGTACGGCGATGCCGCGCGCGAGCATGCCACCGAGGCTGTGCCCCACGAGCTGGACCCTGCTGCCGCGACGGATGACGATCGACTCCAGCCGCTCCTCGAGCTGCGCCGCCGCGTCGAGCGTGCACCCGACGTTCGCGCGGATGTGGGAGCGGTAGGTCCGGAATCCCTGTGCCCGCAGGTGTCTGGCCATCAGGGTCAGCGACGCGTCGCCCGCCATGAAGCCGGGCACCAGCACGACCGGGTCGACGGCCCGGGGCCGGCGCCGTCCGGTGTACGGCGTGCTCCGACGGGCACGGCGGTCGCCGGCGGAGCGCAGCGCGTAGCGGCCGGCCTCGGTGAGCACGCTCCCCTCGCGGATGACCGCGACGACGGCCGGACGCGCGAACCCCTCCGGCAGCAGGAAGGACGCCAGTGTGGGGTTGCTCACTCGGGGGACGGTACGCCCACCGGGTCCTCCGACGTGGGAGCTCGGGCCCGGTCGCACCACCGGGGCCTTGGATGCGAGATGATCGCGTCATGTCGACCGGTCCTCGTCCCACGCCCGACGTCGTCGTGTCCGAGGAGCTGTTCGCTCCCGTGGCCCAGGGCGTCGAGCTCTGCTACCAGACCTTCGGCGACCCCGACGACGAGCCGCTGCTGCTGGTGATGGGGCTCGGCGGCCCCATGACCTGGTGGGACCCGCAGCTGTGCCGGCTGCTGGCGTCCCGCGGGTTCTACGTCGTGCGCTACGACAACCGCGACACCGGCCGCTCGAGCCGGGTGGGGACCCGGGTCGGCCGCACCGCGCTGGTGCGGGCGTTCGCCGGCGGGCGCACCCGACCGCCGTACACGCTCGACGACCTGGCCGAGGACGCGTTCGGCCTGCTCGACCACCTGGGCCTGGAGTCCGCGCACGTGGTCGGGGTCTCGATGGGCGGGATGATCGTGCAGACGATGGCGATCAACCAGCCCAAGCGCGTGCGCAGCCTGACCAGCATCATGTCCACGACCGGCAAGCGCACGGTCGGCTGGCAGCACCCGTCGCTGCTGCCGTCGCTCCTCGCCAACCGTGCCGCGGGCCGCGAGGCCTACGTCAAGGCGAGCGCAGCCCTGTGGAAGCTGATCGGATCGCCCGGCTTTCCGCAGAGCGACGAGCAGGTGGCGGCCCGCGCCGAGGAGACCTACGACCGCGGCGTCACGCCTGAGGGCGTGCTGCGGCAGATGCTCGCGATCCTCCACCAGCCCAACCGCAGCGCGCGCCTGAGGTCGGTGAAGGTGCCCGCCCTGGTGGTGCACGGGCTCGCCGACAAGATGGTGCACGTGTCCGGCGGCCGCGCCACGGCCGCCGCGATCCCGGGCGCCGAGCTGCTGCTCATCGAGGGCATGGGCCACGACATGCCCGAGCCGCTCTTCGAGACGTTCGCGGCCGGCATCCGCCGAACGGCGGACCGGGCGGCGTCGTCGGGCCGGTCGCATGGCCCGTCGCAGGGCCGGTCGCAGGGCTAAGAGCCCTGTCGGCAACATGCCCCATCCGGGTACCGGTGTGACGGTGGACAATCTGGTCCGATAGGACTAGACGTGTGACCCACACCACTATCCGGGAGGGACAGATGGCGCACGACTCGGGAGGACCTCCGGTACGCCGGCGGAAGAAGCGCAGGAGCGGAGGCACCCGCGGCATCGCCGCGGTCGGCGTCGCGGTCCTGGCCACCAGCCTGCTGGCGGCGTGCTCGGGAGACTCCGGCAAGCCCACGCTCAACTGGTACGTCAACCCCGACGGGGTGGAGACGCTGACCAAGCTGGCGGAGCAGTGCAGCACCGACGACTACGACATCGAGATCCAGCTCCTGCCCTCGGGCGCCACCGACCAGCGCACCCAGCTGGCCCGGCGCCTGGCGGCCAAGGACTCCTCGACCGACCTGATGAGCCTCGACCCCGTGTTCGTCGCGGAGTTCGCCAACGCCAACTGGCTCGAGGAGCTGCCGCAGGACGCCGCCAGCACCGCCACCGACGAGGACGTGCTCGAGGGAGCCGCCGACACGGTCAAGTGGGACGAGGGCGTTTACGCCTTCCCGCAGTGGGCCAACACCCAGGTCCTCTGGTACCGCAAGTCCCTCGCCGAGGCGGCCGGCCTCGACATGACCAAGCCCGTCACCTGGGACCAGGTCATCGAGGCCGCGGCCGACAACGAGGGCACCGTCGGCGTGCAGGCCAACAAGTACGAGGCCTACGTCGTGTGGATCAACGCCCTCATCCAGGGCGCCGGCGGCGACATCATCAGCGACAACGAGAAGGGCAAGGACGCCTCGGTCGACATCGACTCCGAGGCCGGACGCGCCGCAGCCTCGGTGATCCAGAAGCTCGCCGACTCCCCCGCCGCCCAGCCCGACCTGACGACGTCCAACGAGGGCACCAGCCTGGGGCTGATGTACCCCGCCGAGGGCGCCGGTGAGTTCATGACGAACTGGACGTTCGTCTACAAGAACTACGAGGGCCTGATCGAGCCCGGCACCATCACGAAGGAGGACTTCGAGGACCTCGGCTGGGCGCGCTACCCCGCCACGGTCGAGGGCGAGGCCTCCAAGCCTCCGATCGGAGGCATCGACATCGGGGTGGGTGCCTACTCCGAGAACACCGACTTCGCCCTCGAGGCCGCGGAGTGCGTGACGACCACCGAGGCCCAGGTGGCGCTCGCGGTCGAGTCCGGCCTGATGCCGGCCCGCAACTCGGCGTACGACGCGCCGGAGCTGAAGGAGGCCTACCCCGCCGATCTGCTCGAGCTGTTCAGCCAGAGCGTCGACGAGGGCGGTCCGCGGCCCAAGAGCGCCTACTACGCCACCATCTCCGCCGCGGTCCAGAGTGTCTGGCACTCCCCGCGGACGGTCGACCCCGGCTCGACTCCTGAGGAGTCGGCGCGCTTCCTGAAGGACGTCCTCGAAGGGAAGGCACTCCTGTGAGCACCGTGACCGCTCCCGCTCCGGAGGCGAAGCGCAAGGGCAACGCGCCCGAGACCAGCAGCCGCTCCCGCGCCGAGAACCGGCTCGGGCAGAAGCTCGTCGCGCCGGCGATCTTCGTGATGCTGCTCGTCACGGCGTTCCCGATGCTGCGCGCGCTCTACCTCTCGGTCTTCAACTACGCGTTGACCGCCCCCGAGGACAAGGAGTTCGTCGGCTTCGGCAACTACGTCACCGCCCTGACCGACCCGCTGTTCTGGAAGGTCACCGGGATCACCGTGCTCTACATGGTGGTCACGGTGGCCATCGAGCTCGTCATCGGCTTCATCTTCGCGATGGTGATGCACCGCGTGATCTTCGCCCGAGGGGTCATCCGGACCTCGATCCTGATCCCCTACGGCATCATCACCGTCGTCTCGGGCTTCGCGTGGCAGTTCGCGTTCAGCTACCAGAACGGCTTCGTGAACTCCTGGATCCCTGGCATGGACCTCCAGTTCAACTGGTTCGGCGAGACCACGCCGGCAGTCGTCGCGATCATGGTCTCCGAGATCTGGAAGACCACGCCGTTCATGTCGCTGCTCCTCCTTGCCGGGCTCGCTCAGGTCTCCGAGGACATGCTCGAGGCGGCGAAGGTCGACGGTGCCACCTGGTGGCAGCGGCTGTGGAAGGTGATCCTGCCCAACATGCGGGCTGCGATCATGGTCGCCGTCCTCTTCCGCGCGCTCGACGCCTACCGGATCTTCGACAACATCTTCGTGATGACGGCGGGCGCGGTGAACACCGAGTCGATCTCGTTCCTCACCTACCGCCAGACGATCGAGCAGTTCCAGCTCGGGATGGGCTCGGCCCTGTCCGTCCTGCTCTTCCTCTCGGTACTGCTGATCGCAGCGCTGATCGTGAAGCTGTTCCGAGTCGACCTAGCCCAAGCGCGACAGGAGTGATGAGGTCATGAGAAAGCTCGGAACCGCAGTCGGCTGCGTCCTGATCCTGCTCTGGTGCCTGTTGCCGGTCGCCTGGATCATCTCGCTGTCCTTCAAGTCGCAGACCGCGATCACCAACGGCAGCCCCGGATTCCTCCCGAAGGACGGCGACGGGGCCGGCTGGCAGAACTACACGGACGTCCTCGACAACGAGCAGTTCCGTCGGGCGATCTTCAACTCCATCGGCATCAGCCTGATCGCCACGCTGCTCTCGGTGATCATCGCGACGCTGGCGGCGTACGCCATCGCCCGCCTGGAGTTCAAGGGCAAGAAGTTCGTGCTCACGATGGCGCTGGCCATCGCGATGTTCCCCGTGGTGTCGCTGGTCGGTCCGCTGTTCGACATGTGGCGCACGATCGGGCTCTACGACACCTGGCCCGGCCTGATCATCCCCTACATGTCCTTCACGCTGCCGCTGGCGATCTGGACGCTCTCGGCGTTCTTCCGGGAGATCCCGTGGGAGCTCGAGCAGGCCGCCCAGGTCGACGGCGCCACGTCGTGGCAGGCCTTCCGCAAGGTGATCGTGCCGCTCGCGGCCCCGGGGGTCTTCACCGCCGCGATCCTGACGTTCTTCTTCGCGTGGAACGACTTCGTGTTCGGGATCTCGCTCACCTCGACCGAGAGCGCGCGGCCGATCCCGGCGGCGCTGTCGTTCTTCGTGGGGGCCGACCCGTTCAACCGGCCGGCGTCGCTGCTGGCCGCGGGAGCCGTCGTCTCGACGATCCCGATCATCATCATCGTCCTGATTTTCCAGCGCAAGATCGTCGCCGGCCTGACCTCCGGCGCAGTGAAGGGTTGATCTCATGGCTGCCATCGACATGAAGAACATCGTCAAGAAGTACGGCGACGGGTTCCCCGCGGTGAACGACGTCAGCATCGACGTCGCCGACGGGGAGTTCATGATCCTGGTCGGGCCGTCCGGCTGCGGGAAGTCCACGCTGCTGCGGATGATCGTGGGACTCGAGGACATCACCTCGGGCGACATGATGATCGGGGACCGGCGCGTCAACGACCTGGCGCCCAAGGAGCGCAACCTGGCCATGGTGTTCCAGAACTACGCGCTCTACCCCCACCTCACGGTCTACGAGAACATCGCCTTCCCGCTCCGTCTGGCCAAGGCCGACAGCAAGACCGTCGACGAGAAGGTCCGCGCGGCGTCGAAGACCCTGGAGCTGGACGAGCACCTCGACCGCAAGCCGGCCAACCTCTCGGGTGGTCAGCGCCAGCGGGTCGCCATGGGTCGCGCGATCGTCCGCGACGCCGACGCGTTCCTCTTCGACGAGCCGCTGTCGAACCTCGACGCCAAGCTCCGCGGCCAGATGCGCAGCGAGATCGCGCGGCTGCAGAAGAAGCTCGGGATCACCACGGTCTACGTCACCCACGACCAGACCGAGGCGATGACGCTGGGCGACCGGGTCGCCGTCCTCAAGCGCGGCATCCTGCAGCAGCTCGCCTCGCCGCGCGAGCTCTACACCAACCCCGGCAACCTGTTCGTCGCCGGCTTCATCGGCTCCCCGCCGATGAACTTCCTGCCGGCGACGGTCGAGGGCAACATCGTCGAGCTGCCGTTCGGCAAGGTGGAGATCCCGGCCGACAAGGCCGCCAAGGTGGCCGGGCGCGGCCTGCTCATCGCAGGCATCCGGCCCGAGGCGTTCGAGGACGCCTCGGTCGTCGACCAGACCCGCCAGGGCTCGACGTTCCGCGCCAAGATCGACCAGGTGGAGTGGCTGGGCAACACCGCCTACGCCTACATCCCCTTCGAGGCGCCGCCCGAGGTGCTGGAGCAGCTGCAGCAGCTCGAGCGCGACCTCGACGGCGAGACGCTGCGCACCCAGCTGGTCGTCTCCCTCGACGGCTCCAGCAAGGTCGCCGAGGACGACGACGCCGAGATCTGGGTCGACACCTCGCAGATGCACCTGTTCGACCCGGCCACCGGCGAGAACCTCACCATCGACCTCGAGCGCGCCGGTCGCGTGCCCGCGCTGGAGCAGGGTCACGACCCCGCCCAGCAGGCCAAGGCCGAGCACGAGGTCGCCGACCAGCAGACCGCCGCCGCGGAGTCCGCCGACGGCTGATCCCCCGGTCCGCTCGTACGCACGCGGAGCCCGGTCGCCCCTCGGGGTGGCCGGGCTCCGGTGCGTCCGGGGGGCCGTGAGTTTCACCGGGTACCCGGTGAAACTCACGCTTCCGGTACGAAGCTTCGTGCGGGAAGCGCGAGTTTCGTGACGGCGCTGGGACGTGAGTGACTCGGACGAGCCGGGGCGGCCACCGACTGGCCGTGGCGTCACGCAGCTCGGAACAGGAGCCGACGGAGCCGCTGGACCAGCCGGTCGGGGCGATCGAGATCGCTCCAGATGGGCCTGATCATGCGGAAGCCGGTGACCTCTCGCAGTCGGTCCTCCCGCACCTTCTCGGCGAAGACAGCGTCAGCCGGCGACTGGCCAGGCTTGAGCAGACGGTCGTACTTGACCTTGCCGTCGAACTCGGCCATCACTCCCAGCTCCGGCCAGACGGCGTCGACGATGCCCACTAGGACGTCGCCGTCCCGGACCTCCCACTGGAGGACCGGGCGCGGCAGCCCCGCCCTCCACAGGAGGTAGAGGAACCGACTCTCACCGACCGACTCGGCTCCGGCGTCCGCCAGCCTGAGGACCATGCGTACGGCCAGCGTGCGCGGCGACCTCTGCAGCTCGACGTACCGCGCCTCCAGCTCCTCGACCGTGGTCAACCTCTGGTGCAGGTACCAGTTGGCCAGGACGAGCCCCGCCTCGGTGCTCAGCAGGTTGCAGCAGTCGAGCACGGTGCGGGTCGGTGTCGTGTGCCACCCCTCCGGGGAACGACTGAGATCAGGCACTCGCAGCGATCCCTCGTGGTGGACGATGCCGGCATGTCGGCGGCCACCACCGGCCAGGTGGGTGAGATGCACGGACCGTAGGTCGTGACCCCAGTCAGGTGCGCCGTCCGCGATCGCCTGGGAGGTGTGCGACACCGCCACGTGCTCTCCGTACAACGCCTGGACGGCACGGGTGTGCACCCGGTGGCGTTGCGGACCGGACAGCGCCCCCCACGCGGCGCGGGACGCATAGACGCCGTGCCGGATGCGCACGAGCTCCCCGCGCTTGACCATGCGCGCCAACGCGTTGTCGTCGATCCCGCACGCCAGCGCGTCGCGCCTCAGGAGGAAGCCCTGGGCCACGTCTGTCCCCATCAGATCGCTCAGCATGGGTACGACGTTGCCCGCATCGCGCCGCGGCCGCACCCGACTCGCACGCGCCTGTGGATACAGCGGCGAGGCGCGACCCCACGCGACACAGCACCCGCACGAAACTCACGCTTCCGGGGTGAAGCTTCATGCGGGAAGCGTGAGTTTCACCGGGTACCCGGTGAAACTCCTCGACCAGCGCGGGCGCCGCGGCTCAGTGCAGCCGGTGCCGGTGGGTGGGGCGGGGGTCGGAGCGAGGCTTGCGCTCGACGTTGACGCCGCCCCAGAAGGCGAAGCCGCGGATGCGCACGGTGGGTGAGTCGGCGTCGAGCTCGGGGTCGACCAGGCCGGAGGGACCGTGGTAGCCGCCCATGAAGCCGGTGCCCTCGACGACGACGTGCGTGTGCGGGCCGACGATGACGTTGGCGCCGCCCATGATCGCGTTGATGGTGATGGTGACCTCCCGGGCGGCGTACGTCGCGTGGCGCAGGTCCAGGTTGGCGCCGCCCATGAGGCAGAGGATGGTGAGCTGCTCGGGCACCGTCCACACGCCGGAGCGGTCCACCCCGCTCATCACGGCGAAGTGGCGCTCCTCGCGCGGCCCGCCCGGGGTGACCAGCGACGCCGCCGCGCCCGTCGACGGCGCCTTCATCGCGTCGCGGTGCGCCGGGAGGTCGGCGGTGATGGGCACCAGGTCGGCGTAGGTCTTCGCGGCGTACGTCGCCTCGAGCCGCTCGTCGAGCTCGGCCAGGTCGATCCGGCCGTCGCCGGCCGCGTCGCGCAGCATCTCCGCGACCTGGTGGCGCTCGGCGTCGGACACGCGCAGCCGACCCGGGTCCTCGTCGCTGCGCTCGACCTCACCCGTCATGACCGCATGCTACGACGCGACCACCAGCACCGGCGACGGCGCGATCTCGAGCCGCACCCGGTCGCCCACCGCGAGGTCGGCCGCGGCGCTGCTCGCGAGCTGGGCGACGACGAGGGTGCCGTCGTCGAGCTCCACGCTGGCCCGGGTGACCGGGCCGAGGAAGCCCACCGAGACGATCCGACCGTGGCCGGCGGCGTCCGGTGAGACCGACACCGACTCGGGGCGCACCAGCGCCAGCCCGGAGCCCGTAGCCGAGCCGGGCAGCACCGGCAGGCCGGCGCCGAGCACCTCGGCGCGGTCGCCCGTGACGTTGGCCGGGATCCGGTTGCTGAGCCCGACGAACTCCCCCACGAACGGCGTGGCCGGCGCGGAGTAGAGCTCCGCCGGCGGTGCGATCTGGTCGAGCCGGCCGGCATTCATGACCCCGACCCGGTCGGCGATCGCGAGCGCCTCCTCCTGGTCGTGGGTGACGAAGAGGGTGGTGGTGCCGACGTCGAGCTGCACGCGGCGGATCTCGTCGCGCAGCTGCACGCGGACCTTGGCGTCCAGCGCCGACAGCGGCTCGTCCAGGAGCAGCACCGCCGGCTCGATCGCCAGCGCGCGGGCCAGCGCCACCCGCTGCTGCTGCCCGCCCGAGAGCTGGTTGGCGTACCGGTCCTTCTGGGTGCCCAGGCCGACCAGGTCGAGCATGTCGCCCGCGCGAGTACGGCGCTCGGTGCGCGAGCGGCCGCGGAGCTTGAGCCCGAAGGCGACGTTGTCGAGCACCGTGAGGTGCGGGAAGAGGCTGTAGGCCTGGAAGACCATGCCCATGTCGCGCTTGTTGGCCGGCACCCGGGTGAGGTCCTTGCCGCCGACGGTGATGGTGCCGGCGTCCTGTCGCTCGAGGCCGGCCAGGATCCGCAGCGCGGTGGTCTTGCCGCAGCCGGACGGGCCGAGCAGGACGACCATCTCGCCCGGCGCCAGGGTCAGGTCCAGCCCGTCGAGCGCGTGCACGTCGCCGTAGGAGCGGCGCAGGCCGCTCATCTCGACGGCGAGGCCGTCGCCGGCGCGGGTGGCCTGGGTGGCGGTGGTGGACATCTACTTCCCTCCGGGGTGGCGACGACGGCGGTCGAGGAACGACAGCATCATCAGCAGCAGTGCGGCGAACAGCAGCGAGGCGAGCGCCGCCGCCATGGACTCGGGTGCGTTGGCCTTGCTGATCGCGACGATGACGACGGGCAGCGTCTCGTAGTTGGTCAGCGAGGACACGGTGTACTCCCCCAGCACGAGGGCGATCGCGATGAATGCGCCGCCGAGCACCCCGGGCCAGATGTTGGGCAGGATCACCCGGGTGATGACGGTGAACCAGCCGGCCCCCAGCGAGCGCGCCGCCTCGGAGAGCGTGGTGGCGTCCAGCGAGCCAAGCGCCGAGTCGATCGCCCGGTAGGAGTAGGGCAGCACCAGCACGACGTAGACGAACGTCAGCGTGAGGGCGGAGTCGCCGATGAGGTAGTCGACCCAGGCGTAGACGTTGTCCATGCCGACGACGATCACGAGGGCCGGGATGGTGAGCGGGAGCAGGCACAGGAACTCGATCAGCCGCGTCGCCCTCGGGACCCGGAGCTTGACCCAGATCATCGTCGGCACCAGCAGCACGACCATGCCGACCACGGTCAGCCCGGCCAGCAGCAGCGAGGTGGTGATCGCCTCCGTCATCGTCGGGTCCTCGACCAGGGCCTGCCAGGCGGCGCCGGTGCGCTCGCCGGTGCGGGTGTCGCGGGTGCTGAAGTTCAGCAGGGCCACCAGCGGGACCAGGAAGAAGGCCGCGAAGGCCAGCAGCAGCAGCCAGCGGCTGACGCGCCACACGACGGCACCCATCACAGCCACCGGGACGTGCGCTTGAGGAGCCAGGCGTACAGGCCCATCACGAGGGCGACCACGACGATCATCTCCAGCGCCAGAGCGTAGGCGAAGTTGGCCTGGCCGAGCACGATCTCGCTGGTCAGCGAGTTGCGGATCAGCAGCGGCGTGATCGGCGCGCCCTGGCTCACCAGCGCGGCGGCCGTGGCGTAGGCGGCGAAGGCGTTCGCGAAGAGCAGCAGCGCCGAGCCGAGGAAGGCCGGCCGCAGCAGCGGGAACGCCACCTGCGTCCAGTACTGCCAGGTGGTGGCGCCGAGGTTGACGGCCGCCTCGCGCCACTGGGGGCGCAGCCCCTCCAGGGCCGGCAGGAAGACGATGACCATGAGCGGGATCTGGAAGTAGGTGTAGACCAGCACCAGGCCCGGCATCTCGTAGAGCCAGGAGGAGCCGTTGGGGTCACCACCGACGTACGTCGCCAGCAGGTCGGTGAGCAGGCCGCCGAAGCCCAGCGTGGCCATCCAGGCGAAGGCCAGGGTCACCCCGCCGAACTGCGCGAGCACGCCGCACACCGCCGTGACGGTGCGGCGCACGATGCTGGTCGGCGGCGCCGTGACGACCAGGTAGGCCAGGAGCGCGCCGAGCACGGCGCCCACGACCGCGGAGGTGAACGACAGCACCAGGCTCTGGCGCAGCGCCTTCAGCGGCGTCTCCTCGCCGAGGAGCCGGATCTTCTCGAGCGTGAACCCGCCCTCGTCGGCCTGGAACGCCCCGATGCACACGGTGACCGTGGGGACGATCAGGAAGATGCCGACGAAGGCGAGGAAGGGCAGCAGCCCGACGGACGGGCCGATCCCGAAGGACCGGCCCGTCCGAGGTGGCGCCGCCGGGGCCGGGGCGGGCCCGGCGAGCGGTGCGGTCTCCGACACGCTCAGCCGACGGCCTTGGCCCAGTTGTCGGCGAGGTAGGCCGCCATCGTCTCGGTCTGCTCGTTGGTCGGGATGACCGGCGTTCCGGTCACCTCGGGCAGGGCGTCGTAGAGCTCCTGGTCGATCGAGCCGGCCTCCACCATGGCGTCGGCGCGCACGGGGCGGGCGCCGCCCTTGAGCCAGAGGTTCTGGCCCTCGTCGCTGTAGAGGAACTCCTGCCACAGCCGCGCCGCGGCCGGGTGCGGGGCGTCGGCGTTGATGGCCTGGAAGTAGTAGCCCGCGATGGGCGCCTCCTCGGGCACGAAGACCTCCCAGCCGTCGACCTTGGCGCTCTCGGCGGCGTTGAGGTAGTCCCAGTCGATGACGACGGGGGTCTGGCCGGACTCGATCGTCGCCGCCGTCGGGTCGACCGGCAGGAAGTTGCCGGCGTCCTTGAGGTCGGCGAAGAAGTCGACGCCGGGCTTGATGTCGTCGGCCGAGCCGCCGTTGGCGACCGAGGCCATGACGACGCCGCTGAAGGCGGCGCCGGCGGCCGTCGGGTCACCGTTGAGCGCCACCTTGCCCTTGAACTCCGGGCCGAGCAGGTCCTCCAGCGAGGTGACCTCGGGGACCTTGGTCGAGTCGTAGCCCACGGACATGTAGCCGCCGTAGTCGTTGACCCAGGCGCCGTCGGGGTCCTTGAACTCCTCGGGGATCTCGTCGAACGTCTCGACCTGGTACGGCGCGAACATGTCGGTGTTGGCGAGGGC
Source organism: Nocardioides lijunqiniae (assembly GCF_015024225.1). Taxonomy (GTDB): domain Bacteria; phylum Actinomycetota; class Actinomycetes; order Propionibacteriales; family Nocardioidaceae; genus Nocardioides; species Nocardioides lijunqiniae. The sequence continues at coordinate 129,327 of NZ_JACJGM010000010.1, forward strand.
GACGGACTGGCCGAGGTCGAAGACGTCGGGCGCGCGGTCGGTGCCCTTGAGCTGGTCGGCGGCGTTGATCTCGTCCTGGCTCGCCGCGTCGGGCTGGGCGGAGTTGATCTTGATGTCGTACTTCTCCTGGAACGTCGAGATGATCTCGCCGTAGTTGGCCCAGTCGGGCGGCAGGGCGATCACGTTCAGCTCGCCCTCCTCCTCCGCGGCGGAGACGAGGTCGTCCATCGAGCCGAAGTCGTCCAGCGAGGTCGCCGACGCGGCGTCGGAGCCGGCCCCGGAGTCCTGGGAGTCGTCCTCCGGCGGGGCGCAGGCGGCCAGGGCGGAGGTCGAGAGGAGCGCCACCAGGCACACCAGCGAGGTCTTGGGCTTCACAGTTCTCCTTGATCCGTGCGCGAGAGGTCGCGCGTCGACATCACCCTCACGGGTGGATCTACCTGGACCGTACCGCCTCGCGACCGCGAGGGGCCCGGCCGATGAACGATCGGCGTGGGGCGGCCGCACTAGCCTGACGAGGTGCGCCGACTCCTGACCCCCCTGCTGGCCTGCCTCGCGCTCACCGCGTGCACCGGGTCGCAGGAGGACGAGCCGGCTCCCCCGACGGCGTCCGCCGTCGCCTGGGAGCAGGTGTCCCTCCCGCTGCCCGAGGGGCCGGCCGGGCGCATCGCGGTGCGCGAGGCGGTCGCCTGCGACGGCACGTGGTGGCTCGCCGGCGGGGTGTTCGTGGGCGACGGCAGCGTCCCCGCGGGCTGGCGCAGCGACGACGACGGGCGCACCTGGACGTCGCTGAGGTTCGCCCCCCGGGGCTACTGGGCCGAGCGCGCGATCATGTCGTCGGTGGCCTGCCGGGGCGACCGCGTCGTCATGGTCGGCGCGAAGTCCGGCGGCGCGCACGGCAACCCCCGGGTCACCACCTGGTACCAGCGCCCCGACGGCGTGTTCACCGACGTCGTCGCGCCGTTCTCGCTCTTCGGCGGCGACCAGGCCGTCAGCGTCGAGCGGGTCGCGGCCGGCCCCGACTCCTGGCTCGTCGCCGGCAACCGGACGGCCGGGGCGGCGGTGTGGGTCGCCGACGACGAGCGCACCTTCGAGCTCGTCGACGACGACCCGGCGCTGATCCGCGACGAGCGCCTCGACACCCTCGCGATCGCGCAGGTCCACGACGGAGCCGGCTGGACCGTCGTGGGCAGCGGCCAGGTGGCCGGTCGCGTCAACCGGGTGCCGATGGCGTGGGTGTCGCCCGACGGCCGCACGTGGGAGCGGCAGGAGGTGCCGACCTCCGAGGGCTTCACCGACCTCGAGCGAGTGGCCCGCACCGACGACGGCCTGCTCGCGGTGGGGCTGCGCGACGACCGCTTCGGCACCTGGCGCCGCGAGGGCGGCACGTGGACGGCCGCCGAGTCGTTCGGACGGCTGGACCCCGACGGTCAGGCCTTCACCGGCGCCGGCAGCCTCGCCACCGCCGGCGACCGGGCGCTGGCCGCGGTGAGCGACGGGACGGCGTACGCGCTGTGGGGGCGGCTGGGCGACGACGACTGGCGCGAGGTCGAGATCCCCGTGAGCCCCACCGCCGCCGGCGAGCACGTGCTCACGGTCGGCGCCACGGACGACACCGTGCTGCTCGTGGGCGACGACGGCAAGACCGGTCGCGTCTGGCGCGCCGCCTGGCCCTCCTAGCGCACGGCCGCGCGACACTCCGCCGGGGCGCAGCCCTCCAGGCGGCGCAGGCGCCGCATCAGGTCGCGCGCGTAGGGCTCGTCGTGGTCCTCGGCGAACACGTTGGTGTCCTCCCACGGGCGGTCGTAGCGGTAGAGCTCGTAGGCGTGGTCGGTGCCCGTCCAGGACGGGTCGAGGTCGACGCGCACCAGCAACCCCTCCTCGCCGCGGATCGCGACGTAGGACGGGATGATGTCGATCGTCCCGCCCGACCCACGGTCGGCGTCGACCTCGCCGGGCTGGGCCATCGCGTAGGTGTGCTCGAAGAACGCGTAGCGCGCGCCGGGCGCCTCGGGAGCGGTGAGCGACGCCGCGAAGGACCTGCCCGAGCGGTAGCGCGGCGTGCGCACCCCGGCCAGCTCCTCGAACGTCGGCGCCAGGTCGATGTTGTTGACGAACTGGTGGCGCACGCCCGGCACCACCCCGGGGCCCACGACGACGAGCGGCACCCGGCTGTCGGAGTCGTACGGCGTGCCCTTGCCGCCGTTGAGCTGGTGCTGGCCCAGGTGGAAGCCGTTGTCGGAGGTGAGGACGACGTAGGCGTCGGGACCGGCGGCCTCCCGCACCTCCTTGATCATGCGGTCGACGGACTGCACCATCCGCGCCCGGTCGCGGTAGTAGGTCAGCGCCTCCTGGTCGCTCAGCGTGAGCTCGTTGGTCCGCCACGGCGGCGCGGGCGCGGTCCTGCCGCCGGGGAGCAGGTAGGTCGGCGCGTTGTCCCCGCGCGGGTCGTCGTAGCCGACGAGGTCCTCGAGACCGAGCTCGCCGCACGGGCGGGTGCCGCAGTTGCCGCCGGTCGGGTCGCCCTCGGCGGCCCGGTCGCGGAAGGCCGAGGGGAACTGCGGGTTGTCCGCGTAGGCCTTCTCGATCTGGCCGTGCGGCGCGTAGGTCGCGACCTCCAGGAAGTACGGCGCGTCGCCGGCGCGCTGCTCCTCGAGGAACGCCACCGCCTTGCGGGTCGTGACGTGGCCGGCGTACGCGCGGTCGCGGCGGGCGACGGAGGCCGAGCGCGGCGGCTTGCGGTGCCGGTTCAGCTCCACGCGCCCGTCGGCGTCGAGGGACGTGCTCTCGAAGTCCCAGCCGCTGTAGGCCGAGCCCAGGAGCGCCTGCCAGTCGGTCCAGCCCGGCACCGTCGGCGGCGGCTGGAGCTCGCCGTCGACGACCTCCCCGCTGTAGCGGTTGAGGAACTTGCCGACGAAGCCCGTGCGGTAGCCGGAGGCCTGCAGCGTGACGCTGAACTGGCGCTTGCCGTTGCCGTGGGCGGTGAACGCCTCGTAGCCGCCGATCGGGTGCTCGCCGTCGTTGGGGGTGTTGGTGAGGACGCCGGTCTGGTGGGGCATCTGCCCGGTCAGGATCGAGGCCCGCGAGGGGCAGCACAGGGAGTTGACGACGAACGCGTTGTCGTAGGTCGCGCCCTCCGCGACCATGCGCTGCGCCTCCGGCATGGTGTCGAGCAGCTCGAGCGAGAAGTCGTCCATCAGGATCAGCACGATGTCGGGCCGGCCCGGCGGCGCCGGCGGCACCGTGTGCGGCACGGCCGACGGTGTGGTCGACGGTGTCGCCGACGGGGGCACGTCGGGGGACGCCGGGGCGCCACGGGAGCGGTCGTCGCCGGGGTGCGCGGCGCGCGCGTCGCGGTCGGTGACCTCGCCGACCGCGAGCATGCTCGTCACCGCGATCGCCAGCAGCGCGACGACCCCCGCCACCCGCCTGGCCATCGCCGACCCTCCGTCTTGTCGTCCCGTCACGGTGAGTACGACGCACCAACCGGCTCTTAGGTTGCCCGAGGACCGGCGCGGGGCCGCGCAGGCGCGGCGATAGCCTTCGCAGGTGACCACCGGCCCCGAGTTCCGCTACTCCGACCTGCTGCCGATCGGCCGCGACGACACGCCGTACCGGCTGCTGACGACCGAGGGCGTCTCCACGTTCACCGCGGAGGGCCGGACCTTCCTGCGCGTCGAGCCCGAGGCGATCGAGCGGCTGACCTCGGAGGCCATGCACGACATCTCCCACTACCTGCGCCCCGCGCACCTCGCGCAGCTGCGGCGGATCATCGACGACCCCGAGGCGTCGGGCAACGACCGCTTCGTGGCGCTCGACCTGCTCAAGAACGTCAACATCTCCGCCGGCGGCGTCCTGCCGATGTGCCAGGACACCGGGACCGCGATCGTCATGGGCAAGAAGTCCGAGGGCGTCCTCACCGGCGCCGACGACGGCGAGGCCATCAGCCGGGGGGTCTACGACGCCTACACGCGGCTCAACCTGCGCTACTCCCAGCTGGCCCCGCTGACGACCTGGGAGGAGAAGAACACCGGCACCAACCTGCCGGCCCAGATCGAGCTCTACTCCACCCCGCAGACCTCGGGACGCCCCGAGTACAAGTTCCTCTTCATGGCCAAGGGCGGCGGGTCGGCGAACAAGTCGTTCCTGTTCCAGGAGACCAAGGCCGTCCTGAACCCCACGCGGATGCTGGAGTTCCTCGACGAGAAGATCCGCTCGCTCGGGACGGCGGCCTGTCCGCCGTACCACCTGGCGGTCGTGATCGGCGGCACGACGGCGGAGTTCGCGCTCAAGACCGCCAAGTACGCCTCCGCGCACTACCTCGACAACCTGCCCACCGAGGGCTCGATGAGCGCCCACGGGTTCCGCGACCTGGAGCTCGAGGAGGAGGTCTTCAAGCTGACCCAGTCGTTCGGGATCGGCGCGCAGTTCGGCGGGAAGTACTTCTGCCACGACGTGCGGGTCGTGCGGCTGCCGCGCCACGGCGCCTCGTGCCCAGTGGCGATCGCGGTGTCCTGCTCGGCCGACCGGCAGGCGCTGGGCAAGATCACGCCCGACGGCGTCTTCCTGGAGCAGCTCGAGATGGACCCGGCGCAGTACATGCCCGACGCCGGCGTGGCCGAGGACGTGGCCGGCGGCGCCGTCGTCCCGATCGACCTGAACCAGCCGATGGCCGACATCCTCGCCGAGCTGCGCCGTCACCCGGTGAGGACCCGGCTCTCGCTGACCGGACCGCTGGTCGTGGCCCGCGACATCGCGCACGCCAAGATCAAGGAGCGCCTCGACGCCGGCGAGGAGATGCCGCAGTACCTGCGCGACCACCCCGTCTACTACGCCGGACCGGCCAAGACCCCCGACGGCATGGCGTCCGGCTCGTTCGGCCCGACCACGGCCGGCCGCATGGACTCCTACGTCGAGCAGTTCCAGGCGGCCGGCGGGTCGATGGTGATGCTGGCGAAGGGCAACCGCTCCAAGCAGGTCACCGAGGCGTGCCACACCCACGGCGGCTTCTACCTCGGCTCGATCGGCGGCCCCGCCGCCCGCCTCGCCCAGGACTGCATCCGCTCGGTCTCGGTCCTGGAGTACGAGGAGCTCGGCATGGAGGCCGTGTGGAGGATCGAGGTCGAGGACTTCCCGGCGTTCATCGTCGTCGACGACCAGGGCAACGACTTCTTCACCGACCCCTCCGGCGCCGTCACCGTCCCGATCTCCGGCCTCCGCGTCCGCTCCGCCCAGTAGCCCGCCACCGGCGGTTGAGGAGGTTGCGCAGCAACCGTCTCGAAACCCGGTGAGTGGGAAGACAGCGCCTCCACCGACGGGGTTTCGAGACGGGACTTCGTCCCTCCTCAACCCCCGGCCCGGTGGTTGAGGTGCGAGCGGAGCGAGCCTCGAAACTACCCTCCTGCGACTACGCCAGGGCGCGCAGGGAGTCGACGAGCGGGGTCGTCGGGCGGCCGAGCAGGCGGCCGAGGGTGCCGTCGGTGTGGTCGAGAACGCCGTCGCGGATGTTGCCCTCGAGGGCGGTGACGAAGCCGGCGGTGCCGGCGTCGAGGCCGACCTGCTGGAGCTGGGCGCCGCGGTCCTCGGGGCTGACCTGCTGCAGCTGCACCTCGCGGCCCAGCACCTCCGACATGGCGGAGGCGAGGGTCGTGAAGTCCCACGACGTGTCGCCGGCGAGCTCGTAGACCTGACCGACGTGGCCGTCGGTGGTGAGGACGACGGCGGCCGCCTCGGCGAAGTCGGCGCGCGCCGCGCTCGGCACCCGGCCGTCCCCGGTGCTGGTGACGAGCACACCGTGCTCGCGGGCCACCTGCAGGTCCTGCTCGTAGTTCTCGGTGTACCAGTTGTTGCGCAGGATCGTGGCGGGCACGCCCGAGGCGGCGATGTGCTCCTCGGTGGCCTTGTGCTCCGGCGCCAGGACCAGCTCGGTGTCGGTGGCTCGCGGCGCGCTGGTGTAGACGAGCTGCTCGACGCCCGCGGCGACGGCGGCGTCGACGACCGCGGCGTGCTGCGGCACGCGCTGGCCGACCTCGGAGCCGGAGATCAGCAGCACCTTGTCGGCGCCGTCGACGGCGGCGGTGACCGAGGCCGGGTCGTTGTAGTCGAGCGGCACGACGGACACGCCGCGCTCGGCGTACGCCGCGAGCGACGCGGGCGTGCGGGCGCCGGCGCGGATCGAGTCGGGGGCGACGCCGCGCTCGAGCAGCGAGTCGAGGACGAGGCGGCCGAGGTGGCCGGAGGCGGCGGTGACGAGGGTGGTCATGAGGTTCCTTTGTCGAGGCGTGGACGGGATGTCACCTGCCCGAACCCCGCCCGCACCGAGATGCTTCCCGATCGGCAGTACCCACCTTTTGGTAAGGTACCTACATGAAAGTAAGCCTGGCCTCCCTGCGGGGCGACGACACGGCCATGTTCGCCGACGGCTGCCCCACCCGCACCGTCCTGGACCACGTCACCAGCAAGTGGGGCGTGCTCGTGCTCGCGGCGCTGGCCGACGGCACGCTGCGCTGGAGCGAGCTGCGCCGCACCGTCGACGGCATCAGCGAGAAGATGCTCGCCTCGACGCTCAAGACGCTCGAGCGCGACGGCATCGTGGTGCGCGAGGCGCGCCCGGTGATCCCGCCGCACGTCGACTACGGCCTCACCGACCGGGGCCGCGACCTGATGGCCGCGATGTCGCCGCTGCTGCTGTGGGTGGCCGGCAACGCCGACACGATCCTCACCGAGGCGCAGGAGCGGGGCTGATCGCTCCCCCGAGCCGCGTCAGTGCGACGACTCGTTGCCCTCCTCGGGCGGGTCGTGCCGCGGCGCGGCGTTGGGTCCGGCGGTGCCCTCCTGGGCCTCGCCGCTCTGGTCGTCGGGGTTGCCTGCGACCGCCTGGTCGTCGGAGATCGGGACGTCGGCGACGGCCGGGTCCATCGAGGCGACCTCGGAGACCTGACCCTCGTCGCTGCTGCCCGTGTCGTGGCTCTGCGTGTCCTGGTCGTGCGCGTCGTTGGCCATGCGCACCGGTACCCGTCCTGCCCTGCCACAGTCGCGGGCGCCGGGTAGGCACCTGAGGGAACCTCGACCTCGCCCCGTCCGTTGGTGGAGTAGAAGTCCCGGCCCAGAGGAGCGACCCATGCAGTGCCCCACCGACGGAACCACGCTGACCATGAGCGAGCGTGGCGGCATCGAGATCGACTACTGCCCCAGCTGCCGCGGCGTCTGGTTGGACCGCGGCGAGCTCGACAAGATCATCGAGCGCTCCCTGACCCAGCAGGCGCCTCCGGCTCCCGCGCCCGCTCCCCAGCAGCCCCCGCGCGAGCGTGAGCGCGAGCGGAGCTACGAGCGCTACGAGGAGCCCCGGGGCGGACACCAGCAGGGCTATCAGCAGGGCTACCCCCAGCAGGGCTACAAGAAGAAGCGCAAGGAGAGCTGGCTCAGCGAGATCTTCGACTGAGGATCGCCCCAGCGCCTCGCCCCACCGCCTGGCGCGCCGCCGCGCGTTGGCAGGATGAGGGCATGGAGTACGTCGAGCTCGCGCGCGCCGAGTCCGAGCGCGGCGAGCTGGTGCTGCGTGAGCGGCGCCCCGAGGGCGGGACCCCGGCGCTGGAGCTGAGGGCCAACGGCGCCTTCGTCATGGACACCCTCGAGGTCAGCACCGAGCGCGCGCTCGCGACGGCGGCGCTCGCTCTGGTCGACCCGCCGCGGGCGGTCGTGGTCGGCGGGCTCGGTCTCGGCTTCACGATGCACGAGGTGCTCGCCGACTCGCGCGTCGAGACCTGCGCCGTGGTGGAGATCGAGGAAGCGCTGGTCGGCTGGATGCGCGACGGCACCGTGCCGCACGGCCCGGCGCTGCTGGCCGACGAGCGGGTCCGCATCGTCGTCGCCGACATCGCGGTGGCGCTCGCCGAGGCTGCGCCGGCGACGTACGACCTGATCCTGCTGGACGTCGACAACGGCCCCGGCTACCTCGTCCACGAGGGCAACGCCCGGCTCTACCAGGAGCCGCTGCTCCGCGCGGCGCACCGGACCCTGCGCCCCGGCGGCGCCCTGGCGATCTGGTCGGCGGCCGAGGCACCCGAACTGGCCGACTCCCTGGCCGCCGTGTTCGGCGAGGTCGAGGCGCTCCCGCTCGACGTCCTGCTCCAGGGCCGCGACGAGCGCTACTGGGTCTACGTCGCGCGCACGGGTCAGGAGAACTCCGCGCGGTAGTGCTCCGACCGTGCGGGGTAGTAGTCGTCCCAGGCGACCTCGCTCGCGTCGCGACCGCTCTCCGCGGCGACGAGCCGGTCGAGGTAGTAGTCCCAGCCGGGTCCGACGTTCTCCGCCACGGCGGGATCGGCCATCACCTGGGCGAAGGTCAGGGTCGTGACCCCGTCGCTCTCCGCCAGGTCGAGCTCCAGCTGCCACTCGGCGCCGTCGTCGTCCACCGAGGTGCGCAGGACGAGGCGGCGGGGAGGCTCGCACACGTCGATCCGGTACGTCTCCTCCGCCACGCCGTCGCCCTCGGCGGTCATCCGGAACGCGACCTCGCCCGAGGCCGGGTCGCCGGTCCAGGTGCCGATCCAGCGCGCCAGGCGCTCCGGCTCGGTCACCGCGGCCCAGACGTCCTCGACCGGCGCGTGGAAGGTGCGCGTGAGGACGACGTACGACGTGCCGTCGCGGACCTCGCGGCGTCCGGCGGGCGGCGCGGGGGTGCTGGTCATGCGGTCTCCTCGGTCGGGACGGAGGTGCGGGTGGCGGGGTCGGAGCGGCGCTCGCGGCCGGTGCGGCGTACCTCGAGGTCCAGGCCGTCGAGGACGGACGCGGCGAAGGGCGCCGCGCCGGACTGCGGCTCGGACACCAGCTCGGCCACCAGCCCGGCGACGGGCGCGAGCGCGTCGGGGCGCAGCCGGTAGTGACGCTCGCGGCCGCGGTCGTCGGCGGTGACGAGCCCGGCCTCGGCGAGCACCCGCAGGTGGCGGCTGACGGCGGGACGGCTGATCGGATGGGCCGCGGACAGGTCGACGACGCGGGACGGACCGGTGGTCAGCGCGCGCAGGAGCTCGCGCCGCACAGGGTCGGCGAGCGCGGCGAAGACGTCCATGACTATTGGTAATCGATCAGTTACGTGATCGTCAAGGGCTAGCGTGGGACCCATGAGCGAGCACCGCACCGAACACGACTCCATGGGCGAGGTCCTCGTCCCCCGAGACGCCCTGTGGCGCGCCCAGACCCAGCGCGCGGTCGAGAACTTCCCGATCAGCGGCACCCCGCTGGAGCGCCGGATGATCGAGGCGCTGGCGCTGGTCAAGGGCGCCGCGTCCCGGGCCAACCGCGAGCTGGAGATCCTGCCGCAGGAGCAGGCCTCCGCGATCGCCGACGCCGCCGCCGAGGTGGCCTCGGGCGCCCACGACGAGCACTTCCCCATCGACGTGTTCCAGACCGGGTCCGGCACCAGCTCCAACATGAACACCAACGAGGTGATCGCCTCGCTGGCCACCCGTGCGGGCGTCGAGCTGCACCCCAACGACCACGTCAACGCCAGCCAGTCGAGCAACGACACCTTCCCGACCGCCATCCACGTGGCCGTGACGCGCGCCGTGGTCGGCGACCTGCTGCCGGCCATCGACGTGCTGGGCTCGAGCCTGGAGGCCAAGGCCGACGAGTTCGCCGGGCTGGTGAAGTCCGGACGTACCCACCTGATGGACGCGACCCCGGTGATGCTCGGCCAGGAGCTCGGGGGCTACGCCGCCACGGTGCGCTACGCGGCCGAACGCCTGGAGTCGGTGCTGCCGCGGGTGCGCGAGCTCCCCCTGGGCGGCACGGCGGTGGGCACCGGCATCAACACCCCGCCGGGCTTCGCCCAGGCCGCGATCGGCGCGCTCAACGAGCTGACCGGCGAGACCTTCACCGAGGCCCGCAACCACTTCGAGGCACAGGGCACCCGCGACTCGCTCGTCGAGCTCAGCGGCGTGCTGCGCACGCTGGCGGTCGGGCTCACCAAGATCTGCAACGACCTGCGCTGGATGTCGTCGGGTCCCACGACGGGGCTGGCCGAGATCCACCTGCCCGACCTGCAGCCGGGCTCGAGCATCATGCCCGGCAAGGTCAACCCGGTGCTCCCCGAGGCGACGCTGATGGTGTGCGCCCAGGTGATCGGCAACGACACCGCGGTGACCGTCGCCGGTGCGAGCGGCAGCTTCGAGCTCAACGTCGCGATGCCGGTCATGGCGCGCAACCTGCTCGAGTCGGTGCGGATCCTGTCGACGTCGATGACGCTGCTGGCCCAGCGCTGCGTCGACGGCATCACGGCCGACGCCGAGCGGATGCGCCGCTACGCCGCGTCGTCGCCGTCGGTGGTCACCCCGCTGAACAAGTACGTCGGCTACGAGAACGCCGCGAAGATCGCCAAGCGGGCGCTGGCCGAGGGGGCCACCATCCGCGAGACCGTGCTGGCCATGGGCTTCGTGGAGCGCGGCGACCTCACCGAGGAGCAGCTCGACGAGGCGCTCGACCTGGAGAGCATGACCCACCCGTGACCGGCAGCACGGTCGTCGTCACCGGCGCCAGCGACGGCATCGGGCTGGAGTGCTCGCGGCAGCTGACGGCCCTGGGGCACCGCGTCGTCATGGTCGGCCGCAACCCCGACAAGACCCGCGCCGCGGTCGAGTCGGTGCGGGCCTCCTCGCCCGGCGCGTTGGTCGAGCCGGCCCTGGCCGACTTCGCGTCCCAGGCCTCGGTGCGCGCGCTGGCCGCCCACCTGCTCGCCACCTGCGACCGCATCGACGTCCTGGTCAACAACGCCGGCACGGTCTTTGACCGGCGCACCCTGACCGACGACGGCATCGAGGCGACGTTCGCCGTCAACCACCTCGGTGGCTTCCTGCTCACCGAGCTGCTGCGCGAGCGGCTGGTGGCCAGCGCACCCGCGCGCATCGTCATCACCAGCTCGCGCGGCCACTACGGCGGGACCCTGGACTTCACCGACCTCGGCTTCGAGCACGGCTACGGCATCCTCAAGGCCTACGGCCGCTCCAAGCTCGCCAACGTCCTGCACACCCGGCTTCTGGCCGAGCAGCTCGCCGACGCCGAGGTCACGGTCAACTGCCTGCACCCCGGCGCGGTCGCCACCTCCATCTGGAGCGGCGCTCCGTGGTGGGCCCGGCCCGTGCTGGCGCTCGGCAAGCGGGTCGCGATGATCTCGCCGGAGGAGGGCGGGGCCCACCTGACCCGCCTGGCCGTCGGCGAGGAGGTCGAGGGGCTCACGGGCGGCTACTACGACGAGGACCGGCTGACCGAGCCCTCGCCGCTCGCCCTGAACGACGCGGTCGCCGCCCGGCTCTGGGACGAGAGCCGGCGCCTGGTGGGCCTGGTCCCCTAGCGCAGCGGCCTCAGCCGGACCGCTCGAAGTCGCGAGGGGCGAACTCGCCCTTCTCGAGGTGGCGCTCGATGTCCTCCAGGCTGTGGCCGGTGAGCTCGGGCATGAAGCGCAGCACGAAGAGGAACGCGGCGACGTTGAAGGCGGCGTAGATCCAGAACGTCTGGCCCACGCCGAACGTGTCGATCATCGTCAGCAGGGTGAGCGTGATCAGCAGGTTCGTGCTCCAGAGCGAGGCCGACTGCACGCTGGTGCCGGCGCTGCGGACGGCCAGCGGGTAGATCTCGGACCCGGTCAGCCAGCCCATCAGCTGCAGCCCGCCGGCGTTGAACGCCATGAACACGATGAGCGTCGCGATGATCCACGGCACCTGGTCGGGGCCGGCGTTGCCGGTGACGAAGAAGGCGCCCAGCACCACCAGGCTCGCGGCCGCACCCGGCACCATGACGAGCGTCAGACGACGGCGCCCGACGCGGTCGACGATGCTCAGCCCGATGACCTGCATGACCAGGTACGTCACGCCGAGGGCCACGCTGACCCGCAGTGCCGTGGTCGTCGAGAAGCCGTTGTCGGTGAGGATGGTCGGCGAGTAGTAGATGATCATCTCGATCCCGCTCAGCTGGGTGAAGATCGCGACGCCGCAGCCCACCAGGAGCGCGGGCCGCACCCAGGGGCGACGCAGCCCCGACCAGCCCCGGTCGCGGCTGCGAGTCTCCTGCTTGCGCTCCTCGAGCTCGACGATCTCGTCGAGCTCGGGGCCGACGTCCTGGCCGTCGGGGCGCACGCGCCGCAGCACGTCGCGGGCGTCGTCGGCGCGGTCGCGCTTGACCAGCCATCGAGGGCTCTCGGGCAGCCGCACGACCGCTGCCAGCATGATCAACGGAGGTACGGCCGCGGCCGCGATGGAGATCCGCCACGACACCGCCTCCGTGGCGCCGACGATCGTGGAGATCACGATGCCGACGCCGATGGCGAGCTGGAAGGCCAGCACGAGGCGGCCGCGCAGCTTCGGCGGCGCCAGCTCGGCGACGTACATCGGGACGGTCTGGGTGGCGCCACCCACTGCGAACCCGAGCACCACGCGGCCCAGCACCAGCAGCCACGGGCTCGGGGCGAGGCTGCAGGCGAGCGAGCCCAGGACGAAGAGCGCGCAGACGACCAGGATCGTCCCCTTGCGACCCAGCCGCTCGGACAGGTAGCTGCAGGACAGCGCGCCGAGCACGGCCCCCAGCAGGATGGCGGCGGCGATCGTCTGCTCCATGCCGCTGCCGATCTCGAACTCCTCGGAGATCTGGAGCAGCGCCCCGGAGATGATGCCGGTGTCGTAGCCGTAGAGGAGCCCGGCGACGGCCGAGACCAGCGCGGCGGCCAGCATCGGGCCGGTCAGCTGCCGCTCAGCCGCGTCGTCCGCCCGGTCCTTGCGAGGTTGCACGTCCGTCATCAGGGCTCCTTAGAGGGGGGTCGGGCGTAGGTACCCGAATCCCCCGGCACCGGACGCGCGCGTCTGCGCGGTGGCCGGCGGCGCGCGGGGCGTGAGCCGAGGAGTTTCACCGGGTACCCGGTGAAACTCACGCTTCCGGCACGAAGCTTCGTCCGGTCAGCACCAGTTTCGTGAGGGCTCTGTGACGGAGGGGACGCCTGCGACCCGCGTACGTCGGGCAGGCCGGCAGGTGGTCAGTCCGGGCCTGGGCGGCCGGGGCCGCGGGCGAGCCGGATGCCGCGCACCGGGCGAGGACTCACGGACGCGAGAGGCCCGCTGGTCCGGCAGCGAGATGTGGCGGGCCGACGGTGAGCCGGAGGGGTCAGTACCAGCCGTGGGACTCGGAGTGGCCCCAGGCACTGCAGGGGCTGCCGTAGCGGTCCTGGATGTAGCCCAGGCCCCAGCGGATCTGGGTGACCGGGTTCGTCTCCCAGTCGGGACCGGCGGAGGCCATCTTGGAGCCCGGCAGCGACTGCGGGATGCCGTAGGCCGACGAGCTCGGGTTGTCGGCGTTCCAGGTCCAGTTGGACTCGCGCGTCCACAGGGAGTCCAGGCAGCCGAACTGGTCCTGCCCGAAGCCGAACTCCGCCAGCAGGGCTGCGCCGATCTCGCGCGGGTCCTCGTCGGACATGTCCTCGGTGACGGTCATCGCCGACACCCGGGTCTGCACGACCGAGGCGGACTTGACGGTGTTGAGGGCCTGGCGGCGCGACGAGCGCGACACCGCCTCGGTGCGACCGCCGAGCTCGCCGGCGCCCAGCGAGCTGGTGGGCGCGGACTTCTGCTTCGACGCGGCGGGCGCCGTGGCGTCGGACGACGCGGCGGCGGCACCACTCGCGCCGGACGCGCCGGCCGCGGCGTCGCCGGCGGCCGAGACGGCCGGAGCCTGGCCGAGCAGGCCGGTGGACACGGTCACGCCGGTGGCGGCGACCGCCACGGACGACAGGATCACCGTGTTGCGGAGGGCCTTGCGCGGTGCCTCCACGAGGGCGGGGCGCTCGACGGGAGCCCGGTGCTTGGGGACGTGCTTGACGTGCTTCGACACAGAGGAGATGTCCTGAGGTAGACGACACGGAAGGCGATCACGCGCCGGTAGGTCACGAGATGATCTCGGGCCACCCTGCCCGACGGGTCCGGCGCACGCAAACACAACGGGCCCGATCGGGGGAAAACCTGACGAGAGACGCGCCACAGCGCGGCTCATGGGTCACACGAGCCCCATGAGCCACGCCGGTCACTCAGAGCGTGACGTTCTCCAGCATCTCGGTCACCAGCGCGGCGATCGGCGAGCGCTCGGAGCGGGTGAGCGTGACGTGGGCGAAGAGCGGGTGGCCCTTGAGCTTGTCGATGACCGCGACGACGCCGTCGTGACGACCGACGCGCAGGTTGTCGCGCTGGGCCACGTCGTGGGTCAGCACCACCTTGGAGTTGGCACCGATGCGCGAGAGCACCGTGAGCAGCACGTTGGCCTCGAGCGACTGCGCCTCGTCGACGATGACGAACGCGTCGTGCAACGAGCGGCCCCGGATGTGGGTCAGCGGCAGCACCTCCAGCATGCCCCGGTCGAGGATCTCGTCGATGACGTCCTTGGAGGTCATCGCGCCGAGCGTGTCGAAGACCGCCTGGCCCCACGGCGACATCTTCTCCGACTCCGATCCGGGAAGGTAGCCGAGCTCCTGGCCGCCGACGGCGAACAGCGGCCGGAAGACCACGACCTTCTTGTGCTGCCCCCGCTCGAGCACCGCCTCGAGGCCGGCGCACAGCGCCATCGCCGACTTGCCGGTGCCGGCGCGCCCGCCGAGCGACACGATGCCGACCTCGGGGTCCAGCAGCAGCTCGAGGGCGACCCGCTGCTCGGCGCTGCGCCCGTGGATGCCGAACGCCTCCCGGTCGCCGCGCACGAGGTGCACCTGCTTGTCCGGGCCGACGCGACCCAGGGCGGTGCCGCGGTCGGAGAGCAGCACCAGGCCCTGGTGGCAGGGCAGGTCGCGGGCGACGTCGAGGTCGATCACGCCGTCGTCGTACAGCTCGTCGAGCATGCCGGCCTCGACCTCGAGCTCGGCCATCCCGGAGTAGCCGGTGTCGGAGTCGTGGACGGCGTCCGCGCGGTACTCCTGGGCGTCGAGGCCGACCGCCGAGGCCTTGATGCGCAGGGGCAGGTCCTTGGAGACCAGCGTGACGTCGTGGCCCTCGTCGGCGAGGTTGCGCGCCACCGCGAGGATCCTGGTGTCGTTGTCGCCGAGCCGGAAGCCCGACGGCAGCGCGTTGGGGTCGGTGTGGTTCAGCTCGACCCGGATCGTGCCGCCGAGGTCGCCGACCGGCACCGGCTCGTCGAGACGGCCGTGGGTGGTGCGCAGCTCGTCGAGCATCCGCAGCGCGGAGCGCGCGAAGAAGCCGAGCTCGGGGTGGTGCCGCTTGCCCTCGAGCTCGGTGATCACGACGACCGGCAGCACGACCTCGTGCTCGTCGAACCTGCGCAGCGCCCCCGGGTCGGCCAGCAGCACGCTGGTGTCCAGGACGTAGGTGCGGTGCGTGGGGGTGGAGCGGTGGGACTGCTGGGCCTGCGGCACGGGATACCCCTCACGGGTCGGTGCGCGCACTCAGCGCCCCGCCCTAGTCGACGCTGATGGACCGGAGGATGCCCCGAACGCCGGAGTGCCGGCGTCCGATCCACCGGGACGGACGGCAGGCGGGCGCCTGCCTCCTCGTCCCAGCGAGCTGGTCGTGTGGTGTCACGAACGGGCCTCCGATGCGGTGAGCTTCCCCACTCACCGTGTTCTCGAAATTACGCCTCGCAGACGTCCATCCGTGGCGACACGCCCGCCCGCAGGGGTGAAGCGTGGGTGACGAGTGCATGACGTCGGGCCGCGCTCAGGAGCCGTAGCGGCGCTCGCGCAAGGCGTAGGCGCGGATGGCGCGCAGGAAGTCCACCCGCCGGAACTCCGGCCAGTAGGCCTCGCAGAAGTAGAACTCCGACTTCGCGCTCTGCCACAACAGGAACCCGCCCAGCCGCTGCTCGCCGGAGGTGCGGATCACCAGGTCGGGGTCGGGCTGGCCCTTGGTGTAGAGGTGGTCGGAGATGTGCTCGACGTCGATGATCGTCGCCAGCTCCTCCAGGGTGGTGCCCTTCGCGGCGTGCTCGTGGAGCAGGGAGCGCACGGCGTCCGCGATCTCGCGGCGCCCGCCGTAGCCGACGGCGACGTTGACGAGCATCCCGTCGACGTCGCTCGTGGCCTCCGCGGCGGCCTTGAGCCGCTCGGCGGTGCGGGCCGGCAGGAGGTCGAGCGCGCCCACCGGGTGCAGCCGCCAGCGGCGCTGGTCGGCCAGGGAGTCGACGGCCTCCTCGATGATCTCCAGCAGCGGCTCGAGCTCGGCCTCGGGGCGGTTGAGGTTGTCGGTCGAGAGCAGCCACAGCGTGACCACCTGGATCCCGACCTCGTCGCACCAGCCGAGCAGGGGCTCGATGTTGGCCGCACCCGCCCGGTGTCCGTGGGCGGTGTCGCGCCCCACCGCCTTGGCCCACCGCCGGTTGCCGTCGAGCATCACGCCGACGTGCTGCGGGAGGTTGTCGGGGAGCCGCCGCAGGAGCCGCGACTCGTACGCCGGGTAGAGCACCCGACGCAGCCCGTCCTTCCAGTCCGCCATGTCTCCGATGGTAGGGGGTGAGAGCCCTCACACGCGCCTCCCGCGTACGGGGTGACATTCACCGCGTCGTCAGCACACGCTCGGTGCGAATGGGTACCGTCTGCGCATGACCCCCGCCTTCGACCACGCCAACGAGGCAGTGCGATCGGGCCTGGAGTCCATCAATGACCACTTGGCCGAGGTGAAGCCGAAGCTGCGTGGCTGGATGCACCTGGCCCTGACACCGCTGGCCCTTGCCGGCGGCATCGTGCTGATCGTCCTCTCCCCCGACTCGACCACCCGCTGGGGCTCCGCGGTCTTCGCGTTCAGCGCGCTGCTGCTCTTCGGCATCTCCGCGCTCTACCACACGCGCACCTGGTCGCCGCCGGTCTGGGCGGCGCTGCGCCGCTTCGACCACGCCAACATCTTCGTCCTCATCGCCGGCTCCTACACGCCGCTGACGCTGATGCTGCTCGAGGGCACCCAGCGGGTCGTGCTGCTCACCACCGTGTGGGCGTGCGCGATCCTCGGCGTGCTGTTCCGGGTGTTCTGGATCGGCGCCCCGCGCTGGCTCTACACCCCGCTCTACATCGGCCTGGGCTGGGCCGCGGTGTTCTTCATCCCCGGCTTCATCGACGGCGCCTCGACGCGTCTCGGCGCCGGCGTCGGCACCGCCGTGCTCGTGCTGGTCGCGGTCGGCGGCCTGCTCTACACCGTGGGCGGGGTGGTCTACGGCTTCAAGCGGCCCGACCCGTGGCCCCAGTGGTTCGGCTTCCACGAGGTCTTCCACACGTTCACGATCCTGGCCTTCGTCAGTCACTACGTCAGCGTCTCGCTGGCGACGTACTCACTGCGCTAGGGGCTGCTTCACCGCACCTCGTACGCTGGTGGGATGGCCACCATCGAGCTGACCACCGAGAACTTCACCTTCCACGTCGAGGACGACGACATCCTGCTCGTCGACTTCTGGGCCAGCTGGTGCGGACCGTGCCAGCAGTTCGCGCCGACGTACGAGAGGGCCTCCGAGACCCACCCGGACGTCACCTTCGGCTCCATCAACACCGAGGAGCAGCGCGAGCTGGCCTCCGCGGCGGGCATCCAGTCGATCCCGACGCTGATGGCGTTCCGCGAGGGCATCCTGGTCTTCGCCCAGCCCGGCGCGCTGCCCCCGCAGGCGCTGGAGCAGGTCATCACCGGCGTCAAGGGCCTCGACATGGATGACGTACGCCGCCAGATCGCCGAGGCCGCCGAGCAGGCTGAACAGCCGGGCCAGGCCCAGGGCTGAGCGTCGGCTCCGGCGTCAGGCGCCCGAGAGCCGCTCCTCCTGGCGCACCTGCTCGTCGAGCAGCGCCCGGGCGTGCTCGCCGGAGGCGCCCTCCTGCTCCAGGCCGCGGCGGAGGCTGTCGAGCTTCTCGCGGCCCCCGGGGAAGGGCGGCAGCAGGGGCACGTCGGGATCGGTGATCGCCTCGATCACCACGGGACGGTCGGCCGACAGGGCCTGCGACCAGGCGTCGGTGAGCTGGTCGGGCGAGTCCACGAGGATCCCGCGCAGGCCCAGCAGCTCGGCGTACCCCGCGTAGGGGAACGTCGGGAGGCTCTGGCTGTCCTCGAAGCGGGGGTCGCCCTCGGTCTCGCGCTGCTCCCAGGTCACCTCCGCGAGCTCGCGGTTGTGCAGCACCAGCACCACGAACCTCGGGTCCGCCCAGTCGCGCCACCGGTGGGCGACGGTGATCAGCTCGGCGACACCATTCATCTGCATGGCGCCGTCACCGGCCATCGCCACGACGGGTCGGTCCGGCGCGGAGAGCTTGGCCGCGATGCCGTAGGGCAGGGCCGAGCCCATGCTCGCGAGCGTCGACGACAGGTGCGCCGGCACGCCGGGCGGCAGCCGCAGGTGCCGGGCGTACCAGTAGACGATCGAGCCGACGTCGACGCTGACCTGGGCGTCGGCCGGCAGCAGCGGGCTCAGGGAGCGCACGACCAGCTCCGGGTTGAGGGGGCGCGCCTCCAGGCGCGAGCGCTCCTCCGCCAGCTCGTGCCAGGCGCGCACCTGCGCTTCGACGTCGGAGCGCCACGAGGTGTCCTCGCGCTCGCGCAGCAGCGGGAGCAGGGCGGCCAGCGTGTCGGCGGCGTCGCCGGTCAGACCCACCTCGACCGGGTAGCGGTTGCCCAGGTGGCGTCCGTCGAGGTCGACCTGCACCGCCCTCGCCTGGCCGGGCGCGGGGTAGAACTCGGTCCAGGGATCGTTGCTCCCGATCACCAGCAGGGTGTCGCAGTGCCCCATCAGGTAGGCCGAGGCCGACGTGCCCAGGTGGCCCATCACTCCGCACGAGTGGGCCAGCGACTCGTCCCACCAGGGCTTGCCGAGCAGGCTCGTCGTGACGCCGGCGCCGAGCCGGTCCGCGACTGCACGCACCTGCTCGCCTGCCTCGCGGATGCCCTGGCCGACCAGCAGGGCCACCCTCTCGCCGGCGTTGAGCACGTCGGCGGCGCGCTGCAGGTCCTCCTGGCGCGGCACGACGTGCGGACGGCGCCACTCGGGCGCGGTCACGATGACGCCGTGCTCCTGCTCGAGGTCGGCCGCGTCCTCCTGCTGCACGTCGTGGGGCAGGACCACCACGCACGGCGAGCGGGTCGCCAGCGCGGTGCGGAACGCGCGGTCGAGCAGCATCGGCACCTGCTCGGGCGAGAGCGCCGTCTGGAGGAACTGCGCCGCCACGTCCTTGAACAGGCTCTGCAGGTCGATCTCCTGCTGGTACTCCGAGCCCAGCACGGTCGTCTCCTGCTGCCCGACCAGCGCCACGACCGGCACGTGGTCGAGCTTGGCGTCGTAGAGGCCGTTGAGCAGGTGGACGGCGCCCGGGCCCTGGGTGCTGGTCATGACCCCGACCTCGCCGGTGTACTTGGCGTGGCCGACCGCCATCAGCGCGGCGTTCTCCTCGTGGCGCGCCTGCACGAGCGCGGGGTCCCCGCCGGCGCGGCGCAGGGCGCCCATGAAGCCGTTGATGCCGTCGCCGGAGTAGCCGAAGATCCGGGTCACGCCCCACGCCCGCAGGCGCTCGACGACCACGTCCGCCACCAGGCGCGGCTCCTCGCTCATCGCTTCCCCTTGCCCTTGCCGCTGCCCTTGCCGCCCTTGTTCTTGCCCTTCGCCTTGCCCTTGCCGC
This sequence comes from Nocardioides lijunqiniae, assembly GCF_015024225.1. Lineage (GTDB taxonomy): Bacteria > Actinomycetota > Actinomycetes > Propionibacteriales > Nocardioidaceae > Nocardioides > Nocardioides lijunqiniae. Next base: position 148,939 of record NZ_JACJGM010000010.1, read on the forward strand.
CCTTGGCCTTGCCGCCCTTGGCCTTGCCGCCGGAGACCTTCGGTCCCCTGACCTTCGGTCCGGCCTGCTTCGGCGCGGCGGTCTTCGGCGCCGACGCGCGACCGTCCCCGGCCGTCGCGGTGGGCGTGCCGGACACCGGTCGCCGCGGCGTACGGCGCACGCTCGCCGGCGTCGTACCGCTGGACGGTGAGGCGGTCTGCGACGGCGTGCCGGGAGCCGGCGGCCGGTCCGCCTCGCTGGGGTCGCCGCCGCCGAGCAGCCCGGCGCCACCGAGGGCGACCACGAGCGCGACGGCCGCGGCGGCGACGAGCATCGCCGGCCGGGGACGGCGACGCAGCCGCGGCGAGGAGACGAGGGGGGTGAGGGTGGTCGGGTCCCCGTCCGCGATGACCGCGAGCCGCTCGGCCACCACGGCAGCCGACGGCCGGGCGCCGGGGTCGCGGGAGGTCATCGCCCGCACCAGGTCGGCCAGCGGCGCCGACAGCGTCTCCGGGACGTGCGGGTCGCGGGCGAGCCGCGCGACGGCGGCCTCCGCGGTCGAGCCGGTGAACGCCTTCTCGCCGGTCACCGCCTCGAGCAGGACCAGCCCGAGCGCGTAGACGTCGACGGCGGGGGTGATCTCCGCGCCGCTCACCTGCTCCGGCGCGAGGTAGCCCACGGTGCCGACCGTGGTCCCGGTCATCGTGTGGCGCACCGTGTCGCCCACGATCCGGGCGATGCCGAAGTCGGCCAGCTTGACCCGGCCGTCGTCCCCGAGCAGCACGTTGCCCGGCTTCACGTCGCGGTGGACGACGCCGGCCCCGTGCGCGTAGGCGAGGGCGCCGGCCACGGCGCCGAGCAGCCGGGCGGCCTCCTCGGGGGCGGGCAGCGGGCCGCGGGCGAGCAGGCCCGCCAGCGTCGAGCCCTCGACCAGCTCCAGCACCAGGTAGGGGCGGTCGTCGGAGTCACCGGCGTCCAGCAGGGTGACCAGCGCCGGGTGCGAGAGCACCGCGAGGGTGCGGGCCTCGGCGGTGAAGCGCGCCCGGTCGGCGTCCGACGGGGTCGCCTCGCGCAGGCGCTTGACCGCGACCTCACGGCTGAGCAGCGTGTCGGTCGCGCGATGGACGTCGGCCACGCCGCCGCGACCGAGAACGGCGCCGAGCTCGTAGCGCCCGCTCAGCAGGTGGGCCGCGGGTCGCGGCGCCGCCGGGCCGCCGTCGCCGAGGAGACCGGCCATGTCCACCGCCTGGGTGGGATCCGGGTCGCGCGGGTGCTGGTCCGACGTCATCAGCACCCGGTGCCCTGCGCGACGCAGCGGAAACGGGTGCGGTGACTCACGTTCCGGGGCCCGGCAGCGGTGACGCCCCGCCGCTCAGGACCCGGCGGTCAGGACGACGGCGTCTGCGGCGGCGACTGGCGCGGCGCCGACTTGCGCGTGGAGGGGTCGTAGCGACCCTCCGACGCCGAGCGGTCGGCGCGCTTGAGGTGCTTGGTGAGGCTGAAGCCGAGGATCACGACCGCGAGGATGAGCAGGCCGAAGATCCCGAAGGCGGTCCACCCGGCGACGACGTCCTCGTCGTCGGGGCCCTGCTCCACCAGAGGGAGGATCAGCATCAGGAGGTCCATGGCCACAGTCTCTCAGGAGGCCCGGTCGATGCCGGCGAACAGGTCGTCCTCGGGCACCGAGGACGGGACGTGGCTCACCACGAGCTCGAAGTCCTCGGTCGGCCAGACCCGCTCCTGCAGCTCGCGCGGCACCGCGAACCAGAATCCGTCGGGGTCGATCTGGGTGGCGTGGGCGAGGAGGGCCTGGTCGCGCACCCCGAAGTACTCCGCGCACGGCACCTTCGTGGTGACGCGGGCGTCCCACTCGGGCTCGGGCTTCCACTCGGCCAGGCGCTCGGCCCACGGCGACTCCAGCCCGTGCTCGAGCATCGCGTCGTGCAGCCTCTGCATCCGCTCGCGGTTGAAGGAGTGGTGGTAGTAGAGCTTGAGGGGCTGCCAGGGCTCGCCGGCGTCGGGGAACCGCTCGGGGTCGCCGGCCGCCTCGAACGCCGCGACGCTCACCTCGTGGCAGCGGATGTGGTCGGGGTGGGGGTAGCCACCGCGCTCGTCGTACGTCGTCAGCACGTGCGGTCGCAGGGAGCGGATCAGCCGGACCAGCCGCTCGGTGGCCTCCTCGAGCGGGGCCAGGGCGAAGCAGCCCTCGGGCAGCGGCGGCTTCGGGTCGCCCTCGGGCCAGCCGGAGTCGACGAAGCCGAGCCAGTCCTGGCTCACGCCGAGGATGTCGCGGGCCCGCTCCATCTCCTGGCGGCGCACCTCGGTCATGTTCTCGAGGATGTCGGGGCGGTCCATCTTGGGGTTGAGGATCGAGCCGCGCTCCCCGCCCGTGCAGGTGACGACGTGGACGTCGACACCCTCGGCGACGTACTTCGCGGTGGACGCGGCGCCCTTGCTGGACTCGTCGTCGGGGTGGGCGTGCACGTGCATCAGGCGCAGGCCCGCGCGGGGCCCGCTGGGAGGGTGCTGCGGCATGGCTCCATCGTAGGTGTCACCCTGGACCGGTGACCTCGCCGCCTGCCCCGACGGTGCCCGCCGACCGCTACGGCGCTCCCGCCCCGTGGCGGCGACGCGTGCTCCTCGCGGCCTGCGTGGCCGTGGTGGGGGCGTTCCTGGGCTGGCTGGTGTGGACCGTCCTCGTCCACTCCGCTCCCCCGGTCGACTCCGAGCTGCTCAGCTTCGAGATCGTCGACGAGCACGCCGCCACCGCCCGACTGCAGGTCCAGCTGGCCGACGACGCCGTGGACGCGACGTGCCTGCTGCGGGCGTTCGCGGAGGACCACACGGTGGTCGGGGAGCTGTCGTTCACGCCCGACCCGGGAGCCGACGACCGGGTCGAGGAGACCATCCGTACCGAGCGCCGGGCCACCTCGGTCGAGTCGGTCGGCTGCACCGCCGAGGGGCAGTCGCGGCCGCGCTGACCTGCGGAGACGTCCTTTTGGCCGGCTCTTTGTATACTTGACCCATCTGACCGTCCCGCTGGGCCGACAGGCCCGCGACGCCGACGACCGGCTCGAAGGTCTTGTCGTTCCCGGACCTTGATCACCATCGCAGCAGTACAGGAGTACCCCCATGACCCAGCAGACCCAGGGCACGATCTGGCTCACCCAGGACGCCTTCGACAAGCTGACGGCCGAGCTGGCCGAGCTCAAGGGGCCCGTGCGCGAGGAGGTCATCGCCAAGATCAGCGCCGCTCGCGACGAGGGCGACCTCAAGGAGAACGGCGGCTACCACGCCGCCCGCGAGGAGCAGGGCAAGCTCGAGGGCCGCATCCGCCAGCTCGAGGACATGCTGCGTCGTGCCGAGGTCGGCGAGACGCCTCCCGACGACGGTGTCGTCGAGCCCGGCATGGTCGTCACCTACCGCTTCGTCGGCGACTCCGAGGACGAGACGGAGACCTTCCTGCTCGGCGCCCGCGAGATCGAGCCCGAGGGCCTCACCGCCTACTCCCCGCAGTCGCCCCTCGGGTCGGCCATCAACGGGCACAAGCGCGGCGAGACCGTCTCCTACGAGGCGCCCAACGGCAAGCAGCTCGAGGTCGTCATCGTCGACGCGAAGCCCTACACGGGCTGAGATCGTGGGGCAGACTGCCCCCATGAGTCCCTCCCCGACGGTGCTGCGGCTCGGCGCCGTCTTGCTGGTGCTCGCCACGACCGGATGCCTGTCGGGCCCCGACGAGGAGGCCGCGCGCTCCCGCGTGAGCCGGGCGGACCCGCCGGCGGCCGACTGGCGCCTCGGTGGGCACGGCCTCGAGCTGGCCGGTGGCGCACGGCAGGTCGACGACGTCTGGGTCTCCTCGGAGCCCGAGGACGACGTGGACTCCTACCTCGTGACCTGGGAGACCCGGGTCGCCGTCGGGCAGGAGCGGGCCCGGTGCGCCGAGGCCGCCGACTGGCTCACCGAGATGGGTGGGGACCTGCCCGGCGATACCGTCGAGGACCAGGACGAGCCCCCGACGTACGACGGCCTCATGATGCGCTGCGAGCTGGCCATCAAGCGCGCCGACCGGCAGGGGTCCTCCACCATCACCTTCCAGACGTGGCCCAGCACGCGCGACGACGGGTACCAGTTCGGGCCGTACCTGACCCTGCACGGAGACAGGACGAGGCGCTACCTGAGCGCCACCCTCTCCGCCGGTCCGACCGACTGACCGCTGCTAGGCCAGGACGCGGTAGCCGCAGCCGCGCAGGCGGGTGAGGACCCGCTCGGCGTGCGGCTCGCCGCGGGTCTCCAGCTGGAGGTGGACCTCGACCTCGTCGAGGTGCAGCGACGGCGAGATGCGCTCGTGCACGACCTCGAGCACGTTGGCGCCGGCGTCGCCGACCTCGGCGAGCAGGCGGGCCAGGCCGCCGGGGGTGTCGGGGATGTTGACGTGGAGGTTGAGGTAGCGCCCGGCCGCCGCCATGCCGTGCCGGATCACCTTCCCCAGCAGCAGCGGGTCGATGTTGCCGCCCGACAGGACTGCGACCGCGGGGGTGCGGAACGCCGTCGGGTGGTCGAGCATCGCGGCCACGGCCGCGCCGCCTGCCGGCTCGACGACCATCTTGGCGCGCTCCACCAGCGCCAGCAGCGCTCGCGACATCGACTCCTCGGAGACCGTGATGATCTCGTCGACGTGGTCGCGCACCGCGGCGAACGTGATGTCGCCGGGCAGGCCGACCGCGATCCCGTCGGCCATCGTCTTCATGCTGTCGAGGGCGACCGGGCGACCCTGCCGCAGCGAGTCGGGGTACGCCGCCGCGCCGGCCGCCTGGACGCCGATCACCCGCACGTCGGGGCGCAGCGCCTTGACGGCGATCGCGATGCCGGCGAGCAGCCCGCCGCCGCCGGTGGGCACCAGCACGGTCTGCACGTCGGGCGACTGCTCGAGGATCTCCAGGCCGCAGGTGCCCTGGCCCGCGACGATGTCGACGTGGTCGAAGGGGTGGATGAGCACGGCCCCGGTCTCCGCCTCGAACCGCCGGGCCGCGACCAGCGCGTCCTCGAGGTAGCGGCCCTCGAAGACCACCTCCGCGCCGTAGCCTCGGGTCGCCTTCTCCTTGGGGATCGGGGCGCCCTCGGGCATGAACACCGTGGAGCGGATGCCGAGCAGCTGCGCGGCCAGCGCGACGCCCTGGGCGTGGTTGCCCGCCGAGGCGGCGACGACGCCGCGCGCGCGCTCCTCGGCCGAGAGCCGGGAGATCCGGACGTAGGCGCCGCGGGCCTTGAAGGACCCGGTGCGCTGGAGGTTCTCGCACTTCAGCGACACGGGTCCGCCGACCAGCGCGGAGAGCCAGCGCGACTCCTCCATCGGGGTCTCGATCGAGACGCCGGTGAGGACCTCGCGGGCGGCCTCGACGTCGGCGAGCGTGACCTCACTCATCGCGCGCGTCCTCCACCTCGACCGTGGCTCCGGTCTCCTGGTAGTCCTCCTCGAGCTCCTCCACCGGATCGTCCCCCACCCGGGTGTTGGACGCCAGGTGCTGCACGACGGCGTTGCCGGCGGCGGCGAGCGGGACGGCCACCAGGGCGCCGGCCACGCCACCCACGATGACGCCCGCGCCGAGCGCGAAGATCACGCCGAGCGGGTGCACCGAGACCCAGCGGCCCATGAGGAACGGCTGCAGGAGGTGGCCCTCGACCTGCTGCACGGCGATGACGACGGCGAGCATGATCAGGGCGTCGAGCGGGCCCTGGTCGACCAGGGCCACGAGGACGGCGACCCCGCCCGCGACCGAGGCGCCCACCAGCGGGACGAAGGCGCCGAGGAACACCAGCACCCCGATGGCCAGGACGAACGGCACGTTGAGTGCCGCGGCGCCGATCATGATGCCGATCGCGTCGACCAGGGCGACCAGCACCGTGGCCCGGACGAACTGCGTGAGCGAGATCCAGGCGACCCGGCCCGAGCCGTCGACGTGCTGGCGCGCGGCGCGCGGCGCCAGGCGCACGAACCACGCCCAGATGCGGTCGCCGTCGGCGAGGAAGAAGTAGGTCGCGAAGAGCACGATGAAGAAGCCGGCGAACAGGTGGCCCAGCGTCGACCCGACCGACGTCACCTGGCTGAGCACCTCGCCGTTCTCGGTGCGGCTCGTGATCGCGTCCTGGGCCTGGCCGATCCAGTCGTTGATCTGGGAGTCCGACGCGTTGAGCGGTCCGTCCTTGAGCCAGGTGCGGATCTTGTCGAGCCCCTCGACGGTGGAGTCGGCCAGGTCGTTGGCGCCGTTGGCGACCTGCTGCCCGGCGAACGTCAGCAGGAGCCCGACCAGCCCGAGGCCGCCGAGCACGACGAGGATCGAGGCCAGGCCGCGCGGGAAGCCGTGCCGGTCCATCCAGCCGACGAGCGGCGCCACCAGGGCGGTGATCAGGAGGGCGACCGCCGCCGGCAGCGCGATGACCGAGAAGAACGAGATCGTCTTCACGAGCACCAGCCCGGCCGCGACGATCACCAGGAAGCGCCAGCCCCACGCGGCGGCGAGGTCGAGGCCCCACGGCACCTGCGCGCGGCTGAAGTTGGAGGGTCCCGCGACGATCGGCTGCGGCTCGCTGCGCCGCTCCCCGCGCATCTGCGCCCACTGCTGGGCCAGGCGCTGGGTGATCCGCTCCTCGTGGGCGCGGGCCTCCGCGTCGCTATGGGTGCTCGCCTGGGCACGCGAGCGCCGCAGCGGGTGCCGGAGCCGGGACCCGGCCGGCGCGGCGGGCGGTGTCTCGTCGCCGGGTTCGCCCGCCTCCGGCTCGTGGTCGTTGCTCACGCGGTCACCCTATTCTCGGTCGGAGTCCAGCAGACGGCGGGCGAGCCGGTGGGCCGCCTCCGGGTGGTCGGGGGCCAGCAGGCCCACGGCCGCCAGGACGTACGCCGAGTCCACGACCACCAGTGCCCGCTCGGGCAGCTGCCAACCACCCTCCAGGTCGGCGCCGACACTCCCCTCGAAGACGCGAGCGCTGACGCCCGGCCGGCCGTGGCGCAGCACGCCTCCCGAGCCGACCACCAGGTCCACCTCGCGCAGGTCCTTGCCGGAGCGCTCGACCACCCGGCCCTCGGGCGACACCACGACCCGCGAGCGGCCGGCGTGCCGGCGCAGGGCCAGGGAGACGGCCGCACGGGCGATCGCCTCGTCGTCGTCCTGGTCCGCGCCGGAGACCGGCAGGAAGCCCGGGTCGGCGGTGCGCCGCTCGGCCGCGGCGAGGAGCCCGGGCAGCTCGCTCAGCTCGGCGGCCTCGACCGTGCTCGACGCCGACCAGCGCATGCCGAGGTCGCCCTCGACCGTGCGGGTGACCCGCGTGGTGGCGACGACCTCGCGCGACAGGCCGGCGTCCTCCGGGTCGACGTCGACCACCGAGTGCACGTCGGTGGTCGCGCCGCCGACGTCGACCACGACGACGTCGCCGGCGCCCGGCCGCTCCGCGTCCAGGCCGTCGGCGAGCAGCTCGACCCCCGTCAGCACGACGTCGGGGGTGGCACCGCGCACCATCGCGACGAAGTCCGTGCGGGTGCTGAGGTGCTTGCCTCCGATGACGTGGGCCAGGAACATCTCGCGGATCGCGGCGCGCGCGCTGTCCGGCGCCAGGACGCCGATCGTCGGCACGACGTTGTCGGCCAGCACGTGGGGCACGTCGCCGAGCACCGCGCTCACCTCGTCCTGCGCCTCGACGTTGCCGGCCACCACGACCGGCCCGTCCCAACCGCTGGCGACGAGGTCGCGCGCGGCCTGGAGCAGCACCTCGCTGTTGCCGCCGTCGGTGCCACCGGTGAGGAGCAGGACGTCGGGGCGGGCCGTGTGCCGCAGGTCGCGGTACGGCTCGGGGTCGGGGGCACGACCCGCGGCCGCCAGCACCGCCACCACCTTGCCGCCGCTGGACAGCGCGACCCGGCGTCCGGCCTCGGCGGTGACCAGCTCCTCGTTGCCGACGACCGCGATCCGGAGCCCGCCGCCGGCGCTCGAGCAGGCCAGCACCTCGGCTCCCTCGGCCCGCGGGTCGGCCGCCACGAGGGCGGCCAGGCAGGCGTCGTACCCGTCGAGGACGTCGCCGTGACCGTCGACGGGCACGGTCGTGGGGTGCTCGGCCGCGGCGACGACCCGTGCCGTGGCGAGGTCGACCAGCGAGGCCTTGGTGAACGTCGACCCGAAGTCGACGCAGATCGCGACCGCGCCGTCCTCAGCCACCGGAGAGGGCGCGGTCCAGGTCGGCGAGCAGGTCGTCCGCGGTCTCGATGCCGACGCTGAGGCGCACGAGGTCGGACGGCACCTCCAGGTCCGTGCCGGCGACGCTGGCGTGGGTCATGCGACCGGGGTGCTCGATCAGCGACTCGATCCCGCCCAGCGACTCGGCGAGGGTGAAGACCTCGGCGCGCTCGCAGACGGCCAGCGCCTGCGCCTCCCCGCCGGTGACGCGGAAGGACACCATGCCCCCGAAGCGCTTCATCTGCCGGCTCGCGACGGCGTGGCCGGGGTGCTCCTCCAGGCCGGGGTAGATGACCTGCTCCACGGACGGGTGCCGGCTGAGGAAGTCGACGACGAGCTCGGCGTTGTCGCAGTGCCGGTCCATCCGCACGGCGAGCGTCTTGAGCCCGCGGTGGGTGAGGAAGGAGTCGAACGGTCCGGGCACGGCGCCCATCGCGTTCTGGTGGAACGTGATGGCGTCGGCGGTCTCGAGGTCACGCACGACGACGGCTCCACCGACGACGTCGGAGTGGCCGCCGACGTACTTGGTCGTCGAGTGGACCACGACGTCGGCGCCGAGGGTCAGCGGCTGCTGCAGGTACGGCGAGGCGAAGGTGTTGTCGACCACGAGCAGCGCACCCGCCTCGTGGGCCACCGCGGCGAGCGCCTCGATGTCGCCGATGTTGAGCAGCGGGTTGGTCGGCGTCTCGACCCACACCAGCCGGGTCCGCCCAGGACGGATCGCGGCCCGCACCGCGTCGACGTCGGAGACGGCCGCAGGGCTGTGCTCGAGGCCCCAGGACTGCTCGACCTTGTCGAAGAGGCGGAAGGTGCCGCCGTAGGCGTCGTCGGGGATGACGGCGTGGTCGCCCGGGCGGCACAGCGCCCGCACGATGGTGTCCTCGGCGGCGAGGCCGGAGGCGAAGGCGAAGGCGCGCTCCCCCTCCTCCAGCGACGCGAGGGCACCCTCCAGCGCGGTGCGCGTCGGGTTGGCCGAGCGGCTGTACTCGTAGCCGCCGCGCAGCCCGCCGACGCCGTCCTGCTTGTACGTCGAGGTGGCGTAGATGGGCGGGATCACCGCGCCCGTGGTGGGGTCGGGCTCGTAGCCGGCGTGGATCGCACGCGTCTCGAAGCCTTGGGCCTTGAACGGCTCTGTTGACCTGTGCTGCTGTTCGCTCACTCAGCGAGCGTACTCAGCGCCGGCGTCGAGGTCATCGCCCCCGTCGGGCTGGTGATGTCGGACACCGGTCCAGGCACGTCGAGTCATGTGCGTCCCGGGCGGTGTCCCCGCCGACGTGACCCTGGACCTCAGCCGGTGCTCGGGGGAACGAACCGCCCCTCGCCGGTGTTGAGAGACTAGAACCGACGATAGGAGTCTCCGTGTTCTTCTCCCGCACCAAGACCGAGCTCATCGACGCCGACCAGGCCCTGCCCGGTCGCAGCGAGCGCAACTTCCACCTCACCGACAAGCACGTGGTCCTGGGCACCCCCGTCGTCACCGACGAGGCCCCCGCCGGCTACGACGTCGCCATCTTCGGCCTGGGCTGCTTCTGGGGCGCCGAGGAGATCTACTGGAAGACGCCCGGGGTCTGGTCGACCTCCGTCGGGTACGCCGGCGGCCACACGCCGCACCCGTCGTACGAGGAGGTCTGCTCGGGCCGCACCGCCCACACCGAGGCCGTCCGGATCGTCTTCGACCCGGCCCAGGTGTCCTACGCCGACCTGGTCAAGACGTTCTTCGAGGTCCACGACCCGACGCAGGGCATGCGCCAGGGCAACGACGTCGGCACGCAGTACCGCTCGGCCATCTACGTGACCTCACCGGAGCAGGAGAAGGTCGCGCGCGAGCTGACCGACGTCTACGGCGCCGAGCTCGCCCGGCGCGGTCTCGGCGAGATCACCACCGAGGTGCGCGACGCCCCGACGTACTACTACGCCGAGGACCAGCACCAGCAGTACCTGGCCAAGAACCCCTTCGGCTACCGCTGCCACGCCAACACCGGTGTGAAGTTCCCGCAGACCGCCTGATCCGACATCTGATCCCCGCTTGATCCGCGGGGCACGGCGCCGCGTGCGTCGTGCCCCGTGGGCGCGTCAGGTGGTGCGTCCGGGGGCGTACATGATGACGGCGACCCCCACGAGGCAGATGAGGGCCCCGGTCACGTCGTAGCGGTCGGGGCGGAAGCCGTCGAGGGCCATGCCCCAGGCGAGGGAGCCGGCGACGAAGACGCCGCCGTAGGCCGCGAGGATCCGGCCGAAGTTCGCGTCCGGCTGCAGGGTGGCGACGAAGCCGTAGATGCCCAGGGCGATGATCCCGGCGCCGATCCAGAGCCAGCCGCGGTGCTCCCGCACGCCCTGCCACACCAGCCAGGCGCCGCCGATCTCGGCGATCGCGGCCCCGACGAACAGGGCGATGCTGCGCAGCGTGTCCACGCGCGCCAGCCTAGGCCCGACGGGTGTCGTGCCGGCCCGGTCCCGTTCGTAGACGGGGTGAAGCGGGCACCGGGCCCGCAAGCGAGACAAGGGAGCACGACATGGCCGAGTACCTCCTCTACTTCAACCAGCAGTGGGTCGGCGACCACCCCGAGGAGTGGTTCCGCGACAAGGGGCCCCGCGCGATGGCGGTCGTCCACGAGATGGAGGACGCAGGCGTCCACGTCTTCTCCGGTGGCCTCGAGGAGGAGGACGGTCCCGTCTACAGCGCCGACCCGACCGGCGACGAGGTCCTGGTCACCGACGGGCCCTACGTCGAGACCAAGGAGTTCCTGGGCGGCTTCGCGATCGTGGACGTGCCCGACGACGAGGCCGCGACGATGTGGGCCGCCAAGATCGCCGAGGCGTGCGGCTGGGCTCACGAGGTGCGCCGCTTCAAGCCCCGACCCGACGCCCAGCAACGACGTCCGTAACGACGCCCGCAACGACCCCAGGAGCCACGTGCAGACGTTCCTCCCCTACCCCGACTTCGCGCGCTCGGCCCGGGCGCTGGACCGCCAGCGCCTGGGCAAGCAGCGCGTGGAGACCATCCAGGTGGTGCGCGCGCTGACCCGGCCCGGCTACGGCTGGGCAAACCACCCGGCCGCGCTCATGTGGAAGGGGTACGAGGAGGCGCTCGGCCGCTACGGGCTCGTGTGCTGCGAGGCGTGGACCGACCTCGGCTTCGGCGACACGTGCGCCGCCACGATCGTGGCCGACCTCGGCACGGCCGGGGTGCGGAGCCCGCGGAGCCAGGAGGAGCTGGCCGCCGCCGGCGCCCTGCCCTCCTGGCTCGGCGACGAGGACCTGCACCTCAGCCACCGGTCCGCGCTCGTGCGCAAGGACCCCGAGCACTACCGACCGCTCTTCCCGGACGCGCCCGACGACCTGCCCTACGTGTGGCCGGTCCGCTCCGCGGCGGTGGTGGCGGCGGAGGAGCGCCGGGCCGCCGCCGCCGTACGCCGTCAGGAGCGGCAGGTCGAGCGCGAGCGGCTCGAGGCGGAGCGCGCGCGTCGACGCCGGAGCCGGGCCGCGAAGAAGGCCTGGGAGACCCGACGCCGCAACGCCGGCGCGTAGCGAGTTCTGAGGGGTACCCGGCGTCGGCGTCGCTCACTACGGTGGGCCGCGCCGCACATCAGCGCTGTCGCCCACCACGGAGGTCGTCGGATGACCGAGTTCCCCCGCCTGCTGCACACCGTGCTCGACACCACCGAGCCGCGGGCGCTCGCGGAGTTCTACCGCGTGCTGCTCGGCCTGCGCTACCGCCCCGGCGACGAGCCCCCAGCGGACGGCTCTCCCGACGCACCCGACTGGCTGGTGCTCACCGAGGACGACGGCTCGCGCGTGCTGGCCTTCCAGCTCGTCGACCGGCTGACGCCGACCACCTGGCCCGACCACACGGTCCCGATGCAGCTGCACCTCGACCTCACGGTGTCGGACGCCGCCGAGCTCGAGCGGCAGCGTGAGCGGGCGCTGGCCCTGGGCGCCCGTGAGCTGGTCGATCGCACCGACGACCCCGACGAGCCCCTCCACGTCTTCGCCGACCTCGCTGGACACCCGTTCTGCATCTTCGTCGGATGAGCGCGGAGCCGCAGCTGACGGTCGTGCCGGCCAACGAGGTCGGCTGGGAGGACCTGGAGACGGTCTTCGGCACCCGCGGCAACGGGCACCGCTGCCAGTGCCAGCGCTACAAGCTCGCCGTCGGTGAGAGCTTCGCCGGGTTCCCGCAGGAGGAGCGGGCGTTCCGGCTGCGCACGCAGACCGACAGCGGCCACCCCGACTCCGGGACGACCAGCGGTCTCGTGGCCCACCTCGGCGACGAGCCCGTCGGCTGGTGCGCGGTCGAGCCGCGCACGGCGTACGACGGTCTGGTCCGCACCAGCAACCGCGTCGTGTGGACCGGCCGCGACGAGGACCGCACCGACGACACCGTCTGGGCCGTCACCTGCCTCTTCACCCGCGCCGGCTTCCGCCGTCGCGGCGTCAGCCGGGCGCTGGCCGCCGCTGCCATCGACTTCGCCCGGGAGCGTGGCGCGCGCGCCCTGGAGGCCTACCCCATCGTCACGAACAAGGTCATCGACGAGGAGCTCCACGTCGGCACCCTCCGCACGTTCGCCGACGCCGGCCTGAGGGAGGTCACGCACCCCACGGCGAGGCGCGTGGTGATGCGCATCGACTTCTGAGGCTCCCTCCCGCTAGGCCGCCGGCATCCGGGACGCGAGTCGCTCCAGGCCCGCGAGCGAGGTGGTCGGTGCGCCTCATGGCCCCGATCCCCCCGCGTCAACCGGCCGACGACGCGCCGACAGCCCCGCCGGGGCGGGGTGTGGGGCGCTCAGGGTCGTCGTTCGGGCTCGAGCGGGGTGGTGCCGGTGTGGTCGCGGCGGTAGGCGTGCCCGAAGGGCGAGTGCCACAGGTAGGTGCCGCGGTCGAGGACGTCGTAGGTCCAGCGGCCGTGCGTCTTCAGGCAGTGGTGCCCACGGCACAGGGGTGCGGTGTTGCACGAGCAGGTCGGGCCGCCCTCGGCGTGGGGGATCGTGTGGTCGATGTCGCAGCGGGCTGCGGGTCTGGTGCACCACGGGAAGACACAGGTGTGATCGACGAGCTCGTCCGGCTCGCGGAGCCGGTCCGGCACCTCGTACGCGGCCACGTGGACGTGGTCGGCCAGGTCGCGGACCGGTTTCACGATCACGCGGGTGTCGGGGTTGCCGCACCAGGTCCGGATCGTCTGGGCCAGCACCGGTGTCCGGGTGTTGCCCAGCCGGCCGACCCCGTCGAGGTCCTCGTGCACGTGGACCACCACTTCGGTGGTTGAGGTGCGAGCGCAGCGAGCCTCGAAACCACCCTCAGCGGCGTCCTCGAACGGCAAGGAGTCATACCCGCGAGCCAGGTCCCCAGCCGCGATCGAGCGACGCACGTCGAGCGACTCCTCGGACCCGGCGGCCTTGATCTCAGCAGCGCGCCGCGAGATCGCGGTGTCGAAGTCGAGGGCGTCGACGTAGTCCAGGGTCCCGGTGACCTCGACGGTCCCGTTGATCGACACCTCGCCCTTGTGGACCTCGAGCCGCCGCCCGTCGGCGGCGAGCCGGCGGGCTTTCTCGGCGGCCTCGGGGTCGAACCGGGCTTGGGCGGCGGTGATCTGTCGTTCGATCTCGGCGTAGGACACCGAGTGCGCACAGAAACCCACCGCCTGATCGACGTAGGCCGCGGCCTCGGAGGACAACGCCATGGTGTGCTCGGCGATCCAGCGGGCCTTGTAGAACGGCAGCTCCATCGCCTCGACGCGTCCCCAGATCCGGAGCAGGCGGTAGCGGGTCTCGAGCGTCGCACCGACGTAGCGCTTCGCGGCGTCGGTGGACATGCCGAGCGCAGCGCCGAGCTCCATGACCGCGAACTCGCTGACCCAGGGTGCGCCGTCGCCGGCGAGGGGGATGCCGTGGTCGCCGAACGAGGCCTCGCCCTCGTCGGTGGTGGTGTGCAGGGTGCACCACTTCAGGACGCCGTGGAGGGTGTCGAGCTCGGCTTTGGCTTGGTCTGCCTTGCCCGCGCGGACCTGGGCCAGCACGGCGCTGGCCTCGGGTCCGGTGGGGTTGCTCATGGGTCTACTCAAGCACTGGCCACCGACAGTCGAAGGCCTGAACCGACCGTCAGGAGGCCTTGTCCACAAGGGGCTTCGAGTATTTCCTTGATCCCTTTTTCGGTGGGGTGGTTTCGAGACTCGCTTCGCTCGCACCTCAACCACCGACGGCTGCCTCGTTGGTTGAGGAGGTTGCGCTAGCTGTGATGTCCAGGCACGTTGGTCGAGAAGGTGTGAGGACACGATCTGATGTCGTAGATGGGTGAAGGCCCCCTGTTGTGAAGTGGAGCTGTCTAGTTCACCGCTTCGCCAACAGGAGGCCTCAGGGTCGTCGTTCGGGCTCGAGCGGGGTGGTGCCGGTGTGGTCGCGGCGGTAGGCGTGCCCGAAGGGCGAGTGCCACAGGTAGGTGCCGCGGTCGAGGACGTCGTAGGTCCAGCGGCCGTGCGTCTTCAGGCAGTGGTGCCCACGGCACAGGGGTGCGGTGTTGCACGAGCAGGTCGGGCCGCCCTCGGCGTGGGGGATCGTGTGGTCGATGTCGCAGCGGGCTGCGGGTCTGGTGCACCACGGGAAGACACAGGTGTGATCGACGAGCTCGTCCGGCTCGCGGAGCCGGTCCGGCACCTCGTACGCGGCCACGTGGACGTGGTCGGCCAGGTCGCGGACCGGTTTCACGATCACGCGGGTGTCGGGGTTGCCGCACCAGGTCCGGATCGTCTGGGCCAGCACCGGTGTCCGGGTGTTGCCCAGCCGGCCGACCCCGTCGAGGTCCTCGTGCACGTGGACCACCACTTCGGTGGTTGAGGTGCGAGCGCAGCGAGCCTCGAAACCACCCTCAGCGGCGTCCTCGAACGGCAAGGAGTCATACCCGCGAGCCAGGTCCCCAGCCGCGATCGAGCGACGCACGTCGAGCGACTCCTCGGACCCGGCGGCCTTGATCTCAGCAGCGCGCCGCGAGATCGCGGTGTCGAAGTCGAGGGCGTCGACGTAGTCCAGGGTCCCGGTGACCTCGACGGTCCCGTTGATCGACACCTCGCCCTTGTGGACCTCGAGCCGCCGCCCGTCGGCGGCGAGCCGGCGGGCTTTCTCGGCGGCCTCGGGGTCGAACCGGGCTTGGGCGGCGGTGATCTGTCGTTCGATCTCGGCGTAGGACACCGAGTGCGCACAGAAACCCACCGCCTGATCGACGTAGGCCGCGGCCTCGGAGGACAACGCCATGGTGTGCTCGGCGATCCAGCGGGCCTTGTAGAACGGCAGCTCCATCGCCTCGACGCGTCCCCAGATCCGGAGCAGGCGGTAGCGGGTCTCGAGCGTCGCACCGACGTAGCGCTTCGCGGCGTCGGTGGACATGCCGAGCGCAGCGCCGAGCTCCATGACCGCGAACTCGCTGACCCAGGGTGCGCCGTCGCCGGCGAGGGGGATGCCGTGGTCGCCGAACGAGGCCTCGCCCTCGTCGGTGGTGGTGTGCAGGGTGCACCACTTCAGGACGCCGTGGAGGGTGTCGAGCTCGGCTTTGGCTTGGTCTGCCTTGCCCGCGCGGACCTGGGCCAGCACGGCGCTGGCCTCGGGTCCGGTGGGGTTGCTCATGGGTCTACTCAAGCACTGGCCACCGACAGTCGAAGGCCTGAACCGACCGTCAGGAGGCCTTGTCCACAAGGGGCTTCGAGTATTTCCTTGATCCCTTTTTCGGTGGGGTGGTTTCGAGACTCGCTTCGCTCGCACCTCAACCACCGACGGCTGCCTCGTTGGTTGAGGAGGTTGCGCTAGCTGTGATGTCCAGGCACGTTGGTCGAGAAGGTGTGAGGACACGATCTGATGTCGTAGATGGGTGAAGGCCCCCTGTTGTGAAGTGGAGCTGTCTAGTTCACCGCTTCGCCAACAGGAGGCCTTCATGTCCCACGCTATCCACTCCAACGCGGCTTTGACCCCTCAGCACCGACTGAGAATGGCGCGAGTGGTCGTTGAGGCCGGTTGGTCCATCGCACGGGCGGCTGAGTTCTACAACGTGTCGTGGCGGACCGCGAAGAAGTGGGCCGAGCGGTACCGCGCCGAAGGACCCGCCGGCATGTACGACCAGTCCTCAGCACGACGCACCCAAGCTCGCAAGACTCCGCAGCCGGTGCTCCGCAAGATCGTGCACCTGCGGATCAAGCAGCGCCTAGGCCCGGTAGAGATCGCTCACCGACTCGGCATGGCGGCCTCGACAGTCCATGCGGTGCTGGTGCGGTGCGGGCTCAACCGGCTCGCCCACCTCGATCGGGTCACCGGGGAGCCAATCCGGCGCTACGAGCACGACAAGCCTGGGGCGTTGCTCCACGTCGACGTCAAGAAGCTCGGCAGAGTCCCTGACGGCGGCGGCTGGCGCTACGTCGGCAAGCAGCAAGGGTTCAAGAACGCCCGCACGAAAAACAACACCGGCAAACGCGGGACCTGCTACCTGCACACCGTGATCGACGACCACTCCCGAGTGGCCTACGTCGAGGCTCATGACGACGAGAAGAAAGAGACCGCCACCGCGGTCCTGCGCCGCGCCGTGGCCTGGTTCGACGCACGCGGCGTGAACATCGAACGAGTCCTGTCCGACAACGGCTCGGCCTACCGCTCCCACTACTGGCGCGAGGCCTGCGAGGAGCTCGGCATCACCCACAAACGAACCAGGCCCTACCGGCCACAGACCAACGGCAAGATCGAACGCTTCCACCGCACCCTGGCCGAGGGCTGGGCCTTCAAGAAGTTCTACTCCTCCGAGTCCGCCCGACTCGCCGCCCTGCCATCATGGATTCACGAGTACAACCACCACCGGCCCCACTCAGCAATCGGCCGGGCAACACCCATCACCCGGTTGAACAACCTGGCTGGACATCACAGCTAGC
>NZ_JACJGM010000011.1 GCF_015024225.1 Nocardioides lijunqiniae
GCGGCTGCGGGCGGGGGCGCCGCCTGCGTGCGGTCGGCAGCCGCCGGCGGGGGCAGCACCGGGCGTTGCTGGGCCGTCGTGCGGCCAGCGTCCGGCGTGCCGCCCTTCGCGCCGCCTCGCTGGTCCTGGGTGACAGGGATGACCTGGGTCGCCTCGGCGTCGGCGTCGGAGCCGGTGCCGTCGGGCTCGTGGTCGAAGATGGACAGGCCCTGGTCGCTCATGGGGGAGTTACCTCGCTGTGGTGGGTGGCAATGGGGAAGTGCCGCCCATCCTCCACGATCCGCCTGAAAGAACCCAGCCCCTCCGAGGGGTGTCCGGCCCTAGACCCCGCGGAAGCGGTTGATCGCGTCGAGGTGGGTGGCGCGCATCTCGTGGTCGCGGACCCCGAGGCCCTCCTCGGGCGCCAGGCACAGCACGCCCACCTTGCCCTGATGGGCGTTCTTGTGGACGTCGAGCGCCGCCTGGCCCACGTCGTGGAGGCCGTAGGTGCGCGACAGGGTCGGGTGGATCATGCCCTTGGCGATGAGGCGGTTGGCCTCCCACGACTCGCGGTAGTTGGCGAAGTGGGAGGAGATGATGCGCTTGAGGTTCATCCACAGGTAGCGGTTGTCGTACTCGTGCATGTACCCCGAGGTCGAGGCGCAGGTCGTGATGATGCCGCCCTTGCGGGTGACGTAGACGCTGGCGCCGAAGGTCTCGCGGCCCGGGTGCTCGAAGACGATGTCGATGTCCTCGCCGCCGGTGAGCTCGCGGATCCTGGCGCCGAGGCGCTTCCACTCCTTCGGGTCCTGGGTGTGCTCGTCCTTCCAGAACCGGTAGTCCTCCTCGGAGCGGTTGATGATCAGCTCCGCGCCCATGCTGCGGGCGATGGCGGCCTTCTCGTCGTTGGAGACCACGCACACGGGGGTGGCGCCGCCGTTGAGGGCGTACTGCGTCGCGAAGCCGCCCAGGCCGCCCGAGGCGCCCCAGATCAGGACGTTGTCGCCCTGCTTCATGTTGCCGCCGTTCTTGGAGACCAGCTGACGGTAGGCGGTGGAGTTGACCAGCCCGGGAGAGGCGGCCTCCTCCCAGGTCAGGTGGGCCGGCTTGGGCATCAGCTGGTTGGACTTGACCAGCGCGATCTCGGCGAGGCCGCCGAAGTTGGTCTCGAACCCCCAGATCCGCTGCTGCGGGTCGAGCATCGTGTCGTCGTGGCCGTCGGGGTCCTCGAGCTCCACCGAGAGGCAGTGGGCCACGACCTCCGTGCCGGGCTTCCACCGGGTGACGCCGGGCCCGGTCTTGAGCACGACGCCGGCCAGGTCGGAGCCGACCACGTGGTAGGGCAGGTCGTGGCGCTTGGTGAGCTCGGAGAGGCGGCCGTAGCGCTCCAGGAAGCCGAACGTCGACACCGGCTCGAAGATCGAGGTCCACACGGTGTTGTAGTTGATCGCGGAGGCCATGACGGCGACGTACGCCTCGCCCGGTCCGAGCTCGGGCAGCGGCACGTCGTCCACGTGCAGCGACTTGCGCGGGTCCTTGTCGCGGGCCTCCAGCCCCTCGAACATGTCGACCTCGTCCTTGTGGACGGTCACGGCCCGGTAGGACTCGGGGAGGTCGAGGCTCGCGAAGTCCTCGGCGGTGGTGCTGCCAGGGTCGTTCGAGGCGGCGAGGATGGCGTCGAGGATGTTCTGCACGTCAGCTCCTGGTGGTGCGGGTCGTGGGTCGGGGCGGATATTACCGGCGAGTAACTGGTCAGTGGGGCGTGGTCGCGGGCTGGACCAGCTCCACGAGCACCCCACCGGCGTCCTTGGGGTGCACGAAGTTGATCCGCGAGCCCGCCGTGCCGCGGCGGGGCTCGTCGTAGAGCAGGCGTACGCCGCGCTCGCGCAGGACGGCGCTGACGGCCTCGACGTCGACGACCCGGTAGGCCAGCTGCTGCATCCCGGGGCCCGAGCGCTCGAGGAACGTGGCGATCGTCGAGCTCTCGTCCAGGGGGGCGAGGAGCTGCAGGCAGGAGCCGGAGTCGCCGACGGCCACCATCGCCTCCCGCACGCCCTGGTCCTCGTTGACCTCCTCGTGGACCAGCTCCATGCCGAAGGTGTCGCGGTAGAACGCGATGGCGATGTCGAGGTCGGGCACGGCGATGCCGACGTGGTCGATCGCGGTGAACAGGTGGCCGGGCAGGCCCGTGCTCGGGTCGGCCGGGGGAGTCGGTGCGGTCATGCGCCACATGGTCGTACGCCGCCGCCGTCGCCGCGACCGGTTGTGACTTGTTCCTCACGACGGGGGTCTCCGCCACCCTCGCCCCGACCGTGGCTCGTGGGTATCGTCACGAGAGACCCACCCAGGCCGGGACCACCAGGCCAGAACTCCACGGAGGCACCCATGTCCGGATCCGTCATCGTCGCCGGAGCGCGCACCCCGATCGGCCGCCTGCTCGGCGGCTTCAAGGGCCTCTCGGCCGCGGAGCTCGGCGGCCACGCCATCAAGGGCGCCCTCGAGAAGGCCGGTGTCACCGGCGACCAGGTCGACTACGTGATCATGGGTCAGGTGATCCTGGCCGGCGCCGGCCAGAACCCGGCCCGCACCGCCGCCGTCGCCGGTGGCATCCCGATGGACGTCCCGTCGATCACCATCAACAAGGTGTGCCTGTCCGGCCTCAACTCGATCGCGATGGCCGACCAGATGATCCGCGCCGGCGAGGTGGAGATCGTGGTCGCGGGTGGCATGGAGTCCATGACCAACGCGCCGCACCTGCTGCCCAAGTCGCGTGAGGGCTTCAAGT
Source organism: Nocardioides lijunqiniae (assembly GCF_015024225.1). GTDB lineage: Bacteria > Actinomycetota > Actinomycetes > Propionibacteriales > Nocardioidaceae > Nocardioides > Nocardioides lijunqiniae. The sequence continues at coordinate 2,765 of NZ_JACJGM010000011.1, forward strand.
TCGGCGACGTGCCGCTCGTCGACTCGATGGCCTACGACGCGCTCTTCGACCAGGTCACCTCCCAGGCGATGGGCCTGCTCACCGAGGAGCGCAACGCCGCCGGCGCCAACCTGACCCGCGAGGAGCAGGACGAGTTCGCCGCGCAGTCGCACCAGAAGGCCGCCGTCGCGTGGAAGAACGGCGTCTTCGAGGACGAGGTCGTGCCGGTCTCGATCCCGCAGCGCAAGGGCGACCCGGTCGTCGTCTCGACCGACGAGGGCGTCCGCGCCGACACCAGCATCGAGTCGCTGGCCAAGCTGCGCCCGGCGTTCAGCAAGGAGGGCACGGTCACGGCCGGCTCGTCGTCGCAGATCTCCGACGGCGCCGCGGCGGTCGTCGTGATGAGCAAGGCCAAGGCCGAGGAGCTCGGGCTGGAGTGGCTGGCCGAGATCGGCGCGCACGGCATGGTCGCCGGCCCCGACTCGAGCCTGCAGCTGCAGCCGGCCAACGCCACGGCGCTGGCCTGCAAGAAGGACGGCATCGACCCGACCGACCTCGACCTGGTCGAGTTCAACGAGGCCTTCGCCGCCGTGGGCATCGCCTCGGCCCGCGAGCTCGGCATCGACAACGCCAAGGTCAACGTCAACGGCGGGGCCATCGCGCTCGGCCACCCGGTGGGCATGTCCGGCACCCGCGTCGTGCTCCACCTCGCCCTCGAGCTCAAGCGACGCGGTGGCGGGGTCGGCGCGGCGGCCCTGTGCGGCGGCGGTGGCCAGGGCGACGCGCTGATCGTGCGTGTCCCGAAGGACTGAGGCCGACGTCCCGGACCTCGTCGAGCGCGCCCGCGCCGGCGAGGCCCGGGCGGTCGCACGGCTGATCTCGCTGGTCGAGGACGAGTCGCCGTTGCTGCGCCAGGTGATGGCGAGCCTGGCACCCCACGCGGGCCACGCCCACGTCGTGGGCGTCACCGGCTCGCCGGGCGTGGGGAAGTCGACGTCCACCAACGCCCTGGTCGGCGCCCTGCGCCGCTCCGGCAGGCGCGTCGGCGTCCTGGCGGTGGACCCCTCGTCGCCGTTCTCCGGCGGCGCCCTGCTGGGGGACCGGGTGCGGATGGGCGACCACTCCTCCGACCCCGGCGTCTACATCCGCTCGATGGCCGCGCGAGGCCACCTGGGCGGGCTGGCGTGGACGACGCCCCAGGCGCTGCGCGTGCTCGACGCCGCCGGGTGCGACGTGGTGCTGGTCGAGACCGTGGGAGTGGGTCAGAGCGAGGTCGAGGTGGCCGGGCTGGCCGACACCACGATGGTGCTGCTCGCACCCGGCATGGGCGACGGCATCCAGGCCGCGAAGGCGGGGATCCTCGAGGTCGGCGACGTCTACGTCGTCAACAAGGCCGACCGCGACGGCGCCGACCAGGTCCGCCGTGACCTGCGCGGGATGCTCGCCCAGGGCGATCGGCCGGAGGGGGCCTGGCGCCCGCCCGTGCTCGCGACCGTCGCCCAGAGCGGCGAGGGCGTCGACGAGGTCGTCGAGGAGCTCGACCGCCACCGCTCCTGGCTGGCGTCGTCGGGCCAGCTGGAGCGACGCCGGGTGCGCCGCGCCCGCAGCGAGATCGAGGCCATCGCGCTCACCTCCCTGCGCCGCCGGTGGGGCGACGTCGCCGGCCACGCCTCCCTGGACGACCTGGCCGCCGCGGTCGTCGCCGGCGACTCCGACCCCTACCGCGCCGCCGACCGGCTCCTGGAGTCGCTGGGCGGCTGAGGCCGCACAGCTCGTCACCAGCGTCGGGGGTCGAGCAGCGAGGAGCGCCAGCGACGAGCGCCCGTCGAGACCCGCGGTGGTTGAGGTGCGAGCGCAGCGAGCCTCGAAACCACACTGTGTGTGCGTGGCTGGTGTTGGCCCGCGCGCGTAGCAGCCCGGGTCTCGGCGTCAAGGATCGCCTTCGGCGCCCGCTTCGCGGCGCCCTTCGGGCGTCCTTGACTCCGAGCCTCTCCCGGGCTGCTTTGGCGGCGCACGGGCGGCGGCGGCTTCGCCGCGCCGCCCGCCAACAGCGCGGGCCCTGCCTATCGGTCACCCACGTCGGCAGTTCGAGCCCGACGCCGACGTCTCCACGCTTGGCCGGCCCGGTGTGGTGACCAACTGCCGACGCTGAGTGTCGGTCGTCGCACCACCAGTCACACCAGCCCCAGAAGCCTCATCAGCCGGGGGTTGCCGCGCATTGCGCGGGCGGCGCGGGCGGAGCCCGTGTCGCCCCGTGCGCCGTCAAGCCGGTCGAGAGAGGCTCCGGGTCAAGGACGGCCGGAGGCCGCCGCGAAGCGGGCGAAGCTCCTTGATGCGGAGACGCGACCGGCTAAGCGCGCGGCACCCCGGTCCGGCCCCGAGGAGGCAGTCAGAGGTGCGGGGGTCTCGACGGGCGCTCGTCGCTGGCGCTCCTCACTGCTCGACCACCGGTGCGCTCGGGCGGCGGCGCGGTTTCGAGGCTCGCTGGCGCTCGCACCTCAACCACCGATGGGCCGGCGTGGTTTCGAGGCTCGCTGGCGCTCGTACCTCAACCACCGATGCCTGCGCCGTGGCTCGGCGATTCGGGGGTCTGGGGTTCGGGCACTGGGGGGCATGCCCAGCGTCGAGCGCACCGTGACCGTGGACCAGCCGATCGAGAAGGTCTGGACCTACCTCTCCGACTTCACCACCACCGAGGAGTGGGACCCACCGACGGTCTCGACGGTCCGCACGTCCGGTGACGGCGGCGTCGGGTCGACGTACACGAACGTGTCGAAGTTCCTCGGCAACGAGACCGAGGTCAAGTACGTCGTGACCGAGGTCGTGCCGCACCAGCGCTTCCAGATCGCCGGTGACGCGGGCTCGATGGACCTGCTCGACACGATGACCTTCGAGCCGACCGCGACCGGCACGTCGGTGACCTACCACGCGGAGTTCTCCCCGCACGGCGCCGCCAAGCTCGCCGAGCCGTTGATGCCGCTGGCCCTGAAGGTCCTCGCCGACAAGGTCGCCGCGAGCATGGAGGAGAAGCTCGCCGCCCTCTGAGGCGGAGCGCACCCGAAGACACGAACGGCCGGGGCGGCGGGCGGCGTGCACCCGCCCCGCCGGGCGGCGGGGAGCCGCCGGCCGCGGGGCG
>NZ_JACJGM010000012.1 GCF_015024225.1 Nocardioides lijunqiniae
GCCCCCCCCCCCCGGGGCGCCCCCCCCCCCCCCCCCCCCCCCCGGGGGGGGGGGGGCGCCCCCCCCCCCCCCCCCCGGCCGTTCTGCGTGTCAGCGCCGGACGGGTCGCGTGGCCGCGCTGGTCGCGGTCCTCGTGACGTAGCCGGCCTTGGTGGCGGTCACCCGCACGGTGACCCGCTTGCCAGCGTGCTTCTTCGTGAGCCGGAAGGTCTTCGCGGTGCCGCCCGCCACGACCTTCCCGCCGACCAGCCACCGGTAGGTGAGCCGGACGCCGGCGTCGTACGTCGCCGGGGCGACCCGCAGCGTGCGGCCCACCTTCGGCGCGCCCGTGATGCGCGGCTTCGGCGCCCGCACCTGCGTCCCCGCCGCCACGAGCCGGGCCGGCGACACGCGGCTGACCGGGGCGTAGCCCGGCTTGCGGCCGGTCACGACCACGCTGAGGCGGGTCCCGCGGTCCGCGGCAACGATGGCGTACGTCGTGCCGGTGCGGCCCGCGATCGCAACGCCGTTGCGCTGCCACTGGTAGGTCAGCTCCGTGCCGTCGTCCCACGGCTCCGAGGCCGCCGAGACCGTCCGGCCGACCTGCGCCGTGCCGCTGAACGTCGGCGCCGGGGTGGTCGTCAGGTCACCCGGGGCCACCGGGGCGGCGGGCTCGCTCGTGCGGGCCACGGGCTGGTAGCCGGTGCTGGTGCCACGGACCGTCACCGCCAGACGCTCGCCCGCGAGGGCGGGGCCGGGGGTGAACGTCGCGGTGTCGGCGCCCTCGATGACCGTCCCGCCGGCGGACCACTGGTAGGTGAGCGCGACGCCGTCGTCCCAGGTGCCCGGGACGGCGGTGAGCTCGACGCCGACCTTGGGGGTGCCGGAGACCACCGGGGTCGGGGCGAGGCTCAGGTCCCCGGCGGCCACGGGGGCGGTCGGCTCGCTGGTGCGGGTGGCGGGGGCGTAGCCGGTCCGCGTGCCGGTCACGGCGACGGTGAGGACGTCACCGACCCGGCCGGGGCCGGGGGTGAAGGTCGCCGTGGTGGCGCCCTCGACGGCCTCGCCGTCGGCGGACCACTGGTAGGCGAGGGTGGTGCCCTCGTCCCACGTGCCCGGGACTGCGGTGAGCTCGACGCCGACCTTGGCGGTGCCGGTGATCGTCGGGGTCGGGGAGGCGGTCAGCTCGCCGGCAGCCACGGGGGCGGTGGGCTCGCTGGTGCGGGTTGCGGGTGCGTAGCCGGTCCGTGTTCCGGTGACGGCGACGGTGAGGACGTCGCCGGCGCGGCCGGGGCCGGGGGTGAAGGTCGCCGACGTGGCGCCCTCGACGGCCTCGCCGTCGGCGGACCACTGGTAGGCGAGGTCGGTGCCCTCGTCCCAGGTGCCGGGGACGGCGGTGAGCTCGACGCCGACCTTGGGGTTGCCGGTGATCGTCGGGGTCGGGGTGGAGCCCTGGTCACCGGCCGCGACGGGATCGGTCGGCTCACTGGTCCGCGAGGCCGTCTCGAAGTCGGGCTTGCTGCTGGTCACGGTGACCGTGATCAGGGCACCGAGCTGGGCGGCTGCCGGCGTGAAGACGACCTCGGTGGCTCCCGTGACCGGCTCCCTGTCAGCAGACCACTGGTAGGTCAGCGTGACTCCGTCCTCCCAGCGGCCCGGGTCGACCGTGAGCGGGGAGTCCACCTTCGGCGAGCCGGTGACGGTCGGCGTCGGCGTCAGGCTCTGCAGGGTGGGCAGCACGGTCTTGGGCTCGCTGGTCTTCGTGACGGGCGCGTAGCCGTTCCGGGTGCTGGTGACCGCGAAGGTCAGCGCCTGCCCGATCTGCGCGGCCGGAGGCGTGTACGACGTGCCCGTGGCCTCCGGGATCGCGACGCCGTCGACGTACCACTGGTAGGTCCTCGTGGTGCCGGTGTCCCAGGTGCCCGGGACTCCCGGGACCTGGGCGTAGGCCCGGGGCGTGCCGGTGATCGTCGGGGTCGGCTGGAGGACCTGCGTGCCCGGCTCGATCGGCGCGCTGGGCACCTCGGTGCTGCGGACGACCGGCGCGAACCCGGGCTTGGTGCCGGTGACCCGGAGGGTCAGCCGCTGGCCCAGCTGGGCGGCGGTCGGGGTGAAGGTGGCGCCGGTCGCGCCGCTAGTGGGGTTGGTGCCGTTGACCGACCACTGGAACGTCAGCACCGTGCCGGTGTCCCACGTCCCCAGCGTCGGCTCGTAGGGCGCGCCGACCTTGGGCGTGCCGTCGAGCACGGGGACGGGGGTCTGCGTCGGCTCCTGCCCCGACGCCACCTCGGCAGTCGCCTCGCTCATCGCGGACGTGGTGGTGTAGCCGCCTCGGGTGCCCGTCACGGTGACGGAGACGACCTGGCCGGCCGTGGGGTAGTAGCTGGGACCGGTGGCGCCGGGGACGGCGGTGCCGTTGTTGCGCCACTGGTACGTGAAGACGGTGCCCGGCGTCCAGGCCCCGGGGGAGACGGTCAGCCGCTGACCCGCCTGCGGGGTGCCGCTGATGGTCGGCGTCGCCGTGACCAGGGTGCCGCGAGCGACGTTCGCGGTCGCGGCGCTGGTCACCGAGGTCGGGTTGAGGCCCGCCGAGGTGCCGGTCACCCTCACGCGGACCGGGAGGCCGACGGCCGCGACGGTCGGGGTGTACGACGCGCCGGTGGCGCCGGGCACGGGGCTGCCGTCGACGAGCCACTGGTAGGCGAAGGTCGCACCGTCGGCCCAGCCGGAGGTGTCGACGCTCAGCGGAGCGCCCACCGCCGCGACACCGCCGGTGATCGTCGGCACGGGCGCGGGGGAGGTGAAGGCGGTGCCCACGACGAGACGCGGCGCGCAGTCGAGGCAGGTGCCTCCGAGGGTCGCGGCCCGGGCCACGGGCGTGAGCGCGCTGCCCATCGTGCCGGCGTCGACGGTGAAGGGGATCTCGACGCTGGCGGTCGCGGCCAGCGCGGTGGCCGGGACGGTCCAGGTCAGGGTCGTGCCGTCGAGCGTGGTGCCGGCAGGAGTCGTCCCGATGGTGGCGTCGTCGAGCACGCCGGCCAGGTCGACGGTGACCACGGTTCCGGCGGCGGGCATCGCGACCTTGCCGGTGTTGCGGGCGGTCAGCGTGTAGGTGACCGGGTCGCCGGAGTCGACCGCGCCGGTCGGGCCGGCGAGGTTCAGGTCGAACTTGACGGGCCAGGCGGGCTTGCCGGCGGTGTAGTACCAGGCCTGGAAGAACGCGCCCAGGTCCCTGCCCGAGATGTCCTCGGCCATCGCCCGGAAGTCGACGACGCGCCGACCGGGCACCTGGGTGCCGCCGTAGGTCAGCTGGAACTCACGCACCAGGGTCTCGAAGTCGGCGGTGCCGATCGACGTGCGCAGGGCCTCGAGGGCGATCGATCCGCGCTCGTAGGACTGGCTGCCGAACAGCTGACCGGCCTGGGTCATCGCGGCCGGCGCCGTGTTGAAGGTCCCGCTGGTGGCGGACCGGGAGGTGTAGAGCGCGAAGTTGGCCTGCTCGGTCGTGGTCGTGGAGGTGCCCGCCTCCTCGTACGGGAACTGGAACTCCGAGTACTGGGCGGACCCCTCGCTGAGGGAGATGTCGTTCCAGTCGGTCGGCGCGACGTTGTTGCCCCACCACTGGTGCAGGATCTCGTGGTACGTCGTGCCGCGGCCGGCGCTGTTGGGGAAGAACGGGCGGTCCTGGGTCTCCAGGGCGTAGTTGATGCCGGTGGTGTTGTCGGTGACCAGGCCGGTGCTGTTGCCGGGGTAGGGGCCGAACTTCGTCTCGAAGAAGTCGATCACCGACTTCAGCTGGGCGCGGCTCCCGAGCGTGACGGCCTGGTTGGCCTGGGAGAGCGCCGGGTCGATGAACGTCCACTCCGGGATCGTCCGGCCGCTGGCCAGGGTGATGTCGGAGGTGTAGATGTCGTAGCGGCCGATCGAGAAGAACGACAGCTCGCTGGCCTGCGGCTTCTTCTGGTCCCACACCCAGGTGGTGCGCGAGCCGTCGCCGCTGGGGGTCCGGGAGACCAGCTCGCCGTTGCTCACGACGCCGGCCTGGTAGGTGCGGTCGCCGCCGACCGCGAGGTTGGAGGTGCCCACCTTGCTCGAGGCGTCGACCGTCCAGGTGTAGGTGGCGGTGTCGCGCGGGGTGTTGTTGTTGGGGAACAGGGTCATCGACCCGACCGGCTGGTTGACGAAGGTGGCGCCGTCGACGGTGTTGTTCCAGCCCTCGATCGAGTTGTCGGTGTCGCGGTGGCTGACCGGCTGGCCGGAGTACGTGACGACCGTGGTGAAGGCGCCGCTCACCGGCGTGGACGGGGTGACGACCAGCTTGTGCTTGTCCGTGGTCGCGTCGGTGATGGTGGTGTTCTCGATGCGCGAGAACGTCGCGGGGGCGCCGTTCACGGTGACCGACTCGACGTTGAGCGTCGCGGCCTCGAGCGTGGTCGACGTGCCCTGGAAGTCGAAGGAGTACGACGACAGCGGGGCGCCGGTGGTGGTCGCCTCGATCGTCGCGGTCGCGTCCTGGAGGGTGGTCGTGGACGGCGCGTTGTGCGTCGTCCCGATACCCACGTCGATGCGGAAGTCGAGGTCGTAGTGCTTCACGTCGTAGCCGCTGTTGCCCTGGTTCGGGAACAGCGAGTCGGCGGGGCTCGCGGTCTGGGCGCCGACGACGGCGTCCTCGGCGTTCGCCGCCTCCGTCCCGGTGACGGTGACCAGCAGGCCGGTGGTGAGGGCGAGGGCGGCCAGCTGGCCGGTGCGGCGTCGCGCAGTCGTCACGTGTGCATCTCTCGGGTCGTGCCCCGCGGCAGAGTTCCGAGAGCGGGATCGACTGAGAACCTAGTCAGGTCGTGTTTCGTGCGTGTCACTTTCGGTGAAGTTGTCCGACAATCTCGGATCCTGATCCACGAGTGACCGTGGCGGCCGCTCAGTGGTGGGTCCAGTCCTCGCTCTGGGTGAGGCGGAAGAGGTAGGTCAGGGCCGGGACGACGATGACGGCCGCGAGCACCACGGCGACCAGCAGCGCGCGGAGCGTGGCCGGGGCGCCGGCGGCGTCCGCGATGGTGATCTCGTCGACGAGGAGGTAGGGGTACTGCGCCACGCCCCAGCCCAGGACGACGGCGGCCACCGCGGCCAGGGCCGTGACCCGGGCCGGAGCCGGGCGCCGCCGGAGCAGGAGCACCAGCGTCGCGACCCCGGCGACGGCCGACAGCACGACCAGCGGCGCGGCGCGTCCGGCGAGGCCGTCGGTGAGGGTCGGGGCGTCCCGGGTGAGCGGCACCAGGGCGGCGAACACGACCGCGCCGGTGACCACGCCCACGACGAGGGTGCGGCGGCGCAGCGCCTCGGCCAGCCGGTCGGCGCCGCTGCGGACGGCGTCGGCGGTGAGGAAGGTGCCGGCGAGGAACGCGCACGTGCCGACCGCGATCGCCCCACCGAACATCGATGTCGGGTTGAGCCACGACGACCACAGGTCGCCCCGGCCGGTGGCCGGCACGCGGCCCGACGCGATCGCGCCGGCGACCGCGCCCAGGAAGAACGGCGTGACCACCGACGACACCGCGAAGATCGCGCCGAACAGGCGGGCCTGGCCGAGCGTGCCGGCGTACTTGCGGAAGGCGAAGCTGGCGCCGCGCAGCACGATGCCGAGCAGCGCGAGGAGCATGGGCAGGATCAGCGTCGACATGGTGCTGGCGAAGGTCTCGGGGAACGCCGTCCACCACATCACCAGCACGTAGATCAGCCAGACGTGGTTGGCCTCCCAGACCGGGCCGATGCTGTGGTCGACGAGCGTGCGCAGCTCCGCGCCCTTCACGGCGCCACCCGCGGTGAGGTCGTAGAAGCCCGACCCGAAGTCGGCGCCGCCGAAGAGCGCGTAGGCGAGCACGCCGACGAAGAGCGCCGCGACGACCAGCATCGGCAGGGTCACCGAGCCACCTCCTCGCGCGGCTCGGGACCGTAGGGGCTGGGCAGGTCGCTCTCGCCGGCGCGCCAGCGACGCGCCATCGAGCGCAGCACGACGACGGCCCCGGTGGTCATGCCGGCGTAGACGACGACGGTCGCGCCGAGCAGCCACCACAGGCCGGAGTTGCTGCCGGCCGCCTCCGTCGTGCGCAGCACGCCGTAGACGACCCAGGGCTGACGGCCCACCTCGGTGGCGATCCAGCCGGCCTCGAGGGCGACCACCGCGAGCGGCCCGGAGACGGCGGCGAAGCGCAGGAACCAGCGGCGCTCCAGCAGGTCGCGTCCTCGCCAGCGCATGAACCAGAACAGCACGACCGCGCCGGCCAGCAGCGTTCCGATGCCGATCATCGTCTGGAACGCCCAGTGGGTGAGGTTGACCGGCGGGTGGTCCTCCTCCGGGATGGTGTCGAGTCCCTGGACCGGCTCGGTGAAGGAGTTCTGGGCGATCAGCGAGCCGAGCACCGGGATGTCGATCGCCCACTTGACCTCGCCGTCGACCAGCACGCCGCCCAGGCGCAGGGGAGAGGGGCTCTCGGTCGTCTCGGCGAGCTCGAACGCCGCGAGCTTGGCCGGCTGCCGGTCACCGAGGTTGCCGCCGAGCAGGTGGCCGATGAACGGCTGCGTCAGCGCGGCCACGGTCGCGAACACGAACGGCACGATGAACCCGAGCCGGTGGTGCGGGTCGCGGCGCCCGCGCAGCATGCCGACGGCGTACACCCCGGAGACGGCGAAGCCAACCACCATGAACGCCGCGACCCACATGTGCAGGAACTGCATGAACACCAGGTCGTTGAACATCGCGGCCCAGGGGTCGACGTTCGTGACCTCGCCGTCGACCATCGTGAAGCCGGCGGGGGCGTTCATCCAGGCGTTGACCGAGATCACGCAGAACGTCCCGACGACGCCGGCGGCCGCCATCGGGACCAGCATCAGCAGGTGCCGGCGCGGTGGCATCCGGCCCCAGCCGTAGAGGTAGATGCCGAGGAAGATCGCCTCGACGAAGAACGACAGCCCCTCGAACGCGAAGGGCAGCCCGAGCACGTCGCCGAAGGGGCCCATGAGCCCGGGCCACAGGAGCCCCATCTCGAAGCTCAGCACGGTCCCGGACACCGCGCCGATGGCGAACAGCACCGCCGAGACCTTCGACCAGCGCTTGGCGAGCTCCAGCGCTACCGGGTCGTCGCGGACGATGCCGCGTCGGTGGACGACGAAGATCATCGCGGGGAAGGCGACCCCGAAGCAGGCCAGCACGATGTGCCAGCCGAGCGAGAGCGCCATCTGCTCCCGGGCCGGGAGGAGCCCCGCCGGGTCCTCGGCGGTGAGCAGCTGGAGAGTGAGCGCGGAGACCGTCACACTCCGACCGTAGGACGCCAGGGCCGAACGTCACACCCTTTGTGAAAGTTTTCACAAGTTCCGGTCCGGGGTCCCGGCTGCCACTATGTCCGGACCATGTCCCTGCCCTTCGACCCCATCGACGAAGCCGCTCGACAGTGGGGGAAGCGCTGGGACGGTGTCGCTGCCATGCACGCGGTCACCTCGCTGATGCGGGTTCAGCAGCTGGTGATCGGCCAGCTCGACGCGCTCCTCAAGCCGCACGGACTGACCTTCGCCCGCTACGAGGCGCTGGTGCTGCTGGTCTTCTCCTCCCGAGGGTCGCTTCCCCTGGGCAAGATGGGGCAGCGCCTCCAGGTCCACCCCACCTCGATCACCTCCATCGCCCGACGCCTGGAGGCGGCCGGCCACATCACCCGCCGCCAGCACCCCGACGACGGCCGCGCGGTCCTCGCCGAGATCACCGCCGAGGGACGCGCCGTCGTCGAGGCCGCCACCCGCGACCTCGTCGAGTCCGGCTTCGCCCTCAACGCCATGAGCGACCCCGACCTGCAGGCCCTGTCGGAGCTCCTCCGCCCGGTCCGCCGCGAGGCCGGCGACTTCTGACCCCTCGCCCCGGTGGTCGAGGCGCGTGCGCGGCGAGCCGCGTCCGGTGGTCGAGCAGTGAGGAGCGTCAGCGACGAGCGCCCGTCGAGACCCCGTGAGCCGAGCGCCCAGCGGCGACTCACGGTGGTTGAGGTGCGAGCGCAGCGAGCCTCGAAACCACCTGATGTGTGCGGGGCTGATGTGGCCCGCGCGCGTAGCAGCCCGGGTCTCGGCGTCAAGGAGCTTCGCCCGCTTCGCGGCGGCCTGCGGGCGTCCTTGACTCCGAGCCTCTCCCGGGCTGCTGGGGCGGCGCACGGGCGGCGGCGGCTTCGCCGCGCCGCCCGCGAACAGCGCGGGCCCTGCCTATCGGTCATCAGCGTCGGCAGTTCGCGCCTGACAGCGACGTCTCCACGCTTGGCCGGCCCGCTGGGGTGGCCAACTGCCGACGCTGAGAGCAGGTAGACGCACCACCAGTCACGCCAGCCTCACCAGGGGTGACGCGGAGACGCGACCGGCTACGCGCGCGGCACCCCAGTCCGGCCCGAGAACACCTTCAGAAGAGCGGCAACTCCGGGGGTTGAGGAAGGCGCGCTAGCGCCTGTCTCGAAACCCCTCCCGACCACCGGAGACGTGGTTTCGAGGCTCGCTGCGCTCGCACCTCAACCACCGTGGGTCACTGCTCGGCGTCGGGTCACGGGGTCTCGACGGGCGCTCGTCGCTGGCGCTCCTCACTGCTCGACCACCGGTCGGGTGGTTTCGAGGCTCGCTTCGCTCGCACCTCAACCACCGCAGGGCGACGTGGTTTCGAGACGGGACTTCGTCCCTCCTCGACCACCGGGTGGGACTTGGTCCTGGGGCGGTGGGGACCTTGGGCCTGGGTGGGGTGTGGAGGGGTCTGGTGGAATCGTCGGTGTGGACCTCGACCGCGCGCTGGCCGCGCTGCCTGCCAATCCCCGCATCGTCGTCACGGGCAACCACGCGACGCCGTGGCACACGCTGAGGCTGGTGGACGAGCGGCTGGCGGAGTACCGGCTGTGGATGCTCAACGGGCAGCACGGGATCCCGGACCGGGAGGGCGTGACGCTGGAGACGTCGTTCGTCGGGCCGGGGCAGCGGCGCAGCCCGCGGCTGAGCTACGTGCCGTCGCGGCTCTCGCTCGTGCCGACGCTGTTCGCGGGGTCGATGCCTCCGGACGCGGTGGTGCTGCACACGACGCGGCCCCGCGACGGGAAGGTGTCGCTGGGGGTGGAGGTCAACGTGCTGCCGGCCGCGATCGAGGCGGTGCGCAGCCGGGGCGGGATCGTGGTGGCGCAGGTCAACGACCACCTGCCGTGGACGTACGGCGACGCGCTGGTCGACGTGGAGCACCTCGACGTGCTCGTGGAGGCCGACGAGCCGCTCGCGCACGCCGCCGGGGCGCCCATCGACGACGCGTCGGCCAGGATCGGCGAGCTGGTCGCCGCGCGGGTGGGGGACGGCGCGACGCTCCAGGCCGGCATCGGGGCGGTGCCGGACGCCACGATGCGCGGCCTCATCGGGCGCCGCGGTCTGCGGATCTGGACCGAGATGTTCTCCGACAGCGTGCTCGCGCTCGAGCTCGCCGGCGCCCTCGACCGCGACGTGCCGATCTCGGCGTCGTTCCTGTTCGGCTCGCCGGAGCTCTTCGAGTGGGTCGACGGCAACGACCGCGTCGAGATGGTGCGCACCGAGGTCACCAACGACCCGGCGCGCATCGCCGGAAACCCGGCGATGGTCAGCGTCAACACCGCGCTGCAGGTCGACCTCTTCGGCCAGGCCAACGCCTCCCGGATCAACGCCCGCATCCACTCCGGCACCGGTGGCCAGACCGACTTCATCGTGGGCGCGCTGCACAGCCCGGGCGGTCAGGCGTTCATCGCCCTGCGCTCCTGGCACCCGAAGGCGGACGTGTCGACCGTCGTCGCGCTCGTCGACGAGCCGGTGACGTCGTTCCAGATGAGCGCGATCGTGACCGAGCAGGGCCTGGCCGAGGTCTTCGGTCGGGACCAGCGCGAGCAGGCCCGCCAGATCATCGACCACGCCGCTCACCCCAGCGTCCGCGACGACCTCTGGGAGGAGGCCGCGGCGCTGGGGCTCGCGTGAGGCGTCAGGGGCGCAGGTCGACCCAGACCGCGCGGTGGTCCGACGACGGGAACGGGAACTCGCCGGTCAGGCGCGACAGCGGGTCGGACGGCACCGGCCAGAAGATGCCCGAGCCGCGGACCTTCAGGCCCCTCGCGGGCAGCACGTAGTCGGCGCGCAGGTTGCCCGGGGCCGGGTTGTCGTTGAAGTCGGCGGTGTCGAAGCGCGGGTCCGACTCGTGCGCGAGGTTGGCGCCGCCCTGGCGTGCCGCGGCCTCCACCCCGCCGCGGGACGACGGCCGCGGGTCGGTGATGCGCGGGTGGTCGAGCAGCTGCTGGATCGAGCCCCCCACCGAGTCTCCGTCGCGCGGGTCGCTGTTCTGGTCGCCGGCGATGACGAACCTCTCGCCGCGGGGCAGGCCGCCTCGGCGGCCGCGGTCGTCGTAGACGTAGCGCCGGCCGTCGACGTAGTCGGCCCAGAAGCGGATCTCGTCGTGGTTGCGGGCGCCGTTGCGGTCCTCGGGGCCGTCGAACGTCGGAGGGGTCGGGTGCGAGACCAGGAAGTGGACGGTGCGGCGACCGATCCGCACCGGCACGTCCCAGTGGGACTTGCTGGACAGCCGCACGTCCTCCAGCTCGGCGGGGGAGTACCAGTCACGCGGCGCGGCGGTGGCCGGGTCGTCGGGCAGCAGGGCGCCCGGCATGTCCTTCCACAGGAACCGCTGGAACGTCCTCACCTTGCCGGCGACGATCGGGTGCTTGCTCAGCACGACCATGCCGTACTGGCCCTCGAAGTCGCCGAACCCGAACGCGTCGTTGCCGCCGCCCACGGTGCTGTTGTTGTCGAGGTCGTGCCCGCTGGGGACACCGGTGTTGGAGGGGGCGACGTAGGCGTAGGGGTAGTCGATGGGCCTCGCGCCGCCGTGGCCCACCGCGAGGTAGTTGTCGCGGAACAGGTCGACGGCCACCCGGCCGGGCACGTAGTCGAACTCGTTGAGCAGCAGGACGTCGGGGCGCGTGCGCTGGATGATCTCGGCCACGGCCGACGCCTGCGGGTCGTCGGGGGTGGAGAGGTCCTCCACGAGCTCGCCCGCGCGCGTGCGGTTGAGGGAGGCGTTGAAGGTCTGGAACCGAACGGTGCCACGCGTGCTGTGGTGACCCCCCTGGTGGCCACCGTGGTGGCCCTGCTGATGGGTCCCGTGGTGGCCCCCGTGGCGGTCGCGGTCGGCGGCGGTGGCGGACCCGCCGGTGAGGCCGGCGACGGCCGGCGTGGTCAGGAGAGTGATGGCCGCGGCGCTCGCCGCGGCAGCCCGAGAGATTTTCATGGCTCCGACCCTGCCACGGCCAGGTGACAGCCGCCCGAACGCCGGGTGGCGGTCCTCCCTAGGATTGGGGCCATGACGCAGCAGCCGTTCAGCCGCCCCGGAGCGATCGACCTCTCCGCCCTCAAGCGCCCCGCCGCGCCGAGCCCCGCGCCGGGCGCCGGCGCCCCCGCGGGTGCAGCCGGCGGCGGCATCGCGTCGTACGCCCTGGAGGTCACCGAGCAGAACTTCCAGGAGGTCATCGAGCGGTCGATGACCGCGCCGGTCCTGCTCGTGCTCTTCTCGCGCTCGCGGATGCCCGAGAGCGGCCAGCTCGCCGACGACCTCGCGACGCTGTCGGGAGAGTTCGAGGGCCGGTTCCTGGCCGGACTGGTCGACGTCGACGCCGCCCCGCAGATCGCCCAGGCCATGCAGGTCCAGTCGATCCCGCTGGTCGTCGCCATCCTCGACGGTCGCCCCGCGCCGCTGCTGCAGGACGTCGTCCCGCTCGAGGAGCTGCGCACGGCCCTGACCCAGGTGATGCAGCAGCTCGCGACCCAGGGCATGACCGCTCGCCACCAGCCGCTGTCCGGTGCCGCGCCCGCCGCTGCCGGCGAGGGCGACGAGGAGGCGGTGGACCCGCGCTACGCCGCCGCCGAGGACGCGCTGGCCGCCAACGACTTCGACGGCGCCGTCGCGGAGTACCAGAAGCTCGTCACCGCCAACCCCGCCGACGCCGAGGCTGCCGCGGGGCTCGCCATGGCCAAGGTCCTCCAGCGCACCCAGGGCGTCGACCCCGCCGCTGCTCGCGCCGCGGCGGACGGCGCCCCGGACGAGCTCGACGCGCAGACCCTGGTGGCCGACCTGGACCTCCTCGAGGGCCGCGTGGACGAGGCCTTCGGCCGCCTGGTCGAGCTGGTCCGCCGCTCGTCCGGCGACGAGCGCAACGCCGCGCGCGAGCACCTGCTCGGGCTCTTCGCGGCCGTCGGCAACGAGGATCCGCGCGTGCTCAAGGGCCGTCAGAGCCTCGCCTCCGCGCTCTTCTGAGTGCACGGGTGAACGCCGGCCCGTCCTACGTCCTGCGCGGCTTCGCCCTGTGGCGGCACCGCCCGGGGCTGATGCTGCTGGGGATGCTCCCGGCCCTGATCGTCTCGCTCGTGCTGCTGACGGCGTACGTCGTCCTGCTGCTGCAGCTGCCCGACCTGGTGAGCTGGGCGACGCCGTTCGTGGACGACGCGGGCGACCCGGTGCAGGTCCTGGTGCGGCTGAGCGTCGGACTCGTGGTCGCGGTCGGGGCCCTCGCGCTGGCCGCCTCGACCTTCGTCGCGCTGACGCTGCTGGTCGGTGACCCGTTCTACGCGCGGATCTGGCGCGAGACCGAGCGGATGCTCGGCGGCGACGTGCCCGACGGCGAGCTCAGCGCGTGGCGTGCGGCCCGTGACGCGGTCGTCCTGGTGCTGGTGGGCATCGGCGCCAGCGTGCTGGTCGTCGTGATCGGGTTCCTGCCCGTCGTCGGCACGGTGCTCGGCGCCGTGCTCGGGCTGGTGGTCTCGGGATGGATGCTCGCCGGCGACCTCCTCGGGCGCCCGCTCGAGGCTCGTGGCCTGGACGCGGCGCGCCGCGCGGAGCTCACCCGGGGTCGGCGCCGGACCGTGCTGGGCTTCGGGGTGCTCGTGCAGGCGTTCTTCCTGGTGCCGCTCGGGGCGGTGGTCGTGATGCCGGCGGCCGTGGTGGGCGCCACCATGCTCGCCCGGGATCTGGCGGCCGAGCGGGACGCGGCCGAAGTGCGCTGACCCACAGGGGTATCGAGACAGGGGCTTCGAGGTAGGGGTTTCGAGACAGGACTTCGTCCTTCCTCAACCCCCGGGCGGACGTCGTCCTTCTCTAGCCCCCGGCGGCGAGGGCGGTGAGGACGGCGGTGACGGCGGGGGAGGAGGCCATGCTCCGCCGGTGCAGGGCGAGCACCTCGCGGGTGGGTGCCGGATCGGTCGCCGGGACGGCGACGAGCTCCTCGCCCAGCGGCGCGCGGCCGAGCCGGGGGACCAGGGCGATTCCGAGCCCGGCGCGCACCATCGCGAGGTGGCTGTCGAACTCCATCGACTGGTGCGCGATGCGCGGCAGCCGCCCGGTGCCGTCGTACATCCGGGTCAGCCACTGCCGGCAGATCGTCCCCTCGGGGGTGGCGACCCAGCCCTCGTCCACGAGGTCGCGCGGGGTGACGCGCGGGCGGCCGGCGAGCGGGTGGTCGCGGTGCACCACGACGTCCGCGAGGTCCCGGGCCACCCGCGCCGCGACGACGTGCTCGGGGATCGCCAGCGCCACGTCGCCCCAGCTGTGGACCACGCCGATCTCGCACTGGCCGGAGGCGACCAGGTCGACGGTGTCCCACGGCTCGCGCTCGGAGAGCTGCAGCGTGAGGTCGGGATGGGCGTCGAGCAGCGCGCGCACCGCGGGCGCGACCAGCCCGCGCATGGCCGTCGAGAACGCGACGATGCGCAGGTGCCCGGCGACCGCCTCGGCCTGACGGTGCAGCCCGGACTCGATCTCCTCGAGGTCCCCGAGCACCTTGGCGCCCGCGTCGACCAGGTGCCGGCCGTGGCGGGTCAGCATGACGCCGCGCCCGACCCGCTCCAGCAGGGGCACGCCGGTCTGGCGCTCCAGCCGCTTCACCTGCTGCGACACCGCGCTCGGCGTGAATCCCAGCGCGTCGGCGGCGCCGACGACCGAGCCGTGGGTGTCGACGGCGCGCAGGGCGGTGAGGGCGTTCAGGTCGATCATGCAGCGATGCTACCGGGAAACGTGCACGAGGATTCGCTGGTGCTTCCGAGTCGCCGGCGTCAGGCTAGAGCCGTGAACCGACGCGACTCCCTCCTCGCCGCGCTCGTGGCGACCGTCTGGGGCTTCAACTTCGTGGTCATCGACTGGGGGATGGGCGACGTCCCGCCGCTGCTCTTCCTGGCCGCCCGCTTCGTCCTGGTCGTGCTCCCGGCCGTCTTCCTGGTCGGGCGCCCGCAGGCGCCCTGGCGGACGGTGGCCCTGATCGGGGTCTTCATGTCGCTGGGCCAGTTCGGCTTCCTGTACGTCGGGATGGCCGCGGGCATGCCGCCCGGGCTCGCCGCACTGGTGCTCCAGGCCCAGGTCATCTTCACCGTGCTGATCGCCACCGGCGTGCTGCGCGAGCTGCCCACACCGGCCCAGGCCGTCGGGGTGTCTCTGGGCTCGGTCGGCCTGCTCGTGGTGGCCGTGGGCCGCGGCGGCAACGTGCCGCTGCTGGCGCTCGCCCTGTGCCTGCTCGCCGCCCTCTCCTGGGGCATCGGCAACGTCCTGGCCCGGGCGTCCGGGGTCACCGGAGGCCTCTCGCTCACCGTGTGGTCGGCCCTCGTCGTCCCGGTGCCCCTGGTGGCGCTGAGCCTGCTGCTGGACGGCCCTGCCGCGCTGGCCGACGGCGTGACGGCGTTCGGCTGGCAGGCGCTGGTGTCGACGCTCTACACCGCCGGGCTCGCCTCGCTGGTGGGCTACGGGATCTTCAACACGCTGCTCGGCCGCAACCCGTCGGCCTCGGTGGTGCCGTGGGTGCTGCTCGCGCCGGTGGTGGCGATGGCCTCGGCCTGGCTGCTGCTCGACCAGCGCCCCAACGCCGCCGAGTCCCTGGGCGGGCTGCTGCTGGTGCTCGGGGTCCTGGTGGCGCTGCGCCCGAGCAGCCGCGTGCGCGTCAGTCCGCCACCGGCACGCACAGCACCGGTCGCGAGCTCAGGTGCAGCAGCTTGTGCGGCGTCGAGCCCAGCATCGCGCCCTTGAGCGGGCTCTCGCCGGCGGTGCCGACCACGATGACGGTCGCGTCGCGGGCGTCGGCCACCTGCATGAGGGCCTGGGCCGGCTTGGCGTCCACGAGCTCGATGTCGGTCTCGACGCCGGCAGCCTGAGCGCGCTCGACGGCGTGCGACAGCGCGGTGCGTCCGATCTCGAGCAGTGCCTCGCGGTGGGCCTTGAACTCCTCGCCTCCGCCGCCCGGCGGCGCGACGCCGTAGACCAGCACGAGCGGCTCGCCGAAGCGGGCCGCGACGTTGATCGCGGTGGTGAGCGCGGCGTCCGCGCCCGGTGACTCGTCGTAGCCCAGCACCACTGCCATGGGGTCAGCCTTCCAGTCCGTCGGGGTCGGCCTGTCCGGTCTTCACGCCGTGGACGACGTCGGGGTCGGGCACACCGGCCCGCTCCTGCCAGTAGCGCGCGTCCCGGGTCCGCCAGAAGAGCATCAGCACCACGCCGGTCAGGAAGATGCCGAGCCCGATGACGAGCGGCGGGCCGACCCCGAGCCAGGACTGGCCGCTGTAGGAGTTGGCGGGGTCCGACATGTCGCGCACCGACAGCACGAGCAGCCAGATCAGCATCAGCGCACCGGCGACCGGACCGACGCCGATGAGCAGCAGGTTCTTGGGGCTCTCGAGCAGGTGCCGCCGGTGGTAGACCGCGCAGGCGATGCCGGTCAGCGCGTAGTAGAACGCGATCAGCAGGGCCAGCGCGGTGAGCGAGTCGAAGAGCGCGTTGGCGCTGACCTGGTAGATCGAGACGTACCAGACGATCGCGATGCCCGCGACCCACCAGGTGCTGACGTACGGCGTGCGGTGCCGCGGGTCGATGCGCCCGAAGTGCGCCGGGATCGCGTGCCTGCGGGCCATGGAGAGGCCGGTGCGTGACGCCGGGATGATCGTCGTCTGCGTCGAGGCGATCGCCGACGTCGCGACCGACGCCAGCACGACCCAGCTCCAGCCGCCCATCACCTCCTCGCTGAGGTAGGCGAAGACGAACTCCTCCTCGCCGGCGTTCTCGCTCAGCCAGGCGGTGCCGGCATAGGCGACGACCGCCACGGCCACCGAGACGTACGTCGCCAGCAGCACCAGCGTCGACCAGACCGCGGCGCGTCCCGGCGTGGAGGCGCCGTCGGTGGTCTCCTCGCTGAGGTTGACCGCCGACTCCCAGCCCCAGTAGGCGAAGACGCCCAGCAGCAGCGCCGTGGACAGGTTCGCCCCGCCGGCGCCGAAGGGGTTCAGCCACGACCACGACGGGTCGATCGGGTCGAGGGTGCTGTTGTCGCTGACGGCCTTGGTGATCGCGACCGCCGCGAAGACCAGCAAGGAGACGACCTGAGCCAGGATCAGCACGTTCTGCAGGCGTGCGGAGACGTCGGTGCCGAGGATGCAGATCCAGGTGAGCAGCAGGATCAGCGCGATCGCCAACGGCATCCGCACCCACGCGTCGTCGGCGGCCGCGTCGGCGCCGAAGGTCCGCAGCGTGAAGCTCACACCGACGTCGGCCAGCGAGCCGATCACCAGCACGCCGGTCATGGTGATGGCCCAGCCCCCGATCCACCCGAACCACGGGCCCAGCGCGCGGGTCACCCAGCTGAACGTCGTGCCGCAGTCCTGGTCGACCCGGTTGAGGTAGAGGAACGCGGTGGCGATCAGCGCCATCGGCACGAACGACGCCAGGAGCGCGCCGGGGGCGTAGACGCCCACGGCGGCCGTGATCGCACCGATCACCGCCGCCAGGGAGTACGCGGGCGACGTCGCGGCCAGGCCGATCACCAGCGCGTCGACGAAGCCGATCGAGTCGGCCTTGAGCTGCGGGTCCTGCGTCTCCACGTCCGGCATCGGTCGCTCCCTCCACCCCTGGGAACTCGTTCTACACCGGTGCGGGGGCCTTGAGAAGGCCTGCCGGACCTCAGTGGTCGGGCAGCGGGGTCATTCCGTGCGGCCGGACTCGGTGTAGGCGGGGCCGCCGCCGAGGTTGGCGAGCGCGGCCTCGAGGCGCCGGGTGGTGAAGTCGGCGCACCGCTCGCGGGCCTCGTCGAGGGTCAGGAACTCCGCCGACCGGATCTCGCGGGCCTGCTTGACGATGACGTCGGTGATCGAGGCGTCGTGCACGCCGCCGTCGAAGACCAGGCACAGGGCGTCGTCCCAACCGCCCCACGGAGGCAGCCAGTCGGTGAGGACCAGGGGCCCGACCTCGAGGGAGAGGCCCAGCTCCTCCTCGACCTCGCGGGCGACCGCGAGCTGCGGCGACTCGCCCACCTCGACGACGCCGCCGGGCAGGTCCCAGTCCTGCTTGTAGGTCAGCTGGCACAGCAGCACCCGCTCGTCGCGGTCGCGGATCAGCATCTGGCTGATGGCGCGCTTGCGCGGCAGGAACGAGTTGAGCAGTGCCCGGAAGCCACCGGGCTCGTCCACCGAGGTGTCGGAGCCGAGCCTGGCGTAGACGACGAGGTCGCCGTCGACCCCGCGCTGCACGCCCTCGCGCTGCATGCCGGACCAGGTGGCGACGCGCTGGCCGGCCTCGTCGTCGGTCCCGACCAGGATCTCGACCCGGCCGTGGGAGGCCAGCGCGCCCTCGACCTCGCGCCGGACGGCGTCGAGCGAGGGCGTCGCGTCGCCCGTCGTGGGCGGGGTCCAGACGATGCGAGCGACGCCGTCGGAGACCGTCTCGACCCTCGGCTGCTCGCTCACGCCCTCAACCCTAGGAGACCGCGCGAGGGGACTCCTTCACCGGCTCCGTCGCGGGCACGTGGCGGAACCACACGGTCGCCAGCGGCGGCACCACGATGTCGGCGTGCGCCGGCTGCCCGTCGTGCTCGCCCTCGACGGCCGTGATCTGGCCGAGGTTGCCCACACCGGAGCCGAGGTAGATCTCGGCGTCGGTGTTGAGCACCTCCTCCCAGGCGCCGGTGGCCGGCAGCCCGAGGCGAAAGCCCTCGTGCGGCTGGTCGCGGAAGTTGGAGACGCAGACCAGGTCCGGTCCGTCGCCGCGACGCACGAACGTGTAGGTGCTGCGGCCGGCGTCGTTGGCGTCGACCCATTGGAAGCCCGACGGGTCGCCGTCGCGCGACCACATCGCGGGGGAGTCGACGTAGGTGCGGTTGAGGTCGCGCACGAGGTCGTGGACGCCGCGGTGCTCGGGGTGCTCCAGCAGCCACCAGTCGAGCTCGCGGGCCTCGGCCCACTCCGACTCCTGGCCCAGCTCGCAGCCCATGAACAGCAGCTGCTTGCCGGGGTGGGCCCACATGTAGGCGAGGTAGGCGCGCAGGTTGGCCAGCTGCTGCCACCGGTCGCCGGGCATCTTGCGCAGCAGCGAGCCCTTGCCGTGCACGACCTCGTCGTGCGAGATCGGCAGGACGTAGTTCTCCGCCCAGGCGTAGGTGAGCGCGAACGTCATCTCGTGGTGGTGGTAGGGCCGGTGGACCGGCTCACGCGCGAGGTAGCCGAGCGAGTCGTGCATCCAGCCCATGTTCCACTTCAGGCCGAAGCCGAGGCCGCCCTCGCTGGTCGGCCCGGTGACGCCAGGCCAGGAGGTGGACTCCTCGGCGATGGTGACGATGCCCGGCACCCGCTTGTAGACGGTGGCGTTCATCTCCTGGAGGAACTGCACGGCCTCGAGGTTCTCGCGCCCGCCGTACTTGTTGGGCGACCACTCGCCCTCCTCGCGCGCGTAGTCGAGGTAGAGCATCGAGGCGACGCCGTCGACGCGCAGGCCGTCGGCGTGGAACTCCTCCAGCCAGTAGAGCGCGTTGGCGTAGAGGAAGTTGCGCACCTCGGGGCGGCCGAAGTTGAAGATGTGGGAGCCCCACTCCTTGTGCCAGCCGCGCTGCGGGTTGGGGTCCTCGTAGAGGGGCGTCCCGTCGAAGCTGGCCAGCGCCCAGGGGTCGGTGGCGAAGTGGCCCGGCACCCAGTCGAGGATGACGCCGATGCCGGCCTGGTGCAGCCGGTCGACGAGACGGCGGAAGCCGTCGGGGTCGCCGTAGCGGGAGTCCGGGGCGAAGTAGGACGTGACGTGGTAGCCCCACGAGCCGCCGAACGGGTGCTGCATCACCGGCATCAGCTCGACGTGGGTGAATCCCAGCTCGGAGAGGTAGGGGACCAGGTCGTCGGCGAGCTCGTCGTAGCTCCAGAAGCCGCCGCCGGGGTGCCGCTTCCACGACCCCAGGTGCAGCTCGTAGGTCGACATCGCCTCGGTGACCGGCTGCCGCTCGGCACGGGCGGCCATCCACTCGTCGTCGCCCCACACGTGGGTGGATTCGGTGACCCGGGAGGCGGTGGCGGGGGCGACCTCGGCGTGGAACGCCATCGGGTCGGCCTTCTCACGCCACTCGCCGTCGGCGCCGCGGATGGCGTACTTGTACGACGTGCCGGCACCGAGGCCGGGCACGAAGAGCTCCCAGACGCCGGAGCTGCCGAGCTGGCGCATCGGGTGCTCGCGCCCGTCCCAGCTGTTGAACTCGCCCTTGAGGCGCACCGAGCGGGCCGAGGGGGCCCAGACCGCGAACGACGTGCCGCTGACGGTGCCGCCGGCGGCCGCGTAGTGGTGCACGCGGGCGCCGAGGACGTTCCACAGCTGCTCGTGGCGACCCTCGTTGATGAGGTGCAGGTCGACCTGGCCGAGCGTCGGAAGGAAGCGGTAGGGGTCGTCGAGCTCGACCGAACCGTCGTCGTAGGACACCGCCAGGCGGTAGTCGGGGACGTCGGTGACGCCGGGCAGCACGCCGACCCAGACGCCCTCGTGCTCGTGCTCGAGCGGGGTCTCGGTGCCGCCGTGGCGGACCACCACGGCCGAGGCCAGGGGCTTGAGGACGCGCACGGTGACGGCGCCCTCGTGCACGTGGGGGCCCAGGACGGCGTGGGGGTGGCCGTGCTCGCCGTGGATGATCTGGTCGAGCTCGGACGTGGGGACGGGTGCGATGGTGCCGGTCATGCGGCTCCGATCCTGGCCACGGCCTGGAGCGGGATGTCCACCCAGGTCGGACGGTTGCGGGTCTCGTAGACGGTCTCGTAGACGGCCTTGTCGGCGACGTAGGCGTCGAGCAGGGTGTGCTGGGTGTCGCTCATCTGGCCGCCGGTGTAGGCGTTGAGGAAGTGGTTGCGGGCGCGGTGGGCCCACTCCTGCGCGCGCTGGGTGCGCTGCGCGGCCTCCTCGGGATCGTGCTCCTCGTCGCGCTCGCGGTCGGCCACGTGGGGCACGTAGTCGAACGAGCGCAGCATCCCGGCGACGTCGCGCCAGGGGGAGTCGGGCAGCATCCGCTCGGCGAGCGGCTTGGCCGGCTCGCCCTCGAAGTCGACGACCTTCCAGCCCTTGCTGGTGCGCAGGGTCTGGCCGAGGTGCAGGTCGCCGTGGATGCGGTGGACCTCGATCCGGCCGAGCTGCGCGACGCGGTCGTGCAGGGCGGACAGCGCCTGGTGGTGCTCGGCCAGCCCGGGTACGACGGACTCGGCGGCGGAGAGCCGCGCGCGCATCTGGTCGGCCAGGTCGCCGGTCTCGATGCTGGACGAGCCGAACGACTCGCGCAGCGTCTCGTGCAGCTCGCGCAGCGCCTCGCCGAGCCGGGTCGCCTCACCGGCGAAGTCGCCGCCGGACTCGCGGGCGTGCAGCTCGGGGTCGGCGAACAGCGAGCGGACGCTGCCCAGCGCGAGGTCCCAGCCGTCGGTGGCCGTGCGCAGGAATTGCTGAAGCATGGCCAGCTGGATCACCGCGTCGGAGTCGGCGTCGAGCACGTCGAGCCAGCCGTAGAGGGCCGCGACGTGGTCGGAGCCGGCCCGCGTCAGCACGTCGTGGACGGCGACGTCGGGGTTGACCCCCGGGGTCACCTTGCGGAACACCTTCATCAGGGCGTCCTCGCCGAAGCTCACCGAGGAGTTGGACTGCTCACCGGTGAACAGCATCGACGGGGCCTCGGCGTCGAGGTCGTAGCCGGGAAGCCGGTGGAAGGTGAGCATGGTCTCCGGGTCGACGGTGTTGCCGTGCTCCTCGGAGGCGGCGGCGTCGAACGAGCGCAGCCAGCACGCCATGGCCTCGCGGTCGTGGAGGGCGTCGTAGGCGTGCACCCAGCCGTGCTCGGGGTGCTCCCACCACCCGACGAAGGCGTGGTCGAGCCGCTGCTGCGGGTGCTCGTAGAACGCCAGCGGCACCTGGTAGAGCTCGACGGCGTCCACGGCCGTCTCCTCCACGTCGGAGTAGCTGACCTGCACGAGGTGGATGACCACGTGCGGGCTGCCCTCGACGCGCCCGGGCACCTCGCCGACCAGGCGGACCCCGGTGACGGTGAAGGGGCGTCCCTTGCCGGCGAACCAGCGCGTGCGCACGAGGTAGTCGGTGAAGACCACCGGATCGAGATGGGTCACAGCAGCTGCCTCTCTCCCGAGTCGGTCCCCGGCGTCAGCCGGAACCAGTAGAAGCCGTAGCCGCCGAGGGTGAGCAGGTACGGCAGCTCACCGATGCGGGGGAACGGCACGCCGCCCAGCAGCTCGACGGGCACCATGCCCTCGAAGCGGCGCAGGTCCAGCTCGATCGGCTGGGCGAAGCGCGACAGGTTGTTGACGCAGACGATGACGTCGCGCTCCCCGTCGTCGCCGGTGTGCTCACGGGCGTAGGACAGCACGGCCGGGTTGGAGCCGCCCAGGTCGTGGAAGGACCCGAGGCCGAACGCGTCGTGGCGACGGCGCGCCTGGATCATCCGCCGCGTCCAGTGCAGCAGCGAGGAGGGGTTCTCCATCTGAGCCTCGACATTGACCGACTGGTACCCGTAGACGGGATCCTGAATCGCGGGCAGGAAGAGCTTGCCCGGGGTGGCGGCCGAGAACCCGGCGTTGCGGTCGGGGGTCCACTGCATCGGCGTGCGCACCCCGTCGCGGTCGCCGAGCCAGATGTTGTCGCCCATGCCGATCTCGTCGCCGTAGTAGAGCACCGGCGAGCCGGGCAGCGACAGCAGCAGGGCGTTGAAGAGCTCGATCTGGTTCGTGTCGTTGTCGAGCAGCGGGGCCAGACGTCGGCGGATGCCGATGTTGGCCTTCATCCGCGGGTCCTTGGCGTACTCGTCCCACATGTAGTCACGGTCGTCGTCGCTGACCATCTCGAGGGTGAGCTCGTCGTGGTTGCGCAGGAAGATGCCCCACTGGCAGCCGTGGGGGATGGGCGGCGTCTGCTCGAGGATCTCCGAGATCGGGAAGCGCGACTCGCGCCGCACGGCCATGAAGATGCGCGGCATCACCGGGAAGTGGAAGCACATGTGGCACTCGTCGCCGCCCGACTCGAAGTCGCCGAAGTAGTCGACGACGTCCGAGGGCCACTGGTTGGCCTCGGCGAGCAGGATCCGGCCGGGGTACTTGTCGTCGACGAAGCGACGGACCTTCCTGAGGAAGTCGTGGGTCTCGGGGAGGTTCTCGCCGTTGGTGCCCGGACGCTCGTAGAGGTAGGGCACCGCGTCGAGACGGAAGCCGTCGAGCCCCATGTCGAACCAGAACGAGATCGCCTCGAGGATCGCGTCGTGGACCTTCGGGTTGTCGTAGTTCAGGTCGGGCTGGTGGGAGAAGAACCGGTGCCAGAAGTACTGCTGGCGCACCGGGTCCCAGGTCCAGTTGGACGGCTCGGTGTCGACGAAGATGACCCGCGCGTCCTGGTAGAGCTCGTCGGTGTCGGACCAGACGTAGAAGTCGCCGTAGGGCCCGTCGGGGTCCTCGCGGCTGGCCTGGAACCACGGGTGCTGGTCGCTCGTGTGGTTCATGACGAAGTCGATGATCACGCGGATGTCGCGCTTGTGGGCCTCGTCGAGGAAGTGGTGGAAGTCCTCGACGGTCCCGGCCTCGGGGAGGATGTTGGTGAAGTCGGCGACGTCGTAGCCACCGTCGCGCAGCGGGCTGGTGAAGAACGGCGGCACCCACAGGCAGTCGACGCCGAGCCACTCGAGGTAGTCGAGCTTCTCGGTGAGGCCCTTGAAGTCACCGGTGCCGTCACCGTTGGAGTCGCGGAAGGACCGGACCATCACCTCGTAGAACACCGCCGACTTGAACCAGTCGGGGGTGGTCCCGACGGTGTCGGGGAACGGGTCGTTCGGATCGGCCGGCCGGGGCTCGGGCTGCTGGGTCTGCTCGGGCTGCAGGTCGGTCACAGGCCCCTCCTGAGGGTGAGGACGTGGGCGGGCTCGTGGCCCGGGTCGAGGCGCACGTAGTTGTGCTGCCCCCAGTTCCAGTCCTCGCCGGTGATCTCGTCGTGGACCGTGAAGCCGTCGTGCCAGTCGAGGCCGAGGGCGGGCAGGTCGAGGTGGACCATCGACTCGCGGGTCGCGTGCGGGTCGAGGTTGACCACCACGATCACCGTGTCGCCCGGGTCGCCGCTCTCGGGGTCGTAGGCGACCTTGGAGAAGACCAGGATGTTCTCGTCGTCGCTGCTGTGGATGGTGATGTTGCGCAGCAGCTGGAGCGCCGGGTGCCGGCGCCGGATCTCGTTGAGCCGCGTGAGGTACGGCGCGAGGGTGCGGCCCTCGGCCGCGGCGCCGTCCCAGTCGCGGATCCGGATCTGGAACTTCTCCGAGTCGAGGTACTCCTCGCTGCCCGGCTTGACCGCCACGTGCTCGAAGAGCTCGTAGCCCGCGTAGACGCCCCAGCTGGGCGAGCTCGTCGCCGCGATCGCCGCGCGCACCTTGAACGCGGCCGGACCGCCGTACTGGAGGTAGGAGTGGAGGATGTCGGGGGTGTTGACGAAGAAGTTCGGCCGCATCAGGTGGTCGGACTCGCTCGACAGCTCGGTGAGGTACTCCTCGAGCTCCCAGCGGGCGGTGCGCCACGTGTAGTAGGTGTAGGACTGGTGGAAGCCCACCGAGCCGAGGCCGTGCATCATCGCCGGGCGCGTGAACGCCTCCGACAGGAACAGCACGTCCGGGTCGGTGCGACGCACCTCGCCGAGCAGCCACTCCCAGAACGGCAGCGGCTTGGTGTGCGGGTTGTCGACGCGGAAGATCCGCACGCCGTGCGAGATCCACAGCCGCACGACGCGCAGCACCTCGCGGCAGATGCCGGTCGGGTCGTTGTCGAAGTTGATCGGGTAGATGTCCTGGTACTTCTTCGGGGGGTTCTCCGCGAAGGCGATCGACCCGTCGGCGCGCGTGGTGAAGAACTGCGGGTGCGTGGTGACCCACGGGTGGTCCGGCGCGGCCTGCAGGGCCAGGTCGAGCGCGACCTCGAGTCCGAGCTCGCCGGCGCGCGCCACGAAGGCGTCGAAGTCCGCGAAGGTGCCGAGCTCGGGGTGGATCGCGTCGTGGCCGCCGTCCTTGGACCCGATCGCCCACGGGGAGCCGGTGTCGTCGGGGCCGGGCGTCAGCGTGTTGTTGGGGCCCTTGCGGTTGACCTCACCGATCGGGTGGATCGGCGGCAGGTAGATGACGTCGAAGCCCATGTCCGCGACCGCGTCCAGGCGCTTCGTCGCGGTGCGGAAGCTGCCGCTGGTGACCGCGCCGGTGGCCTCGTCGCGGGTGGCGCCCTCGGAGCGCGGGAAGAACTCGTACCAGCTGCCGTAGAGCGCGCGGGTGCGGTCGGCGTACGCCGGGTAGGGACCCTCGACGGTGAGCAGGTCGCGCAGCGGGTGGGCGTGGAGCACCGCCCACAGGTCCTCCGACATGAGCTGGGCCAGACGTGCCTCGACGGGGCGGTCGGTGTCGGTGGCCGCCTTGATCGCGCCCTTCAGCGCCGCGTGCTCGTCCTTGGCCTTCTTGGGCAGGCCGGCCTTGACCCGCTCCAGGAGCAGGCGGCCCTCGAGGAACATCAGCTCCACGTCGACGCCGGCGGGGATCTTGATCCCGGCGTCGTGCTCCCAGGTCGCCAGAGGGTCCGACCAGGCCTGCACCTCGAAGGTCCAGGCGCCCTCGGTGTCCGGGGTGACCCAGGCGCGGTAGACGTCGGGCTCCTCGCCGTGGGGCGTCATCCGCCGCGGCTCGCGGCGACCGCCCTTCGGGTCGATGAGCACCACCTCGGCGCCGAGCTGGTCGTGCCCCTCCCGGAAGACGGTCGCGGTCACCGGGAAGGGCTCACCTGCCGTCGCCTTCGCGGGTCGCCTGCCGAGGTCCACGACAGGCATGACGTCCATGATCGGTATGCGTCCAGCCATACGACCCACCCTTGCCGGTCGCCAGCCCCCGTGCAAACCGGAGTCCTGTCCATCCCCCGTGAGGGTGAAGCGCCGAGAGCCGGGAGTGCCCGGCGGTCCGGCGGCGGTCTCCCGGCACGGGTTCCGCGATTCATTGGATCGTTCCAGAGATCGGCGGTAGCGTCCTCCGGGTGCGCGCCATCCGACGATTCACGGTCCGTCCCGTCCTTCCTCCCGCCCTCGAGGCGCTGGGGGTGCTCGCCCTCAACCTGAGGTGGTCGTGGCACCCCGAGACGCAGGACGTCTTCGAGGAGGTGGACCCCGAGCTGTGGGAGTCCACCGGTCACGACCCGGTCGGCCTGCTGGGCGCGGTGGGCCGCACCCGCCTCGAGGAGCTCGCCGCCGACCAGGGCTTCCTGGAGCGGCTCAAGGTCGCCGCCGACGACCTCGACTCCTACCTCACCGGTGAGCGCTGGTACCAGCGCGTCGCCGCCCGCGACGGCGCCGACGGCACGTCTCACGAGCGCGGTCCCGCCGCGATCGGCTACTTCTCGCCGGAGTTCGGCATCACCGCCGTGCTGCCCCAGTACTCCGGCGGGCTCGGCATCCTCGCCGGCGACCACCTCAAGGCCGCCAGCGACCTCGGCGTACCGATCGTGGGCGTCGGCCTGCTCTACCGCCACGGCTACTTCGAGCAGTCGCTCTCGCGCGAGGGCTGGCAGCAGGAGACCTACCCGCTGCTCGACCCCGACGGCCTGCCGATCTCGCTGCTGCGCGAGCCCGACGGCAGCCGGGCCACGATCTCGATCGCGATGCCGGGCGGACCCGACCTCGTCGCGCGGATCTGGGTGGCCAGCGTCGGCCGCGTCCCGCTGCTGATGCTCGACACCGACGTCGAGGGCAACCCCGAGCACTACGTCGACGTCACCGACCGCCTCTACGGCGGCAACAGCGAGCACCGTCTCCGCCAGGAGATGCTGCTCGGCGTGGGTGGCGTCCGCGCGCTGCGCGCCTACTCCCGCATCACCGGGCACCCCGTGCCCGAGGTGTTCCACACCAACGAGGGCCACGCCGGCTTCCTCGGCATCGAGCGGATCCGCGAGCTCACGGTCGCCGAGTCCGGCCCGCGCCTGGACTTCGCCACGGCGCTCGAGGTCAGCCGGGCCTCGACCGTCTTCACGACCCACACGCCCGTGCCCGCCGGCATCGACCGCTTCCCGCGCACGCTGGTGGAGCAGTACTTCGGCGAGAGCGGTGCCACCCCCGGCGTCCCGATCGAGAAGGTGCTGGCGCTCGGCACGGAGGACTACGCCGGCGGCGACACGTCGGTGTTCAACATGGCGGTCATGGGCTTCCGGCTGGCGCAGCGCGCCAACGGCGTCTCCCTCCTGCACGGCGAGGTCAGCCGCGGCATGTTCAACGGGCTGTGGCCGGCCTTCGACGAGGCCGAGGTCCCGATCGGCTCGATCACCAACGGCGTGCACGCCCCGACGTGGGTGGCGCGCGAGGTCATCGCGCTCGCCGAGTCGCAGGGTGCGGACGCCGAGTCCGACGACACCGAGGTGTTCTGGAGCGCGGTCGACAGGGTGCCCTCCGCCGAGGTGTGGTCGACCAAGCGCCGGCTGCGCGAGCGGCTCGTCGCCGACGCCCGCAAGCGGCTGCGTCGCTCGTGGGAGAAGCGCGGGTCGGCGAAGGCCGAGCTGGCGTGGATCGACGGCGCGCTCGACCCCGACGTCCTGACGATCGGCTTCGCGCGACGCGTGCCGTCGTACAAGCGGCTCACGCTGATGCTGCGCGACCCCGCCCGCCTCAAGCGGCTGCTGCTCGACCCCGAGCGCCCGATCCAGCTGATCATCGCCGGGAAGTCGCACCCGGCCGACGACGGCGGCAAGAAGCTGATCCAGGAGATGGTGCGCTTCGCCGACGACCCGGAGGTGCGCCACCGGATCGTCTTCCTGCCCAACTACGACATCGCGATGGCGCAGCCGCTGTACCCCGGCTGCGACGTGTGGCTCAACAACCCCCTGCGCCCCTACGAGGCCTGCGGCACCTCCGGCATGAAGGCCGCGCTCAACGGCGGTCTCAACCTGTCGATCCTCGACGGCTGGTGGGACGAGTGGTACGACGGCGAGAACGGCTGGGCGATCCCCTCGGCCGACGGACTCGACGACCCCGACCGACGCGACGACCTGGAGGCGACCGCCCTCTACGAGCTCCTCGAGAACGAGGTGGCCCCGCGCTTCTACGACGTCGACGCCGACGGCGTCCCGACCCGCTGGGTCGAGATGCTCCGCCACACGCTGAAGTCGCTCGGCCCCAAGGTGCTCGCCACCCGGATGGTGCGCGACTACACCAAGCAGCTCTACACCCCGGCCGCCACCAACGCGCGCCTGCTCAACTCCGACTACGAGGGCGCCCGCGGCCTCGCGGCGTGGAAGCAGCGCGTCAAGGCCGGCTGGTCCGACGTACGTGTCGAGCACGTGGAGAGCAGCGGCGTCGGCGACGCCCCGGAGGTCGGCGCCCACCTGGACGTGCGGGCCTTCGTCTCCCTGGGCGAGCTGGCCCCGGACGACGTCGCGGTCCAGCTGGTCCACGGCAAGACCGACGCCGACGACCAGCTCACCGACACCGTCATCGAGCCGCTGACCGTCGGCGAGACCTACGACGGCGGCCGCTACCGCTTCGACGGCGACGTCACCCTCGACCACAGCGGCTCGTTCGGCTACACCGTCCGCGTCATCCCCCGCAACGACCTCCTGGCCTCCGACGCCGAGCTCGGCGTCGTCACCATGGCCTGACGCCTGCCCCGGTCGCTCGAAACCACCCACCGGTGGTCGAGGTGCGAGCGCCAGCGAGCCTCGAAATCACGTCTCCGGTGGTCGAGCAGTGAGGAGCGCCAGCGACGAGCGCCCGTCGAGACCCGGTGAGCCGAACGCCGAGCTGACCCCACTGTGGTTGAGGTGCGAGCGCCAGCGAGCCTCGAAACCACACCGCTGGTGGTCGAGCAGTGAGGAGCGCCAGCGACGAGCGTCCGTCGAGACCCGGCGAGTCGACCGCCGACCGACCCCACGGTGGTTGAGGTGCGAGCGCAGCGAGCCCCGAAACCACGTCTCCGGTGGTCGAGCAGTGAGGAGCGTCAGCGACGAGCGTCCGTCGAGACCCCGTGAGCCGACCGCCGAGCTGAACCACGGTGGTTGAGGTGCGAGCGCAGCGAGCCTCGAAACCACAGTGTCTGCGTGGCTGATGTGGCCCGCGCGCGTAGCAGCCCGGGTCTCGGCGTCAAGGATCGCCTTCGGCGCCCGCTGCGCGGCGCCTTCGGCGCCCGCTGCGCGGCGCCTTCGGCGTCCTTGACTCCGAGCCTCTCCCGGGCTGCTGGGGCGGCGCACGGGCGGCGGCGGCTTCGCCGCGCCGCCCGCAAACAGCGCGGGCCCGCCTATCGGGCACCTATGTCGGAAGTTCGAGCCCCAGGCCGGCCTCGCCACGCTTGGCCGGGCCGGCGGGGTGACCAACTGCCGACGCAGAGTGTCGGTTGTCGCACCGCCAGTCACACCAGCCTCACGCCAGTCCGGCCCCGAGGAGACAGCCAGAGGTGCGGGGGTCTCGACGGCCGCTCGTCGCTGGCGCTCCTCGCTGCTCGACCACCGGAGGCTCCGGCTACGTGCCACGGAGGACGAGGACGGAGCGGGGGCCGAGGGTGAGGGTGTCGCCGGCCTTGACGGGGGATCCCTGGTCGAACGCTGAGTCGGTGGTGAGGGCGACCTCGCCCTGCTGCACCCAGTCGTTCTCGGGGAGGGTGAGCGTGACCGGCTCGGCGCCGGAGTTGAACCACATCATGAAGGAGTCGTCGACCTGCTGCTCGCCGCGTGGGCCGGGGGAGCGGAGGGGGGCACCGGAGACGAACATCCCCACGGCGGTCATGCCGGCGTCGTGCCAGTCGTCGGCGGTCATCTCGCGGCCGGACGGGTGCAGCCAGGCGAGGTCCTTGGGGCCGCCGTGGATCGCCGGCCGCCCGGCCAGCCAGTGTCGCTGGCGCAGCGCCGGGTGGTCGCGCCGCAGCCGGAGCGCCGTCTTGGTGACCTCGTAGACGTCGAGCCACGCGTCGTCGGGCCGCCAGTCGATCCAGGAGGTCTCGTCGTCGAGGCAGTAGGCGTTGTTGTTGCCGCGCTGGGTGCGGCCGCGCTCGTCGCCGGCCGTGATCATCGGGACCCCGGTCGACAGGCACAGGGTGGCCATCAGGTTCGCGGCCTGCCGACGGCGCAGCGCCCGCACGTCGGCGTCCTCGGTCTCACCCTCGACGCCGTGGTTCCAGGACCGGTTGTTGTCGGTGCCGTCGCGGTTGCCCTCGCCGTTGGCCTCGTTGCGCTTGTGCTCGTAGGTCACCAGGTCGCGGACGGTGAAGCCGTCGTGGGCGGTCACGAAGTTCACCGAGGCGTACGCCGAGCGGCCGTCGTCGGCGTACAGGTCCGAGGAGCCCGCCAGCCGGGTGGCGACGGTCCGGATGCCGGCGGACCGACCACGCCAGAAGTCGCGGATCTCGTCGCGGTACTGGTCGTTCCACTCCACCCACGGGGGCGGGCACTTGCCGACGGCGTAGCCGTCCATCGAGGCGTCCCACGGCTCGGCGATCAGCTTCACGTGCCGCAGGACCGGGTCCTGGCCGATCGCGGTGAGCAGGTGGCAGTCCATGTCGACCTCGTGGTCGACCCGGGTGAGCGCGGAGAGCAGGTCGAAGCGGAAGCCGTCGACGTGCATCTCGGTCACCCAGTAGCGCAGCGAGTCGAGGATCATCCGCAGTGCGAACGGGTACGCCGCGTCGACGGTGTTGCCGCACCCGGTCACGTCCCAGTAGGCGTCGTCCGTGGGCGCGCCCGGTCGCGGCCCCACGCGCGTGTAGACGGCGTCGTCGAACCCGCGGAAGGACAGGGTCGGCCCGTCCGGCCCGGCCTCGGCGGTGTGGTTGTAGACCACGTCGAGGATCACCTCGAGACCGGCGGCGTGGAAGGAGCGCACCATCTCCTTGAACTCCCTCACCTGCTGGCCGCGGTCACCCGAGGCGGAGTAGGCGCCGTGCGGGGCGAAGTAGCCGATGGAGTTGTAGCCCCAGTAGTTGGTCAGTCCGCGCTCGAGCAGCGCCGGCTCCGGCACGTGCTGGTGGACCGGCAGCAGCTCGATGGCGGTGACGCCCAGGTCGCGCAGGTAGTCGACGACCGCGGGGGCCCCCAGCCCGGCGTAGGTGCCGCGCAGCTCGGCGGGCACCCGGTCGTGGAGCTTGGTCATGCCGACCACGTGCGCCTCGTAGACGACCGTGTCGCGCCACCGGTGCCGGGGAGCGGCGTCGTCGCCCCAGTCGAAGTCGTCGGCGACGACCACGCTCTTCGGCACGTACGGCGCGGAGTCGGCGTCGCTGCGCTGCTGGACGCCGTCGCGGTCGAGCGTGAAGCCGTAGATGGCCGGGTCCAGGGTCAGCCCGCCGCTGACGGCGCGGGCGAACGGGTCGAGCAGCAGCTTCTCCCTGTTGAAGCGGAGGCCGGCCGCAGGCTCCCAGGGGCCGTCGACGCGGTAGCCGTAGCGGGCGCCGGGCTCGATCCCCGGGATCGCGCCGTGCCAGATGCCCAGTGACTGCTCGGTGAGCTGGTGGCGCCGCTCGCCCCCCTCGTCGTCGAGGACGCAGACCCAGACGGCCTCGGCGCGGGGCGCGTGGACGGCGAAGTTGGTGGACTCGGGGGACCAGGTCGCCCCGAGCGGGTAGTGCCGTCCGGGCCAGACGGGCGCACGGTCACCGAGGTTGCGCCACAGGCCGGGAGTCACTCGATCCATTGTGGCCTATGGGCCGGTCCCGGGTCCCCCGAACCCGGCACCGGGTGGGAGGCTCGGGTTCCGCTCCTCAGACGAGCGAGACCACCGACGAGCAAGGAGAAGCCAGATGTCAGAGTTCGTGACGCTCGAGGTCGCCGACGGCGTGGGCACGATCCGGCTGGACCGGCCGAAGATGAACGCGATCAGCGTCCAGGTCCAGACCGAGCTCCGCGCGGCCGCCGAGGAGGCGACCGACCGCGAGGACGTCAGGGCCGTCGTCGTCCACGGCGGCGAGCGGGTCTTCGCGGCCGGCAACGACGTCAAGGAGATGGCCGACCTGTCCTCGGCCGACATGATGCGGATCTCCGGCTCGATCCAGTCGGCGGTGAACGCCGTCGCTGCGATCCCGAAGCCCGTCGTGGCGGCCATCAACGGCTACGCGCTCGGCGGCGGCTGCGAGCTCGCCCTGGCCGCGGACTTCCGGATCGCGGCGGACGACGCCACCCTCGGGCAGCCGGAGGTGCTGCTCGGCATCATCCCGGGCGCCGGCGGCACCCAGCGCCTGAGCCGGCTCGTCGGTCCGAGCCGCGCCAAGGACCTCATCTTCACCGGTCGCTTCGTCAAGGCCGAGGAGGCGCTCGCCATCGGCCTGGTCGACCGGCTGGTCCCCGCGGCGTCGGTCTACGACGAGGCGGTGGCCTGGGCCGGGCAGTTCGCCCGGGGCGCCTCGTTGGCGCTGCGCGCGGCCAAGGAGAGCATCGACCGCGGTCTCGAGGTGGATCTGGCCACCGGTCTGGAGATCGAGCGCATCCAGTTCACGGGGCTGTTCGCCACGGAGGACCGGACCGCCGGTATGCAATCCTTCGTCACGAACGGACCGGGCAAGGCTGAGTTCAAGGGGCGGTAGCGACGTGGCTGAGGGCAGGACGAGCGGTGCCAGGATGCGGCTGACGGTGGCACGGGTGCTCTGGGCGCTGTTCGTGCTGGCGGCCTCGGTGCTCGCCGTGGCCGCGTTGCTGATCGCGGTCGACGCGGAGCGCAGCAACCCTCTCGTGGAGCTCGTCCTGGACCTTGCCGACGGCGTCGACCTGGGCGTCTTCGACCTCGACAACCCGATCAAGCGGTTCACCGGGGAGAACGGAGAGACGACCACCGCGCTGTTCAACTACGGCATCGGCGCGGTCGTCTACCTCGTCGTCGGCCGGGTCGTCGACCGCCTCGTGCGGCCCTGACCCGCGCGCACGGCGCCGGTGACCCATCGCACGCTGTGACGTAGTCGACCGCCGACCGCTGTTCCGTCCGCTTGTGACTCGGCGGTAGCCTGCCCAGGCCAGCAGTCCTGGCAGTCAGGCCACACCTTGACCTCACGAGTGCATCAGGAGGGGCCGTCCAGGCCACACCACCATGAACATTGTCGTCTGTGTGAAGCACGTCCCCGACGCGACCGGTGACCGCCGGTTCGAGTCGGACAACACCGTGGACCGCGTCGGCGTCGACGGGCTCCTCTCGGAGCTCGACGAGTACGCCGTCGAGCAGGCCCTC
The DNA here is from genome assembly GCF_015024225.1 of Nocardioides lijunqiniae. Classification (GTDB taxonomy): domain Bacteria; phylum Actinomycetota; class Actinomycetes; order Propionibacteriales; family Nocardioidaceae; genus Nocardioides; species Nocardioides lijunqiniae. The sequence continues at coordinate 32,483 of NZ_JACJGM010000012.1, forward strand.
CAGATCAAGGAGAAGTCCGGCAGCCCCGAGGAGACCAAGGTGATCGCGCTCAGCGTCGGTCCCGAGAAGGCGGTCGACGCGGTGCGCAAGGCCCTCCAGATGGGTGCCGACGAGGGGGTGCACGTCACCGACGAGGCGATCGCCGGCTCCGACTACATCGCCACCTCGCTGGTCCTGGCCAAGGCGATCGAGAAGATCAGCCAGGACAAGGGCCAGGCCGACCTCGTCATGTGCGGCATGGCCAGCACCGACGCGTCCGGCAGCGTCGTCCCGGCGATGCTCGCCGAGCGCCTCAACCTCCCGCAGGTGACCTTCGCCTCCGTCGTGGAGACGCAGGGCGACCAGGTGCGGGTCAAGCGCGACTCCGACACGGCGACCGAGGTCATCGGCGGCACGATGCCGCTGGTCCTCTCGGTCACCGACCAGACCGGCGAGGCGCGCTACCCGTCGTTCAAGGGCATCATGGCCGCGAAGAAGAAGCCGCTCGAGGTCTGGTCGCTCAGCGACCTGGGCGTCGACGCCGGCGAGGTCGGCCTGTCGGTCGCCTGGTCCGAGGTCGAGGACACCACCGAGCGCCCGCCGCGCACGGCCGGCGAGATCGTCAAGGACGAGGACGGGTCGGGCGCCGCTGCGCTGACCGACTTCCTCGCCTCCAAGAAGTTCATCTGAGGACGGGGAGCCAACATGTCTGAGGTCCTGGTTGTCGTCGACCACGTCGACGGCGCGATCCGCAAGCCCACGCTCGAGCTGCTGGCGATCGCCAAGCGGCTCGGCGAGCCCGCCGCCGTGTTCTTCGGCGGCTCCGACAAGGCCGGCGAGGTCTCCGAGAAGCTCAAGGCGTTCGGCGCCGACAAGATCTACGTCGTCGACGACGCCGAGATCAAGGGCTACCTCGTGGCCCCCAAGGCCGAGGCCCTGCAGCAGCTGGTCGAGAAGGCCGGTGAAGGGGGCGTCGCGGCGGTGCTCTTCGTCTCCGGCTACGAGGGCAAGGAGGTCGCCGCCCGGCTCGCGATCAAGATCGAGTCCGGCCTGATCACCGACGCCGTCGACGTCGAGGCCGACGGGGGAGCCCCCGTCACCACGCAGTCCGTCTTCGCCGGCAACTACACGGTGAAGGCCAAGGTCACCAAGGGCACCCCGATCATCACGGTCAAGCCCAACTCGACCTCCCCGGTCGAGGAGGCCGGCGCCGGCACGGTCGAGGAGTTCTCCGCGACCATCTCCGACGCCGCCAAGACCGCGCAGATCGTGGCGCAGCAGCCGCGCAAGGCGTCGGGTCGCCCCGAGCTCACCGAGGCCGCCATCGTCGTCTCCGGCGGTCGTGGCACCGGCGGCAACTTCGAGCCGATCGAGGGTCTCGCCGACGCGCTCGGCGCGGCGGTCGGTGCCTCGCGTGCCGCGGTCGACTCCGGCTGGATGCCCCACACCTTCCAGGTGGGCCAGACCGGCAAGACCGTCTCGCCGCAGCTCTACGTCGCCAACGGCATCTCCGGCGCCATCCAGCACCGCGCCGGCATGCAGACCTCGAAGACCATCGTGGCCGTCAACAAGGACGACGAGGCCCCGATCTTCGAGCTGGTCGACTTCGGCGTCGTCGGAGACCTGCACTCGGTCCTCCCGGCCGCGACCGAGAAGATCAACGAGCGCAAGAACTGACCCGCTCCACCCGCTGACCCGCCAGAGCTCTCTGGCGGGTCGGCGGTCGTTTCGGCCCCGCTGGTCGAGCAGTGAGGAGCGCCAGCGACGAGCGCCCGTCGAGACCCCGTGAGTTGACCGCCGAGCTGAACCACGGTGGTTGAGGTGCGAGCGCAGCGCGCCTCGAAACCACTCACGGTGTGCGTGGCTGGTGTGGGCCCGCGCGCGTAGCAGCCCGGGTCTCGGCGTCAAGGAGCTTCGCCCGCTTCGCGGCGCCCTTCGGGCGTCCTTGACTCCGAGCCTCTCCCGGGCTGCTGTGGCGGCGCACGGGCGGCGGCGGCTTCGCCGCGCCGCCCGCATACAGCGCGGGCCCTGCCTATCGGTCACCTATGTCGGCAGTTCGAGCTCGGACTGGGCCTCCGCACGCTTGGCGTGGCCCGCACCGGTGACCAACTGCCGACGCTGAGTGTGTCGGTAGACGCACCACCAGTCACACCAGCCCCACGGGGAAGGGTGCCGCGCATTGCGCGGGCGGCGCGGGCGAAGCCCGTGTCGCCCCGTGCGCCGTCAAGCCGGTCGGGAGAGGCTCCGGGTCAAGGACGGCGAAGCCGCCGCGAAGCGGGCGAAGCTCCTTGACGCGGAGACGCGACCGGCTACGCGCGCGGCACCCCAGTCCGGCCCCGAGGAGACAACCAGAAGTGCAGGGGTCTCGACGGGCGCTCGTCGCTGGCGCTCCTCACTGCTCGACCACCGGAAGGTGGTTGCGAGGCTCGCTGCGCTCGCACCTCAACCACCGGACGTCGGCGCGCAACTCAGCGGGTCTCGCCGAGAGCCCCGTGGTCGATGCTCTACCAGGACCACGTGGTCTGAGCCCGGCGCGAGGGCGGCGCCGGCTCACTACGCTGGGTCCATGAGCACCGAGCAGGACGTCCTCGCCGTCGCGGCGCGCGCACGCGAGGCCAGCTACGCGCTGGCGCTCGCCACTCGCGCCGACAAGGACCGCGCGCTCCACGCGATGGCCGACGCCCTCCTGGCGCGCGCCGACGAGATCCTCGCGGCCAACGCCGAGGACGTCGGGCGAGCGGAGGCCGACGGCACGCCGGCCAACATCGTCGACCGGCTCCGGCTGACCCCCGACCGGCTCGAGGGCATGGCCCAAGGGCTGCGCGACGTCGCCGGCCTGCCCGACCCGGTGGGCGAGGTGGTGCGGGGGAGCACCCTGGCCAACGGCCTCGAGCTGCGGCAGGTGCGGGTGCCGTTCGGCGTCGTCGGGATGATCTACGAGGCGCGCCCCAACGTCACGGCCGACGCGGCCGGCATCTGCCTGAAGTCCGGCAACGCCGTCCTCCTGCGCGGCAGCTCCAGCGCGCGCTCCAGCAACGCCGCGATCGTGGCGGTGCTGCGCGACGCGGCGCAGGCGACGGGCCTCGACCCCGACTCGGTGCAGCTGGTGCCCGGCGACACGCGCGACAGCGTCAAGGCGCTGATGCGCGCCCGGGGCTACGTCGACGTGCTGATCCCGCGCGGCGGCGCCGGCCTGATCCGCTCGGTCGTCGAGGAGTCGACCGTGCCGGTCATCGAGACCGGCGTCGGCAACTGCCACGTCTACGTCGACCGCGCCGCCGACCTCGACAAGGCACTCGCGATCGTGCTCAACGCCAAGACCCACCGCACCAGCGTCTGCAACGCGGCGGAGTCGCTGCTGGTGCACGCCGACGTCGCGGGGGAGTTCCTCCCGCGGGTCACCGCCGCGCTGCAGGGCGCCGGGGTGACGATCCACGGCGACCCGTCCTTCCAGGGGCTGGCCGGGGTCGTGGCGGCGACCGACGAGGACCACGCGCAGGAGTACCTCTCGCTCGACATCTCGGCGGCCGTCGTCCCGGACCTGGATGCGGCCGTCGCCCACATCCGGCGCTTCTCCAGCCAGCACAGCGACGCGATCGTCACCGAGGACCAGACCGCGGCCCGCCGCTTCGTCGCCGCCGTCGACTCCGCGGCCGTGCTGGTCAACGCCTCGACGAGGTTCACCGACGGCGGCGAGTTCGGCTTCGGCGCGGAGATCGGGATCAGCACCCAGAAGCTCCACGCACGCGGTCCGATGGGCCTGCCGGAGATGACCTCGACCAAGTACGTCGTCACCGGGGACGGCCACGTGCGCTGACCCGGGCCCCCGGCGCGATAGCGTCTCCCGCATGCCCGCGACCGACGCGTCCGTGTACGCCGATCCGGCAGCCGAGAGGTTGTTCACGGGCGCCACGGTCATCACCTTCGTCCGGACCCTCGTCTCCCTGGGTCTCTGCCTCGCTGCCGCCATGGACGAGGACCTCACGATGCTCGTCGTGGGCCTGGCCGTCTACTGGGTGGGCGACATGGCCGACGGCGGCTACGCCCGCCTGCGCGACTGCGAGACCCGCATCGGCGGGGTCATCGACATCATGTGCGACCGCATCAACTGCGCGGGCTTCTACATCGGTCTCGTCTGGATCGAGCCGGACCTGGCGCTGCCGGTCGCGGTCTACCTCTTCAACTTCATGGTCATCGACATGTTCCTGTCGCTGGCCTTCCTCGCCTGGCCGATCCGCAGCCCCAACTACTTCTACGTCGTCGACCGCCGGATCTACGTCTGGAACTGGTCGAAGCCGGCCAAAGCGGTCAACTCGTCGCTCTTCGCCGTCCTGCTCCTGGTGCTGCGCGACTGGAACGTCGACGTCGCGTTCGCCGTGGGCCTGAGCATCGCCCTCGCGCTGGTCGTGCTCAAGTGCGTCTCCCTCCGGTGGCTCTTCCAGCTGGGTCTGCCGGTGCCGGAGCGCCTCCCGGCATGAGCCTGTACCTGTGGACCTTCGGGGTCAGCATCGCTTCCGCGCTGTTCCCGTTGATCAACATGGAGGTCATCCTGGGCGGGATGGCGGCCACCGTCGGAGACGGTCACGCGCTGGCGCTCGCGTGCGTGGCCGGCGCGGGCCAGACCGTGGGCAAGATCGTCTGGTACGAGCTGACCCGCCGCAGCTTCGACACCGAGTGGGTCCAGAAGCGGCTGTCGGGGCCCAAGGTGAGCGCGAGCTACCAGCGCTGGCAGCAGCGCATCGACGGCCGGCCGTGGTTCGGCGGCACGATCATGCTGGTCTCGTCGTTCGCCGGGGTGCCGCCGCTGCTCGTGATGGCGGCCGTGGCCGGCGCGCTGAAGATGCGGATGTACGTCTTCCTCCCCACCATCTTCATCGGCCGCTCCCTGCGCTTCTGGGTCGTCCTGGCCGGAGTCGAGTCGCTGCTCGGGTGAGGACCCGGATAGGCTGGGGGCATGTCGTTGAGCGAGATCACGCTGTCCCTGAGCCGGGCCGCCGAGGAGCACCACGAGCAGGTCATCAACCCGTGGTGGGTGGGCCTGATCGCGATCGGCATCCTCCTGGGGATGCTCGGTGCCCTGGTCGCCTTCGGCGGAGGACGCGAGCACAGCTGAGCATGACCCTCCACGACGCCCGGTCATGACCGCCGGCCATGACTGACGCCGTACGACGCCGGGTCGGCGTCATGGGTGGCACGTTCGACCCCATCCACCACGGCCACCTCGTGGCCGCCGCCGAGGTGCAGGCGTGGTTCGGCCTCGACGAGGTGGTCTTCGTCCCCACCGGGCGCCCGTGGCAGAAGTCCGAGCGCCAGGTCTCCCCGCCGGAGCACCGCTACCTGATGACGGTCATCGCGACCGCGGCCAACCCGGGCTTCACGGTCTCCCGCGTCGACGTCGACCGCGAGGGACCGACGTACACGATCGACACGCTGCGCGACCTCAGCGCGGCGATGCCCGACGCGGACCTCTACTTCATCACCGGCGCCGACGCCCTCACCGATATCTTCGGCTGGCGCGACGCCGACGAGCTCTTCTCGCTCGCCCACTTCGTCGGCTGCACCCGCCCGGGCTACGACATGGACCCCGACGTGCTGGGCTCGATCCCCTCGGCGCGGGTCACCATGGTCGAGATCCCAGCGCTGGCCATCTCCTCCACCGACTGCCGTGAGCGCCAGCGCCGCGGTCAGCCCGTCTGGTACCTCGTGCCCGACGGTGTGGTGCAGTACATCCAGAAGCACCGTCTGTACCCACCGGCTGCTCCTCCCGCAGCCGCCGCAACCCCCGCAGCAACCACCGCAACAGCATCGGACAACTCATGACTGCCACCGACCACGCCGTGGAGCTCGTCGTCGCCGCCGCCCGCGCGGCCTCCGACAAGCTCGCCACGCAGATCGTCGCCTTCGACGTCAGCGAACAGCTCGCCATCACCGACGCGTTCGTGATCGCGTCGGGCTCCAACGACCGCCAGGTCAAGTCGATCGTCGACGAGGTCGAGGACAAGCTCCGCGAGGCCGGCGCCAAGCCGATCCGCCGCGAGGGCCACCGCGAGGGCCGCTGGGTGCTGCTCGACTACGGCGAGATCGTGGTCCACGTGCAGCACGAGGAGGAGCGCCAGTTCTACGCGCTCGAGCGGCTCTGGCGCGACTGCCCCGCGATCGAGCTGCCCGCCGACGTCCTGGGCCCGCCCGCCCCGCCCGCCGGTGCCTGAGAGCGCCTCCCGCACCCTCGTCCTGCTCCGCCACGGCCGCACCGCCTGGAACCACGCCAAGCGCGTCCAGGGCCAGACCGACGTCGACCTCGACGACGTCGGGCGCGAGCAGGCGGTCGTGGCCGCCGCCGCGCTGGCCAAGCTCGGCCCCAGCCTGCTCCGGTCCTCGGACCTGCTGCGTGCGCGCGTGACCGCCGACGCGGTCGCGGACGCGACCGGGCTCTCGGCGACGTACGACGCCCGGCTGCGGGAGTTCCACCTGGGGGAGCGACAGGGCCTCACGCACGACGAGTACGCCGCCCTGGACCCCGAGGGCTTCGCGGAGTTCCGCAGCGGCCGCTACGACGCCGCCCCGGGCGCCGAGCCGACGGGCGACGTACGCCGCCGCATGAGCGCGGTCCTGCACGACCTGCTCGACGAGCTCGCCCCCGGCGAGACCGGCGTCGCGGTCTCCCACGGCGCGGCGATCCGCGTCGCGACCGGCGCGATGCTCGGGTGGCCCGACGAGCAGTTCCACACCCTGCGCGGGCTGGGCAACTGCGGCTGGGTCGTCCTGGAGGAGCATCCGGACGACGGCGGGCTGCGGCTGGGCGCCTACAACCGCGCGGGGTGACCCCCGAATTTCCTCTGGCGAGCGGCGTTGGCTAGTATTCCGCGAGTTGCCTGAAGCACGGGGCAGCGGTTCGGGGCTGTGGCGCAGCTGGTAGCGCATCTGCATGGCATGCAGAGGGTCAGGGGTTCGAGTCCCCTCAGCTCCACCGGACGATCTCCTCGGAGATCACGACCAACGGCAGGCCCCGAGGGGCCTGCCGTTGTCGTTGTTGGCGCAGAGACCGGGCGCCGCCGCGCCTAGTCCGTCGAGCCGAAGCGGCGCATCAGCGCCGTCACACCGGCGAGCACGATGACGCACCCGCCGTAGACGTACGTCGTCTCGGCGAGGCCGAGGTGGGGTGAGGCGATGCCGGCGACGACCGCGGGCACGCCGAAGGCGAGGTAGCAGACCACGAACACCGAGGCGAAGAGCTCGCCACGCTCATGAGGGGCGGCCACCGGGGTGATCGAGCGCATGATGCCCATGAACGTCAGCCCGAAGCCGGCCCCGGCGACCACCGCGGCCGCGATGAAGCCCCAGAAGGACCCGAGCGCCAGGGCGAGCAGGGTGAGCGCCGTGCCCACCGCCAGGGACGTCGTCCCGGTGATCGTGAGGCGTCGCGAGGTCTGGTGGCGGCCGACGAAGCACGCGAGCGCGCCGACCCCGGCCAGCGTCGTCACGACCAGGCCCTGCTCGACGTGGCGCGCGCCATCGAGCTCGGTCGCGACCAGCGGAGCGCCGAGCGAGAGGTAGAGCCCGCCGCTCGCCCAGCCGGCGAACAGGGCGGGGGCGCTGCGCAGGAACGGCGCCCGGGCGGCCTGCGGAACGCCGATGCGAGGGACCAGCGAGCGCAGCAGACCCTCGTGCCGCGGCGAGGTCTCGGGCAGCAGCCAGACGGCGGCCGCGACGAGGAGGTAGACCACGGTCAGGGTGCTGAAGACTCCGGTGAGCGCCGAGGAGGTCCAGTCGAGGACCGCGCCGGCGACGAGGGCGCCGGTCGCGAGGCCGACCAGCGGGCTGATGCTGTTGAGCGTCGCGGCGGAGCCGGGACGGTGCGCGGGCTCCAGGTCGACCACCGTGGCCGACAGCGACGACACCAGCAGTCCGGTGGCGGCCCCCTGGGCGATGCGCGCCGCCACCAGGACGCCGACGGACTCCGCGTGCCAGAACGCCACCATGCTCAGCGCGAGCACCACGAACCCGGCGGAGACGACCGGCCGGCGGCCGAGGTGGTCGGAGATGGAGCCGGTGAGGAGCAGGGTCACGAGCAGCGCGACGGCGTACACGGCGAAGATCCCGGTCATGGTGGCCGCCGAGAACCCGAGCTGCTGCTGCAGCACGGGGTAGAACGGCGACGGCGCGCTGGCGCCGGCCATCATCGTGACGACGGCGGCGACGGCGAGCGCGAAGCCCGAGCTGCCGGTGCGCGCTGCGGCCGGCGCGGTGGTGGCGCCGGTGGCGTTGGTGGCGCTGGTGACGGTCATGGTGGTCCTTCTGCGGGCGTGAGTTCGAAATAGTTGGAACCGTGCTCACCCTACGGAAGTCTCAGGATTGTTCAAGTATTATCGAACCATGGCCTCCGTCACGTCCCTGCCGCACCCGGACATGTCCGAGGTGCGCCTGACCGACGTCCTCTTCGCCCTCAGCGACCCCGCGCGGCTCGAGATCGTGCGCGAGCTCGCGGGCGGCCCGCTCAGCATGGCCGAGTGCGGTACGTTCAACCCGGCGCTGCCGAAGTCGACGAAGTCCCACCTCTTCAAGGTGCTCCGCGAGGCCGGCGTCGTACGCAATGAGCCGCAGGGTCGCGGGCGCGTCCTCCACCTGCGCCGCGACGAGCTCGACCGGGCCTTCCCCGGGCTCCTGGACTCGGTGCTGGCGGCCGCGGTGTAGCGGCGCGCCTCGTCGGGGGAGTTTCACCGGGTACCCGGTGAAACTCACGCTTCCGGTAGGAAGCTTCACGCCGGAAGCGTGAGCTTCGTCAGGGCGGTGGTGCTTGCGTGGCTGGTGGTGCGCCGGACTCGCCCGCGCCTCAGCGCGAGCGCCGGCTCCCGTCGTCCTGGTACTCGATCCCGCCCATGTCCACGGTGCGGTGGGAGTTGGCGAGGGCGGTGACGACGGCGGTGCCGAGCGGGCCGCGGCGGTCGAAGACGGCCACGGTGCCGACGGCGATGCCGTCGCTCTCGACCCGGTCGACCGCGGCGAGGCCGATCTCCACGCCCTCGGGGCGGCGGGCCAGGGTGAGGGTGATGTCGGTGTTGATGTGCTGGACGCCGCCGCTGCCCCAGTTGGTGACCAGGCTGGCACCGTCGGCGACGGCGGCCGCGGCCTGGAAGGGCGTGATCGACTCGCCCGCGACGATCGGGATGGCGGAGTTCCAGGACCGCTTGCGCGAGCCGTTCTGGTGGTCGCCGAACTGCTGGGACCAGCCGGCGTCCTCGCTGTGGAAGAACGGCACGTGCGGTACGTCGGTCGGCGGGGCGACGTCCTCGGGTGGCGGGACCGGCCGGGCGTCGGGGCTCCACACGTCGCCCTCGGGGTCGGCCGAGGGTGCCAGGAAGACGGCGCTCGCGCGCGCGACCGCGACCCCGCCCTGGGTCAGCACCCCGTCGACCAGGCAGATCCGGCGGCCTTCGCGCACCACGGTCGTGGTGGTCTCGCAGGGGTCCATGGTCGCCGGGCGGAACAGGTCGACGGTCAGGCGGGCAGGCCGGAGGTCGTGCCGGCCGAGGTCGGCGACGCTGCGCTCCAGGGCCCGGCCCAGCGCACCGCTGACGGCCACGCCGTGCATCTGGTTGGCGTCCCACATGCTCTGGGCGAGCTCGGTGGGCACGAGCGCCGCGCCGTCGGCGCGGAAGAAGGAGAGATCCACGAGGGGAGGCTAGGGGGCGGGCGTCCCACCCGTGCCACCGGGCGGGCCGTCGCACTCCCGCTCGGCGTCGCGGGGGCGGCGGCCGCCCCGAGGGCCGACCGACGCGGGCTGCCGGCGCGACGTGAGCGCGACGATCCGGGTGCGCCGCAACCCTTGATTTGACACCTGTCAACAACTTCCTCCAAAGCCTGTCCCTGGGGTGTGACGGCCGCTACAGTTCCTGGAACTTGTTCTAGTTCTGGTCCCGTCCGGCCGTCCACCACAGGAGCATGCATGCCCGGCTTCAACCTCTCGACGGTCTTCGAGACCGTGGCCCGCGCGGTCCCCGACCAGGAGGTCCTGGTCTGGCGCGACCGGCGCTTCACCTACGCCGACATCGACCGCCGCATGCAGGGCGTCGCGCACTTCCTGGTCGAGCAGGGCCTCGGGTGCCACACCGAGCGCGACGGGCTCGCCGGTCACGAGTCCGGCCAGCACCACCTGGGTGTCTACCTGCGCAACGGCAACGAGTACCTCGAGACGCTCGTCGGTGCGTGGCGCGCCCGCGTGGCGCCGTACAACATCAACTACCGCTACGTCGAGGAGGAGCTGCTCTACCTCCTCAACGACGCCAGCACGGACGGGCTGGTCTACGCCGCGGAGTTCGCGCCCCAGGTCGCCGCGCTGCGCGAGCAGGTGCCCGGGCTGCGGGTGCTCGTGCAGGTGGCCGACGACAGCGGCAACGCGCTGCTGCCCGGCGCGGTCGACTACGAGTCGATCGTCGCGACCCCGGCGCCGGCGGGCGGGATGCCGGAGCCGTCCGGCGACGACCTGTTCATCATGTACACCGGCGGCACCACCGGGATGCCGAAGGGCGTGGTGTGGCGCCACGACGACGTGTTCATCTCGGCCATGGGCGGGCTGCCGTTCGGCACCACCACGCCCTACGCGTCGTACGACGAGATCGCGCAGGCGGCCGTGGCCGCCAACGGCGGCACCACGATGCTGATGCTGCCGCCCTTCATGCACGGCGCCGCCCAGTGGTCGGCGTTCCACATGTTCGCCACCGGCGGGAAGATCGTCATCCCCGACGACGTGCACCGCATGGACCCCGCCGACGCGCTCAGCGCGGCCTCGCGGGAGAAGTGCCTGGCGATCCCGGTCGTCGGCGACGCGGTGGCGCGACCGCTGGTCGAGGAGCTCGAGCGCGGCGACTACGACCTGTCGTGCGTGGCCGCGGTCAGCAACGGCGGCGCGCCGCTGTCGCCGACCGTGCGCACCCGCCTGCTCGAGGCGCTGCCGCACGTGATGATCCGCGACACCGTGGGGTCCAGCGAGACCGGCATCCAGCTCAACATCTACTCGTTCAAGGGTGCCGAGGCCGACACCGCGGTGTTCGAGGCGCAGGAGGACACCGCCGTCGTGGCCGACGACCTCAGCCGGCTGCTCGGTCCCGGCGAGAGCGGCGGCTGGCTGGCCCGCACCGGCCGGATCCCGCTGGGCTACCTCGGCGACGCCGACAAGACCGCGCGCACCTTCCCGGTCGTCGGCGGCGTGCGCTGGTCGGTGCCGGGCGACCGCGCCAACGTGCTGGAGGACGGCCGCATCGAGCTGCTCGGCCGCGACGGCGTCACCGTCAACTCCGGCGGCGAGAAGATCTTCGTCGAGGAGGTCGAGCGGGCGCTGGCCGCCCACCCGGCCGTGCGCGACGTGGTCGTGGTCGGCCGCCCCTCCGAGCGCTGGGGGAGCGAGGTCGTCGCGGTCGTGCAGCTCGCCGACGGCGCCGACGCCAGCGACGAGGACCTGCTCGCCGAGGCCGGGCGGCACGTCGCCCGCTACAAGGTGCCCAAGGCGGTCGTCCGCGTCACCGAGATGCAGCGCTCGCCCTCCGGCAAGGCCGACTACCGCTGGGCCAAGGCCCAGGCCGAGGCCTGAGGCGGCTCAGGAGCCGAAGCGCATCGCGAAGTCCTCGGCCACGAAGCTCGCCAGGGGACGACCGGCGCGCAGCCACGAGAGCGGGCCGGCCTCGTCGATGGTCCACGCGGCGGAGGCCGGGCGCATCCGGCCGGACGCGCGGATCGGGCTGGCCACCGTGCGCTCGCGCAGGGTCTGCACGACGCGACCGCGCACCGGCACCGGCAGGGGTACGGCGGGCAGCCGGCGGGCCGTGAAGCGCGCGCCGGCGATGGGCCTGCCGCCGACAGAGGCGTGCAGCCCGTCGAACGCCGCCAGGTCCTTGGGGATGCCCCACAGCCCGCGCCCGCCCAGCATCGAGGTCTCGCTGTCGACCCAGATGTCGGTGATCGACAGGCCCACTCGCCGGCCGTGGCGCACCACGACGGCCGCGAGGAGCTCGTCGTAGGCCATCTGGCCGGCGTCGGAGTAGGCCACGAACGCCGTGGTCACCACCGCCCGGCCGCGCACGGTCACCGGCCTGGCGCTGAACGGCAGCGTGGGCAGCGCCTCGGCGGGGACCGACCAGGTCGTCAGGTGGCCGAGTCCGGCAAGGTCCCAGGGCTGCGGCGGGTAGGGGGTGCTCATGCCGTGATCTCCTCGAGGTCGTCCCAGTCGACGTGGGCCGTGCGGGCCTGGTACTCCGCGACGAGCCCCGGCCAGTTCGTGGTGATGCGCGGGCCGTCGACGTACCAGCTCGTGCAGCCGCTCCAGGCGCTGTCGGCCAGCCGCGACTGCATCTCGCGGTCGTAGGCCGCCGCGACCTCGCGCCGCACGGCGAGCGGGCGCGGGCCGTCGCGGTCCAGGCGGGCCACCACCTGCGCGACGTAGCCGGCCTGGGCCTCCATCATCGCGATGATCGAGCTGCCGCCCAGGTTGGTGTTGGGCCCGTAGATGCAGAACAGGTTCGGGAAGCCCGGCACGGTGAGGCCCAGGTGCGCGCGGGCGCCGTCGCTCCACAGGGCGTGCAGGTCGGCGCCGCCGACGCCGGTGACGCGCATCGGGGCGAGGAACTGGGTGGCCTTGAAGCCGGTGCCCCAGATCAGCACGTCGGCCTCGTGGAGACGCCCGTCGGCGGTGCGCACCCCGCCCGGCTCGATGGCCGAGACGTGCTCGTTGACGACGTCGACGTGCTCGCGCGCCAGGGCGGGGTACCAGTCGTTGGAGAAGAGCAGGCGCTTGCAGCCGAGCGGGTAGTCCGGCACCAGCCGTCGGCGCAGTCGCTCGTCAGGGACCTGGCGCCGCAGCGTGAGGCGCCAGGCCGCGCGCAGGGTGGCCAGCAGCGGCCGGGAGACCGGGGAGCGGCCGCCGAGGGCGAGGTTGAAGCGCTCGGTGAGCCAGAACCACGAGCGACGCTCGGCGGCCAGCAGCCACGGGAACCGCTCGAACGCGCGGTGGTGTGCGGGCCGGTAGCCCTGGTCGGGCTTCGGCACGACGTAGGGCGCCGAGCGCTGGAGGACGGTCATCGCGGCGACGTCGTCGACGATGGCGGGCACGAGCTGGATCGCGCTGGCGCCGGTCCCGACGACGGCGACCCTCGCCCCGCGCAGGTCGACGTCGTGGCGCCACTGGGCGGAATGGAAGGCGGGGCCGGCGAACGTCTCAGCGCCGGGCACGGCGGGGACGGCCGGGTTGGACAGCTGGCCGACCGCCGAGACGACCACCTCGGCGTCGTACGTCGTGCCGTCGGCCGTCCCGACGTGCCAGAGCCCGGCCGCGTCGTCGTAGACGAGCGACGTCACCTCGACCCCCGTGCGCACGTGCTGGAGCAGCCCCTCGCGCTGCGCCGCCTCGCGCAGGTAGGCGAGGATCTCGGGCTGCCGGGAGTAGCGGCGGGTCCAGCGCGGGTTGACCGCCCACGACCACGAGTAGAGCGGGGACGGGACGTCGCACGCGGCGCCCGGGTAGGTGTTGTCGCGCCAGACCCCGCCCACGTCGTCGGCGCGCTCCAGCGCCGTGATGTCGGTGAGGCCGCGCCGGCGCAGCTCCCGGACCACGCCGAGGCCGCCGAAGCCGGCTCCGATGACGACGACGCGGGTGCTCATGGCCTCGAAGGTAGGGCTGTCCGGCGGTGCGGGGGGGCGCCGGAGGGCGACCGGGTTGATAATTCCGGACATGCCGCACCTACCGGAGCCCGCCGCCCGCGACTGGGACTTCCCCCGCTCCGCCGCGGGCGTCGCGCTGCTGGTGGAGTACGCCGCGGCGCGCGGCGTGCGCGCGCAGCGGGCCTTGCTCGGCACCGGGCTGCGCCTCGGAGACCTGGCCGGTGGCGAGGTGACGGCGGCCCAGGAGCTGCGGGTCGTGCGGACGCTGCACCGGCTCCTCGGCGAGGTCGGGCGCGACGTGGGGGAGCGCTACGAGGCGGCGACGTTCGGCGCGTTCGGGTTCGCGCTGCTGGCCAGCCGCACCGTGCTCGACGCGATGACGGTGGCCCTGCGCTTCATCGACCTGAGCTTCGCCTTCGCGATCCCGCGCGCCGAGCTGGTGGGCGACCGGGTCGTCGTGACGCTCGACGGGGCCGGGCTGCCGCCCGACGTGCGGCGCTTCCTGGTCGAGCGGGACGCCACGGCCGTGCACGCGGTGCTGGAGGCGCTGGTGCCGGGCGGCGTCGGCGCCGAGCTCGCCTGGAGCGACGACGCGGCCCGCCTGGAGTTCGGCGTCGAGCAGCTCGAGCGGCCGCTCCCGCAGCGCAGCGACGAGCGCCTCGCGCTGGCCGCGACGATGTGCGCGCAGGTCGTCGACGTCCGCCGGGCGCGCACGGGCCTGGCGCAGGACGTGCGGGTGCTGATCACCCAGCGGCTGCCCGAGGGCGCCCCGATGCCGGAGGTGGCTGCGGCGCTGGCTCTCAGCGAGCGCCAACTGCGGCGGCGCCTGGCCGAGGAGGGCGTCGGCTACCGCGAGCTGCTCGACGAGGTGCGCTCGTCGCTGGCCCGGGCCCTGCACGCCGGCCGCGCGACCATGCCGGTCGCCGAGGTGGCGGCCCGGCTCGGCTACGCCGACGCGGCGGCGTACCTGCACGCGCGGGCGCGGTGGGGGTTTCGAGACAGGCGCTAGCGCGCCTTCCTCAACCCCCGGGGGTCTAGCGCGCCTTCCTCAACCCCCGGGGGTCCAGCGCGGCTACCTCAGCCCCCGTTGGTTGAGGAGGTTGCGCAGCAACCGTCTCGAAACCGATCACGTGATGGTCATGCCGCCGTCGACGGGGAGCGTCTGGCCGGTGATGTAGCCGGCCGCGTCGGAGGCGAGGAAGACCACGGTCGCGGCGAGCTCGGCGGGGTCGCCCTTGCGTCCGGCGAGGAGTCGCGGGCCCTGGGACTCGAGGTAGCCGGGCGGGTACTGCTCGGTCATCTCGGAGGCGAAGAAGCCGGGCGCGATGGCGTTGACGCGGATGCCCTTGCGACCGGTCCACTGCTGGGCGAGGTCGCGGGTCAGCCCGATGAGGCCCGCCTTGGACGCGGCGTAGGCCGCCTGGGGGAGTCCCGCGGTGGTGATGCCGAGGACCGAGGAGATGTTGATGATGCTCGAGCCGGGCTGCATGACCCGACCGCAGGCCTGCGCCATCCAGTAGCAGCCGTTGAGGTTGACGTCGATCACCCGGCGGAAGTCGTCGGGTGCCTCGCGAGTGGCCGGTGCGGCCGTGCCGATGCCGGCGTTGTTGACGAGGATGTCGACGCGGCCGAACTCCTCCATGGCCAGGGCGACGAGGTTCGTGCACGAGTCGGGGTCGGCCACGTCGGTCGCCACGGGCAGGGCCCGGCGACCGGCCGCCCGCACCAGGCCGGCGGTGTCGTCGAGCCGCTCCACGCGGCGCGCGCCGAGCGCCACGTCGGCGCCCGCCTCGGCCAGGCCCTGGGCGAAGGCGACGCCCAGCCCGCTCGAGGCGCCGGTCACCACGGCCACCCTGCCGTCCAGTCGGAACATGTCGCTCACGGTCATGCCCCGACCCTAGGGCGTGCTAGGCCGAACCCGACAGCAGCGTCTTCTTGATGTCGGTCTTGAGGACCTTGCCGACCTTGGAGCGCGGCAGGTCGTCCCAGACCTCCACCTGCTTGGGCGCCTTGACGCTCCCGAGGCGCTCCTTGACGAACGCCGTCAGCTCGTCCGGCTCGAGGCTCGCGCCGGGTCGCAGCTGCAGCACGACGGTCACCCGCTCGCCCCACTTGTCGTCCGGCAGCCCCACCACCGCGCAGTCCTGGACGGCCGGGTGCTGCATGACGGCCTGCTCGACCTCGGTGGAGTAGACGTTGAACCCGCCGGTGATGACCATGTCCTTGGCGCGGTCGACGATGAACAGGTACCCCTCGTCGTCGAGGTAGCCGATGTCGCCGGTGTGGTGCCAGCCGTGGGCCGACGCCTCGGCGGTCGCCTCCGGGTCGCGGCGGTAGCCGGCCATCACCAGCGAGCTGCGGACCACGATCTCGCCGGTCTCGCCGCGGGCCAGCAGCGTGCCGTCGGGCGCCATGATGGAGACCGTCACCAGCGGTGCCGGACGCCCCGCTGATGACAGCCGCTCGTGGGCGATGCTGCCGTCGGCGCGCAGGTGGTCGCGCGGCGACAGGGTCGCGATCATCATCGGCGCCTCGGTCTGGCCGAAGAGCTGCGCCATCACCGGGCCCAGCCGCCCGATGGCCTCCTCCAGGCGGGCTGCCGACATCGGCGCCGCGCCGTACCAGAAGCACTGCAGCGACGAGGTGTCCGTCGCGTCGAGGTCGGCGTGGGCGAGCACCATGTAGACGAGCGTGGGCGGCAGGAAGGTGTGGGTGACCCGGTGCCGCGCGACGTGCTCGAGGAAGGACCCGACGTCGGGGGAGCGCATCACCACGATCTCGCCGCCCAGCGTCAGCACGGGGAAGCACAGGACGCCCGCCGCGTGGGTGAGCGGCGCCAGGGCGAGGTAGACGGGCCGCCCCTCGAAGGGGTAGCTCATCAGCGTGATGGCGCTCATCGTCTCGAGGTTGCGCCCGGTGAGCAGGACCCCCTTGGGCCGGCCGGTGGTGCCGCCGGTGCCGACGATCATGGCGACGTCGTCGAGCGGGCGCACGGGCTCGGCGAGCGGCTCGCCGAGGAACTCGTCCCACGCCAGCGCCCCCTCGACCGTGCCGTCGAGGCAGACCAGGGTGGTCAGCTTCGGCAGGTCGTCGCGGATCTGCGCGACCAGACCGGCGTACGTCGCCTGGAACACCAGGACCGAGCAGTCGAAGAGGTCGAGCAGCTCGCGGTTCTCGGCGGCCTCGTTGCGCGGGTTGACCGGGCACCACACGGCGCCGGCCCGGCTGATGCCGAAGACGCTGGCGAACGCGACCGGGTCGTTGGCCGAGAGGATCGCCACGGTGTCGCCCGCGGCGACCCCCCGGGCGACCAGACCGCCGGCGACGCGGGCGCTGAGCTCCTGCACCTCGGCGTAGGAGAGGCTCGCGCCGTCGGTGGTCAGGCAGGGGGCCCCGGGATCGAGCGAGGCCCCCTTGTCGAGGTAGTCGACCAGTCGCACGTAGGTCAGCTCTCCACGGTCAGCACCGGCGCGGAGACCAGCCCGAAGCTGCGCAGCACGCCGAGCAGCTCGCGGTGCCCGAACGCCTGGCACCCGGACGCGAAGCCCACGCGCTTCGGCGGCTGCTGGAGCAGGTGGTAGGCGGCGTAGGCCTGGAGCAGCCCGGTCTGCTTGTAGTTCTGGTTGCCGTGGATGACGCAGTGGGCGCGGCCGAGCGGTCCCGAGGCGTGCACCGAGTCGAGGGACTTGTTCAGGCGGGGGTTCTCGCGCGGCGGCATCGTGCTCATCACCTGGGCCGCGGTGGCGGCCAGGGCGGTGTAGGTGTCGTCGGCGTCCATGTCCTTGGTGGCCTCGATCGCGGCGGCCACGATCTGCGGGACGCCGAGCATCAGCGCCTTGTTGAACACCCCGCCGAGCGCCTTGACGTTGGCGACGCGGGGGTCGTTGCGGTACCAGACCGGGTGCGAGGTGCCGCCCCACGGCAGGGCCAGCGCGAGCTCGTGCTGGCCGGGGATCGCCAGCTGGTAGTGCCCCGCCTCGGGGTCGAAGGGCACGTAGCGGCCCTGCTCGAGGTAGTGGGCGCCCGAGAGCGCAGCGTTGAACAGGATGGTCTGGGTGGAGGCGATGGTCGGGCTGCCGCCCCAGAAGACCGCGATGTCGAGGGTGTCGAGCCCGGGCGTCTCGAGCGCGACCTCCGCCGCGATCTCGCCGGTCGTGTACATCTGCGCGATGCCCGGCGCGAGCAGCAGCCCCGCGGCCGCGAAGTCGGCGCCGTACTGCTCGTCGCAGGTGATCAGCCAGTCCTGCTCTCCGGTGGTGTCGGTGTAGTGGGCGCCCGCGGCCAGGCACGCCTCGACCACCTCGGGTCCCCACTTGCTGAACGGGCCGACGGTGTTGAGCACCACCGAGGCGCCCTGGAACAGGTCGGTGAGCGACTCCAGGTCGTGGGTGACCTCGACGACCTCGTAGTCGGCCGTCTCGATGCCGGCGACGTTGGTGGCCATCGAGGCGCTGAGGGTGTCGGCCGAGCGGCCGGCGGCGACGAACGGCACGCCGTACTCGCGGAGGTACTCGCAGATGAGGCGGCCGGTGTAGCCGGAGGCGCCGTAGACGACGACGCGCTTGGTCTCGCTCATGCTCACATCCCCATCCCGCCGTCGACCGGGAGGCCGACGCCGTTGACGAAGCGAGCGGCGTCGGAGGCCAGGAAGACCACCGCGTCGGCCATGTCGGAGACCTCGCCGAGGCGGCCCGACGGCGTGAGCTCGATGACCGCGCCGACGGCCTCCTCGGGGGAGCCGAAGAGCCCGATCGAGGCGACGTCGTTGGCGAGGCCGGCGCCCATGGCGGTCGGCACCAGGCCGGGGTAGATGCAGTTGACACGCACGCCGTAGCCGAGCTTGCCGGCCTCCATGGCGGCCACGCGGGTGAGCCGGTCGACGCCGGACTTGGTGGCGGAGTAGACGCCGATGCCGGGGAACGCGATGGTGGCGGCGACCGAGGCGACGTTGATGACGCAGCCGCCCTTGCCCGCGGCGCCCTCGGGGCGCATGGTGCGGAAGGCGTGCTTGATACCCAGCGAGGTGCCGAGGAGGTTCACCTCGAGCTGCCGGCGCACCTGGTCGGGGTCGAGGTCGACCAGCAGGCTGGTGATCTCGATGCCGGCGTTGTTGACGACGATGTCGAGACCGCCGAAGTCGGAGGCGCAAGCCGTCGTGACGTTGGCCCAGCTCGCGTCGTCGGTGACGTCGTGGTGCACGAAGCCGTGGCCCTCGCCGGGGAGCGCGTCCGCGGCCTTCTCGCCGAGGTCGTCCTGCAGGTCGGCGATCACGACGCGGGCGCCGGCGGCGGCGAGCGCGTGGGCCATTCCCTCGCCGAGGCCCTGCGCACCCCCGGTCACCAGGGCGGTACGGCCGGACAGGTCCAGGTGGGTCATGTGGGTGCTCCTCGAGTTCGCGAGTGGTGGCCGTCACAACGTCCCGCAGCGTCTTGACGACTGTCAAGACTTTTCTGGACATTTGTCAAGATCGCCGTGTCGCGGGGCGCCGAGCCCGTAGAGTGACGCTCGAGCAGCCGGACGGAGGTGAGCAGGTGGCCGGCACCCAGACCGTCCGGCGGAGCCCCGCCGACAAGCACGACGCCCGGCGCAACCAGCTCGCGGAGTCGGCGCTGACCACGCTCGGCGAGCTCGGCTACGCCCGCACCAGCCTGCGCGAGATCGCCAACAACTCCGAGTTCAGCCACGGCGTCGTGCACTACTACTTCCACGACAAGCTCGAGCTGATCGTCTACTGCGTGCGCTACTACAAGGCGCAGTGCGTGACCCGCTACGACGCGGTCGTCTCCGACTCGACCTCCGCGGAGGGGCTGCTGGACGCCTTCGCCGCCAAGCTGGTGGAGACGTTGCGCGACGAGGCCCCGATGCACCGGCTCTGGTACGACCTGCGCACCCAGAGCATGTTCGAGGAGTCGCTGCGCGAGGCCGTGACGATGATCGACGCCACGCTGCAGGAGATGATCTGGCGGGTGGTGAGCCGCTACGCCGAGCTGGCCGACCGCCCCACGGCGATGGCTCCCTCGGCGGCGTACGCCGTGCTCGACGGGCTGTTCCAGCAGGCGCTGCTCGGCCACATCGCCGGGCAGCCGGAGGCGCTGGACTCGATCGCCTCCCAGGTGCACGGCCTGATGCCGCTGATGCTGGCTCCCGCTCCCTCGTGAGATTCGGCTACCCTGGTGCCATGCACAGGGACCTGCTCCTTACCTAGCCGCGTCGATCGATCCGAGACCGACGCGGCTGCCCCTCGTGACCGAGGGGCTTTTTTGTGCCCGGAGCCAGGACCCACCAGAGGCGAGAGAGACACCATGAGCGAGCAGCAGAGCGACACCGCCGGCGAGACCGGCCCCGACGCCGCGACGTACGACGTCGCCGCGACCGAGCGGAAGTGGCAGCCGGTCTGGGAGCAGCTCGAGCCCTTCCGCGCCGACGACGCGTCGCCGCGCGAGAAGAAGTACGCGCTGACGATGTTCCCCTACCCCAGCGGCGACCTGCACATGGGTCACGCCGAGGTGACGGCGCTGCACGACGTGATCGCCCGCTACTGGTGGCAGAAGGGCTACGAGGTCCTGAACCCCATGGGCTGGGACTCCTTCGGCCTGCCCGCCGAGAACGCCGCGATCCGCAACGACGCGCACCCCGCCGACTACACCTACGGCAACATCGCCACGCAGCTGCAGTCCTTCCGCCGCTACGGCGTGAGCTTCGACTGGTCGCGGCGCTTCAACACCTCCGACCCCGAGTACTACCGCTGGACGCAGTCGCTGTTCCTGAAGTTCCACGCCAAGGGGCTGGCCTACCGCAAGAACAGCTGGGTCAACTGGTGCCCGCACGACCAGACCGTGCTGGCCAACGAGCAGGTCGTCGACGGCGCCTGCGAGCGCTGCGGCGCCGAGGTCACCAAGCGCGAGCTGACCCAGTGGTACTTCCGCACCACGGCGTACGCCCAGGAGCTGCTGGACGGCCTGGACGACCTGCAGCCGACCTGGTCGGACAAGGTCGTCAACGCCCAGCGCAACTGGATCGGCCGCTCCGAGGGCGCGCACGTCGACTTCGTCGTCGAGGGTCGCTCCGAGCCGCTGACCGTCTACACCACGCGTCCGGACACGCTGTTCGGCGCGACGTTCATGGTGGTCGCCGCCGACGCGGCGCTGGCCTCGGAGCTGGTCACCGACGAGCAGCGCCCGGCGCTGGAGGACTACCTGGTCGAGGTCCGCAAGGAGACCGAGATCAACCGGCTGTCGACCGACCGGCCCAAGACCGGGGTCGACCTGGGCGTCCACGCGACCAACCCGCTGACCGGCACCCGGATCCCCGTCTACGCCGCCGACTACGTGCTGGCCGACTACGGCACCGGCGCGATCATGGCCGTGCCCGGGCAGGACCAGCGCGACTGGGAGTTCGCGCAGGTCTTCGACCTGCCGGTCGTGCGCACGGTCGAGCCGCCCGCCGACTGGGAGGGCCACGACACGATGGCGTTCACGGGCGACGGGCCGGCGATCAACTCCGCCAACGACGAGATCGACCTGTCCGGCATGGACATCGCCGCGGCGAAGTCCACGACGATCGCCTACCTGGAGGGCAAGGGCCTGGGCCGCGGCACGGTCAACTTCCGGCTGCGCGACTGGCTGCTGTCGCGCCAGCGCTACTGGGGCGCCCCGATCCCGATCATCCACTGCCCGGTCGACGGCGAGGTCCCGGTCCCGGAGGACCAGCTGCCCGTCGAGCTGCCCGAGCTGCGCGGGGCCGACCTGAAGCCGAAGGGCACCTCACCGCTGGGGGCGGCCACCGACTGGGTCAACGTCACCTGCCCGACGTGCGGCGGCCCGGCCACGCGCGACACCGACACCATGGACACCTTCGTCGACTCGTCCTGGTACTTCTTCCGCTACGTCTCCCCGCACGACGACACCCAGGCCTTCGACACCGACCTGGCCAACGCGTGGGGCCCGATCGACCTGTACGTCGGCGGCGACGAGCACGCCGTGCTGCACCTGCTGTACGCGCGCTTCTTCACCAAGGCGCTGCGCGACATGGGCATGGTCGACTGGGACGAGCCGTTCTCGGCGTACCTGTCCCAGGGCAAGGTCATCAACAACGGCCGCAAGATGAGCAAGTCGCTGGGCAACGGCGTCAGCCTGGGGGAGCAGCTGGAGGCCTTCGGCGTCGACGCCGTGCGGCTGACCCTGGTCTTCGCCGGTCCGCCCGAGGACAACATCGACTGGGCCGACATGTCGCCCGCCGGCTCGCTGCGCTTCCTGCAGCGCGCCTGGCGGCTGAGCGGCGACGTCACCAGCGAGCCCGGCGCCGACCCCGCCGGCGGCGACGCCGCGCTGCGCCGGCTGACCCACCGCACGCTGCACGACGCCGAGTCGCTGATCGAGATCCACCGCTTCAACGTGATGGTCGCCCGCACCATGGAGCTGGTCAACGCCACCCGCAAGGCCATCGACTCCGGCCCCGGCGGCGCCGACCCCGCCGTGCGCGAGGCCGTCGAGGCGGTCGCCATCCTGCTGTCGCTGGTGGCGCCGTACACCGCCGAGGAGATGTGGGACCGGCTGGGCCACGAGCCGACCGTGGCCCTCGCCGGCTGGCCCTCGGTCGACGAGGCGCTGCTGGTCGAGGAGTCCGTCACGGCCGTCGTGCAGGTGCAGGGCAAGGTCCGCGGCCGGCTGGAGGTGCCCCCGGGCATCTCCGAGGCCGAGCTGGAGGCGCTGGCCCTGGCCGACGAGGGCGTGGTGCGCGCGATCGACGGGCGCGAGATCCGCAAGGTCATCGTGCGCGCGCCCAAGCTGGTCAACATCGTCGTCTGAGCCCGGGCCGTTCGGGCTACTGTTCGCTCCATGTCGGTCGTCGTCGTCACGGACTCGACCGCCAGCCTCCCCCCGGAGCTGGCGGCCGAGCGCGGGATCATCGTGGTCCCGCTGCAGGTGGTCATCGGCGCGAGCTCCTACGACGAGGGCTCGGACGAGGCGACCCCGGAGCGGGTCGCGCAGGCGCTGCGGGAGTTCCGTCCCGTCAGCACGTCGCGGCCCGCGCCCCGGGCGATGCTCGACGCCTACGAGCGCGCGGCGCTCGCCGGCGCCAAGCAGATCGTCTCGGTGCACATCTCCGGCGACATGAGCGGCACCTTCGAGTCCGCCCAGCTGGCGGCCCGCGACGCCCCGGTGCGGGTGATCTGCGTCGACAGCCGCCAGGTCGGGGTCGCCACGGGCTACGCCGCGCTCGCCGCCGCCGACGCCATCGGCCAGGGCGCCTCCGTGGAGGCCGCCGCCGAGGCCGCCCGCACCCGCGCGGCCGCCTCCCGCTCGCTCTTCTACGTCGACACCCTCGAGTACCTGCGGCGCGGCGGCCGGATCGGCACCGCCTCCGCGCTCTTCGGCGGCGCCCTCGCGGTCAAGCCGCTGCTGCAGATCGACGACGGCGTCGTGGCGTCCCTGGAGAAGGTCCGCACCACCACCCGCGCGCTGGCCCGCCTCGAGGAGCTCGCCGTCGAGGCCGCCGGCTCCGGCCCGATCGACCTCTGCGTCGCCCACCTCGCCAACCCCGACCGTGCGGCGGTGCTCGTCGACCGGCTCTCCGACCGCCTCGCCGCCAACCTCGGCGGCCGCGAGGCCTGGTGCGGCGAGCTCGGCGCCGTCCTCGGCGCGCACGTTGGCCCGGGCATGATCGCCGTCTGCGTCGCGCCGCGCACGTAGCAGGGTTTTCAGCATCTGCTGGTAGACCAGCGCCTCTGGGGCAGAGTTCTGGCCCAGAACGTCAGGTATTTGCCCAGAAGGTCCGGCCGCGACGCCGTCAGGCCCGCGCTCGACCGACCGAACGAGCCGTCAGTCGTGCACAGGTACGCCGCCGCGAGGGGCCGTCCACACCCCGCGCCGCTGCCGGCGGCCGCCGTCCGGCCGGCTGCCTAGCGTCCCTCCCATGCGATCGCGACGAGCCCAGCAGGAGCACGACGAGGCGGTGGCGCGCAGGCTGGCCCAGCTGAGTGCCGAGCTGACCTCGACCCACCAGCCGCCGGGCCCGCACGGGCCGGACGAGCGCGGGCTGGCGCCCGCCGCCGGCGGCGAGTGGTGGGACGGTCACACCCGCATCGCCCCGGCCCGCCGTCCGCTCGTGGTGGTGGCTCCCGCGGACCCCGACCCGCCGCAGGGACCTCCGCCCACGAGGCCGGCGGTCCGGCCGCCCGCCCCGCCACCCGGCTTGCCGGAGGTCCCTGGGCCCTCGGTGCCGCCAGAGCCGCCCGTGCCGCCGGTGCCGCTCCCCGGACGGCACGCGGCTCGTCGTCGTCGGGTGCTGGCCGACGCCGTGCCCGAGCCGCTGCGCGGCCGGACGTGGCTGGGCCCCCTCCAGGTGACGGTCGTGGCGGTGCTGGTCGCCGTGGGGCTGGCCGTCACGACCTGGTGGGTGGTGCGCGGCGACCCCGAGCCGGTCTCCGTCGGCCCGACCCTCTCGCCGGTGAGCGACCCGCTGGTCTCGGTGGCCCAGGCGCCCGCGGGTGCGCCACCGCCCGCCCCGGCGCCGCCCGGGTCCGACCCCGGCACGACGAGCGGCGCGGCCACGACCGTGACCGTCGACGTCGCCGGCAAGGTGCGGCGTCCGGGCATCCAGGTCCTCGAGGCCGGGGCGCGCGTGGTCGACGCGATCGAGGCGGCGGGCGGCGCCCGGGCAGGGGTCGACCTGGCGTCGCTCAACCTCGCCCGGCTCCTCATCGACGGCGAGCAGGTGCTGGTGGGTGCCGCGCCCGCGTCGGTGCCGGGTGCGGCGCCTCCTCCCGCGCCCGGGGGCGGGAGCGCCTCGGCGCCGGTCAGCCTCAACACGGCCGGTCAGGCCGAGCTCGAGACGCTGCCCGAGGTGGGGCCCGTGACGGCACAGGCGATCCTCGCCTGGCGCACCGAGCACGGCGGCTTCTCGTCGGTCGACGAGCTGCTGGAGGTCGACGGCATCGGCGACGCCACCCTCGCCAAGATCGCTCCCTTCGTGACGATCTGACGAGGCACCCGGTGGGAGGGGCGGTCGCCGGGCACGACCTGCGGATGCCCGCCCTGGCGGCGGCCGGATGGCTGACCGGCATCGCCGCCCACCAGGTGGGCGGCTGGGTGTGGCCGGCGGTCGCGGTGGCCGGGGTGCTCGCGGCGAGACGCCGGTCCCCCACGCTCGTGGCGGTGGCGATGGTGGCGGCCGCGGTGGCCGCCTCGACGCTGCTGCGGGTGCAGGCGGTGAGCGACAACCCGGTGGGCACCCTGGCACAGGACCGGGCCGCCGCCACCCTGACCGGAACCGTCGCGTCGGACCCCCGTCCGGTGGCAGGCCGCTTTGCCGAGCAGGTGGTGCTCCGCCTCGAGGTGCGCACCGTCACGGGTCGCGGGCGCACCCACCGGCTCGCCACGCCGGTGCTCGTCATCGGCGGCCAGGCCTGGCGACACGCGGCGCTGGGGGCGACGGTGACGACCTCGGGCGTGCTGGTCCCGGCCGACGGCCACGACCTCGCGGGCGTCCTCACCTCCGCACGCGACCCCGCGGTGCGGGCGCCTCCCGACGCTTGGTGGCGCGGAGCCGCCACGGTGCGCGCGGGGATCCGCGACGCGGTGGCCCACCGGCCCGACGACCAACGGGCCCTGGTGCCGGCCCTGGTCGACGGGGACGACGCCGGCCTCGACCCGGGACTGACCGACGACTTCCGTACGACGGGCCTGACGCACCTCACGGCCGTCTCCGGGACCAACCTCACGCTGGTGGTCGGCTTCCTGCTGCTGCTCGCCCGCTGGTGCGGGGTCCGCGGGCGCTGGCTGCTGCTCGTCGGGGCCCTCGGGATCGTCGGGTTCGTGCTCCTGGCCCGCACCGAGCCCAGCGTGCTGCGGGCCGCGGTGATGGGGGCCATCGGGCTGGTCGCGATGGGCGTCGACGGCCGCAGGCGGGCGTTCCGGGCGCTCGGGGTGGCGGTCGCGGTGCTGCTGCTGGTGCAGCCGGGGCTGGCCATGACGGCCGGCTTCGCGCTGTCGGTCCTGGCCACCGCCGGCATCGTCGTCCTGGCGCCGCCCTGGCGCGACGCCCTGGCGCGCTGGCTGCCGCGCTGGGCGGCGGAGGCCGTGGCGGTCCCTGCCGCGGCCCAGGTGGCGTGCACGCCGGTGGTCGCCGGGCTCTCGGGCCAGGTGAGCCTGGTGGCGGTCGTCGCCAACCTCGTCGTGGCACCGGTCGTGGGCCCGGCGACCGTGCTGGGCCTCGCCGGTGGCCTGGTGGCGCTGGTCCACGCCCCGAGCGGGCGCCTCCTCGGCACGGGCGCCGCCTGGTGCGTCGGCTGGATCGTCGCGGTCGCCCGCCGCGGGGCCGACCTGCCCGGGGCCGCCCTCGACTGGGGCTCGGGCATCGTGGCGCTGGCGGTCCTGACGGCGTTGTGCGTCGGGCTGGTCCTGGTGCTCCCACGCGCGCTGCGCCACCCGGCGCCCGGCGCTGCCGTGCTGGTGCTCCTCGTCGTCGTCGTGACCGTGCGCCTGCCCACCCCCGGCTGGCCGGCCGACGGATGGGTGCTGGCGATGTGCGACGTCGGCCAGGGCGACGCCCTGGTCGTGCGGGCGGGCGCGTCGGCCGGCATCGTCGTCGACGCCGGCCCCGACGCCGGCGCGGTCGACGCCTGTCTTGACCGGCTGGACGTCGACGAGGTGCCCCTGGTCGTGCTGACCCACTTCCACGCCGACCACGTCGACGGGCTCAGCGGGGTGCTCGACGGACGTCGGGTGGGCGCCCTGGAGACGACCCGGATGCTCGACCCACCCGGCGGTGTGGCCCAGGTGGGGGAGCAGGCCGCCGCGGCGGGGCTGGTGCCTCAGCTCGCGCCGTTCGGCGTGACGCGCACGCTCGGCGCGGCGACCCTGCAGGTGCTCTGGCCTCCCTCCGACCGCACCGAGGTCGGCGCCGCCGACGGCAGCCGCGCCAACGACGCCAGCGTGGTGCTGCTGGTGGAGGTGCGCGGGGTGCGGGTCCTGCTGACCGGCGACCTGGAGCCCGAGGGTCAGGCCGCGCTGCGCGAGACCCTCGCGGGGCTGGACGTCGACGTGCTCAAGGTGCCCCACCACGGCAGCCGCTACCAGGACCTCGAGCTCCTGACCTCGCTGGGCGCCGAGGTCGCGCTGGTCTCGGTCGGCGCCGACAACGACTACGGCCACCCTGCGGAGGTGGTCCTGGAGGCGCTCAGCGCCGGCGGCAGCGAGGTCCTGCGCACCGACACCGACGGCGACGTGCTCGTGGTCCCCGACGGCGACGGGGTGTCGGTCGCGACCCGCTGAGCGCGCCGCCCCGGTCGGCGCGACCGTCGGCGGGCTGTGGGAGGCTGACCGCATGCGCGCCGGAGACGTCCTCGGTCGGGTCACCCTCGTGACCGGCAAGGAGGAGTTCCTCAACGAGCGCACCATCGCCGGGGTCCGCGCGGCGGTCCGCGCCCACGACCCGGAGGCCGAGCTGTCCGATACCATGGCCTCCGAGCTCACGCTCGGCACGCTGGGGGAGCTCTCCGCGCCGTCGCTGTTCTCGACCGTGCGGTGCGTGGTGGTCCGCAACCTCGAGCACCTGCCCGACGAGTCCGTCGACGGCCTCCTGGGCTACGCCGCCGCCCCGGCCGACGACGTCGCCCTGGTGCTGGCCCACGGTGGTGGACAGAAGGGCTCCGGCGTCCTCACCAAGCTGCGCAAGCTCGCCGGCGTGAGCGAGTCCAAGTCCGACGAGCTGCGGCCCTCGGAGTTCGCCGGCTTCGTGACGCACGAGGTCCGCCAGCTGGGCTCGGCGATCGACCAGGAGGCCGCGTCCTTCCTGGTGACCGCCGTCGGCCACGACCTGCGCTCGCTGTCGGCCGCCGCCCACCAGCTCACCAACGACTTCGTCGGCCAGCCGCTGACGGTCGAGCGGGTCAAGCAGTACTTCGGGGGGCGCGCCGAGGCCAAGTCCTTCGCGGTCGCCGACGCCGCGTTCTCCGGCAAGCGCCAGGCCGCGCTCGAGGAGCTGCGCTGGGCGCTGGACGGCGGGACTGCCTCGGTGCTCGTGACGTCGGCCTTCGCGGGCAGCGCCCGGGGCCTGGCCCGCTACCAGGGGGCGGTGCGCGGCATGCGCGACGCCGACCTGGCCCGTGAGGTGGGCGTCCCGCCCTGGAAGCTGCGCTCCATCCGCGAGCAGTCGCGGGGGTGGTCCGAGGCCGGGCTGGCGCAGGTCATCCGCGCCGTCGCCAAGGCCGACGCCGACATCAAGGGCGCCGCCAGCGACCCGTCCTACACCCTCGAGCGCCTGGTCCTCACGGTCACCGCCCTCCGCGACCACCGCTGATCCGTCGCGGCGACCCCGGCGGGCGGGTCGGGGCGAGGGGCCCTCAAATGACACTGACCCGCCCGACGGGTGTCGGGCGGGTCAGAGGGAAGGCGGGGTCAGAGCGACGCGGCCTTCTTGAAGATCGAGGACTTGCGGTTGGCAGCCTGGTTCTTGTGGATGACGCCCTTGGAGGCGGCCTTGTCCAGCTTGCGGGCGGCGTCGCGGCTGGCGATGATCGCCTGGTCCTTGTCGCCGGCCTCGGCGGCCTCGCGGAACTTGCGCACGGCGGTCTTGAGGTTGCTCTTGACCGCCTTGTTGCGCTCGTGCGCCTTGGCGCTCTGCTTGTTCCGCTTGATCTGGCTCTTGATGTTCGCCACAGGTGTGCCTTCGTCTCCGGGTGGATGCTGTCTCAGGTCTGGTGTGCGGTCGGCGCAGGTGCTGCCGGATCACGCGACGGACAAGATTAGCAGCGCGCCGCTCGGCCGCCCAAATCCCCCGCCCGCCGAGCGCGAGGTCACCAGCCGCGGCGCTCGCAGAGCCACTCCCAGACGACCTCGCCCTGCCAGCGCTGCGCGTCACGGAGGTACGGCGACGTCGGGGGGACCGGCTGGTCCGCCTGCTTCAGGAAGTACGCCGCCAGCAGCGCCAGCACGATGTCCACGTGCTCCGCGGGCACCTCGGCGGTCACCGGCGCCGCGGCCAGGGCGGCGTCGACGTCGAGGCCGTCGCCGCGCGGGCCGATCATCAGGAACACGGTGTCGAGCCAGGCGGCGCCCACGACCGGCCAGTTCCAGTCGCACAGCAGCGCGCTGCCGTCGGGCCGGACCAGGATGTTGTCGTCACGCACGTCGGTGTGCACCAGCGTGCTGCCGCCGGTCACGTCGGCGAAGCGGGCGGCCAGCGCCGCCGCCTCCTCCAGGTGCGGGAGGTCGGGCCGGGTGGCGCGCACGTGGTCCCAGCAGCCGGGGAAGTCCGCGAACTCGACGGAGAACACGTCGCCGCCGAGCGCGGGGGGCGCCGGTGTGAGCACCTCCGCCGCGCGCCCGAGCATCGCCACGGAGGCCTCCAGGTCGGCGGCGCGCCACGGGCGGCGCGGGTTGCGTGCCTGGACGTGCTCGAGCCCGAGGACCACCCAGTCGTCCGCGTCGTGCACCCACAGCAGCCGCGGGGCGGGTGCGTCGCGCGGGAGCGCGGCGAGCTTGCGCGCCTCCTCCCGGTAGGAGTGCGCGAACATCCGCTGCGCCTTGGCCGAGGCCGCCTTCACGAAGTGCCGCGTGCCGTCCTCGCAGGTCAGCACCGAGGCGAAGCCGGGCGTGAAGCCGGCGCCCTGGGAGCGCGCGTCGACCACCGGGGAGCCGCAGCGCCGCTCCACGAGCGCGCGGACGGACGGCGGCAGGTGCGCCCACTCGAGACGTCGCGCGGTCCGGCCGTGGGGGAGGGGGGACGGGATCACGCGGACATCCTCCGTCACGACCCGCAGGCGGTCGTCTCGGGCCAGGGCCGGTCAGCTCCCGAGCTCGGCCGGGTCCCACCCGCGCTGCGGCGTCGCACGTCGACGGCGAAGCGCCGCTCAGCGGTACGTCGGAAGGCCACCTGCACCGCCCGAGTCTCGACGTGGCGCAGCCGGCCCGGCAAACGGATTCTCACTCCCACCCATCGGCATGGGAGGATCGGGCATCGTGTCCACGCCGCCTGCCGCGCCCCCTCCGGGCCACACCGACCCCGCGATCATCCGCAACTTCTGCATCATCGCGCACATCGACCACGGCAAGTCGACGCTCGCCGACCGGATGCTGCAGCTGACCGGCGTCGTCGACGCCCGGGCCGCCCGGGCGCAGTACCTCGACCGGATGGACATCGAGCGCGAGCGCGGCATCACGATCAAGAGCCAGGCCGTGCGGATGCCCTGGACGGTCCCGGCCGGCAACGACCAGGGCGCCGAGCCCGGCACCTACGTGCTCAACATGATCGACACCCCCGGCCACGTCGACTTCACCTACGAGGTGTCCCGCTCGCTGGAGGCTTGCGAGGCCGCGGTGCTGCTCGTCGACGCCGCCCAGGGCATCGAGGCCCAGACGCTCGCCAACCTCTACCTCGCGCTCGCGGCCGACCTGCACATCATCCCGGTGCTCAACAAGATCGACCTGCCCTCCGCCCAGCCGGAGAAGTACGCCGCCGAGCTCGCCGGCATCATCGGCTGCGACCCCTCCGACGTGCTCCGGACCTCGGCCAAGACCGGCCTGGGCGTCGAGGCGCTGCTCAACGAGATCGTGAAGCAGACCCCCGCCCCTGTCGGCGATCCCGACGCCCCGCCGCGCGCGCTGATCTTCGACTCGGTCTACGACACCTACCGCGGCGTGGTCACCTACGTCCGGGTCGTCGACGGCAAGCTCAGCCACCGCGACCGCATCAAGATGATGTCCAACGGCGTCGTGCACGAGATGCTCGAGGTGGGCGTCATCAGCCCCGAGCCCGTCAAGTCCAGCGACCTGGGCGTCGGCGAGGTGGGCTACCTGATCACCGGCGTGAAGGACGTGCGCCAGTCGCGGGTCGGCGACACCGTCACGAGCCAGCACCACGGCGCCAGCGAGGCGCTCGGCGGCTACAAGCACCCGAACCCGATGGTCTACTCCGGGCTCTACCCGATCGACGGCGACGACTACCCGACGCTGCGCGACGCGCTCGAGCGCCTCCAGCTCAACGACGCCGCGCTGGCGTACGAGCCGGAGACCTCCGGAGCGCTCGGGTTCGGCTTCCGCTGCGGCTTCCTCGGCCTGCTCCACATGGAGATCGTGCGCGAGCGCCTCGAGCGCGAGTTCAACCTCGACCTGATCTCGACCGCCCCCAACGTGGTCTACGAGGTCGTCATGGAGGACGGCTCGGTCATCGAGGTGACCAACCCCAGCGAGTACCCCGACGGCAAGATCGCCGAGGTCCGCGAGCCCGTCGTGCGCGCCACGATCCTCAGCCCGTCCGACTTCATCGGCACGATCATGGAGCTTTGCCAGAACAAGCGCGGCAACCTGCAGGGCATGGACTACCTCTCCGAGGACCGTGTCGAGATGCGCTACACGCTGCCGATGGGCGAGATCGTCTTCGACTTCTTCGACGCGCTGAAGTCGCGCACCAAGGGCTACGCCTCGCTCGACTACGAGCGCTCCGGTGACCAGGCGGCCGACCTCGTGAAGGTCGACATCCTGCTCCAGGGCGAGCCCGTCGACGCGTTCTCGGCGATCGTGCACAAGGACGCCGCCTACTCCTACGGCGTGATGCTGGCGGGCAAGCTCAAGGAGCTCATCCCGCGCCAGCAGTTCGAGGTGCCGATCCAGGCAGCCATCGGTGCCCGCGTGATCGCCCGCGAGAACATCCGGGCCATCCGCAAGGACGTGCTCGCCAAGTGCTACGGCGGCGACATCACCCGCAAGCGCAAGCTGCTCGAGAAGCAGAAGGAGGGCAAGAAGCGGATGAAGATGGTCGGCCGCGTCGAGGTCCCCCAGGAGGCGTTCATCGCCGCCCTCTCCAACGCCCCCAGCGGCGAGAAGTCCGGGAAGAAGTAGCGCGGGTCACCCCCTCGCCCCCGTCACCCCCGGTGACTCCGCTCGTTCTTCGGGGAGTAGGACCGCGCCCGGACGGGTAGGTTGGTCCTCGTGACCGGTCGGCTCGACCGTCCTGTCGCGTCCGCACGAGGGTCCTGGGGGGCCTCACATCTATGGGGGATCCATGAGCACGACATCGCACGACACCATCGGTCCGCAGGTCGACCGCACGTTCCAGCAGCAGCTGGCCAGCCGGACGCCGACGCGTTTCCGGCACAACCTCGCCGGCCACCCGCTGCTCACGCTCGACGCGATCGCCGACCTCGGCGCCGAGCTGCCGCCCGCGTCGGTCTCCGCCGAGATCGGCGACAAGCCGCTGGCAGCCGGCTCCGCCGAGAGCGTCGCGGTCACGGTCGACGACATCGCGGCGCAGATCCGCGACATCGCGGTCAACAGCTCCTGGTTCACGCTGCTGCACATCCAGCAGTCCGAGCGCTACGAGGCGCTCATCGACGAGATCATCGACGGCATGGCCGCCACCTCGGGCCTGCCCGCCGCCAGCCTGCGCCGCCGGATGGGCTTCGTGTTCGCGAGCTCGCCCCAGGCCGTCACCGCCGCGCACTTCGACATCGAGCACAGCTTCTGCATGCAGCTCCACGGCACCCGACTCCTCGGCTTCGGCAAGTTCGCCGACGAGGAGCAGCGCGCCCGGCACATCAAGTCGTACTGGAACGGCGACTTCGGTCGCTTCGACACCCTGCCCGAGGTCACCGCGGAGTACGAGATCGGCCCGGGCGACGGCTGCTACATCCCGCCCTACACGCCGCACTGGATCAAGAACTACGACAACACGTCGCTCTCGATGACGGTCACGTTCTTCAACGACGACAACGAGGGCGAGTCCCTGGTGCAGGCGTTCAACACCAAGGTCGAGAAGCTCGGCGTCAGCCCGCGTCCCTACGGCGCCTCGTCGGGGCGCGACCGCGCCAAGGTCGGGTTCATGAAGGCCTACGGCGGCGCCAAGCGTCGGCTCGGTCTCGGAGGGACCGGAGGCGTCGGCTCCCATTGACCGCGGCGTGCCACCCGGCCACCACGGCCCGGGCCGCGAGGCCGTGACCCGCGCGCAGCCTCAGCACCGTCCGTGAGTGGTCCGCGAACGACCCCTTGTAGGGCTCGTCGCCGCGGAGCATGTCCAGCTCGCGGGCGCCCGCCCCGACGGCGTCGACGATCACGCGGTGGATCAGCACGGTCCCGGCGCTGCCGTGGGCGCGGTCCAGGGACCGCGCCACCTGGTAGAGGCTGAGCCGCTCGTCCGGGGTGAAGGCCAGGGACACCGCCACGACCTCGTCGGGGGAGGCCAGGACGTCGACGCGCGCCTCGTCGCGCGCGACCAGGTCCGCGAAGGCCGCCTGCAGCGTAGGCAGCTCCTCGAGCAGCGGGCCCCGCCCGTCGCGGGTCTCGTGCAGCCGCCGCAGCTCCTCGAAGGCCGCGGCCACGCCGTCGGCCGGCACCCGCGTGTGCACGTAGCCGTCCTCGGTCATCCGGCGGTCGGCCTTGCGGGTGGCGCGACGGAAGTTGGAGGACCGCGACGAGAGGTAGTCGCCCTCGTCGAGCGGCTGGTACGGCGCCAGGTCGAGCGCCTCGGCGGTCTCAGGCAGCGCGTCGGCCAGCCGCGACCCCTCCGCGAGGCCGACCAGGTCCAGGACCCGCGCGCCCGGCGCCGTGAACCACCCGCGCAGCGCCCGCTGGACGTCGGCCTCGCGACCCGGGGCGGCCAGGAGGTCCAGGTGGTCGGGGCACAGGACGCCCTGGCCGGCGAAGCGGTAGCGCGGCACGCCGAGGAGCCGGTCGCGCACCAGCGGGACACCGCCGAGCAGGCGTCCCTCCTCGAGGACGAGCACGGTCTCGGCAGCGGCCGGATCGGTCACCCTGCGCAGCCACGCGCTGCGGAGGAACGGGGACGGAAGTGGCTGCTGGGACAGGAGTGAGTCCCACTCCGCGGCGCGCGGACCCAGCTCGTCGACGACGAGCAGCGAGATCCCCCCGGGCGCCGGCACGGCACGACCCTAGTGGTCGTGCGACGACGTGACACTGCCCACCACGCTCGAGCCGGCTCCGGGGTGGTGACGACGCCCGGCTCGACCTATGGTGTAGGGAGCTAGAAGGTCCGTCCGCGCGCCTCGGTGCCGCGGCCGGACCGACCAACTGGGGGGATACGACAAGCATGTCTGACGACACGAAGACCGCCGAGCACGCGTCGATGATCCGACGCGCGGCCACACCGTCCGAGCAGGTCCCGGCATCCGCGGAGACCACGCAGCCGGGCGAGACCGAGACGCCGAGCCCGTCGGCCGAGGCGCCGGAGGCGCCCGCCGACCTCGCCGCCGAGGCGCCCACCGTGGCTGCCGCGGAGGCGGCGGTGGCCGTGCAGGCCGCCGACGCCGAGGCGTCGACCGGCGTGCCGCTGAGCGCCGGCGAGCGCGCGAAGGCCCTGCGCCAGACCCTGAGCGGGCTGCGCGAGGTGGACGCCCTGCGCGCCGAGGCCAACCGCATCAAGGAGCAGGCGACCGCCGAGGCCGACCAGATCCTCACGCAGGCACAGGCCCTCTCGACCGAGATGCGGGTCGAGGCCATCGACGAGGCGGCGGAGATCGTCTCGCGTGCCCACGCGGAGGCCGACGGCGTGCGTCAGCGCACCGAGGACGCCCTCGGCGAGCTGCGCGCGGGGTTCCAGGACGTCGAGAGCCACCTGCAGGTGGCGCTCCGCTCCGTCGGCACCATGCTCGGCACCCTCGACGGGGTCCGCACGCCGCCGGCGACCCCGGCTCCGGCTCCGGCCGCCGAGCCCGTCTCGACGCTGCCCGACGTCGTGCCGCCCGAGCCGTACGCCGCCGAGCGCACCGCCGAGACGCAGGTCGTGCCGCACGACACGACGTACCTCCAGCGCGAGGAGCGCCGGGACGAGCAGGGCGCCCGTCCGCTCGGCTGGCTCTTCCGCGCCAGCTCGCAGGCCTGAGCCACCCGCTCCCGGTGGCCCGGGCTCCGCGGTCGTCTCAGGCCGCGCAGTCCGGGGCCGGGTGCTCGGCGTCCTCGCCGACCGGGTAGGCCACCATCGACTCGACCGTCGTCCCCGCCGGCAGCGGGTGGTACAGCTGCATCTGGATGCGGCGCGGGGTGCCGGCCTTGAAGCAGGTCCAGCGGCCCGACACGACGGCGATGAAGTCGCCGTCCGGCCCGTCGAGGAAGGCCTGCACCACGGCCTGACCCACCGGGCTCGCGGGGGACGTCACGTCCGCGACGACGACCGCGCCCAGGGTGTTGGAGGTCATGGTGACCGGGGCACCCCGCATCGCCGGGACCGGCGCGGTCTGCCCGGTCCGCCAGGCCACGTCGCGGTAGGCCACGTCGACCTCGGCCACCTGACCGGCGTCGACGCCCACGTCGAAGTAGAAGCCGTACTCCTGGTCGGGCTGAAGGTCGTAGACCGTGCAGCAGGTGCCCTTCTTCTCGGACGAGGTGGACGAGCCCACCGTCGCGCCGTCGGCGTCGCGCGCCACGAACTCGGCGGTCGCGTGGCGCAGGGTGCGCTCGCCGGGGTTGCGCACGACCACCGAGAGCATCCCGTCGACCTCGCCCCACGAGACGGTCTCCAGCAGCGGCGACACGAGCTTCGCGGACAGCTCGGGGTCGGTGACCTGCTCGCCGGACAGCTGTGCGGAGATGTCGGAGCAACCGGACAAGGTGAGGAGGCCCACGAGGCCCCCCACGACGGTCATGACGAAGCGGCTGCGCATCGATCCCCCCAGATCCGTCGGCTGCCGGAAATGCCCCGGCGCGCCTATCCTAGGCAGGTACGCCGCGACAAGGGGACCGGTCCACGGTCCGACGACGCTGACGCAGGCTGCGACACGGTGGGGGGACCACATGGCACGGGGGGCACGATCGGCGCTCGAACCTGCCCTTCCGACCCCGGACGACGGCGGCTCCGCGCGCGCCGCGACGGCTCCCCACTGGACGGTCGGCGACCGGCTCGCGGCCTTCGCCGTGCTGCTGCCGGCATCCCCTCCGGGTCCGGTCGTGCTGGCGCTGACCGACGAGCTGACCCCGCACCTGCTGGCCGCCTACCCCGGCGCCACGGCGCTCCCGGCCCGCTGGACCGCCGGTGACGACGCCCCGACCGGTGCCGGCATGGTCGTCGTCGACGCGCGCGCCCACGACCCCGAGAGCGTCCGGGGGCTGCTCGCCGCCGACGGCGTGCTGGCCGTCCTGGGCGAGACCGGCGACCACGTCGTGCACCCCAGCGCCGAGAGCCCGGAGGTCGTGTGGCGCCGCGGCTGGCCGGTCAACGTCACCAGCGGTCCCGTCCCGTGGCTGCGTCGCCGGGCCACCCTGGCGGTCGGCCGACCGGCGTCCGCGCCGCGACTGAGCCTCCACGGGCCCGCCCTGCCCACGCTGGCCGACGCGGTCATCGAGGACCTCGAGCGCGCCACCGGCCTGGGCGGGCGGCTCGTCGGGGTCGCGACGGCCGGCCACGCCGTGCTGCGCGTGCGACGTCCCGACGGCGACGTGGCCGTCCGGGTCTCGGTCACCGATCCCGACCGCGACCGCGACGCCGACAACGACCGCGCCAGCCAGGTGCTCGAGCAGGTCCCCGCGATGGCGGACTACCTGCCCGCCGTGGTGGCTCGCGGCCGCACCCACGAGCGCCCCTGGGTGGCCACGGAGTGGACCCCGCGCCACCGCGGCACCCTCAGCTGGCCCTGGCCGAGCCCCGAGCAGCAGTGGCAGGTCGCCGAGGACGTGGCCGGGGTGCTGTCGGACCACGTCACCGGCGCGACCGCCGTCGGCTGGGCCGACCGCTGGATCTCGGCGGCGGCCGTCGTGCCGGCCCCGCAGCGGGCCCGCTGGACGACGGTGCTGCGGGACCTGGAGGACGGGCTGCCGACGACGTGGTGCCACGGCGACCTGTGGCCCGGCAACGTGCTCATCGACGGCGCCACGCGCACGGTCATCGACTGGGACAACGCCTCTCCCGACGCCCCGCAGGGCATGGACGACCTGCTGATGCCCGCGCTGCGCGGCGCCGGCGACTCCGCCCGCCTCCCGACCGAGCGCATCCTGGCCCTGGTCGACGACGTCGAGCCCCTGGCCGGCACCGTTGTCGCGGGCCGTCGCTGGGCCGACTGGGACCGCCCGACGCGGCTGGCGCTGGCGGTGGCGGCGATCGTGCTCTACCTGCGCAACCGCTCCCTGCACGACCTGGGCGAGGAGACGCTGACCCGTCACCTCGACGCGGTCGACGCCGCGCTGGTGCCCCGCGCCGAGGCCGATGCTGAGACGGACGAGGCGTCCGTTCCTCCGGCGTCCTCCGGCGAGGCCGCCCGGACCGCCCGCGGCGCCCTGTGGTTGGCGACCAACGGCGTCGTCGTCAAGGGCTCGCAGACGATCGTGCTGCTGACGCTCGCGGCCATGCTGGCGCCCTCGTCGCTCGGACTCGTCGCCCTCGGCACCCTGGTCGCCAACGTCTCCCTCGTCGTCACCAGCCTCGGCACCGCCTCCGCGCTCGTCTACTGGCGCGGCGACGTGATGCGCGCCGCCCGCACCGCGGTGACCGTCGGGGCCGCGATGGGCGCCGTGCTCGCCGGCATGCTGTGGCTCGCCGCTCCGTGGCTGGCCACCGCCCTGAAGGCCGAGGACGGCGGTGCGGCGGTGATCCGGGGCCTGACCGTCACGCTGCCCTTCGTGGCCGTGGCGGCGGTGACCAACGAGCTGCTGCGGCGTCGCCTGGAGTTCCTGCGGCGGATCATCCCCGACACCGTGTCCTCGATGGTGGGCGCCGTCGTGGCCATCGGTCTGGTGACGCAGGGCAGCGGCGTGATGGCGCTCGTCGTGGGGCAGGTCGTCCAGGCGGTGCTCACCCTCGCGCTCAGCTGGGTCGTGCACCCGCCGGTGCTGCCCGGGTGGAACACCGAGGACGCGCGCGGCCTGCTGTCCTACGGCGGCCCCTACGCCGGCGCCAACCTCCTGGAGCTGGTGCAGCTCAACGTCGACTACCTGATCGTCGCGCGGGTGCTCGGCGCGGTCGCCCTGGGGCAGTACTCCCTCGGCTTCCGCCTGGCCTTCATGCCCTACCTGATGATCGTCGTGGTCACCACGGGAGCGGCGTTCCCCTACCTGTGCCGGATGCGCGGCCAGGACCTCGGGCGCGCGGCGACGGTCGTGATGACCGTGACGCTGACCCTGATCGCCCCGCTGTGCGTCGGCCTCGCGGTCTTCTCCGACCACCTCGTCCTGCTGGGCGACAAGTGGTCCCCCGGGGTGCCGGTGGTCGGCTGGCTCGCGCTGTACGCCGCGCTGCTCAGCGTCGGGCAGCTCGTGCAGACCTCGCTCAACGCCGCGGGACGCCCCGGCGTCTCGATGATGCTGCGCCTGACCCACCTGCTCCTGCTGCTCGGCACGCTGCTGAGCGTCGCGCACCGCGGCATCACCGCCGTGGCCGTGGGCCAGGTCGCGGCCGCCACCGTCGTGTCGGTGGTCGCCCTGGTGCTCGCGCGCGTCTTCGTCAGCGGCTTCTCGCTGCGCCGCCTCGCGCTCTCGCTGCGGCCCGCGGCCACGGGCGCGCTGGTCATGACGGTGGTCGTCCTGGCGGTGCGCCACCTGTTCCCGGTCGACGAGCCGTCGCTGCTCAACCTCCTCGTCGTCGGCACCATCGGGGTCCTCGCCTTCGCGGCCCCGGTCTGGGTCCTGGACCGCGAGCACCTGCGCGACGCCGGCCGCCTGCTGAGGAGGCCGGCATGAGACCCGAGCTCCGCGCCATGGGCCACGCCCTGCGGCCGTTCACCGCCGCGGCCCGCCGCCTGCGCCGCCAGCCCGGGCTGACGCTCATCGGCTGGCACCGCGTCGACGACTTCTGCGGCGACCTCTCGACGCCCGTCGACAGCTTCCGCCGCCACCTCGACGAGCTCGAGGCCTGGGGAGCGCACGTGCTCCCGCTGGACGAGGCGGTCGCCCGCCTCGACGCGGGCACGCTTCCGGACCGCGCGGTCGCCCTCACCTTCGACGACGGCTACGCCAGCGTCGTGGAGGTGGCGTGGCCGATGCTGAAGGAGCGCGGTCTCCCGGCCACGCTGTACGCGGTCTCGGGCTACCTCGGGTCGGACCGTCGCCTGCCCTGGGACCTCGGTCAGCCCGACCACGACGGGCTCCGGCTGGTCAGCGCCGACGGGCTGGTCGCCGCCTGCGAGGACGGGCTCGACATCGGGTCCCACACGGTGAGCCACCCGTGGCTGCCGCGGCTGGGCACCCGGGAGCTGCGGCGCGAGCTGGAGGAGTCGAAGCTCGCGCTCGAGGACCTGCTCGGCCGCGCCGTCACGTCGGTGGCCTACCCGACCGGTGGGTGGGACCCCGGCGTACGCCGTGCGGCCGAGGAGGCCGGCTACGCCACCGGCATCACCGTCGACCGCGGCCTCAACACCGCCCGGACCCCGAAGCACTCGCTGCGCCGGGCCTTCGTGCCGCACGACCCGCGCAACGTCCGG
This sequence comes from Nocardioides lijunqiniae, assembly GCF_015024225.1. Classification (GTDB taxonomy): domain Bacteria; phylum Actinomycetota; class Actinomycetes; order Propionibacteriales; family Nocardioidaceae; genus Nocardioides; species Nocardioides lijunqiniae. The sequence continues at coordinate 71,466 of NZ_JACJGM010000012.1, forward strand.
CCGCTGCTCGACGGCGGCTACACGGTGCTGCGCCCCCTGGACACCCTGCGCCGCCAGGAGACCCCGTGGTGAGCACGGCGTCGGCGACCAGGTCGGGCCGGGGCATCGTCGTCGGGGCGGTGGCGGCCGCGCCGGTGCTGGGGCTGCTCGCCGGCTTCGCCCCCGTGGCGGCGCTGCTCGGGGTGATCGCCCTCGTGGTGGTCGTGGCCCTGCTGCTCCGCGTGGAGTGGGCCGCCCTCGCCGTCGTCGGCACGGCGGTCTTCGAGGACTACCTCGCGCCGGTCGACCCCCGGGTGATGAAGGCGCTGGCCCTGCTCCTCGTGGGCTCCTGGATGCTGCGCCGGTGCACCGGCCGCCTGCATGACGGCGGCCGCAGCACCGTGCTGGCGTGCGCGCTCGCGTTCGTCGCCGTCCTGCTCGCCGCGACGGCGCTGCACACCAACGGCCAGGCCAGCATCGACGTGCTCCTGCGCTACGCCGGCTTCCTCGCCGTGCTCGCCGTCCTCACCGACGTGATGCGCGCCGGACTGGCGCCCGCCCGCGTCGCGCGTGTCTACGTGCTGTCGTGCACCGTGGCCTCGGCCTGCGGGATCACGGAGTACATCATGGGCGAGGACCGGCGCGTGGGCGGCCCGATCGGCGACCCCAACGACCTCGCGTTCTTCCTGCTGGCGGCGCTGCCCCTGGCCTTCGCGCTGCGCGGCTCGGCGCGACGGGCGTGGGTCTACGACCTCGCCGCCGGCGTCATCCTGCTCGCCGTGCTCGGGACGCTGTCGCGCGGCGCCCTGGTCGGGATCGCGCTGATCGCCGTCGCAGCACTGCTGATGGGGCTGATCCGCTGGAAGGTGGCGCTCGGCTTCGCCGCGCTCACGGTCGTCGGCCTGCTCGTCGTCCTGACCGCGTTCCCGCAGATGATCGACACCAGCCTGTCGCAGAAGGGCCACGTGGCCGACCAGAACGTCTCCGAGCGGCTCGACCTGTGGCAGTCCGCCGGGCGCATGACGCTGGAGAACCCCGTCCTGGGGCTGGGGCCGGGCGCGTTCAGCCAGCAGCACCGCGACTTCGCCGACTCCCTGCCGATCAACATCAACCACACCCTCGACGTCGCCCACAACACCTACCTCGAGGTGTCCTCGGAGACCGGCGTGGTGGGCCTCCTCGTCTTCCTCTCGATCCTGGTCACGGCCTACGCCGGCGCCCGCTCGCACTGGCGGCGCACCGGCGACCCGCTCGGGGCCGCGGTGTGCGTCGCGCTGCTCGGCACGGCGGTCGCGGCGGCGTTCGTCACCGAGCAGTACTTCCTGCCCCTGTGGCTGCTCGCGGCCCTGGGGGCGGCGCTCGGTGCTGCCGTCGCGCCGGCGCGGGAGTGAGCGGCATGCGCGTCGTCCAGCTCCTGACCCAGCGGACCGGGGGACCGGTCGACCACGCGGTCGACGTGGCCGTCGGGATGGCCGGCCGGGGTCACGAGAGCCACGTCGTCGGGCCCGAGTCCGACGGCACCGCCCGCGCCCGTGCCGCCGGCGTCACCTGGCACCCCCTGGAGATGGCCACCAAGCAGGACGTCGGCGGCGGCGCGGCGGTCGCGCGTCGCCTCGTCTCCCTCCGCCCCGACGTGCTGCACCTGCAGGACCGGCGCGCGGGCTGGATCGGGAGGCTCCTGGCGCGCCGCCTCCGCGGGGCCGGGATCGTCTACACGCTCCACGGGGTGGCCGACGGTCTCTCCGACCTGGTGCCCGGCAACGCCCTGGCGGCCCCGCGGCGGCGCCGCGACCGCTGGTACTACCTCGACGGCGAGCGGGCCGTGACCCGGTGGAGCGGCGCGCGCGTGGTGGTCCCCAGCGCGGCGGTCGCGAGCTTCGCCCTGGAGCACGTCCGGCTCGACCCCGACCGCGTCGACGTCGTGCCCAACGGCGTCGACCCGGTCCGCTTCGCGCCCGCGGGCGCATCGCCACGGCGTCCGCCCACGGCGCTGTGGCTGGGCGTCCTGGGCGAGGTCAAGCGCGTCGACGTCCTGCTGGACGCCGCCGAGCGGGTGCCCGACCTGCGGCTCCTCGTGGCGGGGGACGGGCCCCTGCTGCCGGAGGTCGAGCGCCGCGCGGCGCAGCCCGGCCTCGCCGGTCGGGTCTCGCTCCTGGGCCGCGTCCACGACCCGGCGCCGCTCTTCGCGGACGCCGACCTCTTCGCGCTCACCTCCGCGGCCGAGAACTGCCCGCTGGCGCTGCTCCAGGCCATGGCCTCCGGCCTGCCCGCGGTGGCCTCGGCCGTCGGTGGCGTGCCCGAGGTGCTCCGCGACGGCGTGGACGGCCTGCTGTGCCCGGCCGGCGACGTGCCCGGGTTCGCCGCCGCGCTCGGCTCGCTGGCGGCGGACGCGTCGGCCCGCCGGCGGATGGGGGACTCCGCCCGCGCCCGCATCCTCGAGGGCTACACGGAGGACCACTGCCTCGACGGCCTGCTGGAGAGCTATGCGAGGGCCCGGTCGTGCGCGCGCTGATGGTGGTGGCCGAGCTCGGCTCCGGTGGCGCCGAGACGATGGTCGACGACCTCGCCCGCGGGCTCACGGCGCAAGGGGACGACGTCACCGCCGTGAGCAACGGTGGCTGGCGCGCCGAGCTGCTGGCGGCCGACGGTCTCGCCACGCTGACCGTGCCCCTGCGCGCCCGCGACCCGCGCTCGCTGCTGCGTGCGGTGCTGGCGATCCGCCGGGAGGCGCGCCGTCGGCCCGTCGACGTCGTGCACGCCCACAACGTGCGGGCCGCGCTCGCCGCCCGCCTGGGCACCCAGCGGCTGCGACGACGACCGCCGCTGGTGTGCACCGTCCACGGCCTCGCCGACGAGGACTACCCGCAGGCGGCCCGCCTGCTGGGCAGGTGCGCCGACCTGGTCGTCGCGGTGTCGGGCGACGTGCGCGACCGGCTCGTCGAGGCGGGCCTCGACCCGGGCGCGGTGCAGGTGGTCGAGAACGCCACCGCCGGGGTGGAGACGCCCGACCGGGCCGCCGCCCGCCGTGAGCTGGGGCTGGACCCCGACCGTGCGGCGGCGCTGTGCGTGGCCCGCCTCGCGGCCCCCAAGCGGCACGACCTCCTCGTCGCCGCGTGGGGGAGCCTCCCCGGCGACGCCCTGCTCCTGGTGGCCGGCGACGGCCCCGAGCGCGAGAACGTCGCCCGCCTCGTGGCGGAGGCCGGGCTGACCGAGCGGATCACCCTGCTCGGGGACCGGCGCGACGTCGACCGGCTCCTGGCGGCCAGCGACGCGCTGGTGCTGGCCAGCGACCGCGAGGGGTTGCCGGTGAGCGTGCTCGAGGCGATGTCCGCCGGCGTGCCGGTCGTGGCCTCCGCCGTGGGCGGCCTCCTGGCGCTGGACGCCGCGACGGTGGAGCTGGTGGTGCCGGGATCTGCAGCCGACCTGGCCCGCGGTGTCTCCCGGGTGCTCGACGACCCGGTCAGGCACGCGGCCCTGAGCGCGGCGGGGCGTGCGCTGTGGGAGGAGCGGTTCACGTCGGCGGCGATGCTGGCGGCGTACCGGGGCCTCTACGCCGTCGTCGCCGGTTAGCCCGAGTGGGCGCCGTCACGTAGGCTGGGGGGCGCTCGTTGGTCTGGTCCACCGGCACTCGAACCGGTCGGGGACTGACCTCGTGCACGTGTGTCTCACACGGGGGGCAGTACGGCCGGAGTCCCCTCCGGTCGGCTAGGGGATGTACCGGCACGAGTGAGGATGACCAGTGGAGCTGCGTGACATCGGGGGGGCGCTGTGGCGCCAGAAGGTGCTGGTGGTGCTGATCCTGGCACTGACCGGTGCCGCAGTGGCGGCGGGGCTCATGGCCGCGCCGAAGGTCTACACGTCCACGGCCACCGTCGCGGCCACGGCCGCGCCGGAGAGCACGACCAGCAGCGAGGACCTCAACTCCCTGCGCGGGACGCTGGGAGAGATCTCCAACTCGCGCGCCGTCCTGGAGGACGTGCGTTCCCGGCTGGACGTCGACCGCTCGCTCGAGCAGCTGCGCGGCTCGATCAGCGGCATGTGGGTCGACGGGACGATCCTGGTCCAGATCACGGTCGAGGACCAGGACCCCAAGAGCGCCGCGCGCATCGCCAACATCGTCGCCGACGTGCTCCCGCTGCACGACCCGAGCAACGGCGCCTTCCTCTTCAGCACCAGCAATCCCGCGCAGCCGCCGGCGACGTACTCCAGCCCGAACCTGCTGCTGGGCATCGGCGTCGGAGCGCTGCTGGCGGTGATCCTCGCGGTCTCCGCCGCCCTGCTGCGCGACCGGCGGGGGCGCAACATGGACGGCCCCGCCGACATCGCGGAGGCGGCCGTCGCCCCCGTGCTGGCGCAGGTGGCCGCACCGCGCGACCCCACGACGCTGCCCGCGCTCTATCCCGGCACCAGCGCCGCCGCCGTCTTCCGCCAGCTCCGCATCGCGCTCGAGGCCGAGGCGAGCCACGACCCGGTCAGCCGGGTCGTGGTCACCGGGGTGACCAGCGCCGACGTCAACGTCTGGCTGGGCGCCAACCTGGCGATCTCCCTGGCCAACGTCGGGCGCAAGGTCCTGCTGGTCGACGGCCGGATGGGTGAGCGCCACGGCAAGCCGATCGTCGGGGGACCGGACACCGCCGGTCTCTACGACGTCCTCAACGGCGCCGACCTCGACTCCGCGCTCAGCCCCGGCCCCGTCGGCGAGCTGACCGTCCTGCCCTCGGGCAGCTGGGGCGGGGAGCCCACCGAGACGCTGATCGAGACGCGCTTCGCCGACGCCATGGCCCAGATGTCCGCCCGCTTCGACGTGGTCGTGGTCCTGGCGCCGCCCCTGGACGTGTGCGACGACGCGCGGGTGATGGCCATGGGTGGCTCGATGCTGCTCGCCGTCCCCGAGGGCGCGGTCTCCGCCGACCAGCTGCGCCTGCACTCCGAGCGGGTCCGCGCCGTCGGCGTACGGCTGCTCGGGACCGTCCTGGTCACGCGCCGCTCCGAGCGGGTCCCCGGCTGAGCGGGCGCCCGGTCGCCCCGCGCGTCCTGCACGTCTCCGCGCCCACCACCGAGGGCGTCGCCCGGGTCGCCCTGGACTACCTCCGCGACCAGGTGGGCCGTGGCTGGCACGTCACGCTCGCCTGCCCCGACACCGGCTGGCTGGGGCCCGAGGCCGAGGCCGCGGGCGTCCGGGTGCTGACCTGGCGGGCGCGCCGCTCACCCGGCCCCTCGCTGGCGCGCGAGGTGACCACGCTCTCGCGCGTCGTCGCGACCAGCGGTCCCGACGTCGTCCACCTGCACAGCGCCAAGGCCGGCCTCGCGGGTCGGCTCGTCCTGCGGGGGCGCGTGCCCACGATCTTCCAGCCGCACGCCTGGTCGTTCCTGGCGGCCTCCGGCCCGGTGCGCGCCGGCTCCCTGGCCTGGGAGCGGCGCGCAGTCCGCTGGACCACCGAGCTCGTGTGCGTGAGCGAGGGGGAGCGGCTGCTCGGCGCTTCCCGCGGCGTGCTGGCCGCGACCACCGTCGTGCCCAACGGGGTCGACCTGGGCCGCCTGACCGCCGGCGATGACGCTTCGCGCTCGGCGGTCCGTGCCTCCCTGGGGCTGGCCGAGGCGCCGACGGTCGTCTGCGTGGGCCGTCTGGCGCCCCAGAAGGGTCAGGCGGACCTGTTGGAGGCGTGGCCGCAGGTGCGGGACCGGGCGCCGGGGGCGAGCCTGGTGCTCGTGGGCGACGGCCCCGACCGCGCCGAGCTCGAGCAGCGGGCGAGGTCGCTGCCCGGGGTGCGCCTGGTCGGCGCCCGCTCCGACGTGGCGACGTGGCTCGCCGCGGCGGACGTCGTCGCGGTGCCGTCCCGCTGGGAGGGGATGGCCCTGGTCCCGCTCGAGGCGATGGCGACCGGCCGCAGCGTCGTTGCCACCGACGTCACGGGCGTGGCCGACAGCGTCCCGCCCGCCGCCGGTGCCGTCGTGCCCGCGGCCAGCCCGGCCGCGCTGGCCGACGCCCTCGTCGTGCGACTCCTCGACCCGGCTCTCGCCGCGGCCGAGGGGACGGCCGGCCGAGCCCACGTCGAGGCCCACCACGACGCGGCGCAGGCGGCGCAGACGGTCGCCGAGGTGACTAGGCGGCTCGCCGCTCCTCGGTCGCCGACGAGGTGAGCGCCAGCACCTTCGTGCGGGAGCCCGGGGCGCGCAGGACCGCGCGCACGGTGCGCATCATGATCTTGACGTCGCCCCAGAGCGACCAGTTCTCGATGTAGAAGTTGTCGAAGCGCACCCGGTCGTCGATCGAGGTGTCGCCACGCAGGTCGTTGACCTGCGCCCAGCCGGTCATGCCGGTCTGCACGCGGTGCCGGTCCTCGTAGCGCTCCTGCGACCGCGAGAACTCCCGGACGAAGTGGGGACGCTCGGGACGCGGACCGACCAGGCTCATGTCGCCGCGCCAGACGTTCGCGAGCTGCGGCAGCTCGTCGAGGCTCGTGCGGCGCAGGATGCGGCCGACCGGGCCCACCCGGGCGTCGTTGTCGATCGACCAGGTGGTCTGGCTCTCCTCGGTGGAGGCGGGCTTCAGCGAGCGGAACTTGAACAGCGTGAAGGTGCGGCCGTGCAGGCCGACGCGGGTCTGGCGGAAGATGACGCCCGGTCCGGTCTCGATCCGCACGGCGATCGCGATGGCCGCCAGCACGGGCGACAGCAGCACCATGGCGACGGAGGAGACCGTCACGTCGAGGACGCGCTTGAGGAACAGGGCACGCGAGCGCAGCGCGGTGCGGCGCAGGCGCATCACGGCCACGTCGCGGATGACCTCCGTACGGCGGTGGCGGTCGACGCCCATCATCTCGAAGAAGCGGGGCACGACGAAGACCTGACGGTCGCTCTGCACGCAGCGGCGCACCACGTCGATGGTGTGGTGGTCCGGCGGGCCGGGGAAGGCGAACACGACGTCGTCGACGCCGAGGTCGATCATGGCGCGCTCGAGCGAGTCGATGCCTCCGAGCAGCGGGACGGGCAGGTCGCGGGCGTGCAGGTCGGGCGCGCAGTCGATCATGCCGACCGGGTTCAGGCCGTACTCGCGCCGGGCCAGGAAGGCCTCCGCCAGGCGCCTGCCCACCTCGCCCGAGCCGACGATGATCACCGGGTGAGCGGCGCGGCCGCTGCGCCGCAGCGCGTGCGTCGCGGTGTAGACCGCGGTGCGCAGGACGACCAGCAGCGCGAACATGCTGGCCGAGAAGATCGCGAGCACCGACCAGGCCGGACGGCCGCCGAGGCCCCCGAGCGGGGCGACGGCGACGAGGGTCAAGGCGGCGACCACGGCGCCGAGCGCCAGCTTGGGCAGCTCCTCCAGCACCGAGAGCACCAGGCGTGAGCGGTGCAGGTCGCTGGCGCGGCTGACGAACATCGCCGCCGCGACGGCGCCCACGACGGACGCGGGGCTCACGTGGTCGCGGACGATGAGCGCGGCCAGCACGACGGCCACCGGGTCCACGAGCGTGAGCAACGGACGGATGCTCCTGAGCCAGGGCATCAGGTCGATCGGTCGTGCGTTCATGCGGTATCCCCCCCAGGATATGACTCTTGCTTTGGCCCCTGGCAGGCACGGGCAGAAGCCCGAGCCCCCCGAAACTCCGCCAGGTGGGCCATGCATGGTCCGAACTGACCAAGACGCATAGTCATTTCGAACTAGTCACGACCTAGTCAACAAGATCGCGACAGTGTTGTCACATCGAGGTTAACGCCGCAGGTCAGCCCGGGTGACGGCCTGTGCCCGAAACGTGGCCCACCACACATCTGACAGGCTTCGGGACGTGTCGTCCTGGGCCGAATCCCCGCCGGGCGTGCTCGAGCCCCCCGAGAGAGGACCCGAGTGGGCCTCGTTCGCGGCCACGCTGCCGCGCCTGCTGCGGGACCTGCTCGACGAGTGGGACCTGGTGCCGGACGGCCCGGCGACCCACGGCCGCGCCGCGCTGGTCCAGCCGGTCCGGACCGAGGGGGACCCGGCCGTGCTGAAGATCGCGTTCCCCGACGTGGCCGGGGAGCACGAGGCCCTCGCGCTGCAGCACTGGCACGGCGGGGGCGCGGTCGCCCTGCTGCGCGCCGACCCGCGGCGACGGGCCCTGCTGCTCGAGCGCCTCGGTCCGACGGACCTGAGCGACCACTGGGACCTGGAGGCCTGCGAGGTGGTGGCCGGCCTCTACACGCGGCTGCACCGGCCGGCGCCCCCGCAGCTGCGCACGCTCCCGTCGTACGTCGAGCGGTGGACGCCCCGCCTCGGGGCGCTGCCGCGCAGCGCCCCGGTCCCACGCCGCCTGGTCGAGCAGGCGGTGGCCCTGGGGCGCGACCTGGCCTCCGACCCGGCGAGCCGCGGGACGATGATCCACGGCGACCTGCACTACGCGCACGTGCTGGCGGGGGAGCGGGAGCCGTGGCTGGCGATCGCCCCGAAGCCGCTCAGCGGCGACCCGCACTACGAGGTCGCACCGCTGCTCTGGCACCGCTTCGACGAGCTCGAGGGTGACGTCCGTGGGGGAGTGCGGCGCCGCTTCCACGCGACGATCGACGCCGCCGGCCTGGACGAGGACCGGGCCCGGGACTGGGTGGTCGTGCGCATGCTGCGGCTCGTCCTGCGCGAGCTCGAGGACCGCCCCGGCAGCCCGGACCGGGACCGGCTCACCACCTGCCTGGCGATCGCCAAGGCCGTGCAGGACTGACCGCGCGGCGAGCGGCCGAGCAGAGAGCGACGAGCGGACTGCTCCTATCCGATGGCGGAGCGGTGAGGGAGGCAGCGACAATGGCGCATGGCCGTTCTCCGATCCCTCAACGTCGGTCGCCCCCGTGAGGCCGCCTGGGCCGGCATCGGCCGGACCTCCATCGACAAGCAGCCCGTGACCGGCCCCGTCGAGATCGGCCCCTACGGACCGGCCGGCGACCAGGTGTCGGACACCCGCCACCACGGCGGTCTCGAGAAGGCCGTCTACGCCTTCGCGCGCGAGGACCTCGACTACTGGGCCGAGCAGCTCGGCCAGGAGGTCCGCGACGGCCAGTTCGGGGAGAACCTCACGACCGTCGGCATCGACGTCAACGAGGCCCAGATCGGGGAGCGGTGGCGGGTCGGCGACGCCGTCCTCGAGGTGACCACGGTCCGCAACCCGTGCAACGACTTCAAGATGTGGATGGGTCGCTCGGGCTACGACAACACCGCCTGGGTCAAGCGCTTCGCCGAGGTCAGCCGGCCCGGGCCCTACCTGCGGGTGGTCGTGCCCGGCGTCGCCCGCGCGGGCGACGACGTCACGGTCGTCCACGAGCCCGACCACGGCGTCACCGTGTCGACGATGTTCCGCGCGCTCTACCGCGACCCCACCCTGCTGCCCGAGCTCCTGCGCGTGGACTCCCTCAGCGAGCAGGCGCGCCGCAAGGCCGACGCCTACGTCGCCAACACGCGGCTGTGAGGCTGCTCCCCGAGGACCCGGCCGTCCGCAGCATGGCGGCGGCGACCCTGGTCAACACCACCGGCAACGGCATCTTCTTCACGCTCAGCGCGCTGTACTTCACCCGCATCGTCGGCTTCTCCGTCGTCGAGGTCGGGCTGGGCCTGAGCATCGCCGCCGGCGTCGCGCTGTTCGCCGGCATCCCCATCGGCCACCTCGCCGACCGCCGCGGCCCGCGCGAGGTCCAGGTGGCGCTGGTCCTGATGATCGCGGCGCTGGCGGCGCTCTACCTCCTGGTCACCGAGTGGTGGCAGTTCGTCGCGCTGGCGACGGTCATCGCGGTGCTCGACCGCGGGTCCGGCGCCGTTCGGGCGGCGCTGATCGCCGGGCTCGTCCAAGGCTCCGACCGCGCGACGACGAAGGCCTACCTGCGCTCGGTCACCAACGTGGGCATGACGATCGGCGCCGGGATCGCGGCCATCGCCCTGCACTTCGACACGCGGGAGGCCTACCTCGCGGTGATGTACGTCGACGTGGCGACGTACGCCGTGACGGCGCTGCTCATGTCGATGGTGCCGCACGTGCCGCCGCGGCCGGCCGGCCAGGCGCTGCACATGCTGAGCGCGCTGCGCGACCTGCCGTTCGTCGCGGTGGTGCTCGTCAGCTCGGTGCTGACCATGCACTACTGGATCCTCGAGCTGGCGATCCCGCTCTGGGTGGTCAACGAGACCGAGGCGCCCCGCGCGGTGGTCGCCGTGCTGCTGGTCATCAACACCGTCGCGGTGGTGGTGGCCCAGGTGGCGGTCGCCAAGCGGGTGGTGACCCTCGACGCCGCCGTACGGGCCACGCTGCTCTCCGGGCTGCTCTTCTTCGGGGCGTGCGCGATCCTCGGCGTCAGCGGCGGCGTCCCCGTGACGCTGGCCGTCGTGCTGCTGGTCGTCGGCTCCCTGGTCCTGGTCGCCGGCGAGCTGTGCCAGGCGTCGGCGTCGTTCCTGCTCGGCTTCGAGCTGCCCCCGGAGGAGGCCATGGGCCAGTACCAGGGCGTCTGGGGGATGGGCTTCTCGATCAGCTCCTTCCTGGCGCCCACGGTGATGGCGCTGCTGCCGCTCGCGCTCGGCCTGACCGGCTGGCTGCTGCTCGGTGCGGTGCTGCTGGCGGCGGCCGTGGGCACCCGGCCGGCGGTGGCGTGGGCCGGCCGTGCGCAGGAATCCCGGCTCGCCGGTCAGTCGGCTACCCGCGGGTAGCCGAAGTGATCTAGGTTACTCCGAAACACACCCGTCTCGGCTTCACCCAGGAGTGGCATGCCCGTCAACCACGACACGACCTTCGTCGACAACCTTCCTCAGAACGTGGCGGTGCAGTTCCTCGACCGGGTGGCCGCCTCGCCCGGGTCCGAGGCGTTCCGCTACCCCCGTGGCGAGGACTGGGAGTCCGTCACGTGGGAGCAGGCCGGGGTGCTCGTACGCCGCCTCGCCGCCGGACTCCTCTCGCTCGGCATCGAGCCGGAGCAGCGCATCGGGATCGTCTCCGGCACCCGCTACGAGTGGATCCTGGCCGACCTGGCGGTCATGTGCGCCGCCGGCGCCACGACCACCGTCTACCCCACGACGAACGCCGAGGACACCGCCTACATCCTCGGCGACTCCGAGTCCCGCGTCGTGTTCGCCGAGGACGACGAGCAGCTCGCCAAGCTCCGCGAGCACAAGTCCGAGCTGCCGCACCTCACCAAGGTCGTGACGTTCGATGGCGCCGCCGACGGCGCCGGACCCGGCGACTGGGTCATCACCATGGACACGCTCGCCGAGCTCGGCGACGCCTACCTCGCCGAGCACCCCGACGTCATCGAGACGACCGCGAAGAGCATCGCGCCCACCCAGCTGGCGACGCTGATCTACACCTCCGGCACCACCGGACGTCCCAAGGGCGTGCGCCTCAAGCACGAGTCCTGGGTCTACGAGGGCTCCGCGATCAAGGTCCAGCACATCCTCGACGAGAGTGACCTGCAGTTCCTGTGGCTGCCGATGTCGCACTCCTTCGGCAAGGTGCTGCTCTCGGCCCAGCTGGCCTGCGGCTTCGCCTCCGCCATCGACGGACGCGTGGAGAAGATCGTCGAGAACTGCGGCATCGTGAAGCCGACGTTCATGGGCGCGGCCCCGCGCATCTTCGAGAAGGCCTACGGCCGGATCCAGACGATGCAGGCGGCCGAGGGCGGAGCCAAGGAGAAGATCTTCCACAAGGCCTTCGAGGTCGGCCTCAAGGCCGACCGGCTCAAGCGCGAGGGCAAGTCCGTGCCGCTCCCGCTGAAGCTCCAGCACGGCCTCTTCGACAAGCTCGTCTTCAGCAAGGTGCGCGAGCGGTTCGGTGGCCGCGTGCGGTTCTTCATCTCCGGCTCGGCCGCCCTCAACCAGGAGATCGCCGAGTGGTTCAACGCCGCCGGCATCGTGATCCTCGAGGGCTACGGCATGACCGAGAACTCCGCCGGGGCGACGGTCAACCACCCCGAGGAGAACCGGATCGGCACGGTGGGTCGCGCGCTGCCCGGCAGCGAGGTCAAGATCGGCGAGGGCGACGAGGTGCTGCTGCGCGGCCCCCACGTCATGGACGGCTACCACAACCTCCCCGAGGAGACCGCCAAGACGCTCACCGACGACGGCTGGCTGCGCACGGGCGACAAGGGCAGCCTGGACGCCGACGGCTTCCTGACCATCACCGGCCGCATCAAGGACCTCTTCAAGACCTCCGGCGGCAAGTACATCGCCCCGTCGGCGATCGAGTCGAAGTTCAAGGCGATCTGCCCCTACGTCAGCCAGTTCATGGTCTTCGGCAACGACCGCAACTACGTCGTCGCGCTGGTCACCCTCGACCCCGACGCGATGGAGGGCTGGGCCGCCGAGAACGGGATGGCCGGCAAGTCGTACTCCGAGATCGTGACCTCCGACAAGGCGCACGAGATGGTCGCCGGCTACGTCGAGGAGCTCAACGGGCGCCTCAACCGCTGGGAGACCATCAAGAAGTGGGAGATCCTCGACCACGACCTGACGATCGAGTCCGGCGAGCTCACGCCCTCGATGAAGGTCAAGCGCAACGTCGTGGAGGACAACAACAAGGAGCGCATCGCGTCGTTCTACAGCTGACGGCCCCCTGACGCTCCTCGCTCGGGGGACGCACAGGTGGACCGGATCGAATGGGTGCCGGCGGGAGACCGCCGGCACCCGTTCGCATCTCCGGAGGACCCCATGACCGCACCGTCGGGCTCGACGTCCCAGTCCGAACGGTGACGGGGCGGGTGGGAGGATGAGGACGTGCCGTCCGTCCTCCCAGCCGGTGACCCGGTCCCGGCGGACGGGTCGCTGCCCGCCGCCGCCCTCGCCGGGCTGGGAGAGCGCCCCTTCGGCTTCTACGTGCACGTGCCGTTCTGCCGCGTGCGCTGCGGCTACTGCGACTTCAACACCTACACCGCCGACGAGCTGGGACCCGGCGCCTCCCGGGCGACGTACGCCGCCTCGGCGGTCGCGGAGGTCCGCCAGGCGCGCCGGGTGCTCGGCGAGGTGGACGCGCCCGTCGACACCGTGTTCGTCGGCGGCGGCACGCCGACGCTGCTGAGCCCCGGCGACCTCGGCGCCGTCCTGGGCGCCGTGCGCTCCGAGTTCGGCCTGTCCCCGGACGCCGAGGTCACGACGGAGGCCAACCCCGACAGCGTGACGCCGGACGACCTGGCCCAGCTGCGCGAGGAGGGCTTCACCCGGATCTCGTTCGGGATGCAGTCGGCCGTCCCGCACGTGCTGGCGGTGCTCGACCGCACCCACGACCCGGCCCGCGTCCCCGACGTGGTGCGCTGGGCGCGCGAGGCCGGCTTCGAGCAGGTCAGCCTGGACCTCATCTACGGGACGCCGGGGGAGTCGCAGGACGACTGGCGCCGCACCCTCGACGAGGCCCTGGCCTGCAGGCCGGACCACGTGTCGGCGTACTCGCTGATCGTGGAGGACGGCACCGCCCTCGCCCGTCGGGTGCGCCGCGGCGAGCTGCCGATGCCCGACGAGGACGACCTGGCCGACAAGTACGACCTGGCCGACGACCGCCTGACCGCGGCGGGACTGGGCTGGTACGAGGTCTCCAACTGGGCGCGGGACGACGCCGCCAGGTGCCGCCACAACCTGGGCTACTGGACCGACGGTGACTGGTGGGGCGTGGGACCGGGCGCGCACTCCCACGTGGGCGGTGTGCGCTGGTGGAACGTCAAGCACCCCGCGGCGTACGCCGACCGGCTGGCCTCGGGCGCCAGCCCGGCGCACGCGCGCGAGGTCCTCGACCCCGAGAGCCGCCGCGTCGAGCGGGTGCTCCTCGAGCTGCGGCTGCGCGACGGCCTGGACCCGCGGGTGCTGGACGCGGCGGGCCTCGGGGCGGTGCCTCGGCTCGTCGACGACGGCCTCCTGGAGCCCGGCACGGAGCGGCTCGTCCTTACCCGCCGCGGTCGCCTCCTGGCGGACGCGGTCGTGCGCGACCTCCTCCCATAGGGTGCTCGCATGAGCCAGGGCCCCGAGAACCCGTACGACCCGTACCAGCCGCAGGGCGGCCAGCCCGAGGGTGGCCAGCCCGGGGGACAGCCCGGGGGACAGCCCGGGGGACAGCCCTACGGCACGCCCCCGCCGGCCTACGGCCAGCCGCAGCAGCCGTACGGCCAGCCCGGTGGCTACGGCCACCCGCAGCCCTACCCCGGCTACCCCGGCGTCATGCCGATGGGCATGCCCGGCGCCCCCTACGGCGTGCACCCCGTGACGGGCATCCCGTACTCCGACAAGCAGAAGGTCATCGCCGGCCTGCTCCAGATCCTCGTGCCCTTCGGCATCGGCCGCTACTACGTCGGCGACAACGGCATCGGCACCGCCCAGCTCCTGGTCACGATCCTCACCTGTGGCGTCGGCGCGCTCTGGCCCGTCATCGACGGCATCCTCATGCTCGCGACCGACAGCAAGGACGCCAACGGCCTCATGCTCCGCTGACCCGCCCCTCGGTGGTCGAGCGTCCGTCGAGACCCCAGTAAGCCGAACGCCAAGCGACCCTACGGTGGTTGAGGTGCGAGCGCAGCGAGCCTCGAAACCACCCAACGCATAGCAGCGGTGGTCGAGCAGTGAGGAGCGTCAGCGACGAGCGCCCGTCGAGACCCGGTGACCCGAGCGCCGACCTCCGGGCCGGTGGTTGAGGTGCGAGCGCAGCGAGCCTCGAAACCACGTCTCCGGTGGTCGAGCAGCGAGGAGCGCCAGCGACGAGCGGCCGTCGAGACCCGGTGACCCGAGCGCCGACCTTCGGTCCGGTGGTTGAGGTGCGAGCGCAGCGAGCCTCGAAACCACGTCTCCGGTGGTCGAGCAGCGAGGAGCGCCAGCGACGAGCGCCCGTCGAGACCCCTGCACCTCTGACTGTCTCCTCGGGGCCGGACTGGGGTGCCGCGCGCATAGCCGGTCGCGTCTCCGCGTCAAGGAGCTTCGCCCGCTTCGCGGCGCCCTTCGGGCGTCCTTGACCCGGAGCCTCTCTCGACCGGCTTGACGGCGCACGGGGCGACACGGGCTTCGCCCGCGCCGCCCGCGCAAGGCGCGGCACCCCTCTGGTGGGGCTGGTGTGGCTGGTGGTGCGTCTACCGACACTCAGCGTCGGCAGTTGGTCACCGCATGAGGCCGGCCGAGCGTGGAGAGCCCGGCGTCAGGCGCGAACTGCCGACATAGGTGACCGATAGGCAGGGCCCGCGCTGTTAGCGGGCGGGCCAACCTCAGCCACGCATCGGCGGGGTGGTTTCGAGGCTCGCTGGCGCTCGCACCTCAACCACCGTGGGTCGCCGCTGGGCGTTCGGCTCATGGGGTCTCGACGGGCGCTCGTCGCTGGCGCTCCTCGCTGCTCGACCACCGGTGGTGTGGTTTCGAGGCTCGCTGGCGCTCGCACCTCAACCACCGTGAGTCGGCGCTCGGCTCACGGGCGCTCGTCGCTGGCGCTCCTCACTGCTCGACCACCGGAGGTTGGTGCTCAGTCGGAGCCGGCGACGAAGTCGATGAGCTCCTCGACGCGGCCGAGGAGCGCGGGCTCGAGGTCGTCGTAGGACTGCACGCGCGACAGGATGTGCTGCCAGGCGCGGGCGATGTCGGCCTGGTCGTCGGCGGGCCAGCCGAAGTGGCGGCAGACGCCCTTCTTCCACTCGACGTCGCGCGGGATGGTCGGCCAGGCAGCGACGCCGATGCGGTCGGGCTTGACGGCCTGCCAGACGTCGACGAACGGGTGGCCCACGACGAGCACGTGCCTGCCGACGGGGGAGGCGGCGACGTCGGCGGCGATGCGGCTCTCCTTGGAGCCCGGCACCAGGTGGTCGACGAGCACGCCGACGCGGCGCTCCGGGCCGGGGCCGAAGTCGCGCAGGTGGGCGACGAGGTCGTCGACGCCCTGGAGGTACTCCACGACCACGCCCTCGATGCGCAGGTCGTCGCCCCAGACCTTCTCGACGAGCTCGGCGTCATGGCGGCCCTCGACGAAGATCCGGCTGGCCCGGGCGACGCGGGCGCGGGCGTTCGGTACGGCGACCGACCCGGACGCGGTGCGAGTGGGCGCGGCGGGCGCCGTGCGGCGCACGGGCGCGGTGAGGATGACCGGCTTGCCCTCGAGCAGGAAGCCCGGCCCGAGGGGGAAGGTACGGCGGCGGCCGCGGCGGTCCTCGAGGGTCAGCGTGTGCAGGTCGCGGTCGACGGCGACGATCTCGCCCACCCAGTCGGTTGTGACCTCCTCGACGACGCTCCCGAGGTCGGCCGGCGCCTCGACGGCGCGCCCGCGCTGGGGCTTGCGCCAGTCGCCGGACAGGACGTCGGTGCCGTATCGGTCGCTCACCCGACTGACGCTAGAGGCGGGAGAGGGCCTTCCGGGGTCTCCCGCGCCGGGGTCAGCCTTCCTGTGACTCTTCCGACCCTGCCGTCGTGCCGTCCTCGCCGAGCTGCTCGGCGTCCTTGCCGCCGTCCAGCAGGCCCTCGACGGTCTCGTTGTCGTCGAGGCCCTCGGCGAGCGGGTTGTCCTCGCCCGGCTGGAGGTCCTCGGGCAGCTTGTCGTCGGAGACGCCGACGGCGTCGTCGTGGTCGCTGGGGGTGGTCTCGGAGTCGCTCATGCTCCGAACGTAACCCTCCTCAGGCCAGCGGCAAACGTCGCTCGCCGCGCTCGAGCTGCGCAAAGCCACGTCGTACGGCGTGAGCGAGCGCCTCGCGCGGGAAGGGCCACTCCTCGGCGGCCGCCAGCGCGTCCTCGGGGCGCACCCCGCGACCGGCCAGCTCGCGGATGGTCTCGGCGACGAGGCCGACCTGGTTGCGCTGGGTCTCCACGAACTCACGGTCCACGGCAGCGCCGTGGCCGGGCACGACCACGCTGGCCGAGGTGGTCAGCCCGAGCAGGATGTCGAGGGTCCACGGCCACTCGAGCGGGTAGCAGTCGCCGCCGTAGCCGGGCACGCCCCCGGTCGCGGCGGACTCCTCGATCAGGTCGCCGGCCAGCAGCACGTCGCAGTCGGGCACGCGCACGACCAGGTCACCCGCGGTGTGGCCGCGGCCCGGGTGGACGAGCTCTACCAGGCGGTCACCGAGGTCGAGCACGACCGCGGAGGAGAACGTGTGGTCGGCCGCGACGACCTCGGTGGCGACGACCTCGTCGCGGTGCGGGTCGTCGGGGTCGTCGCGGTAGAGACCCTTCACCCGTTCGCCGGCGGCGAGGGTCTGCGCGGCGGCGGCCTCGTGCGCGTGGATCGGGATGGCGCCGTACGCCGTGCGGAACTCGTGGTTGCCGAAGGTGTGGTCGAAGTGCTCGTGGGTGTTGATCACGCCGGTGACGTCGCCGACGCCCAGCGCGCGGACGTCCTCCAGCACCTGGCGCGCCGCGAGCGCCGAGGCGTGGGTGTCGACGGCCAGCAGCCCGCCCGACCCGCGCACGAGCGTGACGTTGACGTCGAACCAGTCGTAGCGGGCGACCCAGACGCGGTCGGCTACCTCGAGGAATGCCACGCGGCCCAATGTAGGCCGCCGGTCGGGGTCAGCAGAGGCCGGAGTGCAGCTGGCGGCGCAGGAGCTCGCCGAGCTCCTCGGTCGTGGAGGCCGGCGTGGCGAACGTCAGCTCGCGCGTGTGGGCGCCGTCCAGGTCGACC
The DNA here is from genome assembly GCF_015024225.1 of Nocardioides lijunqiniae. Lineage (GTDB taxonomy): Bacteria > Actinomycetota > Actinomycetes > Propionibacteriales > Nocardioidaceae > Nocardioides > Nocardioides lijunqiniae. The sequence continues at coordinate 89,007 of NZ_JACJGM010000012.1, forward strand.
CAGTGCACCAGCACGCCGTCGGGGCGCAGGTCGGCGAGGGCGACCCCGACCACCTGGGAGAGCCGGGTGCCGCTCGTCGTGGCGACGGCGCGCCGCAGCTCCTCCTGGTGGCAGTGGTTGGCGTGCTCGACGGAGCGCTGGAGGTAGCCGCGGTTGAGGCGGTGGTCGGGGGAGCGGAACGGCGCCAGCGGCACCCGGTACTGCTGCTCGGGGCGGCTCCCGGTGCGGGCGAGCAGTGCGAAGGTGATGGAGAGCTCGACGATGTCGCGCGCCTCGCCGCAGCACCCGCAGTCCTCGCGGGCCGTGACCCGCAGCGTGCCGGCCAGCGTGAGCGTGGCCGCCCGGTCGGAGGAGCCCGGCGCGCCGAGGCCGCTCTCGAGGGTGAGCAGGGCGCTGGCGCCGATCTGCGCGGCGGCGGCCAGGTCGCTGCCGGGCACGCACGAGAACGTCGGGGTGCCGTCGAGGTCCTGCATGCCCAGGTCGGCGGTCCCGGCCAGGACGTCCTCGACGCCGTCGACGACGAGGTTCACCCCGGCCGGGCAGGCCAGGATGCTGCGGGCGGCCGCGGCCAGCTGCCGGGGCTCGTCGAGGGCGGTGAGGTGGCTGGTGTCCGTGCTCATGGGCGCTCCTGGAGGTGAGGTAAGGCAACCCTAACTGATACGCGCTTCAACGGCGACGCCCACCGCGAGGGAATGTCGGGTGTGCTCGGGCCGCGGGTAGGATTGGCACTCGGATCATCGGAGTGCCAAACGGGCGGGAGGCGGACATGCAGGAGGAGCGCAGGCTGGCCGTGCTCCGCGCGATCGTCGAGGACTACGTCGCCACCGAGGAGCCCGTCGGCTCCAAGGCCCTGGTGGAGCGGCACGGCCTCGGCGTCTCGCCGGCCACGGTCCGCAACGACATGGCGGCGCTGGAGGACGAGGGCTACATCACCCAGCCCCACACCAGCGCCGGACGGGTGCCCACGGACAAGGGCTACCGGCTCTTCGTCGACCGGCTCACCACGGTCAAGCCGATGAGCGCGGCCGAGCGGCGCGCGGTCTCCACCTTCCTCGACGGCGCGGTCGACCTCGACGACGTCGTCCAGCGCTCCGTGCGGGTGCTCTCGCAGCTGACCCGTCAGGTCGCCGTCGTGCAGTACCCCACCCTCTCGCGCTCGACCGTGCGCCACGTCGAGCTGGTGGCCCTCGCCCCGCGCCGGCTGCTGGCCGTCCTCATCCTCAGCACCGGCAGGGTCGAGCAGCGGATCGTCGAGCTCGGCGCCGACCTCAGCGACGAGGCGCTCGCCGACCTGCGCTCACGGGTCAACTCCGTCGCCGCCGGCGAGATCATCTCCACCGCGGTCACGGCGCTGCGCGCCCTCGCCGCCGAGCCGCCCACGGCCGACCTGGCGGCGTACGTCGGACCGGTGGTGGAGGCCCTGGCCGAGGCGATGAGCGACCACCGCTCCGACGAGCGCATCGCGGTGGGCGGCGCCGCCAACCTCGCGCGCTACGGCGACAGCTTCGACTCCGCCGTGCGCCCCCTGCTCGAGGCCCTGGAGGAGCACGTCGTGCTGCTCAAGCTGCTCGGCGAGGCCACCACCGGTGGCATGGTGACCGTGCGCATCGGCGCCGAGGGCCCCTACGAGCAGCTCGCCTCCACCAGCGTCGTGGCCACCGGCTACGGCCCGACCAACGACGCCCTCGCCACGCTGGGGGTGGTGGGTCCGACCCGCATGGACTACCCCGGCACGATGACCGCGGTGCGCGCGGTCGCCCGCTACGTCTCCCGCATCCTCGACGAGGACTGAGCGGCGCCCACGCGCGCCCGAACCTCCCGACCCAGACAAGGAACCACGTTGAGCAAGGACCTGTACGAGCTGCTCGGTGTCGCCCGCGACGCGGACGACGACGCCATCAAGAAGGCCTACCGACGCCTCGCGCGGCAGTACCACCCGGACGTCAACCCGGACCCCGACACCCAGGAGACCTTCAAGGAGATCTCCCTGGCCTACGAGGTCCTCTCCGACCCGCAGAAGCGGGCCGCCTACGACCGTGGCGGCGACCCGTTCGGCGGTGGCCAGGCGGGCTTCGGGCAGGGCGCCGGCTTCTCGTTCACCGACATCATGGACGCCTTCTTCGGCGGCCAGCCGGGTGCCGGCGGTCAGGGCGGTCGCGGACCGCGCTCGCGCGTGCGACGCGGCCAGGACGCGCTCATCCGCCTCGAGATCTCCCTCGCGGAGGCGGCCTTCGGGGTGGCCCGCGAGCTCAAGGTCGACACCGCGGTGCTGTGCGACGCCTGCCACGGCGAGGGCGCCGCCCCCGGCTCCCACCCGGTGACGTGCGAGACCTGCCGCGGGGCGGGCGAGGTGGCCCAGGTCCAGCGCTCGTTCCTCGGCGAGATCCGCACCCTGCGCCCGTGCGCGGCGTGCCGCGGCTTCGGCTCGATCATCTCCGACCCCTGCCGCTCCTGCTCCGGCGACGGCCGGGTCCGCTCGCGCCGCACGCTGACGGTCAAGATCCCGGCGGGCGTCGACAACGGCACCCGCGTCCAGCTCACCGAGCAGGGCGAGGTCGGCCCCGGCGGTGGCCCCGCCGGCGACCTGTACGTCGAGATCCACGTGGCCGAGCACGAGACGTTCACCCGCCACGGCAACGACCTGCACTGCACGGTCTCGGTGCCGATGACCGCCGCCGCCCTGGGCACGTCCCTCACGCTGCCGACCCTCGAGGCCGACATCGAGCAGGGCGCCGACTCCGGCGTCGAGACGTCCTTCGAGCTCGAGATCGGCTCCGGCACGCAGTCGGGGACCCAGCAGGTGCTGCGCGCCCGCGGCGTCCCGGGCCTGCGCGGCGGCCGTGGCGACCTCGTCGTCACCATCCTGGTCGAGACCCCGCAGCGCCTCGACGCCCGTCAGGAGGAGCTGCTGCGCGAGCTGGCGGCGATCCGGCACGAGGAGTCCCCGACGGGGCAGGTGCCCGCCGGGGCCCAGCGCTCGGTCTTCGGTCGCCTGCGCGACGCGTTCAACCACTGACATGTCGCTGCCCGTCCACCTGGTCCCGTCGCTCGACGGGGTCTCGGTCGGCACGACCGTCACCGTGGAGGGTGACGAGGCGCACCACGCCGTCGCCGTGCGTCGTACCCGGGTGGGGGAGCGGCTGGTCCTCACCGACGGCCGCGGCCGCACCATCACCGGGAGCGTCGCCGGCACCGGCAAGCGGCTCCTGAGCGTGCTGGCCGAGGCGGTCGAGGACCTGCCGGCCCCGGCGCCCTCCCTGGTCGTCGTGCAGGCGCTGCCGAAGGGCGACCGGGGCGAGCTCGCGGTCGAGGTGCTCACCGAGGTGGGCGTCGACACCGTCGTCCCCTGGGCAGCCGCCCGCAGCGTCGCCGTCTGGAAGGGCGACCGCGCCACGAAGTCGCTGGGCCGGTGGCGGGCCACCGCGCGCGAGGCGGCCAAGCAGTCGCGCCGCCCCTGGCACCCCACGGTCGCCGATCTCGCCTCGACCTCGGACGTCGTCGCGCTGGTGACGGCCGCCGACCTCGCCGTGGTGCTGCACGAGGACGCGACCGAGCACCTGGCCGCGTTCGAGGCCCCGAGCGCCGGCACCGTGCTGGTCGTGGTCGGCCCCGAGGGCGGTCTCACCGACGAGGAGGTGGCGGCCTTCGTCGGGGCGGGCGCCGTCAGCGTCCGCCTGGGCGCCGAGGTGCTCCGCACGTCGACCGCCGGCGTCGTCGCGTGCGCCGCCCTGCTGTCGCGCACGTCGCGCTGGGGCGCCTGACCCGGCAGCCGCCGGTCAGCGGGCGAGCAGCGCCTCGACGCGCGCGGTCTCCTCGTCGAGCTCCGCCCGCTCCGCGCGGGTGAGCGGGCGCAGCGTCTCGAGCACCCGCACGCGACCCTCCTCGACGCGCCAGATCCCCTCGAGCATGCCGTCGACGAACAGCGTGTGGCCGGTGCCGCCGTTGACCCCCGACCATGCGGTGCGCTTGTCGGGGTCGGTGACCCGGTCGCGGGCGCTGTGGGAGAGCCAGAGGTTGTCGTAGCAGCCGAGGAGCCGCACCGGCGCGGGCTCGTCCTCGTCGGCGACGACGCCGTCCGCGACGTCGAGGAGCACCCGCCCGCGCTCGTCCTCGTGGCGGACCAGGTCGGGCATCCCGGCCAGCACGGGGCCGAGTCGCGTCACGCCCGACCAGGTCGTGACGTCGGCGGCGGTCGCGGGTCCGAAGGCACGCAGGTAGCGGCGCACCAGGTCCTCGACGTCCGGCTCCGCGAGCGGGCGGCCCAGCCATCGGTCGACGTACTGGTAGACGACCCCGCCCGACCCCTTCCAGGTGCCGCGTGGCGGGAGCTGCGCCAGCGGCGCGACCAGCCGTGCGAGCTGGCCCAGGGCTGCGGGCGGCACGCCGGGGAAGCGCTCCGCCAGCGCCGCGCCGAGTGCCTTCTGGGTCGACGGCCCCTCCGCCAGCGCGGCGGACAGCGCGGCGTCGAAGGCGGCGCGGTCGACCCCGAGCGCGGGTCGGGTGTTCTGGCTGGAGCGCAGCTCCTGCTCCTGACGGGACTGGGTCCACGACCGCAACGACAGCGCGTCCTCGGCCACCAGCAGGTGGATGGTCCCGCGCAGGCACAGCAGCCGCACCAGCGAGCGCTCCTCGAGGCCGCGGGTGACCTCGTGCGGGTCGAGGTCGGTGAGGCGCGCGGCCAGGCCGAGGAAGGGTGGCAGGGTCTCCTGCGCCTGCAGCCCGACCAGGTGGTGGGACAGCCCGGCCGGAGTCAGGTCGGTGCGCTCGAGCAGGTGCTGGCGGCGCAGCAGGGTGCGGTTGAGCCGCCGCTGCGTGAGCCTCACCGGACCTGCCTCACGGGAGCCGGCCTACTCGACCGTGATCGTCTTGGTGTCGACCGTCGGGCCGAAGCCCTCCTCGCCGCCCGACGGGTCGCCGGTGGTGGCCTCGAAGGTGTAGTCGCCGGGGGCCAGGCCCGAGACGTCGACCTCGCTCTCCCACGGGTAGAGCTTGTCCATCCAGCCCTCGGCGGTCGCGAAGCCCTCGAGCACGACCTCCTCGCCCTGCTTGACCTGCCACGGCACGGTGGCCTCGAAGGCGCTCGCCACCCCGCTCGCGGTGAACGTGCCGCTCACGGTCGCTCCCTCCTCGGGAGCCGTGACGTTGACCAGGGCGAGGGTGTCGATCTCGCCCGCGCGCTTCAGCCCGGAGGAGGTGTCGACGCCGAAGAGCGTGCTGGGGGAGCCGCCCAGCTCGACGGTCACCGGGTCCTTCTGCTGCTGGACGCCCTGGAGCGTGTAGACGAGCTGCTGGGCGGCGAGTCGCGCGGTCCGCTTGCTCATGCCCTCCGGGGCGGTGGCGTAGGCGCTGTCGGCGAGCTCGACCACGAAGCCCGACCCGGCGTCGTAGGACACCGAGGCGAAGTCGCCGGCGCTGAACAGGGTGCCGTAGTCGGCGTCGTTCGCGTCCCCGGCGGTCATCAACGCCGCCGCCTCGGCGAGCGGGTCGTCGCCCTCGACCTTGCGGAACTCGCGGTAGAGCCGCCGGCCCTGCGGGGTGTCGCCGACGAAGTAGACCGGCACCGTGACCTGCTCGCCCGAGCCGTCGCCGGAGCCGCCCGAGCCGTCGCCCGCGTCGCTCGGCGTCGGGGCCGGCTCGCCGGACGGCGTGGCCTCGGAGCTCTGTCCGCCCGTGCCCTCGGGGTCGTCGGCGACCGGGTCGGGGTCGTCGCCGCAGCCGGCCAGGACGACGCTGCCGACGAGGCCGGCGAGCGCGAGGGCGAGAGAACGACTCCGAGGGGTGCTCATGGCCTCCATCCTCGCGGGGCGGCCCCGCTATTGCACGGTGATCGGGGGCGTGTCGGTCGCCCGCGGCCCTCGCGGTTCGCCTGCCCGGAGCGGGTGCGCCGTGCGAGCATGGAGGCGCCGAGCCTGGGAGAGGGGCCTGTCGTGGACGACTGCCTGTTCTGCAAGATCGTGGCCGGGGAGATCCCCGCCGACATCGTGCACGCCACCGATCGCACGGTCGCGTTCCGCGACATCAACGCGCAGGCCCCTACCCACGTGCTCGTGGTGCCGCGCGACCACCACGCGAACGCCGCCGAGCTCGCCGCCGCCGACCCGGCCGCCTCCGCCGAGCTGGTCCTTGCCGCGGCCGCGGTGGCGCAGGCCGAGGGCCACGACGACTACCGGCTGGTCTTCAACACCGGCGCCGGCGCCGGGCAGAGCGTCTTCCACGCCCACGTGCACGTGCTGGCCGGGCGCGACCTGACCTGGCCGCCGGGATGAGCCGGCGGCGTACGACGCTGCTGGGCGCGGCCCTGCTCGCGGTCGTGCTGTCCGCGTGCTCCGGCACCGACGACCGCGCTCCGGCGGCGGCCACCGAGCCGTCGGCCGACGCCTCCGCGACGCCGACGGAGACGGCGAGCCCGCCGCCCGCCGCGCACCACCCCGACGTCGCACCTGCGAGGCTGAAGCCGCTGCGCGCCGGTGAGAAGCGCATCACGATGACGATGCCCGAGACCTACACGCCGTCCGCGCCGACCGGCACCGGCACCGACGACTACCGCTGCTTCCTGCTCGACCCGCACCTGGCCCGCGACAGCTACCTCACCGGCACCAACGTCGTGCCCGGCAACCCCGACGTCGTCCACCACGTCATCCTCTTCCGGGTGCCGCCCGAGCAGGTCGCAGCCGCCGAGCAGAAGGACGCCGACACCGAGGGGCAGGGCTGGACCTGCTTCGGTGGCAGCGGCCTCGAGGGGGAGTTCACCAACCCCGACGACGCGCCCTGGCTCGGCGCCTGGGCGCCCGGTGGCGAGGAGACGACGGTCAAGGCCGGCTACGGCGTCGACCTCCCGCGGGGATCGCGCATCGTCATGCAGGTCCACTACAACCTGCTCGCCGGCGCCAGCCCCGACATGAGCTCCACCCAGGTCCGCGTCACCCGGCGCGACCCGCGCACGACCGCGCTGCACACGTTCCTGATGCCGGCGCCGGTCGAGATGCCGTGCCGTCCTGGCCGCGACGCCTCGCCGCTGTGCGACCGCGAGGCCGCCCTGGCCGACGCCCGCGACCGCTTCGGCTCCGCCGGCGGGGCGCTCGCGCAGGGCCTGCACTTCCTCTGCGGGAGCGACGTGGTGCCGTCCGGCACCACCGAGTGCACCCGCACGCTCGGCCGCGGGATGACCGTCCACGGCGTCGCCGGGCACATGCACCTGCTGGGGCGGCGCATCACGATCGAGACGAACCCCGGCACCCCCGAGGCGCGCACGGTGCTCGACGTGCGTCCGTGGAACTTCGACGACCAGGGCTCGCGCCCCATCGAGCCGGTCCACGTCGACGCCTTCGACACCGTCAAGGTCACCTGTCGCCACGCGCAGTGGCTGCGCGACCGGCTGCCCGCCTTCGAGACCCAGCGCGAGGACCGCTACGTCCTCTGGGGCGAGGGCACCACCGACGAGATGTGCCTCGGCATGCTGCAGGTCGCCTTCGACCGGTAGCGGCCTCTCAGACGTCGATCGTGAGGCGTACGTCGACCGCGTCGCCGAGCGCGATGCCCTCGGCCCGGCGGACGGCGTCCTTGAGGGGGACGACGTAGCCGCCGTCCTTGGGCCACAGCGAGGTCGTCCAGTCGGTGCCGCCGATGCGGACCGCGACCGGGATCATGCCCCAGCCGTAGGTCACGGCGGCCGCGGCGAGTGCGATCGCCTCGCACTCGTCCTCCGGCACGCTCACGAAGTGGTACGGCGCCGGGCCGCGCCACTCCCAGACCTCGCCCGCGAACTCCAGCTGCACCGGGCCCGCCTCAGCCGGGGAGCACCGCGTCGACGAGGCGGAGGACGGCGAAGAGGACCGGCAGCCCGAAGACCACGAGCAGCACCCACGCGGTGATCCGGTGGCGCCGCAAGCTGGGATCGAGCTTGCCCGCGAAGTCGAGCAGCGCGCCGTCGGGCACGTGGTGGGTGAGGCCCATGCCGCGCGCGTCCGGGGGGAGGTGGCCGCCGGGGAACCAGACCGGAGGGGAGTCGTCGTCCCCGTCCCAGTCCTCGTCGTACTCGTCGGCCTCCCGCATGGCTCCACGGTACGGGGCACAACCCGGTGGGCCGCTGCGCCACGCTCCCGTAGCATGGAGGGTGGCTCCGTACCCGACCGAAAGGCCGCCCGCCCAGGGCACCCATGACTGACAGCAGCACCGACCGGACCCCCGCGGGCGACGCCCGCCAGACGCGGCACACCGTGGTCGTCCCCAACAGCATCAACATGGTCAGCCTGCTCGGCCCCGGCGACGAGCACCTCGCGCTGATCGAGCGCTCCTTCGGCGCCGACGTCCACGTGCGCGGCAACCGCATCACGCTCAACGGCGACCCCGGCGAGGTCGCCCTGGCCGAGCGCCTGCTCGACGAGCTGGTGACGATCATCCGCACCGGCCAGGGCGTGACGGCCGAGACCGTCGAGCGCGTGCTGGCGATGCTGCGCGCCGAGACGACCGAGCGCCCCGCCGACGTGCTCAGCCTCAACATCCTGAGCAACCGGGGCCGCTCGATCCGGCCCAAGACGCTCAACCAGAAGCGCTACGTCGACGCCATCGACAAGCACACGATCACGTTCGGCATCGGTCCGGCTGGCACGGGCAAGACGTACCTCGCGATGGCGAAGGCCGTGCAGGCGCTGCAGTCGAAGAACGTCAACCGGATCATCCTGACCCGGCCCGCGGTCGAGGCCGGCGAGAACCTCGGCTACCTGCCCGGGACCCTGAGCGAGAAGATCGACCCCTACCTGCGTCCGCTCTACGACGCCCTGCACGACATGGTCGACCCCGAGACGATCCCCAAGCTGCTGGCGGCCGGGACCATCGAGGTGGCGCCCCTGGCGTTCATGCGCGGGCGCACGCTGAACGACTCCTTCATCATCCTCGACGAGGCGCAGAACACCACGCCGGAGCAGATGAAGATGTTCCTCACCCGGCTGGGCTTCGGCTCCAAGATCGTGGTCACCGGCGATGTGACGCAGACCGACCTCCCGAACGGGATGAAGTCCGGGCTGCGGGTCATCCAGGGGATCCTCGACGACGTCGACGACATCTCGTTCAACACGCTGACGAGCCAGGACGTCGTGCGCCACCGGCTGGTCGGCAAGATCGTCGCGGCCTACGACGAGTTCGACGCCGAGCGCAGCACCCAGGCGTCGCCGCGATGACGATCGAGGTCCTCAACGAATCGGGGCTCCCGCTCGACGTCAAGCACCTCGCGCGCCTCTCGCGCTTCGTGATGGACGAGATGCGCGTCCACCCGCTCGCGGAGCTGTGCATCAAGGCCGTCGACGAGGACACCATCGCCGAGCTCAACGGGCACTGGATGGGCAAGGAGGGGCCGACCGACGTGCTGGCGTTCCCGATGGACGAGCTGCGGCCGGGCCTGGTGACCGAGGAGCCCGAGGAGGGCGTGCTCGGCGACCTGATGCTGTGCCCCGCGATCGCCGCACGGCAGGGCGCGGAGGCCGGCCACGGCACCGACGCCGAGATCGAGCTGCTCACCGTCCACGGCATCCTGCACCTGCTCGGCTACGACCACGCCGAGCCGGAGGAGCACGCCGAGATGTTCGGCCTCCAGGACACCTTGCTCGCCGCGTGGCGGACCCAGCTGCGGCCGGGTCCCGCCACGGTCGAGCCATGACCTCGGGCGATCTCTGGCTGCTGGTGACGGCAGCCGCCCTCGTCCTGCTGGCCGGCCTCTTCACGGCCGCCGACGCCGCGCTGGCGTCGTTCTCGAAGGCACGCGCCACCGAGCTCGTCGCCGAGGGCCGCGCGGGTGCGCGCGCCCTGGTCTCGATCCTCGAGGACGCTCCGCGCTACCTCAACACCGCGCTCCTGCTGCGGCTGCTCTGCGAGATCTCCGCGATCGTCCTGGTCACCCTGCAGATCGACGAGCTCGTCGACGGCTCGTGGCTCGCCAGCGTGCTGACCGCGATCGGCGTGATGCTGCTGGTGTCCTTCGTGGTGATCGGCGTCGCGCCGCGCACCCTGGGCCGCCAGCACTCCGAGACCGTGGCGCTGGTCTCGGCCGCGCCGCTCGCGCTCTTCACGACCGTGCTCGGGCCGCTGCCGCGCCTGCTGATCCTGGTGGGCAACGCGATCACCCCGGGGCGCGGCTTCCGCGAGGGCCCGTTCTCCAGCGAGACCGAGCTGCGCGAGATGGTCGACATGGCCGAGGCGTCGGCGCTGATCGAGTCCGACGAGCGCCGGATGATCCACTCGGTCTTCGAGCTCGGCGACACCTCGGTGCGCGAGGTGATGGTGCCGCGCAACGACGTCGTCTACATCGAGCACTTCAAGAACCTGCGGCAGACGCTGTCGCTGTTCCTGCGCAGCGGCTACTCCCGGGTGCCGGTCATCGGGGAGAACCTCGACGACATCCGAGGGTTCGCCTACCTCAAGGACATCGTCCGCCGTGACTTCGAGGCGCCCGAGGTGGAGTTCACCCAGCGCATCGAGGAGGTCATGCGGCCGGTCCACTGGGTGCCGGAGTCCAAGCCCGTCGACGCCCTGCTGCGCGAGATGCAGGCGCGCCGCCAGCACATCGCGGTCGTCGTCGACGAGTACGGCGGCACGGCCGGCCTGATCACCATCGAGGACCTGCTCGAGGAGATCGTCGGCGAGATCACTGACGAGTACGACGACGACGAGATCGAGGTCGAGACCCTGCCCGAGGGCGTCGTCCGGGTGTCCTCGCGCTACCCCGTCGACGACCTCGACGAGCTCTTCGGCTTCGACGTCGAGGAGGAGGACGTCGACAGCGTCGGCGGCCTCATGGCCAAGCACCTCGGCCGCGTCCCGATCCCCGGCTCCACGGTCGAGGCCCACGGCCTGCGCTTCGTGGCCGAGGACGCCGCCGGCCGTCGCAACAAGATCGGCACGGTGCTCATCCACCGGGTCGAGCCCGAGGACGCCACCACCCACCACGACAAGCCCGCACCCGCCCTGGAGAACGCCAGTGAGTGACCTGACCGCCGAGGACGCCAAGCTCGTCACCCTCGCCCGCGCCACCCGCGCCCGCACCGGCGCCGCCGAGGGCGCCGCGATCCGCGACGCCGACGGCCGCACCTACGCCGCCGCCACGGTCGCCCTGCCCTCCCTGGCTGTCTCGGCGCTCCAGGTGTGCGTCGCGATGGCCGTCGCCGGCGGCTCGCAGGGGCTCGAGGCGGCCGTCGTCCTGGGCGACGCCGCCGAGCTCGCCCCCGCCGACCTGGCCGCCCTGAGCGAGCTCGCCGGACCCGGCGTCCTCGTCCATCGCGGCGACGCCCGCGGCACCATCGCCTCCACCTCGACCACCTGACCCACCCCGCCGCACGCAACAGGTGGTCGAGCAGTGAGGAGCGCCAGCGACGAGCGCCCGTCGAGACCCCGTGAGTCGAGCGCCGAGCAGCGACCCACGGTGGTTGAGGTGCGAGCGCAGCGAGCCTCGAAACCACGCCGCCGCACCCCACCGGTGGTCGAGCAGTGAGGAGCGCCAGCGACGAGCGCCCGTCGAGACCCCTGCACCTCTGGCTGTCTCCTCCGGGCCGAGCCGGGGTGCCGCGCGCTTAGCCGGTCGCGTCTCCGCGTCAAGGATCGCCTGCGGCGCCCGCTTCGCGGCGGCCTGCGGCCGTCCTTGACCCGGAGCCTCTCTCGACCGGCTTGACGGCGCACGGGGCGACACGGGCTTCGCCCGCGCCGCCCGCGCAAGGCGCGGCACCCTCCATGGCGAGGCTCCTGGTGGGCTGGTGTGACTGGTGGTGCGGCTACCGACAGTCAACGTCGGCAGTTCGTCGCCACCCCGGCCCGGCCAAGCGTGAAGACCTCCGCCCCAGGCCCGAACTGCCGACACCGGTGTCGATCTTCGGCGCCTCCGGCCCGACCGTCGCCCTGGCGAGGTCGAAAACGGGAGGCGACCGCCCGCCCCGTCACCCTAGGGTCGCCGGGTGCACCTGACCGGCCCCGTCCACCCCCTCGACGTGGAGCTCCTGGAGGCGGTGGCCCACCGCTACCGGGTGACGGGAGCGGGCCTGACGTCCTGGCCGGACCCCCACGCCGGAGACGGTCCCTCCGAGGAGGAGTACTCCCGCTGCCTGGACCCTGCGAAGTACCTCGTCCTCCGTGCCCGCGCCCAGGCGTGGGCGGACGTGCTGGTGGGCCGAGGTCTCGCGGACGTCGTCGAGGTGACGGACCTCGACGAGGTGCCGCGCTCGGTGGCCGCCGCGACCCCGGACCGGGCGTACCGGATCGAGCCGCGTCGTCCTGGCGCGCTGCCGGTGCTGGTGTCGCTCAGGGGCATGGACGGCGTTGGGGAGACGGTGCTCGAGCTGGGCGTCGGTCGCCCGTCGATCGCGTTGGCCCGCCTGCCGTACTGCGGCTGCGACGCGTGCGACGACGGCTCCGAGGCGCTGCTCGAGGAGCTCGACGGGCGGCTGGTCGACGTGGTGCGCGGGACGTTCGTGCACGTCACGACGCCGCACGGCTACGTCGTCACCCGCGAGGACGGGCTGGAGGCATCGAGTGACGGCGAAGGGGAAGAGGGGGTGCTCGACCGGCTCGACGACGTCGTAGCGGACGCGCGTGCGGGCCGCTCGACGTACCCCGCAGTGCTGGGCCCGGCCTACGACGCGAGACGTGACACGACGGAGTGCGGATCGGAGTAACGTGCAGTCAGTGACTTCGGGAGACCCCTGGGAGCAGCACGAGCGTGCGGTGAGCCGGCTCGTGGAGTCCGCGGCCGCCATTCCGGCCGGACAGCCGGTGCGGCTGGCGAAGCGCACCTCCAACCTCTTCCGGCCGCGACAGGCCACGACCACACCGGGGCTCGACGTGTCCGGCCTCACCGGCGTGATCGAGGTCGACCCCGAGACGCGCACGGCCCAGGTGCAGGGCATGTGCACCTACGAGGACCTCGTCGACGCGACGCTGCCCCACGGCTTGATCCCCTACGTCGTCCCGCAGCTGCGCACGATCACCCTCGGCGGCGCCGTGACCGGCCTCGGCATCGAGTCGACCAGCTTCCGCAACGGCCTGCCGCACGAGTCGGTGCTCGACATGGACGTGCTGACGGGCGCGGGCGAGGTGGTCACGTGCCGTCCGGGGGACGACCTCTTCGACGCGTTCCCCAACTCCTACGGCTCGCTGGGCTACGCCACCCGGCTGCGCATCGAGCTCGAGCCGGTGCCGACGTACGTCGCGCTGCGGCACGTGCGCTTCGACGACGCGGCGCTGCTGGCCAAGACCGTGGCCGAGATCGTGGAGACCGGCGAGCACGCGGGGGAGCGCGTCGACGGCCTCGACGGCACGGCGTTCGAGCCCGGGGAGCTGTACCTCACGCTGGCGCGCTGGACCGACTCCGCCGACGGCGCCGTCCCCAGCGACTACACCGGCCAGCAGGTCTACTTCCGCTCCGTGCAGGAGCGCGCGACCGACCTGCTGACGATGTACGACTACCTCTGGCGGTGGGACACCGACTGGTTCTGGTGCTCCGGGGCCTTCGGTGCGCAGCACCCGCTGATTCGGCGCGTGTGGCCGGCCCGGCTGCGACGCTCCGACGTCTACCACCGGCTGCTGGGGCTCGACCGCCGCTTCGCGATCGCCGACCGCCTCGACCGCCGCGCCGGCCGGCCGATGCGCGAGCGCGTCATCCAGGACGTCGAGGTTCCGGTCGAGCGGCTCCCGGAGTTCCTCGAGTGGTTCGATGCCGAGGTCGGCATGCGACCGGTCTGGCTGTGCCCGCTGGTCGCGAAGCGCCCGTGGAGCACCTACCCGCTCGAGCCGGGGGAGACCTACGTCAACGTCGGGTTCTGGGGCACCGTCCACGTGGGCGACGACGCCCCCGAGGGCCCCCTCAACCGCGCCATCGAGGCCAAGGTGCACGAGCTCGGCGGCCACAAGTCGCTCTACAGCGAGGCGTTCTACGACGCCGAGACCTTCGACCGGCTCTACGACGGCGCCAACCTCGCCGCGGTCAAGCGCCGCTACGACCCCGACGACCGACTGACCACCCTCTTCGACAAGGCAGTGAGGAAACGATGACGACCATCAGGATCGCGGACGCGATTGCGGACCTGCTGCGCGACGGCATGCCCGTCCGGTTCACCGCGTACGACGGCAGCGCGACCGGCCCCGAGGACTCGCCGATGACCCTCGAGCTCACCAGCCAGCGCGGCCTGGCCTACCTCCTGACCGCGCCGGGGGACCTCGGGCTGGCCCGGGCCTACGTCGCGGGCGACCTCGTCGTGCACGGAGTGCACCCCGGCAACCCCTACGAGCTGATGTCGCGGCTCAAGGACCACACGAAGTTCCGCAAGGTCAGCCCCGGCGAGATCCTCACGCTGGTGCGCGGCCTCGGCATCTCCAACCTCAAGCCGCCGCCACCGCCGCCGCAGGAGCACCTGCCGCGCTGGCGCCGGGCGATGGAGGGCCTGCGTCACTCGATGGGCCGCGACGCCGAGGCGATCTCGCACCACTACGACGTCTCCAACGCCTTCTACCGCCACGTCCTGGGCCCCTCGATGGCCTACACCTGCGCGGTCTACCCCCACGCCGACGCCACGCTCGAGGAGGCGCAGGCCGAGAAGTTCGACCTGGTCGCGCGCAAGCTCGACCTCAAGCCCGGTCAGCGCCTGCTCGACGTCGGCTGCGGCTGGGGCGGCATGGTGCGCCACGCGGCGAAGGAGTACGGCGTCAAGGCGCTCGGCGTGACGCTCTCGCAGCAGCAGGCCGACTGGGGCAAGGAGGCCATCGACCGCGACGGCCTGGGCGACCTCGCCGAGGTGCGCCACCTCGACTACCGCGACGTGATGGAGGGCGACTTCGACGCCGTCAGCTCCATCGGGCTGACCGAGCACATCGGGGTGCGCAACTACCCGTCGTACTTCCGCTTCCTGCACGACCGGCTGAAGCCGGAGGGACGGCTGCTCAACCACTCGATCACCCGCCACCACAACCGTCGCGAGGAGACCGGTGCGTTCATCGACCGCTACGTCTTCCCCGACGGGGAGCTGATCGGCTCCGGCACGATCATCAAGGAGGCGCAGGACGCCGGCCTGGAGGTCATGCACTCGGAGAACCTCCGGATGCACTACGCGATGACCCTGCGCGACTGGAACCGCAACCTGGTGGACAACTGGGACGCCTGCGTCGACGAGGTCGGCATCGGGACGGCCCGGGTGTGGGGGCTCTACATCGCCAGCTCGCGCCTCGGCTTCGAGTGGAACGAGATCCAGCTGCACCAGGTACTGGGGGTCCGCGTCACCGACGGCGGGAGCAACGGATTCCCCCTCCGACCCACATGGTGACTAGCCTGCACGGGTGAGCACGAGGGCCCGGACGTACGACGCGCAGGTGCTGCGGCGTACCCCGCTCTCGGACCACCTCGTGCGGCTGGTCCTCGGCGGGCCGGGTCTGGCCGACTTCGCCTCGACCGGCATCCTCGACGAGTGGGTCGGCCTGGTGGTCCCGGGCCAGTTCCAGAGCCGCTACTACACCGTGCGGTCCTGGACCGGCGGCGAGCTCACCATCGACGTGGTCCTGCACGCGACCGGCCTCGTCACCGAGTGGGCGGCCGGCGAGTGCGTGGGCGAGACGGTGACGATCACCGAGCCCAAGGGCAGCTTCGCGCTGCCCGACGGCGCCGCCTGGCTGATCCTGGTGGGCGACCTCACCGCGATGCCGGCGATGGCGCGGATCCTGGAGTCGTGCCCGGTGCCGGCCGCCGTCTGGGCCGAGGTGCCCGACGACCTGGGCGACTACCTGCCGGCCGCGGCGTCCGTGCACTGGCTCGACGCGCCCCACGACGGGGAGAGCCGCCTGGCCAGCGTCGTCGAGAGCATCGAGTGGCCCGACGGCGACGGCTACTTCTGGATGGCGGGGGAGTCCGCGCAGATGCGCGCGATACGCAAGCACCTCATGCGCGAGCGACGGATGCCGGCGACCGCCTACGACGTCATGGGCTACTGGCGCGGCGTCGCCGCCCGGCAGCCGCGCTCGGTCGACCCCGGACCGATCTGGCGCGCCGGCAAGGCCGCAGGCAAGAGCGACGACGAGATCTGGGCCGACTACGACAGGGCGAGCGATGGCTGACACGCAGGACACTCCGGACCAGCAGGACGAGCCGGGGGAGCAGGCCGAGCACAAGAGCGGCTTCGTGTCCTTCGTCGGGCGGCCCAACGCCGGCAAGTCGACGCTGACCAACGCCCTGGTGGGCACCAAGGTGGTGATCACCAGCTCCAAGCCGCAGACCACGCGCACCGTCGTACGCGGCATCGTGCACCGCCCCGACGCCCAGCTGATCCTCGTCGACACCCCCGGGCTGCACCGCCCCCGCACGCTGCTCGGCGAGCGCCTCAACGACCTCGTGAAGACCACCCTCGGCGAGGTCGACGTCGTCGCGGTGTGCCTGCCGGCCAACGAGAAGACCGGCCCCGGCGACCGGTTCATCGTGCGCGAGATGGCCAAGATCAAGCGCACGGTCAAGGTCGCCATCGCCACCAAGACCGACCTCGCCGACGCCGAGCGGATCGGCGAGCACCTGCTGGACATCCAGAAGCTCGGCGCCGAGGCCGGCGTCGAGTGGGCCGAGATCGTCCCGGTCTCCGCCCAGGCCGGCGACCAGGTCGGGCTCCTGGCCGACCTCCTCGTCGGGCTGCTCCCGGCCGGCCCGCAGCTCTACCCCGACGGCGACCTCAGCGACGCCCCCGAGGAGACGATCGTGGCCGAGCTGATCCGCGAGGCCGCGCTCGAGGGCGTGCGCGACGAGCTGCCGCACTCCATCGCGGTGGTCGTCGAGGAGATGGGGCTGCGCGAGGGTCGCGACGACGACAAGCCGCTGCTCGACATCCACGCCAACCTGTACGTCGAGCGCGACTCCCAGAAGGGCATCATGATCGGCCACAAGGGCGCTCGCCTGCGCGACGTCGGCAAGGCCGCCCGGCTCCAGATCGAGGCGCTCTTCGGCACCCCGGTCTACCTCGACCTGCACATCAAGATCGCCAAGGACTGGCAGCGCGACCCGCGTCAGCTGCGCAAGCTCGGCTTCTGAGCCGGTGTGATGGGTCGCCCTGGATCGGGTACCTGTGCGCGACTGCCGAACCGTGACGTGCGTGGGAGCTTGACGAGATGGAACCCATTCCGGAGACCGTGAGAGCGATCGAGGAGCTCGGGCCGTTCGTGGCCGAGGGCGAGCTGCTGGAGGCCCTGACCGCCCTGAGCCGCGAGGTGGAGCGGGCCGCGCCCCGCTGCGTGGGGATGAGCGTCTCCTCCCGCGAGTACGGCGTGACGTTCACGTTCGTGGCCTCCGCGCTGCAGGTCGCGTTCCTCGACGCCGTGCAGTTCCTCGACGGCGGGCCGTGCGTGAAGTCGATCGAGCGCGGGGTGAAGGTCGCCTACACCGTCCCGGAGGCGACCGACGAAGAGGCGTGGGCACTGTTCGCGCGCGCCGCCGCCGCGACCGGGATCGGGTCCACCCTGACCCTCCCGCTGATCACCGACGGCGTCATCCAGGGCTCGGTCAACCTCTACGGCGCCACGTCGGACGCCTTCGACGACACGCACGAGCAGATGGCCGCGCTGTTCGAGACCACCGCCGACCGGATCGTCACCAACGCCGACCTCACCTTCTCCACACGAGGGGTGGCGGAGGATGCTCCCCACATCCTCGAGGCGGAGTCGGTGCTGGACCGCTCGGCCGCCGTCGTGGCGGACTTGCAGCACGTCGATCCGACCACCGCCCGCGACCGCATCCGCACCGCGGCGCGCCGTGCCGGCATCAGCCCCGACCAGCTCGCCGAGGCGCTGGTCAGTCTCGGCGGTTGAGGCGCGAGCGCAGCGGCCCACGAAGCCACCCCGCTGGTGGTCGAGCAGCGACGAGCGCCAGCGAGGAGCGTCCGTCGAGACCCCTGAAGGGAAGGCAAGGCGTGCGGGTGCGGGGTTGGTTCCGAGATGGTTGCTAGCGCAACCTCCTCAACCAACGAAGAGCGACCACCACCGGTGGTCGAGCAGTGACGAGCGCCGGCGAGGAGCGTCCGTCGAGACCCCTGCAGGGAAGGCAGGGCGTGCGGTTGCGGGGTTGGTTTCGAGATGGTTGCTAGCGCAACCTCCTCAACAAACGAAGAGCGACCACCACCGGTGGTCGAGCAGCGACGAGCGCCGGCGAGGAGCGTCCGTCGAGACCCCTGCAGGGAAGGCTGGGCGTGCGGTTGCGGGGTTGGTTTCGAGATGGTTGCTAGCGCAACCTCCTCAACCAACGAAGAGCGACCACCACCGGTGGTCGAGCAGTGACGAGCGCCGGCGAGGAGCGTCCGTCGAGACCCCTGCAGGGAAGGCTGGGCGTGCGGGTGCGGGGTTGGTTTCGAGACGGTTGCTAGCGCAACCTCCTCAACCACCGGGGGCCGGCCCGGTGGTTGAGGAGGGGCGAAGTCCCGTCTCGAAACCACCCCAGGAAAAAGCTTGAGAAAGTTTCGACAGCCCTTGTGGACAAGGCCTTCTGAGGCCCTTCACTGTCGGTGGCGGGTGCTTGAGTGGACCCATGACCAGCTCCGCCGCCGACCTCCTCGAGGTCATGCGCACCACCACCCGGACCGCCGCCGCGGTCGAGGTGGAGCGCCTGCGCGCGGTCATCGACTGGTGCACCCTGCACGCCACCACCGACGAGGGCGAGGCCTCGTTCGGGGACCACGGGATCCCGCTGGCCGGGGACGGCGCACCCTGGGTGTCCGAGTTCGCGGTGATGGAGCTCGGGGCCGCGTTGGGCATGTCGACCGATGCTGCCAAGCGCTACGTCGGTGCGACCCTCGAGACCCGCTATCGCCTGCCTCGCATCTGGGGACGCGTCGAGGCGATGGAGCTGCCGTTCTACAAGGCCCGCTGGATCGCCGAGCACACCATGGCCCTGTCTCCGCAGGCCGCGGCCTACGTCGATCAGGCGGTGGGTTTCTGTGCGCACTCGGTGTCCTACGCCGAGATCGAACGACAGATCGCCACCGCGCAGGCCCGGTTCGACCCCGAAGCAGCCGAGAAAGCCCGCCGGCTCGCCGCGGACGGGCGGCGGCTCGAGGTCCACAAGGGCGAGGTGTCGATCAACGGGACCGTCGAGGTCACCGGGACCCTGGACTACGTCGACGCCCTCGACTTCGACACCGCACTCTCCCGGCGCGCCGCTGAGATCAAGGCCGCCGGCTCCGAAGAGTCGCTCGACGTGCGGCGGTCGATCGCTGCTGGGGACCTGGCTCGCGGGTATGACTCGCTGCCGTTCGAGGATGCTGGGCACGCCGCTGAGGGTGGTTTCGAGGCTCGCTCCGCTCGCACCTCAACCACCGAAGTCGTGGTCCACGTGCACGAGGACCTCGACGGGGTCGGCCGACTGGGCAACACCCGGAGCCCGGTGCTGGCCGAGACGATCCGGACCTGGTGCGGCAACCCCGGCACCCGCGTCATCGTCAAGCCCGTGCGCGACCTGGCCGACCACGTCCACGTCGCGGCCTACGAGGTCCCCGACCGGCTGCGCGAGCAGGGCGATCTCGTCGACCACACCTGCGTGTTCCCGTGGTGCACCAGACCCGCGGCAAGGTGCGACATCGACCACGCCATCCCCCACGCCGAGGGCGGGCCGACCTGCTCGTGCAACACCGCACCACTGTGCCGTGGGCACCACCGCCTCAAGACCCACGGCAGATGGACCTACGACGTCCTGGACCGCGGCACCTACCTGTGGCACTCGCCCTTCGGCCACGCCTACCGCCGCGACCACACCGGCACCACCCCACTCGAGCCCGAACGACGACCCTGACCGCCCCACACCCCGCCACCATCACCCCGGCGGGGACACCGGCATGCCTCGGGAGGCGCCGGGTACCGGAAGAGCCAGCCCCCAAGCCATCTCGAGGAGACAGCACACATGAAGGCAGTGACCTGGCAGGGCCCGCAGGACATGAGGGTCGAGGACGTCCCCGACCCGACGATCATCGACCCGACCGACGCGATCATCCGCGTGACGACGACCGGCCTGTGCGGCTCCGACCTGCACCTCTACGACCCGCTGGCGCCGTTCATGACGCCCGGCGACATCGTGGGCCACGAGCCGATGGGCGTCGTGGAGGAGGTGGGCTCGGGCGTCAGCGACCTCAAGGTCGGCGACCGGGTGGTGGTGCCGTTCAACGTCAGCTGTGGCTCGTGCTGGACCTGTGACCAGGGCCTGCACAGCCAGTGCGAGACGACCCAGAACCGTGAGCACGGCACCGGCGCCAGCCTGCTCGGCTACAGCAAGCTCTACGGACAGGTGCCCGGCGGCCAGGCGGAGTTCCTGCGCGTGCAGTTCGCCGACTTCCTCCCCATCAAGGTGCCCGAGGGCCCCTCGGACGACCGGTTCGTCTACCTCTCCGACGTGCTCCCCACCGCCTGGCAGGCCGTGCGGTACGCCGACGTGCCCGACGGCGGGACCCTGCTGGTGATGGGGGCAGGACCCATCGGCGACATGGCGGCCCGGATCGCGATGCACGAGGGTCGCCGCGTGATCGTGGCCGACCGGGTGCCCGAGCGGCTGGCCCGGGTGGGCGCCCGTGGGGCGGACACGATCGACATCGACCAGGTCGACGACCTCGCCGCCGAGGTGCGCGACCGCACCAGCGGCCGTGGCGCCGACTCGGTGATCGACGCCGTCGGCATGGAGGCCCACGGCAACCCGGTGGCGGAGAAGATGATCAAGGCGGTCGGGCTGCTGCCCGACAAGCTCGCCGAGCCGCTGATGATGAACGTCGGCTTCGACCGGCTCGCCGCGCTGCACGGTGCGATCGACGCCGTGCGCCGGGGTGGCACCGTGTCCATCTCGGGCGTCTACGGCGGCGCGACCGACCCGATGCCGATGTTCCAGCTGTTCGACAAGCAGGTGCAGGTCCGCATGGGCCAGGCCAACGTCCGACGCTGGAGCGACGACATCCTGCCGCTGCTCATCGACGACAGCGACCCGCTCGGCACCGAGGGCTTCGCGACGCACCGCCTGCCCCTCAGCGAGGCGCCGGAGGCCTACCGCAAGTTCCGCGACAAGGAGGACGGGATGATCAAGGTCGTCTTCACGCCCTGATCACCCCGACCCACGGGGTCACGGCTCGCGGCGACGCGTGACCGGACCCACCCGCAGGCTCCGCCGCAGCGACCGCGCCACCGTGCGCGGGCGCAGCGGCGGAGTCGCGTCGGAGGCACGCGCGCGCATGCCGGCCACGACCTCCTCGAGCACCTCGGGGGCGTCCGCGCTCGGTGTCCACCCGAGCTCGTCGCGCGCCCGTGAGGTGTCCAGGTGGGGGACGTTGAAGGCGAGGTCGATCCAGCCCGGGTCGAGCGGCTGGAGGCGCGCCTGCCACGACAGCGCGACCGCGCGGCGTACGACGCCCGCCGGAACGTCTACGTGCCGGGCGCCCAGGGCGGCGGCGATGTGGTGCACCGTGACCGCGGTCGGGCCCGCCAGGTTGAAGGCACCGTCGGCGCCGCGGGCGATCACCCGGGAGACCGCGTCGGCCACGTCGTCGGCGTGCACCATCGGGATCGCGAGGCTGTCCTCGAGCGGCAGGATGGGGACCGCGCGCAGCGCCCACGACGGGACCAGCGCTGGCAGGCCGTAGCGCAGGAGCGCGCTGCCGGCGGTGCGCTGACCGACGATCCCCGGCCGCATCCGCGCGACGATGACGTCCGGGTGCTCGGCCTCGAAGGCGTCGAGGAGGCGCTCGGCGGCGACCTTGTGCGCGCTGTACGGCGAGCCGGGCACACCCTCGGTCGGGTAGCTCTCGGTGACCGGGTCCTTGACACTGCGGGGTGAGTAGGCGCCGACCGACGACATGTGCACCAGGTGCGGCACGCCGGCCGCGACCACCGCCTCGGTCACCTGCCGGGTGCCGCCGACGCCGAGCCGCTCGAGGTAGTCGAGGTCGTGGGAGGGCTGGAAGCCCCACACGAGGTGCACGACGGCGTCGGCGCCGGTGAAGGCCTCGGTCAGCGTCGGCACGCACGGCTGCGAGAGGTCCGCGTGCACCCACTCGACGGTGCCGGTGCCGACGGGCTGGGCGACGGTGCGTCGGACGACGCCGACGACGTCGTGACCGTCACGGGTGAGCAGGCGGAGGAGGGCCGAGCCGAGGTTGCCGGTGGCTCCGGTGACGACGATGCGCATGCTCGCCGGTGCCCGCGGGGGCGCCGCCCATGCACCCGACGCCCTCCCGGTCAGTCCTTGGGGCGGGACCGGCGGTTGCTCACCCGGATCGCCCGACCACGTCGGACGTCCTCCAGCTGCTTCTCGCGGCTCTTCTCGATGTTGCGGGTGTCGCGCGGCGGCAGCTGGATCTCCTCCTCCGCGGCGATGCCCGACTGGAGCTCGCGTCCTCGCTCGAGCTCGGCGTCCAGCTCGGCCCCGAAGAGCAGCGCGAGGTTGGTCAGCCACAGCCACAGCAGGAAGGCGATGACCCCGCCGAGGGTGCCGTAGGTCTTGTCGTAGGACGAGAAGTTGGCGACGTAGAAGCCGAAGCCCACGGACAGCACGATCCAGGTGACGATGGCCAGCACGGCGCCGACGCTGACCCAGCGGAACTTGGGCTGCTTCACGTTGGGCGTGGAGTAGTAGAGCAGCGCGACGATGAGGATCACGACGACGAGCAGCACCGGCCACTTGGCGATGTTCCACACGGTGACGGCCGTCGAGCCGATCCCGATCGCGTCGCCGACCGCCTGGGCCACGGGTCCGGTCACGATGAGCGCCAGCAGCACCACGGCGACCAGGACGACGAGCACCACCGTCAGCAGCAGCATCGCCGGGCGCAGCTTCCACACCGGACGCCCCTCGGGCATCTCGTAGATGCGGTTCATGGCACGACCGAACGCCACGACGTACCCGCTGGCCGACCACAGGGCGCCGGCCAGACCCAGGACGAGCGCCAGGCCCGCGCCCTGCGACTTGCTCAGCTCGAGCAGCGGGCCCTCGACGCTGTCGACGATCGAGGCTCCGCCCAGGTCGCGCACGATGTCGAGGATCGTCTCGACGGCCTTCGTGCCCTGGTCGATCAGGCCGAGCACCGAGGTGAGGGCCACGACCGCGGGAAACAGCGCCAGGACGGCGTAGTAGGTGAGGGCGGCGGCCAGGTCGGTGCACTGGTCGTCGGAGAACTCACGGACGGTCTTGCGGGCGACGTACATCCAGGAGTGCTTGCTGATGTCGGTCGGGGAGTCGACCTTGCCGTCCGCCTCGGGGTCCGGCGCCGTGGTGTCCGGCGTCTCGCGCGTGCTCACGGCTGTCCCACCTGGGGGCTCCCGCCGGGGCGGTCGCCGTAGTCGGTGTCCTCGCCCTGGGTGATGCCGATGAACAGCATCACCGCTCCGACGAGGAGGAAGACGACGATGGCCCAGATGACGAGAATGCGGCGGCGATCCATGCCGTCAGGTACCCGGCCGGAACCCCTGCCATGCCCCCGGACCTGCGGCGATGGTCAGTCCGGCGCCCAGCAGCGGCCGTAGGTCTGGCCGGAGCGCCACTGCTCGCGGGTCGGCCACTCGTAGCCCCACTGGAAGTTCAGCGCGTCGTCGGCGACCTCGCGGCCGGCGTCCTCGCACGGGGTCTGCCCCCGGTCGCGCACGGTCGCGGCACCCGGGTAGGGGCCCGGCTCGAAGTCGACGACCTCGATGGCGCGCCACGAGTGGGGCGCCGAGCACAGCACCCGCTCGAAGTCGGGGGAGTCGGGCTGGTCGGTGCCGCACATGCCCCAGCGGTCGCGCCCCTCCTGCTCGTCGAGCACGCCCGCGATGCGACCGGTCAGCGGCGCGAGCCGCTCCTGCCCGGCCACGGCGATGACGTCGCAGCGGAACCACGACGCCCCCGCGTCGGCCTGGGCCAGCGAGGGGGTGAACCACACCGGCCGGAGCATGCTGAGACGCACGTCCGCGCGGGTGCCGCCGACGAGGTCCAGGAGCCGCTGCGGGCACGTCTGGGCGATGTCACCGAGCACCCGGTCGGAGTCGACGGCGAGCAGGTGCCCGTCGACGAGCGTGTCCAGCGTGCCCACGAGGTAGGTCTGCGAGGTGTGCTCCTCGGTGCACGGCACCTCGTCGGCCTGCGTGGTCGCGGCGAGCGCCCCCTCGAACGACATCCGGTAGCAGGCGCCCTTGGCCGGCCCCGGTACGGCGGTCGCCGTCGGCTTCGGCGCGGCTGAGGGCGCAGGCTCCGGCGGCTCGGCGTCGTCGGCGCTGCACCCCGCGCTCAGGGTGAGCAGCAGGGCGACGACGACGGAGGCGAGGGCTCGCGACGGACGCAGCATCAGTCGGGGGTCTTGGCCCAGCAGACCGAGCGCCGGTTGCCGGCCTCCCACTCGGCCTCGTGGAACCAGGTGTAGGCGAAGTCGTAGTCGACGGGGTAGTTGAGCCAGGCACCCACCGAGGTGGAGCAGAAGTCACGGGTCTTGACCTCGACCACGCGGTCGCCGGGGTAGGGCGCCTCGGCGTCACCCAGCTTGATCGTCGTGGCGGCGCGCCAGTCGTGCGGCTCGGTGCAGGGGATCCGCGGCGCGCCGGCCAACGCCTCCCCGGTGGCGCAGACCATCCACCGGTCCTGCGGCCGCCCCTGGAGCAGGCCCTCGGCCGTCTCGGGCAGGGTGACGTAGCGCTCGCTCTGCTCGCCCCCGCCCACCAGGTCGCAGCGGTACCAGCGCGCGCCGTCCTCCCACGCCTTCTGCGACGGACGGAACCACGCCCAGCTGACGACCGTGCGCATCGCCAGGCTCTCGTCGGCCCCGAGGAAGGCGAGGAACTTGGTCGAGCAGGTGGTGTAGGCGAAGGCGCCGAGCTTCTCGTCGTCCCACGCCACGTCGTCGAACTGCGGGGGGAGCTGCCCGACGGCGTACGTCTGCGCGGTGTGCTTGTCGGTGCACTCCACCGTGCGCGTCGCGTTGCTCGCCTGCAGCACGTCCTCGGGGGTCAGCACCCGGCACGCGCCCAGCTCGGGTGCGTCGACCGAGTCGACCTGGTCGGGGTCGGCGTCGCCGCCCTGGGCGGCCTCGCCGCACGCGGTGAGCAGCAGGACGGCCAGGATCCCGATCGTGGCCAGGGACGCGTGGCGGCGCGGGCGGTGCGACAACGCGTGGCCTTCCTCGCGAGACGGTGGACGAGGCCCGATGCTACCGCCGTGCCCCTGGACCCCATGGACCCCTCAGCCGCCCACGAGGGCCGCGAGCGTCGCGCCGAGCTCGTACGCCGCCGCGAGGTCGTCGTCCCCGACGTCGCCGAGGACCTCCAGCACCGCGGCCGACTGGCTCCACCCCAGCGCCCCGACGATCGACTGCACCGAGCGGACGGCGCCGGTCGTGTCGTAGCGACCGTGCACCCACAGTCCGTAGGGCCGTCGCCCGCCGGAGCCCGGCGAGGCGGCGGCGCCGTCGTCGGCGAGCGCCCCGCCCGCCTGGAGGAAGATCGTGTCGAAGAAGTGCTTGAGGGCCCCGGACATGTAGCCGAAGTTGGCCGGCGTCCCGAGGAGGTAGCCGTCGGCGGCGAGCACGGCGTCGGCGTCCGCCTCGAGCGCGTGGCGCACCACGACCTCGACCCCCTCGATGGCGTCGTCCTGGGTGCCCGCGACCACCGCGTCCGTGAGCTTCCGGACGGCCGCGGTGGGGGAGTGGTGGACGACCAGCAGCCTCGCCACGCGCCGGTCAGGTGGCCATGAAGAGGATCGAGTCCCGGTCGTACTCCCGGCCCGGGTGGGCCTCGGCCAGGTGCGCCTGGGTCTTCTCGACCAGGTCGTCCTCGTCGGCGCCGGTGATCGTGGTGCCGCACGGGCAGGCGAGTCGCGTCTTCATGTGCCCACTGTGCCACGACCGCGCCGCCCCGATCGCGGCATACGGCGATCCCCGTCGGGTACCTGGAGTGACCTGCCCACCACCCGAAGGACCCGCTCATGTCGACCGACGCCATCGTGCTCCTCAAGAACGACCACAAGGAGATCCTGCGCACCTTCACCGCCTTCGAGAAGGCCGGCGAGAAGGCCTACGCCGAGAAGGGCCGCCTGGTGAAGAAGATGATCGAGCTCCTCACCGTGCACACCTACATCGAGAACGAGATCATGTACCCGCGGGTGCGCGACCTGCTCCCGGAGGTCGAGGACGACGTCCTGGAGTCCTACGAGGAGCACCACGTCGCCGACGTCCTGGTGATGGAGCTCGTCGGGATGGAGCCGGACGCCGAGCGGTTCACCGCGAAGACCACGGTGCTGATCGAGAACGTCCGCCACCACATCGAGGAGGAGGAGGACGAGTGGTTCCCGAAGGTCCGGGAGGGCCTGGGCCGCAAGGTCCTCCAGGAGATGGGGGCCGACATGATCGAGGCCAAGAAGAAGGCCCCGCGCTCGCCCGCCCAGCCCAGCGCCCTCAAGAAGACGATCGACGCGGTGATCGCCTGAGGGAGTGTCCACGAGTTTTCCACCCGTTGGGGTGAGCCTCCTTGGCGTCGACGGCTCCCTGCTGCTGACAGGGTTGGAGGGTGAGCACCACCGAGAGCGCCACGCCGCCGGACGGACTGCGCGTCCCGCCGGTGTCGACGCCCCAGCTGTCCAGCCGAGAGACCGAGATCGTCTCGCTGATCGTCCGCGGACTGTCCAACCAGGAGATCGCGGACACCGCCTACCTCAGCATCAACTCGGTCAAGACCTACATCAGGACCGCATACCGGAAGATGGGCGTGACGCGACGGTCGCAGGCCGTGGTCTGGGCGATGCAGCACGGCTTCGGACCCGCTTCCGCGGACGAGGAGTGACGCCGTCGGTCCGGAGAGGGTGCCGCTCATGACCGACTCGCTCGTCTACCTCATCGCGGGGCTCTGCCTGCTGCTCGCGGTCGTCCTGCCCCAGGCCCTCAGCTCGCTGGCGATCTCGGCCCCGATGGTGCTCGTGGGCATCGGCCTGCTGATCGGGCTGCTCCCGCTCTCCGGGGAGTTCGCCCTCGACCCGATCCAGGACGAGAAGGTGATCCTGCACGTCACCGAGCTCACCGTCCTGGTGGCGCTCATGGGGGTCGGCCTGGCGCTCGACCGGCCGCTGCGCCCGCGGGAGCTGCGCACGTGGGGGCACTGGTCGGCCACGTGGCGGCTGCTCGTCATCGCCATGCCCCTCACCATCGGCGCGATCGCCCTCCTCGGCTGGCAGGTCGCCGGGCTCGCGCCCGCCGCCGCGCTCCTGCTCGGTGCCGCGCTCTCGCCCACCGACCCGGTGCTGGCCTCCGACGTCCAGGTGGGCGGGCCGATGCTCGCCGAGGAGCTCGAGGAGCTCGAGGAGGGCCTCGCCGACGAGGACAGCGACACCGGCGAGCGCCTCGACGAGGTGCGCTTCGCGCTGACGTCCGAGGCCGGGCTGAACGACGGCCTCGCCTTCCCGTTCGTCTACCTCGCCATCCTGGTGGCGGCGGGCGGCTTCGGCCTCGCCGAGGCCGGGGAGTGGCTGGGCTGGTACCTCGCCGGCAAGATCGCCATCGGGGTGGCGGTCGGCGTGGGCGCAGGCTGGCTGCTCGGCAAGATCGCGTTCCGCTCCTCGCGCCCCTCGCTTCGGCTGGCCGAGCAGGGCGAGCCGCTGCTGGCGCTGGCGGCGCTGCTGGCGTCGTACGGCGCGGCGGAACTGGTCGGCGGCTACGGCTTCCTCGCGGTGTTCACCTGCGCGATGGCCATGCGGGCCTCCGAGCGCAAGCACGACTACCACCGCTCGATGCACGAGGTGATCGAGCGCCTGGAGCGCCTGCTCACGCTGGCGGTGCTGCTCTTCCTCGGCATCGCGACCACCCGCGGCCTCCTGGGGGACCTCACCTGGACCGGTGCGCTCGTCGGCGTCGCGGTGATCTTCGTGATCCGGCCGCTCGCCGGGCTGCTGTCGCTCTCGATCCGGCTGCGCCACAAGGACCGCCCCGGCGGGCTCGACGTCGGGGACCGGCTGGCGGTCGCCTTCTTCGGGGTCCGGGGCGTCGGCTCGCTGTACTACCTGGCGTACGCCGCCGGTGAGGCGGAGTTCGAGGAGCTGCCGTGGCTGTGGTCGACGGTGGGCTTCACCATCGTCCTGTCGGTGCTGGTCCACGGGATCACGGCGAAGCCGGCCCTGGACCGGGTCGACCGGCGCCGCGGCGCCCAGGGCCCGGGCCTCGCGGAGAGGCGCCGGGCCGCGGAGCGCTAGCGGTGTTGCCTACGCGACGGCGCGCAGGTCGATGCCGAGCTCGCCGCGCAGCCGGGCGATGATCCGGGTCAGCCGGCGCGAGATGGTCATCTGCGTGACGCCGATGGCCTCGCCGATCTGCTGCTGGGTCATGCCTTGCGCGTAGGTCATGGCCAGGAGCCGGACCTCGTCGCGGGTCAGCTTCTTGAGCACCGGGGCCAGCAGCGCGCGCGCCTCGGCGGCGTCCTGCGGGCCCTGGTCGTCGACGGTGAGGAAGTCGGCCAGCGAGTCCATGCTGTCGGCCTCGACGGCCTGGTCGATCGAGATGGGCTGGAAGCAGACGGCGGCGCTGAGCGCCTCCGTCACGTCGTCGATGTCGAGCTCGAGGCGCTCCGCGATCTCCCGCGGCGTGGGCGGTCGCCCGTCCACGGTGCCCTGCTTGTGCTCGGCGATGACGCGGGACTGGATCTCCTGGATCCGCCTCGGGGGACGGATGGTCCAGCCGTGGTCGCGGAAGTAGCGCTTGACCTCGCCGGTCATCGTCGGAACGGCGTAGGACAGGAAGTCGCGGTCCATGGTGTGGTCGAAGCGCTGGGCGGCGCGGACCAGCGCGAGGCAGGCCACCTGCTCCAGGTCCTCGACCGGGACGCCGCGGTTCTGGTAGCGGCGGGCGATGGCGTGGGCCACCTGGATGTTGAGCACCACGATCTGCTCGATGACAGCCTCGCGCTCGTGCTCGGCGAGGTCCGCGAACGTCGCGAAGAGCCGGGCCGTCTCGCGGCTCCGGAACTCTCGTGGGACGGTGCGCCCCAGGGTCGTGATCGTCATGAGCCTCCTTCGGCCGTGTCCTTCGAGACTGGCCCTCGGGCGTCGTACGCCGACACACCCGCGAGGGTGAGGGGACTCGAAAAGGCCTGAAACGGCCCCACCCGAACGGGTGATACGTCAGGCGACGCGGTCGAAGCGGGCCACGACACCGCGTTCGCCGTCGCGGATCTCGACCAGGTGGAGCGGGGTCGAGCACGACTCGGAGGAGAGCCGGTGCGCCTGCTCGGAGGTGCCGAGCTGGATCAGCACGTGCCCCCCGTCGGCGACGCGCTCGGCGGCCACCTCGAGGCACAGCCGGGCGATCTCCAGGCCGTCGTCGCCCCCATCGATGGCGAGCAGCGGGTCCTCGGGGAAGCGGGCGGTCTCCGCGGCGGGCACCCAGGGCGGGTCCGCGATGACGACGCCGAAGAGCTCGGAGGGGACGACCTGGGTCAGGTCGCCGCAGTGCACCTCGACGTCGTCGCGCATGCCGGCGACCTCGGCGTTGCGCTCCGTCAGCTCGCACGCAGCCGGGTTGAGGTCGACGCAGACGAGGGGACGGTTGGAGAGGGAGACGGCGAGGAGTCCGATGTGTCCCGCGCCGGCGCAGAGCTCGAGCACGCGGCCGACCGGCGCGTCGGGGATCAGCTCCGCCGCCCACTGGGACTGCATGGCCGTCCACGGTCGCGGCGTCAGCACCCGATCGTCGAACTCGATCGTGAGATGGCTGAACGCCATCTTCTGCCGCAGGGTCATGCCGCCCGGTGCCCGTTGCACCTCGGAATAATCAGTCGTCGAACCGGTCCGGTGGCGGACCCGCTGGTGCGCTACAGTTCGTGACGTCATGATGCGCCAGCTTCTCCTTCGCTGCCGCAGCGAGGTCTGAGCCAGAGCCGGACCCCCTCGCTGCGGAGTGAGTGCGTGCGCCCGGCCACTTCGGCACCACACCCGCGAGGACCATGACCATGAGCGACACCCAGCCCTACTCCGAGCGCAACGTCCAGCAGCCGAGCCCGATGCCGGTCGGCCGCTACGAGCCCTTCATCCCCGTCGCGCTCTCCGACCGCACCTGGCCGGACCGCACCATCACCCAGGCCCCGCGCTGGTGCGCGGTCGACCTGCGCGACGGCAACCAGGCGCTCATCGACCCGATGTCGCCGGCCCGCAAGAAGACGATGTTCCAGCTCCTGGTGGCCATGGGCTACAAGGAGATCGAGGTCGGCTTCCCCAGCGCCAGCCAGACCGACTTCGACTTCGTCCGCCAGCTGATCGACGAGGACCTGATCCCCGACGACGTCGTGATCCAGGTGCTGACCCAGGCCCGCGAGGAGCTGATCGCGCGCACCTACGAGGCGATCGCGGGGGCCAAGCAGGCCATCGTCCACCTCTACAACTCCACCTCGACGCTGCAGCGCCGCGTGGTCTTCGGCCTCGACATGGACGGCATCGCCGACATCGCGGTCCAGGGCGCCCGCCTGTGCAAGAAGTACGAGGAGACGATCCCCGAGACGCAGGTCCTCTACGAGTACAGCCCGGAGTCCTACACCGGCACCGAGCTGGAGTTCGCCGTCCGCGTCTGCAACGACGTGCTGGAGGTCTTCGAGCCCACGGCCGAGAAGCCGGTCATCATCAACCTGCCGGCGACGGTCGAGATGGCCACGCCGAACGTCTACGCCGACTCCATCGAGTGGATGAACCGCCACCTCGCCCACCGCGAGCACGTCGTGCTGTCCCTGCACCCCCACAACGACCGCGGCACCGCGGTCGCGGCGGCCGAGCTGGGCTACCTCGCCGGCGCCGACCGCATCGAGGGCTGCCTGTTCGGCAACGGCGAGCGCACCGGCAACGTCTGCCTGGTGACGCTCGGACTGAACCTGTTCAGCCAGGGGATCGACCCTCAGATCGACTTCTCCGACATCGACGAGATCCGTCGCACGGTCGAGTACTGCAACCAGCTGCCGGTCGCCGAGCGTCACCCCTACGGCGGCGACCTGGTCTACACCGCCTTCTCCGGCTCCCACCAGGACGCCATCAAGAAGGGCTTCGAGGCGATGGAGCGCGACGCCGCGGCGGCCGGCGTGCCTGTGGACCAGCAGCCGTGGGCCGTGCCGTACCTGCCGATCGACCCCAAGGACGTGGGCCGCTCCTACGAGGCCGTGATCCGGGTCAACAGCCAGTCCGGCAAGGGCGGAGTCGCCTACATCCTCAAGGCGGAGCACAAGCTGGACCTGCCGCGGCGGGCCCAGATCGAGTTCAGCCGGGTCATCCAGCAGCGCACCGACGCGGAGGGCGGCGAGGTCGCTCCGGAGGAGATCTGGTCGGTGTTCCGCAGCGAGTACCTCGAGCGCGAGGCCCCGCTGCGCCTCGACTCGGTGCACACCAGCTCCGCGGCCGGCGAGAAGGACGCCCTCACGGTCAACGTCTACGTCGACGGCGAGGTGCGCACCCTCGAGGGCACCGGCAACGGCCCCATCGAGGCGTTCGTCAGCGCGATCAACGAGCTGCCCCGCGCCGGCCTGGGCGGCAGCTTCGACGTCCGGGTGCTCGACTACCACGAGCACGCCCTCTCCTCGGGCGGCGACGCCCTCGCGGCGGCGTACGTCGAGTGCGCGGTCGGCGACGAGGTCCTGTGGGGCGTGGGGGTCGACGCCAACATCGTCACCGCCTCGCTGAAGGCGGTCGTCAGCGCGGTCAACCGCGGCACCGTGGATACTCAGCGTCCATGAGCAACAACGACAACGAGAGCTACGGCGACTACAGCGTCGACGACGAGGACCAGCTCCAGCCGGGGGACTCCCTGGCCGACGGGGACGTCGACGACATCCTCGACCGCGGCTACTCGCCTCCGGAGCACTACTCGGCCGGGCAGGGCTTCGGCAACACGCCGTACGAGGAGGCGCTGGGCGAGAGCCTCGACCAGCGCCTGCGGCAGGAGGACCCCGAGCCCGACCCGTACGCCGAGGACGGCACCGGTGACGACGACGGTCCGAGCGAGTCCGACGAGTTCCTCGACGACGGCGAGGTGGGCGACGTGCGAGCGGGCCGGCTCGTCGACCTCGACCAGGGGCTCGGCGAGGACGTCGACAAGGACCTGGTGGGCGACGACGTAGGCATCGACGGCGCCGGTGCCTCCGCCGAGGAGGCGGCGGTCCACGTCGTCCCTGACAGCGAGCTCTAGGGCGTCCGGCCGCTGAGCACCTCGGCGGCCACCGCCCACGCTCCGTCCCGACGGACGACGAGGCCCTGCTGCTCCAGCTGGTCGAGCCAGCCGCCCATCGGCCACTCTCCCCAGCGGCGGTGGAACAGCGCGGCGTTGCGCACGATGTCGTCGACGTGCTCGACCGGCGGGCTGGAGACCGGGTGCCACTGGTGGTAGGCCCGGGCGGAGCCGGTCCAGCCCAGGCGTAGGCCGCGGGCCACGAGGGTGCGGCCGAAGTCGGTGTCCTCGCCGCCGTAGCCGACGTAGTCCTCGCAGAAGCCGCCGGAGGCCAGCCAGGCGTCGGCGTGGCACGCAAAGGACAGCGACCAGAAGAGGTCCGGGTCCGCGTCGTGGAGCAGCTCGCCAGGTTGCGGCGCCGGGCGCGCCGGGTGGGGGGCGTCGAGGGCGGCTAGCCCGTCGAGGTCGTAGCCGCCGGGCGGCGGACGGTCCAGGTAGGTGACGGGGCCCGACCAGACCGTGCCCGGCTGCTGCCGCACGTCGTCGCCGTAGGCCGCCAGGAGCGCCGGGTCGGCGAGGCAGTCGACGTCGAGGAAGACGAGGACGTCGGCGCCCTCGGCCAGCGCGGCCGCGGCTCCGGCGTTGCGCGCGGCTGCCAGGGGCAGGCCGAGCGGGAGCCTCGGCACGTGCACGACGTGAGCGCCGGGCACCTCGAGGTCAGGGTCGTCCATGGCGACGACGACGTGTGCCGCCGGGTCCGTCTGTCGCGCCAGCGACCGGCCCTGCAGCGCCAGGTGGTCGCGGCGGCCGTGCACGATCGTGACGACGGCCGTCGCGCTCACGAGGCCACCCGCCAGCCCCGGGCGACGTCCTCCACGACGCCGGCGAAGCGCTCCGCGGCCCGCCCGTCGCACCACCGCTGCCAACCTCGGCCGTCGAGCGACGAGGCGCGCTCGAGCAGCGCGGACCAGCCCTCGGTCGGCAGCTCCGGGAGCACGACTGCGGGCCAGCCCTCGGAGAGCACGGTGCCGCTGGTCCGCTGCTCGTCGAACGGTCGGTCCTGGGGCACGACCACGGCAGGGCGGCGCGCGGCGGCGACCTCGGCGAGGGCGTTCTGGCCGGCGTGGGTGACGACGACGTCGGCCTGCTCGATGGCGCGCTGCGGGTCGTCGCTCCAGCCGCTCGTGCCCGGCCCGCCCAGCACGGTCCACTCCCAGTCCGGGGTCTGACGACGGGCGGAGGCCAGCAGGGCCTCCGGCAGTCGCGGCCCGCCAGAGCCGGCGAGGAAGGTGACCCGTCGCGGGCCCGGGGCACGCGGCTGCTCGGCGGCCACGGGGTGCCGTGACAGCGCACCCACCGGCACGACGCGCTCGCGCACACGGTCGGGGACGCCTGGGAGCATGCCGACCACGGAGGCGGGCCACATGCCCACCAGCATCTCGCTGACGTCGAAGCCCAGCAGGTGCGCGGCGTCGTCGCGACGACCCGGTGGGACGACGCCCACGACCCGGACCCCGTGCAGCCGGGCGAGCAGGGTCATCTCGACGGAGACGTCGACGACCATCGCGTCGGGCGCCGCCTCGGCGATCCACTGCGAGACGACCGCGGAGCGCCGTGCGAGCCCTCGGTCGCCCGCCGGCACCCAGTGCAGCCGCCCGTGGGCGGTCTCGTCGTGCGGCGGACCGCCCTCGTCGTCGCGGGGGAGCTGCACCCACTGACCCGGCCAGCCGCGCGGTGCCGGGGCCGAGGAGAGCCCGACCACCGGCCGACCCAGCGCCCGGGCCAGGGCGAGCGCCCGGTGCCGGTGCCCGTGGCCGTGGTGGTGGACGTAGTAGCCGATCACGCGGCGAGGTCCCCGGTGACGAGCCCGGCGTAGACGCGCTCGTAGTCGTCGACCATCCGGTCCAGCGTGAACTCCGAGAGCGCCGCCTCGCGCACGGCCGCGCGGTCGAGCGCGACGGCCTCGGCGATGGCGCGCCCGAGGTCGCCCACGTCGCCGGGCCGCGCGAGGCGCCCCGCGCTCGCGCCCACGATCTCGGGCAGCGCGCCGCGCTCGAAGGCCGCGACCGGCGTGCCGCACGACATCGCCTCGGCGGCCACGAGGCCGTAGGGCTCGTCCCAGGCCGGCGTCACGACGGCCACCGCCGCCGCCCCGAGCAGGTCGACGAGCTCGTGCTGCGTGAGGTGGCCGGCGTACTCCACGTCCCGTCCGAGACGGGGGCGGATCTGGGTCTCGAAGTAGGTCGGGTCGTGAGCCGCGCCGGCCAGCACCAGCGGGACGCCCGCGACGCGCGCTGCGTCGATCGCGAGGTGCGGAGCCTTCTCGGCGACCAGTCGGCCCGACCACACGGCCGCGCCTCCACCGGGGCCGGGGGACCACTGGTCGGTGTCGACGCCGTTGTGGATCGGGGTGCTGGGCGTCGCGTGCGCCCAGGAGCGCGACGTGAACGCGCTGACCGCGGTGAACGCGCCGCGCCCGGCGTCGAGCTTGACGGCCGACTCCAGCCACGGCACCGGCGGCGTGTGCAGCGTGGTGACGGTGGGGACGGGCAGCGACCAGGCCATGGCGATCGGCAGGTGGTGCAGGCTGTTGTTGTGCACCACGTCGAACCGGTCGCGGCCCTGGGCCAGCAGGTCGAGCATCAGGCTCAGGTACGCGTGGTGCTCGGCCAGCCACTGCTCCGGCGTCGCCCCGACGTCCGACCGGGCGGCCTCGCTGGCGACGAAGGGCTGCAGCGGCAGGTCGGTCACGGGCAGGCCGGGCTCCGACCCCGGGGCCGCGAAGATCGAGACGTCGTGGCCGCGCGCCACGAGCCGGCGCGCGAGGTGGAAGGTCAGCGCCTCCAGTCCACCGGCGAACGGCTCCCGGATGGGGAACCTGCTCGAGGCGATCAGGCAGATCCGCAGCGCTGCGCTCATCGCAGCAGCGACCGGTAGAGCTCGTCGTGGGCGGCGGCGACGTCGCGGCGCTGGCGGCGGCGCTCGTCGATGGTGATCCCGAGGCGCGGCCGCTCGGAGTGCGCGGTGACCAGCGCCTGCGCGAGCGAGTCGGCGTCGTACGTCGCCTCGTCGTGGGTGTAGCTCAGCACCGGGCCCTGCTCCGCGAAGTAGCCGCACGTGGGCGCGACCACGGTCGTCCCGAGGTCGCGGCACGCCTCCAACCACCCGGAGTGCGTCCCGAAGCGGTAGGGGAGGACCGACACGTCGAGCGAGCCCAGGTAGCTGTAGAGGTCCTCGTCGCTGAGGAAGTCGTGGACGCGCAGGTCAATCAGTCCGGTGTCGGCCCCCTCCCGGAGGTACGCCGCCAGGCCGGCGTCGTGACGCAGGCCGTTGGCGTCGAAGACGTCGTGGTGGGCGTTGACCTGCAGCACCGCGCCGGGCAGCGCGCGCACGGTCTCCACGAGCGTGGGGAGCAGGCGGAGCGGGTCCATGCTGGCGCGCAGGCTCTTGACGTGCAGACCGACCCGGAAGGCGCCCGCGTGCCGTCGCGCACGCGTGTCGAGAGCGCGGGCCATGGTCGGGAAGTCGACGACGTGCGGGTGCGGCAGGACGATGGCCGTGCGGCCCCAGCGCCGCTGGATCTCCTCGGCGGCGCCCGGCGTCAGGGTCACGAGCGCGTCCGCGGCCGGGACCAGCACGTCGAGCTGGCGGTCGTGGGTCTCCCGGTCGGCGTGGTGGGGGTTGCGCAGGTCGTGGACGGTGTAGACGAACGGCTTCGCGCGCTCGCGCAGCGTGGACGTGAGCTCGTGCAGCCGCTCGACCGAGCAGGCGTCGAAGCCGAACTGGAGGTGGAAGACGTCGAAGTCGGCGGTGGCGGCCCACGCCGGCTCCAGCATCACCGGTGGCCACCAGGTCTCGGTGGTGGAGCGCTCCGGGCTGCTGGGGTCGGGGTCGGGCAGGCGCACGGGCGACGGGCCACTCTCGGGCGCGAGGTGGCGCACGTAGACGTGGCTGCTGGGGACCGAGGCCACGACCGGCTCGTCGAGGCGGGGGCGACGTTCGTCGCGGTGGAGCGTCGTCATGCGTCCTGGTACCCGCGCCGAACGGCGGTCAGTACGCACTTTCGGGTGAGGACCGACCTGTCGGGGTGAACCCGTCGGGGTGAGCGGGGGCGGAGGATGTCAGCGCCGCCGGGGGTCGAGTCGGCCGACGCGGGAGTGGAAGAGCGCCGCCCGGGCGGCGTTCATCCCGGGTGCGCCGTGGACACCGCCGCCGGGGTGGGCCGACGCGGAGCCGAGGTAGAGCCCCGGGATGCCGGTCTCGGGCCGGCCGAGCATGCCCGGCACCGGGCGCAGGAAGAGCTCCTGGTGCACCTGGGAGGTCCCGCCGTTGATCGCGCCGCCCACGAGATTGGCGTCGCGCCGCTCCATCTCGTGCGGCCCGAGCACCCGTCGGGCGCGGATGGTGGAGCCGAACCCGGGCGCCAGCCGCTCGATGCGCGCCTGCATCCGGTCGGCGAAGCGCTCGCAGTCCGACCGGTCCCAGACGCCGCGCACCTCCTCGCCGCCGTCGCGCACGGTGCGCTCCGGCTGGGGCACGTGGGTGTAGGCCCACAGCGACTCGGTGCCGGCCGGCGACCGGGTGGGGTCCGAGGTCGTCATCTGCCCGGCGAGCATGAACGGCGACGCCGGGATGACGCCCGCAGCGACCTGTCCGAGCGCCTCCGTCATCTGCTCCACGGAGTCGGCGACGTGGAAGGTCCCCGGCGCGTACGCCGGCTGGCTCGCCCACGGCACCGGCGCGTCGAGGGCCCAGTCGACCTTGACGGTGCCGGGGTCGAGCTGGAAGTCCTTCATGCCACGGCGGACCTTGGCCGGGACGTGCTCGTCGGCGACCAGGCCGCCGAACAGGCGGGAGGCGATGACGTCGGCCACCACGGCCCGTCGCGCGGCGTGGCGCTGACCGTCGGCGGTGACCACACCGGTCGCTCGTCCGTCCTCGACCAGGACCTCCAGCACCTCCGCATCGCACACGACCTCGCCACCGCGCGACTCCAGCCGGCGGCGCAGCGAGGTCGCCAGCATCCCGGCGCCGCCCTCCGGCACGGGGAAGCCGACGGTCTGGCCCAGCATCGTCATCAACAGGCCGAACACGCCGGAGCCCATCGCGTCGAGGGGCAGGTCGGAGTGGCCGGCGTTGCCCGCGAGCAGGAGACCGGCCGAAGGTCCGTCGAAGCCGCGCCGTCCCATCTCGGTGGCTGGGGTCAGCAGGGTCTTCACGAAGTCGAGTCCACCGGCCTTCCGGAGCCGCGTCAGCACGCCGACGCCGGCGCGCACGGGCGGGAAGGGAGAGATCAGGGCCGTCACGAGCTGCTCACCGATGACGTCCCACACCTCGCAGAGGTCCAGCCACGCCTGGCCGTCGCCCGGGTGCTGCTCCTCCATCAGCCGCGCCGTCACCTCGCGGTCGCGGTGCAGCATCGCCCATCGGCCGTCGGGCATGGGGTGGCCCAGGACGGCGGGTGCGTGCCGCCAGGTGAGGCCGTGCTCCTCGAGACCGAACGAGGCGATGCCCTTCGAGGCCGCGGCCAGCGGGTAGAACGCGCTGAACGTGTCCTGCACGAACTCAGGGTCGAGCTCGCGGTCGCTGCGCACGGCTCCGCCCACCTCGGGCTGCGCCTCGAGGACCAGCACCGACCAGCCGGCGTCGACGAGCCGGTTGGCGGCGACCAGCCCGTTGGGGCCGGCGCCGACGACGATCGCGTCGT
This sequence comes from Nocardioides lijunqiniae, assembly GCF_015024225.1. Classification (GTDB taxonomy): domain Bacteria; phylum Actinomycetota; class Actinomycetes; order Propionibacteriales; family Nocardioidaceae; genus Nocardioides; species Nocardioides lijunqiniae. Next base: position 126,819 of record NZ_JACJGM010000012.1, read on the forward strand.
GGGTCACGCGGTCACTGCTCCCGACGCTCGACCAGGTAGGCGAGCCGGCGCAACGCCTCGACGTTGCGCCACGCCAGCAGCGGGTCCTGCAGGACCTTGGGCATCAGCACCGCAGGTCCGTTGACAGCGTTCTCCTCGATCACGACGCGGGTCTCGGCGCCGACCTGCTCCAGGCGGATCACCACCCTCGCCTCGCCCGTGGGCCAGGCCCGGGCGCGCAGCTTGATCATGCGCAGCGGGCGGCACTCCTCGACCTGCGTGGAGTCGTCGATCAGCGCCGGCCAGACACCCACCGAGTGGTACAGCTGCGATCCCACCTCCGGCCAGGTCTCGTCGACGTCACGGATCCGCGACGCCCCCACGACCCAGAGGGGGTACAGCCAGCCGTCGCTCAGGACCTCCCAGACCTGCTCGGGCGTGGCCTTCATGACTCGTTCGGTGCTGCTCATCGGTCGCTCCTCAGCGTGGGAAGTACGTCGCGGCCGTAGGCCTCGATCATCTCGCGGTAGTGCGGCCCCATGTTGGCGACGTAGACCTCGTCGAACCCGGCGTCGCGGTACTCGTGCAGCTGCGTCAGGTGCTCGTCGAGGTCGGGCCCGGCCACGGAGCTCTCGGCGATCGCGTCGCGGGTCACCAGGGTCGTGGCCTGCTCGAAGTGGCGCACCGAGGGCAGGACCTGGGAGAGCTCCCCCGGCAGGGCGGCGTTGGGCCACAGGCGGTGGGCGATGTCGACGCCCTCCTCGCGGGTGTCGGCCCAGGCGACCTTGCATCCTGCCTGGGCGGGCTTGCCGCCAGTGGCGTCCTTGAAGCGGGACACCATCTCGGCGTCCGGCTGGGTCGACATGAAGCCGTCCGCGAAGCGCGAGAGGTCCGCCACCGCCTTGGGCCCGAAGCCGCTCACGTAGATCGGCGGCGGAGTCGCGGGGCGGGTGTAGATGCGGGCGTTGCTGACCTCGTAGTGCCGGCCGCGCGTGGTCACGAAGTCGCCCTCCCAGAGCCGCCGGATCAGCGCCACCGCCTCCTCGAGCATCTCCATGCGCACGTCGTACGACGGCCAGGCGTCGCCCAGGACGTGCTCGTTGAGCGCCTCACCGGTGCCCACCCCCAGCACGAACCGACCGTCGAGCATCACCGACGCCGTGGCCGCGGCCTGCGCGATCACGGCGGGGTGGACACGAACGGTCGGGCAGGTCACCGCCGTGGTCACGGGCAGCGAGGTGGCCTGCGAGATCGCACCGATGACGCTCCAGACGAACGGGCTCTGGCCCTGCTCGTCGTTCCACGGGTGGAAGTGGTCGCTGATCCACAGCGCCTCGAAGCCGGCGCGCTCGGCAAGGACGGCCTGCTCGACCAGCTCGGCGGGGGTGTACTCCTCGCAGGAGAGGAAGTAGCCGGTCTTCATGCTGCGGGGTACTCCTCGCTCTTCAGCAGCCGAGCCAGGTGGGCGGCGTTCGCTGCGGCGGTCTTCGTGGTGGAGGCCGTCTTGTCGGGGGTCTCGTCCAGGTCCTGGTAGTCCGTGGCGTGCATGGCCTCGCCGACCCAGTAGGTGCCCGCGTTGGCAGGGATGCTGAAGCCCGTGTCGTTGAGCGCCTGCAGCACCTCGGCCACCGTGTGGTGTGCGCCGTCCTCGTTGCCGACGACCGCGACGACGGCCACCTTGCCGAAGGTCAGCATCCGGCCCTGGTCGTCGGTCTCGCTGATCTCGGCGTCGAGGCGCTCGAGCACCATCTTGCAGACCGATGCGGGCTGTCCCATCCAGATCGGGGTGGCGATCACCAGGATGTCGGCGTCCAGCATCTTGCGGCGCAGCACCGGCCACTCGTCGCCGTCGCCCTCGTCGGTCGAGACCCCGAACCTCACCTGGTGGTCGACCACCCGCACCACCTCGCCGGTCACCCCGTGCGGGGCAAGCGCATCCAGCACCTGGGTGCCGAGGAGGGTGGCGCTCGACTCGGCGGGGGAGGGCTTCAGCGTGCAGGACAGGACGAGGGCTCGCAGGTCGGTCATGCCTGGCCGGTGCCCACGTCCCGGGGCCCCATGCGCGTCAGGCGCTGGCCTGGTGGTTGAACGGCTCCAGGTCGTCGCCGATCTCGCTGCGCAGCGTCCCGAGGATCCGGCTGAGCAGGCGCGAGACCTGCATCTGCGTCACGCCCAGGTCCTTGCCGATCTCCTCCTGGGTGAGGTCGTCGAAGAACCGCAGGTGCAGCACCCGCCGGTCCCGCTCCGAGAGACGACGTACGACCGGCGCCAACGTCATCCGCGCCTCGCTGGCCGCCGACTCGCGGTCGACGCCGGGCAGCAGGTCGCCGACGCAGGTCGCGGAGTCCGCGGCGACGGGCTGGTCGAGCGAGGCGGGCTGAAAGGCCCCGAAGGCCTCGAGCGCCTCGCGGTACTCGGCCTCGCTGATCCCGAGCCGCTCGGTGAGCTCGGGGGTCGAGGGGCTGCGGCCGAGCTCGCCCTCGAGCGACTCGATCGCCTGGTTGACACGCCACTGGAGCTCCTGGATGCGGCGCGGCGGCCGCACCGTCCAGCCCCGGTCGCGGAAGTAGCGCAGGAGCTCGCCCCGGATGGTGGGGACGGCGAAGGTCAGCAGGTCGTTGCGGGTGGCCGGGTCGAAGCGGCGCACCGCCTTGGTCAGTCCCTCGTAGGCGACCTGGCGCAGGTCGTCGCGGTCGATGCCGCGGTCGTAGTAGCGCGAGGCCACCGACTCGGCCACGCCACGGTTGATGACGATCACCTCGTCGAGGATCGACCTGCTCTCGTCGGGGTCGGTGGCGGCGGCGGCGGCGGTGAGGAGCGCGGCCGTGCGCTCGCTGCGCTCAGCGCGGGTCAGACCCCGGTCTCCGTCGAGCCGACGCGGCCCACGGATGGTGGTGTGTGCGGCAGTCATCATCATGCGTCCTCTTCCCGAAATGAGGCGGCTCCCCATCGCTTTCGACGTTAGGGGCCGGACGCTCCGCTGCCGCCCACCCCAAGGGGTGCTGGGGAAGAATCACCCGGAGGGGTGGCGGTTCGGGCGCATCGCTCGGATTGGGAGAGTCGGTGCGCGGGTACCGACGGTCCATGATGCTTCCGAAGCCGCGCGGCCCCCTGAGCGCCGCGGTGTTCGAGTCGATGCGGGTGATCCCGGCCGAGCCGGTGGCCCGCGCGCACCCGGGGGCCGACGGCCCCGAGGACGCCGCTGTGACGCTGTGGGCGCTCTACGAGCTGGCCTACCGCGGCTTCGACGACGTCGACGAGACGGCGGAGTGGGACCCCGAGCTGCTCGCCGTCCGGCGCGGGCTCGAGGTGGAGCTCGAGGGCCGGCTGCGCTCGCGCTGGGACGCCTACCGCAGCGACCACGAGCGCAACGACGACTTCGGTGAGGACCTGTTCGCGTTCGTCGCCGCCCATGACGGCCGCTCGCTGGCGCGCTTCGTGCAGACCGAGGCCGACGAGCAGCAGGTGCTCGACCTGCTGCGCCTGAGGTCGGTCTACCACCTCAAGGAGTCCGACCCCACCGCGTGGGTCGTGCCGCGGCTGCCCACCGCGTCGAAGGCGGCCTTGATGGAGCTCCAGTACGACGAGTACGGATCCGGGGACCCCAACCGGGTGCACTCGCACCTCTTCGCCCGCGGTCTCGAGGCGATCGGGCTACGCGCCGAGTACGGCGCCTACCTCGACGACGTGCCGCTGGAGATCCTCGAGCAGAACAACGCGATGTCGCTGATGGGCCTGCATCGTCGGCTGCGCGGCGCCGCGCTCGGGCACCTGGCGGCGTTCGAGGCGACCAGCTCGCTGCCGTCGCGCCAGCTGTCGCAGGGGCTGCAGCGGCTCGGCATGGCGCCGGAGATGTCCGCCTACTACGACGAGCACGTCGAGGCCGACGCCGTGCACGAGCAGCTGGCCGTGCGCGCGATCTGCGGCGAGCTCGTCGCGGTCGAGCCCGAGGTCACCGACGACGTCTACTTCGGGGCCTTCACCTGCCTCGACCTCGAGGACCGGCTGGCCCGGCTGCTCCTCGAGCGCTGGCAGGTGGCGTCGTGAGCGACGTGCCCACCTACGAGCACCCGGACGTCGTGCTGTGCCCGGGCGGTCCGATGCTGCTGCGCGGCAAGCACGTCATCGAGGACTCGTCGGGCGAGCTGCACGAGACGACCCGCCGGGTCACCGCGCTCTGCCGGTGCGACAAGTCGGCACGCAAGCCGTGGTGCGACGGCACCCACAAGCTGCTCCCGGAGAAGCTGGCGCCGTCCTGAGGGACCTCAGTCGTCGTCGGTCTTGCCGGGGATCAGGTCGAGGTCGTCCTCGCCGCGCCGCTCGGCGCGGTTGACCTGCTCCTCGGGGTCGACGTCCAGGCGCTCCTCGGCGTCGGCGGCATTGATGCCCTCCTCGGCGGGCACGCCCCCCAGGTCGATCGGTCGGTCTTCGCTACGGGGACTCATGCTCGGAGGTACCCCTGCCCGAGCCCGCACATGCCCTAGATTGCGGCCATGCTCGTCTCCGAACGCATCGGCCAGCTCTTCCTGGACGGCGACCAAGGCCGGGACCGCCTGGAGTACACCGAGTACGGCGCGGGCGACGCCTGGGTGGTGCTGCTGCACGCCCAGCTGATGCCGCGACGCATGCAGCAGCCGCTGGCGCGAGCGCTCGCGTCGCAGGGACTGCACGTGGTGACCCTGGACCTGCTCGGTCACGGACGGTCCGACCGGCCGGCCGACCCGCTGGTCTACTCGATGACGGCCTTCGGAGAGCAGGTCGTGGCGCTGCTGGACCACCTCGGCGCGCCGCAGGCGGTCATCGGGGGCACCTCGCTGGGCGCCAACGTGTCCTTGGAGGTGGCGGTCAGCGCCCCCGAGCGGGTCCGCGGCCTCATCTGCGAGATGCCGGTGCTCGACAACGCGTTGGAGGCCGGGATCCTGGCGTTCGGCCCGATCCTGTTCTCCGCGCGCTTCCTGCCGCTCACCATCGCCGCCGTGCGTCGCCTGACGCGTCCGGTCCCGCGTGGGGTCGTGCCGTTCTGGGCCGGCATCGCGCTGGACACCCTCGACCAGCGCGCCGACTCGATGGCGGCGCTGGTGCACGGGGTGTTCTTCGGCCGGATCGCCCCGTCGTCGCGCCAGCGGCGGGCGATCAGGGTGCCGGCCCTGGTCGTCGGCCACCCGGCCGACCCGATCCACCCCGCGGCCGACGCCGCGATGCTCGCCGAGGAGCTGCCGAACGGCACCTTCGTGCGCGCGCGCAGCATCCTGGAGTGGCGTCGGGACCCCGAGCGGCTGGACGCCGAAGCGGCCGACTTCGCACTCGCGTGCTGGAAGACGCCGCGTCGCAGCCGCCGCGCCGCCACCTGAGGGGCACACTGGTCAGATGCCTCTCTACCGCGACGAGGCGATCGTGCTGCGCACCCACAAGCTGGGGGAGGCCGACCGCATCATCACCCTCCTCACCCGGAGCAACGGACGCGTGCGTGCCGTCGCCAAGGGCGTGCGCCGCACGTCGTCACGGTTCGGGTCCCGGCTCGAGCCGTTCACCCACGTGGACCTCCAGCTGGCCGAGGGCCGCAACCTCGACACGATCACCCAGGCCGAGACCAAGTCGGCGTTCTCCTCGGCGCTGGGCGCCGACTACGAGCGCTACACGGCCGGAACCGCGATGCTCGAGACCGCCGAGCGGCTGGTCTCGGAGGAGAAGCAGCCCTCGCTCCAGCAGTTCCTCCTGCTCGTCGGCGGGCTGCGGGCGATGGCGGCGGGGGACCACCGGCCCGGCCAGATCCTGGACTCCTACCTGCTGCGCTCGCTGGCGGTCGCCGGCTACGCGCCGTCGTTCGACGCCTGCGCGCACTGCGGCCTCGAGGGGCCGCACCGCTGGTTCAACCCGTCGATGGGCGGGATGCTCTGCACGACGTGCCGGCTGCCGGGCTCGGCCAGCCCGTCGCCGCAGGTCATCGCGACGATGAGCGCCCTGCTGGCCGGCGACTGGCCGGTCGTCGAGGCGGCCGAGCCGCGCCAGCTGCGCGAGGCGAGCGGCCTGGTGTCGGCGTTCCTGCACTGGCACCTGGAACGAGGCCTGCGCTCGCTGGAGCACGTCGAGCGATAGCGTCGCCCCGTGAAGCGAGCCGTCCGCCAGCCCACGCCGCACCCCTCGGGCGCGCGGCCGCCGGCGATCCCCAAGGACCTGGTCCCGAAGCACGTCGCGATCGTCATGGACGGCAACGGGCGGTGGGCCAAGGAGCGCGGGCTGCCCCGCACGAAGGGCCACGAGCAGGGCGAGAGCTCGCTCTTCGACGTCGTCGAGGGCGCGATCGAGATCGGCGTGAAGGCGGTGTCGGCCTACGCCTTCTCGACCGAGAACTGGTCGCGCTCTCCCGACGAGGTCAAGTTCCTCATGGGCTTCAACCGCGACGTGATCCGGCGCCGGCGCGACGAGATGCACGAGCTCGGTGTCCGGGTGCGCTGGGCGGGTCGGGCCCCCAGGCTGTGGAAGTCGGTGATCCGCGAGCTGCAGGTGGCCGAGGAGCTCACGAAGGACAACGACGTGCTCACGCTGACGATGTGCGTCAACTACGGCGGGCGCGCCGAGCTCGCCGACACCGCCCGACGCATCGCGCAGGACGTCGCCGCGGGCCGGCTCAAGGCCGACAAGGTCGACGAGCGGACGTTCGCGCGCTACCTCTACGTGCCCGAGCAGTCCGACGCCGACCTGGTCTGGCGCACGTCGGGGGAGCAGCGATTGTCGAACTTCATGCTGTGGCAGGCGGCCTACAGCGAGCTGGTCTTCACCGACGTCCTCTGGCCCGACGTCGACCGTCGCGCGCTGTGGCAGGCGATCGAGGTCTACGCCGGGCGTGACCGGCGCTACGGCGGCGCCCAGCCCAACTTCACGTCGTAGTCACTCGTGGCGGCGCCGAGCCAGGTCAGCCGGCGCCGTGGCGGAGCACCCAGGTGCCGGCGCTGCTAGACCGCCGCGCCTCGTGCTGGCCCGTCTCTCGCACTCTCTGCCAGGCTGTCCCCGACCGAGCGAACGGAGTCGTGCATGGCGGTGGGGGAGAGCGCTGGTGATCACGGCGACCTGACGACGACGCCGTCTCCCGACGTCTTCGCGCGCCCGGCCGTGGCCCAGTCGGTCTGCACCGTCCTGTTCGCGCTGGACCTCGTCCTGCGGTTCGCCGGACCCGTCGAGAGCGGTCCGTGGCCGCGAGCGGGCGCCGCGCTGCTCGTCGTCGTGACGGTGGCGGCCCTCGCGCTGCCGTGGCGACGACTGCCGCCCTGGGCGCCGGCCGTCCTCGCGGTCTGCGACCTCGCGACCATCGGGATGTTCCGTCTGGACGCGGTGGGAGGCGGCTCCGCCGTCCTGATGGTGCTGCCGGGCCTCTACCTCGGCCGCTACTACGGGCGGCGCGGCGTCGTCGTGACCGCCCTGGGCGCGGCGGTACTCGCGGGCGCGCCGAGCCTGGCCTACTTCGGGTGGGACGGACCCAACGTCTCCCGCATCCTGCTGTCGGTGCTGGTCGCGATCGCGGCCTCGCTCGCCATCGCCTCCGCCGTCAGCCGCCTCGAGCGCCAGCGACGGGTGTCCGCGGCCATCGTCGACAGCGTCGACGTCGGGCTGGTCCTGCTCGACGACGACGGCGTCTACCAGGCCATGAACCGCCGGCACGGCGACTTCATGGGCCTCGCCTACCCGGGCGGCCACGCAGGTCGGGCCGGCCAGCTCGGGCTCGTCTACAGCGCGGACGGCACCACCGAGGTGAGCGCCGACGAGATGCCCACCGCGCTGGCGGCGCAGGGCCAGGAGTTCGACGACGTCCGGATCTGGGTGGGCGACGACCCCCTGACCCGGCGCGCGCTGTCGGTGTCGGCGCGGGTCGTGCGCGACAGCGGTGGCCGCTTCGACGGCGCGGCACTGGCCTACAAGGACGTCACCGACTTCATGCGGGCGTTGTCGGTCAAGGACGAGTTCGTCAGCTCCGTCTCCCACGAGCTGCGGACCCCGCTCACGTCCATCCACGGCTACACCCAGCTGCTCCTCGAGCGCGACGACCTGCCGGCGCAGGCCCGCGCCCAGCTGGAGGTCGTCGTGCGCAACACCGAGCGGCTCCAGCGGCTGGTCGGCGACCTGCTGCACACCAGCCAGCTCGACGAGGACGGCGTGCAGTTCCAGCGCTGCGAGGCCGACCTCGCCGAGATCGTGCGTCAGGCCGTGCAGGCGGCCGAGCCGGCCGCGCGCGAGAACGACGTACACCTGGAGGTGAGCACGCCGCCCCACCTCGTCCTCAAGGTGGATGCCCAGCGCATCGCCCAGGCCGTGGACAACCTGGTCTCGAACGCGATCAAGTACACGCCGCGTGGCGGGGAGGTGGTCGTCGAGCTGGGGATCGACGCCGACCGTGCCGAGATCACCGTGCGCGACACCGGGGTCGGCATCGACGCCGCCGACCGCGACCGCCTCTTCACCCGCTTCTGGCGCGCCCGCCACGCCGAGGAGCAGTCGATCCAGGGCGTCGGTCTCGGGCTCAACATCACCCGCAGCATCGTGGAGGGCCACGCCGGCCGGATCGACGTGGAGAGCGAGGTCGGGCGGGGGAGCACCTTCCGGGTGCGGCTGCCCCTGGACGGTGCTCCCGCCGCGGGGCCGGGCTAGTCGCCCGCGACGGCCATCTCGTTCGGCTCGGCGTCGAGCGTGGCGGTGCGCAGCACCTCACCGGTCGTCAGGTCGACCGCGTGCACGGCCTTCGAGGCAGGCTCGGTCACGTAGGCCACGTCGTCGTGGACCTTCAGCGACGGGTGCGGGTCCTGCCACTCGGCCGGGCCCTCCCACGCGTCGATGACCGGGAACGCGTCGACGACCCGACGGCTCTCCGGGGCGAGGACGTGGATGGAGCCGTCCGTGCCCAGCACGAAGGCCCGGTCCTGCGGCCCGCGGGCGACGCCGCGGAAGGTGTAGTCCGCGCCGTCGGGGAGGTCGACCACCTCGAGCGTCCCGTCGGTCGTGTCGATGACCGTCACCGCTCCGAGCAGGTAGCCCTCGGCGTCGGGGTCGGTCTTGTAGTCGCCGACGACGAGCGGGCTGGTCTCGCTGACGTAGGCGTTGCCCATGCGGCCGTAGGGCTGGTCGGGTGCCGCGAGCTTCTGGAAGCCGCCGTCGGCGTAGAGCAGGGCGCCGTCCTCGCAGCCGAAGACGACGACCTCGCCGGCCGCCGTGCCCTCGCCGTGGATGCCGGGGCACTGGTCGGACTCCGCGACGGTCGTGCCGGACGCGTCCTGCGCCACGGCGCCCGAGCGCGTCTCGGCGTCGCCGACCGTCGTCAGGAAGGTGCCGTCCTCGAGCACGAGGGAGACGCCGTGGTGCGCCTCGGTGCCGGGGACCGTCCGGGCCTCGCCCGTGAGGTCGTCGGTCTCCAGGATCGTGCTGTCGCTGGTGCCGTCGGCGTAGAGCACGGTGCGACCGGCGTGCGGAACGACGTGGCCGGGGGTGTCTGCCTCGTAGACGGTGTCCGTCATCCGCGGCTCCGTGCCGTCCTCGCCGGCTCCCGTGTCGAGGAGCTGGAACCCGTCGGCGACGGTCACCATGACGTGCCGGCCGTCCCCTGCGGGGTTGAGCCGGGTGAACTCCTCGGAGTCGAGGTCGCCGAGGACCTCGAGGGTCTCGCCGTCCAGGACCGCGACGCCGCCCTCGTAGGAGACCGCGACGCGGGCCGAGGGCTCGCCGCTGCCCGCACGGCCCGCCTGGGCCTCGTCGGCGGAGGTGTCGTCGTCACCGCCGGAGGAGCAGGCGGCCAGCAGCAGGAGGGTGGCCGCCGGGATCGCCGCCAGACCTCCTCGTCGGATCGGGGATGTGCGCATCGTGGATCGTCCTTCCATGGGGGGTGGTCCAGCCGGTCGGCTGGTGGGGGAGACCGTCATCGGAGACCCCCGGCGATGCGCTCGGCGTTGACGCGCATCATGGTCAGGTAGTCCTCGGCGCCGCCGCCCTCGGCGGTCAGGGACTCGGTGTAGAGCTCGACCACGTCGACCTCGATCCCGGCCTCCTCGGCGAGCGCGCGGACCAGCCGGTCGGGGGAGGAGGACTCCGCGAAGACGGTGCGGACCCCGGTCTCCTCGACCGCGGACACGAGGTCGGCCAGGTCGGAGGCGCTCGGGGCGGCCAGCGTGGTGCCGCCGGGGATGACCGAGCCGACGATCCGGAAGTCGTAGCGGTCCGCGAGGTAGCCGAAGACGTGGTGGTTGGTGACCAGGGCCCGGCGTGCTGCCGGGACGGCGGCGAACTCGCTCGTCATGGCCGCGTCGACGGCACGCAGCTGCTCGGTGTAGGCCGTCGCCTGCTCCCGGACCGTCGCGGCGTCGACGCCGTCGAGCCCGGCGAGCGCCTCGACGAGGCCGTCGACCACGTCCACCATGCGCGCCGGGTCGGTCCAGAAGTGCGGGTCGGGCGTCCCGGCGGCGTCACCGTCGGCGTAGTCGATCACGTCGACCGCCTGGCCCGCCACGAAGCCGGGCACCCCGTCGTCGTCCGCGGCGTCGAGGTGCTGCTGGAGCCCCTCCTCCAGCCCGAGGCCGTTGGAGACGACCAGGTCGGCCGACCGCAGGCGGGCCGCGTCGCGGGCCGAGATCTCGAACGAGTGCGGGTCGGCGTCGGGCCGCATCAGGGTGACGACCTGGGCCTCGGACCCCACGACCTCCTCCACGACGTCGCCGAGGATGTTGGTGGAGACCACGATGACGGGGCGGCCGTCGGAGGCCTCGTCGCATCCGACCAGCGTGGCGCCGACGAGGAGCGCGGACAGCAGGCCGCCGACGCGGACGGCGAGAGTCCGCCGCATGCCGTTCATCGTCCGGTCCCGGCCGTGAAGAGCGGCGAGGTCGGCGTCGGGAAGGTGCGCGCGACCCGGGCCCCGTCCCTGAAGTCGATCTCGTGGAGACGCCGCTCCGCGGGGGCGCTGAGGTAGGCGCGCTGCTGGTCCACGACGAGGACCGGCTCGCCGACACCCGACCCGAGCGAGGCGGCCGCGAGCGGCGGGGTCGTGGAGAGCAGGTCCCCGGTGACGCCGTCGATCACGGCGACCCTGCCGTCGACGGTCAGTCCGAGGACGTGCTCGTCGTCGTCGTCGACCGCGGTGACCTGTCGGAGGGCCACCGGAGCGTCGAGGAGTCGCCAGGCCCGTTGCCGGTTGTCGAGCAGCCAGATGCGGTCGCGGCCCGCGAGCGCGGCCACCGTGGGGCGCCCGTCGCGCCCGGCGAACGACGTGGCGCGCGGTGCGGGCCGGCCCGCCGGATAGGGGATGCGCTCCACCTTCAGCCGGTCCCCGTCGCTGGTGGCGAGCAGGGCGCCGTCGGCGCAGCCCACGACGGTGCCGACGCGGGTGGTGATCGTCCCGGACGCGCGCTCGCAGCGGTGGGCGGCACCGGGCAGCCGCTCGCCCTCCGGGTCGAGGGCCACCACACGGTCCGGGGTTCCGTCCGGACCCGGCTCGGTCAGGAGGGCGTGCTCGCCCACCGGCACCAGCAGGCCCTCGTGCGGTGGCACCTCGAGGCGGTACCGCTCCGTGAGCCCACCGTCCGCCAGCGCCGCGGTGTCGAGGAGGACCGCCTCACCGGTCTCGGTGAAGAAGACTCCCGTGCCCCCGCTCGTGGAGGAGGTCGTGGTCGCGACGTTCGACGGACCCGCGCCCGTGAGGCGGCCGACCCCGCGTGGCTCGGCTCGGTAGTAGTGGAAGTGGTCGACGTGGTCCCAGGTCCACACGCCGCTGTCGACCACGTCGACGCCGCCGGCGACGTCGACGAAGAGGAAGCGGCCGTCGGTCTGCACCTTCGTGGCGGGCCCGAGGTCCGCGATCCCCGTCTCCGCCCCCTCGACCAGGTCGAGGTGACGCACGACCCCGGACGGGTCGACGGTCGTCAGTCCGTAGGCGGGCTCGCTCAGCTCCGCCGCCCCGGCTACCTTCCCGTGGTCCTCCTCGGTGGCGGGCTCGTCGCGTGGGGCGGCGGTGTCCTGGCCGGGTGCGGAGCAGGCGAGCCCGATCGGGACGATCAGGCCCATGAGGGCGAGCGCGGGGGCGCGGGAGGGCATCGACGTTCTCCTGGGGTCTCGAGGAACAGGTCAGGCGAGGCGGGGAGCCGGGCCTCGGCCGGCGCCGCGCAGGGCGCCGCCGAGGCCGTGAAGGACGTGGGAGAGGGCCGCCAGGCAGATTGCGGCCATGGCGATGGAGGACCCGGCGGCGGTCTCGGCGAACCACGACACGAGCAGGCCGACGAGGACCGCCAGCACGCCGAGCAGCGCGGCCAGCGCCATCGTCGTGGGCAGGCGGCGGGTCCAGGCGGACGCGGCGACGGCGGGAGCGATCAGGAGGCCGACGACCAGGAGCGACCCGACCGCTTGGTAGGACACCACCACGGTGAGCGTCACCAGTCCCACCAGCAGCGCCTGGGCGAGGGCCGGTCGCAGTCCGAGGGTGCCGGCCACGCGTGCGTCGAGGGCGAGGGCTACGAGTGCGCGGTGCGAGAGCGCCGTGAGGACGAGGCCGGTGCCCGTCGCGATGGCGAGCACCACCACGTCGGTCGAGGAGATGGCCAAGATGTCGCCGAAGAGGATCGCGGAGGCATCGGTGGCGAAGCTGCCGGAGTGGGAGACCACGATGACGCCGAGCGCGAGCATCGCGACGAACAGCAGCCCGATGCTGGTGTCGTACGCGAGCCGTCCGCTCCGCTGGAGGAGGCCGACCGCCACGCTCATGGCCGCGGCGCTGGCCGCGGCGCCGAGCAGCACCGGGAAGCCCGCCACCGTCGCCAGCGCGACGCCCGGGAGCATGCCGTGCGCGAGCGCCTCCCCGAGGAAGGCCATGCCCCGCACCACCACCCAGGTGCCCACGACGCCACATAGCACGGCGACCAACGCGCCTCCGAGGAGCGCGCGCCGGAAGAACTCGAGGGCGAACGGCTCGGTCATCCAGGACATGGCGACGAACGTAGGACAAGTGAGAGTGATTCTCAAAATCAATAAGTTACTCTCGTGCCATGACGGCCTCCGTGCACCTCTCCTCGTCCCCCCAGCACCTGTCCTCCATGGCCCGGCTCGTGGGCGTCGGGGTCTCCTACGGCGAGCACCAGGCCCTGCGCCACGTGGACCTGCGGATCTCGCGAGGGCGCCTCACCGCGCTGACGGGAGCCAACGGCGCCGGCAAGTCGACCCTCATCGAGGTGCTGGCCGGGGTCCGGCCGGTGACGACCGGGCAGGTGACGAGGGCGACTGGGGCGCTGGCGTTCGTGCCGCAGCGCACCGCCGTGCCCGACCGGCTGCCCGTCACCGTGCGGGAGGTGGTCACGATCGGGGCCTGGGGTGAGGCCGGTCTGTGGCGTCGGGTCGGGTCTGCCGGCCGGGTCCGCGTCGCGACCGCGATGGAGGTGCTGGGGCTCACCGGCCTCGCGCACCGCTCGTTCGGCACGCTGTCCGGCGGCGAGCAGCAGCGTGCGCTGCTGGCGCAGGGTCTGGCCCGCGGCGCGGAGCTGCTGCTCATCGACGAGCCCACGACGGGCCTCGACGGGGAGAGCGCCGCGCATATCGGTGCCGCCATCGAGGCCGAGGTGGCTCGGGGCGTCACGGTCGTGTGCGTGAGTCACGACGACGACGTCATCGCCCGAGCAGCGCGCGTGGTGCGCCTCCAGGACGGCCGGATCGTCGACGACACCGAGCCGGCCTGAGCGGTGGCCGCTCCGGCCTGCGCTAGCGGCAGGCCGCGCAGGTGCCGAAGATCTCGAGGGTGTGGCTGACCTGCGCGTAACCGTGCTCCTCGGCGATCGCGCGCGTCCAGCGCTCCACGCCAGGACCCTCGACCTCGATCGTCGCTCCGCAGGTGCGGCAGACGAGGTGGTGGTGGTGCGTGTCGGAGCAGCGGCGGTAGCTCGCCTCGCCGTCCTCGGTGCGCAGCAGGTCGACCTCGCCGGACTCCACCATCCGCTGGAGCGTGCGGTAGACGGTGGCCAGGCCTACGGGCTCGCCCCGTCGCGAGAGCAGCTCGTGGATGTCCTGGGCGGAGCGGAAGTCGTCGAAGGAGGCCATCGCCTCGGCCACCGCGATCCGCTGACGCGTGGGGCGCAGCCCCGAGGGCGCCGGGTCAGTGCTCGTCATAGTGCTGCTCGTGAGGGGCGTGCCGGTGGCCGTCGTGCACGTAGTCGACGTGGTCGCCGTGGGGGATCGCGGCGTGCCCGCAGTCGGGGCCGTGGTCGTGGGGGTGCTCGGCCGCGTCGTGCGGGGTGGTGGTCCCGTCCGGGGGCAGCGCCGGGAACGGCGTGCTCCGCAGGTGGCGTCGGCGCAGCCAGGCGCCCAGCGGCCAGGTGATCACGAAGCCGGCGAGCGAGAGCAGGACGATGGTGGAGCCGGGAGCCACGCGGGTCCCGGCCGGAGCGAGGGCCGACAGCGACAGGCCGCCCACGGAGGCGACCATGCCCAGCACCATCGCCGCGCCTAGGGTCGTCCGGAAGGAGCGGGTGAGCTGCTGGGAGGTCGCCACCGGCACGACCATCAGCGCCGACACGAGGAGCAGCCCGACCGTGCGCATCGCGATCGTGACGCTGACGGCGGCGAGCACGGCGACCAGCAGGTTGTAGGCCCGGACGTTGAGCCCGGCGACCCGTGCGAACTCCTCGTCCTGAGCCACCGCGAACAGCTGCGGGGCCAGGCCCACGCCGACGAGGATGACCACCGCGGCGAAAGCCATCGTGATCCACACGTCACCCACGGAGATCGTGGTGATGGAGCCGAAGAGGTACTCCTGCAGGCGCGCGGCGCTCTGTCCGCCCAGCCCGGTCAGCAGCACGCCGCCGGCCAGTCCGCCGTAGAAGAGCAGGGCGAGGGCGACGTCGCCGTTGGTGTGGCCGCGCTCGCGGATGATCTCGATCAGGACCGCGCCCAGCACCGCGACGGTGACCGCCGTCCACGTGGGCGCGATGCCGGTCAGCAGCCCGAGCGCGACGCCGGTGACGGCGACGTGACCGATCCCGTCACCGAGCAGCGCCAGGCGCCGCTGGACGATGTAGGTGCCGACGGCGGGAGCCGCGAGGCCGGTGAAGAAGGCGGCGAGCAGGGCTCGCTGCATGAAGGGGTAGGAGAAGATGTCGAGCATCAGCGGCCTCCCTCCAGCGGGCTGGAGACGTGGGGGGAGTGGTCGTGGCGCAGCGCGTGGCCGTCGGTGTGGTGGTGGTGCAGGTGCGGCTCGGCGAAGCGCGGGTCGTGCACCTGGTGGTCGGCCAGTGGGGCGCCGTCGTAGGCGACCCGGCCGTCGCGCATGACCACGGCGCGCCCGACGAGCCCGGCGAGCGGGCCCAGCTCGTGGGCGACCAGCACGATGGTGGCGCCCCGGGAGGCGAGCTCGCCGAGCGCGGCGGTGAGCGCGAGCTGGTTGGGCAGGTCGACGCCGGCGGTCGGCTCGTCGAGGAACAGCAGCTCCGGCTCACCGGCGAGCGCGCGCGCGATCAGCACCCGCTGCTGCTGGCCTCCGGAGAGCTGCGAGACGCCGTCACGTGCCCGGTCTGCGAGGTCGACCACCTCGAGGGCGTCCTTGATCGCCGTACGGTCGGCACGCGAGAGCGGGCGCAGGAGCCGTCGGCGGGTGAGCCGGCCCGAGGCGACGACCTCCCAGACGGAGGCCGGGACGCCGGTGGCCGCGCCGAGGCGCTGGGGCACGTAGCCGACCCGTTGCCAGTCGTGGAAGTGGCGGAGGTCGGTGCCGAAGAGCTCGAGCGTGCCGGAGGTCAGCGGGCGCAGCCCGGTCAGGGCGCGGACCAGGGTGGTCTTGCCCGACCCGTTGGCGCCCATGAGTGCCACGAACTCGCCGGACTCGACGCGCAGGTCGATGCCACGCAGGACCGGGCGGCCGCCGATGGCGACCGCCCCGTCCGTGAGGTGCAGAGGTGTCACTGGCACCCGTTGGCCTTCACCAGCGCCTCGAGGTTGGCGTTCATCAGGGACAGGTAGTCGTCGTCGGACGTCTCGTCGCTGAGGCCCTCGATCGGGTCCAGCACCGCGGTCGTCACCCCGGCGTCCTCGGCCACGGCGTTCGCCAGGCGCTTGGTGGCCAGGCGCTCGGAGAACACCGTGGTGATGCCGTCCTCGCGGATCAGGTCCTCGAGGCGGGCGCGGTCGGCGGGGGTCGGCTCCGCGTCGGGGGAGAGTCCGTTGATCGGCTCCATGTCGAGACCGTACTTCGTCAGGTAGCTGAACGCGTCGTGGCTGACCACGACCGTGCTGCGCTCGCAGCTCGTCAGGGTCGAGCGGTAGGACTCGTCGAGCTTCTCCAGGTCGCTGCGGAGGTCAGCAGCGTTGGCGGTGTACTGGTCGGCGTTGTCGGCATCGAGCTCGCCGAGCTTCGCGGCCACGGCGTCACCGAGGTCGGCCATGCGCAGCGGGTCCTGCCAGAAGTGCGGGTCCACGTCGCCGTGATCGTGACCCTCCTCGTCGGCGTGGCCCTCCTCCTCGCCCTCGTGGCCGGCCTCCTCCTCGGCGTGCTCGTCCTCGTGCTCCTCGGTCTTGAGCAGCTCCACCACGTCGGCCACGTCCACGACCTCACCGGTCGCGTTGGCCTCGACGGAGTCGTCGACGGTCGGCTGGAAGCCGGTCTCGAACACCACGAGGTCGGCGTCGACGATCGCGCCCGTCTCGCGCGGCGTCAGCTCGAGGTCGTGCGGCTCGCCACCGGGCTGGGTGAGGTTCTCGACGTCGGCCAGGTCGCCGGCGACCCGCTCCGCGACGTACTGGAGGGGGTAGAAGGCGGCGACCACCTGGATCCCGTCGTCGGCGCTCGCCGAGTCGTCGCTGAGCGCGCCGCACCCGCTCAGCGCCAGCGCTCCTGCGGCCAGGAGGGCGGACGAGCGGAAGGCAAGGCGGCGAGGCAGGTTCATGAGAACGATTCTCAAGCACATGAGAATCATTGTCAACTCGGCGGACCAGTGGTTGAAACCACGCCACCGGTGGTCGAGCAGCGAGGAGCGTCAGCGACGAGCGCCCGTCGAGACCCCTGCACCCGAACGCCGAGCTGATCCCACGGTGGTTGAGGTGCGAGCGCCAGCGAGCCTCGAAACCACACTGTTTGCGGGGGCTGGTGTTGGCCCGCGCGCTAGCAGCCCGGGTCTCGGCGTCAAGGAGCTTCGCCCGCTTCGCGGCGGCTTCGCCGTCCTTGACTCCGAGCCTCTCCCGGGCTGCTGTGGCGGCGCACGGGCGGCGGCGGCTTCGCCGCGCCGCCCGCACAAGCGCGGGCCCTGCCTATCGGTCGCCTATGTCGGCAGTTCGCGCCTGACGCCGACGTCTCCACGCTCGGCCGGCCCGGTGTGGTGACCAACTGCCGACGCTGAGTGTCGGTTGTCGCACCACCAGTCACACCAGCCCCACCAGGGGGGGTGCCGCGCTTTGCGCGGGCGGCGCGGGCGAAGCCCGTGTCGCCCCGTGCGCCGTCAAGCCGGTCGAGAGAGGCTCCGGGTCAAGGACGGCCGGAGGCCGCCGCGAAGCGGGCGAAGCTCCTTGAGGCGGAGACGCGACCGGCTAAGCGCGCGGCACCCCAGTCCGGCCCCGAGGAGGCAGCCAGAGGTGCGGGGGTCTCGACGGACGCTCGTCGCTGGCGCTCCTCGCTGCTCGACCACCGGTGCGGTGGTTTCGAGGCTCACTGGCGCTCGCACCTCAACCACCGTAGTCGGCGTGATTTCGGGGCTCGCTGCGCTCGCACCTCAACCACCGGGGCTAGCCTGCGGGGATGTTGGTGGTGAGCAGGTTCCGGGTGGCCGACGACGAGCGCGAGGTGTTCCGGGGGGAGCTGGAGGGGGCGCACGCGCTGCTCGCGGCGCGGCCCGGGTACGTCGACGGGACGATCGGGCGCAACCTCGACGAGCCGACCCTGTGGGTGCTCACGACGCGGTGGGAGCACGTCGGGGCCTACCGCCGGGCGCTGTCGTCGTACGACGTGAAGCTGGGGGCGGTGCCGCTGCTGAGCCGGGCCGTGGACGAGCCCAGCGCCTACGAGGTGGTCGAGCCGGGGACCGTGCTCAATATCGAGTCGAGCAGGTCGATAGGCTGAGCGGCTCCGGGACCGGCAGCCAGTCGGCCCACGAGCAGGAGCTCCCACGTGGCACAGAAGCCAGCAACCACCCTCGACCAGGTCGTCTCCCTCTGCAAGCGCCGCGGGTTCGTCTACCCGTGCGGCGAGATCTACGGCGGCACCAAGTCCGCCTGGGACTACGGCCCCCTCGGCGTGGAGCTGAAGGAGAACATCAAGCGCCAGTGGTGGAAGGCGATGGTGACCGCCCGCCAGGACGTCGTCGGGCTCGACTCCAGCGTGATCCTGCCGACCCGCACCTGGGAGGCCTCCGGCCACATCGGCACGTTCAGCGACCCGCTCACCGAGTGCCAGTCCTGCCACAAGCGCTTCCGCGCGGACCACATGCAGGAGGACTACGCGGCCAAGAAGAGCACCAAGGGCGACCCGGTCGATCCTGACGATGTCGACCTCAAGGAGCTGGCGTGCCCCAACTGCGGCACCCGCGGCGCCTGGACCGAGCCGCGCCCCTTCAACATGATGCTCAAGACCTACCTCGGCGTGATCGAGGACGAGTCCGGGCTGCACTATCTGCGGCCCGAGACCGCGCAGGGCATCTTCCTGAACTTCGCCAACGTCGTGACCACGAGCCGGCAGAAGCCGCCGTTCGGCATCGCCCAGATGGGCAAGTCGTTCCGCAACGAGATCACCCCCGGCAACTTCATCTTCCGCACGCGCGAGTTCGAGCAGATGGAGATGGAGTACTTCGTCAAGCCCGGTGAGGACGAGGAGATCCACCAGTACTGGATCGACCAGCGCACCGCCTGGTACACCGACCTCGGCATCGACCCGGCCAACCTGCGCCACTTCGAGCACCCGCAGGAGAAGCTCAGCCACTACGCCAAGCGCACCGTGGACATCGAGTACAACTTCGGCTTCTCCCAGCGCGGCTTCGAGGAGCTCGAGGGCATCGCCAACCGCACCGACTACGACCTCACGCAGCACAGCACGTTCTCCGGCAAGGACCTGTCGTACTTCGACCAGGCCAGCGGCGAGCGCTACATGCCCTACGTGATCGAGCCGGCCGCCGGCCTGACCCGCTCGCTCATGGCCTTCCTCATCGACGCCTACGACGTCGACGAGGCGCCCAACACCAAGGGCGGCGTCGATACCCGCACGGTGCTGCGGCTCGACCCGCGCCTGGCGCCGGTCAAGGTCGCGGTGCTCCCGTTGAGCCGCAACTCCGACCTCTCGCCCAAGGCGCGCGACCTCGCCGCCGAGCTGCGCCGGCACTGGAACGTCGACTTCGACGACGCCGGCGCGATCGGCAAGCGCTACCGCCGCCAGGACGAGATCGGGACGCCGTACTGCGTCACCGTCGACTTCGACACCCTCGAGGACGACGCGGTCACCGTGCGCTCGCGCGACACCATGGAGCAGGAGCGGATCGGCCTGGACCGCATCTCCTCCTACTTCGGGGAGCGGTTCCTCGGTTGCTGAGCGGCCGCCGGGTGCACAATGGCGCCGTGAAGAGCGCCGGGACCCTCGCCAGCCTGCTGCTGTGCGGGGCTCTGCTCGCCGGCTGCTCGGACGACGGAGGCGACCCGGAGACCCCGGAGCCCACGGACGGCGCCAGCTCGTCGGCGTCGCCCGCGGCGCAGGAGCCCGAGCAGGAGGGGGTCCCCGAGGGCACCGAGCTGACGCCCGAGGGCACCGACCTCGTGCTCGGTGACGAGGCCGTGGTGTCCTACGAGCCGCGCCAGGAGACCGTCGGCGTGCTGGAGGTGAGCGTCACGCGGATCGAGCGGACGACGTTCCGCGCGTCGTTCGCCGGCTGGCAGCTCGGCGCGAGCACGAAGCGCACGACGCCCTACTTCGTCCGGGCCACGCTGACCAACGCCGGCGAGACCGACCTCGGCGGCCGGCAGGTCCCGCTGTACGGCGTCGACTCCAAGGACATGCTCGTCGAGGCCTCGACCTTCAAGGGTCGCTTCAAGCCGTGCCCGAGCCGCCCGTTCCCGAAGGCGTTCGCCCCGGGCGCCACGCACGAGGCCTGCCTGGTCTACCTCGCGCCCGCCGGCACCACGCTGGCGGCGGTCTCGTTCCGCCCCACGCAGGAGTACGTCCCGATCACCTGGACCGGGCCTGTCTCGAAGGTGCGCCCCGTCAAGCGCAAGCCCCGGCCGTAGCTGCACGCCGCCACACCGCCCGACCCGGCGGATCCGGCGGTTTGGGCGGCGGCCGCGCCGGCGCGAGAATGGGCGGGTGACCGCCCTGCCCTCCTCGTTGACGCTCGGGTCGCTGCGCGTCGAGACGCCGGTGGTGCTCGCGCCGATGGCCGGCATCACCAACGCCGCCTACCGCCGCCTCTGTGCGGAGCAGGGGGCCGGCCTCTACGTCTGCGAGATGATCACCTCGCGCGGGCTGGTCGAGCGCGACGAGACGACGCTGAAGATGCTCGTCTTCGACGAGCTCGAGACCACGCGCTCGGTCCAGCTCTACGGCACAGACCCCGTCTACGTCGGCAAGGCGGCCGAGATCCTCTGCGGCGAGTACGGCGTCGCCCACATCGACCTCAACTTCGGCTGCCCCGTGCCGAAGGTGACCCGCAAGGGCGGTGGGGGAGCCCTGCCGTGGAAGCGGGCGCTGCTCGGCGAGATCCTCGAGCACGCGGTCGCCGCCGCCACGCCGTACGGCGTCCCGGTCACGATGAAGACCCGCAAGGGCATCGACGACGACCACCTCACCTACCTCGACGCGGGTCGCATCGCGCAGGAGTCCGGCTGTGCGGCCATCGCGCTGCACGGGCGCACGGTCGCCCAGTCCTACTCCGGGCAGGCCGACTGGAGCGCGATCGCGCGGCTGGTCGAGCACGTCGACATCCCCGTCCTGGGCAACGGAGACATCTGGGAGGCCGCCGACGCGGTGCGCATGGTCGAGGAGACCGGGGTCGCCGGTGTCGTCGTGGGTCGCGGGTGCCTGGGGCGGCCGTGGCTCTTCCGCGACCTGGCGGCGGCGTTCGCGGGCGAGGTGGTCGCCACGCTGCCCACGCTCGGCGAGGTCGCCGACATGATGCGCCGCCACGCGCAGCTGCTGTGCGACCACATGGGCGAGGAGCGCGGCTGCAAGGAGTTCCGCAAGCACGTGTCCTGGTACCTCAAGGGGTTCGCCGCCGGCGGCGACATGCGGCGCTCGCTGGCCATGGTCGACACGCTGGCCGACCTGGACCGGCTGCTCGCCGACCTGGACCGCGACGAGGCGTTCCCGGTGCAGGAGCTCGGCACCCCGCGCGGGCGCCAGGGCTCGCCGAAGAGCCGGGTGGCCCTTCCCGAGGGCTGGCTGGACGACACCGACGGCACCGACGTCGAGCTGCGCGAGGACGCGTCCGAGACCACCGGTGGGTGACTCGGAACACGCACAGGTTTCTGGTGGGGGATTGGGACACGATCCGCGCACTGTGCTTTAGTCGTCGTTCGTGCCCGACCACCTCGTGTGGTGGGGCACCGTCCCTGTCAGCAACAGCAAAGGATCAGCGCTGTGGCAGATCATCGCCACAAGCGGGAGACCAATGCCCGCCGCATGCCCCGTGCCGTCGTCATCGCCGGCCCGCTCGCCGTCCTGGCGACCGCTTCCGCGGTGACCCTCGGGATCGCCGCCGGTGAGCCCGCCAGCAGCAGTGGCGCCACGGACATGACCGCCGCAGCCTCCTCCATCGGCGCGGGCGCCGCGGAGCGCAGCGAGGACGTCAGCCGCGGAGCCGGTCGTGGGGCCGGACGCGGCGAGCTGACCAGCATGATGGCGAAGAGCAAGGTCACGATGTCGACCGAGTCGACGCTCAAGGCGATCCGCACCGCCAAGGAGCGGCTCTGGATCGCGAGCACCCTCGACCTGTGGTCCGCCCCCGGCGCCAAGGCCGAGCAGGTCGGCGAGATCGAGGCCGGCGAGAAGGTCCTCGTGACCGGCCGCACCATGGACGGGCGCGACGAGATCGTGGTCGACGGCAAGGCGCGCTGGGTCAGCACCGGCTACCTCACGAACGAGAAGCCGTTCTCCCTCGGCGGCGCCTGCACCAACGGCACGACCGTCCCGGCGGGCGTCAGCGAGAACATCAAGAAGGTCCACGCGGCCGTCTGCGCGGCGTTCCCCGAGATCAGCGTCTACGGCACGTTCCGCGGCGACGGCGAGCACGCCCAGGGCATCGCGGTCGACATCATGGTCTCCGGCGACCGGGGCTACGAGGTCGCGGAGTTCGTGAAGAAGTACTACTCCGAGCTCGGCGTCAGCTACCTCATCTACTCCCAGCGGATCTGGTCCGTGCAGCGCGGCGGAGAGGGCTGGCGCGGCATGTCCGACCGCGGCTCGACGACCGCCAACCACTACGACCACGTGCACGTCACGACCTACTGACGTCGTGCTCGGCCGCCTCGCGACCCTCGTCCTGCTCCTGGGAGTGGGCGTGGCGCCCGCGATCGTGAGCTCTCCGAGCGAGGCCGCCGTTGCGCCCGCCGCCACCAAGGTCACCGCTCGCGCCGCGGCCGCCCGCGTGGCCGTCGGCAATCCGGTGCGGGTCGCCGGCCGCGTGAGCGGGAGGTCGGCGCGTGCCGTGGTGCTGCTGCAACGCAAGCGGGGCGACTCCTGGGTGCTGGTCAAGCGGGCCCGGGTCCGCGCCGACCGGACGTACGCCGTCAGGACGAAGGCGCGCCGCGGCGCCAACCGGTTCCGCGTCAAGGTGCCGCGCACGCAGCGGCTGCGGGGCGGCACGTCGCGCGTCGTCACCGTCCGCGGCGTACGGCGCACGGGTGACGCCCGCCTCCGCGAGGCCCGCGCGGTCATCCTGCGCGAGACCAACGCCTACCGCGACTCGCAGGGCCTCGCAGCGCTGAAGCCGATGGCCGCGCTGAACGGCGTGGCCCAGCGGTGGTCGGTCCGGATGGCCGACACCGGTCGGTTCGAGCACAACCCGGACTACGCCGCGCAGTACCCCGACGGCTGGAGCCGGGCCGCGGAGAACATCGCCATGGGGTACTCCCGGGACCGGGTCGTCGACGCCTGGATCGACAGCCCCGGCCACCGCGCCAACCTGGTCGGCGCCTACACCCACCTCGGCATCGGCGTGGCCTGGGACCGTCGAGGGCGGCCGTACTACACGCAGAACTTCGCGGCCTACTGAGCCTCCGGAGGCGACGCACCTCCCGGTTGGCCGCCCGTGCCAGACTGCGGCATGCCTCGTGACCGCGTCCTCGCCATCATCCAGGCCGGCGGCGCCGGCGGCCGGATGGACGTCCTCACCCGGGAGCGCGCCAAGCCCGCGCTCCCGTTCCTCGGTGTCTTCCAGCTGGTCGACCTGCCGTTGTCGAACCTGACCCACAGCGGCGTCAACGAGGTCTGGCTGTCGGTGCAGTTCCAGGGGGGCACGCTGGAGGAGCAGGTGGCCAACGGCCGCCCCTGGGACCTCGACCGCTCGCGGGGCGGGCTGCGCCTGCTGATGCCCGAGGAGGGCACCGGAAGCCTGGACGAGGAGGGCTTCGCCAAGGGCAACGCCGACGAGCTCTTCCGCATCCGCGACCAGATCGCGACGTTCGCGCCGGACGTGGTCCTGGTGATGAGCGCCGACCACGTCTACCGGCTCGACTACGCCGACGTCGTCGAGACCCACCGCCGCGCCGGCGCCGAGTGCACGGTGGTCACGACCGAGGTGCCGGTCGAGGAGGCCTCCAACCACGCCACGGTGGAGACCGACGGCGACGGGCTGGTCACCGGCTTCGACTACAAGCCCGAGGAGCCGACGACCGGCACCATCGCCACCGAGGTGTTCGCCTACGACCCGGTGGTGCTCGTCCAGGTCCTCGAGGAGCTGCACCGCGAGCTCGGCGCCGACAGCGACGCGGGTGACTCGGGGCTCGAGGACTTCGGCGACCACCTGCTGCCGCGCCTGGTCGAGCGTGGCCGCACCCACGCCCACGCCCTCGACGGCTACTGGCGCGACCTCGGCCAGCCGCACCTCTACCTGCGCGCCCACCACGAGTTCCTGACCGACGACCAGGACGTCCTGGGACACGCGGACTGGCCGATCCTGACCCGTCAGCCGCAGCGCGGACCGGCGCGGCTGCTCGACGGCGCCGACGTCGTCGACAGCCTGGTCAGCCCGGGGGCCACGGTCGCCGGCGTCGTACGCCGCAGCGTGCTGGGGCCCGGCGTGGTCGTCGAGGCGGGGGCCGAGGTGCACGACAGCGTGGTGTTCCGCGACTCCGTCGTCCGGGGCGGCGCCCAGGTGCACTGGTCGATCGTCGACACGCACTGCGAGATCCGCCCGGACGCCCGCGTGGGGGAGGCCGGCGTGGCCGGCACCGACGACTCCGACGTGGTGACGCTCGTGGGCCGCGGGTCCACGGTCGGCGACGGGGTCTCGCTCGCGGCCGGCAGCCGCCTCGAGCCGGGCAGCACCGCCTGACCTGTGCCCCGTCGGTCCGGACGGTCGGGGGAGCGGACTAGTCTCGCGCCGATGGATCCCCTCGACCTGTACGACGACAGCGCCCGCCAGCGCGTCGTCGACGAGCCGCCCAAGCGGGTGGACGCGCCCGTGCGCACGGCGTTCGAGCGCGACCGCGCGCGGGTGGTGCACGCCGCGGCGTCGCGGCGGCTGGCGGCCAAGACCCAGGTGGTCGGGCCCCAGACCGACGACTTCACCCGCAACCGGCTGACCCACAGCCTCGAGGTGGCGCAGGTCGCCCGCGACCTGTCGCGGGCGCTCGGGAGCGCGCCGGACCTGGCGGAGACCGCGGCGCTCGCCCACGACCTGGGCCACCCGCCGTTCGGCCACAACGGCGAGCGGGTGCTCGACGACCTCAGCGCCGAGTGCGGCGGCTTCGAGGGCAACGCACAGACGCTGCGCATCCTGACCCGGCTGGAGTCGAAGACCTTCGACGCCGAGGGGCGCTCGGTCGGTCTCAACCTCACCCGCGCCACCCTCGACGCCTGCACGAAGTACCCCTGGACCCGCGGCGGTGGACCCGATCCCGCCAAGTTCGGCGTCTACGCCGACGACCTTCCGGTGTTCGCCTGGCTGCGCGAGGGCGCCGGTGCGGGCCGCTGCCTCGAGGCGCAGGTCATGGACCTCGCCGACGACGTGGCCTACTCCGTCCACGACGTCGAGGACGGCACGGTCGCCGGCCGGATCGACCTCACGGAGATGGACCTGCCGGCGGTCTGGGACACCGTCCGCGAGTGGTACCTCCCCACCGCGAGCGACGCCGAGCTCGACCGGGTGCTGGCCGGGCTGCGCACCCAGGGCAGCTGGCCGACCACGCCGTACGACGGCACGCGGCGCAGCCTGGCCGCCCTCAAGAACCTCACCAGCGACCTGATCGGGCGCTTCTGCGGCGCCGTGCAGCACGCGACGCTGGCGTCGGGCGGTGGGCCGTTCGCGCGCTACGAGGGCTCGCTGGTCGTCCCCGACGAGACGCTGCTCGAGATGGCCGTGCTCAAGGGCGTCGCCGCCCACTACGTGATGACCGCCCCCGACCGGCTGGAGGCGATGGCGCTCGAGCGCGAGCTGATGATGGAGCTCGTGGCGATCCTGGCCCACCGCGCCCCCGACGTCCTCGACCGTCCGTTCGCCGACGACTGGGCCGAGGCGGCCGACGACGACGCCCGGATGCGGGTGGTCGTCGACCAGGTCGCCTCACTCACCGACGCCAGCGCCGTCGCCTGGCACTCCCGACTCAGGAGCCGATCATGACCGACCCCCTCGTGTGGCTGCCGTTCGACCCCGAGCGCCTGGGCGACCCGCCCGCCGGCCTGCGCTACGAGGTCGTCGACCCGACCGAGTCCGTGCCCGACTCGGTGACCGACGTGGCGTTCTACGTGCCGCCGTACCAGATGGGCCCGGCGGTGGGGGAGGTCCTGCCCCGGATGACGTCCCTGCAGGTCGTGCAGACCCTCTCGGCGGGCGTCGACAACGTCCGCTCGCTGGTGCCCGAGGGCGTGACCCTCTGCAACGGCCGGGGCATCCACGACACGTCCACCGCCGAGCTGACCCTCGCGCTGGTGCTCGCGTCGCTGCGCGGCATCCCGGACTTCGTGCGCGGCCAGGACCGGCACGCCTGGACGCCGCAGTGGCGCCCGGCGCTCGCCGACCGTCACGTCCTGCTCGTGGGCCACGGCGCCATCGGCCAGGCGATCGAGGCGCGCCTGGCGCCGTTCGAGGTGACCGTCAGCCGCGTCGCCCGCACGGCGCGCGAGGGCGTGCACGCCCTGGCCGACCTGCCGGAGCTGCTCCCGGAGGCGGACGTGGTGATCCTGATCGTCCCGCTGACCGACGAGACCCGCGGGCTCGTCGACGCCGACTTCCTGGGCCGGATGAAGGACGGCGCGCTGCTGGTCAACATGGCCCGCGGCGCCGTCGTCCGCACCGACGACCTGGTGGCCGCCCTGCACACCGGCCGGGTCACGGCGGCCGTCGACGTGGCGGAGACCGAGCCCCTGCCCGCCGACAGCCCGCTGTGGGACGCCCCCGGTCTGCTGGTGTCCCCGCACGTCGGCGGCGCGAGCAGCGCCATGTGGCCGCGCGCCCACCGCCTGGTCCGCGACCAGCTCCACCGCTTCGCCGCCGGCGAGGACCTGTGGAACGTCATGTCCGGCGACTACTGATCCACCCGTAGGATCGGGGGGTGGCAGGCCGGATCCGCGAGGACGACATCGCAGAGGTGCGCGAGAAGGCTCGCATCGACGAGATCGTGTCGTCGTACGTCACGCTCCGCAACGCCGGCGGCGGCTCGATGAAGGGCCTGTGTCCCTTCCACGACGAGAAGTCCCCGTCCTTCCACGTCACCCCGTCGCGCGGATTCTTCCACTGCCTTGCCGGTGACACCCGCGTCCTGACCTGGGACGGCGCCCGTCCGATCTCTGAGCTGGCCGGCGGCACGCATCGGATCTTGGGCTCGCGCGGCGACTGGATCGAGGCGCCCTTCAAGTCGTACGGCGTCCAGCCGCTCCTCAAGATCACCCTCACGCGCAACCGGCAGGTCAAGGAGCTGTTCGCCACCGACGAGCACCGGTGGTTCGTGCGCTCAGGCAAGGATCAGCGTGGCTCCCGCGAGGTGCTGACGAAGAACTTGAAGGCGGGAGACCGCCTCGTCCCCAAGTTCCCTCGCTCACGCATCCAGAGGACGACTCCTTCGCCGTTCGGCATCGCTCACGGATTCACCTACGGCGACGGCACGCCGTCCGGGACCGGAAGCATGGCGCTGATCTGCCCGCCCAAGGACGAGGCCATGCTCAAGTGGTTCCCGCACAGCCACACGAGCGTCCGGGACGACGGAAACCTGCTCGTGCACCACCTCCCGCGCTTCTTCAAGGAACGGCCCGAGCGGGACGAGTCCGTCTCCTATCTCTATGGCTGGCTCGCCGGCTACTTCGCGGCCGACGGCTGCGTCGCTGCTGATGGGACGGTGATCCTGAACTCGGCCGACAAGAGCGACCTGGAGTTCGTGCGTCTCCTGTGTACTCGCCTCGGCATCGCGACGTACGGCATCACCACGCAGTTGCGCGCTGGTTTCGAGGGGCGCGAGCCCTCGGAGATCCACCGCATCCACTTCGTCAACGACGACCTGACCAGCGACTTCTTCCTACTCGACTCACATCGCGACCGTTTCGAGTCGAACCAGAAGAATTTCGCTCGGTTGGGCTGGGTCGTGCAGTCGGTGGAGGAGACGGACCGGGTCGAGGAGGTCTTCTGCGCCGAGGTCGAGGACGGTCACGCCTTCACGCTCGAGGACAACATCCTCACGGGCAACTGCTTCGGCTGCCAGGAGGGCGGCGACGTCATCACCTTCCTGATGAAGATCGACGGGCTCTCCTTCGGCGAGGCCGTCGAGCGGCTGGCGGAGAAGGTCGGCGTGCAGCTGCGCCGCGAGGACGGCGACGAGCGCGACCAGCGGCCCAAGGGCCCGCCGCGCGCGCGGCTGGTCGAGGCCAACAAGGTCGCCCAGGAGTTCTACGCCGAGCAGCTCGCGCTGCCCGGGGCAGCACCGGGCCGGCAGTTCCTGCTGGACCGCGGCTTCGACCAGCAGGTGGCCGAGCACTTCGGCATGGGGTTCGCGCCCAACGACGGCGACGCGCTGCTCAAGCACCTGCGCGGGCGCGGCTTCACCCAGGAGGAGATGACCCTGGTGGGGCTGGTGGCCATCGGCCGCTCCGCCTACGACCGCTTCCGCGGCCGGCTGCTGTGGCCGATCCGCGACGCCACCGGCGACACGATCGGCTTCGGCGCCCGGCGGATCCTCGACGAGGACAAGATCGACGCCAAGTACCTCAACACCCCCGAGACGCCGCTCTACAAGAAGAGCCAGGTGCTCTACGGCATCGACCTCGCGCGCCGCGAGATCGCCCGGTCCTCGCAGGCGGTGGTCGTCGAGGGCTACACCGACGTGATGGCCTGCCACCTGGCCGGGGTCGGCACGGCGGTCGCGTCCTGCGGCACGGCGTTCGGTGAGGAGCACACCCGCGTCCTGCGCCGCTTCCTGCACGACCACGAGGAGTTCCGCGGCGAGGTCATCTTCACCTTCGACGGCGACCAGGCCGGTCAGAACGCCGCGCTGAAGACGTTCGCCGGCGACCAGAACTTCGTCTCGCAGACCTACGTCGCCGTCGAGCCCGACGGCCTCGACCCGTGCGACGTGCGCATCAAGAAGGGCGACGCCGCCGTGCGCGAGCTGGTCGCGCGCCGGGTGCCGCTGTACCGCTTCGTGCTGAGCAACGTCGTCAGCAAGTACGACCTCGACCGCGCCGACGGCCGCGTCGACGCCCTGCGCGAGAGCGCCAAGCTGGTCTCGGCGATCCGCGACAAGTCCAAGGTCGACGCCTTCGCCCGCGAGATCGCCGGCATGATCGGCATCGACGTCGACGAGGCCCGCACCGAGGTACGTCGGGCCGCCAACCGGCCCGCGCGCCGCGACGAGCGGCCCGCGCAGGTGGGACCGCGCCAGCCCGAGTCCGCCCCCACCGCGCCGGCCCGGCCGGCCGTGCCCGACCTGCGCGACCCGCGCTTCTCGATCGAGCGCGAGACCCTCAAGCTCGTGATCCAGCACCCGATGGCGATCGGCCGCACGACCGCCGACATCGGCCCCAACGACTTCACGCACCCGACCTACCGTGGCGTGTGGGAGCTGGTCGAGGCGGCCGGCGGCCTGGCGGCCGGCTCCTCGGACCCCGGCTGGTCGACCAAGCTGCGCGACTCCGCAGAGGACCCGGCCGTGTCGTCGGCGATCAGCGCGCTCGGCGTCGAGCCGCTGATGCGCGAGCCGGACGCCGCCTACGTCGGCTCCTACGTCTTCAAGCTGCTCGAGCTCACCGCCCAGCGGCGCATCGCGGCGGTGAAGTCGCGGCTGCAGCGCACCAACCCGGTGGAGCACCCGGCCGACTACAACAAGATGTTCGGGGAGCTCGCGGCGCTGGAGCAGCACCGCCGCCACCTGCGCGACCGGATGGCGAACGGCGAATGAGGCTGCGACGCACCCGCCCCGACCTCGACGTCCAGCGCGGCGAGCAGCTGCTGGCGTGGGCCACCGACGTCGACGGCCTGGCGATCGGCGGCACCCGCGACGCGCTCTACCTGCGCGACCGCCGGATCCCGTGGGAGCAGGTGGAGGCCGCCGACTGGGACGCCGACACCTCGGTGCTCACCGTCCGCGAGGTCGGCAGCTGGGGCCAGGAGCGGCCCGAGCACCGGGTCACCCTCGACGAGGTGGGCCGCCTGCTGGAGCTGCTCCGCGAGCGCGTCACCGCGAGCATCGTGCTGCAGCGCCACGTCGCGCTGCGTGGTCGACAGGGGGTGCGCGTGATCGCCCGGCGGGCCCCGCACTCGCGTGGCGAGATCGCCTGGCTCTTCGAGTACGACGAGGGCATCGACCCCGACGACCCCGAGATCCGCGCCGCCTCGCAGGCCGCGCTGGCCGCGGCGTCGGGCGAGGTCGACCTCGGCTGAGGCGCCTTTCCGATCCCGATTTCGACGGCGTCGCCGCCCTTGCTAAAGTTGCGGCGCTGTCCAGAGATGGTCAGCGCGATCCCCTGTAGCTCAGCTGGCAGAGCGCTTGACTGTTAATCAGGATGTCGTTGGTTCGAGTCCAACCGGGGGAGCGCAGAGAGACGGCCCGGCCGCGAGCACCGCTCGCGGCCGGGCCCGCTCGGCGTTTCAGGGGCCCCCCCCCCGGGGGTAGTCCCCGAACCCCATCGGGAACACCTCGAAGGCCGCGGCGAAGGTGACGCCCAGGCGCTGCCCGGACTCCCGGGCGAAGCCCTCCAGGAACTCCTGCGGGTCGAAGTGCTCCCAGCCGAGGCCGTCGATGTAGGCGCGGTGCGCCTCGAGCGAGGCGACGCCGGCGTCGAAGGTCGCGGTGGTGTCCACCCCGTGCGTGCTCTCGGGGGAGCCGGCCGCCCAGACCTCCCGCACGCCGCCCCAGGGCTCGAGGCCGTCGACGAGCTGGTCGGCGAAGATCCAGCGGTTGCCCGCGTCGCGGACCGCGTCGACGACCGCGCGCCCCACGGCCACGTGGTCGGCCTGGTTGAGGCTGCGCCCGCCCCAGGTCTCGCGGAAGTTGCCGGTGACGACGATGTCGGGGCGGAAGCGCCGGACCTCGCGCGCGATGGCCGCCCGCAAGGGCACGCCGTACTCGAGGACGCCGTCGGGCAGGCCCAGGAAGGTCACCTCCGGCACCCCCACCACTGCGGCGGAGGCGACCTGCTCGGCCTCGCGCACCCGCCGTGACTCCTCGGGTGCCATGCCGTCGATCCCCGCCTCCCCACTGGTCACCATGCAGTAGGCGACGGTCTTGCCCTGGCCGGTCCAGCGGGCGACCGCGGCCGCGCTGCCGAACTCCAGGTCGTCGGGGTGGGCCACGACGCACAAGGCCCGATCCCAGGACTCGTCGAGGGGCTCCAGGGGCGGCGGGGGAGTGCTCATGACGCGAGCATGCCAGCGGCACGGCGCGCAGGGGCACCGGATCTTCGCCCTCCGGTGGTATTTTTGCCCCGCGCGGCCCGGGCCGACGCCGCCTCACCCACTTCCTCGACGGGGTCGACATGTCTGACCAGGCCGCCACCGGCGCACGCCGCGGTGTCCGGCGCGCCACCCGCGCGACCCGACCGCCGCTGTGGCGGCGTGCGCGACGCCCGGCGTCGAGCCGGCCGACGGGCGCCCGTCGCTCC